>NZ_JBITBZ010000006.1:0-170943 GCF_044452745.1 Streptomyces sp. NPDC051822 | reverse complement strand
CGCGCTTGGAGGTGGAGACGGGATTTGAACCCGTGTAGACGGCTTTGCAGGCCGTTGCCTCGCCTCTCGGCCACTCCACCAGGAGTGAATACAGGGGTTCGGGAAGATCCCCCACATCGAGCGGACGACGAGATTCGAACTCGCGACCCTCACCTTGGCAAGGTGATGCTCTACCAACTGAGCCACGTCCGCTTGTCGTTTCCGTTTCGCTTGCGCGTCCCGGCGACGTGTTGAACTCTAGCGGATTCCTGGGCCAGCACAAAAACGCGTTTCCGCAGCGTGCTGACCTGCGCGCCGATCCGGGTGCCCGGCCCGGCGTCCCCGAGGCTTCGCGCCGCGTTCACTCGCCGTGTCCCCCGGGTGGCGCGGAGCCGCCACGCACCCGTCCGGTACGCCTCCGTCGACGGACCTAGACTCGATGCGTGCACGACCTTGCTCCTCTGGCCCGCTTCGGCGGCCTCGTCGCGACCGACCTCCGGGACGTCACCCACGACCCCGAAGCCCTCGACAGCTCCGGCTTCTGGGCCGTCTGCGCGGACTTCGAAGGGCGTCTCACCTGCGCACGCTTCGGCGACGTGCGGCCCGATCCCGTCCCCGCGCCCCTTCCGGGCGCCTGGCGCGGGCCCGCCGCCGGTGACTGGACGTCCTCCCTCGACCGAGAGGCGTACGTCGCGGGCGTCCGGCGCGTGCGCGAGCACATCGCGCGCGGCGAGGTGTACCAGGCGAACCTGTGCCGGGTGCTGACCGCGCCGCTGCCGGACCCGGCCGCCGCCGACGTCGACGCCCTCACCGCGCTGCTCGCCCTGGGCAACCCCGCCCCCTACGCCGGAACGATCCGGCTGCCCGCCCACGGCGTGGAGGTCGCCACCGCGTCCCCGGAGCTCTACCTCCGCAGGGAACGGGCCCTGATCACCTCCGGCCCCATCAAGGGGACCGGCCGCACCGTCGCCGACCTCCTGCCCAAGGACCACGCCGAGAACGTGATGATCGTCGACCTGGTCCGCAACGACCTGGGACGCGTCAGCGAGACCGGCTCCGTCGCCGTCCCCGCCCTCTGCGCGACCGAGGAGCACCCCGGCCTCGTCCACCTCGTCTCCACCGTCACCGGCGTCCTGCGCGCGGACGCCGGCTGGCCCGAGCTGCTCGACGCCACCTTCCCGCCCGGCTCCGTCACCGGCGCCCCCAAGTCCAGCGCCCTGCGGATCATCGAGGCCCTGGAGACCGCCCCCCGCGGCCCGTACTGCGGAGGCGTCGGATGGGTCGACGCCGACGCGGGCACCGCCGAGCTGGCCGTCGGCATACGGACCTTCTGGATCGACCGCCCCGAGGGCGTGCTCCGCTTCGGCACAGGCGCCGGGATCACCTGGGGTTCCGACCCGGAGCGCGAGTGGGAGGAGACCGAGCTGAAGGCGGCCCGGCTCGTCGCGATAGCGTCGGGCGCCTACGAGTCAGGCGCCCTTGCGGCGAGCGGAAAGGCCACTTCTCGATGAAACTCTGGGTCAACGGCGGGCTGCACGACGCGGAGACCGCCCTGGTCTCCGTACTGGACCACGGACTGACCGTCGGCGACGGCATCTTCGAGACGGTCAAGGCGGTCCGGGGAGAAACGTTTGCTCTGACCCTCCACCTGGAGCGGCTCACCCGCTCCGCCCTGGGTCTCGGCCTCCCCGCCCCGGACCTCGACGAGGTCCGCCGCGCCTGCGCCGCCGTCCTCGAGGCGAACCCGATGGAGCTGGGGCGGCTCCGCATCACGTACACCGGCGGCCTCTCGCCGCTGGGCTCGGAGCGCGGCGACGCCGGGGCCAGCCTCGTCGTCGCCCTCGGCGAGACCGGCCGCCGCGCCGACTCCACCGCCGTGATCACCGTGCCCTGGACCCGCAACGAGCGCGGCGCCCTCACCGGCCTCAAGACCACCTCGTACGCCGAGAACGTGGTCGCCCTCGCCAGGGCACGCGAGCAGGGGGCCTCGGAGGCGCTCTTCGGCAACACCGTGGGGCAGCTCTGCGAGGGCACCGGCTCCAACGTCTTCGTCGTGGTCGACGGGCAGCTCCTTACCCCGCCCGTCTCCTCCGGCTGCCTCGCCGGCATCACCCGCGCCCTGGCGGTGGAGTGGACCGGCGCCCAGGAGGCCGACCTGCAGCTGGACGTCCTGGACAGTGCCGAGGAGATCTTCCTGACGTCGACCCTCCGCGACGTCCAGGCCGTGCACCGGGTCGACGGGCGCGAGTTGTCGCCGGCGCCCGGGCCGCTCACCGCGAAGGCGATGCGGATCTTCGACGAGCGGGCGGCGGCGGACGCCGACCCCCGTCTCGGGTAAACCTGATGACGGATGGCCCCGGGGTGGGTAGAACACCTGTGATGACCACCACCCTGCGGCCGGCCGAGCCGCTTCAGCAGACGCCCGACGGCGGCCGTGCGCGTACCTACGACGTGTGCGTGAACAGCCGCCGTGTCGGCTCCGTCCGCCTCTCCACCGACCCGGGATTCGGCGCCGCCTCCGGCGTGATCAGCGGTCTCGGGGTCGACGAGCCCGACCGCGGACGCGGCCGGGGCACGGTCGCGGCGCTCGCCTCCGAGGAGGTGCTGCGGGGCTGGGGCTGCGTCGAGGTGCAGATATCGGTGCCCGCCGACTCCGCGGCGGCGCTGCGGATGGCCCGCTCGCTCGGCTACACCGAGCGCAGCCGGAACATGGTCAAGGAACTGCCCGCCGAGCCGCCGGAGCTGCCGGAGGGCGTCGAGGTCCGGCCGATGACCGAGGCCGAGTACGTCGGGTGGGAGGTGCGCGCCAGGGAGCAGTTCGCCCAGAGCTGGATCGACCGGGGCGTTCCCGCGGAGCAGGCCCGCGCCAAGGCCGAGGGCAGCCACCGGAGGTTCCTCCCGGAGGGCCTGGCGACGCCCGGTGTCGCGATCCACGTCGTCGTCCGCGACGGCCGGCCGGCCGGCCATCTGTGGACCGGCCGGATGGAACTGGAACCGGGGCGGTGGGCGGCCTTCGTGTACAACATCGAGGTCGAGGAGGAGCAGCGCGGGCGCGGCTACGGGCGGGCGCTCATGCTGCTCGCCGAGCGGGTGGCGCGGGAGGCCGGGGACACCCTGCTCGGACTGCACGTCTTCGCGGGCAACACCCCGGCGATCCGGCTCTACGAGTCGCTCGGCTACCGCACCACCCATGTCAACAGCGCCAAGGAGCTGCGGTAGGGGAGCGGGGCGTCAGGCCCCCAGGAGGCGGTCGGCGATCTCCTCGATGCGCTCGCGCAGGCCGTCCTGGCTCTGGCCGCCGTCCAGGCGCTCGCCGCCGATCACATAGGTCGGCGTGCCGGTGACCTTGATCGCCTTGCCCTCGGCCTCGTCCGCGTCGACGGTCAGCAGGTGCCGGCCGTCGATCAGTGCGGTGTCGAACTCCTCGGCGTCCAGGCCGAGTTCGGTCGCCACCTCCATGAGGACCGGCTCGCCCCGGTCGGCGAGGTCGGCGGTCCTGGCGAGCAGCGCCTCCGCGTACGCCCAGCCCTTGCCCTGCTCGAAGGCCTCCTCGGCGGCCTGGGCGGCGGCGTACGCGTGCTTGTGCTTCGCCAGCGGGAAGTGGCGCAGCTGTACGTCGAGCCGGTCGCCGTACTTCTCGCGGAGCGCGCGGACGTCGTCGAGGGCCTGGAAGCAGTCGGGGCACTGGAGGTCGAACCAGGCCTCCAGGACGACGGGGGAGGCGGGTGCGGTGGTGGAGTCGCTCATGACAGCAGTCTCCCTCACCGGGAGAGGGCCCACGAGGCACCCCCAGGGGGTGCCCAGGGAGGAGATCCGGCCGGGCCTACCCGGAGATCTCCCTGATACCGGCCTCGGGACATGGCCCCGGGCGGTCCCCTCGGTGCAGGATGGAAGGGACGTATCACCCGGGGTCTGGAGGACCGCATGCTCGCCGAGACGATCTGCTCCGCGGTGGCCGCGGCGGGCCTGGGCATCGCCGCCGTCGCGGCGTACCGGAAGCGATTCCTGTCCGCCGCCCGTATCGCCGCCTACGCGCTTGTGCCGCTCGGCCTGGTGATGACGGGGGCCGTCGACTGGATCGCGGACACGGCGTTCAGTCCTGTCGCGTGGGCCGGGTTCGGTGTTCTCGGCGTGGCCTGGCTGCTCTTCCTGTCCACCAGGGCGGTCGAGCGGCGTCGTGGCGGCCGTGTGGAGAGCGCCGGCGGAGCCGACGTGCCGAGAGCAGTGGCCCCCGGGGCTTCGGCGCCCTCGCGCGCCGTGACGGCGAAGCCGAAGGCCGGGCAGGCCGGAAGGACGGGCGAGTCCGCCGGTGACGACTTCAGCGACATCGAGGCGATTCTGAAGAAGCACGGAATCTGACCGCTTCTGGCGATTCCCGTTCCCATGATCCACGGGAAGGGGTGAACAGCCCCTGCCAAGGGGCGTGTTGCGGGATTTCCGGGGTCGTGGGTACGCCATCATCCCCCCGAGATGCTGGATACCTCGCGGGAGCCCGTCCCCGCCACCGATGCCCCTGCCGAAGAGCCGCGCGGCTGCCTGTTCGCGCTCTCCCAGCCACCGTTGATGATCTTTCTCGGGGTCATCGGCTGTCTGCTGCTCATGGCCGCCGTGTACGACCTCTTCGTGCTGTGACGGCTCTGCGCGCTCCGACCGCTCCTCGTGCTCCGGCGGCTCCCGCCTCAGCCCGCCGCTTCCTTGCGGCGCGCCCGGTAGGCGGCCACGTGCAGACGGTTGCCGCAGGTGCGGCTGTCGCAGTAGCGGCGCGAGCGGTTGCGGGAGAGGTCGACGAAGGCCCGGCCGCAGTCCGGCGCCTCGCAGCGCCGCAGCCGCTCCTGCTCGCCCGCCACCACGATGAACGCCAGCGCCATGCCGCAGTCGGCCGCGAGGTGGTCCGCCACGGAGGCGCCCGGCGCGAAGTAGTGCACGTGCCAGTCGTAGCCGTCGTGGTCGGTGAGCTGCGGCGTGGTGCCGGCGCCGGCCACCAGCTGGTTGATCAGGGGGGCCGCGATCCGGGCCTCCGGCGCGGAGAAGACGGCCGCGAACTTCTCGCGCACCTCGCGGACGGCGCGTAGATCGGCGGGGCTCAGGTCGCCCACGTCGCTGACCTTGTGGGCGCGGACGAAGGTTCCCAGCCCCTCCAGGTCGGCGAGCTCGTCGGCACGGTCGCCCTGGGGCGCGGTGTTCATCAGATCGACGACGGTGTCGAGGGCGATCCGGGTGTCGTGGGGGATCAGCACGATTCGCTCCCTGGCCGGCCGCGGGCGGGCGCCCGCGGAATGGCGCTGACTTTAGCGCGACCGGGAAAAGGCACCGGCGCCCACCACCGCGCCGGCTGCGCGGTGGTGGGCGCCGGATGTCGTGCCTATGTGACTGCCCACGCGGCGCCGTCGCCCCGAGTCGGACGGCGCCGTGCGGCTCTCGCCTGGCTCAGCTGTCGGCCAGGATGTGGGAGAGCTCCGTATCGAGGTCGAAGTGCCGGTGCTCGGTGCCCGGTGGCACGGCGGCGTCGGTCCTCTTCAGGAACGACTCCAGGGCCCTCGCCGGGGCCTCGAGCAGGGCTTCTCCCTCGGGGGAGCTCAGTGCGATGCAGACGACTCCCTGACCGTGACTCCGGGACGGCCAGACGCGGACGTCGCCCGTGCCGGTGGGCCTGTGCAGCCCCTCGGCGAGAAGGTCGCGGGCGAAGACCCACTCGACCGTCTCCTCGGCTCCGGTGTGGAAGGTGGCGTGCACGGCATAGGGATCGGCCGTGTCATACCGCAGGCCCGCGGGTACAGGCAGTGAGGACTCGCTCGACACAACGAGGCGCAGGTGCAGCTCGCAGCTGACCGTGGTGTTCATAAGCGCCAGGGCCTTTCGCTCAGTGTGCGCTCGGGGATTCGCACGTCGGCGAAATCGACATGCCACCTCCGGTGCCGTTGTAAACCCCTCTGTCGGTTTTGTGAGTGTTCAGGACACTCGATCGGGTGCGTGTGACCTGCGGTAATACCGCCATTCCGGTGACGGCTCCGAGTCCGGTAAGTTGGGGGGTATGAATGCGGAGAGTGACGAGCGCACCGGGGAGTCCGCAGACGGCCAGGAAGCCGAACTGGGATCCCGCGCACCGGAGTTCATCAAGTCCCGGCGAGGCCTGCATCTGAGCTGGCAGGTCGGCGTCTTCATCGTGGGGCTCGCCGTGGTCGGCGCCGGAGTGGTGATGCTGCCGCTGCCCGGGCCCGGCTGGCTGGTCATCTTCGGCGGCATGGCGATCTGGGCCACCGAGTTCGTCTGGGCGCAGCTCGTGCTCCGCTGGACCAAGCGCAAGGTCACCGAGGCCGCCCAGCGCGCCCTCGACCCCAAGGTCCGCCGCCGGAACATCATCCTCACCACCATCGGCCTGGTGATCATCGCCGTCCTGCTCGGCGTCTACCTGTGGAAGTTCGGCTTCGTCATGCCGTGGAAGATCACCGAGTGACCCTGGGATGGTTCGGGAGCCCCGCTGACATGCGGTAATGTTTGCGGTGCACCGGGGCGATTAGCTCAGTGGGAGAGCACTTCGTTCACACCGAAGGGGTCACTGGTTCGAACCCAGTATCGCCCACCACCCGGTCCGAAGGCCCCGAGACGGAACACCGTCCCGGGGCCTTCGGCGTTCACCGCATCCGCGCCACCCGGTCCCGGAGCCTCCTGGCGTCCCGCAGCCGCTGCTCGTACGTGGCGCCCACCGCGAGCAGCAGGAGCCCGGCGAGGGCCGGCGGCAGCCAGCGGGGCAGCGCGCCCACCGCCTGCACCACGTACGGGGCGAGCTCGTGCAGCCCGTCCAGGGCCAGGACCACGCCACCGAGGACGAGCAGGGCCTGCAGCCGGAACCGTGCGCCCAGCAGCGTCACCACCAGGGCCGCGACGCCCAGAGCCAGCGGGCGGACCCACTCCGGGTCGGTCCAGGCCGCGGCCAGGCTCGGCAGCAGCGTCGCCGCGAGACCCGCGCCGTACGCCGTCCACGACGAGGCCTCGGCGTCCCGGCGCCGCCGCAGGAACCCGGCGACGAGGGCGGGCACGGTCACCGGGAGGGTGTACGCCTCCGGCGTCGTCACCTCGAAGGCCGCCAGACGCACCCAGGCGGCCAGCAGGAACAGCGCCGCCGCCGTCCACGAGGCGAACCGCCGCCGCTCGGGACGTACCGCCGTCGCCGCCGCGATCACCCCGCCGAGGGCCAGGGCGAGCGCGAGGAAGGCCGGCCGGGACACGGCGAGACCGAACGCGGGGATCGCCACGGCCGCGCCGGTGATCTCCACCGCCAGGGCCACCGCGGGCGGGCGCGTCCGGGCCCCCACGGCGGCGGTGACCGCCGGGACCAGCAGCAGGGCCAGGGCCGTCCAGTGGCCCTCGAACCCGGCGGCGGCGGCCACCGCCCCCACCAGTCCGGTCCCGGCCAGGACGGCGCCGCAGGCGGCCACCACCCGGCGGGCGTCCGTGCCGAGCACCGCGACGCCGGTGAACAGAGCCAGCACCGCGCCGAGCACGACGAACGTGGCACCCCGCACGTCCAGGGCGAGCGCGACGGCGCTCACGGCGGACGCCAGCCCACCGGCGTACGCCGCCCAGCCGAGGACGGTCCCCGGCTCCACGGCCGGCAGCTGCCGCCCGGTGCCCGTCGGCGCCCAGCCCGCCCAGGGCGTCGCTCCTCCGGCCCCAGGCGGGGTGAGCACGGGTCCGGCGGGCGCCGGGCCCGCCGCGTCCCCGGCAGCGCGCAGGCCCCGCGTCAGCGGGCCCGGGCGTACGGCGACCCACAGGGCCGCCGCGGCGGTGACCAGCTGGAGGGCGAGCGTCGCCGCGTACGGCAGGTCGAGGGAGACCGGCAGGGCCGTGAGCAGCCCCCAGGCCAGGACGAGGGCCGCACACCGGGTCCAGAGGCGGGGGACGGCCGCGAGAGCGGCCACGGCCACCGCCAGGACCAGGGCCGCCGTCGCCGGGAACGACGTCAGGACCCGCCCGGCGTGCTCGCCCGACCAGACCTCCGTGGTCCGGGCCATCGGCCCGAGGAGCCCGGCGACCACCGGCGGCAGCGCCCACACGACTCCGAGGGCGGCCACCCCCGCCCCCGCACCGGCGAGCCCGAGCCGAACACCGCGCGGGAGCCGGCCGGCCGGCGCAGTCGCAGGGCCGTCCGCCGGCGCCGCGGCCGTGGTGCCCACGCGCCACACCGAGGCCAGAACCAGTGCGCACAGCACGTACACCGGCACCGTCCAGTCCGCCGGGACCGCGGCGCGCAGCAGGCCGCCGACGGCCGTCACCACGGCCAGGCCCGCGACCACCGAGGCCGCCACCGCGAGCGGGGGCGTGCGCCAGGCCACGTACAGTGTCACCACCGCACCCGCCACGAGCAGCGGCGCGCCGCTCCACGGCGAGGCGAGCGAGAGCCAGCCGCCCGTCAGGAGGGCCCAGCCGCCCAGGACCACCGCACCGGTGACCGCCGTGATCCGGACCGGCGCCGGCCGGACCCACAGCACCACCGCCCCGTCCGCGGCGGCCGTGACGAGCGCCGCCCAGGCGAACGCCGTCGGCCCGCCGCCCGCGGCGAGCACGCCGAGCGGCAGCGGGAGCTGCCCCGCGACCACGGCCACCGGCAGCGGGATCCGGAGCCGGGACAGCGCCGAGCCGTACGCGGTCCACGCGCCCGCGAGGACGGCCGAGGCCACCGCCGCGTACCCGAGGCCGTCCGTCTCCGACAGCGCCGCCCGGTGCAGCGCGTACGCGTCGAGCACCATCAGGACGAGCCCGAGGGCCGCCACCGACTCGGCCGTCGAGACCAGGCTCCTGCGGAGCAGCGCCACCGGGGCCGCCAGGGCCGCCGAGGTCACCACGAACAGGACCGCCGCCCGGCCGCCGATGCCCATCGAGCCCCAGCTGACCAGCGTGAAGGCGACCGCCGCGATCGTCAGGAGGGTGCCACCCAGCGTCAGCAGGACGTTCTGCGCGCTCCGCGGCGTCGAGTCCGCCACCGGCGGACGGGGCCACGGAGCCGCCGGCGCGACGGGCGCGTACAGCACCTGCAGCAGCCAGGCCCGCCGGGCCAGCAACTGGGACCGGCGTGCGTCGAGTTGCGCCAGCTCGCGGTCGACGAGCACCAGCTCGTCCGCGGGCGGCAGTGAGTTGTCCATACCCGGAGTGTGGCCCCGGCCACACCCGACGGGAATGCGTGCCGGTACTCATCTTCCGGCGCCTACTGCCTGAGTACGTCCACACTGGGGGCATGGACTGGTGCCGGTACCGTTTCCGCAGCCTCTGGCGGCTCGCCGCCCCGCCCGACGCCGTCTACGCGGTCCTCGAACGCGCCGAGGAGTACCCCCGCTGGTGGCCCCAGGTCCGCGAGGTCGTCCCGGTGGACGACAGCACCGGCACCGCCCGCTTCCGCTCCCTGCTCCCGTACGACATCGTCGTCACCGCCCGCGCGCTGCGCCGCGACCCGGCGGCCGGGGTCCTGGAGATCGGCCTCGGCGGCGACCTGGAGGGCTGGGCCCGCTGGACCGTCACCCCGGAAGGGGCCGGCACCCTCGCCGTGTACGAGCAGGAGGTCGAGGTCCGGGCCCGGCTCCTGAGGACCCTCGCCGTCCCCGGGCGACCGGTGTTCCGCGCCAACCACGCCCTGATGATGCGCGGCGGGCGGCGGGGACTCGCCACCCACCTGCGAGCGGTTTGAACGAAGGGCGCGAAGGCCTGTATGGTTCAACCCGTTCCCGGGCGATTAGCTCAGCGGGAGAGCACTTCGTTCACACCGAAGGGGTCACTGGTTCGATCCCAGTATCGCCCACCGGGTAGAGGCCGGTCCGTCGAAAGACGGACCGGCCTCTGTCATGTGTCACGCCGCCGTGCCCAGTTCGGGCCGCAGCGGCCACGCCGGGTCCACGATCTCCGGCGTGCCCTGCCGGGTGAACCACGCCTGGAGACCCCGCGCCTGCGCCGCGTGCCACACCGCCTGCAGCGTGTGCAGCTCCGCAGGGGTCAGCCGCTCCAGCCGGGACGAGAAGCGCCGCGCCACCGCCCGTACGACATCGAGCGCCGCCGTCGCGTCCGCCGCCGCGTCGTGCGCCCCCGCCAGCTCCACCTCGTAGTGCGCGCACAGGTCCGTGAGCGTCCGGCGGCCCTTCCGGTACCGGTCCAGGTGCTTGTCCAGGACCCGCGGGTCGAGCACGCACAGGGGCGTGCCCGGCAGGTAGGCGCCCAGCGTGGACGCCCGGTGCCTGCGCAGCTCGCGGTCGAGGATCGTCAGGTCGAAGGGCGCGTTCATCACCACCAGCGGGCGCCCCGCCGCCACCTGCTCCGCCAGCGCGCGCGCCAGCTCCTCCATCACCGGAGCCGGCCACCGGCCGTTCCGCTGGAGGTGATCGTCCGTCAGGCCGTGTACGGCGGTGGCCCCCTCGGGCACCGGTATGCCCGGGTTGACCAGCCAGCGCGTCACCCGGGGGCGCGCGCCCGCGGCGTCCTGCACGACCAGAGCGGCCGAGACGATCCGGTCGCCCTCGACGTCGACTCCCGTGGTCTCCGTGTCGAAAGCGGCCAGGGGCCCTTCGTACCAGTGCATTGTCATCCCTGAACTCCCTGCACACGTGCGGCAGATGGCCAACCCCCTGCCCCGAAACGGTGATACCCGGACTGTTTGCGCCGTACGCGGACCGGTCACAACACAAGGGACGGGGAAGGAAATCGACATGGCGCTCGCCCAGCCCGAGTCGGGAGGGCTGCCGCCCCAGCGGCTGGCTCCGACGCGCGGCTCACTCGCCACCACCGCCTGCATGGAGACCCTTCAGGTGGGATACCTGCACGCCGTCGCCGCCGCGGCCGGCTGCTCGCTGTCCCAGCCCTTTCCGGACAACGGCATCGACTGGCACGTGAGCCACGGCTCTCCCGGACACACCGTCGACGACGAGGTCACCATCAAGGTGCAGCTCAAGTGCACCTACCAGATACCGCCGGGCCCGCCCGGGAGCACCTTCGCGTTCACCCTCGACAACGACCACCTGGTGAAACTCGCCAGGACCCCGGTGTCCGTGCACAAGATCCTCGTCGTGATGCTCGTCCCGAGGTCACAGGAGGACTGGCTGAGGGCGGGGCACGACCGGCTCGACCTGCGGCACTGCTGCTACTGGATCAACCTGGCCGGGCACCCGGTCACGGGACGGCGCAGGACCACCGTGCGCGTCCCGACGGCGCGGATCTTCGACGACCGGGCGCTCTGCGAGATCATGACCCGAGTCGGCGTGGGAGGGAGACCTTGATGCACCGGCCGATCGACGAACCGAGGTTCGGGGACGAGGGGGGCGGGCACGGCCCCGCCTCCGTGCCCCCGCCCTACCGGCCCCACCCCGCGCCCAACGACCTCCCGGCGTCCTGGACCGGTGTCCCCGGCCCGCCCGCCGGACCCTGGGCCGACAGCCAGGGCGCACCCGACCCGGGCAGGGTGGACCCGCGCGTCCTCGGAGCCCTCCTCGCCCGCCACGGGTGGCGGCGGCGCGGCGGGGCGGCCGGCCGCTACAGCCGGTGGACCCCGCCGGGCAGCGGCACCGGTACCAGCCTCCTCGTCCCGGAGAGCCGGGCCTTCCCGGACTGCGAGGACCTGCTCGGCGAGGCGCTCACCGCCCTCGCCCGCAGCGCCACGCCCTCCGCCCGCGAGGTCCTCACCGGCCTCGCCGTGCCCAGCGACGAGATCCGCTGGTGGCGCGACGTGCCCCCGGGCCCGGCCGGCACGGTCCCCTGGACCGTGCAGGAGCAGCTCAGGTCCGCCGCCCGCCAGCTGCTCCTGGCCGGCGCCCTCGCCGTGCGCGTCCGGGCCGGCTACCACGGGGCCCGGCACCGGCGCCCGGCCCAGGCCTCCCTGGAGTCGGTCGTCGTCGGCGCGGTCACCGGCGGGCGCGGCCTCACCGCCTTCCTGCCGGTCGAGCCGGGCCGCGCGGTCGCCGTCCGGCTCCACCACGCGCTCCACGCGGCCCGCGAGGCCACCGACTACCAGCGGGCCACCGGCGGCATGGAGGCCTTCGACGCCGCCGTCGAGGCGGGTGTCAGCCGTGAACTCACCGAGGCCCTCGTCGCCCTCGTCCGCGGCACCGAGGGGGCTCGCGTCGCCCTGGAGTGGGCCCCCTCCGCCGGGGCTCCCGAGGGCTGCGCGGCCCGGCCCGAACCGGTCGAGTTCTCACCCGGCGACCTGCCGGCCCTGCGGGAGGCGAGCGCCCGCTACCTGACCGACGAGCCCTCCGTACCGGTCCGGCTCACCGGCGCCGTCGTCCGCATGCGCCGCTCGGGGCCCCGCGGCGAGGGCACCGTACGCCTCCGTGTGCTCGGCGGGGCGGAGGTCCCGCACGTCCGGGTCACCCTCGACGAGGAGGCGTACCGCACCGCGGGCCACGCCCATCTCGTGGGGCTTCCGATCCGGGTGGTGGGCCGCCTGGAGAGCCGGGGCGGCTTCCGGCGCCTCACCGACGCCTCCGGGGTCGTCCCCGTACAGGTCGACGAGACCGAAAGGGACAGGATCATGAAGGCGATCCAGGGGACCATCGATGACGCAGACTTCTTCGAGGAGGCGTGCGGGCCGGACGAGGAGTGAGTGGGTGCGGGCCTGAGGCGCGGAGGCCTGAGGGAAACCGTTTCGCGGGTGGGACGGTCTCCTCGGTACCATCGGCGATGCGCGGCACCTCGTCTCTGTCGCGCACCGTCGGCGCCGGCACCTCGTGTCTGTCCGCGCCCCAAAGGAAGAAGAACACCCGTGTCTGATGTCCGTGTGACCGTCCAGTCCGCCTCCGAAGCAGAGGAGAGGGCGGTGAGCGCGGGCACCACCGCCGGCGCCCTGTTCGCCGACGACCGCACCGTCATCGCCGCCCGCGTCGGTGGCGAACTGAAGGACCTGTCGTACGAGCTCTCCGACGGCGATGTCGTCGAGGGCGTCGAGATCTCCTCCCCGGACGGTCTCGACATCCTGCGCCACTCGACCGCGCACGTCATGGCCCAGGCCGTGCAGGAGCTCTTCCCCGAGGCCAAGCTGGGCATCGGCCCGCCGGTCCGGGACGGCTTCTACTACGACTTCGACGTCGAGAAGCCCTTCACTCCCGAGGACCTCAAGGTCATCGAGAAGAAGATGCAGGAGATCCAGAAGCGCGGCCAGCGTTTCGCCCGCCGTGTGGTCACCGACGAGGACGCCCGCGCGGAGCTGGCGGACGAGCCGTACAAGCTGGAGCTCATCGGCATCAAGGGTTCCGCGTCGACCGACGACGGCGCCAGTGTCGAGGTGGGCGGCGGCGAGCTGACCATCTACGACAACATCGACGCCAAGACCGGCGACCTGTGCTGGAAGGACCTCTGCCGCGGTCCGCACCTGCCGACCACCCGGAACATCCCGGCCTTCAAGCTGATGCGCAACGCCGCCGCCTACTGGCGCGGCAGCGAGAAGAACCCGATGCTCCAGCGCATCTACGGCACCGCCTGGCCGTCGAAGGAGGAGCTGAAGGCCCACCTCGACTTCCTCGCCGAGGCCGAGAAGCGCGACCACCGCAAGCTCGGCAACGAGCTCGACCTCTTCTCCATCCCCGACGAGATCGGCTCCGGCCTCGCGGTCTTCCACCCCAAGGGCGGCATCATCCGCCGGGTCATGGAGGACTACTCGCGCAAGCGCCACGAGGAGGAGGGCTACGAGTTCGTCTACTCGCCGCACGCCACCAAGGGCAAGCTGTTCGAGAAGTCCGGCCACCTGGACTGGTACGCCGAGGGCATGTACCCCCCCATGCAGCTCGACGAGGGCGTGGACTACTACCTCAAGCCCATGAACTGCCCGATGCACAACCTGATCTTCGACGCGCGCGGCCGCTCGTACCGTGAACTGCCGCTGCGCCTCTTCGAGTTCGGCACCGTGTACCGGTACGAGAAGTCCGGCGTCGTGCACGGCCTGACCCGGGCCCGCGGCTTCACCCAGGACGACGCGCACATCTACTGCACCAAGGAGCAGATGGCGGAGGAGCTCGACAAGACCCTCACCTTCGTCCTCAACCTGCTGCGTGACTACGGCCTGACCGACTTCTACCTGGAACTGTCCACCAAGGACCCGGAGAAGTTCGTCGGCTCGGACGAGATCTGGGAGGAGGCCACCGCGGTCCTCCAGCAGGTCGCCGAGAAGCAGGGCCTCCCGCTGACCCCCGACCCGGGCGGCGCCGCGTTCTACGGCCCGAAGATCTCGGTGCAGGCGCGGGACGCCATCGGCCGCACCTGGCAGATGTCGACCGTGCAGCTCGACTTCAACCTGCCGGAGCGCTTCGACCTGGAGTACACCTCCCCGGACGGCACCAAGCAGCGCCCGGTCATGATCCACCGCGCGCTGTTCGGCTCGATCGAGCGGTTCTTCGCGGTGCTCCTGGAGCACTACGCGGGCGCGATGCCGCCGTGGCTGGCGCCCGTCCAGGCCACCGGTATCCCGATCGGCGACGCCCACGTCGACTACCTGCACGAGTTCGCCGCCAAGGCGAAGAAGCAGGGCCTGCGGGTGGAGGTCGACTCCTCCTCGGACCGGATGCAGAAGAAGATCCGGAACGCGCAGAAGCAGAAGGTTCCGTTCATGATCATCGCGGGTGACGAGGACATGGCCGCGGGCGCCGTCTCCTTCCGCTACCGCGACGGTTCGCAGGAGAACGGCATCCCCGTCGACGAGGCCATCGCCAAGCTCGCCAAGATCGTCGAGGACCGCGTCCAGGTGTGATGACCTGAGCGTTCAGGAGGCCCCCGGGGAGTCCCCCGGGGGCCTCCTCCCTTCCTCCGGCCCGGTCCCCTTCTCGTCCTCCCGGGTGAACGCCTGGATCAGCCAGGACGAGAACGAACCCGTGACCGCGCCGAGCAGGGCCAGCCCGCAGGCCATCACGCCCACCGCCGTGAGCCGGCCGGCCGGGGTCACCGGGGCGACGTCCCCGTACCCCACCGTCGCGAGCGTGGCGCAGGTCCACCACACCGCGTCGCCGAAGGTGAGGATCGAGGCGCCGGGGGCGTCCCTCTCGTACTTGTAGACGGTGAGCGCTCCCGCGAAGCCCAGCAGGGTCGTGGTGAGGCCGGCGTAGACCATCACGCGCGCGTAGATGCTGAGCCGCGGCTTGTCCTTGCGGCGCTGGACCCGGTCGTAGATGTTCACCATCCGTACCGGCCGCAGCAGCGGGATCACCAGGACCACCGTGTCGAGGAGATGCGTACGGACGAAACGGAGCGGACCGAGGCCGCTGAGGCGGAGCCGTACCGCGTAGTCCACGACGAAGACGGCCCAGGCGGCGAGCGTGAGGGCGAGGCAGAGGTCGAGCCAGGCCTGGGGGAGATCGTCGTGGCCGAGGACCCGGACCGCGTACCCCGCAAGATAGACGCCGGAGGCCACCGCGAGCGGGTTCTCCAGATGCCTGTCCCAGCGCTCCTGCCGGGGCGGTTTCGGTGACCTTTCGCTCATCGGATCAGCATGGCCGCCGGATGGATCTCCCGCCCCGGCGACACGTTCCGAACGGGCGACGCAATATGCTGCTCGGCATGACGACTGAGCCGGAGCAGCAGATCGGAGTCGGGACGCGGGACGCGTTCCAGCGCCTGTGGACGCCTCACCGGATGGCGTACATCCAGGGCGAGAACAAGCCCACCGGGCCGGGGGCCGAGGACGGCTGCCCGTTCTGCTCGATTCCGTCGAAGTCGGACGAGGACGGTCTGGTGATCGCGCGGGGCGCGAGCGTGTACGCGGTCCTCAACCTGTACCCGTACAACGGCGGCCACCTCATGGTCGTCCCCTACCGTCACGTCGCCGACTACACGGACCTGGACGTCGCGGAGACCACGGAGCTCGCCGACTTCACCAAGCGCGCGATGGTCGCGCTGCGCGCGGCGTCCGGTGCGCACGGCTTCAACATCGGCATGAACCAGGGCGCCGTCGCGGGCGCCGGCATCGCCGCCCACCTGCACCAGCACGTGGTGCCGCGCTGGGGCGGGGACACCAACTTCATGCCGGTCGTCGGCCACACCAAGGTGCTGCCGCAGCTGCTCGCCGACACCCGGAAGATGCTGGCCGACGCCTGGCCGGCCACGGTCTGATCCGTACGGGCCTTCAGGAACCCGGGATACGGGCGCGTCAGGCGTCGTAGACGTCGGCCTTCTTCGGGCCCGGTTCCTGGACGGCGCCGCCGAGGATCAGCGAGCGGTTCGTGAAGCGCTCGGTGTCCACGCCGTGGTCGTCGAGCATCTTGATGGTCGCGGTGTGGACCGCCCGCAGCACCGGAGTCGCCATGCGGATCGCGTCGTCCGCCATGAACCGGTTCTTCCAGGGCGGCCCGGCCCAGATGTGCCGCAGCCCGAAGGGCTCCGGCAGGACGAGCTTGCCGCCGAGGAAGTCCAGGACCGGCGGATACCAGGTGAGCGGGGCGCGGACCGCGAGCCGGACGACCTCGTCCGTCGTCATCAGCGGCTGCTTGATCTCCCGGGTCTCCCAGAAGCGGACGGTCTTGGATACCTCCTTGGTCTTCGCCTTCGGCTTCGTGGTGAACAGACCGTGCACAGGCCCCAGGGCGTGCCCGGTGACCTCGATGCGGAGGGTGTGGAGCAGCGACGTCACCGTGACCATCATGGTCAGGACCAGGTTCCCGTCCCAGAGCGTGAACTGGACGCCCAGGTAGTGGCGGTTGCCGGCGCCGAACTGCTGGTCGTTGCAGATGCGCTGTATCTCGTGCGGCTTGACCTGGTAGTGGACGATGCTGTCGCCCTCGGGCCGGGTGACCTCGTCGGCGCCCTCCCCGACCGGGGAGACGACCCAGTGCTTGACGGTCGGCTTCGGGAAGCCGGTCTTCAGCGAGCCGCGCTCCAGCAGGGTCAGCTGGTCGTGGATCTTGCGGACGAGGTCCCAGGCGCGGAAGTCGTGGATCTCGCGGCCGGGCTGGGGGACGAGCTCCTCGGCGAGGGTCCAGCTGCCCCAGCGGGTGCCGAGACCGAGAACGCCCTTGGCGCCCGCGTAGAACACGATGTTGGACTGCTGCTCGGCCGAGAGCTTCTCCAGGTTCTGCCGCAGCTCCTCCGCGGCCTTCTCGCCCGGGTCCCTGGGGGCGGCCTCGGGGATCTTGGCACCGACGCCGCCGCCGCTGAGCAGGGCCGTCCAGCGCTCCCGGAGGTCGACGGCGGTGCCCTCGCAGATGCGCCGGGCGAGGAACCAGCCCACGACCGGGGCCGCGATCATGGCGCGCAGGTAGTTCGGCAGGATCCCGTCGAAGGGCAGCTTCAGCAGGACGAGCAGGGCGAAGAGTCCGGCCGCGACGAGGAGCACGGTGCCGACGGCGCTGGTGCGCTTGTTGTCCGAACCCGCCGCGATCCGGCGGAGCTGGATGACTCCGAGCCAGAGCAGCAGACCGGGCAGGAAGAGCACGCCGCAGACGAAGGTGACCAGGGTCAGCTTGATGTCGCGCTGCCTGCGGAGGCGGGAGGCGGCGAGGCAGTGCTCGACGACCGGCTGGGGGTCGGCGCCGAAGGACTGGATGAGTGCCTTGCGGGCGCCCCCGAGCATGCGGACCTGGACCGCGCGGGAGAACGCCTCGCCGAGGTCGGGGTGGAAGAGCTTGTGCCACTTCCCTTCCTTGACCGTCGACTTGTAGAGGTCGTTGTCGGCTTCCTTGATCGTGTCCAGCGGACTGTCCCGGTACGCGGCGGAGGCGAGGGCGTTCGTCGCCCCCGCCCCGCCACCGGAGCCCTGCAGGGGAATCTGTGCCCCGGGTCCGAAACCGTCCATCGCCACTGCCGCCCCCATCGCGCGCGAGTACCTGTGCGGGCTGTTCCCAACTGCCGCGCCCCGCACACCTTCTGAGCTGGGCACCCCAGCGTAACCGGGTACCGCCTGATGCGTCACCGGAGTGGGGCGGGTCGGCCGAATGCCGCCCGCTCCACGACGGCGACGCGGGCGACAGCTGGCGACAACTCGTCAACTAGGGGCTTTTTCCAGTCTGTTCGCGGACCTTCTCCGCCAGGTGCGGCGGCATCGGCTCGTGCCTCGCGTACGTACGGTCGAACCTGCCGGTGCCGTGCGACACGGACCGCAGGTCGATCGCGTACCGCCCGATCTCGATCTCCGGCACCTCGGCCCTGACCACGGTCCGCCCCGGGCCGGCCTGGTCGGTGCCGACGACCCGGCCGCGCCGCCCCGACAGGTCGCTCATCACGGGCCCGACGTACTCGTCCGGCACGAGGACCTCGACCTCGGCCACCGGCTCCAGGAGGTGGACGGCGACGTCAGCGGCAGCCTCCCGCAGCGCGAGCGCCCCGGCCGTCTGGAAGGCGGCGTCGGAGGAGTCCACCGAGTGGGCCTTGCCGTCCCGCAGGGTGATACGGATGTCGACCAGCGGATACCCGGCGGCGACGCCCCGCGCGGCCTGGGCCCGCACCCCCTTCTCCACCGAGGGGATGAACTGGCGCGGGACCGCCCCGCCGACCACCTTGTCGACGAACTCGATGCCGCTGCCCGGCGGGAGCGGCTCCACGTCGATCTCGCAGATGGCGAACTGGCCGTGTCCGCCGGACTGCTTGACGTGCCGGCCGCGGCCCGCCGAACGTCCGCCGAAGGTCTCGCGCAGCGACACCTTGTACGGCACGGCGTCCACCTGGACCCCGTAGCGGCCCCTGAGCCGTTCGAGCACGACGTCCTGGTGGGCCTCGCCCAGGCACCACAGCACCACCTGCCGGGTGTCCTGGTTGTGTTCGAGGCGCAGGGTCGGATCCTCTGCGACCAGCCGGGCGAGGCCCTGCGAGAGCCGGTCCTCGTCGGCCTTGCTGTGCGCCTCGACCGCGAGCGGGAGCAGCGGCTCCGGCATGCTCCAGGGCTCGATCAGGAGCGGGTCGTCCTTCGCGGAGATCGTGTCGCCCGTCTCCGCCCGGCCGAGCCGGGCCACACAGGCCAGGTCCCCGGCGATGCACCGTGCCATGGGGCGCTGCTGCTTGCCGAAGGGGGAGGTGAGCCCGCCGACCCGCTCGTCGACGTCGTGGTCCTCGTGCCCCCGGTCGGCCAGGCCGTGACCAGAGACGTGGACGGTCTCGTCGGGGCGCAGGGTCCCGGAGAAGACCCTGACCAGGGAGACCCGGCCCACGTAGGGGTCGGCGGCGGTCTTGACGATCTCGGCGACCAGGGGGCCCTCGGGGTCGCAGGTGACCGGCGGCCGGGGGCGGCCGTCGGGGGTCGTGACGGCGGGCGGCTCGTGCTCCAGCGGGGACGGGAACCCGCCGGTGATCAGCTCCAGGAGCTCGACGGTGCCCAGGCCCTGCGTACCGCCGTCGATGGCCGGGGCGGCCGCGAGCACCGGGTGGAAGGCGCCCCGGGCGACCGCCTTCTCCAGGTCGTCGACGAGCGTCTTCACGTCGATCCGCTCACCGCCGAGGTAGCGGTCCATGAGGGTCTCGTCCTCGCTCTCGGCGATGATCCCCTCGATCAGCCGGGCGCGCGCCTCCTCGATGAGCTCCCGCCGGCTCTCGTCGGGCGGGCTCTCCCGACGTACCCCCGTGGAGTAGTCGAAGATCCGCTCCGAGAGCAGGCCGACCAGACCGGTGGCGCGCGCGTGCCCGTCGGGCCCCTCCTCGCCGCGCACCGGGAGATAGAGCGGCAGGACGGCGTCCGGGTCGTCACGGCCGAAGAGGGAGGAGCAGACGGCGGTCAGCTCGTCGAAGTCGGTGCGGGCGGTGTCGAGATGGGTGACGACGATGGCCCGGGGCATGCCGACGGCGGCGCACTCCTCCCAGACCATCCGGGTGGAGGCGGCGACGGCGTCGGCCTCCTGGGCGGCCGAGACGACGAAGAGGGCCGCGTCCGCCGCGCGCAGACCGGCCCTCAGCTCCCCGACGAAGTCGGCGTACCCGGGGGTGTCGAGGAGGTTGATCTTGTACCCGTCCCAGCCGACCGGAACGAGCGAGAGCTGTACGGAGCGATGCTGGCGGTGCTCGATCTCGTCGTAGTCGGAGACGGTGGCGCCGTCCTCGACCCGGCCCGCCCGGTTGAGCGCCCCGGCGGTCTGTGCCAGCGCCTCCACCAGGGTCGTCTTGCCCGATCCGCTGTGGCCGACCAGCACCACGTTCCGTACGGCCGTGGGCCGGTCGGCCGTCAGAGCCCCGCCGGCGGCCCCGGCGGTCGTGTTCGCCTTGTCACCCATGATGTGTTCCTCCCGGCTGCTCGCACGGTGCGGCGGGACGCGGGCGCGGGGGAGTGGTGTGTCGCGGTACGGCTCCGGCGGTGCCCGCGGTGGTCCTTCGAGCTTTGCACCGACGCCGGGACGCGTCCATACGTCGTACACGGAGCGGGCCCGCCGGGGGGACGGCGACGCGGCGGGCGGGTGCCGCCGGTACGCCGCGGTGCTCGTGGCTACGATGGGTGAGCCGGTGGTCATAGGGGCCGCGCGGCCCACCGAACCTCGGGAAGGCCATGCTGAACAAGTACGCGCGTGCATTCTTCACGCGTGTCCTCACACCGTTCGCCGCGTTTCTGCTCCGCCGGGGCGTCAGCCCCGACGCGGTCACGCTCATCGGCACGGCGGGAGTGATGGCCGGTGCGCTGGTCTTCTTCCCCCGCGGAGAATTCTTCTGGGGCACCATCGTCATCACCCTGTTCGTCTTCTCCGACCTCGTCGACGGCAACATGGCCCGGCAGGCCGGGATCTCCAGCCGCTGGGGCGCCTTCCTCGACTCGACGCTCGACCGGGTCGCCGACGGCGCCATCTTCGGCGGTTTCGCGCTCTGGTACGCGGGCAAGGGCGACGACAACGTGCTGTGCGCCGTGGCGATCTTCTGCCTGGCCAGCGGTCAGGTCGTCTCGTACACCAAGGCGCGTGGCGAATCGATCGGCCTGCCGGTCGCGGTCAACGGCCTCATCGAACGGGCCGAACGGCTCGTGATCTCGCTGGTCGCCGCCGGCCTCGCCGGTCTGCACGCCTTCGGCGTGCCGGGCGTCGACGTGCTGCTCCCGATCGCCCTGTGGATCGTGGCCGTCGGCAGCGCCGTCACCCTGGGACAGCGGGTCGTGACCGTACGACGGGAATCGGCCGAGGCGGACGCCGCCGCGGCCGGGGGGAGCGGGGCGACATCGTGAGTGCGCAGAAGGACGGCACGCCTCCGAAGGACGGCGGGCAGAAGGACGGCGGGCAGAAGGACGGCACGCCCGCCACGGACAGCACGCTGAAGGAACGACTGAGCGACGGGCTCTACGGCGCCGGCTGGGCGACCGTCAAGAAACTCCCCGAACCGGTGGCCACCGGCCTCGGCCGGCGGATCGCCGACTTCACCTGGAAGCGGCGCGGCAAGAGCGTCCTGCGTCTTGAGGCCAACCTCGCGCGCGTGGTGCCCGACGCCACGCCGGAGCGCCTCGCCGAGCTGTCGAAGGCCGGCATGCGCTCGTACATGCGCTACTGGATGGAGTCCTTCCGGCTGCCGACCTGGGACAAGGACCGGGTCGAGCGCGACGTCGACATCAAGGACGCCCACCACCTCACGGACGGCATCGCCGCCGGGCGCGGGGTCGTCATCGCCCTGCCGCACCTGGCGAACTGGGACCTGGCCGGGGTCTGGGTGACCCGCTGCCTCGGCATCCCCTTCACGACCGTCGCCGAGCGGCTCAAGCCGGAGACCCTCTACGACCGCTTCGTCGCCTACCGCGAGTCCCTCGGCATGGAGGTCCTCCCGCACAGCGGAGGCTCCGCCTTCGGCACGCTCGCCCGGCGTCTGCGGGCGGGCGGCCTGGTCTGCCTGGTCGCCGACCGCGACCTGTCGGCCTCCGGCATCGAGGTCGCCTTCTTCGGCGACACGGCGCGGATGCCGGCGGGACCCGCGATCCTCGCCCAGCAGACGGGCGCGCTGCTGCTGCCGGTGACCCTCTGGTACGACGAGACGTCGGTCATGAGGGGCCGCATCCACCCGCCGGTCGACGTACCCGAGGCGGGCAGCAGGACCGAGAAGACGGCCGTGATGACACAGGCGCTCGCCGACGCCTTCGCCGCCGGCATCGCGGACCACCCGGAGGACTGGCACATGCTGCAGCGACTGTGGCTCGCCGACCTGGAGGAACGCCCGGAACCCGCCATGGTTCCCGAGCGGGACGGGGAGCGCGGCGCGTGAAGATCGGGATCGTCTGCCCGTACTCCTGGGACGTGCCGGGCGGCGTCCAGTTCCACATCCGGGACCTCGCCGAGCACCTGATCCGGCTCGGCCACGAGGTCTCCGTCCTGGCCCCGGCCGACGACGAGACCCCGCTGCCGCCGTACGTCGTCTCGGCCGGCCGGGCCGTCCCCGTGTCGTACAACGGCTCGGTGGCGCGGCTCAGCTTCGGCTTCCTCTCCGCCGCGCGGGTACGCCGCTGGCTGCACGACGGCACCTTCGACGTCGTCCACATCCACGAGCCGACCTCGCCCTCCCTGGGACTGCTCACCTGCTGGGCGGCGCAGGGGCCGATCGTGGCCACCTTCCACACCTCGAACCCCCGCTCGCGCGCGATGCTCGCCGCGTACCCGATCCTCCAGCCGGCCCTGGAGAAGATCAGCGCCCGGATCGCGGTCAGCGAGTACGCGCGCCGCACGCTCGTCGAGCACCTCGGCGGCGACGCCGTCGTCATCCCCAACGGGGTCGACGTGGACTTCTTCGCCCGCGCCGAACCCAAGAAGGAATGGCAGGGCGAGACCCTCGGCTTCATCGGCCGGATCGACGAGCCGAGGAAGGGCCTGCCGGTCCTCATGCGCGCGCTGCCCCGCATCCTCACCGAGCGGCCCGGAGCGCGGCTCCTCGTCGCCGGGCGCGGGGACGAGGAGGAGGCGGTGGCGTCGCTGCCGCGCGAGATGCGCTCCCGGGTGGAGTTCCTCGGCATGGTCAGCGACGAGGACAAGGCGAGGCTGCTGCGCAGCGTCGACGTGTACGTGGCGCCCAACACCGGCGGCGAGAGCTTCGGCATCATCCTCGTCGAGGCGCTGTCGGCGGGTGCGGCGGTCCTCGCCTCCGACCTGGACGCCTTCGCGCAGGTCCTCGACCAGGGAGCGGCGGGCGAGCTCTTCGCCAACGAGGACGCCGACGCGCTCGCGACGGCGGCGATCCGGCTCCTGGGCGACGAGGAACGCCGCGCGGGGCTGAGCGCGCGGGGTTCGGCGCACGTCCGCCGCTTCGACTGGGCGACGGTCGGCGCGGACATCCTGGCGGTCTACGAGACGGTGGCGGACGGCGCGGCGGCGGTGGACACGGACGAGCGCGTGACCCTGCGATCCCGCCTGGGCCTGTAGGGCCCGGGCCCCTCGGGCCGGACCCCGCGCCGGCCGCCCCGGGGCGGGCCCGCCCCGGGGGACCTCGTCCAGGCCCGCGCCCGCGCCATCCCACCCCCGCCCGGGCTCGGCCCGCCACCCCGCCTGGGGCTCGGCCCGCCACCCATCCCCGCCTGGGGCTCGGCCCACCACCCACCCAGCCCACCCCCGTGTGGGCAGTCGTCCCGCTGGGCGGGACGGGTGGGCACACGGGACGGCGCCCTAGGCGGCGCCTCGCCCCTTGTGCCTGGACCCGCACCAGCAGTGCACCGCACCACGGGTGCGGGTCAGGGCGCGGAAGCCTAGGCCCGGCAGGGGGCGCCGCCCGTTGTGCCCACCCGTTCCGCCCAGCGGAACGACTGCCTACAACGGGGGTGGGCGCCGCCCCGGCGGAAGGGTGCGACGGCATCGGGGGTGGGCGCCGCCCCGGCGGAACGGTGCGACGACATCGGGGGTGGGCGCAGACTCGACGGAACGACTGCCTACAACGGGGGTGGGCGCCGCCCCGGCGGAACGGTGCGACGGCATCGGGGGTGGGCGCCGCCCCGGCGGAGCGACTGCCCGCAACGGGGGTGGGAGCCGCCCCGGTAGCCTGTGCGCCCGTGACCGAAACCCTGATCTGGACCGTCGTCGCGCTGATCCTCATCGGCGTCTATCTCAGCTGGACCGCCGGACGACTCGACCGGCTGCACTCCCGTATCGACGCGGCCCGCGCGGCCCTGGACGCCCAGTTGCTGCGCCGGGCCTCGGTCACCCAGGAGCTGGCCACCTCCGGTGTGCTCGATCCGGCCGCCTCGATCGTGCTGTACGAGGCCGCGCACGCCGCCCGGCAGGCCGAGGAGGACCACCGGGAGGTCGCCGAGAGCGAGCTCAGCCAGGCCCTGCGGGCCGTGTTCGGCGAGCCCGAGCAGATGGAGGTCGTCCGGGCGGCCCCCGGCGGCGAGGAGGCCGCGGGCGAGCTGGCGCAGGCCGTCCGCCGGGTGCCGATGGCCCGCCGCTTCCACAACGACGCCGTACGGGCCGCCCGCGCCCTGCGCCGCCACCGTAAGGTCCGCTGGTTCCGCCTCGCGGGCCACGCGCCCTTCCCGCTGGCCTTCGAAATGGACGACGAGCCGCCGGTGGCCCTTGCCGATCGCCCGGTCTGACACCCCGTAACCTGCGAAAACGATCCACCGGGTCCACATTGGCCCTTGCTGTGGACCCCAGGTGGACTGTTTCCTCGACCTAGTCGTCAACCCCCGTTGTCACGAGTGAGGTACCCCGTGTCCACCACGCCTTCCGTTTCCCCCCAGTCTCCCGAGACCGGCACCGCCCGCGTGAAGCGCGGCATGGCCGAGCAGCTCAAGGGCGGCGTGATCATGGACGTGGTCAACGCCGAGCAGGCGAAGATCGCCGAGGACGCCGGCGCCGTGGCCGTCATGGCCCTGGAGCGGGTCCCCGCGGACATCCGCAAGGACGGCGGCGTGGCCCGCATGTCCGACCCGAACATGATCGAAGAGATCATCGGTGCCGTCTCCATCCCGGTCATGGCCAAGTCCCGCATCGGCCACTTCGTCGAGGCCCAGGTGCTGCAGTCCCTCGGCGTCGACTACATCGACGAGTCCGAGGTCCTCACGCCGGCCGACGAGGTCAACCACTCCGACAAGTGGGCCTTCACCACCCCCTTCGTCTGTGGCGCCACCAACCTGGGCGAGGCCCTGCGCCGCATCGCCGAGGGCGCGGCCATGATCCGTTCGAAGGGCGAGGCCGGCACCGGCAACGTCGTCGAGGCCGTCCGCCACCTGCGCCAGATCAAGAACGAGATCGCCCGTCTGCGCGGCTTCGACAACAACGAGCTGTTCGCCGCCGCCAAGGACCTGCGCGCCCCGTACGAGCTGGTCAAGGAGGTCGCCGAGCTCGGCAAGCTGCCGGTCGTGCTGTTCTCCGCCGGTGGCGTCGCCACCCCGGCCGACGCCGCGCTCATGCGCCAGCTCGGCGCCGAGGGCGTCTTCGTCGGCTCCGGCATCTTCAAGTCGGGCGACCCGGCCAAGCGCGCCGCCGCCATCGTGAAGGCCACCACCTTCTACGACGACCCGAAGATCATCGCGGACGCCTCCCGCAACCTGGGCGAGGCCATGGTCGGCATCAACTGCGACACCCTCCCCGAGTCCGAGCGCTACGCCAACCGTGGCTGGTAAGCACCGATGAACCCCTCTCCCGTGATTGGTGTCCTGGCCCTGCAGGGCGACGTACGGGAGCACCTGATCGCCCTGGCCGCGGCGGACGCCGTGGCCAGGCCGGTGAGGCGCCCCGAGGAACTCGCCGAGATCGACGGCCTGGTCATCCCCGGTGGTGAGTCCACCACCATCTCCAAGCTGGCCGACCTGTTCGGCATGGCGGAGCCGCTCCGCGAGCGCATCGCGGCCGGCCTGCCGGTCTACGGCACCTGCGCCGGCCTGATCATGCTCGCCGAGAAGATCCTCGACCCGCGTTCGGGCCAGGAGACCTTCGGCGGCATCGACATGATCGTCCGCCGTAACGCCTTCGGGCGGCAGAACGAGTCCTTCGAGGCCGGCGTCACCGTGGCGGGCATCGAGGACGGACCCGTCGAGGGCGTCTTCATCCGGGCCCCCTGGGTGGAGTCCGTCGGCGCCGAGGTCGAGATCCTCGCCGAGCACGAGGGCCACGTCGTCGCCGTACGGCAGGGCCGGGCGCTCGCGACCTCGTTCCACCCGGAACTCACCGGGGACCACCGCATCCACGCCCTGTTCGTCGACATGGTGCGCGCGGCGCGCTGATCCGATCCCGGTAGGATCTCTGGGGTTCGTTCAGTAATGGGTTACGCGAAGGAGACAGGCAGATGTCCGGCCACTCTAAATGGGCTACGACGAAGCACAAGAAGGCCGTGATCGACGCCAAGCGCGGCAAGCTCTTCGCGAAGCTGATCAAGAACATCGAGGTCGCGGCCCGCACGGGCGGCGCCGACCTGGACGGTAACCCGACGCTGTTCGACGCCGTCCAGAAGGCGAAGAAGCAGTCGGTCCCGAACAAGAACATCGACTCCGCGCTCAAGCGCGGTGCGGGTCTCGAGGCCGGCGGCGCCGACTACGCCACGATCATGTACGAGGGCTACGGCCCGAACGGTGTCGCGGTGCTCATCGAGTGCCTCACCGACAACCGCAACCGCGCCGCCTCCGACGTGCGCGTGGCCATGACCCGCAACGGCGGCTCCATGGCCGACCCGGGCTCGGTCTCGTACCTGTTCAACCGCAAGGGCGTCGTCGTGCTCCCCAAGGGCGAGCTGTCCGAGGACGACGTCCTGGAGACGGTGCTCGAAGCGGGCGCCGAAGAGGTCAACGACCTCGGTGAGTCGTTCGAGATCATCAGCGAGGCCACCGACCTGGTCGCGGTCCGCACCGCCCTCCAGGAGGCCGGAATCGACTACGACTCCGCCGAGTCCAGCTTCGTCCCGACCATGCAGGTCGAGCTCGACGAAGAGGGCGCGCGCAAGATGTTCAAGCTCATCGACGCGCTGGAGGACAGCGACGACGTGCAGAACGTCTTCGCCAACTTCGACGTCAGCGACGAGGTCATGGAGAAGGTCGACGCCTGATCACGGTTGTCGATCGCGGCCGTTGATCGCGGCCGTTCCACAGCGGGCCGACGGGGACACGCCCCCGTCGGCCCGCTGTCGTTCGTACGGCGTTGTCGGTGGCAGCCGATAGCCTGCACAAACAGGTGATCGATGGAATCGGTGGAGGGGGGCGGCGTGCGTGTTCTCGGGGTGGACCCCGGTCTGACCCGGTGCGGCGTCGGCGTCGTCGAGGGCGTCGCCGGACGGCCGCTGAGCATGCTCGGCGTGGGCGTGGTGCGGACCGCGGCGGACGACGACATCGGCGTCCGCCTGGTCGGCATCGAGCGCGGCATCGAGGAGTGGCTCGACCGCTTCTCGCCCGAACTCGTCGCCGTGGAGCGGGTGTTCAGCCAGCACAACGTGCGTACGGTGATGGGCACGGCACAGGCGAGCGCCGTCGCCATGCTCTGCGCCTCGCGCCGCGGCATCCCCGTCGCCCTGCACACCCCCAGCGAGGTCAAGGCCGCCGTCACCGGCAGCGGACGCGCCGACAAGGCGCAGGTCGGCGCCATGGTGACCCGGCTGCTCCGGCTCGCCGCCCCGCCCAAGCCGGCCGACGCCGCCGACGCCCTCGCCCTCGCCATCTGTCACATCTGGCGCGCTCCCGCCCAGAACCGTCTCCAGCAGGCCGTCGCGCAGAACCGTCTCCAGCAGGCGGTCGCCCAGCAGGCGTCCGCAGTGAAAGGCCGAACCCGATGATCGCCTTCGTCAGCGGCCCGGTCGCCGCACTCGCCCCCACCACGGCCGTGATCGAGGTCGGCGGTGTCGGCATGGCCGTCCAGTGCACCCCGGCGACCCTCGCGGGGCTCCGGATCGGGCAGGACGCCCGGCTCGCCACCTCCCTCGTCGTCCGTGAGGACTCCCTCACCCTGTACGGCTTCGCCGACGACGACGAGCGCCAGGTCTTCGAGCTCCTCCAGACCGCGAGCGGCGTCGGCCCCCGCCTCGCACAGGCCATGCTCGGGGTGCACAGCCCCGACGCCCTGCGCCTCGCCGTGTCCACCGGTGACGAGAAGGCCCTCACCGCGGTGCCCGGCATCGGCAAGAAGGGGGCCCAGAAACTCCTCCTCGAACTGAAGGACAAGCTCGGCAGCCCCCTCGGCAGCAGCGGCCTGGTCGGTGCCCAGCGCGCCGCGGCCTCCGGACCCGCGCCGTGGACCGAGCAGCTGACCGCCGCCCTGATCGGCCTCGGCTACCAGAGCCGCGAGGCCGAGGAGGCCGTCGGCGCCGTCGCCCCGCAGGCCGAGGCCGCCATCGCGGAGACCGGCGCCGCCCCCGTACCGCAGCTGCTCCGCGCCGCCCTGCAGACCCTCAACCGCGCCCGCTGACCCGCGGACCACCCGTACGAACGAGAAGGCATCCACCGTGAACTGGGACGACGACACCACCGCCGAGGCAGCGGACGCCGAGGCGCGCATCGTCGGCGCCGCCGCCGAGGGCGACGACCAGGCCGTCGAGGCGGCCCTGCGCCCCAAGGACCTCAGCGAGTTCGTCGGCCAGGAGAAGGTCCGCCAGCAGCTCGACCTGGTCCTCAAGGCCGCCCGCCAGCGCGGCGCCACCGCCGACCACGTCCTGCTCTCCGGCGCCCCCGGCCTCGGCAAGACCACCCTGTCGATGATCATCGCGGCCGAGATGAACGCCCCGATCCGCATCACCTCGGGCCCCGCCATCCAGCACGCCGGGGACCTCGCCGCGATCCTCTCCTCCCTCCAGGAGGGCGAGATCCTCTTCCTCGACGAGATCCACCGCATGTCCCGGCCCGCCGAGGAGATGCTCTACATGGCGATGGAGGACTTCCGCGTCGACGTCATCGTCGGCAAGGGCCCCGGCGCCACCGCCATCCCGCTCGAACTCCCGCCCTTCACCCTCGTCGGCGCCACCACCCGCGCCGGACTCCTGCCGCCGCCGCTGCGCGACCGCTTCGGCTTCACCGGCCACATGGAGTTCTACGACCCGGCCGAGCTCCAGCGCGTGATCCACCGCTCCGCCGGACTCCTCGACGTCGAGATCGACGCGGCCGGCGCCGCCGAGATCGCCGGCCGCTCCCGGGGCACCCCCCGCATCGCCAACCGTCTGCTGCGCCGCGTCCGCGACTACGCGCAGGTGAGGGCCGACGGAGTGATCACCCGCGAGATCTCGGAGGCGGCCCTCAGGGTGTACGAGGTCGACGGCCGCGGCCTCGACCGGCTCGACCGCGCCGTCCTGGAGGCCCTGCTCAAGCTCTTCGGCGGCGGACCGGTCGGTCTGTCCACCCTCGCCGTCGCGGTGGGGGAGGAGCGGGAGACCGTCGAGGAGGTCGCCGAACCCTTCCTCGTACGCGAAGGTCTGCTGGCCCGCACACCCCGTGGCCGGGTCGCCACTCCGGCGGCCTGGACCCACCTCGGACTGGTTCCGCCGCAGGCAGCGGGCCCGGGCGGGACAGGAAGCGGACAACAGGGGCTCTTCGGGGCGTGACGGTGTCGACACTCGCCCGGACAGGAACCGGGGTGCGATGCTGGACGTTGTTCCATCGATGCGGACTCGCCTAGACTCCGCCGATGCCGCCCTTTCTGGTCGGCGCGCCCACCCCCGAAGATCAGGCCGCGGGTTCTCCGCGACCGTGCGAAGGAAACCCGTCCCGTGAGCATCGTGACCCTCCTCCCCTTCATCGTCCTCATCGGGGCCATGTTCCTGATGACCCGCTCTGCCAAGAAGAAGCAGCAGGCGGCGGCGCAGATGCGCAACGAGATGCAGCCCGGCACCGGCGTACGCACGATCGGGGGGATGTACGCCACCGTCAAGGAGATCGGTGACGAGACCGTCCTCCTCGAAGTCGCGCCCGGCGTCCACGCCGTCTACGCCAAGAACGCCATCGGCGCGGTCCTCGAGGACTCCGAGTACAACCGCATCGTCCACGGCGACGACGAGTCGGACTCCGACGCCGTCGTCCCGGACGACGCCTCGTCGCTGACCGAGGCCGCCGAGGCCACGGAGGGCACGGAGACCGCCAAGGCCGCCGACACGGACGACGCGGCCGCCAAGGCCGATCTGACGAAGAAGGACGCGGCCGACGCCGCCACCGAGGGCCAGAAGGACGGCAAGTCCGAAGGCGAGACCGACGCGAAGTAGTCGCGGCCGGGAGCACCGCGCACGCCCACCGGCGCGCGCGGTCCCCGGAACGGTTCCACGTCTGCGGGGGCAGGTCCCCACACACACTTCGTGGCCGTCTCACGCATACCCGGCGCGAGACGGTTGGACAGGGAGATACGACAGGTGGCAGCACCGAAGAAGGGCCGAAGGCCGGCGGGGGGACAGAGCCGGCCGGGCCGCGCCCTGGCACTCATCCTGATCGCCATGGTCGCGCTCACCGGCGGCATGTTCTGGTCGGGGCACACCACCCCGCGCCTGGGCATCGACCTCGCCGGCGGTACGTCGATCACGCTCAAGGCCAAGGCTGAGCCGGGCCAGGAGTCGGCGGTCAACGAGACCAACATGAACACCGCCGTCGGCATCATCGAGCGCCGTGTCAACGGTCTCGGCGTCTCCGAGGCCGAGGTCCAGACGCAGGGCCGCGAGAACATCATCGTCAACATCCCTCGCGGGACGAACGAGAAGCAGGCCCGGGAGCAGGTCGGTACCACCGCCCAGCTCTACTTCCGGCCCGTTCTCGCCGTCGCGGCCGCCGCGCCGCAGCCGGCGCCGACCGCCAGCTCCTCCGGCTCCCCGTCGGCCTCGCCGAAGCCGTCCTCCTCCGCCTCCGGCGCGACGGCGGGCGAGAAGCCGGCGACCCCGACGGCCACCGCCTCCACGCAGGGCCGTGCGCTCACCGAGGCCCTCAAGGCCCCGACCCCGACGCCCACCGGAAGCGCCTCGCCGTCCACGACGCCGAAGGCCACCGGAACCCCGCAGGCGACCCCGACGCCCGACGCCGCCCAGGCGGCGCTGGAGCAGAAGTTCGCCACCCTGAACTGCCTCGACCCGAAGCAGCGGACCGCCGCCGGTCAGGGCGTCAAGCCGGCCGAGCCCACCGTCGCCTGTGGCGAGGACGCCCCGGGCATCTGGTCGAAGTACCTGCTCGGCCCGGCCGAGGTCGAGGGCAAGGACGTCGACAAGGCCAAGGCCGCGATCGACCAGCGGACCGGCCAGTGGATCGTGGACATGGAGTTCACCGACGGCGGCTCCAAGAAGTTCCAGGCGATCACCGGCAAGCTCTCGGCACAGGCCGAGCCGCAGAACCGGTTCGCGATCGTCCTGGACGGCGAGGTCGTCTCGGCCCCCTCGGTCCGCACCACCCTGAGCGCGAGCGCGCAGATCTCCGGCAGCTTCAACCAGCAGACCGCCCAGGACCTCGGCAACATCCTGGCGTACGGCGCCCTGCCGCTCTCCTTCGAGACGCAGAGCGTCGACACCGTCACCGCCGCGCTCGGTGGTGACCAGCTGGAGGCCGGCCTCATCGCCGGCGCCATCGGTCTCGGCCTGGTCATCGTCTACCTGGTCGCGTACTACCGCGGCCTGTCGCTGGTCGCCATCCTCAGCCTCGGCGTCTCCGCGCTCCTCACCTACGTGATCATGGCCCTGCTCGGCCCGGCCATCGGCTTCGCGCTGAACCTGCCGGCCGTCTGCGGCGCCATCGTCGCCATCGGTATCACCGCGGACTCGTTCATCGTCTACTTCGAGCGCATCCGGGACGAGCTGCGCGAGGGCCGTACGCTCCGCCCGGCCGTCGAGCGCGCCTGGCCGCGCGCCCGCCGCACCATCCTGGTCTCCGACTTCGTGTCGTTCCTGGCCGCGGCCGTGCTGTTCCTCGTCACCGTCGGCAAGGTCCAGGGCTTCGCGTTCACGCTCGGCCTGACCACCCTGCTCGACGTCGTGGTGGTGTTCCTCTTCACCAAGCCGGTCATGACGATGCTGGCGAAGACCAAGTTCTTCGGCAACGGTCACCCGTGGTCGGGTCTCGACCCGAAGCGTCTCGGCGCCAAGCCGCCGCTGCGCCGCGCCCGCCGTGCCACTGCCCCTGCCGCTGCCGACCCGAAGGAGGCGTGAGATGTCGAAGCTCGGCGATCTCGGCGCCCGGCTCCACCGCGGTGAGGTCGGTTACGACTTCATCGGCAACCGCAAGATCTGGTATGGCCTGTCCATCCTGATCACCATCACCGCCATCGTCGCCCTGGCCGTCCGCGGCCTCAACATGGGCATCGAGTTCCAGGGCGGCGCCGTCTTCACCACCCCGAAGTCGGAAGTCTCCGTCAGCCAGGCCCAGGAGTACGCGGAAGAGGCCTCCGGCCACGACGCGATCGTCCAGCAGCTCGGCAACGGCTCCCTGCGCATCCAGGTCGGCGGCCTCGACACCGCGCAGTCCGACCAGGTCCGCTCGGAGCTGGCCAAGGACCTCAACGTCCCCGAGGACAAGATCGCGGCGGAGCTCGTCGGCCCGAGCTGGGGCGAGCAGATCGCCAACAAGGCCTGGACGGGCCTGGGGGTCTTCATGATCCTCGTGGTGATCTATCTGGCCATCGCCTTCGAGTGGAGAATGGCGGTCGCGGCGCTCATCGCCCTCATCCACGACCTCACGATCACGGTGGGCATCTACTCGCTGGTCGGCTTCGAGGTCACGGTCGGTACGGTGATCGGTCTGCTGACCATTCTCGGATATTCGCTGTACGACACGGTCGTCGTCTTCGACTCCCTCAAGGAACAGACGAAGGACATCACGAAGCAGACCCGCTTCACGTACAGCGAGCTGGCGAACCGCTCGATCAACGGCACCCTGGTCCGTTCGATCAACACCACCGTCGTCGCGCTGCTGCCGGTCGCCGGCCTGCTCTTCATCGGTGGCGGTGTCCTCGGCGCCGGCATGCTCAACGACATCTCGCTGTCGCTGTTCGTCGGTCTCGCCGCCGGTGCGTACTCCTCGATCTTCATCGCCACCCCGCTCGTCGCCGACCTCAAGGAGCGCGAGCCGGCGATCAAGGCCCTGAAGAAGCGCATCCTCGCCAAGCGGGCCAGTGCCGCGGCCCAGGGCGAGTCGCAGGACGGGACGGGCGAGTCGTACGCCGACGAGGGCGAGATCGCCGTCATCGGCCCGCGGGCGGGCCGCCACGGCCGCGCGCCGGAGCACCGAGGATGACCGCCGAGGCCCAGGACGTCACCGCACTCCTGCTGAGCCGCATCCGCGACGTCCCCGACTATCCGAAGCAGGGCGTGCTGTTCAAGGACATCACGCCGCTGCTCGCGGACCCGGAGGCGTTCACGGCGCTCACCGACGCCCTCGCCGCGCTGTGCTCCGCGCACGGCGCGACGAAGATCGTCGGCCTCGAGGCGCGCGGCTTCATCCTGGCCGCCCCGGTGGCCGTCCGCGCGGGCCTGGGCTTCATCCCGGTCCGCAAGGCCGGCAAGCTCCCCGGGGCGACGCTCCGCCAGGCGTACGAGCTGGAGTACGGCACCGCCGAGATCGAGGTGCACGCCGAGGACCTGGAGGCGGGCGACCGCGTCATGGTCATCGACGACGTCCTCGCCACCGGCGGCACGGCCGAGGCCTCCATCGAGCTCATCCGGCGCGCGGGCGCCGAGGTCGCGGGCGTGGCCGTCCTCATGGAACTCGGCTTCCTCCCGGGCCGCGCCCGTCTGGAACCGGCCCTGAACGGCGCTCCGCTCACGGCACTCATCCGAGTGTGATCTTTCAAGTCCGACGATCTCCCGCCCGATAACGGTCGAGGGATACGGCGACGGGCGCCCCGGGTTCTCCCGAGGCGCCCGTCGCCGTTCCCGACCGTTGTGCGTCGCCAGGAGGAGTCGTATGAACATGTCGCGGAAGACCGTCGCGGGAGCTGTCTCCCTGATCGCGCTCGCTGCCCTCGCGGCCGCCGCGAACCCCGCGAGCGCGGGCAGGCCGTCACAGGCGCCCGAGGCCGCCGTGACGGCCGCCTCCCACGTCTGCGTCGGCTGGAAGAACGCCGGAAGCGTGCCCCTGAAGTGGTCGAAGGTCAGTGACGGATGCGGCCACTTCGGTGCCGAGGGCATGAAGATGGCGTACGCCTGGAAGGTGTACAAGGGCGGCGGCATCTGCGTCCGCGCCAAGGGCTACGACGCCCGGCGCAAGGAGTTCTGGTCCGCCCCGCTGTGCGGGAAGAGCGGCTCCCTCAAGATCCACTGGGGCGATGTCGCCGCCACCAAGGAGATCCAGGTGAAGGGCGGTCCCTCCCTGCTCCGCTGGAACTGACGGAGGCCGGCAAGGGCGGGCGGGCCGTGTGTCCACCGGCCCGCCGCGGGGAGCCCGCCGCGGACGAGGGCCACCGCGTGCGCATCGCGACCCCCGGCTCGATACCATGGGCTTTCCGGGCCTGACCGGGGGACCCGGCACCGCACGAGGAGCGCTCTTGCCAGACGAGGCCCAGCCACTCTCCGCCGCGCAGCCCGACCCGAAGGCCGAGAAGGCCGCGCAGGGGACCGGCACGCCCGAGAACAAGCCCGCGGAGACCGGGCCCGCGCCTGCCGCGTCCGCGTCGCCCTCGCCCGCGCCCGAGGCCCCGGCCCCCGCGCGGCCCGCCCCGGCCACGCCCGCCCGCTCCGGCGGCTCGTCCAACCGCGTGCGCGCCCGTCTCGCCCGGCTGGGCGTCCAGCGTTCCTCCCCGTACAACCCGGTCCTCGAACCGCTGCTGCGGATCGTCCGCTCCAACGACCCCAAGATCGAGACGGCCACGCTCCGCCAGATCGAGCGGGCGTACCAGGTCGCCGAGCGCTGGCACCGCGGCCAGAAGCGCAAGAGCGGCGACCCGTACATCACGCACCCGCTCGCCGTCACCACCATCCTCGCCGAGCTCGGCATGGACCCGGCGACCCTGATGGCCGGGCTCCTGCACGACACCGTCGAGGACACCGAGTACGGCCTCGACACCCTCCGCCGGGACTTCGGCGACCAGGTAGCGCTCCTCGTCGACGGCGTCACCAAGCTCGACAAGGTCAAGTTCGGCGAGGCCGCCCAGGCGGAGACCGTCCGCAAGATGGTCGTCGCCATGGCCAAGGACCCGCGCGTCCTGGTCATCAAGCTCGCCGACCGCCTGCACAACATGCGCACCATGCGCTACCTCAAGCGGGAGAAGCAGGAGAAGAAGGCCCGCGAGACCCTGGAGATCTACGCCCCGCTGGCGCACCGGCTGGGCATGAACACCATCAAGTGGGAGCTGGAGGACCTCGCCTTCGCGATCCTCTACCCCAAGATGTACGACGAGATCGTCCGGCTCGTCGCGGAGCGCGCCCCCAAGCGGGACGAGTACCTCGCGATAGTGACCGACGAGGTCCAGACGGACCTGCGCGCCGCCCGCATCAAGGCCACCGTCACCGGGCGCCCCAAGCACTACTACAGCGTCTACCAGAAGATGATCGTCCGCGGCCGTGACTTCGCTGAGATCTACGACCTGGTGGGCATCCGTGTCCTCGTCGACACGGTGAGGGACTGCTACGCGGCCCTCGGCACCGTCCACGCGCGATGGAACCCGGTCCCCGGCCGGTTCAAGGACTACATCGCGATGCCGAAGTTCAACATGTACCAGTCGCTCCACACGACGGTCATCGGACCCAACGGCAAGCCCGTCGAGCTGCAGATCCGCACCTTCGACATGCACCGGCGCGCCGAGTACGGCATCGCCGCCCACTGGAAGTACAAGCAGGACCCCTCCGCCGGCGCCTCCAAGGTGCGCACCGACGTGCCGAGGAAGACCGGCAAGGACGACCACCTCAACGACATGGCGTGGCTGCGCCAGCTCCTCGACTGGCAGAAGGAGACCGAGGACCCCGGCGAGTTCCTGGAGTCCCTGCGCTTCGACCTCTCGCGCAACGAGGTCTTTGTCTTCACGCCCAAGGGCGACGTCATCGCGCTGCCCGCCGGGGCCACCCCCGTCGACTTCTCGTACGCGGTGCACACCGAGGTCGGCCACCGCACCATAGGAGCACGGGTCAACGGGCGCCTCGTACCGCTCGAATCGACCCTCGACAACGGCGACCTGGTCGAGGTCTTCACCTCCAAGGCCGCCGGCGCCGGACCCTCCCGCGACTGGCTCGGCTTCGTCAAGTCCCCGCGCGCCCGCAACAAGATCCGCGCCTGGTTCTCCAAGGAACGCCGGGACGAGGCCATCGAGCAGGGCAAGGACGCCATCGCGCGGGCCATGCGCAAGCAGAACCTGCCGATCCAGCGGATCCTGACCGGCGACTCCCTCGTCACCCTCGCCCACGAACTGCGCTACAGCGACATCTCCTCGCTGTACGCGGCGATCGGCGAGGGTCATGTCACCGCCCAGTCCATCGTGCAGAAACTGGTCCAGGCGCTCGGCGGCGAGGAGGCCGCCACCGAGGACATCGACGAGGCGGCGCCGCCCACCCGCGGCCGGTCCAAGCGCCGCTCCAGCTCCGACCCCGGTGTGGTCGTCAAGGGCGTCGAGGACGTCTGGGTGAAGCTGGCCCGCTGCTGCACCCCCGTGCCCGGCGACCCGATCATCGGCTTCGTCACCCGCGGCAGCGGCGTATCGGTCCACCGCAGCGACTGCGTCAACGTGGAGTCGCTCTCCCGGGAGCCGGAGCGGATCCTGGAGGTCGAGTGGGCCCCGACCCAGTCCTCGGTGTTCCTGGTCGCCATCCAGGTCGAGGCGCTCGACCGGTCCCGGCTGCTCTCGGACGTCACCAGGGTCCTCTCGGACCAGCACGTCAACATCCTCTCGGCGGCCGTCCAGACCTCCCGTGACCGGGTGGCCACCTCGCGCTTCACCTTCGAGATGGGCGACCCGAAGCACCTCGGCCACGTCCTGAAGGCCGTGCGGGGCGTGGAGGGCGTCTACGACGTGTACCGCGTGACCTCGGCCCGCAGGCCGTAAGAGCGGATACGAGAAGGCCCCCCGGCTCACTGCCGGGGGGCCTTCGTCGGTCGTACGGTCGGGAGGCTCAGCCGCCGAACTCCTCCAGGCCCTTCATGGCCTGGTCGAGCAGGGCCTGCCGGCCCTCCAGCTCACGGGAGAGCTTGTCGGCCTTGGCGTCGTTGCCGGCGGCACGGGCCGCGTCGATCTGCTTGCGCAGCTTCTCGACCGCGTCCTGCAGCTGACCGGTCAGACCCGCGGCACGCGCGCGTGCCTCCGGGTTCGTCCGGCGCCACTCGGCCTCCTCGGCCTCCTGGATGGCCCGCTCCACCGTGTGCATCCGGCCCTCGACCTTGGGACGGGCGTCACGCGGCACGTGCCCGACGGCCTCCCAGCGCTCGTTCAGGGAGCGGAAGGCCGCACGCGCCGCCTTCAGGTCCGTCACCGGCAGCAGCTTCTCGGCCTCGGTCGCGAGCTCCTCCTTCAGCTTGAGGTTCTCGGTCTGCTCCGCGTCCCGCTCGGCGAAGACCTCGCCACGCGCCGCGAAGAAGACGTCCTGGGCGCCGCGGAAGCGGTTCCACAGATCGTCCTCGTGCTCGCGCTGGGCGCGGCCGGCCGCCTTCCACTCCGCCATCAGATCGCGGTAGCGGGCCGCGGTGGTGCCCCAGTCGGTGGAGCCGGAGAGCGACTCGGCCTCGGCGACCAGACGCTCCTTGACCTTGCGGGCGTCCTCACGCTGGGCGTCCAGCGAGGCGAAGTGGGCCTTGCGGCGCTTCGAGAACGCCGAGCGGGCGTGCGAGAACCGGTGCCACAGCTCGTCGTCGGACTTGCGGTCGAGCCGGGGCAGGCCCTTCCAGGTGTCCACGAGCGCCCGCAGACGCTCGCCCGCGGAGCGCCACTGCTCGCTCTGGGCCAGCTCCTCGGCCTCCGTGACGAGCTTCTCCTTGGCGGCGCGGGCCTCGTCGGTCTGCTTCGCCTTCTGGGCCTTGCGCTCCTCACGGCGCGAGTCGACCGTCTCGACGAGCTTGTCGAGGCGGACACCGAGCGCGGCCAGGTCGCCGACGGCGTGGTGCTCGTCGATCTGCTTCCGGATGTGCTCGATCGCCGTCGTGGCGTCCTTCGCCGAGAGGTCGGTGGTCCTCACCCGCTTCTCGAGGAGGCCGATCTCGACCACCAGGCCCTCGTACTTGCGCTCGAAGTAGGCCAGGGCCTCCTCAGGGGTGCCGGCCTGCCACGATCCGACGACCTTCTCACCCTCGGCCGTCCGCACGTACACGGTGCCCGTCTCGTCGACGCGGCCCCACGGGTCGCTGCTCACAGCGCCTCCTCACCATGATGCCGTCGCGGGGTCGTACCCCCCGGGCATCGTCCACAGTTTCCCGGCGGGCCTCGCCCGCCTTCCGCAGCGCGGCCGACGGCCCAACGCTGCACAACGCCAATCTAGGCGAACGGCGGCCCGGCTGTCCGCACTCAGCGCGACCGAGATTCGATGGTCGCGCGGGTGCGGACGCCCGGCTCACTTCTTCGTGACGGTCGCCTTCTCGACGGTGACGGCCGTCTTCGGGGCGCCGTCCGTGGCGCCGCCCTCGACACCGGCCGCGGCCACGTCCTGGACCACCTTCAGACCGGCGGCGTCGATCTTCCCGAACGGGGTGTAGCTCGGCGGCAGCTTGGTGTCCTTGTAGACGAGGAAGAACTGCGAGCCGCCGGTGTTCGGCTGAGAGGTGTTCGCCATGGCCACGGTGCCGGCCGGGAAGGTCACGGTGCCGTCCGCGCCCGCCTTGCCCAGGGCGTCCAGGTTCTCGTCCGGGATGGTGTACCCCGGGCCGCCGGTGCCGTCGCCCTTGGGGTCACCGCACTGGAGCACGAAGATGCCCCGGGTGGTGAGCCGGTGGCACTTGGTCCCGTCGAAGTACTTCTTGTCGGCGAGGTGCTTGAAGGAGTTCACCGTGCGCGGCGTCTTCGCCGCGTCCATGGTGAACGTGATGTCGCCTTCGTCGGTCTTCAGAGCCATGGTGTACGTGGCCTTGGCGTCCACGGACAGCTTCGGCTCGGGGCTCGCGGACTCGCTCGCCGAGGGCGTGGGCGCGGAGCTGGTCGGCGTGTCGCCCGCCGCGTTGTCCGTGCCCTTCGGGGAGCCGTCGTCCGTCAGCGCGACGGACGCGTACACGGCGCCGCCCGCCGCGAGGACCACCGCGAGGGCGGCGGCCACGACGGTGTTGCGGCGCTTCGCCTTGCGCCGGTTCTCCTCCCGCCGCTGCTGCTGCCGCTGGTACTTCTCCCTGGCAAGCTGCCGCCGCCGCTGATCGCTGGTGACCACCGGTTCCGCTCCTGTCGCTCGTCTGTTCCCGTCCTGGCCGGATGTGCCCGTACCGTATACGGGTTGGCTGTGGAAGCGGCACCGCCGGTAGGCTCTGATCTGCTGAATCCCGTGATTTCCGGGATTCACGCGCCCGTGCCGGACGACAACTAAGGACGAACGTGCTGATTGCCGGGTTCCCCGCCGGGGCCTGGGGGACCAACTGCTATCTGGTCGCCCCCGCCGCAGGCGAGGAGTGCGTGATCATCGACCCGGGCCACCAGGCCGCCCAGGGTGTCGAGGAGACGCTGAAGAAGCATCGGCTCAAGCCCGTCGCCGTCGTCCTCACCCATGGACACATCGACCACGTCGCCTCGGTCGTCCCGGTGTGCGGCGCCCATGACGTCCCCGCGTGGATCCACCCGTCCGACCGGTACATGATGAGCGACCCGGAGAAGGCCCTCGGCCGCTCCATCGGGATGCCCCTCATGGGCGAGCTGACCGTGGGAGAGCCCGACGACGTGCGCGAGCTCACCGACGGCGCGCAGCTGAAGCTCGCCGGTCTGGAGTTCTCCGTCGCCCACGCGCCCGGTCATACCAAGGGGTCGGTGACCTTCAGGATGCCGGAGACCACGGAGATCCCCTCCGTGTTCTTCTCCGGGGACCTGCTGTTCGCCGGCTCCATCGGACGCACCGACCTTCCCGGCGGTGACATGGACGACATGCTCGAGTCGCTGGCACGCGTGTGCCTGCCGCTCGACAACTCGACCGTGGTGCTGTCGGGACACGGTCCCCAGACGACCATCGGCCAGGAGCGCGCCACCAACCCCTATCTGCGGGACGTGGCCTCCGGCCTCGGGAGCGAGAAGGCTCCCCGACGAGGAATGTGACGACTCACGTGAGCACCTTCAAGGCCCCCAAGGGCACGTACGACCTGATCCCGCCGCGCTCCGCCACCTTCCTGGCGGTGCGCGAGGCGATCTCGACCCCGCTGAAGAACTCGGGTTACGGATACGTCGAGACGCCCGGCTTCGAGGACGTCAAGCTCTTCTCGCGCGGTGTCGGCGAGTCCACCGACATCGTGTCCAAGGAGATGTACACCCTCACCACGAAGGGCAACGACGAGCTCGCCCTGCGTCCCGAGGGCACCGCCTCGGTCCTGCGGGCGGCCCTCGAGGCCAACCTGCACAAGCAGGGCAACCTGCCCGTCAAGCTCTGGTACTCGGGTTCGTACTACCGGTACGAGCGGGCCCAGGCGGGCCGCTACCGCCACTTCTCGCAGGTCGGCGCCGAGGCCATCGGCTCGGAGGACCCGGCGCTCGACGCCGAGCTGATCATCCTCGCCGACCAGGCGTACCGCTCGCTCGGCCTGCGGAACTTCCGCATCCTGCTGAACTCGCTCGGCGACAAGGAGTGCCGCCCCGTCTACCGGGAGGCGCTCCAGTCCTTCCTGAGCGGTCTCGACCTCGACGAGGACACCCGTCGCCGCGCCGAGATCAACCCGCTGCGCGTCCTCGACGACAAGCGCGAGGCCGTGCAGAAGCAGCTGGTCGGCGCGCCGCTCCTGGGCGACTACCTGTGCGACGCGTGCAAGGCGTACCACGAGGAGGTGCGCGCCCTGATCACCGCGGCGGGCGTCGTCTTCGAGGACGACGCCAAGCTGGTGCGCGGCCTCGACTACTACACCCGTACGACCTTCGAGTTCGTCCACGGTGGTCTCGGCTCGCAGTCGGCGGTCGGCGGCGGCGGCCGTTACGACGGCCTCTCCGAGATGATCGGCGGCCCCGCGCTGCCGTCCGTGGGCTGGGCGCTCGGTGTGGACCGCACGGTCCTCGCCCTGGAGGCGGAGGGCATCCAGCTCGACCTCCCCGCCGCCACCAGCGTCTTCGCGGTGGCCATCGGCGACGAGGCGCGTCGCCTCCTCTTCGGCAAGGTCACCGAGCTGCGCAGGGAGGGCATCGCCGCGGACTTCGCCTTCGGCGGCAAGGGCCTCAAGGGCGCCATGAAGGACGCCAACCGCTCCGGAGCCCGCCTCGCCGTCGTCGCCGGTGAGCGCGACCTCGCCGAGGGCGTCGTCCAGCTCAAGGACATGGAGTCCGGCGAACAGCAGGCGGTCCCCGTGGACGGTCTCCTGGACGCGGTACGGGCCAAGCTGGCCTGACGGACCGTACGGACGGAGGGGCCCGGACCACGCGCACGCGCCGGTCCGGGCCCCTCCGCGTGTCCTTACGGCCGCTTCACTTATCTCCGGCGAACGGTGGACGCGAGGCGCGGTACGGCAGAATGACCGTGTCCAGGGGGCCAGCGAGCGAGGGAAACGGCGACATGACGAAGGCAGCGGTGGACGAAGCCGCCTCCGGCCGGGACGGCGACGGCACGATCGGTGCGAGCCGGGCCTTCGCCTGGCTGCTGGTGATCACCGGAGCGGCCGGAGTGCTCGCCGCCTGGGTCATCACGATCGACAAGTTCAAGCTCCTGGAGGACCCGGACTTCACGCCGGGGTGCAGCCTCAACCCGATCGTGTCCTGCGGCAACATCATGAAGAGCGAGCAGGCCTCGGTCTTCGGCTTCCCCAACCCGATGCTCGGCCTGGTGACCTACGCCATGGTCGTCGCGATCGGCCTGGCGCTGCTCGCCGGAGCCCGCTACCGCCGCTGGTACTGGCTCGGCCTCAACGCCGGCACCCTCTTCGGCGTCGGCTTCTGCACCTGGCTGATGTACCAGTCGCTGTACGAGATCAACTCGCTCTGCCTCTGGTGCTGCCTGGCCTGGGTCGCGACCATCGTCATGTTCTGGTACGTGACCTCGCACAACGTCCGGTACGGCGTCATCCCCGCCCCCCGCGGCCTCAGGACCTTCTTCGACGAGTTCACCTGGATCCTGCCCGTCCTGCACATCGGGATCATCGGCATGCTGATCCTCACCCGCTGGTGGGACTTCTGGACCAGCTGACGGCGGGCCGCTCTGTCAGTGCCGTGACCTAGGCTTCATGACTGTGGAGCCCGATCTCTTTACCGCAGCAGCCGAAGAACGGCAGGAGAAGGACCCGGCCGGCAGCCCGCTCGCCGTCCGGATGCGCCCGCGCACCCTCGACGAGGTGGTGGGCCAGAAGCACCTGCTCAAGCCCGGGTCGCCGCTGCGCCGCCTCGTCGGGGACGGGGGCGGCGGTCCCGCCGGCGCCTCCTCCGTGATCCTCTGGGGTCCGCCGGGCATCGGAAAGACCACCCTCGCGTACGTGGTGTCGAAGGCGACCGACAAGCGGTTCGTGGAGCTGTCCGCGATCACCGCGGGCGTCAAGGAGGTCCGGGCCGTCATCGAAGGGGCCCGGCGCGCGGTCGGCGGCTACGGCAAGGAGACCGTCCTCTTCCTCGACGAGATCCACCGCTTCTCCAAGGCCCAGCAGGACTCGCTCCTGCCCGCCGTGGAGAACCGCTGGGTGACGCTGATCGCCGCCACCACCGAGAACCCGTACTTCTCCATCATCTCCCCGCTCCTCTCCCGCTCGCTGCTCCTCACCCTGGAGCCGCTGACCGACGACGACCTGCGCGGACTCATGGCCCGGGCCCTCACCGGCGAGCGGGGGCTCGGCGGGGCGGTGACCCTGCCCGCGGACGCCGAGGCGCATCTCCTCCGCATCGCCGGCGGTGACGCCCGGCGCGCCCTGACCGCCCTCGAAGCGGCGGCCGGCGCCGCCATCGCCAAGGGCGAGCCGGAGATCACCCTCCAGACCGTCGAGGAGACCGTCGACCGCGCCGCCGTGAAGTACGACCGGGACGGCGACCAGCACTACGACGTGGCCAGCGCGCTCATCAAGTCGATCCGCGGCTCCGACGTCGACGCGGCCCTGCACTACCTCGCCCGGATGATCGAGGCGGGGGAGGACCCCCGGTTCATCGCCCGCCGGCTGATGATCTCCGCGAGCGAGGACATCGGCCTCGCCGACCCGAACGCGCTGCCGATCGCCGTCGCCGCCGCCCAGGCCGTCGCCATGATCGGCTTCCCCGAGGCGGCGCTCACCCTGAGCCACGCGACCATCGCCCTGGCCCTCGCCCCCAAGTCGAACGCCGCGACGACGGCCATCGGCGCCGCCCTGGCCGATGTGCGCAACGGCCTCGCCGGATCGGTCCCGCCGCACCTGCGCGACGGCCACTACAAGGGCGCGGCCAAGCTCGGCCACGCCCAGGGCTACGTCTACCCGCACGACGTGCCGGGCGGCATCGCGGCCCAGCAGTACGCCCCCGACGCGATCCACGGCAAGCAGTACTACGAGCCGACGCGCTACGGAGCGGAGGCGAGATACGCGGACGTGGTGGAGCGCGTACGAGCCCGCCTGAAGGGCGACGAGTAGCGCCGGACCGGCCGCGGGGGAGAGTGGACACGGGCCACCCGCGCACCCGGTACACTGGTCCGGATTGCTGCGTCCCGTGTCCGGCCCCGGTCGGCACACCAGAACGGGACAGTCAGCCGGAGACCCGGCCCTCGGGCGGGGTTTCCAGGAGCGTCGCGCACCTTCGAAGGTGTCGCGGGCAACCCACCACCACCCGGATCCCGGGAGCGGCGGTGGGCCGTTCGCGTGCTGCACGTATGTGCCCAGACCTGGGAGCGGCTGCCCGGCAGGTCCGTCTCGTACGGACCAGGCGGGTTTCCCGGCTGCGGATGCGACCTCCCCTAACCCTGGTGAAGCCGTTTCGTACGAAGAGAGAGGTTGGTTCATGCCGAACCAGTCCCGTCCCAAGGTCAAGAAGTCGCGTGCCCTCGGCATCGCGCTGACCCCGAAGGCTGTCAAGTACTTCGAGGCCCGCCCCTACCCGCCGGGCGAGCACGGCCGTGGCCGCAAGCAGAACTCGGACTACAAGGTCCGTCTGCTCGAGAAGCAGCGTCTGCGCGCCCAGTACGACATCAGCGAGCGCCAGATGGCGCGCGCCTACGACCGTGCCAAGAAGGCCGAGGGCAAGACGGGCGAGGCGCTGGTCGTCGAGCTCGAGCGTCGCCTCGACGCCCTGGTCCTGCGTTCGGGCATCGCCCGCACCATCTACCAGGCCCGTCAGATGGTCGTCCACGGCCACATCCAGGTCAACGGTGGCAAGGTCGACAAGCCGTCGTTCCGCGTCCGTCCCGACGACGTCGTGATGGTCCGCGAGCGCAGCCGCACCAAGCCGCTGTTCGAGATGGCCCGCGAGGGTGGCTTCGCCGCCGACGGTGAGACCCCGCGCTACCTGCAGGTCAACCTGAAGGCCCTGGCCTTCCGCCTCGACCGCGACCCGAACCGCAAGGAAATCCCGGTCATCTGCGACGAGCAGCTGGTCGTCGAGTACTACGCCCGCTGATTCCAGCTTCGGCGCAGTACCACCCACGCGGTGTTCAGCCCGCCGCTTCCCCACCCTTTCCGGTGGGGGAGCCGGCGGGCTTCCGCGTTCCCGGGACCGCCGCCGGCCTGCCCGTACGGAAGGGGCGCGGGGCGGAAGGCTCCGCCGGGCCGCCGAGGGCCGGAGGCCGGCCGGCCGCGAGCGCCCGCTCCACCGTCTCCGCCGGCGAGAGCCCCTCGCCCTCCCGGAACGCGACGCCGTAGGCCTCCGCGCCGAGCGCCTCCTCCGCCCGCTGCGCGCACAGCGCCCTCGGCCTGTCGAACGCCTCCGAACCGAAGAGCCGGATGCCGACCGTGTGCCATACCGGCACCGTCGCCCCCTGGAGGACCGCAGCCTCCACCGCGTCGCCCTCGCTCACCGTCACCAGGGCGAGCAGCTCGATCGCGAGCACCAGCCCCACCAGGTCACGGAAGGTGTGGTTGATCAGGACGCACTCGGTGAGCAGCTCCCGGGCCTCGCCGTACGCGCCCCGGGTCCACGCCGAGTACCCCAGCACGTAGAGGGCGTACGCCCTCGTCCACAGCTCGCCCCGCTCCTCGCAGATCTCCCGGACCTCCCGGGAGAGGGCGACCGCGCCCTCAAGGTCTCCCGCGAAGGCCCGCGCCATCGCCACCTCGACCTGCCCCATCAGCACGTTGCTGTTCAGCTCGCCGAGCTCCCGGTACGAGTCCAGCGCCCACCCGATCAGTTCCTCGGCCCGTGCCATGTCGTCCGTGAGCAGCGCCAGACAGCCCAGCCGGTGGGTCGCGTACGCCTCCGCCAACTCGTTCCGGGAGGATCGGGCCCGCTCCCGGCACTCGTGGAGCGCGGCCACCGCCGCCGTACCGTCCCCCTGCAGCACGGCCACGTACCCGAGCACCCACAGCGCCTTCAGCCGCGCCTCCTCGTGCCCCGACTCGAGCGCGAGCGAGCGCTCCAGCCAGTGCCTGCCCTCCGAGAGGCGCCCGCAGCCCACCCACGCGAACCAGAGCGTGCCCGCGAGGTGCTGGGCGAGATGCGCCTCCTCGGGGAGCTCCAGGCAGAGGTCCAGGGCCGCCCGCAGATGCGGGAGCGCCGCCTCCGTGAGGGCCGCCACCTCCGGCTGGCGGGAACTGAACCACTCCAGTTCGCACCAGGTCGCCAGGCCCATGTACCAGTCGCGGTGCCGCCGCCGCATCCGCTCCGTGTCGCCGAGCGCCGCCAGCCACTCCGCCCCGTACGCGGCGACCGTGTCGAGCATCCGGTAGGCCGGGCCCGCGGGGGTGTCCTCCCGCATGAGCAGCGACTGCGCGAGCAGCCCGCCGAGCAGCTCCAGGATCCTCTCCGGCGGCAGCTCCCGCCCCCCGCACACGTACTCCACCGCGTCCAGGTCGAAGGGGCCGGGGAACACCGAGAGCCGCGCCCAGAGGAGCCGCTCCTCCGGGGTGCACAGCTCATGGCTCCAGCCGATGGCGGTGCGCAGCGTCTGGTGGCGGGGGAGCGCTCCGCACACGCCGGCCGTGAGGAGCCGGAAGCGGTCGTCCAGGCGGAACAGCATCTGCTCGACGGAGAGCAGCGGAAGCCGCCCGGCCGCCAGTTCCAGGGCGAGCGGAATCCCGTCTAGCCGCCGGCACAGCTCCCGTACGGCGGCCTCGCCGGTCGGCAGCGCCGGCGCGCCCGCCTCGGCCGCCCGTTCCGCGAGCAGCGTCACCGCGTCCGCCTCGCCGAGCGGCGCCAGCCGGAACACGGCCTCGCCCGGCACCCGCAGGGGACGGCGGCCGACCGCCAGGACGGTGAGCCCCGGAGCCTGCTCCAGGAGCTCGCGCAGCAGGGGGGCGCAGCGCTCCACGAGGTGCTCGAAACCGTCCACGACGAGCAGCAGCCGCCGCTCCGCGAGATGGTCGAGGAGCACCTCGCGCGGGGCCTTGAGGGTGTGGTCGGTCAGGCCGAGCGCCTCGACCAGCGCGTACTCGACCAGGCCGGGGTCGCGCAGCGGCGCGAGCCCGGCGAGCCGGACCCCGTCGCCGTAGCGTTTCTGCGTCTCTTCGGCGGCCCTGAGCGCGAGCCGGGTCTTGCCGACCCCGCCCACGCCCACGACCGTGACCAGGCGGGACGCGTCAAGGAGCGCCGTCAGTGCGGCCTGCTCGGCGGCCCGTCCGACGAACCGGTTCAGCTCCGCCGGGAGATTGCTCCGTCGCATGGGACACGGAGCGTACTCATTCACGTGCTCTCCGTACAATCGGTTCCCGTGAGTCCCGCCCCACGGGCGGTAATGAGGTACGGCGCGACACCCCGGGCGCGATAGGGTCGGAGGACGACTTTCACAAGGGCCCAACGACAGAAGAGAGCGGTGCAGAGTGACCGGTGGAGAGGTTGCCGGGATCCTGGTGGCCGTCTTCTGGGCGATCCTGGTCTCCTTCCTCGCCGTGGTGCTGGTGAGGCTGGCGCAGACGCTCAGGGCGACCACCAAGCTCGTGGCGGACGTGACCGAGCAGGCCGTCCCCCTGCTGGCCGACGCCTCCGCGACCGTGCGCTCGGCACAGACCCAGCTCGACCGGGTCGACGCCATCGCGTCGGACGTCCAGGAGGTCACCTCCAACGCCTCCGCGCTCTCCTCCACCGTCGCCTCCACCTTCGGCGGCCCGCTCGTCAAGGTCGCCGCCTTCGGCTACGGGGTGCGCAAGGCGCTCGGCCGGGCCGGCGACGGCGAGGACGTGCCGCGGGCCTCCGCCCGGCGCACGGTGATCGTCGGCCGTACCGTGCCGTCCTCGCGACGCCGGAAGCAGAAGGGCTGAGCCGCGATGTTCCGCCGCACGTTCTGGTTCACGGCCGGCGCAGCCGCCGGCGTATGGGCCACCACCAAGGTCAACCGGAAGCTGAAGCAGTTGACCCCCGAGAGTCTCGCGGCCCAGGCGGCGAACAAGGCGGTCGAGACCGGCCACCGCCTCAAGGACTTCGCCCTCGACGTGAGGGCGGGCATGGTCCAGCGGGAGGCCGAACTGGGCGAGGTGCTCGGCCTGGACGCGGCACCGGCCGACGACCGGGACCGTGAACTCCCGCCGCCCCGCCGCAGGGCCGCGCTCGATCCCACCGCGCGCCCCACCACGACGTATGCAATCCCCACGAACTCGTACAACCGGAATGAGGACCACTGATGGAGTCGGCTGAAATCCGCCGCCGCTGGCTGAGCTTCTTCGAGGAGCGCGGGCACACCGTCGTCCCTTCGGCGTCGCTCATCGCGGACGACCCGACTCTGCTGCTCGTCCCCGCCGGCATGGTGCCCTTCAAGCCCTACTTCCTGGGTGAGGTCAAGCCGCCCTTCTCGCGCGCCTCCAGCGTGCAGAAGTGCGTGCGCACGCCCGACATCGAAGAGGTCGGCAAGACCACCCGCCACGGCACGTTCTTCCAGATGTGCGGCAACTTCTCCTTCGGCGACTACTTCAAGGAAGGCGCCATCAAGCTCGCCTGGGAGCTGCTGACCACCCCGGTGGAGCACGGCGGCTACGGGCTCGACCCGGAGAAGCTCTGGATCACCGTCTACCAGGAGGACGACGAGGCCGAGCAGATCTGGCGCGACGTCGTCGGCGTCCCGGCCGAGCGCATCCAGCGCCTCGGCAAGAAGGACAACTACTGGTCGATGGGCGTCCCCGGCCCCTGCGGCCCGTGCTCCGAGATCAACTACGACCGCGGCCCCGAGTTCGGCGTCGAGGGCGGCCCGGCCGTCAACGACGAGCGGTACGTGGAGATCTGGAACCTGGTCTTCATGCAGTACGAGCGCGGTGAGGGCTCCGGGAAGGACGACTTCCCGATCCTCGGCGAGCTGCCGTCGAAGAACATCGACACGGGCCTCGGCCTGGAGCGCCTGGCGATGATCCTCCAGGGCGTCCAGAACATGTACGAGACGGACACCCTCCAGGTCGTCATCGACAAGGCCACCGAGCTCACCGGCGTCGACTACGGCACGTCCCAGGAGAGCGACGTCTCGCTGCGCGTGGTCGCCGACCACATGCGCACCTCCGTCATGCTCATCGGCGACGGCGTCACCCCCGGCAACGAGGGCCGCGGGTACGTGCTGCGCCGCATCATGCGCCGCGCCGTCCGCAACATGCGTCTGCTCGGCGCCACAGGACCGGTCGTCCAGGAGCTCGTGGACACCGTGATCAACACCATGGGCGAGCAGTACCCGGAGCTGATCACCGACCGCAAGCGCATCGAGACCGTCGCCCTCGCCGAAGAGGCCGCCTTCCTCAAGGCCCTCAAGGGCGGCACCAACATCCTCGACACCGCCGTCACCGAGACCAAGGCCTCCGGCGGCACGGTCCTCTCCGGCGACAAGGCGTTCCTGCTCCACGACACCTGGGGCTTCCCGATCGACCTCACCCTGGAGATGGCCTCCGAGCAGGGCCTCTCCGTGGACGAGGACGGCTTCCGCCGCCTGATGAAGGAGCAGCGGGACCGCGCCAAGGCCGACGCCAAGGCCAAGAAGACCGGTCACGCCGACATGACGGCGTACCGGGAGATCGCCGACGGCAACGGCGCCACCGAGTTCACCGGCTACACCAACACCGAGGGCGAGACCACGGTCGTCGGCCTCCTCGTCAACGGTGTCCCCTCGCCGGCCGCCTCCGAGGGCGACGACGTCGAGGTCGTCCTCGACCGCACCCCGTTCTACGCCGAGGGCGGCGGCCAGATCGCCGACCAGGGCCGGATCAGGCTCCACAGCGGCGCGGTCATCGACATCCGCGACGTGCAGCAGCCGGTGCCCGGCGTCTCCGTGCACAAGGGCTCCGTGCAGGTCGGCGAGGTGACCGTGGGCGCCACCGCCTACGCCACCATCGACGTGCGCCGCCGCCGGGCCATCGCCCGTGCCCACTCGGCCACCCACCTCACCCACCAGGCGCTGCGCGACGCCCTCGGCCCGACGGCCGCCCAGGCCGGTTCCGAGAACCAGCCCGGTCGTTTCCGCTTCGACTTCGGTTCGCCGAACGCCGTCCCCGGCGCGGTCCTCACCGACGTCGAGCAGAAGATCAACGAGGTCCTCTCGCGGGAGCTCGAGGTCCACGCCGAGGTCATGCCGATCGACGAGGCCAAGCGCCAGGGCGCCATCGCCGAGTTCGGCGAGAAGTACGGCGAGAAGGTGCGTGTCGTCACCATCGGCGACTTCTCCAAGGAGCTGTGCGGCGGTACGCACGTCCACAACACCGCCCAGCTGGGCCTGGTGAAGCTGCTCGGCGAGTCGTCCATCGGCTCCGGCGTGCGCCGTATCGAGGCCCTCGTCGGCGTCGACGCGTACAGCTTCCTGGCCAAGGAGCACACGGTCGTCGCCCAGCTCCAGGAGCTGGTCAAGGGCCGCCCGGAGGAGCTGCCGGAGAAGATCTCCACCATGCTCGGCAAGCTGAAGGACGCCGAGAAGGAGATCGAGAAGTTCCGCGCGGAGAAGGTCCTCCAGGCCGCCGCCGGGCTCGTCGACTCCGCCCAGGACATCCGCGGTGTCGCCGTGGTGACCGGCCAGGTCCCGGACGGCACCGGCGCCGACGACCTGCGCAGGCTGGTCCTCGACGTGCGCGGCCGCATCTCGGGCGGCCGTCCCGCCGTCGTCGCCCTGTTCACCACGGCCAACGGCAAGCCGCTTACCGTCATCGCCACCAACGAGGCCGCCCGCGAGCGCGGTCTCAAGGCCGGCGAACTGGTCCGCACGGCCGCCAAGACCCTTGGTGGCGGTGGCGGCGGCAAGCCGGACGTCGCCCAGGGCGGCGGCCAGAACCCGGAGGCCGTCGGCGAGGCCATCGCCGCCGTCGAGCGCCTCGTGGGGGAGACGGCGTGACGATGCGCCGCGGCCGCCGTCTCGCGGTGGACGTCGGGGACGCCCGGATCGGGGTCGCCTCGTGCGACCCCGACGGGGTCCTCGCCACGCCGGTGGAGACCGTGCCCGGACGTGACGTCCGGGCCGCCCACCGGCGGCTCCGCCAGATCGTCGAGGAGTACGAGCCGATCGAGGTCGTCGTGGGCCTGCCCCGCTCGCTCAGCGGGCGGGAGGGTCCTGCCGCGACCAAGGTCCGTGCCTTCGCCGTGGAGATGGCACGCGGGATCGCCCCTGTGCCCGTTCGTCTGGTCGACGAGCGCATGACGACAGTGACGGCCACACAGGGCCTGCGGGCCTCCGGCGTCAAGGCCAAGAAGGGCCGGTCCGTCATCGACCAGGCCGCCGCTGTGATCATCCTGCAGAACGCTCTTGAGTCCGAACGGGTATCAGGTAATCCGCCCGGTGAGGGCGTCGAAGTGGTCATCTGATCGCGATACGGTAACGTTCCGCGCGATGCGGCGGTGTTCGAACAGCTGCCGCACTACGTAGAGGCGGATCGTCCGGAAGCCTCGCGGCTGTTTGGGGATCGATGACTGAGTATGGCCGGAGCCCCGGCTCCGAACCGTGGCACCCAGGGGACCCGTTGTACGGGGACCAGGGGTGGGAGGGCCAGCAGCAGTACCAGCACCCGCAGCAGGCGAACGAGTACGGCCAGGAGTACCCGGGCGACCCGTACCAGCAGCAGTATCAGCAGCAGTACCAGCAGCCCCAGTACCAGGAGCCGCAGCAGTCCCACGGTTACGTGGATCCGCAGTACCAGCAGCAGATGCAGCAGCAGCAGTACCAACAGCACGCGCAGCAGCATCAGCAGCAGTACGGGACGGGATACCCGGGCGAGTACGACACGCCCGGGAACCTCGGACAGCAGTACGACGGAAACTGGGAGACCGGCCAGGCGGCGATGGCATACGGTGCGCCCCCGGCCGATCCGTACGGCGGCCAGAACCCCGATCTCTACGGCACGCCCGAGGCGTACCCGCCGCCCCAGCCTCCCGGCCACCGGCAGAACCCGCCGGAGCCGGTGAGGGACTGGGCGCCGGAGGAGGAGGCGCGCCCCGAGCCCGAGGAGGAGAATCACCCCTTCTTCACCGGCGGGGACGACCGTGCCGACGAGTACGACGAGTACGACGACGAGCCGGGCTCCGGCCGGGGCTCCCGCGGCGGCGACCGCGAACGCCGCGGCAAGGCGAAGAAACGCAAAGGCAAGAACGGCGTGGCCTGCCTGGTCGTCACGCTCGTCCTGGCGGGCGGCGTCGGCGGCGTCGGCTACTTCGGCTACCAGTTCTGGCAGGGCCAGTTCGGCGCGGCCGAGGACTTCGCCGGTACCGGCAGCGGTGAGGTCCAGGTCGAGATCCCGAAGGACGCCGGCGGCTACGAGATCGGCAACATCCTGAAGAAGGCGGGTGTCGTCAAGAGCGTCGACGCCTTCGTCTCGGCGCAGGGGCGGAACCCGAAGGGTCTCTCGATCCAGGCGGGCGTCTACACGCTGAAGAAGGAGATGTCGGCCGAGAGCGCGGTCTCCCTCATGCTCGACCCGGTCAGCCAGGCCAACCTCGTCATTCCCGAGGGCAAGCGGAACGCCTGGGTGTACGACCAGCTCGACAAGCGCCTCGACCTCAAGGCGGGCACCACCAAGGGCATCGCGCAGGCGAAGGCGGACTCCCTCGGGCTGCCCGACTGGGCCAAGAACCACGACGACGTCAAGGACCCGCTGGAAGGCTTCCTCTTCCCGGCGAGCTACCCCGTCGCCAAGAACAGCAAGCCGGAGGACGCCCTCCGCAAGATGGTGTCCCGGGCGAACCAGGAGTACACCAAGCTGGACCTGGAGGGTAAGGCGAAGAGCGTGGGTCTGAGCGGCCCCTGGGAGCTGCTGACCGTCGCGAGCCTGGTGCAGGTCGAAGGCAAGTACAAGCACGACTTCGACAAGGTCGCGCGCGTCGTCTACAACCGGCTCAAGCCGAACAACGTGGAGACCGTGGGGCGCCTGGAGTTCGACTCCACGGTGAACTACCTCAGGGGCACGAGCACGCTCGACGTCGGATCCGTCGAGGAGATGCGCAAGATCAAGGACCCGTACAACACGTACGCGTTCGACGTGAAGGGCCTCATTCCCGGTCCCATCAGCAACCCCGGCATCGAGGCGCTGAACTCGGCGATGAGCCCGGCCGACGGCCCGTGGTACTACTTCGTGTCGATCAACGAGAACAAGACGGTCTTCTCCGTGACGCTCAAGGAGCACAACCGGAACGTCGCGGAGTACGAGAAGGAACGGGAACAGGGCCAGTGAGCACGCAACACCGCGCGGCCGTCCTCGGTTCGCCGATCGCCCACTCGCTCTCCCCGGTCCTGCACCGGGCCGCGTACGCCGAGCTCGGCCTCGACGCGTGGTCGTACGACCGCTTCGAGGTCGACGAGGCGGCGCTGCCCGGCTTCGTGGCCGAGCTCGACGCGACCTGGGCCGGTCTGTCGCTGACCATGCCCCTCAAGCGGTCGATCATCCCGCTGCTCGACGAGATCAGCGACACGGCGGCCTCCGTGGAGGCCGTCAACACGGTCGTCTTCCGCGAAGACGGCCGCCTGGTCGGCGACAACACCGACATCCCCGGCATGATCGCCGCCCTCCGGGAGCGGGGCGTCGAGAAGGTCGAGTCGGCGGCGATCCTCGGCGCCGGCGCCACCGCCTCCTCCGCGCTCGCCGCGCTGGCCCGGATCTGCGCGGGGCCCGTCACGGCGTACGTACGCAGCGAGGCGCGTGCCGAGGAGATGCGCGGCTGGGGCGAGCGGCTCGGTGTGGACGTCCGTACCGCCGGCTGGGACGACGCGGCGGAGGCCTTCGCGTCCCCGCTGGTCATCGCGACCACCCCGGCCGGCACCACGAACGCCCTCGCCACCGACGTCCCCGACGCGGTCGGCACGCTCTTCGACGTCCTGTACGACCCCTGGCCGACCGCGCTCGCGGCGGCCTGGTCCGACCGCGGCGGCAAGGTGGTCGGCGGCCTCGACCTCCTCGTCCACCAGGCCGTCCTCCAGGTCGAACAGATGACGGGTGTCCCGAGGGCGCCGCTGACCGCCATGCGGGCGGCGGGGGAACGGGCGCTCGCCGCCCGGTAGGCGGGAGCCCGTGCCGGACAGCGGGCACGGGGAGCAGGACGAACACGGGGGAGTACGAGGGGCATGGGCGGGGAAACTCTGCTGGCGTCGAAGTGGGACGCGGGCGTGGACGTGGTGCGCTTTCTCTGGGTGGGGTTCTTCAGCTCGCTGCCCGCGTGGGCGCGCTACACCGTGCTCGCCCTGTTCGGCCTGACCGTGGCCTACGGCTTCCTCACCTGGCTGAGGAGTCGTTCCTCCTCCGCCCCGGAGACAGAGGAGGCCGAGGGGGCCGAGTGGGCCGAGGATCCCGACGGGACCGCCCAGCGGGACGAGACGCGCGTCCGATAGCTGGACCGGCGACCAAGTGGACGCCCCGGACGTGGGAGGATCGGTGGTGGCGGGCCAGGGCCGCGCACCCGGCCGCGTCGTCGCAGTGCCCAGGCGCGAGCATGAGGAGCATCGTTGAGCAGGTTGCGTTGGCTGACCGCTGGGGAATCCCACGGACCCGCGCTGGTCGCGACGCTGGAGGGTCTTCCCGCCGGCGTCCCGGTCACCACAGAGCTGGTGGCGGACCACCTCGCGCGGCGACGTCTCGGCTATGGGCGTGGCGCCCGGATGAAGTTCGAGCAGGACGAGATCACCTTCCTCGGCGGCGTCCGCCACGGGCTCTCCCTCGGCTCCCCGATCGCCGTCATGGTCGGCAACACCGAGTGGCCCAAGTGGGAGAAGGTCATGTCGGCCGACCCGGTCGACCCCTCGGAGCTCAAGGAGACGGGCCGCAACGCCCCCCTGACCCGGCCCCGGCCCGGCCACGCCGACCTGGCCGGCATGCAGAAGTACGGCTTCGACGAGGCCCGGCCGATCCTGGAGCGCGCCAGCGCCCGTGAGACCGCCGCCCGTGTCGCCCTCGGCGCGATCGCCCGCTCCTTCATCAAGGAGACCGCGGGCATCGACATCGTCTCGCACGTCGTCGAGCTGGCCGCCGCCAAGGCCCCGTACGGCGTCTACCCGACCCCCGCCGACGTCGAGAAGCTCGACGCCGACCCGGTCCGCTGCCTCGACGCCGACGCGTCGAAGGCGATGGTCGCCGAGATCGACCAGGCCCACAAGGACGGCGACACGCTCGGTGGCGTCGTCGAGGTCCTCGCCTACGGCGTGCCCGTCGGGCTCGGCTCGCACGTCCACTGGGACCGGCGCCTCGACGCCCGGCTCGCGGCCGCTCTCATGGGCATCCAGGCCATCAAGGGCGTCGAGGTCGGCGACGGCTTCGACCTCGCCCGCGTGCCCGGCTCCCAGGCCCACGACGAGATCGTGAGGACCGACGACGGCCTCAGGCGCACCTCCGGCCGCTCCGGCGGCACCGAGGGCGGCCTGACCACCGGTGAGCTGCTGCGCGTCCGCGCCGCGATGAAGCCCATCGCGACCGTCCCCCGCGCGCTCGCCACCGTCGACGTCGCCACCGGCGAGGCCACCCAGGCCCACCACCAGCGCTCCGACGTGTGCGCCGTCCCCGCCGCCGGCATCGTCGCCGAGGCCATGGTCGCGCTGGTCCTCGCGGACGCGGTCGTCGAGAAGTTCGGCGGCGACTCGGTCCCCGAGACCCGCCGCAACGTCCGGTCGTACCTCGACAACCTGCACATCCGGTGACCGCCGGACCTCTGGTCGTCCTCGTCGGACCCATGGGATCCGGCAAGTCCACGGTGGGCGCGCTCCTGGCCGAACGGCTCGGCGCGCCCTACCGGGACACCGACGCCGACATCGTCGCCGCCGAGGGACGCGAGATCTCCGACATCTTCGTCGAGGACGGCGAGGAGCACTTCCGCGCCCTCGAACGGGCCGCCGTCGCCACGGCCGTCGCCGAGCACGAGGGCGTCCTCGCCCTGGGCGGCGGCGCGGTCCTCGACGCCGGAACCCGCACCCTGCTCGCCGGGCTGCCCGTCGCGTACCTCTCGATGGACGTCGACGAGGCGGTCCGCCGGGTCGGCCTCAACGCCGCGCGGCCGCTGCTCGCGGTCAACCCGCGCCGCCAGTGGCGCGAGCTGATGGAGGCGCGCCGCCACCTGTACACCGAAGTCGCCCGGGCCGTCGTCACCACCGACGACCGCACCCCCGAAGAGGTCGCGGACGCGGTCCTCGCGGCACTGGATCTGAAGAAGGACGCATGACGACGGACCAGGAAGTCACCCGCATCCAGGTCGCGGGCAGCGCGGGCACGGATCCGTACGAGGTGCTGGTCGGCCGGCAGCTGCTCGACGAGCTCCCGGGTCTGATCGGCACCCAGGCCAAGCGGGTCGCCGTGATCCACCCCGAGGCGCTCGCCGACACCGGCGAGGCGCTCCGCGCGGACCTGGCCGACCAGGGGTACGAGACGGTCGCCATCCAGGTGCCGAACGCCGAGGAGGCGAAGACCGTGGAGGTCGCCGCCTACTGCTGGAAGGCGCTGGGCCAGACCGGCTTCACCCGCAGCGACGTCATCGTGGGCGTCGGCGGCGGCGCCACCACCGACCTGGCCGGCTTCGTGGCCGCGACCTGGCTGCGCGGCGTGCGCTGGATCGCCGTACCCACGACGGTCCTCGCCATGGTCGACGCGGCCGTCGGCGGCAAGACGGGCATCAACACCGCCGAGGGCAAGAACCTCGTCGGCGCCTTCCACCCGCCCGCCGGCGTCCTCTGCGACCTGGCGGCCCTCGACTCGCTGCCGGTGCACGACTACGTCAGCGGTCTCGCGGAGATCATCAAGGCCGGCTTCATCGTCGACCCGGTGATCCTCGACCTCATCGAGGAGGACCCGGAGGCCGCCCGCACCCCCGCCGGGCCGCACACCGCCGAGCTGCTCGTCCGCTCGATCAAGGTGAAGGCGGAGGTCGTCTCCGGCGACCTGAAGGAGTCCGGCCGCCGGGAGATCCTCAACTACGGCCACACCCTCGCCCACGCCATCGAGAAGAACGAGCGGTACAAGTGGCGCCACGGCGCCGCCGTCTCCGTCGGCATGGTCTTCGCCGCCGAACTCGGCCGGCTCGCCGGGCGGCTCGACGACGCCACCGCCGACCGGCACCGCGCGATCCTGGAGTCCGTCGGGCTGCCGCTCACCTACCGCGGCGACCAGTGGCCCAAGCTCCTGGAGACCATGCGGGTCGACAAGAAGTCCCGCGGCGACCTGCTCCGCTTCATCGTGCTCGACGGGATCGGCAAGCCCACCGTCCTGGAGGGCCCCGACCCGGCGGTCCTGATCGCGGCGTACGGCGAGGTGTCGGCGTGAGCGAGCCCCGTCCGGTTCTGGTGCTCAACGGCCCCAACCTGGGCCGGCTCGGCTCCCGTGAGCCCGACATCTACGGCGCCACCTCCTACAAGGGGCTCGTCGAGTCCTGCAGGACCCTCGGCGCGGAGCTCGGCTTCGACGTCGAGGTGCGGGAGACGAACGACGAGGGCGAGATGATCCGCTGGCTCCACGAGGCCGCGGACACGTCGACCCCCGTGGTGATCAACCCGGGCGCGTTCACGCACTACTCGTACGGGATGCGTGACGCCGCCGCCCAGCGGACCGCGCCGTTGATCGAGGTCCACATCTCGAACCCGTACGCGCGGGAGGAGTTCCGGCACACCTCGGTCGTCGCGGCCGTGGCGACCGGCACGGTGGCCGGGTTCGGGATCGGGTCCTACCGGCTGGCCCTTCGGGCGCTCGCCGAGGAACTGGCGGGCTGACCGGGCACCAGGGGGCGTCCCCGGCCGTTCCCCCTGTGGGGGCCGGGGGCGGTAACGTTCCGGCGGCACCGGATACATCAGGCGTACGAGACGGAGTGGCACCGGATGCAGCACGCAGTGGGGGGTCCGCTGCCACCGCCCGAGCGATCGGGTCAGGCGCCGGGGCCCGGCATCGTTCCCGTTCCCGCGAGCGGCGTTCCCCTGAGCGCGGCTCCCGCGAGCGGCGCGGGGAGCGGCCCGCAGCAGGGCGGGCAGCCGCCCGTACCGCCCTCGCCTCCCCAGGCGGTGGCGCACCCGGGGACGCCCGCGGGAGCGGCGCCTTCGGGGCCGCCCGCGGGATCGCCTGCCGGACCGCCCCCGGGAGCACCCGCCGGACCCCCTTCGGGGCCGTCCGCCGGCCTGGCTGCCGCTGGGTCACCACCGGCAGGGCCGCCCGCCGGGCCGCCGCCCGCCGGGTCCCGGCTCGGTGTGCACCCGGCCGTCCAGGCCGCGACGTCCCGTCCCGCTCACGGGGCGCCTCCGCAGGCCGCACCGCCTCCGCAGGCCGCCCCGCCTCCGCACGCCGCCCCGCCGCCCTCGGGCTCCGGCGCCGCGGGCTGGGCCGTGCCCTCGCACCAGGCAACGGCGCGGCACCCGGTGGCTCCGCCCGCTCGCGCGGACCTCACCGGCCATGTGCCGCTGCCGCCCGTGGGCGTGCCGCTCGCGCCCCCCGTGGAGCACGGCGCCGGTACGGGCACCGCGACGCTCGCCGTGCTGCTGATCGGCCCGGCGGGCGCCGGCAAGACGACCGTCGCCCGGCACTGGGCGCAGCGCCGCCGCGTGCCCACCGCGCACATCAGCCTCGACGACGTGCGCGAGTGGGTCTGCTCCGGCTTCGCCGACCCGCAGTCCGGCTGGAACGAGCACTCCGAGGCGCAGTACCGGCTCGCCCGCCGCACCTGCGGCTTCGCCGCGCGCAACTTCCTCGCCAACGGCATCTCGTGCATCGTCGACGACGCGGTCTTCCCCGACCGGCCCGTCGTCGGCCTCGGCGGCTGGAAGCGCCACGTCGGCCCCGGCCTGCTGCCCGTCGTGCTGCTCCCGGGGCTGGAGATCGTCCTGGAGCGCAACGCCGAGCGCAGCGGCAACCGGCGTCTCTCCGATGAGGAGGTCGCCGCCATCCACGGCCGGATGGCCGGCTGGTACGGCTCGGGGCTGCCGATCATCGACAACTCCACGTACGACGTCGAGACCACCGCCCGGGTCCTCGACGACGTCCTGGCCCGCGCGATAGCCAGCCCGCCCACCTGGTGACCTCCTGGCCCGTCCGGGCGGGACGCCCCCGGGCGCCCCGCCCGGACGGCCGTGCTGAACAGGCCACCGCGGCGCGCTCCTCGTACGCTCGGAGCATGTCAGAGGTGTATGCGGACCGCCGTGTACGGCTGCGCGATCGGTGCGCGGCCGCGGGCAGCCCGGCGGCCCTGGTCTCCCGCCCCGCCAACGTCCGCTATCTCGCGGGCGGTTCGCCCCCCGGCGCCGTCCTCCTCGTCGGGCCGGAGCCGGACGCCGACGTCCTGCTCTGCCCCGTCGCGCCCGGCGGCGAACCGGCCGACGGACGGCTCGACGAGCTGCTCCGCCGGCAGGTCCTGCCGACCGGGGGCGGCGATCCGGCCGTCGCCGCCGTCGACCTCGCCCGCCGGGCGGGCGCCGACGCGCTCGCCGTGGAGGAACACCACCTGACCGTGGCCCGGCACCGGGAGATGGGTTCCATCGCGCCGGGACTGCGGCTCGCCGACCTCGCGTGCGCCGTGGAACAGCTGAGGATCGTCAAGGACGAGGACGAGATCGCCTGCCTCCGGATCGCCGCCGAGATCGCCGACCAGGCGCTCGGGGAGCTTCTGGAGTCGATCCTGGTGGGCCGGACGGAGCGGCACCTCGCCCTGGAGCTGGAGCGGCGGCTCGTCGACCACGGGGCCGACGGGGCCGCCTTCCCCACCTCGGTGGCGACCGGTCCGCATTCCGGGCGGCGCGGGCACCGGCCCACCGACCGCCGGGTCGAGGAGGGTGATTTCCTCTCGGTGTGCCTCGGCGCCGACTACCGCGGCTACCGGTGCGAGATCGGTCGCACGTTCGTCATCGGAACGACGCCGGCCGACTGGCAGATCGAGCTCTACGAGCTCGTCTTCGCCGCTCAGCGGGCCGGCCGGGAGTCCCTCGTACCCGGCGCCGAGTACCGTGACGTGGACCGTGCGGCCCGCCAGATCCTGGACGCGGCGGGGCACGCGGAGGCGGCCGTACCCCTCACCGGGCACGGGGTCGGACTCGAAATCGACGAGGACCCGCAGCTCTCACCCTCCGCCATGGGTAAACTGGACGCTTGTGTGCCGGTCACCGTCGAACCGGGGGTCCACCTCCCGGGCCGGGGCGGGGTCCGGATCGACGACACGCTCGTCGTGCGCCAGGAGGCGGACGGCGGACCCGAGCTACTCACCATCACGACCAAGGAGCTGCTCGCGCTGTGAGGCGCGTACGCCTCCGTGGTCCCACGTCAGTCCAGGAGATTCCGCAACCGTGGCTTCCACGAACGACCTCAAGAACGGCATGGTGCTCAAGCTCGAAGGCGGCCAGCTCTGGTCCGTCATCGAGTTCCAGCACGTCAAGCCCGGCAAGGGCCCGGCCTTCGTGCGCACCAAGCTCAAGAACGTGCTGTCCGGCAAGGTCGTCGACAAGACCTTCAACGCCGGCGTGAAGGTCGACACGGCCACCATCGACCGCCGCGACATGCAGTTCTCCTACATGGACGGCGACTACTTCGTCTTCATGGACATGGAGACGTACGACCAGCTGATGGTCGAGCGCAAGGCCGTCGGCGACACCGCCAACTTCCTCATCGAGGGCTTCACCGCCTCCGTCGCCCAGCACGAGGGCGAGGTGCTCTACGTCGAGCTCCCGGCCGCCGTCGAGCTGACGATCGAGCACACCGACCCGGGCGTCCAGGGCGACCGCTCCACCGGCGGCACCAAGCCGGCCAAGCTGGAGACGGGTTACGAGATGCAGGTCCCGCTCTTCATCACCACCGGTGAGAAGGTCAAGGTCGACACCCGCGACGGCAGCTACCTCGGCCGGGTGAACAAGTAACCGTGGCCGCTCGGAGCAAGGCCCGCAAGCGCGCCTTCCAGATCCTCTTCGAGGCGGACCAGCGCGGAGCCTCCGTCCAGGAGGTCCTCGCGGACCAGATCCGGCACGCGCGGTCGGACGACCGTCAGCCGCCGGTCAACGACTTCACCATGCAGCTGGTCGAGGGGTACGCGGCCCACGTGGCGCGGATCGACGAGCTCATCGCGACCTACGCGGTGGACTGGGACCTCGACCGGATGCCGGTCGCCGACCGGAACATCGTGCGCCTCGGTGCGTACGAGCTGATCTGGGAGGACGGTACGCCGGACGCGGTCGCGATCGACGAGGCGGTGCAACTCGCCAAGGAGTTCTCCACGGACGAGTCCCCGACCTTCGTCAACGGCCTGCTCGCGCGCTTCAAGGACTTGAAGCCGCGGCTGCGCCGGGACACCGAGGCCTGAGCCGGCCTGAGTCCTCGGACGTCACCGGCGGTCGAAGGGGCCCGCAGCATTCGTGCTGCGGGCCCCTTCGGCGTTCCCCGGGCTCCCCGTGGGCTCTCCGGGCTCCCCGGTGGGTTCCCTGGGCTTGCTGGGTTCCCTGTGGCGGGTGAGACGAAAGACGCCGGGCCCGTGGACGTCGGATGACGTCCACGGGCCCGGCGGTACGTTTCTGCTGAGCCTCCGGCAGGAAGCGGCAGGTCAGTTGTCCTCGTGGGCGACCGCGCGGCGCGCGTCCGCGTCGAGGACGCCCCAGCTGATCAGCTGCTCGGTGAGGACCGAGGGGGACTGGTCGTAGATGACGGCGAGGGTGCGCAGGTCGTCCTGGCGGATCGACAGCACCTTGCCGTTGTAGTCGCCGCGCTGCGACTGGATCGTCGCCGCGTAGCGCTGGAGCGGGCCCGCCTTCTCCTGCGGGACGTGGGCCAGGCGCTCCAGGTCCAGGACCAGCTTCGGCGGCGGCTCGGCGGCTCCGCCCGGAGTCGTGCCCGGCAGGAGCTCCTGCACCGGCACCCCGTAGAAATCAGCCAGCTCGGCAAGGCGCTGCACGGTCACCGCGCGGTCGCCACGCTCGTACGAGCCCACCACGACGGCCTTCCAGCGCCCCTGGGACTTCTCCTCCACCCCGTGGAGGGAGAGACCCTGCTGGGTGCGGATGGCGCGGAGTTTGGCCCCGAGCTGCTTTGCGTATTCGCTGGACATAACGCTCCCGGACGCTGTGACGACATGCGGCTGCGCCGCGCGGCTGGTAACTCACTGTGAGGTTACGCAGCGTTACTCTTTCCCGTCAAGCCGAAAGGTCCGCACCACCCCCTCCCGAGGGGCGGTGCGCGGAGTGGCGACCGGGGGGCGAGCAGGACGGCCGACCGGTACTGGTAACGTTGACGGCGCAAATCCGACGTCCTTTAAGAGCCGTCCCGTGAGGCGGAGAAGGAGGTCCGTTTCTTCATGGACACCCAGCAGCAGTACGGCGACGACGCGCGGCCCGTTCTCGAGGCCCCGGACATCGCGCGGGTCCTCACCCGCATCGCACACGAGATCGTCGAGCGCGCCAAGGGCGCGGACGACGTGGTTCTCCTCGGCATTCCCACCCGCGGTGTCTTCCTCGCCCGCCGGCTCGCCGAGAAGCTCGAATCGATCACCGGCACCAGGATCCCGGTCGGATCCCTCGACATCACCATGTACCGGGACGACCTGCGGCTGAAGCCCGCCCGTGCCATCGGCCGCACCGAGATCCCCGGTGACGGCATCGACGGCCGTCTGGTCGTCCTCGTCGACGACGTGCTCTTCTCCGGCCGCACCATCCGCGCCGCCCTCGACGCCCTCGGCGACATCGGCCGGCCCCGCGCCGTCCAGCTCGCCGTCCTCGTCGACCGCGGCCACCGCGAGCTTCCGATCCGGGCCGACTACGTCGGCAAGAACCTCCCCACGTCGCTGCGGGAGACGGTCAAGGTCCAGCTCGCCGAGGAGGACGGTCGCGACACCGTCCTGCTCGGCTCCAGGCCCTCCGCCTAGCCGGACCGGCTTCCCCCGCGGGGCCGGGGCACACCCCTGCGCCCCCGCATGCCCTCACACCTCCCCACCACGGAGAGACACCCCGATGATGCGTCACCTCATCTCGGCCGCCGACCTCACCCGCGACGACGCCGTCCTGATCCTCGACACCGCCGAGGAGATGGCCCGGGTGGCCGACCGGCCCATCAGAAAGCTGCCGACGCTGCGCGGCCGGACCATCTGCAACCTCTTCTTCGAGGACTCCACGCGGACCCGGATCTCCTTCGAGGCCGCCGAGAAGCGCCTCTCCGCCGACGTGATCAACTTCACGGCCAAGGGCTCCAGCGTCTCCAAGGGCGAGTCCCTCAAGGACACCGCGCAGACCCTGGAGGCCATGGGCGTCGACGCGGTCGTCATCCGGCACAGCGCCTCCGGAGCCCCGTACCGCCTCGCCACCTCCGGCTGGATCGACGCCCCCGTCGTCAACGCGGGCGACGGCACCCACCAGCACCCCACCCAGGCCCTCCTCGACGCCTTCACCATGCGCCGCCGCCTGGTCGGCAGGGACGCCGGGCTCGGTCGGGACCTCGCGGGCAAGCGGATCACGCTCGTCGGTGACGTCCTGCACAGCCGGGTCGCCCGCTCCAACGTCGACCTGCTGCACACCCTCGGCGCCGAGGTCACCCTGGTGGCCCCGCCCACCCTGGTCCCCGTCGGCGTCGAGACCTGGCCCTGCGAGGTCTCGTACGACCTCGACCGGGTGCTGCCGAAGTCGGACGCGGTCATGATGCTGCGTGTGCAGCGCGAGCGGATGAACGCCGCCTTCTTCCCCACCGAGCGCGAGTACTCGCGCCGGTACGGGCTCGACGGCGACCGGATGGCGAAGATGCCCGAGCACGCCATCGTCATGCACCCCGGCCCCATGGTCCGCGGCATGGAGATCACCGCCGAGGTCGCCGACTCCGACCGCTGCACGGTCGTCGAGCAGGTCGCCAACGGCGTGTCCATCCGGATGGCGGTCCTCTACCTGCTTCTGGGCGGCAACGACTCGGCCGTCACCCACACCCGTACCGAGGAGAACAAGTAACCATGAGCAAGATCCTTATCCGCGGTGCGCAGGTGCTGGGCGGCGAGGTCCAGGACGTCCTGGTCGACGGCGAGACCATCGAGCAGGTCGGTACGGACCTGTCCGCCGAGGGCGCCACCGTCATCGAGGCACAGGGCCGGATCCTGCTGCCCGGCCTGGTCGACCTCCACACCCACCTGCGCGAGCCCGGCCGCGAGGACTCCGAGACCGTTCTCACCGGCACCCGCGCCGCCGCCTCAGGCGGCTTCACCGCCGTCTTCGCCATGGCCAACACCCACCCGGTCGCCGACACCGCCGGTGTCGTCGAGCAGGTCTACCGCCTCGGCAAGGAGTCCGGCTACTGCGACGTGCAGCCCATCGGCGCCGTCACCGTCGGCCTGGAGGGCAAGAAGCTCGCCGAGCTCGGCGCCATGCACGACTCCGCCGCCGGCGTCACGGTCTTCTCCGACGACGGCAAGTGCGTCGACGACGCCGTCATCATGCGCCGCGCCCTGGAGTACGTGAAGGCCTTCGGCGGCGTCGTCGCCCAGCACGCCCAGGAGCCCCGCCTCACCGAGGGCGCCCAGATGAACGAGGGCATCGTCTCCGCCGAGCTGGGCCTCGGCGGCTGGCCCGCCGTCGCCGAGGAGTCGATCATCGCCCGCGACGTCCTCCTCGCCGAGCACGTCGGCTCCCGCGTCCACATCTGCCACCTCTCCACCGCCGGCTCCGTCGAGATCGTCCGCTGGGCCAAGTCCCGCGGCATCGACGTCACCGCCGAGGTCACCCCCCACCACCTCCTCCTCACGGACGAGCTGGTCCGCTCGTACGACCCCGTCTACAAGGTCAACCCGCCGCTGCGCACCGAGAAGGACGTCCTCGCGCTGCGCGAGGCCCTGGCCGACGGCACGATCGACATCGTCGCCACCGACCACGCCCCGCACCCCCACGAGGACAAGGACTGCGAGTGGGCCGCGGCCGCCATGGGCATGGTCGGCCTGGAGACCGCCCTCTCCGTCGTCCAGCAGACGATGGTCGAGACCGGCCTCCTCGACTGGGCCGGCGTCGCCGACCGCATGTCCTTCGCGCCCGCCCGCATCGGACGGGCCAAGGGCCACGGACGACCCGTCTCGGCAGGTGAGCCCGCGAACCTGACCCTGGTCGATCCGGCTTACCGTGGTGTGGTGGACCCCGCGGACTTCGCCTCCCGCAGCCGAAACACCCCCTACGAGGGCCGTGAGCTGCCGGGACGCGTCACCCACACCTTCCTGCGGGGCCGGGCAACGGTCGTGGACGGGAAGCTGGCGTGACACCACTCATCGCAATCGCCGCAGAGGCAGCCGATCAGAAGTCGGCGGAGGTGACCGACTGGGCCGGAAGGATCGGCTGGGTCGTCGGGCTCCTGCTCTTCATCGCCTTCGTCTACTGGCTGATGCGCCAGGGCTGGAAGTGGCGCGGCAGCCTCCAGTCGGACCTGCCCGAGCTGCCCACCGCGCCGCAGACGGCCGGTGCGGCGAAACTGACTCTCAGCGGGCGCTACCACGGGTCCACGACCGCCGGGCAGTGGCTCGACCGGATCGTCGCCCACGGCCTCGGCACCCGCAGCCGCGTCGAGCTCACGCTCACCGACGCCGGACTCGCCGTCGTACGCCCCGGGGCGAACGACTTCTTCGTCCCGGCCGAGGCCCTGCGTGAGGCCCGCCTCGACAAGGGCATCGCCGGCAAGGTCCTCGCCGAGGGCGGCCTGCTGATCATCACCTGGGCGCACGGCGACAAGCTGCTCGACTCCGGCTTCCGGTCCGACCGGGCGGCCGAGCACACCGCCTGGGTCGAGGCCATCAACTCCATGAACCCCGTAAGCACGACGGAAGGCATCGCACGATGACGACCTCCACCAGGGGAGCCGTGAAGGTTCCCGCCGTACTCGTCCTGGAGGACGGCCGCACCTTCAGCGGCCGCGCCTACGGGGCCGTGGGGGAGACCTTCGGCGAGGCCGTGTTCTCCACCGGCATGTCCGGGTACCAGGAGACCCTCACCGACCCGTCGTACCACCGCCAGGTCGTGGTCATGACCGCCCCGCACGTCGGCAACACCGGCGTCAACGACGAGGACCCCGAGTCCGGCCGCATCTGGGTCTCCGGCTACGTCGTCCGCGACCCCGCCCGCGTCTCCTCCAACTGGCGCGCCACCCGCACCCTCGACGAGGAACTGGAGCGCCAGGGCGTCGTCGGCATCTCCGGCATCGACACCCGCGCCCTCACCCGCCACCTGCGAGAGCGGGGCGCCATGCGCGTCGGCATCTTCTCCGGCACCGCGTTGAACAGCGGCTCCGGCGCGGGTGTCGCCCCCGAGGCCGAGCTGCTCTCCCGCGTGCAGGCGCAGCCCCAGATGAAGGGCGCGAACCTCTACGCCGAGGTCGCCACCAAGGAGCCGTACGTCGTCCCCGCGATCGGCGAGAAGAAGTTCACCGTCGCCGCCGTCGACCTCGGCATCAAGGGCATGACCCCGCACCGGATGGCCGAGCGCGGCATCGAGGTGCACGTGCTGCCCGCCACCGCCACCGCCGAGGACGTCTACGCGGTGGACCCGGACGGCGTCTTCTTCTCCAACGGCCCCGGCGACCCGGCCACCGCCGACGGTCCCGTCGCCGTCATGCAGGCAGTCCTGGAGCGCGGGACGCCGCTCTTCGGCATCTGCTTCGGCAACCAGATCCTCGGCCGCGCCCTCGGCTTCGGCACCTACAAGCTGAAGTACGGCCACCGCGGCATCAACCAGCCCGTCCAGGACCGCACCACCGGCAAGGTCGAGGTCACCGCGCACAACCACGGCTTCGCCGTCGACGCGCCCCTCGACAAGGTCTCCGACACCCCCTACGGGCGCGCCGAGGTCTCCCACGTGTGCCTGAACGACAACGTCGTGGAAGGCCTGCGGCTGCTCGACCAGCCGGCCTTCTCCGTCCAGTACCACCCCGAGGCGGCCGCGGGCCCGCACGACGCCGCGTACCTCTTCGACCGCTTCGTATCCCTCATGGAGGCCGAGCGTGCCTAAGCGCACCGATATCCAGTCCGTCCTGGTCATCGGCTCCGGCCCGATCGTCATCGGCCAGGCCGCCGAGTTCGACTACTCCGGCACCCAGGCCTGCCGCGTCCTCAAGGCCGAGGGCCTGCGGGTCATCCTGGTCAACTCCAACCCGGCCACGATCATGACCGACCCGGAGATCGCCGACGCCACGTACGTCGAGCCGATCACCCCCGAGTTCGTCGAGAAGATCATCGCCAAGGAGCGCCCCGACGCCCTCCTGCCCACCCTCGGCGGCCAGACCGCGCTCAACACCGCGATCTCCATGCACGAGCAGGGCGTCCTGGAGAAGTACGGCGTCGAGCTCATCGGCGCCAACGTCGAGGCCATCAACAAGGGCGAGGACCGCGACCTCTTCAAGGGCGTCGTCGAGGCCGTCAAGGCCAAGATCGGCTACGGCGAGTCCGCCCGCTCGGTCATCTGCCACACCATGGACGACGTCATCAAGGGCGTCGACACCCTCGGCGGCTACCCCGTCGTCGTCCGCCCCTCCTTCACCATGGGCGGCGCCGGCTCCGGCTTCGCCCACGACGAGGACGAGCTGCGCCGCATCGCGGGCCAGGGCCTCACTCTCTCCCCGACCACCGAGGTGCTCCTGGAGGAGTCCATCCTCGGCTGGAAGGAGTACGAGCTGGAGCTGATGCGCGACAAGAACGACAACGTCGTGGTCGTCTGCTCCATCGAGAACTTCGACCCGATGGGCGTCCACACCGGTGACTCGATCACCGTCGCCCCGGCGATGACGCTCACCGACCGCGAGTACCAGCGGCTGCGCGACATCGGCATCGCGATCATCCGCGAGGTCGGCGTCGACACCGGCGGCTGCAACATCCAGTTCGCGATCGACCCGGTCGACGGCCGGATCATCGTCATCGAGATGAACCCGCGTGTCTCCCGCTCCTCGGCGCTCGCCTCCAAGGCGACCGGCTTCCCGATCGCCAAGATCGCGGCCCGCCTCGCCGTCGGCTACACGCTGGACGAGATCCCCAACGACATCACGGAGAAGACCCCGGCGTCCTTCGAGCCCACGCTCGACTACGTCGTCGTCAAGGCCCCGCGCTTCGCCTTCGAGAAGTTCCCCTCCGCCGACTCCACGCTGACCACGACCATGAAGTCGGTCGGCGAGGCCATGGCGATCGGCCGCAACTTCACCGAGGCGCTCCAGAAGGCCCTGCGCTCCCTGGAGAAGAAGGGCTCGCAGTTCACCTTCGTCGGCGAGCCCGGCGACAAGGCCGAGCTGCTCCGCGAGTCGGTCCGCCCGACCGACGGCCGCATCAACACCGTCATGCAGGCCATCCGGGCCGGCGCCACCCCGCAGGAGGTCTTCGACGCCACGAAGATCGACCCGTGGTTCGTCGACCAGCTCTTCCTGATCAAGGAGATCGCCGACGAGCTGGCCGCCGCCGACAAGCTCGACCCGGAGATCCTCGCCGAGGCCAAGCGCCACGGCTTCTCCGACGCCCAGATCGCAGAGATCCGCGGTCTGCGCGAGGACGTCGTCCGCGAGGTCCGGCACGCCCTGGGCGTCCGCCCGGTCTACAAGACGGTCGACACCTGCGCCGCCGAGTTCGCCGCCAAGACCCCGTACTTCTACTCCTCGTACGACGAGGAGAGCGAGGTCGCGCCGCGCACCAAGCCCGCCGTGATCATCCTGGGCTCCGGCCCGAACCGCATCGGCCAGGGCATCGAGTTCGACTACTCCTGCGTCCACGCCTCCTTCGCGCTCAGCGACGCGGGCTACGAGACCGTGATGGTCAACTGCAACCCGGAGACCGTCTCCACGGACTACGACACCTCCGACCGTCTGTACTTCGAGCCGCTCACGCTCGAGGACGTCCTGGAGATCGTCCACGCCGAGACGCTGGCCGGCCCCGTCGCCGGTGTCGTCGTCCAGCTCGGCGGCCAGACCCCGCTGGGCCTGTCCCAGGCGCTCAAGGACAACGGCGTGACCGTCGTCGGCACCTCCCCGGAGGCCATCCACGCCGCCGAGGACCGCGGCGCCTTCGGCCAGGTCCTCGCCGAGGCCGGTCTCCCCGCCCCCAAGCACGGCACCGCGACCACCTTCGCCGGCGCCAAGGCCATCGCCGACGAGATCGGCTACCCCGTCCTCGTACGCCCCTCGTACGTGCTCGGCGGCCGCGGCATGGAGATCGTCTACGACGAGTCCCGCCTGGAGTCGTACATCGCCGAGTCCACCGAGATCAGCCCCACCCGGCCGGTCCTGGTCGACCGCTTCCTCGACGACGCCATCGAGATCGACGTCGACGCCCTCTACGACGGCGAGGAGCTCTACCTCGGCGGCGTCATGGAGCACATCGAGGAAGCCGGCATCCACTCCGGCGACTCGGCCTGCGCCCTGCCCCCGATCACCCTCGGCGGCTTCGACATCAAGCGGCTGCGCGCCTCCACCGAGGCCATCGCCAAGGGCGTCGGCGTGCGCGGTCTGATCAACATCCAGTTCGCGATGGCCGGCGACATCCTCTACGTCCTGGAGGCCAACCCGCGCGCCTCCCGGACCGTCCCCTTCACCTCGAAGGCGACCGCCGTCCCGCTCGCGAAGGCCGCCGCCCGCATCTCGCTCGGCGCCACCATCGCCGAGCTGCGCGCCGAGGGCCTGCTGCCGAGGACCGGCGACGGCGGCACCCTGCCGCTCGACGCGCCGATCTCCGTCAAGGAGGCCGTCATGCCGTGGTCGCGCTTCCGCGACGTGCACGGCCGCGGCGTCGACACCGTCCTCGGCCCGGAGATGCGCTCCACCGGCGAGGTCATGGGCATCGACGCGGTCTTCGGCACGGCGTACGCCAAGTCCCAGGCCGGCGCCTACGGCCCGCTGCCCACCAAGGGCCGCGCGTTCATCTCGGTCGCCAACCGCGACAAGCGCACGATGATCTTCCCGGCGCGCGAGCTCGTCGCCCACGGCTTCGAGCTGATGGCCACCTCCGGCACCGCCGAGGTCCTGCGCCGCAACGGCATCAACGCCACCGTCGTGCGCAAGCTCAGCGAGGGCGAGGGCCCCAACGGCGAGAAGACGATCGTCCAGCTCATCCACGACGGCCAGGTCGACCTGATCGTCAACACCCCCTACGGCACCGGCGGCCGCCTCGACGGCTACGAGATCCGTACGGCGGCGGTCGCCCGCAGCGTCCCCTGCCTCACCACGGTCCAGGCGCTCGCCGCGGCCGTCCAGGGCATCGACGCGCTCAACCGGGGCGACGTGGGCGTCCGCTCGCTCCAGGAGCACGCGGAGCGCCTGACCGCGGCCCGCGACTAGGGCGCGCCCGGCGGATCAGGGGCGCGACCCCGGCCATGATCCGCCGGACACGCCCCTTGCAGCCCGTACGACGAGGGGGACACCGGCAGACCCGCGGTGTCCCCCTCGTCATGAGCAGACCTGGACCGGAAACATGTACAAGTTCTTCTTCGACCTCGTCTTCAAGCGCATGGACCCCGAGGAGGCCCACTACCTGGCCTTCCGCTGGATCCGGCTCGCGGCCCGCATCCCGGTGCTGCGCACCGTCGTCGCCGCCGTCCTCGCCCCCCGCCACAAGGAGCTGCGCACCGAGGCCCTGGGCCTGCGCATGCACGGCCCCTTCGGGCTCGCCGCCGGCTTCGACAAGAACGCCGTCGCCATCGACGGCATGTCGATGCTCGGCTTCGACCACGTCGAGATCGGCACGGTCACCGGTGAGCCCCAGCCCGGCAACCCCAAGAAGCGGCTCTTCCGGCTCGTCCCGGACCGCGCCCTGATCAACCGCATGGGCTTCAACAACGAGGGCTCCGCCGCCGTCGCCGCACGCCTCCACGCGCGCGTGCCGGTCTTCAGAACCGTCGTGGGCGTCAACATCGGCAAGACCAAGGTCGTCCCGGAGGCCGAGGCCGCCGCCGACTACGTGAAGTCCACCGAGCGCCTCGCCGCGCACGCCGACTACCTGGTCGTGAACGTCTCCTCGCCGAACACCCCGGGCCTGCGCGACCTCCAGGCCACCGAGTCCCTGCGGCCGCTCCTCACGGCGGTACGGGAGGCGGCCGACCGCACGGTCACCGACCGCCGCGTCCCGCTGCTCGTCAAGATCGCCCCCGACCTGGCCGACGAGGACGTCGACGCGGTCGCCGACCTCGCCCTGGAGCTCGGCCTCGACGGCATCATCGCCACCAACACCACCATCGCGCGCGAAGGCCTGGGCCTGAAGTCCGACCCCGCGCTGGTCAAGGAGACCGGCGGCCTCTCCGGCGCCCCCGTCAAGGAGCGCTCCCTCGCGGTCCTCAGGCGCCTGCACGCGCGCGTCGGGGACCGGCTGGTCCTGGTGGGCGTCGGCGGCATCGAGAACGCCGAGGACGCCTGGCAGCGCATCCTGGCCGGCGCCACCCTGATCCAGGGCTACAGCGCCTTCATCTACGAGGGCCCGTTCTACGCCCGCGCGATCCACAAGGGCCTCGCCGCGCGCCTCGCGGCCTCCCCGTACGCCGGCCTCGCCGAGGCCGTCGGCGCCGACAACCGAAAGGCCACCCCGTGACCCTCTCCTTCGGCACCCGCCTGCGCTCCGCCATGGACGAGCGCGGCCCGCTCTGCGTCGGCATCGACCCGCACGCGGCGCTGCTCGACTCCTGGGGCCTGACCGACGACATCGCCGGTCTGGAGCGCTTCACCTTCACCGTCGTCGAGGCGCTCGCCGACACCGTGGCCGTCTTCAAGCCCCAGTCCGCCTTCTTCGAGCGCTTCGGCTCGCGCGGCATCGCCGTCCTGGAGCGGGCCGTCGCCGACCTGCGCGCGGCGGGCGGCCTGGTCGTCATGGACGCCAAGCGCGGCGACATCGGCTCGACCATGGCCGCGTACGCGGAGACCTTCCTGCGCAAGGACTCCCCGCTCTTCTCCGACGCGCTCACGGTCTCCCCGTACCTCGGCTACGGCTCGCTGAAGCCGGCCGTCGACCTGGCCCGTGAGTCCGGCGCCGGTCTCTTCGTCCTGGCGCTGACGTCCAACCCGGAGGGTGCGGAGGTCCAGCGCGCCGTGCGCGAGGACGGCCGGACCATCGGCGCGACGATGCTGGCGCACCTGGCCGAGGAGAACGCGGGGGAGACCCCGATGGGCTCCTTCGGCGCGGTCGTCGGCGCCACCCTCGGCGACCTGTCCTCGTTCGACCTGGACATCAACGGCCCCCTCCTCGCCCCCGGGATCGGCGCCCAGGGCGCGACCCCGGCCGACCTCCCCGCCGTCTTCGGCCCGGCGGTCGGCAACGTCGTCCCGAACGTCAGCCGCGGGGTCCTGCGGCACGGCCCGGACGCGGCCGCCCTGCGGGACTCGGCGCACCGGTACGCGGACGAGATCCGCGCCGCCGTCGGCGGATAACGGACGCCACGGTCAATCCGCAGGTCGGAGCGGATCGACCCCGTTTCGGAGCTGTTTCGGCCCGGTGAGACGAACCGTCTCACCGGGCCGTCTCACTCCTTGACGAAAACTTGGCTCAAAACCGGGTCGTTATGCCGGAAAAGTCCCGGTCGGTCGATGCTGACCAGGACTTTTCCGCTGTTCTCGCTGACTGGAGCGGCCTCGGCCGCTAGTCTCCGGAGCAGAGCAGGCGTTCAACGACCACTGCGTTGATCGTTGCTCCACTGGTGTGGGGCGACTAGGTTCCTCACCGGTCCGTATCCGACAGATCGACATCCGAGGTGACGTAGGCGTGGCTCTTCCGCCCCTTACCCCTGAACAGCGCGCAGCCGCGCTCGAAAAGGCCGCCGCGGCTCGCCGGGAGCGGGCCGAGGTCAAGAATCGACTCAAGCACTCCGGCGCCTCGCTTCACGAGGTCATCAAGACCGGCCAGGAGAACGACGTCATCGGCAAGATGAAGGTCTCCGCGCTGCTCGAATCGCTCCCCGGCGTCGGCAAGGTCCGCGCCAAGCAGATCATGGAGCGGCTCGGCATCTCCGAGAGCCGCCGGGTGCGCGGTCTCGGTTCCAACCAGATCGCCTCCCTGGAGCGCGAGTTCGGCAGCACCGGCGCCTGATCCGGTGCCCCGTCCGGCTTCCGATCCGGGACGCGCGTCCCGGGCACCCTCGTAAAGCTGGAATAATCGCTGCATGGCAGCAGAGGCACGTCCGCGGCTGACCGTGCTCTCCGGCCCCTCAGGGGTCGGCAAGAGCACGGTCGTCGCTCATATGCGCAAGGTCCACCCCGAGGTCTGGCTCTCGGTGTCGGCGACGACACGGAAGCCCCGCCCCGGCGAGAAGAACGGCGTCCACTACTTCTTCGTGGCGGACGACGAGTTCGACAAGCTGATCGCCAACGGTGAGCTCCTCGAATGGGCCGAGTTCGCGGGCAACCGCTACGGCACCCCGCGCGGCGCCGTCCTCGAGCGTCTCGGCTCCGGTGAGCCGGTGCTCCTGGAGATCGACCTCCAGGGCGCCCGTCAGGTCAAGGACTCGATGCCCGAGTCGCAGCTGGTCTTCCTGGCCCCGCCGAGCTGGGAGGAGCTGGTCCGCCGCCTCACCGGCCGCGGTACCGAGTCGCCCGAGGTCATCGAGCGCCGTCTGGCCGCCGCGAAGGTCGAGCTGGCCGCCGAGTCGGAGTTCGACACCACCCTCGTCAACACCTCCGTCGAGGACGTGGCGCGCGAGCTGCTAACGTTGATGCTGCTGTCCACTGAGGGCCGGGACAACAACGGCTGACGCCGAGGGCCTCCTGACCCGACAGCATTTCTCATCTTTTTCCATCTTCGGAAGGTAGAGCGTGTCCTCTTCCATGACTGCGCCCGAGGGCATCATCAACCCGCCGATCGACGAGCTGCTCGAGGCCACGGACTCGAAGTACAGCCTCGTGATCTACGCGGCCAAGCGCGCGCGTCAGATCAACGCGTACTACTCCCAGCTCGGCGAGGGCCTGCTGGAGTACGTGGGTCCGCTCGTCGACACCCACGTCCACGAGAAGCCGCTCTCGATCGCCCTGCGGGAGATCAACGCGGGTCTGCTGACGTCCGAGGCCATCGAGGGTCCGGCACAGTAAGCACGTAACGCTTGTCACCACAGGCCCGGCGGAACATCCGCCGGGCCTGTGGTGTCTCATGGAGTCGTACGCATCCGAGCGCGGGGAGTGACAGCCGTGGCCAAGCCGAAGGTCGTTCTGGGGGTCAGCGGCGGTATCGCCGCCTACAAGGCGTGCGAGCTGCTGCGCCGGCTCACCGAGTCGGGCCACGACGTCCGCGTCGTCCCCACCGACTCCGCCCTCCACTTCGTCGGCGAGGCCACCTGGTCCGCGCTCTCCGGCAACCCCGTCTCCACCGAGGTGTGGGAGTCCGTCCACGAGGTCCCCCACGTCCGGATCGGCCAGGCCGCCGACCTCGTCGTCGTCGCCCCCGCCACCGCCGACATGCTCGCCAAGGCCGCCCACGGCCTCGCGGACGACCTGCTCACCAACACGCTGCTCACCGCGCGCTGTCCCGTCGTCTTCGCCCCCGCCATGCACACCGAGATGTGGGAGCACCCGGCGACCCGGGAGAACGTGGCCACCCTGCGCCGCCGCGGCGCCGTCGTCATCGAACCCGCGGTCGGCCGTCTCACCGGCGTCGACACCGGCAAGGGCCGGCTCCCCGACCCGGCCGAGATCTTCGAGGTCTGCCGCAACATCCTGAATCGGCGCAGTCCCGCCCGAGGCGCGGCCGCCCCGGACCTCGCCGGACGTCATGTCGTGGTGAGCGCCGGCGGGACCCGCGAGCCCCTCGACCCGGTCCGCTACCTGGGCAACCGTTCCTCCGGGAAGCAGGGCTACGCCCTCGCCAAGGCCGCCGCCGCCCGCGGCGCCCGGGTCACCCTCGTCGAGGCCAACACCGGCATCGCCGACCCGGCCGGCGTCGACGTCGTCCACGTCGGCACCGCGCTCCAGCTGCGGGAAGCAGTACTCAAGGCCGTCGCCGACGCCGACGCGGTGGTGATGGCGGCGGCCGTCGCCGACTTCCGCCCCGCCGTCTACGCCGCCGGGAAGATCAAGAAGAAGGACGACGGAGGAGCGCCCACCGTCGAGCTGGTCCGCAACCCCGACATCCTCGCCGAGCTCGCCGCCGAGCGCGCCCTGCCGGGCCAGGTCGTCGTCGGCTTCGCCGCCGAGACCGACGACGTCCTCGCCAACGGCCGCGAGAAGCTCCGCCGCAAGGGCTGCGACCTCCTCGTCGTCAACGAGGTGGGGGAGCGGAAGACCTTCGGCTCCGAGGAGAACGAGGCCGTGGTCCTCGCCTCGGACGGCGCCGAGACCCCCGTACCGTACGGCCCGAAGGAAGCCCTCGCCGAGACCGTGTGGGACCTGGTCCTGCCGAGGCTGCGCTCCGCGACCTGACGGTGGACGTGAACCTGACACACCATGGCCCGCGAAGGCCGCGGGGCCCCTGGCGCGTGTGATGTGCGCCCCACCAGGGCCCTGACCCGCCCTGAGCGGGCCGGATTCACCCTCTCAGGGCATTCGCCAGGCGAGACACCTGGTCCATCCCCCGACCACGACCGATAGACTGTCCGCGGAACGTCTTGGGGCGCAGCCCCCTGCCGGTCCGCTAACGAATAGCCAGCAGCCGCTGCAACCCCAGGGAGCGTTGTGTCCCGTCGTCTGTTCACCTCGGAGTCCGTCACCGAGGGGCACCCCGACAAGATCGCTGACCAGATCAGCGACACCATCCTCGACGCGCTGCTGCGCGAGGACCCCACCTCGCGTGTCGCCGTCGAGACGCTGATCACCACCGGCCTCGTGCACGTCGCCGGTGAGGTCACCACCAAGGCGTGGGCGGACATCCCGACCCTCGTCCGGAACAAGATCCTCGAGATCGGTTACGACTCCTCGAAGAAGGGCTTCGACGGCGCCTCCTGCGGCGTGTCGGTGTCCATCGGGTCGCAGTCCCCGGACATCGCCCAGGGTGTCGACACGGCGTACGAGAAGCGCGTCGAGGGCGACGAGGACGAGCTGGACAAGCAGGGCGCCGGCGACCAGGGCCTGATGTTCGGCTACGCGTCGGACGAGACCCCCGAGCTGATGCCGCTGCCGATCCACATCGCGCACCGGCTCTCCCGCCGGCTGACCGAGGTCCGCAAGAACGGCACCATCCCGTACCTGCGCCCCGACGGCAAGACCCAGGTCACCATCGAGTACGACGGCGACAAGGCCGTCCGTCTCGACACGGTCGTGGTCTCCTCGCAGCACGCCTCGGACATCGACCTTGAGTCGCTGCTCGCGCCCGACATCCGCGAGTTCGTCGTCGAGCACGTCCTGAAGCAGCTCGTCGAGGACGGCATCAAGCTCGACACCGACGGCTACCGCCTCCTGGTGAACCCGACCGGCCGCTTCGAGATCGGCGGCCCGATGGGCGACGCCGGCCTCACCGGCCGCAAGATCATCATCGACACCTACGGCGGCATGGCCCGCCACGGTGGCGGCGCGTTCTCCGGCAAGGACCCGTCCAAGGTCGACCGCTCGGCCGCCTACGCCATGCGCTGGGTCGCCAAGAACGTCGTCGCCGCGGGTCTCGCCGCGCGCTGCGAGGTCCAGGTCGCCTACGCGATCGGCAAGGCCGAGCCCGTCGGTCTCTTCGTGGAGACCTTCGGCACCAACACCGTCGAGAACGAGAAGATCGAGAACGCCATCGCCGAGGTCTTCGACCTCCGCCCGGCCGCGATCATCCGCGACCTCGACCTGCTCCGCCCGATCTACTCCCAGACCGCCGCCTACGGCCACTTCGGCCGGGAGCTGCCGGACTTCACCTGGGAGCGCACGGACCGCGTGGACGCCCTGAAGCAGGCCGCGGGCCTGTAATCCGGCCGCAGCAGACCGGAGCCCGGCACCCCCTCGCGGGGTGCCGGGCTCCGGTCATGTCCGGCTGTCGGTGGCGTCTGGTAGGTATGGGGCTGTGAGCAGCGAGAACGAGAAGTCCTCCGAAGAGCACGAGCAGCTCGCGCTCATCCGGGAGACGGTGCGGAAGGCGAAGGTGCCGCGGGCCAAGCCGCGGACCTGGCGGGGGGCCGCCCTCGCCAAGGAGCTGCCCGTGGCGCGGGTCGTGGTGAACAAGGGCTCGCTCCACCTCGACCAGTTCTTCGACTACGCGGTGCCCGAGGAACTGGACGAGGCCGCCCAGCCCGGCGTGCGGGTGCGGGTGCGGTTCGGCGCGGGGGCGCACCAGGTCAAGAGCGGCCGGCGGGAGGGCGGCCGGCTCATCGACGGCTTCCTCGTCGAGCGGCGCGCCACCTCCGACTACTCCGGGCCCCTCGCAGCGCTCGCCGACGTCGTCTCACCGGAGCCCGTGCTCGGCCCCGAACTGCTCGCGCTCGCCCGGGCCGTCGCCGACCGGTACGCGGGAAGCCTCGCGGACGTGCTCCAGCTCGCCGTGCCGCCGCGCAGCGCCAGGGCCGAGGGCCGCCCGTCGCCGGAGCCGCTGCCGCCACCGGCCGCGCCGGAACCCGGGACCTGGACGCGGTACGAGCGGGGGCCCGCGTTCCTGGAGTCCCTCGCGCGCGGCGGGACGCCCCGCGCCGTGTGGAACGCGCTCCCGGGCCCGTACTGGGCCGAGGAGATCGCCCGTACCGTGGCCGCCACCCTCGCCTCCGGCCGGGGCGCGCTCGTCGTCGTACCGGACGGACGGGCTGCGGCACGCGTCGACGCGGCGCTCACCGCGGTCCTGGGGGAGGGACGGCACGCGCTGCTCACCGCGGAGGCGGGCCCCGAGAAGCGGTACGCGCAGTGGCTCGCGGTGCGGCGCGGCGCGGTGCGGGCCGTCGTCGGCACCCGGGCGGCGATGTTCGCCCCCGTACGCGACCTCGGGCTCGTCGTCATCTGGGACGACGGCGACGGCAGCCACAGCGAGCTCCACGCCCCGCAGCCCCACGCCCGGGACGTGCTGCTGCTCCGCGCCGCCCATGACCGGTGCGCCTTCCTCCTCGGCAGCACCAGCTGCACCGTCGAGGCCGCCCAGCTCGTCGAGTCCGGCTGGGCCAAGGCACTGAGCGCGGGACGCGACCAGGTCCGGAGGGCCGCTCCGCTGATCCGGACCGTCGGCGACGGCGAACTCGCCCGCGACGAGGCCGCCCGCGCCGCACGGCTGCCCTCCCTGGCCTGGCAGACCGTACGGGAAGGGCTCAAGACCGGTCCGGTGCTCGTCCAGGTGCCCCGCCGCGGGTACGTACCGAGGCTGGCCTGCGAGCGGTGCCGGACGCCCGCCCGCTGCCGGCACTGCGCCGGGCCCCTGGAGGCCCCCGAGCAGCGGGAGCTGCACTGCGGCTGGTGCGGGCGCGGCGCACTCGACTGGCACTGCGTGGCCTGTGGCTCGACCAGGCTGCGGGCCCAGGTGGTGGGCGCGCGGCGGACGGCGGAGGAACTCGGCCGGGCGTTCCCCGCGGTGCCGGTGAGGACCTCGGGGCGTGACCACATCCTGGACAGCGTGCCGGGCCGCCCCGCGCTCGTCGTCTCCACGCCGGGCGCCGAACCGGTCGCCGAGGGCGGCTACGCGGCCGCCCTCCTGCTCGACGGCTGGGCCATGCTCGGCCGGCCCGATCTGCGCGCGGGCGAGGAGGCGCTGCGCCGCTGGATCGACGCGGCCTCGCTGGTACGGGGCCAGGGCGAGGGCGGCACAGGGGGCGGTGTCGTGGTCGTGGTGGCCGAGCCGACGCTCCGGCCGGTCCAGGCTCTGGTCCGCTGGGACCCGGTCGGCCATGCCCAGCGGGAGCTGGCCGAGCGGGCCGAGCTGGGCTTCCCGCCGGTCTCCCGGATGGCCGCGGTGACGGGCCCCCCGGAGGCCGTCGAGGGATTCCTCGCGGGGGCCGGGCTGCCCGCCGACGCCGAGGTGCTCGGTCCGGTGCCGCTGCCGGTGGTCCGGCCCGGCGGGCCGCGCAGACCGGGCGACCCGCCGCCGGGCGAGCAGTGGGACCGGGCCCTGGTCCGGGTCCCGCCGGGCAGCGGCGCGGCCCTCGCGGCGGCGCTGAAGCAGGCGCGGGCGGGCCGGCTCGCCCGCGGCGGGGGCGAGCCGGTACGGATCCGGGTGGACCCGCCGGACATCGGCTGACGGGTTGACGGGCTGATGAGCTGACGGGCCCGAGATCCGCCGCCCGGACACGCGCGACGGCCGCCTGCCCCCTGGGGGCCGGCGGCCGTTCGGATGCGCCCCGGTCAGCCGTTGCGCGGGCTCGGGAAGGCCGAGGGGCGCGGCTCCTCGCGGAGGGAGGCGCTGCCCGAGGTGGGCTGCGGGGGCATCGAGCGGGCCGCGGGGACCGCGGGAAGCGTGCGGGTCACGCCCGCCTCCACGATCGGCTCCTGGTCGACGCCGGCGCCGATGCCCGGCTGGGGTGCGCGCCTGGCACCGTAACGGCGGTGGACGGCCTGCTTGGTGACTCCGAGCGCGGAGCCCACCGCGTCCCAGGAGAAACCGAGCGAGCGGTCGAAGTCGACCGCGGCGGTCACCAGGGTCTCGACACTGTCCCGCAGCTCCTGCGCGAGACGGACGGTCGGGGCGGGTGCCCGTCCGTAGACGACGAAGCCCGTGGACGGGCCGGAGCGGCGAGGGCGGTAGACATTGCCCAGCTGGGCCGTGAGCGTGCGCAGTGCGTCCACCTGCCGCCGGACCCGCTCGATGTCCCGCACCAGCAGGTGCAGACTCGCCCGAGCCTGGGCGTCGTGGGTTGCGTGGTCGGCCATGTGAAAGCCTCTCGAACCGGCATGTAAGGGGAAGGGCCGCAAGGGGAACGGCGACCCGAATCGGTCAATCTCTCTTGACCAACGCGTCACCGGGAGTTGGGTCACGCTGCGGGGGCGTACACGCATATGCGCGGGGCGCTCGTCCCTGCGTACGCCCCCTCCGCCGCAGGCGGCCGGAGCGACGGCCCTGATCGGAGAGGCACCCCCTAGACTGGTGCGCTGCCCGCAAAGCCCCCGGACAGACAGGCAGTCGCCACCCATGAAGCTCGTCTTCGCAGGCACCCCCGAGGTCGCCGTACCCGCCCTGGACGCCCTGCTCGCCTCCGGCCGGCACGAGGTGGCCGCCGTGGTCACCCGTCCGGACGCTCCGGCGGGTCGCGGCCGGCGGCTGGTCGCCAGCCCGGTGGCCCAGCGGGCGGAGGAGGCGGGGATCGAGGTCCTGAAGCCGGTCAGGCCGCGCGACGAGGACTTCCTCGCCCGGCTGCGCGAGATCGCGCCGGACTGCTGCCCGGTCGTCGCCTACGGCGCGCTGCTGCCCAAGGTCGCCCTCGACATCCCCGCGCGCGGCTGGGTCAACCTGCACTTCTCGCTGCTGCCGGCCTGGCGGGGCGCGGCGCCCGTGCAGCACTCCCTGATGGCGGGCGACCAGGTGACGGGCGCGTCCACCTTCCTGATCGAGGAGGGCCTCGACTCGGGGCCGGTCTACGGCGTCGTCACCGAGGACGTCCGGCCGACCGACACCAGCGGCGACCTGCTCACCCGCCTCGCCTTCGCAGGCGCCGGACTGCTCGCCGCGACGATGGACGGCATCGAGGACGGCACGCTGCAGGCCGTGCCGCAGCCCGTCGAGGGCATCACCCTCGCACCCAAGATCCAGGTGGAGGACGCGCACGTCGACTTCGCCGCACCCGCGCTGCGGGTCGACCGGGTGGTCCGCGGTTGCACCCCGGCCCCCGGCGCCTGGACCGTCTTCCGCGGCGAGCGCCTCAAGCTGATCCAGGTCACCCCGCTGCCGGACCGCACGGACCTCGCCCCGGGCGAGCTCGCGGTGGGCAAGAACAACGTGTACGCGGGCACCGGCTCGTACGCCGTCGAACTCCTCTGGGTCCAGCCCCAGGGCAAGAAGCCGATGAAGGCCGCCGACTGGGCCCGCGGCGTCCGGATCGCCCCCGGCGAGCGCCTCGGGGCCTGACCGCCGAGGTTCCCGGGGGGACCGGTCCCCCTGGTGACGAGCCGCCCGCACTCGCCGCCCGGCAGGGGCGTTTTCCGTGGGGGAGGGGCGCGGACGTACGCTGAGAGGGTTCGACCCTTCATTTCGTCACGCGGAGCACCTTTGAGCGAGCAGGCACGTCGCCGTCCCCCCAAGCCCTACCGGCGGCCCCAGAAGGACCCCGTCCGGATGCTCGCCTTCGAGGCGCTGAGGGCGGTGGACGAGCGGGACGCCTACGCCAACCTGGTGCTGCCGCCGCTCCTGCGCAAGGCCCGCGAGGGCGGCAACTTCGACGGGCGGGACGCGGCGCTCGCGACCGAGCTCGTGTACGGGACGCTGCGCCGCCAGGGCACGTACGACGCGATCATCTCCGCCTGCATCGACCGGCCCCTGCGCGAGGTCGACCCGCCCGTGCTCGACGTGCTCGCGCTCGGCGCGCACCAGCTGCTCGGGACCCGGATCCCCACCCACGCCGCCGTCTCCGCCAGCGTCGAACTGGCCCGGGTCGTGCTCGGCGACGGACGGGCCAAGTTCGTGAACGCGGTCCTTCGGAAGATCTCGGCGCAGGACCTCGACGCCTGGGTGGCGCAGGTCGCCCCGCCGTACGACAAGGACCCCGAGGACCACCTCGCCGTCGTCCACTCCCACCCCCGCTGGGTCGTCTCGGCGCTCTGGGACTCGCTCGGCGGCGGCCGGGCCGGCATCGAGGAGCTCCTGGCGGCGGACAACGAGCGCCCCGAGGTCACCCTCGTCGCCCGCCCCGGCCGCTCCACCACCGAGGAGCTCGCCGCGGCCACCGAGACCGTGCCGGGCCGCTGGTCCCCGTACGCCGTGCGGATGGCCGAGGGCGGCGAGCCCGGCGCCATCGACGCCGTGAAGGACGGGCGGGCCGGCGTCCAGGACGAGGGCAGCCAGCTCGTCGCGATCGCCCTGGCGAACGCACCGGTCGACGGCTCCGACGCCCGCTGGCTCGACGGCTGCGCGGGACCCGGCGGCAAGGCCGCGCTGCTCGCGGCCCTCGCCGCCGAGCGCGGCGCCGCTCTGCTCGCCTCCGAGAAGCAGCCGCACCGCGCCCGTCTCGTCGAGCGCGCGCTCGCCGGCAACCCCGGCCCGTACCAGGTGATCGCCGCCGACGGGACCCGCCCGCCGTGGCGCCCCGGCTCGTTCGACCGGGTCCTCATGGACGTGCCCTGCTCGGGCCTCGGCGCCCTGCGCCGCCGCCCGGAGGCCCGCTGGCGCCGCCGCCCCGACGACCTGGACTCCTTCGCGCCGCTCCAGCGCGCCCTGCTCACCGAGGCGTTGAGCGCCGTGCGCGTCGGCGGTGTCGTGGGGTACGCGACCTGCTCGCCGCATCTGGCCGAGACCCGGGTCGTGGTCGACGACGTCCTGAAGAAGGTCGGCGGCGCCGAGCTGATCGACGCCCGCCCGATGCTGCCGGGCGTCCCCGCCCTCGGCGAGGGACCGGACATCCAGCTGTGGCCGCATCTGCACGGTACGGACGCCATGTACCTGGCGCTGCTCCGCCGTACCGCCTGACCGCCGGACCGCCTGCCCTTCCGGCTGTTCGGTCCACCGGACGCCGACCGGCCGCCGACCGTAATCTCCCGGTCTGTACGGGCCCGGGCTCGTCGCTTCGTACCGAAAATGGTCTGGACCGGATCCGAAACCGCTCGGCGGCAAAGAAGTACCCAAGAACGTGGGAGGCTTGGCACATGGCGCAGATCAACCCCAGCATCCTGTCCGCGGACTTCGCCCGGCTCGCCGATGAGGCGAAGGCCGTCGACGGCGCCGACTGGCTGCACGTCGACGTGATGGACAACCACTTCGTGCCCAACCTGACCCTGGGCGTGCCGATCGTGGAGTCGCTCGCGCGCGCGACCGACACCCCCCTCGACTGCCACCTGATGATCGAGGACCCGGACCGCTGGGCGCCCCAGTACGTCGAGGCGGGCGCGGGTTCGGTGACCTTCCACGTGGAGGCCGCGGCGGCGCCCGTCCGGCTCGCGCGGGAGATCAGGGCCAAGGGGGCGCGGGCCTCCATGGCGCTCAAGCCGGCCACGCCCATCGAGCCGTACGAGGACCTGCTCCCCGAGCTCGACATGCTGCTGATCATGACGGTCGAGCCCGGCTTCGGCGGCCAGGCCTTCCTCGACATCATGCTGCCGAAGATCCGCCGCACCCGTGAACTGATCTCCAAGCACGGCCTGGAGCTGTGGCTCCAGGTCGACGGCGGGGTCGCCGAGTCCACCATCGAGCGGTGCGCCGAGGCCGGCGCCGACGTCTTCGTGGCGGGCTCCGCGGTCTACGGCGCGGCCGATCCGGCCGCCGCGGTCGCCTCCCTCCGGGCCCGCGCGGACGCCGTCACGGCCTCCGCCCCGTGGGCGTGTGGCCACTGAGCCTCCGGCGGATGAACGCGGCCCGTCGGGCCGCCGACAGGACTGATCAAGGCCCGCCGGATCTGACAGGATGGACGGCGAGTCCAGAGTGTGAACCACAGTGGTACCTGAACATCGGTATGTGAACAGCCGGCCGTGCACGAACAGCGGTACATGAACAGCAGTGAGGAGATCGCGGTGGCGGGAATGTCGGCGGGACGGTCGGCCCTGCGGATGGGCCCCGCGGAGCTGGTGCAGGCGGCGGCCATGGCCCGCCGCTTCTACCTCGAGGGCAAGTCCAAGATCCAGATCGCCGAGGAGTTCGGCGTGAGCCGCTTCAAGGTGGCCCGGGTCCTGGAGACCGCCCTGGAGCGCGACCTCGTGCGTATCGAGATCCGCGTACCGGCCGAGCTGGACGCCGAGCGTTCCGACGCGCTCCGCGCACGCTACGGGCTCCGCCACGCCGTCGTCGTCGAGTCGCCGGCGGAGGGCGAGGACGAGTCGCCCGACCCGGAGAACCTCGGCGAGGTCGCCGCCGACCTGCTCGGCGAGCTGGTCAACGAGGGCGACGTCCTCGGCCTGGCCTGGGGCCGCTCCACCATCCACATGGCGGCGGCCCTCGACCGGCTGCCGCCGTGCACGGTCGTCCAGCTCACCGGGGTGTACGACGCGGGGACCGCCGAGCGCGGCTCGGTGGAGGCGGTACGCCGCGCCGCCCAGGTCTCCGGCGGCGAGGCCCACCCGATCTACGCACCGATGCTGCTCCCCGACCCGGCGACGGCGGCGGCGCTGCGCAGCCAGACCGGTATCGCGCGGGCCTTCGAGTACTTCGACAAGGTGACCGTCGCCTGCGTCTCCATCGGCTCCTGGGAGCCCGGCATCTCGACCGTCCACGACATGCTCTCGGACGAGGAGCGCGCCCACTACGCCTCCCTCGGCGTCGCCGCCGAGATGTCCGCGCACCTCTTCGACGCCGAGGGGCGCCGGGTCGGCCGTGACCTGGGCGAGCGGTGCATCACCGTCGAGGCGGACCGGCTGCGCCGGATCCCCGAGGTCGTGGCCATCGCCGGCGGCCAGCGCAAGGCGGCGGCGATCGGCGCGGTGCTGCGCTCCGGGCTCGTCACCAGCCTGGTGACCGACCGCGCCGCGGCCGACTACCTGCTCACCGAGTCCAGCCCGGGCACCCACCCGGCGCTCGACCGGAAGGACCCGGACTTCAGCTGAGGCGGATCCCGCAGCCCTAGGCGCTCGCGGGGGCGGCGCGTCCAGTGCTGCCCCGAGCGCCTCGGTGGCAGCATCGGGGCCATGATCCTCAGGTGCGCGCGGACCGTGCTCGCGCTGCTCGCCGGTGTCTCGCTCCTCCTCACCGGGTGCTCGGGCGGCGAGCCCGCCCGGACACCGCCCGGCGGGACCGCTGGCGTGTCCGCACCGGCGAGCAGGGCCTCCACGCTGCCGGTGATCCGGGTCGCAAACCTGCCTCCCGAGGCACGGGAGACGCTGACGCTCATCGCGCGGGGCGGCCCTTTCCCGTACGCCAAGGACGGCGCCGTGTTCGGCAACTTCGAGCGGATCCTGCCCCGGCGACCGCGCGGCCACTACCGCGAGTACACCGTCCCCACGCCCGGCGAACGCGATCGCGGCGCCCGGCGCATCGTCACCGGCGACAGCGGGGAGACGTACTACACAGACGACCACTACGAGAGCTTCCGGGAGGTGGTCGGCTCATGAACGCGACCCACCGCACGGGCCACGGGGCCCCCGACCTGTCCCGCCCCGTCGTGCTCGACCTGCACGGGGTCACCGACAAGACCGCCTTCATGAACCGCTGCGTGCGGGCCCTCCCGCTGCCGGTCTGGTTCGGGCGCAACTGGGACGCCCTCGCCGACTCCCTCGCCGATATGCGCGAACCCATGGCGATCGTGGTGACCGGCTGGCAGGCTTACGCGGAGGCCAGCCCGGACGACTGGGCGACCGCCGAGGAGGTGTTCTCCGCGGCGGCCCGCGCCAGTGTCGAAGGCCTCGCCGTCCTCCTCTCGCTCGGCGGTTTGGAGGATCCGACGAGCAGGCCTGCGCAAGGCTCGGATGATTAGCCCGGGTCCCGTACACGGACCGCCGTGGGACAATGAACTACGTGCTTTTTCCCCTGGCTGAAATGCCTAGGGGCCGATCCGAACGACTGGGATGTCAGCACGTGCGTTTCCTCAATGACGTCAAGCCGCCCTACGACCTGACGTACGACGATGTGTTCATGGTGCCGAGCCGCTCGGCCGTCGGTTCCCGCCAGGCCGTGGACCTCTCCTCGCCGGACGGAAGCGGGACCACGATCCCGCTGGTCGTCGCCAACATGACCGCCATCGCCGGCCGCCGGATGGCCGAGACCGTCGCCCGCCGCGGTGGCCTCGTCGTCATCCCGCAGGACATTCCCATCGAGGTCGTCACCGACGTCATCTCGTGGGTCAAGAGCCGCCACCACGTGCTCGACACCCCGATCGTCCTGGAGCCCCACCAGACCGTCGCCGACGCGCTCTCGCTGCTGCCCAAGCGCGCCCACGACGCGGGTGTCGTCGTCGACGAGAACCGCCGCCCGGTGGGCGTCGTCACCGACGCCGACCTGTCGGGCGTGGACCGCTTCACCCAGCTCTCCGAGGTCATGTCCAGGGACCTGCTGCTCCTGGACGCCGACATCGACCCGCGCGAGGCGTTCAACACCCTCGACGCCGCCAACCGCCGCTACGCCCCCGCGGTCGACGCGGACGGCAGGCTCGTCGGCATCCTCACCCGCAAGGGCGCGCTCCGCGCGACGCTCTACAGCCCGGCCGTCGACAAGGACGGGCAGCTGCGGATCGCCGCCGCCGTCGGCATCAACGGCGACGTGGCGGGCAAGGCCAAGCAGCTGCTCGACGCGGGCGTCGACACGCTCGTCATCGACACCGCGCACGGCCACCAGGAGTCGATGATCTCCGCCATCCGGACCGTGCGGGCGCTCGACCCGCAGGTCCCGATCGTCGCGGGCAACATCGTCGCCGCCGAGGGCGTCAAGGACCTCATCGAGGCGGGCGCCGACATCATCAAGGTCGGCGTCGGCCCCGGTGCCATGTGCACCACCCGCATGATGACCGGCGTCGGCCGCCCGCAGTTCTCGGCCGTCCTGGAGTGCGCCGCCGAGGCGAAGAAGTACGGCAAGCACGTCTGGGCCGACGGTGGCGTCCGGCACCCGCGTGACGTCGCCATGGCGCTCGCCGCCGGTGCGTCCAACGTGATGATCGGCTCCTGGTTCGCCGGTACGTACGAGTCCCCGGGCGACCTCCAGCACGACGCCCAGGGGCGTGCGTACAAGGAGTCCTTCGGCATGGCCTCGGCCCGCGCCGTCAGGAACCGCACGAGCGACGAGTCCGCCTACGACCGCGCCCGCAAGGCGCTGTTCGAGGAGGGCATCTCCACCTCGCGCATGTTCCTCGACCCGCAGCGTCCGGGCGTCGAGGACCTGATCGACTCGATCATCGCGGGCGTCCGCTCCTCCTGCACCTACGCCGGTGCCGGCTCGCTCGCCGAGTTCGAGGAGAAGTCCGTCGTCGGCATCCAGTCCGCCGCCGGCTACGCCGAGGGCAAGCCGCTGCACGCCAGCTGGAGCTAGTTCCTCACCGCCGTAGACCGTGGGCCCCGGAGAGATCCTCTCCGGGGCCCACGGCGTTCCCCGGCCGCGGAGGCCCGGCGGGCAGGTACGGCCGCAGGACCTCCGCCACGGCCGCCGCGATCCGGGCGTGTCCCGCGTCGTTCGGGTGCAGGCCGTCCGCCAGGTGCTCCGGGGCGAGCAGGGGCCGCCCCGGCAGGACCAGGAGCCGGTCGTCGCCCTCGGCCGCCAGGTCCCGCGCGGCCCGCTCCATGGCCCTGCGCAGCTCCGTGAGGCTCGCTCCGAGGGCGTTGCGGGTGTGCTCGGCCTCCGGGCGCAGGACGGGCGAGACGACCAGCAGCGGGGTCCGCGGATGGCCGAGGCGCACGAGCCCCACGAAGGCCCGCACGGTCGCGTACAGCCAGTCGGCCGTCGCGGGGACGCGGGACCAGCAGTTGGTGCCGAACGCGAGCGTGATCACCTCACCCGGCAGCCGTGCCAGCTGCTCGGCGAGCGGCAGTTCGCCCCGCGCCCCGCCCGCGTACCCCAGGTTCACCGGGTCGAGGCCGAGGAGACGTCCCGCCGTCGCGGGCCAGGAGTGCGCGGGGCGGGTCGACCACCAGCCCTCCGTGATCGAGTCGCCGTGGACCAGCCAGCGCGGCAGCGGCGGGGCGGGGGAGAGGGCGCCGCCGACGGCCCGCAGGGCGAGCGGCACGGGGGACTGGCCCTCCGGGAGGTGTACGGCGAAGACACCGCCGCCCGGGGGCAGCGGCAGGCTCACCGCGCCTTCCGCCGCAGGGGCGACGCACGTCTCGCCGACGAGCCGGGTACCGCTCCAGAGCGCGAAGCAGTGGCGCAGCCCGGACCAGGGGTCGTCCGGCTCCGGGACGGCCGCGCGATAGCGCAGCTCCACCGCGCGCGTGCCCGGCGCCGCCGTGAACGCGAGCCGTACGCCGATGGGCAGCGCGGCCCGCTCGGCGATGTCCTTGGGCAGCCGCTCCAGGTCCGCCGGATCGGCCCGGACCGCCCGCCCTCCGTCCAGCCAGGCGGTACCGCGCAGGAACGGTGCCGGGTCGAGCCAGTCCACCGGGGCCTCCGATCGGGGGGTCGTCGGGAGTTCGCAGCGTCGGTCATCGGCCATGAGGAGTCCATACGCGCGCGGGCACCGGTTCACACCCGGATGTGTCGATTCATGCGGGGGAGCGCAATGTTTCCCCGTCTGCGCCCGAAGCGCGCAATGATCATCCGACACTGCGCAACAACCCTGCATTACGAGTGCGAACCTCTGGCGCTTAGGCTCATGCCTCGTACCAGGAGTGGCGGCGACCGCCTGCTCGGCGGTTCCCCTTCCCCCGTGGGCCTGATCTGTCATGCCCACGTACCGCTGCGGTCGTCTCCGTACCCACAGGCAGCGATAAGGAGCCTCCGCAGTGCTGGATCAAGGCACAGCCCCGCCGGTCGACGACACGACCACCCGCAAGACCTCCGGGCTCGGCGCACTCACCCGGCGCAAGCCAGTGGAACGCCTGGTCATGGAGGGTGGGCAGGGTGAGGGCGGTAGCCTCCGCCGCTCGCTCACCATGTGGCAGCTGACCATGATCAGCATCGGTGCCACGCTCGGCACCGGCATCTTCGTCGTCCTCGGCGACGCCGCCCCCAAGGCCGGCCCCGCCGTCACGATCTCCTTCGTGATCGCGGGCCTGACCGCGCTCTTCTCGGCCCTGTCCTACGCGGAGCTGGCCGGATCGGTTCCCGTCTCCGGCTCCTCGTACTCGTATGCGTACGCAACGATGGGTGAACTCGTCGCCTGGATCTGCGGCTGGTGCCTGGTCCTGGAGTACGGCGTCTCGGTCGCGGCGGTCGCCGTCGGCTGGGGCGAGTACCTCAACGAACTCCTCGACGGCACCCTGGGGATCACCATCCCCGAACAGGTCTCGTCCCCGATGGGCGAGGGCGGCTTCATCAACCTGCCCGCGCTGGTCGTCGTCCTGCTCGCCATGGTGTTCCTGATGCGTGGCGCCAAGGAGAGCGCCCGGATCAACTCGATCATGGTCGCGGTGAAGATCGTCACCCTGCTGCTCTTCATAGGCATCGGGTTCCTGGGCATCAAGGGTGGCAACTACGCGCCCCTCGCCCCGCTCGGCATCACGGGCATCAGCGCCGGCGCCGCCACCCTCTTCTTCTCGTACATCGGCTTCGACGCCGCCTCCACCGCCGGTGAAGAGGCCAAGAACCCCAAGCGCGACCTGCCCCGCGCGATCATGCTCTCGCTGCTGATCGTCACCGTGCTCTACGTCCTCGTCGCCTTCGTCGCCGTCGGCGCCATGCCGTGGCAGGACTTCGGTTCCACCGAGGCCGCGCTCGCCCAGATCATGACCGACGTCTCGGGACACACCTTCTGGGGTGTCGTCCTCGCCGCCGGCGCCGTCGTCGCCATCGCCTCCGTCGTCTTCGCCGTCCTCTACGGCCAGACCCGCATCCTCTTCGCCATGTCGCGCGACGGGCTCGTGCCCAAGGCCTTCGCCAAGGTCCACAGCAAGTCCGGCGCCCCGCGCGTCAACGTGGTGATCGTCTCGCTCTTCTGCGGCACCCTCGCGGCCTTCATCCCGCTCGGCAAGCTCGCCGACGCCACCAGCATCGGCACGCTCTTCGCCTTCGGCCTCGTCAACGTCGCCGTCGTCATCCTGCGCTGGGCCCGCCCGGACCTGCCGCGCACCTTCAAGGTCGCCCTCTTCCCGGTCACGCCGATCCTCGGCCTGATCGCCTGCGGCTACATGATGTTCAGTCTGGACACCGCCACCTGGATCGTCTTCGGTGGCTGGATGGTGGTGGGCCTCGTGTTCTACTTCCTGTACGGCATGCGCCGCTCCCGACTGGCTTCCGAGCAGAAGTGATCCACCCGTAGTGCGACTCAACGACCTCGACGAACGCATCGTCCACGCCCTCGCGGAAGACGCCCGCCGCAGCTACGCCGACATCGGCTCGCTCGTCGGACTCTCCGCGCCCGCCGTGAAGCGGCGCGTGGACCGGCTCCGGGCCGAGGGGGCCATCACCGGCTTCACCGTACGGGTGGACCCGGCGGCGCTCGGCTGGGAGACCGAGGGCTTCGTCGAGATCTACTGCCGCCACAACACCTCGCCGAACGACATCCGGCGAGGCCTGGAGCGGTATCCCGAAGTGGTGTCCGCGTCGACCGTCACCGGCGACGCGGACGCCGTCGTCCAGGTCTTCGCCTCGGACATGCGGCACTTCGAGCGGGTCCTGGAGCGGATCGCGGGCGAACCCTTCGTGGAGCGCACCAAGTCCGTCCTGGTGCTGTCGCCGCTGCTGCGACGCTTCTCCTCGGGCTCGCCCGCGTAGCCCCTCCGGGGGATGGGGCGATCGGGGCGGTGCGGGCCGTGGTTCCCGCACCGCCCTTCGCCCGCCCACCCCCGTGGGGCGGTCCATGGGTGGCCGCTCTACTCGGTCGGGTGGACGAACTCCCAGGGCGTGACCCGGAAGTCGCCCGTCCCCTCCTGGACCTTCTCGAACGGCGCGCCGCTGACGCACGGCGGCACCTTGTCCTTCCGCGGGTCGGCCGTCATCCACGTGTAGCCGAGCCGGTCGCCGGCGGCGTCGTCGTGCACCGAGACCCCGACGCGCGCCTTCCGGAACTCCTTCACATCGGTCTCGACGACGACCCCGGACACGACGGCCACCTTGCCGCCCGTGGCGAGGCAGTCGACCTTCACCTTCGCGTACCCGCCCCAGTCGCCCTTGTAGTGGCTGAAGCGGAACGTGCCGGTGGCCTTCATCGGGTCCTGCCTGTCCTGCTCGGCCAGGTGTGCGTCGAAGGAGAACGTGATGTCGTCCCCGGCCGGCCGGTACAGCTTCGCCGTGCCCGTCAGCGCGGCGGCCTCCCGCTGCACGGTCTGCGCGGCGGACACCCCGTCCATGCCCTCCCCCGAGGCGACGGCGGAGCCGGTGGCACCCGCGATGATCAGGAAGGCGGCGGCGACGGCGATGATCTTCGTACGGTGCTTCATGGTCGTTTCGGCCCTTTCGGCAGGTCAACCGGACGACCACCACTCTTCCGCGACCGCCGCGACACGGCGTCGGGCCCGAGGACGGTCCCGTCTCCGCCGTGCGGCGGGGGAGCCCTGCGACCCCCGGGGGAGGCGTACGCAACGAATCGCCGCCCCACCCGTCGATCGCGCAACGGTTCGACGGTCGGTCCGCAACGCTGCCGCCTTGTCCCGACGGAGTCCGGAACCGTACCGTTTTTGACGTCTCCCTCCCCCCTTCAGACACTCCGAGGACCGCCGATGCCCGCGCTGCGCACCGCCCTGCTCCAGAGCTCCGGACAGCCCGGTGACGTGGCCGCCAATCTCGCCGTCCTCGACGAGGCCGCCGGCCGCGCCGCGGCCACCGGCGCCGGCCTCCTCATCGCCCCGGAGCTCTTCCTCACCGGGTACGCGATCGGCGACGACGTCCCGAAGCTCGCCGAGCCCGCCGACGGCCCCTCCGCGCGCGCCGTCGCCGCACTCGCCGTCCGCCGCGGCCTCGCGATCGTCTACGGCTACCCGGAGCGGGACACCGAGCGGCACGGCGTGCTCTACAACTCCGCCCGGCTCGTCGGCGCCGACGGCACCTTCCTCGCGAACTATCGCAAGACCCACCTCTTCGGCTGCTTCGAGCAGAAGTGGTTCACCCCCGGTGACCTGACGGTCGTCCAGGCCGAGGTCGACGGCGTCCGTGTCGGCATGCTGATCTGCTACGACGTCGAGTTCCCGGAGAACGTCCGGTCCCACGCGCTCGCCGGCACCGACTTCCTCGTCGTCCCGACCGCGCAGATGCACCCCTTCCAGTTCGTCGCCGAGTCGGTGATCCCGGTCCGCGCCTTCGAGAGCCAGATGTACGTGGCGTACGTGAACCGGACCGGGCCCGAGGGCGAGTTCGAGTTCGTCGGCCTCTCCACCCTCGCGGGCCCCGACGGCACCGCCCGCGCCCGCGCCGGACGCGGCGAGGACCTGGTCTTCGGCGAGGTCGACCCCGACTTCCTGGCGGCCTCCCGGAAGAACAACCCCTACCTCGCCGACCGTCGCCCCGGGCTCTACGGCTCCCTCGTCTGAGCAGCCCTCCCCGCCTTCCCGACCTGCTTTTCCTTTTCCGCGCAAGGAGTCCGTACCCCATGACGTCCACGGTGCCCACGACCGCCGTTCCCCACAGCGACGGCCAGCCGCCGATCACCATGTTCGGTCCGGACTTCCCGTACGCGTACGACGACTTCCTGGCCCACCCGGCCGGGCTCGGCCAGATACCGGCGACCGAGCACGGCACCGAGGTCGCCGTCATCGGCGGCGGGCTCTCCGGCATCATCGCCGCGTACGAGCTGATGAAGATGGGCCTCAAGCCCGTCGTCTACGAGGCCGACCAGATCGGCGGCCGGCTGCGGACCGTCGGCTTCGAGGGCACCGCCACCGAGGGCCTCACCGCCGAGATGGGCGCCATGCGCTTCCCGCCCTCGTCGACCGCGCTCCAGCACTACATCGACCTGGTCGGCCTGGAGACCACGCCCTTCCCGAACCCGCTCGCCGAGTCGACCCCGTCGACCGTCGTCGACCTCAAGGGCGAGTCGCACTACGCCACCACCGTCGACGACCTCCCGCAGGTCTACCGCGACGTGATGAACGCGTGGAACGCCTGTCTGGACGAGGGCGCGGACTTCTCCGACATGAACCAGGCCATGCGCGAGCGCGACGTCCCGCGCATCCGCGAGATCTGGTCGAAGCTCGTCGAGAAGCTCGACAACCAGACCTTCTACGGCTTCCTCTGCGAGTCGGAGTCCTTCAAGTCCTTCCGGCACCGTGAGATCTTCGGCCAGGTCGGCTTCGGCACCGGCGGCTGGGACACCGACTTCCCGAACTCCATCCTGGAGATCCTCCGGGTCGTCTACACCGAGGCCGACGACCACCACCGCGGCATCGTCGGCGGCTCGCAGCAGCTTCCGCTGCGCCTGTGGGAGCGCGAGCCGGAGAAGATCGTCCACTGGGCGCAGGGCACCTCGCTCAGCTCGCTCCACGACGGCGCCCCGAAGCCGGCCGTGACCCGGCTGAACCGGACCGCGGGCAACCGCATCACCGTCACCGACGCCTCCGGCGACATCCGGACGTACCAGGCGGCGATCTTCACCGCCCAGTCCTGGATGCTGCTCTCCAAGATCGCCTGTGACGACTCGCTCTTCCCGATCGACCACTGGACGGCGATCGAGCGCACCCACTACATGGAGTCCTCGAAGCTCTTCGTGCCGGTCGACCGGCCGTTCTGGCTGGACAAGGACGAGGAGACCGGCCGGGACGTCATGTCGATGACGCTGACCGACCGGATGACCCGCGGCACGTACCTCCTGGACGACGGACCGGACAAGCCGGCCACCATCTGCCTCTCGTACACCTGGTGCGACGACAGCCTGAAGTGGCTGCCGCTCTCCGCGAACGAGCGGATGGAGGTCATGCTGAAGTCGCTCGGCGAGATCTACCCGAAGGTCGACATCCGGAAGCACATCATCGGCAACCCGGTGACGGTCTCCTGGGAGAACGAGCCCTACTTCATGGGCGCGTTCAAGGCCAACCTGCCGGGCCACTACCGCTACCAGCGGCGCCTGTTCACGCACTTCATGCAGGACCGCCTCCCCGAGGACAAGCGGGGCATCTTCCTCGCGGGCGACGACATCTCCTGGACGGCCGGCTGGGCCGAGGGCGCGGTGCAGACGGCGCTCAACGCGGTCTGGGGCGTGATGCACCACTTCGGCGGCGGCACCGACGCCACCAACCCGGGTCCGGGCGACGTGTACGACGAGATCGCCCCGGTCGAGCTGCCGGAGGACTGAGCGGCCTGAGGGCCTGCCCCTTCGGCCGAAGCCGGCCTGATCGGCAAGACACCCCCTAGTCGCGCGGGCCCAGCGGGGTGAGCAGCATCCGCCCCACGAGGCCCACCGACCGGTCGAGGCGTTCCCTGAACTCCTCGGCCAGGTCTGGCAGTTCGCGCAGCTGCCAGAGCGATCGGGCGGCGAGCCAGGCCCCGTCGCGGGCCCGTTCCAGGCTCCAGCAGCCCAGCAGATGCGTCAGCGGGTCCGTGATCTCCAGCAGGTCGGGACCCGGCATGACCTCCTCGCGGATCCGCTCCTCCAGGAGGACGAGGATGTCGCCCACGCGGTCGAAGTCGTCCTCCAGGTCCTCCGGGGCGCATTCCAGCGTCCGGCAGGTGTCGACCACGGCGAGCGCCAGGTCGTGCCCGATGTGCGCGTTGATCCCGGCCAGCGCGAACTGCAGCGGCCGTACGCCGGGGTGGCGTCGGTAGTGGAACAGCGGTCGCCAGCACGCCGGGGCGGGGGCGCCCGCGGCGACGGAGTCCACGACCGAGAGGTAGCGCTCGGCGAAGCGCACGTCGAGGGTCGCGGCCGCCCGGCGGTCGGCGAAGGTCCCGGACTCGATGGCGTGGCCGATCTCCTCCGTGACCGTCAGGTAGACCCGGTTGAAGACGGCGACGCCGTCGGTGGGATGCCAGGCCGAGCGGATGACACGCATCCGCTCGACCACCGGGTCGACCGCGGTGAACTGCCCGATCTGCGTGGTCTGCGCCATGGGGGCAGCGTCCCAGCAGCCGGGCCCCGGAGGGAACACCCGCGGCCCGGCTTACCCAGAACGGGCGAATCACTCAGTTCTTCGACAGCGGTTCCTCGCCCGACGTGCTCTCGTACGAACTGGTCCCGGAGTCGAGCAGCGGCTCCTGCTCCTTGAGGTGGGTCGGGGCGAAGGCGCGCAGCACGTGGTAGCCGGTGATGACGACGATCGTGCCGAGCGCGATGCCGCCCAGCTCGAAGGTGTCGGAGAAGGTCAGCTTCACCCCGCCGACCCCGATGATGATGCCGGCGGCGGCGGGGACCAGGTTGAGCGGGTTGCGCAGGTCGACCTTGGCGTTGATCCAGATCTGGGCGCCGAGCAGGCCGATCATGCCGTACAGGATCACGGTGATGCCGCCGAGGACACCGCCGGGGATGGCGGCGACGACCGCGCCGAACTTCGGGCAGAGGCCGAAGAGCAGGGCGAAGCCGGCCGCGGCCCAGTAGGCGGCGGTCGAGTAGACCCGGGTGGCGGCCATGACGCCGATGTTCTCGGAGTACGTGGTGTTCGGCGGGCCGCCCACGGCCGTCGACAGCATCGAGGCCGCGCCGTCGGCGGCGATCGCGGTGCCGAGCCGGTCGTCGAGGTCGTCGCCGGTCATCTCGCCGACGGCCTTCACATGGCCCGCGTTCTCGGCGATCAGGGCGATGACGACGGGCAGCGCGACCAGGATCGCGGACCACTCGAAGCTCGGCCCGTGGAACGAGGGCAGGCCGATCCAGTCGGCCTTGGACACCCCGGAGAGGTCGAGCCGCCAGTGGTCGGTGACCTGGCCGCTCGGGGACATGGAGTGGATCTTCCCGAAGACGAGGTCGAAGACCCAGGAGATGCCGTAGCCGAAGATCAGGCCGAGGAAGATCGCGATCCGGGACCAGAAGCCTCGCAGACAGACGACGGCGAGACCGGTGAACAGCATCACCAGGAGGGCCGTCCACTGGTCCTGCGGCCAGTACGTCGACGCGGTGACCGGAGCCAGGTTGAAGCCGATCAGCATGACGACGGCGCCGGTCACGATCGGGGGCATCGCCACGTGGATGATCCGCGCGCCGAACCTGCGGACCGCGAGACCGGCGAGGAAGAGCACCGCGCCCACGACGAGGACCGCGCCGGTGACGGTGGCGCTGCTGCCGCCGGAGGCCCGGATGGCGGCGGCGACACCGACGAAGGAGAGCGAGCAGCCCAGATAGGAGGGGACGGTGCCGCGGGTCGCGAGCAGGAAGATCGCGGTCGCGACACCGGACATCATGATCGCGAGGTTCGGGTCGAGGCCCATCAGGACCGGGGCGACGAAGGACGCTCCGAACATGGCGACGACGTGCTGGGCGCCGAGGCCGGCCGTACGGGGCCAGGAGAGCCGCTCGTCCGGGCGGACGACGGCTCCGGGAGCGGGTGTTCGCCCGTCGCCGTGCAAGGTCCAGCGCACGCCGAGGTTCATGAGGTCGCTCCCGTTCTCCGGTTCCGGCGGCCGTGTCGTGACCGCAAAAGATCAGCCACATGCTATGCGCCGGCGCCGGTCGGGACGCGCGTCGGAGGTCAGCCGCCGACCGGGCCGGAGGTCTTCGCCGGAGCCCCGTCGGGCGCCGGCGCCGGCGCCGCCTTCCGGTCGCCGCTCCTGAGCACGCCCGCGCCGACGACAAGGCCCAGGGCGAGCAGCGTGACCAGGCCGAACGAGAAGACCAGGGAGGTCACGTCGGCGATGCCGCCGATCGCCGAAGGGGCGATGAGCCCCGAGGTGTACGTGATGGTGGCGACGCCCGCGATGGCCTGGCTGGGGTTCGGGCCGCTGCGCCCGGCCGCCGCGAAGGCGAGCGGGACCACGACCGCGACGCCGAGCCCGATCAGACCGAATCCGGCCATCGCGACGGCGGCGTGCGGGGCGAGGACGACGAGGACCCCGCCGAGGGTGGCGACGGCGCCACCGACCCGTACGGTACGGACCGCGCCGAAGCGGTCCACGACCCGGTCGCCCGCGAGCCGCGCGATGGTCATCGTCAGCGCGAAGGCGGTGGTGGAGGCGGCCGCGAGCCCGGCGGAGCTGCCCAGCTCGTCCCGGAGGTAGACGGCCGACCAGTCGAGGCTGGCGCCCTCGGCGAACACCGCGCAGAAGCCGACCGCGCCGATGATCAGCGCCGACTTAGGAGGCAGGGAGAAGCGCGGCGGCGCCTCCTCGTCCGGGGTGCTGTGCACGTCGAGCACGCCCTGGCAGAAGAGCAGCCCGAGGGCGGTCAGGACCAGGGCCGCGATCAGGTGGTGGAGACGGGCGTCGCCGCCGAGGTGTGCGGCGACCGTCCCGGCCGCGGAGCCGATGAGCGCGCCCGCGCTCCACATGCCGTGCAGGCTCGACATGATGGACTTGCCGAGCCGGTTCTCGGTCTCGACGCCGAGCGCGTTCATCGCCACGTCGGACATGCCGGCCGTCGCGCCGTACACGAAGAGCACGGCGCAGAGGCCCCAGACGTTCGGGGCGAGCGAGGGCAGCGTCAGGGAGAGCGTCCACAGGGCGAGCAGGCCGCGCAGCGCCGTACGGCCGCCGAAGCGGTGGCTGACGGCCCCGGCGAGCGGCATGGCGAGGGAGGCGCCCAGGGCCGGGAAGGCGAGGGCGAGTCCGAGCTGTCCCGCGCTCACGCCCGCGTGCTCCTGGATCCAGGGGATGCGGGTCGCGAAACTGCCGGTCACCGCGCCGTGGACGCAGAAGACCGCGGCGACGGCGAAGCGCGCCCGCCGCAGACGCTCGATGCTGTGGACGGTGTCCGCCGCCATGTGTCCCTCCCGGTGTCGTGATGAGCGGTAAACTATCAGGGACCCTGCCTGATAAATAGTCCGCAGGGGATCCGCACGGGAATCACGTCTGAGAGGATCCCCGCATGGCCGCATCCCCGAGCACCGCACGGGCCATCAACGACCGGCTCGCCCTGCGCCTGCTCCAGGACACCGGCCCGTTGACGGCCACCCAGCTCAAGACGCTCACCGGGCTCTCCCGCCCGACCGTCGCCGACCTCGTCGACCGGCTCAGCGAGTCCGGGCTCGTCCATGTCGTCGGGGAGTCCGGCGCCGAACGCCGCGGCCCCAACGCCAAGCTGTACGGGATCGTCGCCGACCGCGCGCACCTCGCCGCACTCGACGTACGCACCCGCTCCGTCTCCGTCGCCGTCTCCGACCTGCTCGGCACGACCCTCGCCGAGGCCTCCGCGCCCATCGGCGACGACGGCGGCACGGGCCCTGCCGTGGAGAAGGCGGTCGCCCTCCTGGAGCGCACCGTGACGGAGGCCGGCGCCGACCGGCTGCACACCGTGGCCGTCGGCGCGCCCGGGCTCATCGACCCGGACACCGGCGAGCTGCGGGATTCCACGGGCCTCCCCGCCTGGCACCGGCGGCTCGTCGGCGTCCTCCAGGAACGGCTTCCGGCCCACGTCCTCGTCGAGAACGAGACGAACCTGGCCGCCGTGGCCGAACTGCGCGAGGGGGCGGCCAGCGACCGCGAGGACTTCGTCCTGCTCTGGCTCGGCCAGGGCGTCGGCGCCGCCGTCGTCCTGGACGGGCGGCTCCGCCGCGGGGCCTCGGGCGGCGCCGGCGAGATCGGCTTCCTGCCCGTGCCCGGGACCACCGGGCTGCCCTCGGGCACCGGCTGCGACGGCGGTTTCCACGAACTGGTCTGCGCGGCGGCCGTCTCGGCCCTCGCCGTCGCCCACGGACTCGACCCGGCCGACGCTCTCACCTCGGACCACGGCCCGTTCCTCGACGCGCTCGCCCGCCGCCTCGCCGTCGGCGCGGCCGCCGTCGCCGCCGTCCTGGACCCCGGCTGCGTGGTCCTCGCCGGCGAGACCGGCCACCAGGGCGGCACCGAACTCGCCGCCCGCGTCCAGTCGGCGCTCTCGGCGCTGTCGCCGCTGCGCACGGAGGTCCGCGCGACCGCGCTCGGGGACGCGGCGGTCCTTCGCGGCGCCCTGCTCAGGGCCCGCGACGCCGCCCAGGACGCGCTGTTCCCGTAGGACGCGCTGTTCGCCGTAGGGCGGTGCGGGACACGGAAAACGCCGCGCCCCGGACAGGGGGGCGCGGCGCTGAGGGAGCCCGGCGGCGGCAAGGGCCGTGAATATCCGCCGCCGGGAGTCTTCCGGGGGAAGGGGTCAGTGGGGGCGCGTCAGCAGGTGCCGAGGTCCCTCCAGACGCCCCACTCGCCGGTCGTACCCGGCTCCTCGTTCTGCGTCCACCACTGGGCCTTCCACTTCTTGCCCTTGTGGGAGACCTCGTTGCCCGCGTTGTAGACCGTGCCGGCCACGTACGCCGGGGCGGTGCAGCTGCCCGTGGGCGGCGTGGTCGGCGGGGTCGTCGGAGGCGTGGTCGGGGGAGTCGTCGGCGGGGTCGTGGGCGGCGTGGTGGGCGGCGTCGTGGAGCCGGGCTCCACCACCGTCGTACCGCGCGCCAGGTCACCGGCGAGGGCGTACGTCGTGCCGTTGATGTTCACCGTCCAGTTGGAGGGGGTGGACACCGGCAGGTAGTAGTTGAACGCCAGGTCGACCGTGGCGCCGGGGGCCAGCGACTGCCAGGCCGGGAGCTTCAGGGAGACGCGGTGGAAGTCGCCCTTCAGGCCGCCCACGTTGGAGCCCGTGTGGTCGCTGCTGATGACCTTCGTGCCGAAGCCGGACTGGTCGGAGGCGTTGGCCGGGGCCGAGGTGCCGTAGTCGAACTGGAACTCCGTGCCGCCCGGCAGGGCCGCCGCCGTGTTGTTGGTGATCTTGATCTTCGGCGTGATCGGGTAGTTCGAGTCACCCAGCTTGAACTCGGTGAACTGGGCGTCGATCTTCACGGCCCGGGTCGGCAGCGCCTTGTTCGACTTCTTGGCGCCGTACGGGGTGGCCGCCTTGAACTTGTCGTACATCAGCGAGGTGAGCGTGGAGCCCATCTCGTACTGGCCCTTGGCGGCGTTCCAGGCGTAGTCGCCGGCCATCTCCCAGACCATGGTGCCGCCGATGCCGCGGTCGACCACGTAGTCGGCCTTGGCGGCCACGGACTGCTCGTCCTCGGTGGAGAGGAAGACCTTCTTCTGCGCGTTCCACAGCCACGGCGCGACCAGGGTCGAGTCGTACTTGCGGGCGTAGGTGCCGGTCAGCGTGGTGTTCGCGGGGAAGCCGTACCGCGTGACGTAGTCGCCGACGATCCCCTTCTCCAGGTTCTTGGCGTGCCACATCGGGTTGGAGCCCGCAGGCGACTCGACGCCGTTGGTGTCCTTGTCGTGCCACAGGTTGTCGATGCCGGTGGCGCCGTCGCCGCACTTGGTCAGACCGGCTCCGGCCGGGCAGGTGGTCGCGGAGGCCTTGCCCCACAGGCCGTCCGTGCCGCCCTGGACGTTCTTGTGGCCGCGGGTGTAGTAGGGAAGGCCGATGTTGATGCGGCCGGCCGGCATCGAGCCGCGGAAGTAGTGGTACGCCCAGTCGGTGTTGAGGTAGCCGATGTTGCCGTACTGCGCCGAGCCGTAGACGTTGGCCGCGGCGAGCTCGCCGTCCTTGCCGTCGTCGAAGAGGGAGGCGTTGGGCCCGACGTACTCGTTCCAGGCGCCGTGCAGGTCGTAGGACATGATGTTGACGTAGTCCAGATACTTCTGCATCTGGAAGGTCTCCATGCCCCGCAGCAGGTAGCCGGAGGACGGGGCGGCGACGGTCAGCAGGTAGTGCTTGCCGTCGGCGGCGCCGGCCGTGTCGAGCTTCTCGCGCAGGGACTTCATGAGGGCCGCGTAGCCCTGCACGAGTCCGGCGCGGCGCGCGTTGGCGAACTGCCAGTCGAGCGGGTTTCCGGCGTCCTTCATCGTCGTCGGGTACTCGTAGTCGATGTCGACGCCGTTGAACCCGTACTTGCGGATGAAGTCGACGGCCGAGGTGGCGAAGGTGTCGATCCCGGCCTGGTTGACCGAACCGTCGGCGTTGGTGGCCATCGAGTAGAAGCCGCCGGAGTTCACCCGGTCGCCGTTGTCCGCGAAGTATCCGCCGGTCTCGGCCCAGCCGCCGACCGAGATCAGCGTCTTCACGTCCGGGTGCTGCTTCTTGAACTTGTTGAGCAGGTTGAAGTGGCCCTTGTACGCGTACGACGGGTCCATCTCGGCTCCGGCGACACCGGGCCAGGTCATCCCGGTGGCCGCGTTGTTCGGACCGTCCGCGCCGACGGAGAGCTTGTTGTCCCCACCGATGTGCCCGAAGGCGTAGTTGATGTGGGTGATCTTCTCCCACGGGATGTCCTTGGCGAGGTACGCGGGCTCGCCGTTCTTGCCGGTGCGCCAACCGGTGAAGTAGCCGATGACACGGCGCTGGTGGTCCGCGCCCATCTTCTCGCGGCCCTCGGTGTCGTAGACCGAGCAGTACGGGACGTCGACGCCCGGGGTCTTGTAGAGCCCGTCGGGGCGACAGGTCTCGTTGTCGGCCGCGTACGAGACGCCGCCGGCGAGCGAGCTGAGCAGCAGACCGGCGACGGCCGCGCCGGACGCGAGCAGCGAGGCTCTCTTCGTGGTGGGGGACAACACGATCGGTCCTCCTGGGGTGAGGTCCCCCACGCCGTCAGGGCGTAGGGGGAGCTGGGAAACACAACGAACAAGGGGGTGGGTCGTGTTGGGCCCGTGGAGTGCGCACGCCGCAGGACCGTTACCTCGGAGGTGACACGGAGATTAAGAGGACTAGACCAGTGCGTCAATAGGTCTGGACCAAAGTCGTCGCCCAGGGGATCGTGTGAGCCAGCCCACAGGGCCTCGGCCGCATGGCCTCGCGGCGTCCGTGGCAGACTGGCCCTGTATCAGCAGCAGCGCACTCCGGGGTCGGTGTAATTCCGAACCGGCGGTATAGTCCGCGACCCGTCCGCAGCCAGCGGCCGGTTGACCAGGTGAGATTCCTGGACCGACGGTGAAAGTCCGGATGGGAGGCAGTGCGCGGCGGGTGACCCCTCTCGGGGGTGTGCCGGCCGTACGTCCGCTGGTCGCCGTGGAGCATCCGTTCCGGCGTACCCGTGGGACCGCGGCCTCGGCGCACCCTGTGCGAGGCGTCCTTCCCGCTCTCTGTCGTCATCGACAGGCCCCGGAGTCCGTGCCCGAAGAGGCAGGAGGACCCGGTGGCCCAGCAGGCCGACATCACCGCCATGCGACGCGCCGTCGAGCTCGCCGCGCGCGGCCTCGGCTCCACGAGCCCCAACCCCGTCGTCGGCTGCGTCATCACCGACGCCTCGGGGCTCCCCGTCGGCGAGGGCTGGCACCAGCGCGCCGGAGGCCCGCACGCCGAGGTCCACGCCCTGCGCGAGGCCGGCGCCCTCGCCCGCGGCGGCACCGCGTACGTCACCCTCGAACCCTGCAACCACACCGGCCGCACCGGCCCCTGCGCGCAGGCCCTGACCGAGGCCGGGATCAGCCGGGTCGTGTACGCCGTCGGCGACCCGAACCCGCAGGCCACCGGCGGTGCCGACACACTGCGCGCCGCCGGCGTCCACGTCGCCTCCGGAGTCCTGGCCGACGAGGCCGAGGCGGTCAACATCGCCTGGCTCACCTCCGTACGCCAGGGCCGCCCCTTCGTCCGCTGGAAGTACGCCGCCACCCTCGACGGCCGGATCGCCGCCGCCGACGGCACCTCCCGCTGGATCACCTCCGCCGAGTCCCGCGCCGACGTCCACCGGCTGCGCGCCGAGGCCGACGCCGTCGTCGTCGGCTCCGGCACCGCCCGCGCCGACGACCCCCACCTGGCCGTACGCGGCAGGGACGAGGCGGTGCAGCCGCTCCGGGTCGTCGTCGACACCGAGGCCACGGCCGTGAAGCCCGGCGCCCGGATCCTCGACGACGCGGCCCCCACCCTGATCGCGATCGCCGAGGACGCCGAGACGGCCCTCCCCGACGTCCTACGCCTTCCCAGGGCCGAGCGCGGCCTGTCCGTACCCGCCCTCCTGGACGCCCTCCAGGCGCGCGGTGTCCGCTCCGTCCTCCTCGAAGGCGGCCCCACCCTCGCGGGCGCCTTCGTCGCCGCGGGCGCCGTCGACCAGGTCGTCGGCTACCTCGCCCCGGTCCTCCTCGGCGCGGGCCCCGCGGCCCTCGCCGACGCCGGAATCAGCACCATCACCGAAGCGTTGCGGCTCGACATCACCGATATCTCGAATATCGGATCCGATATCCGCATCACCGCCACCCTCAAGGGAGCCTGACCGTGTTCACCGGAATCGTCGAAGAACTGGGCGAGGTCGTAGCCGTCGAGCAGCTGGAGGACGCCTCCCGCTTCCGACTGCGCGGCCACCTGGTCACGGAAGGCGCCCAGCACGGCGACTCCATCGCCGTCAACGGTGTCTGTCTCACGGTCGTCGAGTTCGGCGACGGCGAGTTCACCGCCGACGTCATGGCCGAGACCCTCAAGCGGTCCAGCCTCGGCGCCCTCGCCGTCGGCTCCCGCGTCAACCTGGAGCGCCCCATGGCCGTCGGCGGCCGCCTCGGCGGTCACATCGTCCAGGGCCACGTGGACGGCACCGGCACCATCCTGGAGCGGACCCCGTCCGAGCACTGGGAGCTCGTCAAGGTCGGCCTGCCCGCCCACCTCTCCCGGTACGTCGTCGAGAAGGGCTCGATCACGGTCGACGGCGTCAGCCTCACCGTCGTCGAGGTCGCCGACGACTGGTTCACCATCAGCCTCATCCCCACCACCCTCGACCTGACCACGCTCGGTACCAAGAAGAGCGGCGACCCGGTCAACCTCGAAGTGGACGTCATCGCCAAGTACGTCGAGCGGCTGCTCGGCACCGACGCCAAGGAGAACGGCAAGTGAACTGGCTCAACTCCGAGGCGTTCACCGTCTTCGACCAGCACATCATGTGGTCCGACATGATCGGCAACACGATCGGGCTCATAGCCCTCGCGCTCGGCTGGCGCCGCTCCATCCTCACCTGGCCCGCCCAGCTGCTCTCCGGCCTCATCCTCGTCGGCGCCTACGCCTCCGCCGACCTCGCGGGCGGCGTCGGCAAGCAGCTCCTCGTCATCGGCGTCGCCGCCTGGGGCTGGTGGCAGTGGAACCGCGGGAAGCAGCAGGCGCAGGACGGCTCCATCGCCGTCCGCTTCGCCACCTGGAAGGAGCGCGGCCTGCTCCTCGCCGGCGCGGTCCTCGGCACCCTCGCCGTCGGCGGGCTGTTCACCCTCTACCCGTCGCTCTCCTGGAGCCCGTGGGCCGACGCGTACATCTTCGTCGGCACCCTCGTCGCGATGGTCGCCCAGGCCCGCGGCCTCGTCGAGTTCTGGTTCGCCTGGCTCCTCGTCGACCTCGTCGGCGTCCCGCTCGCCTTCAACAGCGGCCTCGCCTTCTCCGGCCTCGTCTACGTCATCTACTTCGCCCTCGTCATCTGGGGCATGCGCGACTGGTGGCTCAGGACGCGTACGACCTCCGCTCTGGAAGGAGCCACGGCATGAGCGCGCTGCCGATCTGGGACGCCACCGACCTCGCCCTCGACCCCGTCGAGCAGGCCATCCGTGACATCGCCGCCGGCCGGCCCGTCGTCGTCGTCGACGACGAGGACCGCGAGAACGAGGGCGACCTCGTCATCGCCGCGGAGAAGGCCACCCCCGAGATCGTCGCCTTCATGATGAGCGAGTGCCGCGGCCTGATCTGCGCGCCCATGGAGGACGACGAGCTGGAGCGCCTCCAGCTCCCGCAGATGGTCGAGAACAACACCGAGTCGATGCGGACGGCCTTCACCGTCTCCGTCGACGCGTCCCCCGCCCACGGCGTCACCACCGGCATCTCCGCCGCCGACCGCGCCACCACCCTGCGCATGCTGGCGAGCGGCTCCCACGAGCCCTCCGACTTCGTCCGCCCCGGCCACGTCTTCCCGCTGCGGGCCAAGGCCGGCGGCGTCCTCACCCGCAACGGCCACACCGAGGCCGCCGTCGACCTGGCCCGCCTCGCGGGCCTCCGCCCGGCCGGAGCGATCGTCGAGATCGCCGGCGAGGACGGCGTCATGCTGCGCCTGCCCGAGCTGGTCCCCTTCGCCCGCAAGCACGGCCTGACGATCATCTCCATCGAGGACCTGATCGCCTACCGGCGCTCCGCCGAACCGACCGTGCGCCGCGAGGCCGAGGTCCGGCTCCCCACCGCCCACGGCGACTTCACCGCGTACGGCTACCGCTCCACCGTCGACGGCGTCGAGCACGTCGCCCTCGTGCACGGCGAGATCGGCGACGGCGAGGACGTCCTCGTCCGCGTCCACTCCGAGTGCCTGACCGGCGACATCTTCCACTCGCTGCGCTGCGACTGCGGCCCCCAGCTCCAGGCCTCCATGGACCGCATCCAGGAGGCAGGCCGCGGAGTCGTCGTCTACCTCAGGGGCCACGAGGGCCGCGGCATCGGCCTGCTGTCCAAGCTGCGCGCGTACGAGCTCCAGGAACAGGGCCGCGACACCCTCGACGCCAACCTGGAACTCGGACTGCCCGCCGACGCCCGCGACTACGCGGCCGGCGCGCAGATCCTCGTCGACCTCGGCGTCCGCGGTCTGCGCCTGATGACCAACAACCCCGACAAGATCGACGCCCTCACCCGGTACGGCCTGCGGGTCGAGGGCCGCGAGCCCATGCCGGTCACGGCCGGCGAGCACAACCTCCGCTACCTGCGCACCAAGCGGGACCGGATGGGCCACGACCTGCCCTGGCTGGACGGCTCCCCGGCCTCCACCTGCGGCAACCAGTAAAACCTTCACTTCGTACGGTTCAAGGTTCAAGGAGAGACATGAGCGGCAAGGGCGCACCCGTCCTCAGCGTGAAGAACTGCGGCGACCTGCGGGTCGCGGTCATCGCGGCGCAGTGGCACGAGAAGATCATGGACGGTCTCGTCGACGGCGCCCTGCGCGCCCTCAGCGAGCTCGGCATCGACGAGCCCACCCTGCTCCGCGTTCCCGGCAGCTTCGAGCTCCCGGTCGTGGCGAAGGTCCTCGCCGGCCGCGGCTACGATGCCATCGTGGCGCTCGGCGTCGTCATCCGCGGCGGAACGCCGCACTTCGAGTACGTGTGCCAGGGCGTCACCCACGGCCTCACCCAGGTCTCGATCGACACCGGCGTACCCGTCGGATTCGGTGTCCTCACCGTCGACAACGAGGAGCAGGCCCTCGACCGGGCCGGCCTCGAAGGCTCCAGCGAGGACAAGGGCCACGAAGCCGTCACCGCCGCCGTCGCGACCGCGACGACGCTGCGCACGGTCAGCGAACCCTGGCGCTAGTGACGCGACCCTTACCCCGTACTCTTAGGACCATCATGGCGAACGGAACCCGTAAAACCTTCGAAGAGCTCTTCGCCGAGCTCAAGCTCAAGGCAGAGACCGGCGACCCGGCCACCTCCCGCACCGCGGAGCTGGTGGACAAGGGCGTCCATGCCATCGGCAAGAAGGTCGTCGAAGAGGCCGCCGAGGTCTGGATGGCCGCCGAGCACGAGGGCAAGGAAGCCGCCGCCGAGGAGATCTCGCAGCTGCTGTACCACGTCCAGGTGATGATGGTCGCCCGCGGGATCTCGCTCGACGACGTCTACGCCCACCTCTGAGCACGGCCCACCGCTCTCCCCACCACTCCCAGGCAAAGGAAGCTCACCCCATGCTGCGCATCGCCGTTCCCAACAAGGGTTCCCTCTCCGGACCTGCGTCGGCAATGCTCCATGAGGCCGGCTACCGCCAGCGCAAGGAGTCCAAGGAACTGGTGGTCATCGACCCCGACAACGAGGTCGAGTTCTTCTACCTGCGCCCGAAGGACATCGCGATCTACGTCGCCTCCGGGAAGCTGGACATCGGCATCACCGGCCGTGACCTGCTCCTGGACTCCGGCGCCAGCGCCGAGGAGATCCTCGCGCTGAACTTCGGCCGCTCCACCTTCCGGTACGCCACCCGCCCGGGCACCGCGAACGGCCCCGAGGACTTCGGCGGCATGACGATCGCCACCTCCTACGAGGGCATCGTCGCCAAGCACCTCGCCGACCAGGGCATCGACGCCTCCGTCGTGCACCTGGACGGCGCCGTCGAGACCGCGATCCAGCTGGGCGTCGCCCAGGTCATCGCGGACGTCGTGGAGACCGGCACCAGCCTGCGCAACGCGGGCCTGGAGGTCATCGGCGAGCCGATCCTGACCTCCGAGGCCGTCGTCGTCCGCCGACACGGCGCCCCGGACGACCACCCGCAGGTCCAGCAGTTCCTCCGCCGCCTCCAGGGCGTCCTCGTCGCCCGCTCGTACGTGATGATGGACTACGACTGCCGCGCCGAGCACCTGGAGCAGGCCGTCGCCCTCACCCCGGGCCTGGAGTCGCCGACCGTCTCCCCGCTGCACAACGAGGGCTGGGTCGCCGTCCGCGCGATGGTCCCCGCCAAGGAGGCGCAGCGGATCATGGACGACCTGTACGAGATCGGCGCCCGCGCCATCCTCACCACCGCCATCCACGCCTGCCGCCTCTGACGGCTGCCCGGCCCGCACGTACCACCAGGCACTGAGGAACCCCGATGTCCGAGTCCACGACGCCCGCCCTGCCGGTCACCTTCCGTCCCGGGCGCACCAGGGCCATCCTGCTGACCATGGCGTGCGTGATGTTCGTCGTCATCACCGCGGTCGCGCTGATGCTGGAGCGGCTCGGACCGGGGGAGCGCGTCAGCTTCGTCTTCACCGCCGCGCTGCTCTCCGGGGTCCTCGTGCTGCTGAGCCGTCCCAAGGTCGTCGCCGACGACGAGGGCGTCACGGTCGTCAACATCACCCGGACCCGACGCCTCGCCTGGGCGGAGATCCTCAAGGTCAACCTCCGCCCCGGCGACCCCTGGGTGTTCCTCGACCTGAGCGACGGCACCAGCCTGCCGGCGCTCGGCATCCAGCCCGGCGTCGCCAAGGAGGCGGCCATCCGGGACGCCCGCGCCCTGCGGGCCCTCGCCGACGCCCACGGGACGGGCGCGGAGCGGTCTGCCTGACCCCCCCGGGGGCCAAGGGGCGTCCGGCGGGCGGGACCCCGCCGGGAGAACCCCGGTCCGTCCCCCATCCGGGGCCGGCCCCCTGCCCCTCGGGGCGAGCACATGGCTAATCTGGAGGCGGTGGTGCCGAGCGGCACCACCGCCTCGCACGTGCAGGGCCGTCGTCACGGCCCGCGAGGCCACCCTTCGACCCGAGGAGTGACTCCCTCCAGCAATGGACGGATCGTCCGGTAATACCTGCGCCGCCCCCTCTCCGGAGGCGGCGGCATGATCGTCTCCCTGCTGCTGCTCGTCGCGGCCTTCCTCCTGATCCTCGCCAACGGCTTCTTCGTGGCCGCCGAGTTCGGTCTCGTGACCGTCGAGCGCGCCGAGGCCGAGCGAGCCGCGGCCGCCGGCGACCGGCGCGCCCGCACCGTCGTCACCGCCCTGCGCGAGCTGTCCTTCCAGCTCTCCGGCACCCAGCTCGGCATCACGCTCACCTCCCTCGTCGTCGGCATGCTCGCCGAGCCCGCGCTCGCCGGCCTGCTTCACGGGCCGCTCACCGCGACCGGACTGCCCGAAGGGGCCGTCTCGGGGATCTCGGTGGTGATCGGGATGCTGCTCGCCTCCGCCGTCCAGATGGTGGTCGGCGAGCTGGTACCGAAGAACTGGGCGGTCTCCCGTCCGCTCCAGGTGGCCCGTTTCGTGGCCACCCCGCAGCGCCGCTTCTCCAGGCTCTTCCGGCCGGTGATCTCCCTGCTCAACCGGGTCGCCAACCGCCTGGTGCGGCTCCTGGGCGTCGAGCCCACCGAGGAGCTCGACTCGGTCCGCACCCCCGGCGAGCTGGTCTCCCTGGCCCGCCACTCGGCCCTGGCCGGCGCCCTCGAACAGGACACCGCGGACCTCTTCGTACGGACCCTGAGCCTCGGCGGCCTCACCGCCGAGCAGGTCATGACCCCGCGCGTGAAGGTCAGCGCCCTCCAGTGGGACGCCACCGCGGCCGACGTCCTCAACCTCACCCGCGCCACCGGCCTCTCGCGCTTCCCGGTCTACCGCGAGCGCATCGACGAGATCGTCGGCATGGTCCACCTCAAGGACGCGCTCGCCGTCGCGCCGCACGCCCGGCTGCGTACCCCCGTCGGCCGGATCGCGGTCCCCCCGCTCCTCGTGCCCGAGACGCTGCCCGCCCAGACCCTCCTGGAGCGGCTGCGCAGGGAGCAGCCGATCGCGGTGGTCGTCGACGAGTACGGCGGCACCGCCGGTGTCGTCACCCTGGAGGACATCGTCGAGGAACTCGTCGGCGAGGTCCGGGACGAGCACGACACCGTGGCCGACGGGCGGCCGGAGCTGGCCGCCGCGCCAGCGGAGGAGGGCCGGCCCGCGTGGGACGCCGACGGCTCCTGCCGGGTCCACGCCCTGCGCCGGATAGGCCTCGACGTGCCCGACGGGCCGTACGAGACCGTCGCCGGGCTCGTCGCCGACCTCCTCGGCCGCATCCCCGCCCCCGGCGACCGGGCCGAACTCCCCGGCTGGCGGCTCTCGGTGCGCCAGGTCGACCGCTATCGCGCCGAGCGCGTACGGATCGTACGGACCGAGCCGAGCACAGGCCTGGACCGGCCCACGCACCTGGACCCGGCCACGGGCCCGGCGGCGCACCGGGATCCGCTCACGGCCGCGGCCCCGGTCGCGGCGCCCGCCTCCGCCTCACTGGTCGCGGAGGGCGTCCGATGAGCAGCCTGCAGCTCCTCTTCGCCGTCTTCCTGGTCCTGGCCAACGGCTTCTTCGTCGGAGCCGAGTTCGCCCTCGTCTCCGTCCGGCGCAGCCAGATCGAACCGCTCGGCGGCGCCCGTGCGGAGAAGGTCCTGCACGGTCTGGAGAACCTGCCGCAGATGATGGCCGCCGCCCAGTTCGGCATCACCGTCTGCTCCCTGACGCTCGGCGCCGTCGCCGAGCCGACCGTCGCCCATCTCCTCGAACCCGTCTTCCACGCGGTCGGGGTCCCCGAGGGTCTCATCCATCCGCTCGGCTACGTCATCGCCCTCGCCGCGGTGGTCTTCCTCCACCTCGTCATCGGCGAGATGGTCCCGAAGAACCTGGCGATGGCCGCGCCCGAGCGGACCGCGCTCTGGCTCGCCCCGGGCCTCGTCGGCTTCGCCCGGCTCTGCCGTCCGGTGACGGCAGCGCTCGGAGCCTGCGCCCGGCTCGTCCTGCGGGCGTTCAAGGTCGAGCCGAAGGACGAGGTGGAGGCGGTCTTCACCAGGGTCCAGCTTGGCCGGCTCGTCGAGGACGCGGGGCAGGCCGGGCTGCTCGAACCGGCCGAGCAGGAGCGCCTCGAGGACGCCCTCGAACTGGGCACGCGCCCGGTGACGGACGTGCTCATCGCACGGGCCTCCCTGGTCACGGTCCCGCCGACGGTCACCCCGCGGGAGGTCGAGGAGCTGACCGTACGCACCGGGTACTCCCGCTTCCCGGTCCACGCCGAGGGGAGTACGACCTTGATGGGCTTCGTCCACGTGAAGGACGTCCTCGACCTGGACGACCGGGAGCGGGCCGTGCCGCAGCGGCTGTGGCGGCCGATGGCGACGCTCCGCGCGGAACTGCCGCTCGACGACGCCCTCACCGTGATGCGCCGCGCCGCCACCCATCTGGCACAGGTCGCGGACGGCTCGGGCCGGGTCCTTGGCCTGGTCGCCCTGGAGGACGTCCTGGAGACCCTGGTGGGCGAGGTCCGCGACCCCGCGCACCGGATCAGGACGACCCCCTAGTACCCCGGAGGCTCCTCCCGAGGGCCGCGGTCGATCGGACCGCGGCCCGACAGGACCTCGCCGTACGCCTGCATGAGGTCCGCGAGCCGGAGGGTGGCGAGGTCCTCCCGGGTCGGGGTGTTCGGGTATCCGGAGAGCCGCAGGTCGCGGTAGGCGCAGGACTTCTCGTACAGGGTGCGGAGGAAGCGCCCGTTGCCCAGCTCGTCGATCCAGCCCTGCTCGACGACGTGCGCGCTGATCGAGCGCAGCTCCTCCAGGGCCTCCTCGTCCCAGCCGTCCCCGTCGGCGGCCGCGAGCACCTCGCCGATGGCGGTCAGTTCCAGCGGCCGGTACGAGGGGAAGTCGACGCGGGTGGTGAACCGGGAGGACAGCCCCGGGTTGGTGCTGAGCAGCCGGTCCATGCCCTCGGGGTAGCCGGCCAGGATCACCACGAGGTGGTCGCGGTTGTCCTCCGCCCGCTTGAGGAGGACCTGCAGGGCCTCGTCCCCGTAGGCGTCGCCCTTGCTGTACCCGGTGTTGGAGAGCGCGTACGCCTCGTCCACGAAGAGCACCCCGCCGACCGCCGAGTCGATCAGCTCGTTGGCCTTGATCGCGGTCTGCCCGAGGAACTCGCCGACCAGATCGGCCCGCTGGGCCTCCACGAGATGGTCGCCGCCGAGCAGCCCGAGGGCGTAGAAAACCCGGCCGAGGATGCGGGCGACCGTGGTCTTCCCTGTGCCGGAGGGGCCGGAGAAGACGAAGTGACGCTTCGGCGGCTGGACCGGGAGGCCCTGACCGGCGCGCAGCCGGGCCATCTCCAGCTGCGCGGACAGCGCTTTGACCTGCCGCTTCACCGGTTCCAGCCCGACCATGCCCTCCAGCTCGGCGAGCGCCTCCGCGAGCCGTACGGGATCGGTGGGGCCCGCCGGGAAGCGCGGTGGCACCGGCTGCGAGGGCAGCGGCGCCTTCTGCCGTACGGTCTCCGGCGGTGTGACCGGCGCCGCCGGCGGTACGGGTTCGGGGGCGAGCCGCAGTCCGTCGCCCAGCGGCGCGGTGTCGGGCTCGGCGCCCGGCGCGGTGTCCACGGCGTCCTGGCCGAGGCCCCCGCCGAGGGTGCCCAGGGCGACCGTCGCCAGCCCCGCCGGGTCCTCCACGCCGTCGTACCCGTCGAAGCCGTCGTACTCGGCGATCGCCGCGAGGCGGGCGGCCGTGTCCATGAACGTCGGGTCGATCCGGTGCACGGCCCGGTAGAGGGGGAGGGCGGCGGCGCTGCGCCCGGTGCCCTCGTGGGCGCGGGCGAGCCAGTAGCGCAGCTCCTTGCGCTGGGGCTGCTCGCTGCGGCACCGCATCAGTGATGCCGAGAGCAGCGGCTCGGCCTGGCCGTACATCTCGAGCCTGACCCGTGCCATGCCGCCGAAGAGCCCGGCCTCGATGCCGAGCAGCGGGTCGTCGACGAGGGTCTCGGTGTGCCGTACGAGCTGGTCCCAGTCCTTGACGAGATAGGAGCGGCAGGCGTGCAGGAAGCGAACCTGGGGGTCGGTGTCGACCGGCGGGAGCCCCGCGAGCGCACGGTCGAGCTCCGGCACGTGCCGTCCGTCGAGCCAGTGGGAGGCGTGCGCGAGCAGCAGGTCGCGCGAGGTCTCGAGCACCGGCTGCACCCACCAGCCAAGCCAGTACCAGGAGTTCAGGGCGCGCCGGTACCGGGCCCGCTGCTCGCCGAAGCGGTCGCGGTTGCGGTACATGCGCAGCAGCGCGGTCGTGGTGTCGACCCGGAGCGCGTGCAGCCCGAGCCAGGCGTCCGCCATCCCCGGGTCGATCCGTACGGCCGTGCGGAACTCGTCCTCCGCCTGCGGATAGGCGCCCATCGTGTAGGCGTCGACTCCGCGCAGCCAGGCGAGTTCGGCGGGGGCCTGCGCGCCCTGTGTGCCGATGTCCATCGGGTCCCCCACAACCGTCTACGCATGGACGGGATTTGACCGCACCTGGGGGCATCGTACCTGCGCAGGGGGTGTGTGCTTAAGGAGAAGCACATGATCCGGAAGCGGTGACCCTGGGTGAGCGTCAGGGGCCGTGAAGGGCCCGGGAGGGGCCGACAGGGGCAGAACGAAGCCCCCGATCACGGGGGAACAACCGGGGGCTTCGTGTCTGCGGCGGCTCCGAAAAGCCGCACATTCAGAACGTAAGACCTGTACGCCCCTTGGGTCAAGCGGAGTTGAGGCACTTGCGAAAGCGGACTTTCGGACGCTCAGTTCACGGACATGGAGCCGTCACGGTGTGTGATGATCTGGTCCGCGCCCGCTGTCACACCCGGCCCCGGAAGCCAGTCGTACCCCTCCGCGCACTCACGTACCAAGGTGCCGGCGAAGGGCCGGGAGGCGTCCCCGGCGAAATGGCGAGTCTCCGCCACGGTCCAGCCGTCCCAGAAAGCGGCCTGGTCCGGACCGTCCCGGCGCCGGCCCCGCGCCCACGACTCCGACGCCCCGCGCTCCATCCACAGCAGCCACGCCAGGAACGGCCGCACCGCCCGCCGGCCCGCGCCGACGCCCTCGACGAGCACGACCGGGGCCGGGGGCAGCTCCCGCGCCGCTCCGAAGCGCCGCAGCCCCCAGTCGTACGGCCGGTACGACGCGGCCTCGCCCCGCGCCAGGGGTGCGAGGACCTGCTCGCGCAGCCGGTCGGTCCACGCGAAGAGCTCCTCGTGCGTGGCGAGGTCGTCGAGGTGGAGGACGGGCGCGTCACCGAGGGCGGTGGAGAGGCGGGCCGCGAGCGTGGACTTGCCGGAGCCCGCGTGCCCGTCGACCGCGATCAGCCGGACCGGGCCGCAGGAGGGCGGCAGCCGCAGCAGCGCGTGCGCCGCGCGGTCGAGGTCGTTCATGCGCCCCAGCGTAGGGGAGGGGACCGCCGCAGGTCAGGGCGGTACCGCCGCCAGCGGTCGAGACCAATATTGGTGCGGCGACGCGTGGCGAAGTGCTGGCGGGCGCAGGCCGGGAGCCGGGATAGTGGGCCCGCCCAGCAGATCCGTACACCCACCGTTCTCGACTGGGGGTCACCGCCCATGACCAGCTCCACCCCGCGCAGAACCGTCCTCGCCGCCGCCCTCGCGGCAGCGGGAACGGCCGCCGCCGCTCCTGCCGTCGCCGCCGCGTCCGCCGCCGAGAGCGGCTCCGACCGCGACCCGACCACCGCCCCTGACCGTGCCGGGGCCGACGGCGCCACGCCGGGCCGCGCCCCCGCGCCCGGCCTGGTCGACAACCGCTTCTGGTCCTCGTACACGGACTGGAGATGCGGCAGTGCCGCCGGCACCAGGGCCGTCGCCGGCCGCCGCCCCGGCCTGCTCCTCGCCTCCCCCGCCGGGATCACCGACTACACCGACCCGCACACCGGACGGACCTCCCCCTGGGAGTACGCGAGCTGGACCTCGCCCGTCCACACCCCGACCGTGCCCGCCACCGAGGTCATCGCCTCCTGGAACGCCGACACCCCTGCCGGCACCTGGCTCCAGGTCGAACTCTCCGGCACCTACACGGACGCCACCGCCACCCCCTGGTACGTCCTGGGACGCTGGGCCTCCGGCGACGGTGACATCCGGCGCACCTCGGTCGACGACCAGACCGACGGCAAGAGCACCGTCTGGACCGACACCCTCGCGATCGACGACGCGGCGAGCGGGCTGCGGCTGGCCTCGTACCGGCTGCGCCTGACCCTGTACCGCACCCCGGGGAGCGGCCTCACCCCCACGGTGTGGCGGCTCGGCGCGATGGCGTCGGACATCCCGGACCGCTTCACGGTCCCGGCCTCCGCGACCGGCGCGGCCCGCGAACTGACCGTGCCGCGCTACTCGCAGAACACCCACGTCGGGCAGTACCCCGAGTACGACAACGGCGGAGAGGCGTGGTGCAGCCCGACCTCCTCGCAGATGATCGTCGAGTACTGGGGACGGCGGCCCTCGGCCGAGGAGCTGGCCTGGGTGAACCCGGCCTTCGCCGACCCGCAGGTCTGCCACGCGGCCCGCCACACCTACGACCACCAGTACGAGGGCTGCGGCAACTGGCCTTTCAACGCCGCCTACGCGGCCTCGTACCCCGACATGAACGCGGTGGTCACCCGGCTCCGCTCGCTCACCGAACTGGAGACGCTGATCAAGGCCGGAATCCCGGCCATAACGTCCCAGTCCTTCCGCAAGGAGGAGCTGACGGGTGCGGGGTACGGCACGGCGGGCCACCTGATGACCGTCATCGGCTTCACGGCGGACGGCGACGTCATCGCCAACGACCCGGCCTCACCGGACAACGCGGCCGTCCGCCGGATCTACCGACGCCGGGAGTGGGAGAATATCTGGCTGCGTACGAAGAGGTACGACGCAAACGGCAAGGTCAGAGGCGGTACGGGCGGGGTCTGCTACATCTACTGGCCCGTAGAGCCGACCCCGGGCCAGCACCGGGCGCTGCGGGCGCTCGGTCTGGTGTGAGCGGGGTCCGGCACGCCGGTGCCTGGCGGAGAGCTCACGCGTCCGGTGGTGAGGTGGAGGGGAGCGGCGTAGTGGTCTCCGGCACAGGAGGGGGGCGCCGTCGCCCCCTCCCGGACGCTCCTCGGCCTTGCGGCGCAAGGTTTCCGCGGGCCTCGGGGGCGTCCGGCGCGGCGGCGTGGGTCCAGGGGGCGTGACCGACGTCTCTACCCACGGGCCGCCCCCCTATCGCAAGGTGGTTGCCATGACCTCCACCACCCATACCCGCCTGCTGTTCCGCGCCCGGACGGGCGGCCCCGAGGACGACGACCGGGGGCCCAAGGTGCTCGAACACGTCCTCGGCTGGACGCTGGTCGTCCTCCTCGCCGTGCTCGTCACGCGCGCCGGCCTCATGTGAGCCGGCGCCCCGGGGCGCCTTCCGTCCGTGTGATCCGCGGGTCGCACGCGTGAGCCCCGGGCCCCGGGCGGGCATACTCCCCGCGATCCCGCGCGCGGCACGGCCGCGCCCGGCAGGGAGGAGCGCCCGGCCATGGCCGAATGGAACGCGGACGGCGTGGAGCGCCGGCTGCCCACCGACGAGGCCCGCGAGCTGCTCGCCCTGACGCGGGACATCGCCCGGCGGGAGATCGCGCCGGGCGCCGCGGAGGAGGAGGCCGCCGGGCGGTTCCCCCGCGAGCTGTTCACACTGCTGTCCCGGTCCGGACTGCTCGGGCTGCCGTACGACCCCGAGTACGGCGGGGGCGGCCAGCCGTACGAGGTGTATCTCCAGGTCCTCGAAGAACTCGCCGCGGCCCGGCTCACCGTGGGTCTCGGTGTGAGCGTCCACACCCTCTCCTGCCACGCGCTCGCCCGCTACGGCACCGAGGAGCAGCGCGCCGCGCACCTGCCCGCGATGCTGGGCGGCGGTCTCCTCGGGGCGTACTGCCTCTCCGAGCCGTCCGCGGGATCGGACGCGGCGGCGCTGCGCACCAGGGCCGTACGGGAGGGCGCGGGCGACGGCGACTGGGTGATCGACGGAACCAAGGCGTGGATCACCCACGGCGGGATCGCCGACTTCTGCACGGTCATGGCCCGTACCGGTGGCCCGGGTGCGCGCGGCATCACCGCGTTCCTGGTGCCCGGTGACGCGCCGGGGCTGAGCGCGGCCCCGCCCGAACGGAAGATGGGCATGAAGGGCTCCCCGACCGCGCAGCTCCACTTCGACGGGGTACGGGTGCCCGACGAGCGGCGCCTCGGCGCGGAGGGGCAGGGGTTCACGATCGCGCTCGACGCGCTGGACTCGGGGCGGCTCGGCATCGCCGCCTGCGCGGTCGGGCTCGGCCAGGCGGCGCTGGACGAGGCGGTGGCGTACGCCGGGGAGCGACGCCAGTTCGGCCGGCCGATCGCCGACTTCCAGGGGCTCCGCTTCCTTCTCGCCGACATGGCGACCCGGGTCGAGGCGGGCAGGGCGCTCTGCCTGGAGGCGGCGCGGCTCCGGGACGAGGGGCGGCCCTTCGGCCGGTGCGCGGCCATGGCGAAGCTGTTCTGTACGGACGCCGCCATGCAGGTCACGACGGACGCGGTGCAGGTGCTGGGCGGGTACGGCTACACGGCGGACTTCCCGGTGGAGCGGTATCTGCGGGAGGCGAAGATGCTCCAGATCGTCGAGGGCACCAATCAGATCCAGCGCATGGTCATCGCCCGTCACCTGGTCGGACCAGAATCCCGCTGACGCGTACCGTGCGGTCCGCCCAAACCGGGCCGGCGGCGAGCCGGGCCCACTCATGGTCGCGATGGCCCGGGAGGGTGCGGCCCTGGCTCGCCCAGAGCGAGAGCACGGCCTTGAAGATGGGCGGGTCGGCGGGGAGGGGGTGCGGAGGGGATGCCTGCGCCGGTACGGGTACGGCGGCAGGCGCGGTCGGTGTCGTCGCGCCGGGTGTCGGCGACGAGTGATGAACCGATTCTTCAGCGCGCGGCTCGGCCTGCCGATGCCGACCGAAACCGCTGGGAGTCGTGTACAGCGTGGTCATGCCCGGACCAACGCGCCCCGGCGGCCGGGGGTCACCCCCGGACGGATTCGAGCGGCAGTTCGTCCGGTACCCGCTGCACGACTCTGGTCGCGCCCGGCAGAGCTGACGTACCGTCAGTTGCTCTCGCGCGAGCCCCAGGAGGCCAGCCATGTCCGCGCACCGGCACGTCGACGACCGGCCCGTCCCCCTCGACGAATACCCCGTGCACCAGGCCCCGCTCTCGATGAGGCACCACATCAGCGGCGACCGCAACGCCTACGACCGGTGCATCTTCCACGTCTTCGACCACACGGGCCGCGCCCTCCTCATCGCCGGCCTGGGCGTCTACCCCAACACCGGCGTCATCGACGCCTACGCCACCCTCAGGACCGGCGACCGGCTGCACGCCGTCCGGGCCTCCGACGCCCTCGGCGACGACCGGATGAACCTCTCCGTCGGTCCGTTCTCCCTCACCGTCGACGAACCCCTCAAGCGTCTCTCCCTGCGCTGCGCGGCCGCCCCCGACGACCCCGACGGGCTCGCCTACGACCTGCACTGGACCGGGGACTTCCCCACCGTCTGGGAGCCCCACCACACCCAGCGCCACGGCGGCCGGCTCACCCTCGAAGGCCGCCGCTTCGTCCAGGCCGGCCACTGCACGGGCACGATCAGGGCGGGCGGCGAGGAGTTCACGGTCACCCCGGGGGAGTGGACCGGCACCCGCGACCGCAGCTGGGGAGTCCGCCCGATCCCCGGCGAAGAGCCTGGCAGGGCCGCCGAGTTCCGGCCCGAGGGCTTCCACTGGCTCTGGATCCCGGTGCGCTTCGAGGACCGCTTCCTCATGGTCGTCACGCAGGAGGACGCCGACGGCTACCGCACCCTCAGCGAAGCCCTGCTCGTACGCGACGGCCACCGCGACACCCAACTCGGCTGGCCCCGGACCGAGATCACGTACCGCACCGGCACCCGCCACCCCGAACGGGCCACCGTCCACCTCACCGACCCGACCGGGAAACCCCTGGAGGTCGGCGTCGAGATCCTCGCCTCCTCCCCGCTCGCGGTCGGCGCCGGCTATCCGCCCGCCACCGACTGGCAGCACGGCACCTGGCAGGGCCGCGGCTGGACCGACCGGCGGGTCTACGACCTCTCCGACCCCACCGCCCACCCCACGGCCGCGTACGGCGTCACCGACCACGCCGCCCGCTTCACCCTCGACGGCCACACCGGCTACGGCATCTTCGAGCACGGCTCCTTCGGCCGCCACGACCCCAGCGGATTCGCCGACCACACGTCAACGGCCCTCTGAGGAGCCCTTCTTGACCACGCCGCGCCCCCGCACCACCACCCGGGAACCCGAGGAGCTCGGCCGCCGGCTCACCGTCTGGCTGGACCGTCACCTGCCCGGCGCCCGCGTCACGGGACTGGCCGTCCCCGGCTCCAACGGCATGTCCAGCGAGACCCTGCTCTTCGACCTCGACCACCCCGACGCCCCCGTCCGCGGCTGCGCCCTGCGCCTGGCCGCCGACCCCGCCGCGTACACCGTCTTCCCCGTGTACGACATGGCGCGCCAGCACCGGGTCATGCGGCTGGTCGGCGAGCACACCGACGTGCCCGTCCCGCGCGTGCTCTGGCTGGAGGAGGACTCCGGACCGCTCGGTGCCCCCTTCTTCGTGATGGCCCGCGCCGAGGGCCGCGTCCCGCCGGACGTCATGCCCTACACGTACGAGGGGAACTGGCTGCACGCCGCCACGGACGCCGAACGCGCCCTGCTCGAAGCGGAGTCGGTCTCCGTGCTCGCGCGGCTGCACGACCAGTTCCCGGCGAAGGAGGCCGAGTTCCTCCTGACGGACGGCACCGGAACCCCGCTGCGCCGCCACGTCGAGGCCCAACGCGCCTACTACGCCTGGGTGGTGGACGGGCTCGCCCCCTCACCGCTCATCGAGTCGGCCTTCGACTGGCTGGAGGCGCACTGGCCGGCCGACGAGGGGCCGGCCGTGCTCGGCTGGGGCGACGCGCGCATCGGGAACATCGTCTACGACGGCTTCACCCCCGCCGCCGTGCTCGACTGGGAGATGGCGGCCTGCGTCCCGCGCGAGGTCGACCTCGGCTGGACGGTCTACCTCCACCGCTTCTTCCAGGACCTGACCGTGGGCTTCGGCCAGCCGGGACTGCCCGGGCTCCTGCGCCGCGAGGCCGTCGAGCGGAGGTACGCGGAACTGACCGGGCACACCCCGCGCGACATGGAGTTCCACACCCTCTACGCGGCGCTGCGGCACGCGATCGTCATGCTCAGGATCGCGTACCGCCAGGTCCACTTCGGCGAGGCCGAGGTGCCCGCGGACCCCGACGGCCTGATCCTGCACCACGCCACCCTGGCGGCGATGGTGCGGGGAAGCTACTGGTGAGCCCGCCCCCGGCCTGCCCGGCGGGAGTTCGAGAGGCCCTAGGCCGCGCGCCGCATCTGCGGCACCCGCAGCGGACGCGAGCCCGGACCGCCCACGTGCGAGAAGGGCTGCGTGCGCCAGTCGAGGCCCTGGGGCAGCGTCAGGAGCAGCGCGGTGTCCTGCTCCTGGAGCTCCAGGGTGTCGTCGGCCGCGCGGGCCTCGGTCGCCGACAGGCCCGTGCCCTGGCACACCGTCAGGACGAAGGGGTTCCACGGCGTCGGGCAGAGCGCGTGGTCCGGAAGCACGTCCTCGTCCGCGAGCAGCGCGATGGGCTGCACGCACTCCGGGCAGATGACCCGGAACATCTCAAAGGTGTCGTACGCGTCGAGCTCGTCGGACGTCTCGACCGAATCAACAGGCTCCTGCATGGAGAATCTCCCCCTCGGGTGGGTCGGCCGACTCTGTACGGCCCCGACCACAGCAAGCACTTCCCATGCGGCCGTCCGCATAACCGTGTGACGGCTTTCCGGGCCGGGCGCAAACCTGTGGCGTTCGTCACATGCCTGTCGCAGGTGCCCCGTGGCTGCCCATACCGCCCGATAGTGGTCGACCTCGGCGGTGCCCCGCCCCTCCCGGAGCAATAGGGTCACCGCATGGAGGAGCTGGATCGTCAGATCGTGGAGTTGCTCGTCAAGGACGGGCGCATGAGCTACACCGACCTGGGCAAGGCCACCGGCCTGTCCACGTCGGCGGTGCATCAGCGCGTCCGCCGCCTGGAGCAGCGCGGAGTCATCCGCGGCTATGCCGCCGTCGTCGACCCGGAGGCCGTCGGCCTGCCGCTGACCGCCTTCATCTCGGTCAAACCCTTCGACCCCAGCGCCCCCGACGACACCCCCGACCGGCTCGCCGACATCCCGGAGATCGAGGCCTGCCACAGCGTCGCGGGCGACGAGAACTACATCCTCAAGGTCCGCGTCGCCACCCCGCTGGAGCTGGAGCACCTGCTCAGCCGCATCCGCACCCAGGCCGGAGTCTCCAGCCGCACCACGGTGGTCCTCTCCACGCCGTACGAGGCAAGGCCTCCGCGCGTTTGACCTGCCCAGGGGGGACCTGCCGGACAAACCGGGTCCCTCCAGGTCCTAGCCTGGTCGCATGAGTGAGTCCACGCCTGCCGCGTCTCCCGGCGAACACCGCACCGTGCTGCTGCGCGGTGGAGAAGTCCACAGCCCCGCCGACCCCTTCGCCACCGCCATGGTCGTGGAGCGCGGGCACGTCGCCTGGGTCGGCTCGGAGGGCGCGGCGGACGCCTTCGCCTCCGGTGTGGACGAGGTGGTCGACCTGGAGGGCGCGCTCGTCACCCCGGCCTTCGTCGACGCCCATGTGCACACCACGGCCACCGGCTTCGCCCTCACCGGGCTCGACCTGTCCTCCGCCGCCTCGCTCGCGGAGGCGGCGGAGCTGATCCGCTCCCACGCCGCCGCCCGCCCCGAGGACCGCATTCTCATCGGCCACGGCTGGGACGCCTCCCGCTGGCCCGAGCGCCGGCCGCTCACCCGTGCCGAGCTCGACGGGCTGACCGGCGGCCGGCCGCTCTACCTCACCCGGATCGACGTCCACTCGGCCGTCGTCACCACCGCGCTCCTGGACCTCGTCCCCGGCGTCCGGGACCTGGACGGCTTCCACGACGGACAGCGGCCGCTCACCGGCGACGCCCACCACGCCGTGCGCGCCGCCGCCTTCGGTGCCGTCTCCGCGCGCCAGCGCACCGAGGCCCAGCGCGCCGCACGCGCGCGTGCCGCCTCCCTCGGCATCGGCACCGTCCACGAGTGCGGCGGCCCGCAGATCTCCTCCGAGGAGGACTTCACCGGCCTCCTGGACCTGGCCCGCGACGAGCCGGGCCCCCGCGTCGTCGGCTACTGGGCCGACCTCGACGTCGAGCGGGCCCGCGCCCTCGGCGCCCTGGGCGCGGCCGGTGACCTGTTCGCCGACGGCTCCCTCGGCTCCCACACGGCCTGCCTCCACGAGCCCTACGCCGACCACACCGACGCCACCCACACCGGAGCCGCCCACCTCGACGCGGCGACCGTCGCCCTCCACGTCGTGGCCTGCACCGAGGCGGGCCTCCAGGCCGGCTTCCACGCCATCGGCGACGCCGCCGTCACCGCCGTCGTCGAGGGCGTCAGGGCCGCCGCAGAGAAGCTCGGCCTGGCCAGGATCCGGGCCGCCCGGCACCGCGTCGAGCACGTCGAGATGCTCACCCCCGAGACGATCGCCGCCTTCGCCGAGCTCGGTCTCACGGCCTCTGTCCAGCCCGCCTTCGACGCGCTCTGGGGCGGCGAGGAGGGGATGTACGCCGACCGGCTCGGCGCCGAGCGGGCCAGGACCCTCAACCCGTACGCGGCGCTGCTCCGTGCCGGTGTGCCGCTGGCCTTCGGTTCCGACAGCCCGGTGACCCCGCTCGACCCCTGGGGCACCGTCCGGGCCGCCGCCTTCCACCGCACCCCCGAGCATCGGATCTCCGCCCGGGCCGCCTTCACCGCCCACACGCGGGGCGGCTGGCGGGCCGTGAGGCGGGACGACGCCGGGACGCTCGTTCCCGGCGCCCCCGCCGACTACGCGGTCTGGCGCACCGAGGAACTCGTGGTCCAGGCACCCGACGACAGGGTGGCCCGCTGGTCGACCGACCCGCGGTCCGGGACGCCCGGTCTGCCCGACCTGTCGCCCGGCCGTGACCTCCCCGTCTGCCTCCGTACGGTCGTGCACGGGCAGACGGTGTTCGTACGGCCGAACGAGTGATGTAGGGATATGTCCCCCTCGGGACCTCGTTCCGCACCCTTGTCCCCGACCTGCGGATCTTCCCCTCCGGCCTGGCCTTTTGGTGCGTAATCGCAGGTCAAGCAGGTGTTGACAGTCGACCGGCAGGGGCGGGTAGGTTCTCCGCGTCCACCACAGGACGTCCGACCGGAGCGCCTCCCCGCACTCGCCGAACGCCGCCCGCGCCTCGGCCGCGAGGGAAGGTTTCTCCGGCGGAAGGTGCGACCCGGGTGGGGCCCGGATGTTCAGTAGACAACGGCTCTCGGTCGATCCGCAGCCGGCGGATCCCAGGTCGGACCGAAGGACGTCGGGCCCCGCACCGCACGTGAGCGGCGCCGACCGCCCCGCCCGCACGCCCCCCTGTACCGCACCCTCGGCCGCCCCGGGCGACCGCCGCGCCGGAGCACTCCGAGGACCTCGCTATGGTGGGGGCCTGCGTATGTATCCGAAGGGGCAGTAGTGAACGACGGTGGCCAGAGGCGTTACGGCCCGCTCGGCAAGGCCTTGGTGATCATTCCGACCTACAACGAGGCGGAGAACATCAAGCCGATCGTCGCGCGGGTGCGGGAAGCCGTACCCGAGGCGCACGTTCTCGTCGCCGACGACAACAGCCCTGACGGCACGGGCAAGTTCGCGGACGAGCTCGCGTCCGACGACGACCATGTGCACGTCCTGCACCGCAAGGGCAAGGAGGGGCTCGGCGCCGCCTACCTCGCCGGCTTCCGATGGGGCATCGAGCACGGCTACGGCGTGCTCGTCGAGATGGACGCCGACGGCTCCCACCAGCCCGAGGAGCTGCCGCGGCTGCTCACCGCCCTCAAGGGCGCGGATCTGGTCCTCGGCTCCCGCTGGGTGCCGGGCGGCCGCATCGTGAACTGGCCGAAGTCCCGCGAGTTCATCTCCCGGGGCGGCAGCCTCTACTCGCGCGTGATGCTCGACGTGCCGATCCGCGACGTCACCGGCGGCTACCGGGCCTTCCGCAAGGAGACCCTGGAGGGCCTGGGCCTGGAGGACGTGGCCTCGGCCGGCTACTGCTTCCAGGTCGACCTGGCCCGCCGCGCGGTCGCCGCGGGCTTCCATGTCGTCGAGGTGCCGATCACCTTCGTGGAGCGCGAGGTCGGCGACTCGAAGATGAGCCGGAACATCGTCGTCGAGGCCCTGTGGAGGGTCACCGGCTGGGGTCTTTCGGCCCGGGCCGACAAGGTCGGCAAGATGCTGGGCCGCAAGCCCTCCTGACACCCGCCCCGGGCCCGGTCTTCCGGTCCCGGGGCGCTTCCGGACGCCCTCATCCCCCCTTTACGACGTTCCGGCGGGGTCCCAGGCACACTGGGGACCATGACGACCGGCGCACCGCCTCCCCTCGCCCCCAAGCGCTCACGCGCGCGTACGTACCTTCCGCTCGGCGTCGCCGCCTGGCTGGTCCTGGAGATCTGGCTGCTCACGGTGGTGGCGGACGCGGCGGGCGGACTGACCGTCTTCGCCCTGCTCGTCGGCGGTGCCGTCCTCGGCGCCGCCGTCGTCAAGCGGGCGGGCCGACGTGCCTTCCGCAACCTCACCTCCACCTTCCAGCAGGCCCAGGCCGCCGCGCAGAGCGGCACGATGCCCACGGCGCCCGAGCGGACCGGCGCGGAGGACCGCAACGGCTTCCTGATGCTCGGCGGGCTCCTCCTGATGATCCCCGGCCTGGTCTCCGACGCGGCCGGCCTGCTGCTGCTGATCCCTCCGGTCCGCTCCTTCCTCGGCCGGTACGCGGACAGGGCGGCCGAGCGCCGGATCAACGCCGCACCTCCCGGCAGCCTCCAGGACGCCTTCCAGCAGGCGCGCATCCACCGCCCCGACGGCAAGGTCGTCCAGGGCGAGGTCATCCGCGAGGACGCCGCCAGAGGCCCGCGGGGGGCCGACGAGGACCGGCCGCCCCTGACGCCCTGAGCACCGTCCTACGGAGAACGCCGCGGGGCCCGGTACACAGATCGTGTACCGGGCCCCGCGGCGTTGTTCGTCCGGGTGAGGTCCGCTAGGCGGACTTCCGGCTGTCGCGCGGATGCACGGCGATGTTCATGGCGCCGGAACGAAGGACGGCCAGCCTTTCGGCGAGGACCTCCTCCAGCTCCTCGCGGGTGCGTCGCTCCATGAGCATGTCCCAGTGCGTACGCGCAGGCTTGCCCTTCTTCTCCTCAGGTCCGTCCCCGTCAACCAGAAGTGCCTGGATTCCGCAGACCTTGCATTCCCACTCCGGCGGAATCTCCGCCTCGACCGAGAAGGGCATCTCAAAACGATGTCCCTTCTCGCATGCGTACTCCACCGCCTGGCGCGGGGCCAGATCGATGCCGCGGTCGGTCTCGTAGCTCGTCACCACGAGGCGCGTGCCGCGAAGAGCTCGCTCACTCATGAATCGTGCCTCCCGGGCTTGTCGCCCACAGGACAGGTGTCGCTGTCGTCGTTATCCGGTCAACGTCCGGTCGGCGGTAAAGATTCCCGTGCCGGGTCATGCGTCGCCCGTCGTGCCGCCCCTTGTTGTACCCACCAGTGCCCGTTTTGTCACATCTGACGGCAGACGTGACCCGATGTCTTTGCGAAAGCAGCACGCAGTAACGGTCCGCCTGGCAGGCCAAACGCGTACACTACCGCCCTTTCACTGCCACGTCTAAATTCGGTCGGGTATCGGGTTCCCCGCGGCCTCCACCGCACGCCGCACCGGCACCCGGGCGAGCAGCGCGAAGCCGACCACGAAGAAGATCACCAGGGAGATGATGGCATCCCGGTAGCTCCCGGTCAGCTGATACGCGAGACCGAACACGAGTGGCCCCAGCCAGCTCAGCCCGCGATCGCTCATCTCGTACGCCGAGAAGTACTCCGCCTCCTTGCCGCGCGGGATCAGATGCGAGAACAGCGAGCGCGACAGGGCCTGGCTCCCGCCGAGCACCAGACCGATCGCGGCGGCCAGACAGTAGAAGAACACGGGCGCGTCGGCGGGCAGGAAGTAGCCCGCCACCAGGATCAGCGTCCACACCGCGAGCGAGGCGAGAATCGTCCGCTTGGCGCCGTACGACCGGGCGAGTCGCCCCATCCCGAGCGCGCCCGCCACCGCGAGCACCTGGACCAGCAGGACCGCGGTGATGAGGGTGGTCTGGTCGAGGCCCAGCTCCTCCGAGCCGTACACGGACGCCTGCGAGATCACCGTCTGGACGCCGTCGTTGTAGACCAGGTAGGCGAGGAGGAAGGAGAGCGTCAGCGGGTGCCCGCGCATGTCCTTGAGGGTCGCCCGCAGCTGGCGCCAGCCGCTGCCGACCGGGCCCCCGCCCGCCTTGTCCGGCTCGTCCAGGGCGATCCGACGGTCGCGCAGCCGGCTTAGCGGCACGAGGGTGAAGGCGCCCCACCACACGCCGGCCGAGGCCAGACAGATCCGGATCGCCTCGCCCTCCGTGAGGCCGAACGAGTCATGGCCCGAGAAGAGGACCAGGTTCAGGACGAGGACCAGCGCCCCGGACGTGTACCCGAAGGCCCAGCCGCGGGAGGAGACCGCGTCCCGCTCGTGCGGTTCCGCGATCTGCGGCAGATAGGCGTTGTAGAGCACCATGGAGACCGAGAGCGAGGCGTTCGCCACGATCAGCAGGAACGCGCCCAGCAGATACCGGTCACCCGCCAGGAAGAACATCCCCGCCGTGGCCGTCGCCCCGAGATAGGCCGAGGTGGCCAGGAGCGGCTTCTTCCGGCCCGTCCGGTCCGCCACGGCGCCCACGAGCGGCATCACCAGGATGGCGACCACGATCGACGCCGACACCGCGTACGCGAAGAGCGAGCCGGCCCGCACCGGGATCCCGAGCGGGTGGACGAAGCCCTCGGCGTCGGACGCCGCCCGCGCAACCGAGGTCAGGTACGGGCCGAGGAAGACGGTGAGGACGCTCGTCGAGTACACCGAGCAGGCGAAGTCGTAGAAGTACCAGCCCCGCTGCTCCCGTCGGCGCTCGGCGCCGCCGGTCGCGTACTCCTCCGGCTCCGTGGTACCCGTGGTCATGGCCGCGCCCCCTCGTTCGTCCCCGTGAGCCTGCCCGGCGGACCGGGCTGGTGGTCCGGTCCCGTGTCGCCGGGGCGCGCGCTCAGACCCACACGCCCCGCTCGGTCAGCACCGAGCGGAGCGTCTCCAGCTGATCGGTCATGATGCCATCCACCCCCAGGTCCAGGAGAGAGTGCATACGGGCCGGATCGTTCACCGTCCACACATGGACCTGGAGCCCGCGCGCGTGCGCCTCCCGCAGGAAACGCCGGTCCACGACCGTGATGCCGCCCTGGCGCTCGGGGACCTGCGCGGCCACCGCGCCGGCCCGTACCGCCGCGGGGATGCCGAACGAGCGCAGCCGCAGCCCGAGGACCCCGCTCACCCCGTACGAGGTGGCGAGCCGGGAACCGGCCAGGCGTTGCGCCCGTGCCACCCGCGCCTCGGTGAAGGAACCCACGCAGACCCGGTCCCAGGCGTCGGTCCTGCGGATCAGGTCCACCAGCGGGACCAGGGCGGACTCGGCCTTGAGGTCCACGTTCCAGCGGACCTCGGGGAACTCCGCCAGGAGGTCCTCGAAGAGCGGCAGAGGTTCCTTCCCCGCCACACGGGCCTCCCGCACGGCCTCCCAGGGCAGGTCACCGATCCGGCCCGTGGCGTCCGTGACCCGGTCGAGGGTCGCGTCGTGGAAGGCGACGAGCGCCCCGTCCGCCGTCGTGTGGACATCGGTCTCGAAGTAGCGGTAGCCCGCGGCGGCGGCCCGGCGGAAGGCGGCCGCGGTGTTCTCCAGGCCGTTCGCCGTGCCGCCGCGGTGCGCGAACGGCAGGGGCGACGGGTGGTCGAGATAAGGGTGGCGTACGCGAGTCACCGCCGCAGTATGGCCTGTTCGGGTGTCGCAGGGGCGACCGCGGTGCTGCCGGAGTCCGGCTCGGGAACGGCGAACCAGCGCAGGAAGAACTGCGCGAGCGGCCCGATCGCCAGCGCGTAGAGCACCGTGCCGACGCCGACGGACCCGCCGAGGAGGAACCCGGTGGCGACGACCACCACCTCGATCGCCGTCCGCACCAGCCGGATGGACCGGCCGGTGAGCCGGTGCAGACCGGTCATCAGTCCGTCGCGGGGACCCGGGCCGAAGCGCGCCGCGATGTACAGGCCCGTCGCGAGCCCGTTGAGGACGACGCCGGACACGAGCAGCGGCACCTGCCCGGCGAGACCGTGGACGTCCGGAACCAGGGCCAGGGTGCCGTCGATGGCCAGGCCGATCACGAACACGTTGGAGACGGTGCCGAGACCGGGCCGCTGCCGGATCGGTATCCACAGGAGCAGGACCGCCGCGCCGACGATGATCGACACCACGCCGATCGTCAGCCCCGTCTTCTCCGAGAGGCCCTGGTCGAGGACGCTCCAGGGCGAGAGGCCGAGACCGCTGCGCACGAGCAGCGCCGCGCTGGCCCCGTAGAGCGCCAGGCCCACGTAGAGCTGGATCAGTCGACGGGTGAGGTGCCGGCCGTGGAGACCGGAGGCGATGGACAAGGGACTTCCCCCAGGGTGGTGTCAGTGGACTGGTTCGTGACACTCTGTGGCCAGGGAACGGGTGCCAACCATGGCCAATTCGAGGAAGGTGGACTGATTCCGATGGCCCAGTGGACTTCGGCGGTAGGACCGGCTCAGCTTGCCCGGCAGCTCCAGGCGCAGCAGCCGCGGCCGGCCGGACCCGGCGCGCGCAAGCCGCCCGCCTACCGTGCGCTGGCCGACGGCATCCGCCTGCTGGTCCTCGAAGGAAGGGTGCCGGTCGCCGCCCGGCTCCCCGCCGAGCGGGAACTCGCCCTCGCCCTCACCGTCAGCCGTACGACGGTGGCCGCGGCCTACGAGGCGCTCCGCGCCGAGGGCTTCCTCGAATCGCGTCGCGGGGCCGGCAGCTGGACCGCCGTACCGGCGGGGAACCCCCTGCCCGCCCGGGGCCTCGAACCGCTGCCCCCCGAGTCCCTCGGCTCGCTGATCGACCTCGGCTGCGCGGCGCTGCCCGCGCCCGAGCCGTGGCTCACCCGGGGCATCCAGGGCGCCCTGGAGGAACTGCCTCCGTACGCCCACACGCACGGGGACTACCCGGCGGGACTGCCCGCCCTGCGGCAGACGCTCGCCGACCGCTACACCGCGCGCGGGATCCCCACGATGCCCGAGCAGATCATGGTCACGACCGGCGCCATGGGAGCCATCGACGCCATCTGCCACCTCTTCGCGGGGCGCGGCGAGCGCATCGCCGTCGAATCGCCCTCGTACGCCAACATCCTCCAGCTCATGCGGGAGGCCGGGGCCCGGCTCGTGCCCGTCGCCATGTCGGAGGGCCTCGGCAGCTGGGACATGGGCCGCTGGCGGCAGGTGCTGCGCGACGCGGCACCCCGCCTCGCCTACGTGGTGGCCGACTTCCACAACCCCACCGGCGCGCTGGCCGACGAGGACCAGCGCCGGCAGCTCGTGGACGCGGCCCGCTCGGCCGGCACCGTCCTCGTCGTCGACGAGACCATGGCCGAGCTGCACCTGGACGACGACCTGGAGATGCCCAGGCCGGTCTGCGCCTTCGACCCGGCGGGATCCACCGTGCTGACGGTCGGCTCGGCCAGCAAGGCCTTCTGGGCGGGCATGCGCATCGGCTGGGTCCGGGCGGCTCCCGACGTCATCCGCTCCCTGGTGGCGGCGCGCGCGTACGCCGACCTCGGCACCCCCGTCCTGGAACAGCTCGGCGTGAACTGGCTCATGGGCACGGGCGGCTGGGAGGAGGCCGTGGCGCTGCGCCGCGAGCAGGCCCGGGAGAACCGGGACGCGCTCGTCGCCGCGGTGCGCAGGGAGCTGCCGGAGTGGGAGTTCTCCGTCCCGCGCGGCGGCCTGACCCTCTGGGTCCGTACCGGTGGCCTGTCCGGCTCCCGGCTCGCCGAGGCGGGGGAGCGGGTCGGCGTCCGTGTCCCGTCCGGGCCGCGGTTCGGCGTCGACGGGGCCTTCGAGGGCTTCGTCCGGCTGCCCTTCACGGTCGGCGGGGCGGTCGCCGCCGAGGCCGCCGCCCGGCTCGCCGCCGCGGCCCGGCTCGTCGAGTCCGGCGCGGGCGGGGGGACGGAGCCGCCGCGGTCGTTCGTGGCGTAGACGTCTGCTCCAGTAGACGTCTGCTCCATCTGCTCCATGTGAAGAGGCCGGTACGGACCGCGGGTCCGTACCGGCCTCTTCACGCGCGCGTGGCGCTCAGCCCTCGGCGGGCACCGGGGCGTGCAGGGGCGCCGGGCCCGGGTCCGGCTGGGCGCGTGGCGCCGGGGCCGGATCGGGGGCCGATGCGACGGCCTTCTCGACGGCGGCGGCGGGGGCGACCGTCGCCGTCGTGAGCGTCGCCGCTGTGGTGAGCGTCGCGGCTGTGGCGGGCGTCGCCGTACGGCGCTCCGGCAGGAGGTCCAGGACCGCCTGCCGGTGCGTCTCGCTCGTCGCGTCGTCGTACGGGTCGGGCGTCGCCGGTACCTGCAGGCGCAGGACCGGTCCGCTCCCCAGGCGCGCGTAGCCGCGGCCCGCCGGGACCTGGGGCGTCGGCGTGGTGTGCGGCTCGGTGCCGAGGACGGCCGCGATCTGCTCCGGAGTGGCCGGGCCCAGCACGATCCGCGCCCTGGTGTGGCTCCGTACTGCCTCGCTCAGCGTGTCCGCGCTGTCGAACTGCTCGGCGACCACCACCGTGACCTGGGCGGCGCGCCCGTGCCGCAGCGGCACCTGGAGCAGCTCCTGCGGGTCACCGCGGCCGTCGGCGGCGGCGAGGTGGCCGAGGATGCTCGGGCGGTCGACCAGGATCCACAGCGGCCGCCGGGTGTCCTCGGGCGCCGGGTGGCCGGCCTGCCGGGCCCGGTTGGCGGCGATCAGGCGCCGCTCCGTCTCGTGCGCCGCCCATTCGAGGCTGGCCAGGGAGCCGGAGAGCCCGCACTCGACGGCCAGGACGCCGTCCCGGCCGGTCAGGCAGGCGTACTCGCCGGTGCCGCCGCCCTCGACGATCAGCACGTCGCCGTGGGGGAGGGCCTGGAGTGCGATCGAGCGCAGCAGGGAGGTGGCGCCGCTGCCCGGCTGGCCGACGACCAGCAGATGCGGCTCGGTGGAGCGGGGGCCGGTGCGCCAGACCACGGCAGGGGCGTCCTCCGTACCGTCCGCCGCGACCACGGGCACGGTCCGCTGCACGGCGTCCGCGTCGGTGAAGCCGAGCACGGTCTCGCCCGGCACGGTGACGAAGCGCTGGGCGGCGATGGTGGTGGGCAGGGCGGGCAGCACGCTCATGACGAGCCGGTTGCCCTCCTCGTCCCAGTCGAAGCGGTACTCGCGGCCGCGCCCCGACTTGGCGTGCAGCAGGTGCTCGATACGCGCGCGTGCGTCGGGTTCGCCGTCGGTGAAGTAGGGGGGATAGGCGATCTTCAGCCGGGTGAGCCGCCCGTCGTCGTCGAAGGCGTACTCCGCGAAGGCGCCGCCCCAGTCGCCGCCGTGGGCGAAGAGCGGAGAGGGGTCGTCGGGCACGGAGAAGTACGGCACGAGGGCCTCGTACAGCCCCTTGAGCCGGGCGATCTCCGCGTCGTCGGGACCGGTCCTGACGACCGGACGCTCGCGTCCCTTCCACGCGGCGGCGCCCATCAGCGTGACGAGCGCGAGGAGCGGCCCGTACGGCATGAGGACGACGACCAGGACGCAGGCCGCGACCAGGAACAGCGTGGGGCCACGCCGCTCCTTGGGGGTCGCGGCCCACTTGGCGCGCGCGGTCGCGGCCAGCTTCCGCAGACCACGGGAGACCGTGATCAGCGGATGGAGCACGTCGGTGGCGCTGTCGGCGGCCGTGCGCGCGATCTCTCGACTACGAGCGATCTGTGCGCTGCCGCTGCTCAGAATGCGGGGGAGTGGTCGCCGGGCCACGAAGTACTCCTGAGGTGGTGGAAGGGACGGAGGGGCGTCAGAACTTGATCCCGCCCAGGAGGCCGGCGAGGCTCTGCCCGCCCGCCGTGATGCTCGGGGCGATGGCCGTGCCCGCGAGGTAGAAGCCGAACAGCGCGCTGACGAGGGCGTGCGAGGCCTTCATCCCGTCCTTCTTGAAGAACAGGAAGCAGATGATGCCGAGCAGGACCACGCCTGAGATGGACAGGATCATTTGGTGTTCTCCTGGTTGAGGGGACAGTCACCATGAGTCCTTCCAAGTTCACCGCAAGTATCTATGTGACTAAAGGTTCATTCGAGTGAAAAACGGGCTATTTCACTTGACCGGCGGACGTCGAACGGACTGTCGGGTGGCGAAATGCCCGGCGTGCGCTAGAGGGGCGGCCGAGTGCGGGCTGCCGTGATCTTTGCCTCGGTCGGGCGAGGTCATGTCACCGAACGGGCAGTACCCTGTCGATTCACTCGTACGGCCCCGCTTGCCGTGCACAGGACGACAACGCAGGAGAAGGGCGGTCCCACCCGATGAGCGAGACTCCGGACCCCGAGGTCATCGAGCTGGCGTCCAAGGTCTTCGACCTCGCGCGCACCGGGGACGCCGACACCCTGGCCGCCTACCTCGACGCGGGCGTCCCGGCGAACCTCACCAACGAGAAGGGCGACTCGCTCGTCATGCTCGCCGCCTACCACGGTCACGCCGCCGCGGTTTCCGCCCTCCTCGCGCGCGGTGCCGACGCCGACCGCGCCAACGACCGCGGGCAGACCCCGCTCGCCGGGGCGGTCTTCAAGGGCGAGGACGCCGTGATCCGCGCGCTCCTCGACGGCGGGGCAAATCCGGAAGCCGGGACTCCGTCCGCTGTCGACACCGCCCGGATGTTCGGCAAGGCCGAACTCCTCGAACTCTTCGGAACCCGGTGAACGGGCGCTGAACCCCAGGTGAGAGCGGCGCCGTAAATGTGGTCGCGGTGGCGAAATGGGTGGGTCATCATGACGTCGGGCCCGGCAAAACGGGCCACCGACGAGAGGCAGAGGAAGATGGTCACTGGCAAGCGCAGGACGACGGGCGGCCCGACATGTTGCCGCACGGCCTAGGCGTACAGCGATGTACAGCCTGACCCGGGTCACCCCGGAATCCCCCGGTCGTGTCGACAGCTTGATGTGAGGCGTCTTCCCATGTTCGATCCAGTCATAGCGCCGAGCGGCACCCTGCTCGGCCTGCTGCAGCGGGGCCGCGGCGACGGCACCCTGCACGCGCTCGCCGCGCCACGCGCCGAGGCCCTCGCGGCCCTCAACCACTGCGTCCTCGACGACCCACGCCACGACTGGCAGGTCGAGAACCGCTCCCTCTACTACGCCCGTCTCTACCTGGACCTCCACGGCGGTCTCGACGAGATCGAGGCGCACCTGTTCGGCGCCGAGGACCACCTCGACACCGAGGAGTCCCGCACCGGGCTCGCCCTCGCCGTCCTCGGGCACCTGGCCTCCTACGGACGCGCGGACGCCCTGCTCCTGCTCCGCCGCTACGCGGCGACCGGCACGAACTGGGCCTGGGCCCTGGACGAGCTGGCCCTCCGCGACGACGACGCCGGCCTGCGCGCGCTCGCCGTCCCCGTGCTGGCCCGCTTCCCGGCCGACGCGGAGGGCGAGGCCGAACTCGCCCGCGTCGTGCGGGACGCCTTCGAGCCCCGCCCGTGGCGCCTGTGGGCCGAGGACCGGCGCGACACCGTCGGCCCCCGGGTCAGGGCCGCCCAGGAACAGGGCTCCTTCGACCGCTGGCAGCGCCAGATGCGCCCCGCCGGGCCCCGGCCCGGCTGGAGCGTGCGGGCCGTCCTCGACTGGGCGCAGGAGGGCTACGAGCGCGGAGCCGTCCTCTACGGGCCCGCCGCCCGCTGCCTGACCGCCGTCGCGGGACCCGAGGACCGGCCCGAACTCCTCGCCGCCGCCCGGCACGGCGCCGTGGGCGCCCGGGGCGCCGCCCTGCACCACCTCGCCGAGTCACGGGACCCCGCCGTCCTCGACCTCGTCGAGGCCGCCGCCGACGGCGACTCCGGCGAGGTCGCCGAAGCCGCCATCGCCGCCTACCGGCGCATGTGCGGCGAGGACGCCGTCGCACGCGCCCGTGCGTGGGTCCGCAGGACCGACGCGCTCGGCGCCGCCGCCGCCGAGGTGCTCGCCTGTCGCGGAACCGCCCAGGACTCCCCCTCCGTCCTCGGCGCTCTCCGTGACACCGTCCGCTCCGAAGGCCCCGACGCCCCCGTCCTGGCCGGGCTCGTCGACGGCGCCGGACGCCTCGGCATCGCCTGCGCGGCCCCCGTGCTGCGCCACGTCTACCGCGAGACGGCCTCCTCCCAGCTCCGCGGGCGCGTGGCCCGCGCCCTCGCCGCCACCGACCCCACCTTCGCGGTCGGCTTCGCCGTCGAGTGCCTCTGGGACTGCGAGGAGACCACCCGCGAGGTCGCGGCCCAGCACGCCGAGACCGGGGACGTACGGGTCGCCGACCGGCTCCGCCGCCTCGCGGCCGACCCGGCCGAGGAGGTCGAGGTCCAGACCGCGGTACGCAACCGGATAGGACCGGACCTCCAGGTCTGACCCCGGTCACCTGTAGGCCGGTCACCGGTAAGCCGGTCACCGACACCGGTCACCCCCGTCACCCGGCTCCGGGGCGGCGCGGCCCACGGCGGAGACCCCGCCGGGCGAGGCCCCGCCCCGGAGCCTCACGGTCGGGCGCCGGGGCGTCCGGTCGCCGGCGAACCGGGCGCTCGCGGGACGCACGCGCACGCGTGGATCCCGGCTCGGCTTACGCGCCCGCGTACACCGGGGCCGGCCCAAGCGGCCGCGTACACCCCGCTGCCGGGCTACCGGGAGGACTCCGCCCGAAACGCTCATGGGACGTTCCCTCCCCGTCCAGATCGACGTTGGCAGGGACACGCCGAGCGCGGCGACAACACCCGTATGCGTGTCGTCATCGTCACCGAATCCTTCCCTCCCGACGTCAACGGTGTGGCGCACTGCGCCCTGCAGACCGCGCGCCACCTCGTCCGGCGGGGGCACACCCCGCTCGTCATCGCCCCCGCCGTCGCCGACCAGGCCGCGGACGCCGACGCCCCCTGCGCCGTCGTCCGGGTGCCCTCCCTCCCCCTGCCCGGCTATCCGCAGGTACGGGTGGCCCTGCCCAGCCGCCGCGTCGCGGCGGCCATCGCCGCCCACCACGCCGACCTCGTCCACCTCGCGGGACCTTTCGTCCTCGGGGTCCGCGGCATGACGGCCGCCGCCCGGCTCGGCATCCCCGCCGTCGCCGTCTATCAGACCGACCTCGCCGGCTACGCCCGGACCTACGTGGGAACCGGCGAGGGCGCCGCCTGGCGGCGCCTGCGCGCCGTCCACGGAGCGGCCGACCGCACCCTCGCCCCCTCCTCCGCCGCCGTCCGCGACCTGGAGGCCCACGGCATAGGCCGCATCCGGCTCTGGGGGCGAGGAGTGGACACCACCCGCTTCCGCCCGGAACTCCGGGACGCCGGACTGCGCCGGGAACTCGCCCCCGACGGCGAACTCCTCGTCGGCTACGTGGGCCGCCTCGCCCCCGAGAAGCGCGTGGACCTGCTCTCCGGAGCGGGAGAACTCCCGGGCGTACGGGTGGTGGTCGTCGGCGACGGGCCGAGCGGGCCCGCGCTGCGCACCGCGCTGCCCGGCGCCCGCTTCCTGGGCCGCCGCACCGGCACCGACCTCGCCCGCGTCTTCGCCTCGCTCGACGTGTTCGCCCACACAGGCCCGTTCGAGACCTTCTGCCAGACCGTCCAGGAGGCCATGGCGAGCGGAGTCCCGGTGATCGCCCCGGCCGCGGGCGGACCCCTGGACCTCGTCGATCACGGGCGCACCGGGTTGCTCGTACCCCCGGGAGACCCCGAGGCGCTGCGCGAGGCGGTCGGCATGCTCGCCGCCGCACCGGAGCTGCGCGCGGCGTACGGCGGTGCGGGGCGGACGGCCGTCGAGGGCCGTACCTGGGAGGTCCTCGGGGACGAGCTGATCGGCCACTACCTGGAGGTTCTTCGCGAGCGGACGGCGGTGGCGGCATGAGCGGGGAAGGCATGAGAGGGGACGTCATGAGCGGGGACGGCATCAGCGGCGTCGGTGTCGGCGTCGGTGGCGTCGGTAACAGCGGCGACGGCGTCGGCGGCATCAGTGGCGCCGGTGTCGGCCGCGTGCGGGGCGGCGGGCTGCGGATCGTGCGGCTCGCGAACTTCGTGACCCCCACCTCCGGCGGCCTGCGGACCGCCCTCGACCAGCTCGGCCGCGGCTACCTCGCGACCGGACACGAACCGGTCCTCGTCGTCCCCGGTGAAGTCGAGAGCGACCACCACACCGCCCAGGGCCGGGTCGTCACCCTCCCCGGTCCCGTGCTGCCCGGCACCGGCGGCTACCGGGTCCTCGCCGACCGGCGCCGGGTGCGCCGCCTCCTCGACGAACTGGCCCCCGACCGGATCGAGGTCTCGGACCGTACGACCCTGCGGTGGACGGGGGAGTGGGCGCGCCGCGCCCGGGTGCCCTCGGTGATGGTCTCCCACGAGACCGCCGACGGCGTCCTGCGCACCTGGGGCGTGCCGCCCGCCGTGGCGGCCCGCGCGGCGGACCGGCTCAACCGCCGTACGGCGTGGGCGTTCGGGCGGATCGTCTGCACGACGGAGTGGGCGGAGCGGGAGTTCGTACGCATCGGGGCGCGCAACGTCGTACGGGCTCCGCTCGGCGTCGACCTCGACCACCGCAGGCCCGGCCGCCGCAGCACCGTGCTGCGGGCCCGGTACGCCGACGGGGAGCGGGTGCTGCTCCTGCTCTGCTCGCGCCTCTCCGTGGAGAAGCGGCCCGGTAGGGCCCTGGAAGCCCTCGCGGAACTGCGGGAGGCGGGGATCGCCGCCGCCCTCGTGGTCGCGGGTGACGGGCCGCTGCGCGGCGCCCTGGAGCGGCGGGCGCGGGAGCGGCGGCTGCCGGTGCGGTTCGTCGGGCACCTCGCCGACCCGGAGGCCCTGGCCGATCTCCAGGCGGCGGCCGACGTGTGCCTGGCGCCCGGGCCCGCGGAAACGTTCGGCCTCTCCGCCCTTGAGGCCCTCGCCTGCGGGACCCCGGTCGTCGTCAGCGCCTCCTCCGCCCTCCCCGAGGTCGTCGGCACGGCAGGGGCCTCGGCCGTGGACACCCCTGGAGCCTTCGCGTCCGCCGTCCGGGGTCTGCTCGCGGCGCCGGAGGCCGCCCGCAGGCATGCGGCACGCGCGCGTGCGGAGCACTTCACCTGGGAGCGTTCCGTCACCGCCTTCCTCGCCGCCCATGACGCCCTCCCTGTACCGGAGCCGCGCCGGAGCGAGGAGGCCCGCCGGTGACACAGGACCCGGTCACGGTCGCCGCCGCGGCGGCGAGACCCGTACCCGCGCAACGGCCCGTACCCGCGCAACGGCCCGTACCCGCGCAACGGCCCGGCCCCGCGCCTTCTTTCGTGCCACGCCCCGGCCCGGCGCCCCGCCAGCGTCCGGGTCCAGGTGCCGCCGACTCGAATCCGGACGCCGCCGTCGGCGCCGTCCGCTTCGTCGTGCTCGGGGACTCGCTCAGCGAGGGCGTCGGGGACCGGGTGGACGGCGTTTGGCGGGGATGGGCCCGGCTGCTCGCCGCCGGGCTCCCGGCCGACGGTCAGGAGACCACGTTCCTGAACCTGGCCGTCAGCGGGGCCGTCAGCGGGGACGTCGCCGAGCGGCAGGCCCCCCGCGCCCTCGCCTTCGAGCCGCACCTCGCCTCCGTCGTCGTCGGGGTCAACGACACCCTGCGCCGCACCTTCGACATCGCCCGTCTCGCCCGCCACCTGGACCGCGTCTGCGCCGACCTCGACGCGGCCGGAGCCGTACTCCTCACCGCCTGCCTGCCCGACCCCGGCCGCATGCTCGGCCTGCCACCGCCGCTGGCGCGTCCGCTCGGCCGCCGCCAGCGGTCCGTCAACGCCGTCGTGCACGCCCTCTCCGCCCGGTACCGGGCCGTCCATCTGCACCTCGCGGACGCCGCCTGGACCGAGGACCGCACCCTGTGGAGCGCCGACCGGCTCCACCCGGGTGAGCGCGGCCACCGGGCCGTCGCCGAGGGTTTCCACCGCCTCCTCACGGAGCGGGGACTCGCCCGCGGCGCGCCGCCCGCCCGGGAACCCGCCCAGCCGCCTCCAGGCCGCGCCGAGGCCGCGCTCCGGCTCGCCACCGCCGGCACCGGATGGCTCCTCCGCCGCAGCCGCGACCTGCTCCCGCAGCTCCTCCTGCTCGCCGGTGCCGAGCTGCGCCACTGGGCCGACGGCAGCGGCCCGGCACCCCTCGACGCGCGCGCGGACGACGCCCTCGCCGCGGCGCTCGCGGCCACAATGGGGAGATGAACGGGCGCTGGGAGTTCTGGATCGACCGGGGCGGCACCTTCACCGACATCGTCGGCAGACGGCCCGACGGCCGGCTCGTCACCCGCAAGCTGCTCTCCCACGACCCCGCGCGCAATCAGGACGCCGCCGTCGCCGGGATCCGTCTCCTCCTCGGCCTCGGCCCCGGAGAGCCCGTCCCCGCCGACCGGATCGCCGTCGTCAAGATGGGCACCACCGTCGCCACCAACGCCCTCCTGGAGCGGCGCGGCGAACCGACTGTCCTCCTCGTCACCGAGGGGTTCCGCGACGCGCTCCGCATCGCCTACCAGAACCGGCCCCGGCTCTTCGACCGCCGCGTGGTCCTCCCCGAAGCGGTGTACGCGCGCGTGATCGAGGTCCCCGAGCGGGTCGACGCCCACGGTCACATCGTCCGGTCCCTGGACGAGACCGCCGTCGCCGAGGAGCTCGCCGCCGCCCACCGCGACGGATTCCGCTCCGCCGCCGTCGTCCTCATGCACGGCTACCGTCACCCGGCCCACGAGGCCAGGACCGGGGCGCTCGCCCGTGACGCCGGCTTCACCCAGGTCAGCTGCTCGCACGAGGTCAGCCCGCTCATCAAGCTCGTCCCGCGCGGCGACACCACCGTCGTCGACGCCTATCTCTCGCCGATCCTGCGCCGGTACGTCGACGAGGTCGCCAGCGAACTCGCGGGCATCCGCCTCATGTTCATGCAGTCCAACGGCGGACTGCGCGAGGCGGCCCACTTCCGGGGCAAGGACGCCGTCCTCTCAGGTCCGGCCGGCGGCGTCGTCGGCATGGCGCGCACCTCCGCGCAGGCGGGACACGACCGGGTCATCGGCTTCGACATGGGCGGCACCTCCACCGATGTGTCGCACTACGCCGGCGCATTCGAGCGTGAACTCGGTACACAGGTCGCCGGGGTACGGATGCGGGCACCGATGATGAGCATCCACACCGTCGCCGCGGGCGGCGGATCCGTCCTCCACTACGACGGCCGCCGCTACCGCGTGGGCCCCGACTCGGCGGGCGCCGTCCCCGGACCCGCCTGCTACCGCAGGGGCGGACCGCTCACGATCACCGACGCCAACGTCCTGCTCGGCCGGGTCCAGCCCGCCCACTTCCCCGCCGTGTTCGGCGAGACCGGCGACCGGCCCCTGGACGCCGACGTCGTACGGGCACGGTTCGCCGCCCTCGCCGAGGAGGTCGGCGGCGGCCGCACCCCCGAGGAGGTCGCCGCGGGCTTCCTGGAGATCGCCGTCCTCGACATGGCCAACGCCGTCAAGAAGATCTCCGTCCAGCGCGGCCACGACATCACCCGGTACGCCCTCACCAGCTTCGGCGGCGCGGGCGGCCAGCACGCCTGCGCCGTCGCCGACGCCCTGGGCGTCGACACCGTGCTCGTACCCCCGCTGGCCGGGGTCCTCTCCGCCTACGGCATCGGGCTCGCCGACGCCACCGCCATGCGGGAGCGGTCCGTGGAGGCGGAGCTCGACGCCCCCGGCACCCACGCGCGCGTGACGGCCCTCTGCGCCGAACTCGCCCGGCACACCCGCGCGGAGCTGCGCGCGGACGGCCTGCCGGACGAGGTGATCACCACGTACGCGCGCGTACTCCTGCGGTATGCGGGCACGGACGCGAGCCTCCAGGTCGATCTCGCCCCCGCCGCGTCGATGCGCGCGGCGTTCACGGCCGTCCACCGGGCGCGGTACGCCTTCACCCTGGACAAGCCGCTCGTGGTCGAGGCCGTGTCCGTGGAGGCCGTCGGCCGCGCCGGACCCCACGGCCCCGTCCTCGTCGGCGCGGGGGAGCGGACCGGACCCCTCACCCCCCGGGCCACCGTCCGCCTGCACAGCGCCGGCACACCTCACGACGCCCCGCTCCACCGGCGTGAGGACCTGCGGCCCGGAGACACCGTCGAAGGGCCCGCGATCCTCGCGGAGGCCGACGCCACGACCGTCGTCGACAGCGGCTGGCGGGCCACCGCCTCCGAGGGAGGACACCTTGTCCTGCACCGCGTCGCGCCACGCCCCGCGCGCGTGGCCGCCGGCACGGACGTCGACCCCGTCCTCCTGGAGGTCTTCAACAACCTCTTCATGGCCATCGCCGAGCAGATGGGCGTACGCCTGGAGAACACCGCCCAGTCCGTCAACATCAAGGAACGCCTCGACTTCTCCTGCGCGCTCTTCGACTCCGAGGGCAACCTCATCGCCAACGCGCCCCACATCCCCGTCCACCTCGGCTCCATGGGCGAGTCCATCAAGGAGGTCCTGCGGCGGCGCGGGCGCGACCTGCGCCCCGGGGACGTGTACGCGATCAACGACCCTTACCACGGCGGTACCCATCTGCCCGACGTCACGGTGGTGACCCCGGTTTTCAGCGACACGGGCGACGAGCTCCGTTTCCTCGTCGCCTCGCGCGGCCACCACGCCGAGATCGGCGGCATCACCCCCGGCTCCATGCCCGCCTTCAGCCGGACCGTCGACGAGGAGGGCGTCCTCTTCGACAACTGGCTGCTCGTACGGGACGGGCGGCTGCGCGAGGCCGAGACGAGGGCCCTGCTCACCGGCGCCCGTCACCCCTCCCGCGACCCGGACACCAACCTCGCCGACCTGCGCGCCCAGATCGCCGCCAACGAGAAGGGCATCGAGGAACTGCGCAGAACCGTAGACGAGTTCGGACTCGACGTCGTCCAGGCCTACATGCGGCACGTCCGGGCCAACGCAGAGGAGTCCGTGCGCCGCATCGTCGCGCGGCTGCACGACGGCGCGTACCGCTACGAGACCGACGGCGGCGCGGTGATCCAGGTCGCGGTCCGCGTCGACCGCGAACGGCGCTCCGCCGTCCTCGACTTCGCCGGTACCTCCCCGCAGCTGCCCGGCAACGCGAACGCGCCCACGGCCGTCGTCATGGCCGCCGTCCTCTACGTCTTCAGGACCCTTGTCGACGAGGACATCCCGCTCAACAGCGGCTGTCTCGAACCCCTGGAGATCCGCGTCCCGCCCGGCTCCATGCTCGCGCCCGAACACCCGGCCGCCACCGTCGCGGGGAACGTCGAGACCTCACAGGCCGTCACCGGCGCCCTCTACGCGGCCCTGGGAGTCCAGGCCGAGGGCTCCGGCACCATGAACAACGTCACCTTCGGCAACGCGCGCGTGCAGTACTACGAGACCGTCGCCAGCGGCTCGGGCGCGGGAAACGGCTTCGATGGCGCCGACGCCGTCCAGACCCACATGACCAACTCCCGGCTCACCGACCCCGAGATCCTGGAGTGGCGGCATCCGGTCAGGATCGACGCCTTCGCGGTACGGGAGGACAGCGGCGGGCGCGGCCGATGGCACGGCGGCCAGGGCGTGGAGCGCCGCATCCGCTTCCTGGAGCCGATGACGGTGGCCCTCCTCACCGGTCATCGGCGCGTGCCCCCGTACGGCATGGCGGGCGGCGGGCCGGGAGCCCTCGGCGAGAACCTCGTGGAACGCGCCGACGGCACCGTCGAGCGCCTCGCGGGCGCCGACACCACTGAGGTGGGACCCGGCGACGTCCTGGTTCTGCGCACCCCCGGCGGCGGAGGCTACGGTGCGCCGGCGGACGGCCTCAGCGCACCGGCGTGAACCGCACCGGCGTCCCCGGCACCACCTGCGCCACGGCGCCCAGATCGGCCTCCCTTACCACCCCGACCACCGGATAGCCCCCCGTCGTCGGGTGGTCCGCCAGGAACACCACGGGCCGTCCGTCCGGCGGCACCTGGACCGCGCCGAGGACCATGCCCTCGCTCGCCAGCTCGCCCGGCAGGGCCCGTTCGAGGGCCGGACCTTCGAGGCGCAGCCCGATGCGGTTGCTCGCCGGGGACACGCGGTACGCGCGCGTGGCCAGGGTGCGGAGCGCCGCGGCGGTGAACCAGTCCTCACGGGGACCGAGCCGGAGGCGCAGCACCAGTTCGTCCGGCGGGCCCGGCCAAGGCGGCGCGTCGACGCATCCCTTCGCGGCCGTGTCCGCGGGCTGTCCTAGCGGCAGGACCATCTCGTCCGCCAGCGGCGCCGGACCAAGCCCGGACAGCAGATCGGTGGAGCGGCTGCCGAGCACCGGATCGACGTCGATCCCGCCGCCGAAGGCCACGTAGGCGCGTACCCCGCGCACGGCGGCGCCGATCTCCAGGACCGACCCGGCGGCCACGCGGACCGCGGTTCCCCAGGCGGCCGGGCGTCCGTCCACCCGGACCGGGCAGGGCGCGCCGCCCACGGCGACGGTCACCGCGCAACGGGTCCGCACGGCGCAGCCGTTGACGGTGGTCTCCAGGACGGCCGCCGTCCCGGGGTTGCCCACGAGCCGGTTCACGAGCCGTACGGCCGCCGGGTCGAGGGCGCCCGAGCGGGGCACCCCGAGATGCGCGTGGCCGGTTCGTCCCAGGTCCTGCACGGTGGTCAGCGCCCCGGCCCTGACCACGGCGACGGCCCGGTCGCTCATCGCCCGCCCTCCCTCGTGGCGCCCGCCTCGGTGAACCGGACCCGGGTGCCCGGAGCGAGCAGCGCGGCCGGTTCCCCGCCGGTGTCCCAGAGCACCGTGTCCGTCGTGCCGATCAACTGCCAGCCACCGGGCGAGGAGCGCGGGTACACGCCCGTGTACGGGCCCGCCAGGGCGACCGATCCGGCCGGCACGGCGGTACGCGGAGTGGCCCGACGCGGCACCCCGTACCGCTCGTCGAGTCCCGTCAGATAGCCGAAGCCGGGCGCGAACCCGCAGAAGGCGACCCGGAACTCGGCGGCCGTGTGGATCCGTACCGCGGCCTCGACGGAGACCCCCCACAGCGCGGCGACCTCCGCGAGGTCGGGCCCGTCGTACCGGACCGGTATCCCGACCGCCGCACCCACGCGCGCGGGAAGTGGCCCCACCTCCCAGCCGGGCAGCTCGGCCGCCAGCCGGTCCGGGTCCGCCACCCCGTCGAGGAGCACCGTGCGTGCCGCCGGCACGATCTCGCGTACGGCGGGGAGGGTGCCTGCCGCCCGCCGCCGCAGCAGTTCGGCGTGGAACGCCTCCGTCTCCTCGCCCCCGGCCAGCTCCACCAGGACCGCCCGCTCGCCCACCCGCATCGCGCGCGTGCCGACGGCTTTCACGACAGGCCCCGCGGTTCCGTCCGTACGTCGGGCGTGTCTCACGCGAAGGCCTCGACCTTCACCCCGGAGGCCTCGAGGCGCTCCCTGACCCGCCGGGCGAGGTCCACCGCGCCCGGAGTGTCGCCGTGCAGGCAGAGCGACCGCGGCCGCACCGCCACGGAACTGCCGCAGTGCGCCGTGACCACCCCGAACCGGGCCATGGCCACGGAACGTTCCACCACCGCCGCCGGGTCGCTGACGACCGCTCCCGCCTCCCCGCGCGGCACCAGGGAGCCGTCAGCCCGGTAGGCCCGGTCGCCGAAGGCCTCCGGCACCACCGGCAGCCCCTCCTTCGTCGCCGCCTCGTGCAGCCGCGAACCGGGCAGGCCGAGGACCGGCAGTGTGCGGTCGGCGAGCAGCACTCCCTCGACCACCGCCGCCGCCTGCTCCTCGTCCCGGACCACCCGGTTGTAGAGCGCCCCGTGCGGCTTCACGTACGCCACGCGCGCGCCCGCCGCGCGTGCGAAGACCTCGAGGGCGCCGATCTGGTACGCCACCTCGGCGGCCAGCTCCGCTGCCGGGACGTCCATCGAGCGCCGCCCGAAGCCGGCCAGGTCGCGGTACGAGACCTGGGCGCCGATCCGTACCCCGCGCTCGGCGGCGAGCTCGCACACCCGCCGCATGGTGGCCGCGTCTCCCGCGTGGAAGCCGCAGGCGACGTTGGCGCTGGTCACGACGGACAGGAGCTGTTCGTCGTCGGTGAGCGTCCAGCGGCCGAAGCCCTCGCCGAGATCGGCGTTGAGGTCGATCGGGACCTGGTCGGGGGACGTGCGCATCTGCACCTCGTAGGCAGGAGGGAGGGGTACCGTACGGTGCCGTCAAGGTAGAGGATCGTTGAACGATCCGACAAGATGATCGTGAGCCCGCAGGGGGCGCGAACGGGAGAGGGAGCGTCGTGGCAGCGAGCGAGAACGGGGACCTGACCGCCGACCGGCTGCTCCTCGGGCGCACCAGCACGGCGGAACGCGTCGCCGACATCCTCCGTGACCGGATCGCGGAGGGCTATTTCCCGCCCGGTACCCGGCTCTCCGAGGAAGGCATCGGCGGCGCGCTCGGCGTGTCCCGCAACACGCTGCGCGAGGCCTTCCGGCTCCTCACCCACGAGCGGCTCCTCGTGCACGAACTCAACCGCGGGGTCTTCGTCCGCGTGCTCGACGTCGAGGACGTGGCCGACATCCACCGCATCCGGCGCCTCGTCGAGTGCGCCGTCGTGCGCGGCCTCGGACAGCCCCCCTACGCCCTCGACGAGCTCACTGCCGCTGTGGCGGAGGGCGACACCGCGGCGCGTGCGGGCGACTGGAAGGGCGTCTCCACGGCCAACATCCACTTCCACCGGGAGCTCGTCGCCCTCGCGGGCAGTGCCCGCACCGACGAACTGATGCGGGGCGTCCTCGCCGAACTCCGCCTCGCGTTCCACGTCGTCGACGACCCCCGCACCCTGCACGAGCCGTACCTGGCCCGGAACCGGGAGATCCTCGACGCCCTGCGGGCCGGCGAGCGGGCCATGGCCGAAAGGCTCCTCGCCCGCTACCTCGACGACTCCCTCACCCGGCTCTCCGCCGCCTACGCGAGGGCCGTGGACACCCCCGCGGACTGACCTCCAGGGCGCCGGGGGGAGTGACCGACAGCCCACGAGCGGAGCGACAGACGGCCCACTCGGGAAGCGGCTGACGGACCTCCCGCGGAGCGGCCGTGCGCCCTCCCGGAGCCCGGTCGCATCTGCGCCGTTTCGACCGTTGTCAGTTCGAGGACCTAATCTGTGCACCGTGACTTCGCCTGCCTCGACGGACCTCGCTCCGCCCCAGCTCAGCGCGGGGCCGCGGCCCGCGCAGGGTCCGGCCGCCGACGAAGGGCTCGCGCGGCGCCTCCGCGCGCTCGCGTGCACCGCCCCACTGCACGACCTCGACGCGCGCAAGGCGAACCTGGCGGGCGAGTACACGGTCTACGCGATGGCCGAGGTCGCCCTCGCCGCGATCGACCTCATCACACTGAACATGGACTTCGACACCGGCGCCGACCACGAGCAGATCGTCGCCCGCCTGCTGCCCCGCGTCGCCGCCCAGGCACCCACCCGCCCCGCCGCCGAACACGAGCGCGTGGCCCGCTGGGTCCTGGAGAACCTGATCAACGTCGGCAGCGTCGACCGCGGCTTCCGCGCCGTCTACGGCACCTTCGGGTCCGACGGCGTCTACGTCCGCAGGGACTACGACTTCAAGCTCATCGAAGAGGTCCCGGGATACGGCGGCGGCGTCTACCTCCGCACCACCGACGAAGCGGTCAACGTCCTCGTCGGAGCGCTCGACACCGACGTCACCAGCGCCCAGATCGCCGCCGAGGTGAAGCTGGAGGTCCTCATCAACCGGGGCCGCCTCGCCGACGCCCAGCTCGCCGCCGAGCAGGCGCGCTACCGGACCGTGCAGTACGCCGAGAGCCTCCGCAGGACCCTGGAGGCCACCCGGCGCAACGTACGCGCGGTGGACTGGCTCAACGCGGTGCCGGACATGATCGCCGAGGCCCTCGACCACGTCGCCGACCGCTATCGCCACGAGAACGCGATCCTCACCAACATCCGCAAGGCCCGCGACGAGGCCGAGGCCGCGTCCGACGCCAAGACGGCCGAGCACAAGCGGCGCGCCGCCGAGCTCGTCGACATAGTGAAGGACTGCATCCGGCGTCACACCCAGCTCCAGTCCCGCCTGCTCGACGCCGGCCCCCTCTTCCGCGCCGAGCAGGACCGGCAGGCCTTCGCCGCCCCCACCGCGTACACCGGGCTCGACCTGTACGGACAGCTCGTCGCCCCCACCCTGCCGCTCCCCGTCGAACAGGCCGCCAGGGTCACCGACGCCTTCTTCGCCCGCGGCACCGGGCTGCGCACCCCCACCTCCGTGCGCCTCGGCGACCTCGTCGACCTGCTGCTCACCCCGCCCGTCGAGCGCGAGCACCTCGGCGCCGAGATGCCCGAGCCCGACCTCATCGCCACCCCCGACGACTCCCGGTTCAGCGAGGAGCAGCTCGCGAGCGCCCTGCGCCTGCTCGACCTGGAGCACGACGCCCCGCGCCGCCTCTCCGGTCTGCTCGCCGACGCCCGCCGGCTCGACGCCGACCTGCCGTACCTCGTCGCCCTCCTCGCCGTCCACGCGGCGAGCCCCCCGGTCGGCACGGCCTACCGGCAGGGCGAGGAGCGTCTGCTCTTCGCCGTCGACGACGGCACCCCGCTGGACGACCCCGAGTTCGGGGGCGCGGACCTCATCGTCGGTACGGCCCTGCTCGACGCGGCGGGCATGGCCGCGGACCGGTCGGAGGCGTCGTGACCCTCGTCCCGCCCGCTCCGGTCACCCACCCCCTCACCCACCCCCTCACCGACCCCACCGACGAGACCACCGACGCCGCCCCCGTTCCCGATCCCGTCGGCATCCCGGACCTCACCCTGGACCCCGTTCCGGAACCGGCACAGGAACCGGGACCCGAACCGGATCAGGAACCGGCACAGGAACCGGACCAGGAACCGGACCAGGAACCGGCACAGGAACCGGACCAGGAACCGGCACAGGAACCGGACCAAGGTCCTGAGCCGCAGAGCGGCCCGCGCGTCCGTCCCGTCCCCGTCGCCCCGCCCGCCGGTGCACGCGGCGACGCCGAAGACCGCCCCCCGCGTCCGTCCGGCGTCCCGCCCCGCGTCGGGACCGTGGCGGTACCGGCGCCGTCCCGCGCCGCGCAGGCCCGTCGGCGCGGAGTGCCGTCCGTGCGCGCCGTGCGGCTCACCGACGAACCCCCCGTCCTCCCGGACCGCCCCACGACGGCCCCCGCGGCCGTCACGCCGGTCCCGCTGCCCCTTCCCCGCACCGTCACCCCCGCCGAACCGACACCGACCGAGAGCCGCACCGAGGAGCCCCAGCCGTGAGCGAAACCCACGCCGAGTACGCCGACGCGTGGGGCGAGCAGGAGCCCCCGCAGCCCCCGGCCGCCTCCACGACCGGCGCCTCACCGTCCGGCGCCGCCGCGTCCGCCGTCACCCCCGCCGACGCCTCCGACGCGGCCCGGCTCGTCTCCTTCGGGCTCCAGCCCAAGCTGCTCCCCGCACGCGACGCCGAGTACGGGGAACTCCTCCGGCGCTACCGGGAGGACCCCGCGTTCGCGCGCCTCGCCGACGCCGTGGCCACCGGTCTCGGCCTCATCGTCCTGGAGGTCTCCCCGCGCGCGGGGATGGCGGTCACCGCCGGTGAGGACTCGGTCTTCGCCGTCCGCATGGGCGACTACGCGCGCCGCGCCTCCACGGACTCCGCCGACCGGTTCCTGCACGGCCTGGCCCATCTGGCGGTCGCCGCCATGGCCTTCCCCCGGCCCGAGGACCTCGCGGACGACGCGTACATCGGGCGTCTCACCGTCAACGGCGTCGACGCGTTCGTACGCCAGGCGTGTCTGCGGCTCGAACAGCGGGCGGAGGAGCAGGGCGAGAACACCGACCCGGCCTCGGACGCCCCCGGCCTGGAGGCCGCCTGGCGGATCTACGCCCGCCGCAGCGCCACCGGCGCCACCAAGGACGCCCGCCGGCTCGCCGGATCCACCACCGGCATCGTCGGCAAGGCGGCCGCCTTCCTCACCGAGTCCGGCTTCCTCCAGCGCACCGGCGACGAGGGCGGCGGCTCCTACCGCACCACGGCCCGCTACCAGCTCCAGGTCCGCGACATGGCCGGCTCCGCCGCCATGGCCGAACTCCTGGAACTCGGCGTCGTCCCCGTCAGCGACGGCTTCGCGACCCTCCTTCCCCCGCCCGAGGGGGACGACCTGGAGCTCGCGGCCGACGCGGGCCTGCCCTTCCACGCGTAACCAGGCCTGCCCTTCCACCCGTAACCGGGTTCGCGCAGCCAACCCGTACGACCCACCGCGCCACCGACCTTCCAGAGCACGAGAGCACGAGAGTCCCTCGCCATGTACGAGCTGTCCCGGGTCCGCCTGTACTCCATCGGTCCCGCCGGTGCGCGCTACGCCGACACCGTCCTGGACCTGCGGGGGGTCGGCGCGCCCGTGCCCCACCCCGCCCCCACGCAGGCGGAGTTCTTCGAGGAGGAACCGGTCGGACCGCCGCGCCGCCCCGCCCCCGCGGGCGTGCTCTTCCTGGAGAACGGCGGCGGCAAGTCCGTCCTCCTCAAGCTGATCTTCTCGGTCATGCTCCCCGGTCACCGCAACACCCTGGGCGGCGCCAGCTCCGGCGTCCTGCGCAAGTTCCTCCTCGCCGACGACTGCGGGCACGTGGCCCTCGAGTGGCAGCACACCCTCACCGGCGAACTGGTCGTGGTCGGCAAGGCCAGCGAGTGGCGGGGCCGCCAGGTCTCCCACGATCCGCGGAAGTTCGCCGAGGCCTGGTACTCCTTCCGTCCCGGCCCGGGACTCAGCCTGGACAACCTCCCCGTCGCCGAGGCCACCTCCGTCCGGCCGCCCGTCGAGGGCGCCTCGGGCGCGACCGGCCGCCGCCGCACCATGAAGGGCTTCCGCGACGCGATCACGGAGGCCGGCAAGGCGTACCCGCACCTGGAGGTCTACTGGGAGGAGATCCACGACCGCTGGAACGAGCACCTCGGCGAACTCGGCCTCGACCCCGAACTCTTCCGCTACCAGCGCGAGATGAACGCCGACGAGGGCGAGGCCGCCGGCCTCTTCGCGGTCAAGAAGGACTCCGACTTCACCGACCTGCTGCTGCGCGCCGTCACCGACACCCGGGACACCGACGGCCTCGCCGACCTCGTCGGCGGCTTCGGCAACAAGCTCGGACGCCGCGCCGAACTCACCGCGGAGCGCGAGTTCACGGCCGGTTCCGTGGACCTCCTCGGCAGGATCGTCGAGGCCGCCGGTACCCGGTCACGCACGCGCGAGATCCACACGGCGGCAGAGCGCCGCACCCGCACCCTGGCCCGCCGGCTCTCCGCCCGCGCCGCCGAGGAGCGCGGCCGCGGCGCCGAACTCGCCCAGCAGGTCACCTCCGCCGCCCACGTCGTCGCCGAGGCCGAGACCGCACGCGGGCGCAGCTCCCTCATCGCCGCCGAACTCGCCTACCGGCACGCCTCCCTGGCCCTGACCGCCGCCGAGAAGGGCGCGGCCTCCCAGCGCCGCGAGCTCACCGACGCCCGCACCATGCACTCCGCCTGGCAGGCGGCCGAGGTCGTGCTCCGCCACCGCGCCGCGAGCGACCGCTCCGCGCGCGTGGCCGCCGCCATCCGCGAGGCCGAGCGGGACGCCGCCCCGGCCCTCGCCGCCCGTGCCGAGGCGGCCGCCGACCTCGTACGCGCCCTGGCCGCCGCGGCGGAGGAGGGCGAGCGGCACGCCGCGGAGGAGGAGGAACGCTCCACCGCCCTCCAGGAGGCCGGCGAGACCGCCCACCGCGACGCCACGTCCGCCGCGACCGAGGCCCAGCGCGCCCGCAGCGAGGCGGGCCACCTGCGCCAGCGGCTCGCCGAGGTCGAGCAGGAGACCGCGGAGGCGGTACGGGCGGGCTGGCTCGACGACTCGGCGCCCGACGCCGACCCGGCCCGCGCCGCCCTGGCCGCCAGCGACGCGGAGAAGACGACGGTCGCCGCCTGGGACACGGCCCGCGAAGCCGCCCGCGCCGCCGCGGACCGCGCGCGTGAGGCCGCGGGGGCCGAGTCCCGCGCCGAACTCGCCGCCGCCCGCGCCGCGGACGCCGCCGAGGCCGCGGGGAACGCCTACGACGCGGAGCGCCGCGCCGCCGAGTTCCTCGCCGGCGAGGAACGCCTCGCCGAACTCCTGAGCCTGCCGGCCGCCGGCTCCCCGCTCCCGGGGCAGCGGGCCGCCACCGCGGCCGCCGGCACCGACACCGAGGAGACCCCCGGGGCGGACACCGGCACCGCGCCCCAAGGGCCGCTCACCGTCACGGAGTTCGACCGGTACGCCGACGACCTGCGCGGCATGCTCGACCAGGCCGTCACCTCCGCGGAGCGCCAACTCTTCGAACTGCGCACCGCCGCCGCCGACGACTCCCGCATCCTCGGAGCCCTCGGCGACGGCGGCCTGCTTCCGCCGGGACCCGACGTCCTCGCCACCGTCGAGTACCTCGGCGAGCACGGCATCCCCGCCCTCCCCGGCTGGCGCTACCTCGCCCAGTCCGTGGACCCCGCCGACCACGCCCGGGTCCTCGCCGCGCGCCCCGAGCTCGTCGACGGTGTTGTGATCACCGACCCCGTCTCGTACGGACGCGCCCGCGAGGTCCTCGGCACCGCCGCCCTGCTGCCCCGTTCCGCCGTGGCCGTCGGCACCGCCGCCGCCCTGCTCGCCCCCGTGCCGGCACAGGACCCGACGGACGACAGCGGCGTGTTCAGCGTCTTCCTCGTACCGCCGAACCCGGCCATGCACGACGAGCACGCGGCCGACGAGGAGCGCCACGCCCTGCGCGCCCGCGCGGCCGCCCGCGACGAGGAGATCCGCTCCCTGGCGGCCCGCCTCGCCGGAGACCGCTCCCTCGCCTCCCGCATCGGCGCCTGGCGCGCAGACTGCCCGCCCGGGATGCTCGCCGAGCTCGCGTCCGTCGCCACGACCGCCCGTGAGACCGCGGAGGCCGCCGCCGCGGCCCTCGACGAGGCCCGCGCCGCCCGCGCGGAGGCCGACGAGACCGCCGCCGAGGCGGCCGCGGTCAGGGACGAGCGCCAGGAGGCCGCGCAGCGGGCCCGCCGGGTCGCCGACGCCCTCGCGGGCCTGGCGTTCCGGCTGCGCGAGCGGTCGGCGTGGCAGGCCAAGCTCCGTGAACTCGCCGACGACGCCGCAGAGGCGGAGGCCCGAGCCCAGACCTGTCTGGAACGCGCCCGTGCCGCCGACGAGGACCGCCGCGCGACCCAGCGCTCCGCCGACGACGCCCACCGCACCGCCCGCGCCCTGCGGGCCGAGCGCGCCGAGATCGCCGGCGCCCCCGACACCCTCCCCGAAGGGGACGCGCCGGCCTCCCGCGCCGCGCTCCCCACCCTCCGCGAGGCCTACCGGGCCGCTTCGCAGCTGTACGAGAAGGTCGGCGTCGGCGCCGACCTGCGCGCCGAGCAGGCCCGCGCCGAGAGCGACGAGTCCGCCGCCCTGGCCGAGCTCGACCGTCTCACCAACAAGGTCCGCACCCGCGCCGAACAGCTCCTGGAGTCCACCGACGGCGCCGACGGCCCGTCCCGGCAGGCGGCCGCGGCCCGCGCCGAAGCCCTCGTGCAGATGCTGGAGACCCGCGCGTCGGAGGCGAGCGAGAAGCTCGGCCGGCTCCGCGGCGAGGCCGAGCGGCTCGCCCCCGAGGACGGCGAGGCGCACACCGAACTGCCCGAGGAGCTCGTCCCCGCCGACGCCGAGCGGGCCCAGGCCCTGCTCCGTACCGCCACCACCGAACTCGCCACCCGCACCGACGCCCTTGAGGCGGCTCGCGCCGCCCACGCCGGCCTGCTCCGCGACCACCGGGCCGCCGAGGACGCGGCGGGCGGCTTCGAGGAGACCGCGGCCCTGCTGCGGGACCTGCTCCGCGACCACACGGACACGGAGGAGGACGACGCAGAGGCGTACCCGGGCAGCCTGGAGGAGGCCCGTACGACGGCCGCCGAGACACGCCGCTCGCTGCGCGGCTGCACCGCCGAGCTGTCCGCCGCGGACGCCGCCGTGCGCGAGGCGAGCGACATCCTCGTACGGCACGCCAACTCCACCCGCTACGAGCAGGTCCGCACCCCGGCCCGCCAGCAGATCCGCGAACTGCCTGCGTCCGCGCTGCCCGAGCACGCCGCCAAGTGGGCCGAGGCCTTCGCCCCCCGGCTGCGGGTCCTCACCGACGAACTGGAGCAGCTGGAGCGCAACCGCGACTCGATCGTGGACCGGCTGCGCGGCCTCGTGGAGTCCTCGCTCGCGACGCTGCGCTCCGCCCAGCGCCTCTCCCGGCTCCCCGAGGGCCTCGGGGAGTGGTCGGGACAGGAGTTCCTCCGGATCCGCTTCGAGGAGCCCGACCAGGCGACTCTCGCGGAGCGGCTCGGCGAGGTCGTCGACGAGGCCACCCAGGCCGCCGTCAGGAAGAACTCCGACCTGCGCCGCGACGGCATGTCCCTGCTGCTGCGCGGGGTGCAGGCGGCCCTCGAACCGAAGGGCGTCTCCGTCGAGATCCTCAAGCCGGACGCGGTGCTGCGCGCCGAGCGGGTCCCCGTCGGGCAGATGGGCGACGTCTTCTCCGGCGGTCAGCTGCTCACCGCGGCCATCGCTCTGTACTGCACGATGGCGGCGCTCCGTTCCAACGACCGGGGCCGTGACAAGCACCGGCACGCGGGCACGCTGTTCCTGGACAACCCGATCGGCCGCGCCAACGCCACGTACCTCCTGGAACTCCAGCGGGCCGTGTCCGACGCGCTGGGCGTCCAGCTGCTGTACACGACGGGCCTGTTCGACACGACCGCCCTGGCCGAGTTCCCGCTGGTGATCCGGCTGCGCAACGACGCCGACCTGCGGGCCGGGCTGAAGTACATCAGCGTGGAGGAGCACCTGCGTCCGGGGCTGCCGCAGGCCGCGGCCGCCGGTGAGGGCGAGACGATCCACGGCGAGATCACGGCGACCCGGATGTTCCGCCGCCACCCGAGCGACGACCCGACGCCGTAACGCTCCCCGGGGCAACGCTCCCCGGGGCGCGGGAGAGCGGCCCGGCGCGTACGACTAGTGAGCGGCCCGACCCCCTCGACGGGGGCCGGGCCGCTCACTTCTCGCATCGTCCTCGGCTCAGGCGGCCTCGGACAGCGACGCCGTCGCTTCCGCCCTGCTCTTCCCGTGCTTCTCCCGCAGCGGCCGACGGGCCGTGCTGCTCGGCTCCGACACCACGCCGTTGCGCTGTCGCCAGACCTGACGGGTGATCCAGACGTCGAGGACACTCCAGGTGGCCACGACGGTGAAGACCACCGCGCTGATGGTCATCGGAAACGCCAGCCAGGAGCCCGCCAGCGAACAGAAGAAGGCGACCAATCCCAGGATGAGGGTCACCGATGTGATCATCACGGCTCTCACCGCGGCGTTACGCACCGGATCGGGCATCCGGCTCCGGCCTCGCTCGTCCTCCACCCACAACTGCCGCGCGGATCGCCGCGCCTCGTAATCCATTGTCCTGTCACTCCCCACCACTGAACGACTACAGGAGTGGCTGCCCGTGTTGAGCCCCTTTACGCGGACAGAACCCGCCCCGTACCTATTGACGCACGAGAGAGGGAAAAGGTTTCGCCCGCCCGGGGCGAAACAGAGCCCGGCGGGACCGGAACGAAGAGTTCCAGCCATCTCCGCAGGCGGGCGAAATGGCGCACCATCAGGTGTCCTGCACCACAGTGGCCGATCCCAACTCCCCGAATACCAGGACATCTCATGATCAACACTCACTCGACCGGCTGAAAATAGCCCGGACATGCCTTCGGAATGGCCGTGATGCAGTAGTAGGCTCACGCCGCCGTTTGTTGGAATTCGAAGTTGACGCCGCGTGTTGACGCCGGACGTCACGAACGTGAAGGACCCCCGTGGCCACGGGGGCCGAGCTGGGGGAGGCCATGCGCTTTCGCGGGAAGTCCATCCGCCGGAAGATCGTGGCGTTGCTGCTTGTACCGCTCGTCTCCCTCACCGGCCTGTGGGGTTTCGCCACGGCCCTCACCGGCCGCGAGGCCGACCAACTCCTCGACGTCGGCTACATCGTCGACAAGGTCGGCTACCCCCTGGAGGACACGGCCCGGGTCATCCAGCTCGAACGCCGCCAGTCCCTCATCTACCTCGCCGACCCCCGCGGCTCCGAGACCCTCGGCTCGCTGCGCGAGACCCGGCTCGCCACCGACCGGCAGATCGCCCGCATCCGGGCCAACGCCGCAGACCCCGGTGTACGCGAGGAGATGCGGCCCGTCACCGCCCAGCGGCTCACCTCCCTCCTCGAAGCGCTCGACGGCCTCGCCTCCCTGCGCCGGTCCGTGGAGAAACGTGACATCGGCCGGATGCAGGCCCTCGACTTCTACAACCGGCTCGTCGACCCCTGCTACAGCTTCCTCATCACCCTCCACGCCCTCGAGAACGTGGAGATGGACAAGCAGGGCCGCGCCCTCGTCGGCATCACCCGCGCGCGCGAGCTGCTCTCCCGCGAGGACGCCCTCGTCCTCTCCGCGCTCGTCGCCGACCGCGTCACCGCGCAGGAGATACGCGAGATATCCGACCTCGTCGCCAACCGCGAGCAGTTCTACGAGGTCAACCTCGAAGTCCTGCCCGCCGCCGAACGCGTGCGCTTCGAGCAGTACTGGCGCAGCCCCGACACCCGGCCGCTGCGCACCGCCGAGAACGCGATCATCGCCGCGGGCCCCACCGACAGCCCGCGCGCCGTCACCCCCGCCTACTGGCAGGACCACGCGAGCCCCGTCCTCGACGACCTGGCCCGCGAGAACACCGCCGCCGGCGACCGCTACCAGGACAGGGTCCAGCCCGCCGCGTACAGCGTGCTGCTGAAGGCCGGTGTCGCCGGCGTCCTCGGCTTCCTGGCCCTGCTCGCCTCGATCGTCATCTCCGTCCGCGTCGGCCGTGAACTCGTCCGCGACCTGCGCCGCCTCCAGAAGGAGGCCCAGGAGGTCTCCGGCGTACGGCTGCCCAGCGTGATGCGGAGGCTCGCCGCCGGCGAGCAGGTCGACGTCGGCACCGAAGTGCCCCACCTGGCCTACGGGGAGGACGAGGTCGGTCAGGTCGGCCAGGCCCTCAACACCCTCCAGCGCGCCGCCGTCGAGGCCGCCGTCAAACAGGCGGAACTCCGGCGCGGCGTCTCCGAGGTGTTCGTCAACCTCGCCCGCCGCAACCAGGTCCTCCTCCACCGCCAGCTCACCCTCCTCGACACCATGGAGCGGCGCACCGAGGACACCGACGAACTGGCCGACCTCTTCCGGCTCGACCACCTCACGACCCGTATGCGCCGCCACGCCGAGGGCCTCGTCATCCTCTCCGGCGCCGCCCCCTCCCGCCAGTGGCGCAAGCCCGTCCAGCTCATGGACGTCGTCCGCGCCGCCGTCGCCGAGGTCGAGGACTACGAGCGGATCGAGGTACGCCGGCTGCCCCGCCTCGGTGTGGGCGGCCCCGCCGTCGCCGACCTCACCCACCTCATCGCCGAACTCCTCGAGAACGCCACGGTGTACTCGCCCCCGCACACCGCCGTCCAGGTGCTGGGCGAGCGGGTCGCGAACGGCTTCACCCTGGAGATCCACGACCGGGGCCTCGGCATGAACGCCGACGCCCTGCTCGACGCCAACCTCCGGCTCGCCGAGACCCCCGAGTTCGAGCTCTCCGACACCGACCGCCTCGGCCTCTTCGTCGTCAGCCGCCTCGCACAGCGCCAGAACGTCCGCGTCTCGCTCCAGACCTCCCCGTACGGAGGCACCACCGCCGTCGTCTTCATCCCGGCCGCGCTGCTCACCGACGCGCCCGAGACCCAGGGCGCCGGCTTCCGCCTGGACCGCAAGACCCTTGACCAGAAGCCCCTCGAACGCACCGGCCCGGACGACGACGGGACGGCCGGCGCCGGCACGCTGCCCATCCGTCGCCCGGCGCTGGCCAGGGTCCCGGACGTGACCGAGGTCCCCGGCCCGCTCGACGGCCCCGTGGAACTCGAAGGACCGATCGGTGGCGAGGGCTTCGACGCGCTCCTCGACCGGTCCGCGGACCTGCTCGACACCGAGAGCGAGCGAGGCGGTCTCTTCCTGCCCCGTGGCAGGCGCCGCGCCGGACTCGCCCCCGCCGGTGAACAGCACCAGCAGGCCGATGACCGGACGAACCGTCACGGCGAGCAGGAGCCGGCGGCCGACGGGGGAGCCCGCGGCCCCGTACCGCTGCCGCGCCGCCGCACCCCGACGCTCGTCGTCGACCACGGCCGCCGCGTCGACGCACCGAACCGGCCGCACCCGCTCCAGGACGCCAGGGACCACCAGTTGCCCGCCCCGGACGCGGCGCCCGCCGGCCGTGACCACCCGACTCCCGGCCGTACGACCGAGCACCCCGGGGCCACGGGCCGGTTCGCCCAGGACTCCGGGCGGGACGCCCCGGCGGGAACCCAGCGTGGACCCGGCCCGGCGCTCTTCCCCGTCCCCCCGGAGGGTTCCGTACCACCGGACGGTCCCGTGCCGCCGGAGGGCCCGGAGCCGTTCGCCGGGCTGCCCCGTCGCGTCCGGCAGGCGAGCCTCGCGCCGCAGTTGCGCGCGACCGACGGCCCCGCCGACCGCGGTACGGGACGGACCGCCGAACCCCGTACGAGCGGCGGCACCTCGCCCGCGGACCCCGACTCCTTCGAGCGCGACGCCGAGGAGGTACGCGCCCGCATGGCCGCCATGCAGCGCGGCTGGCAGCGCGGACGACGGCACAACGCCGACCCGGACGACCCGACAGCACAAGGAACGACACCCGAGGGGGACGGTCGATGACCGCACCGAACGCCGCAGCACCCAGCACCACCTCCGGCCACGGCCACGGAAACGGCGAGCTGAACTGGCTCCTCGACGAACTCGTCCAGCGCGTCGGGTCGATCCGCAAGGCCCTGGTGCTCTCCAGCGACGGCCTCCCCACCGGTGCCTCCCAGGATCTGTCCCGGGAGGACGGCGAGCACCTGGCCGCCGTGGCCTCCGGCTTCCACAGCCTCGCCAAGGGCGTCGGCCGCCACTTCGAGGCGGGCAAGGTCCGCCAGACGGTCGTCGAGCTGGAGGACGCCTTCCTCTTCGTCACGGCCGCCGGCGACGGCAGCTGCCTGGCGGTGCTCGCGGACGCCGACTCCGACGTCGGTCAGGTCGCCTACGAGATGACGCTGATGGTGAAGCGGGTCGGGGCCCACCTCGCGACGGCCCCCCGGACCGGTCCCTCGGGAGGGTGAGCGGGACGGCATGAGTGACGCAGCCGAGCGGAACCAGCTGAACGGACCCGACCGGCCGGGCCGGCCGGACGAGTCGTACGGGCCGAACGGGTCGTACGGATCGAGCGAGCCGTACACGGCGTACGGTTCGAGCGAGCCGTACGCGGCCTACGCACCGTACGGCGCGAAGGAGGACGGTCCGACGACCCCGGACCACCCCCACTGGTTCGACGACGAGGCCGGTCCCGTGGTCCGTCCGTACGCGATGACCCGCGGCCGGACGAGCGCCGCCACCCGCCACCGGCTCGACCTCATCGCGCTCGTCGTTCCCGAACCCGCCGCCGACGACCCCGGCCGGGACCAGACGCTCTCCCCCGAGCACGTGGAGATCGTCGAGCGCTGCTTCGAGCAGCCCCAGTCGATCGCCGAGCTCGCCGCAGGACTCGACCTCCCCGTCGGGGTGGTCCGGGTGCTCGTCGGCGACCTCGTCGAGGACGAACTCGTCCATGTGACCCGCCCCGTTCCGCCGGCCGAGCTGCCGGACGTGAGCATTCTCCGCGAGGTGATCAATGGCCTTCGGGCGCTCTAGCCGCAAGAAGCAGTACGTCGAGCCGGTGACCCTGAAGATCCTCGTCGCGGGCGGGTTCGGGGTCGGCAAGACGACGCTTGTGGGCGCGGTCAGCGAGATCCGGCCCCTGCGGACGGAGGAGATCCTCAGCGAGGCGGGGCGGCCCGTCGACGACCTGCACGGCGTCGAGGCCAAGACGACCACCACGGTCGCCATGGACTTCGGCCGGATCACCCTCCGCGAGGACCTCGTCCTGTACCTGTTCGGCACCCCCGGCCAGGACCGCTTCTGGTTCCTCTGGGACGAGCTGGCACAGGGCGCGCTCGGCGCGGTCGTCCTCGCCGACACCCGCCGCCTGGAGGACAGCTTCGCGGCCATCGACTACTTCGAGCGGCGCGGCATCCCGTTCACGGTGGCCGTCAACTGCTTCGAGGGCGCCCAGCGCTTCCCCGCGGAGAGCGTGCGCGGGGCACTCGACCTGGATCCCGAGGTGGAGCTCGTGATGTGCGACGCCCGGGACCGCGAGTCCGTGAAGAACGTCCTCGTGGCCGTCGTCCAGCACGCCCTCGTCCTCGCCGACCAGGGCCACCCGACGGCCGCCCCCTGATCCGGCCTGATCCGGCCGACCCGGCCTGATCCGGCCGACCCGGCCTGATCCGGTTCGATCCGGCCCCGTCCGGACGAGAGGCCCTGGGGCCCGCCCCTTCCCGGGCGGGCCCTCAGCGCACCGCCACCACCGCCGACCCGTGCCCGAACAGGCCCTGGTTCGCGGTGATGCCTACCCGCGCGCCAGGCACCTGCCGCCCGCCCGCCGTACCCCGCAGCTGCCAGGTCAGCTCGCAGACCTGAGCGATCGCCTGCGCGGGCACCGCCTCCCCGAACGAGGCGAGGCCGCCGCTGGTGTTGACCGGAACGCGCCCTCCCAGGGCTGTCGCCCCGTCCCGCAACAGCTTGGCGCCCTCGCCCGCGGCGCACAGGCCGATGTCCTCGTACCACTCCAGTTCCAGGGCGGTCGACAGGTCGTACACCTCCGCGAGCGACAGGTCGTCGGGACCGATCCCCGCCTCCTCGTAGGCGGCGCGGGCGATGGACGCGCGGAAGGTACGGCCGGCCGGGCTCACGGCCGCCGCCGAGTCCGTCGCGATGTCGGGGAGATCGAGGACCGCCTTCGGGTACGTGGGGGAGACCGTCGACACGGCCCGGACCCGCACCGGGTCGGCGTGCCCGTGGCGGCGCGCGAACTCCATGCTGGACAGGACGAGCGCGGCGCCCCCGTCCGAGGTGGCGCAGATGTCGAGGAGCCGCAGCGGATCGGCGACGACGGCGGAGGCCGCGACCTCCTCGGCGGTCACCGGCTTGCGGTACCGGGCCAGCGGGTTGAGCGCGCCGGCCTTCGCGTTCTTGACCTTCACCAGGGCGAAGTCCTCGGCGGTGTCGCCGTACAGGGCCATCCGGCGGCGTGCGTAGAGCGCGAAGTACGCGGGATTGGTCGCCCCGAGCACCCGGAACCGCAGCCAGTCCGGGTCGTCGGGGCGTTCGCCGCCGGCCGGCGCGAAGAACCCCTTCGGCGTCGCGTCCGCGCCGACGACCAGGACCACGTCCGCCAGGCCGGCCAGGATCTGGGCCCGTGCGGTCCCGATGGCCTGCGCGCCCGAGGCGCAGGCGGCGTAGACGCTGGTGACCCGCGCGCCCTGCCACCCGAGGGCCTGCGCGAACGTCGCCCCCGCCACGTACCCCGGGTATCCGCACCGCACGGTGTCGGCGCCGACGATCGAGCCGATGTCGCTCCACTCCAGTCCGGCGTCGGCGAGCGCGGACCGGGCGGCGGCCGTCCCGTAGGAGACGAAACTCCGCCCCCACTTGCCCCAGGGGTGCATCCCGGCCCCGAGGACGGCGATGTCGTTCACGACCGCTCCTCCCGCGCGACGGGCCGCCAGTGCCAGGTGGTCCAGGTGTGCCGGTCGTCCTCGTTCAGCACCCCGGGCACCACCTCGACCTCCGCCCCGACGGCGAGATCGTCCGTCGTCACGCCGGGCGCGGCCTGCCCGAGGACCACCATCGCCTCGGCCGCCAGCTCGACGGCGACGAGCGTGTACGGCTCCCAGGGCACGTCCGGATCGGAGACGTACGGGGCGGGCGGACGGTACCGCCCGTCGGTGTACGACCAGATTCGGCCGCGCGGGGAGAGCGGCACCTCGGCGAGTGTGCCGCCGCCCGGGCAGCCGGGATTCCGGCACCAGTCGTCCTCGCGCGGGAAGAAGACCGACGCGCAGGCCGTGCAACGGGTCCCGAGCAGCCGGAACTCCGCCTCCGGCCCGGTGTCGTCGGTGAACCATCGGGCCACCACCGGCCTGCGGGTCCGTGTCATCGAGCCGCCCTCCCGTCACCTGACGAAGCGTCAGAAGTGTGCCACGGGAGGCCGGTACTGAGAAGGGCTCAACGCCCGGTCACCGACCTCCGCGCCACCGGGAAGTCGAAGAACGTGCTCGGGAACGGCTCCGGCTTGAAGGTGAAGTGCCACCACTCCTCCGGCAGGTTCACGAACCCCTGCTCGGCGAGCACCCCCTTGAGCAGCTGCCGGTTGGCCCGCTGCGCCCCCTGGATCCTCGGGTCGTCGGTGTGCGAGAGCGTGTCGAAGCAGTCGTACCCGGTCCCCATGTCCACGGAGTTGTCGGGGAACCGTTCCTCCTGCGGCGCGTAGCACTCCACCAGCTTCTCGCCCGGCACGTACGCGCGCGTGGGGAGGGCCGGCAGCCGCACGATCGTCAGGTCCACCGTCGAGCCCCGGCTGTGCCCCGACTTCTCCGCGATGTAACCGTCGGCGAACAGCCTCGACTTGTCGACGTCCGGATAGAACTCCTCCTTCGTCCGCTCGTCCGCCAGGTCCTTCGCCCAGCGCACGAAGTGGTCCACGGCTCGCTGCGGCCGGTAGCAGTCGTACACCTTCAGCGTGTAGCCCCGGGCCAGCAGGCGCACCTGAGCGCGATGCAGCGCCTCGGCGGCCTGCCGGGTCAGAATGCACAACGGCTGCCGGTAGCCGTCGATCGGCTCACCCACGAAGTTGTGAGCCGTCGTGTAGCGCATCTCCTGGACGATCGTCCGGTCCACGGAGGCGAGGGCCACGAACTCCGGCGGGGCCTTCGGCTCCGGCGCGGCCGACGCCGGGGGAGCGGGGGCGGCCACGGCGCCCGTGACGGCGAGCAGCCCGGCCGCGGCCGTGACGGCGAGGGTACGGATGGCGGTAGCGAGTCCTGTCATGCGCCCCGTCTATCAGTTCCGGCAGCGCCGGGAAAGGGTGATCGCATACGGTCGAGCGCGTGAAGGACTCCCCGAACTCACCCGACTCGCACTGCTCCGGCTGCGGCGCCGCCCACCCGGTCGACGCCGGCTGGCCGCGCACCTGCCGGTCCTGCGGCCACACCGCCTACCGCAACCCCCTGCCCGTCGCCGTCGCCCTGCTCCCCGTCACGGACGAAGCGGCGGGTACGGGTCTCGTGGTCATCACCCGCACCATCGAACCCGCGCGAGGCGGGGTCGCCCTGCCCGGCGGCTTCATCGACCACGGCGAGGACTGGCGCGCCGCCGTCGCCCGCGAACTGCGCGAGGAGACCGGCATCCAGGCCACCGCCGAGGAGGTCCGCCTCGCCGACGCGATGAGCTCCCCGGGCGGCCACCTCCTCCTCTTCGGCCTCCTCCCGCCGCGCCCGGCCACCGCGCTACCGCCCTCGGCCCCGACGGACGAGACGAGCGGCCACCACGTTCTCCACGCCCCGGTGGAACTGGCCTTCCCGCTCCACACGGAGGCGGTACGAAAGTGGTTCGGCGGCGCCTACGGGTGACGGTTCGGGTACGGGGTCCCTCTCACACCCCCCGCACCACCACCGGCAGCCCCACCGCCTCCACCCCACCGTCCGTCACCCGCTCGACGACCACCCGCCCGTCCGTGAGCCGTGACTGGTACCGCTCGATCTCGGCCGTCTCCCAGCCGTCCCCCGCGTCCCGTACGACGAGCCCGCCGCCCGTCCGCCCCGCGGCGGGAGCCCAGACCTCCAGGGCGAGTTCACCGTCCTCGCCCCGCACCGGCAGCACCGCCCCCGCCCGTGCGAGGACCGGGATCCGGGAGAGGGGCGCGTCGAGCAGCACCTGCCCCGGCCCCTCGTAGGCCCGCCCGGTCGCCGTGTCGTACCAGCGCCCCCGGGGCAGCCGCACGGCCCGCCGGTCGGCACCCCGCGACAGGACCGGCGCCACGAGGAGCGCGTCCCCGAGCAGGAACGCGTCCTCGCAGTCGCGCAGCACCCGGTCCTCGGGCGTCCCCCACCACAGCGGACGCACGTACGGCGCGCCCGTCATCCGGGCCAGCCGGGCCAGGGTCGTGAAGTACGGACGAAGCCGCTCCCGCTCGGCCAGCGCCACGCGCGCGTGCTCGAGGACCTCCGGACCGAACTCCCACGGTTCGCGCCGCCCCGCGTCGATCGCCGCGTGCGTACGGAACAGCGGAAGCCACGCCCCCAGCTGGTACCAGCGCAGGAAGAGCTCCGGAGTCGGGCTGCCGTCGAAGCCGCCCACGTCGGGCCCCGAGTACGGCACCCCGCACAGTCCGAGCCCCAGGACGAGGGCGAGCGAGGCCCGAAGCCCCGGCCACCCCGTCGACACGTCGCCCGACCAGGTGCCCCCGTAGCGCTGCATGCCCGCCCATCCCGAACGCGAGAAGAGGAACGGCCGCTCGTCGGGCCGCAGCCGGAGCAGCCCCTCGTACCCGGCGCGCGCCATCGCGAGCCCGTACACGTTGTGCGCCTCCCGGTGATCGCCTCCCCGGCCCTCCAGGGAGTGCCGTGCCGACCGGGGCAGCGTCATGTCCCCGAACGGGGTGAAGGAGACCGGCTCGTTCATGTCGTGCCACACGCCGGCGAAGCCCTGCCGGAGCCGCTCCTCGTACAGGCCGCCCCACCACTCCCGTACCGCCGGATCGGTGAAGTCCGGGTAGGCGCACTCGCCCGGCCACACCACCCCGCGAACCTCCCCGCCGCGCGGGTCCCTGACGAAGACGTCCGCGGCCCGACCGGCGTCGTACACGGCGTTCCCCGGTTCGGCGTGCACGGCCGGGTCCACGATCGACACGAGCCGTACGCCCTGCTCCCGCAGTTCCGCCGCGAGGCCCGGCAGATCGGGGAACCGCTCACGGTCGACCGTGAACACCCGGTGCGCGTCGTAGTGGTCGATGTCCAGATGCACGGCGGACAGCGGGAGACCCCGCTCCCGGTACCCGGCCACCACGCGGCGCACCTCCCGCGCGCTGCCGAACCCCCAGCGCGCGTGCTGCGGCCCGAGCGCCCAGTCCGGCGGCAGCGCCGGAGCGCCCGTCAGGGCCGCCCAGCCGTGCAGCACGCGCGCGGGGGTGCCGACCACCACCCAGCAGCGCAGCGGCCCGCCCTCCATGCGGACCTCGCTGGTGCCCGGCCGGTCGTGCCCCGATCCCGCCCCTTCCTCGCCCTCCGCCAGGGTGACCCGGCCGTCCCAGGAGTTGTCGTGGAACGCCAGGTGGGTCCCCGCGTCGGACACGACGAACTGGACGGGCATCGTCAGGTACAGGGGATCGTCCCCCGGACCGAATCTCCCCTTCGGGTCGGTGTTCCACAGCCGGTACGAACCGCCCCGCAGCCGCGGGCCCGCCGACCGCCCGCCGAGGCCGAAGAACCGCGCGTCCGCCGGCACCTCGCTGCGCTGCACCCAGCGCGCCCCACCGGCACCCGTTCCCACCACGTGCTCGCTCGCACCCGTTCCCGCCACCTGCTCTCCGGCACCCCTCCCCGCCGCCCGCACGCCGGGCTCGGCCGTGACCGCCATGGCGCCGGGACCTCCGGCCGGCGCCCCGCCCGCCACCGGCTCCCACCAGCGCGGCGGCAGGTCACGGCGCAGCATCACGCCGCCCGGTGTCCTGACCTCCACCGCCCCGTGCCGGGAGACCGCCACGGTCACCCGCTCGGACACGATCCGCCAGCCGCCGTCGGTGTCCGGTTCGAGGGAGGCCCGAGGGTCCGGGTCGGGTGCCTCGCCGGTCAACGCGTACGAGGGAAGCGGCCCGGCCCCGTCCCACCCCCAGAACACGGTGCCCCCCGAGGACACACAGATCCTCAGCGAGGACCGCGCGAACCGGATGGTCCCCCCACCCGGTGCGGCCTCGGCCCCCGTCGCGAGCCCCGGCACGCGGGCCCGCTCCGGCCCCCTCGGCGGCAGCCCCCACGAGTCCGTACGGCGCTGCCGCCACGCCGCCCGCACTGTCCGCCATCCCCGCACCGAACCGAAGACCTTCACCGAACGCAGTAGTTCACGACCGTCCATACGGCTCACCCTGCCACCCACCTGGGGCGATACGAGCTGCGTTCAACTTCCGTTCACCCGTGGTGGGAGCACATATTCAACTCCCCGACCATGGGTGGGCAGACCTGGTGCGAACGGCGATCACATGGCATCGTCCTGTCAGCCGCGTCACGCGCACACCCCAGCACGTGCGCGGGACACACGCCGACCCCGCGTACAGCCAGGGAGCCGCCCCAATGACATCAGCGCAGACCGATCCGCTCTGGCAGCCGGACGAGGAACGCATCGCCACGGCCGCCGTCACCCGCTTCCAGAGCTGGGCGGCCGAACACCACGGCGCCCCGGCCGCGGGCGGATACCCGGCGCTCCACCGCTGGTCGGTCGACGAGCTCGAAGCCTTCTGGCAGGCGGTCGTCGAGTGGTTCGACATCCGCTTCTCCACCCCGCCCGAGCGGGTCCTCGGCGACCGGTCGATGCCGGGCGCCGACTGGTTCCCCGGGGCCACCCTCAACTACGCCGAGCACGCCCTGCGCGCCGCGGCCGAGCGCCCCCATGACACGGCCCTGCTCCATGTGGACGAGACACATGAGCCCGCGCCCACCACCTGGGCCGAGCTCCGCCGGCAGGTCGGCTCCCTCGCCGCCGAACTCCGAGCCCTCGGCGTGCGCCCCGGCGACCGGGTCAGCGGCTACCTGCCCAACGTCCCGCAGTCCGTCGTGGCCCTTCTCGCCACCGCGGCCGTCGGCGGCGTGTGGACCTCGTGCGCCCCGGACTTCGGCGCCCGCAGCGTCCTCGACCGCTTCCAGCAGGTCGAGCCGGTCGTCCTCTTCACCGTCGACGGCTACCGCTACGGAGGCAAGGAGCACGACCGCCGCGACACCGTCGCCGAACTCCGCGCCGAGCTGCCCACCCTCCGCGCGGTCGTCCACATCCCGCTGCTCGGCACCCCGGCCCCCGAGGGGACCCTCGCCTGGGACGACCTGGTGGCCGCGGACGTGGAGCCGGTCTACGAGCAGGTCCCGTTCTCGCACCCGCTGTGGGTCCTGTACTCCTCCGGCACGACCGGCCTCCCGAAGGCGATCGTCCAGTCCCAGGGCGGCATCCTCGTCGAGCACGTCAAGCAGCTGGGCCTGCACTGCGACCTCGGGCCCGAGGACGTGTTCTTCTGGTACACGTCCACCGGCTGGATGATGTGGAACTTCCTCGTCTCCGGCCTGCTCACCGGCACGACCGTCGTCCTGTACGACGGCAGCCCCGGCTACCCGGACACCGCGGCCCAGTGGCGCGTCGCCGAACGCACCCGCGCCACCCTGTACGGCACCTCCGCCGCGTACGTCATGGCCTGCGCCAAGGCGGACGTGCACCCCGGCCGCGACTTCGACCTCTCGGCAGTGAAGTGCGTCGCCACCACCGGCTCGCCGCTGCCTCCCGACGGCTTCCGCTGGCTCCACGACGAGGTCCGCGAGAACCTCTGGATCGCCTCCGTCAGCGGCGGGACCGACGTCTGCTCCTGCTTCGCGGGAGCCGTCCCCACCCTCCCTGTCCACATCGGCGAGCTCCAGGCGGCGGGCCTCGGCACCGACCTCCAGGCCTGGGACCCCTCGGGCAAGCCCGTCGTCGGCGAGGTCGGCGAACTCGTCGTCACCAACCCCATGCCGTCCATGCCGATCCACTTCTGGAACGACCCCGACGGCAGCCGCTACCGCGACAGCTACTTCGAGATGTTCCCGGGTGTCTGGCGCCACGGCGACTGGATCACGATCACCGACCACGGCTCGGTCGTCATCCACGGCCGTTCCGACTCCACCCTGAACCGCCAGGGCGTGCGCATGGGAAGCGCCGATATCTATGAGGCCGTGGAGCGCCTCCCCGAGATCCGTGAATCCCTCGTGATCGGTCTGGAAGAGCCGGACGGCGGCTACTGGATGCCGCTCTTCGTCCACCTCGTGGAAGGCGCCGCCCTCGACGACGAGCTGATCGCCCGCATCAAGCGGACGATCCGCAGCGAACTGTCCCCGCGCCACGTCCCCGACGAGATCATCGAGGTCCCCGGCGTCCCCCACACCCTCACCGGAAAGCGCATCGAGGTCCCGGTCAAGCGCCTCCTCCAGGGAACCCCCCTGGCCAAGGCGGTCAACGCCGGCTCGGTCGACGACCTCGGTCTCCTCCACTTCTACGAGACCCTGGCCGCCAACCGCCGCGGCTGAGACACGGTCACGTCCTGGGGCCCCGATCCGACAGGATCGGGGCCCCAGGACGTGACGCCCCCCCCCCCCCCCCCGGGGGGGGGGGGCCCCCCGGGGGGGGGGGGGCCGGGGCCCCCCCCCCCCCCGCCCCCCCCCCCCCCCCCCCCCCCGCCCCCCCCCCCCCGAGCGTCCCGGTCTCACCCCCCGTACGTCGCCTGCCCGTCCCCGAGCACCGCCGCGAAGTCCGCCGCGAGACGCACCGCGTCACCGGGCGCGAGCGTCGCCGTCGTGATCCGCACCGCGGGCGGGGCCGCGATCCGGAACCGCGCACCCGCGGCGACCCACCAGCCCTGCGTCCGCAGGCCGTTGACCACCGCCGACTCGTCCCGCACCGGCACCCACACGTTCAGCCCGCTCGCACCGACCGCCCGGATCCCGTACGCCCCGAGCGCGCCGACCAGAGCAGCGCGCCGCTCCGCGTACGCCGCCTCGCCCGCGGCCACGAGCCCGCTCACCGACCTGTCGGCGAACAGGTCCGCCACCGTCTCCTGGAGGACGTGGCTGACCCAGCCGGATGTCATCAGCATCCGCCTGTCATGCCGCGCCAGCGTCACCGCGTCGCACGCGACCCCGGCCCACCGCAGGTCGATCCCGAGATGCTTCGACGCGGTCCGCACCTGCGCCCACCGGTCGAGCCCCGCCGCCGCGAGCGTGTGCGCCGCGGCCCCGCCGACCTCGGCGTTGTGGTCGTCCTCGACGACCAGCACCTCAGGGAACTCCCTGAGCACCGCCACGAGGTCGTCCCGCCGCGACCGCGTGAAGAACGCCCCGGTCGGACACTGCCCCCGCGGGCTGCACACCACCGCGCGCACCCCGCCCCGCAGCGCCGTCCGCAGCGCCTCCGGTACGAGCCCCTCGCCGTCCACGGCCACGGGAACGATCCGCAGACCCAACGCCGGTACGAGATCCAGCAGATGGTGGAACCCGGGGTCCTCCACGGCCACCGCGTCGCCGGGCCGCAGCTCCGTCGACAGGAGCCGTGCGATGCAGTCCAAGGCCCCGTGCGCGAACGTCACGTGCCGCGCGGGCACGCCGTCCCGCTCGAACCACGCGCGCGTGAGCGCTTCGAGCGCGGCGAGGCGAGGCGCGGCCCGGTGGGACCCGTACACCGGGGCGAGCGCCGACGGCGGCCGCAGTACGGGAAGGAAGGCCGGGTCCGGATGGCCGCCGGCCAGATCCACCAGGCCTTCGGGCACGCGCGGCGGGCGCCGCGAGGCCACCGACGGAACCTCCGCCACCACGGTTCCGCCCCGGCCCATCGTGACGATCAGCCCCCGCTGCCGCAGTTCCTTGTACGCCGTCGCCACCGTTCCGGGACTCACCCCCAGCGCGTCGGCGAGCCGCCGCACGGGAGGCAGGGCGTCGCCGGGGGAGAGCCCGCCCTCGGTCACGCCCCGCTCCACGGACGCGGCAATCGCCTTGGCCGTCATGCCCTCGATCGCATATTGTGCTGCCACGTAATCAATTATGTATCAATACAAAGTAGTTGGCAAGGGGGACCCATGAGCCGCTCCACCCGATCCGCCCGAACACCCTTCAAGACCCGCATCCCCGGAGGCCCCGACGGCCGCCGCATGCTCGTCATCGGCTTCATCGACAAGTGCGGCACCGGACTCTGGTCCACGGCCATGGCCCTCTACTTCACCTACGTCACCGGCCTCGGCCTCGGCCAGGTCGGCCTTCTGATCGCCGTCTCGGGTGCCGTCGGCATCGCCGGCGCCCCCCTCGGCGGACGCCTCGCCGACCGCTTCCCCCTCGTCCGCGTCATCATCTGCACCCAACTGCTGCGCGCAGCGGCCCTCCTGGCCCTCCTCACCACCGACGACTACCTGCTGCTCGTCCTCTTCTCGGCGGCAGGCGCCCTCCCCGACCGCGCCACCAACGTCCTCACCAAGCTCTACGCCGCACGGATCGCCGGCCCCGACCGCATCCGCTACCAGGCCATCAACCGCACCACCTCCAACCTCGGCTGGACCCTCGGCGGACTCGGCGCCGCCGCCGCACTCGCCGTCGGCACCACCACCGCCTTCCACCTCCTCCTCATAGGAGACGCCCTCTCCTACCTCGTGATGGCGGCCCTCACCCTCCGCTGTGCCGAACCGCCCGCCCCCACCACCTCCCGGATCGCCGCCACCTCCACCGACCGGGTCCCCGCCACCAAGCCCTCCAGCCCCTGGCGCGACCGCGGCTTCCTCGCCTTCACCACGGGCGACGCCGTCTTCTTCCTCCACGACTCGATCCTCCAGGTCGCCATGCCCCTCTGGATCGTCCACGCCACCGACGCCCCCGTCGGCCTCGCCCCGCTCCTGATGGTCGCCAACAGCGTCCTCGTCGTGCTCTTCCAGGTCCCCCTCGCCCGCTTCGGCTCCTCCACCGAAGCCGCCCGGCGCCTCCTCGCCCCCCTCGCGGGCCTCTTCGCCGTCGGCACGCTCGCCCTCACCGTCTCCGCCCTCGGCGGCCGCACCCTCGCCATCGCCGCCCTGATCACCGCCGCCGTCGCCCTCACCTTCGCCGAGATGATCCACACCCTCGCGTCCTGGGAGATCTCCGTCGCCCTGGCCCCCGACGACGCCCAGGGCGCCTACCTCGGAGCCCACGGACTCGCCCAGTCCACCCAGCGCTTCGTCGGCCCCCTCCTCATGACCGGCCTCGTCTCCGCGGGCCCCCTCGGCTGGCCCTTCCTCGGCGCCGCACTCGTCGCCACCTGCGGCGCACAGAGCCGCCTCGTCCGCCGACGCCTCCCCGATCCGTCACTGTCAGTGCCGACGGTTACGGTGAGTGAGCACTGATCGGACCGTCACCAGGGGGAGACATGACACGGACCGGCACCACCCAGGCACACCTCCGGCGCGCCCTGCGCCGCGAAGTCCCCAGCACCGTCGGCCTCCTCGCCGACGAGCACGACTTCGCGGCCATGCGCCGGTACCGGACCTTCGCCTTCGACGACCACACCACCTACCTCCGACAGGTCGAGGCCCTCCTCAGGACCCTCGCCACCCAGGGCGGCCACACCACCGTCACCCTCTTCGACCCCGAGGAGTACGCGGCCTGGTGCGCCGAGACCGCCCTCGACCCCGACCACCCCACCAGCCGCAGCCGCTTCACCGCCCACCTCGCCGCGACCGGCGCCCACGTCACCTACACCGGCCAACCCCTCAGCACCCTCCTGCCCGAGCTGGTCGACACCGCCGTCCGCCACGCCACCTGGGAGTACGCCACCACCGTCCTCGCCACCGCGGGCGACTGCGCCACCTGCGGCAAGGACACCGGCAAGGCCGCCTTCGAGCGGGCCGCCCGACTCCTCGCGCGTCTCCTCGACGCCGCCGGCCCCGGCACCCACCACCTCGTCTGCAGCGTCCAGGCCGCCGACGACCAGCTCGTCGCGGTCCTCCTCGCCCACGGCACGCCACACCCGCCGGCCGTCGACGACGGCGCCGCCGCGGAGTTCACCGCCGTACTCGCCGCCGGCATCGCCCTCGGGGCACCCGGCGGAGTCGTCCTGCGCACCAGCGACCCGGGCAAACGCGACCGACTCCACGGCTGGCGCCTCACCGGCGGGGACCTCACCCCCCTCACCGAGGCGGAGGTCTTCGCCGCCTACTGCACCGACGCCCGCACCGGAGAGCCGCTCTCCCCGGAACCGGGCGTCGACCACCTCGCCGGATTCCCCCTTACCCCCGACGACGACTGGACCAGCCACCACTGACCCCGCCCACGACGAAGGGGCTCCCCGTCACCTCGGTGACGGAAAGCCCCTTCGTCGAGCACACCCGGGAAATCACTCCCCGGACAGCACCGCCTGAGCGGCCACCCGCGCCTCGTGCGCGGAGTCCGCCGCACGGGCCGCGGCCGCGGCCCGCTCGCACTGCGCCAGCGTGTACTTGGCCAGCGTCGCCCGCACGTACGGAATCGACGCGGCACCCATGGACAGGGAGGTGACCCCCAGACCCGTCAGCACACACGCGAGCAGCGGATCCGCAGCGGCCTCGCCGCACACGCCACAGCTCTTGCCCTCGGCCTTGGCCGCCTCGGCGGACATCGCCACCAGGTCGAGCAGCGCCGGCTGCCACGGGTCCTGGAGCCGCGACACCGCACCGACCTGCCGGTCGGCCGCGAAGGTGTACTGCGCCAGGTCGTTGGTGCCCAGCGACAGGAACTCGACCTCCTGGAGGATCGAGCGCGCCCGCAGCGCGGCCGACGGGATCTCGACCATCGCACCGAACTTCGCCCGCAGCCCGGCCTCACGGCACGCGTCGGCGAACGCCTTGGCGTCCGTACGGTCGGCCACCATCGGAGCCATGACCTCGAGGTACACCGGCAGCCCCTCGGCCGCCTTCGCCAGCGCGGTCAGCTGCGTCCGCAGCACCTCCGGGTGCTCGAGCAGCGACCGCAGACCCCGTACACCCAGCGCCGGGTTCGGCTCGTCCACCGGCGTCAGGAAGTCCAGCGGCTTGTCGGCGCCCGCGTCGAGGACCCGCACGACCACCCGACCCTCGGGGAAGGCCTCGAGCACCTTGCGGTAGGCCTCGATCTGCTTCTCCTCGGACGGAGCCTTCTCGCTGTCGTCCAGGAAGAGGAACTCCGTACGGAAGAGACCGACACCTTCCGCACCGGCCTCCACCGCGGCCGGCACGTCCGCCGGACCGCCGACGTTCGCGAGCAGCGGCACCTTGTGCCCGTCCGAGGTCGCACCAGGACCCCTGGACGTGGCCAGCGCGGCCTTGCGCGCGGCGGCGGCCTTCGTCAGCTCCGCCTTCTTCTCCTCGCTCGGATCCACGAAGAGCTCACCGGTCGAACCGTCGACGGCGATGAGCGTGCCCTCGGCGATCTCACCCGCGCCCGGCAGCGCCACGATCGCCGGCACACCCAGCGCCCGCGCCAGGATCGCGCTGTGGCTGGTCGGCCCGCCCTCCTCCGTCACGAAGCCGAGCACCAGCGTCGGGTCGAGCAGCGCAGTGTCGGCGGGCGCGAGGTCCCGAGCGATCAGCACGTACGGCTCGTCGCTGTCCGGCACGCCGGGCATCGGCACACCGAGCAGCCGCGCGACGATCCGGTTCCGCACGTCGTCGAGGTCGGCGACGCGCCCGGCCATGTACTCACCGGCACCGGCGAGCAGCTCGCGGTAGTGCGAGAAGGCGTCGTAGATACCGCGCTCGGCCGTGCTGCCCACGGCGATTCGGCGGTCGACATCGGCGATGAGCTCGGGGTCCTGGGCGATCATCGCCTGGGCCTCCAGCACGTGCTGCGCCTCCCCGCCGGCCAGATTGCCGCGCGCAATCAGGTCGGCAGCGACAGCTTCGACGGCCTGCCGGGCGCGCCCCTGTTCGCGCTCCGCCTCGTCCGCCGGAATCTGCTTGGCCGGCGGCTCGAGAACCGCCGTGCCCATGTGCCGGACCTCGCCGATCGCCACACCGTGGCTGACACCGACGCCTCGCAGCGTTGTCTCCATCTCACCCGTCTCCGATAGAGCGACGGCATCCGCCGCCGCGTTGAATGTCGAACTCGCGGTCGTCACGAGGACGATCCGGCTCAGCGCCAGCCGAAGAGCTCGTCGCCGGCCTTCACGTCACCGTCGTCGACGACGTCGGAGAGCGAGTCCGCGGTGGCCTCCAGGGCCACGATGGGACAGATGGGGGACTTGCCCGCGGCCTCGACGGCGGCGGGGTTCCAGCGCACGACGGCCTGTCCGCGCGTCACGGTGTCGCCCTTGTTGACGAGCAGCTCGAAGCCCTCACCGTTGAGCTGGACGGTGTCGATGCCGAGGTGGGTCAGGACGCCGTGCCCCTCACCGTCGACGACGACGAAGGCGTGCGGGTGCATGGAGACGACGACCCCGTCGATGGGGGCGACGACCTCCGAAGGCTCACGTGCGGGATCGATGGCGGTACCGGGACCGACCATCGCACCGGAGAAGACCGGATCGGGAACTGCGGCGAGACCGATGGCGCGTCCAGCAAGCGGCGACGTCACGGTTGTCATGGGAAGCCTCCCAGGGGCGGAGATTGTGTGGCGCCGTCACTACCTGTCCTGGACGGCGTACTGTTCTGAAGCGTAAGTCATAAGAAGTCCCGGTTCCGCACGAGACGTACCAGTTGGGCGGAGCTAGGGACTACCGGAAACGATTTGCCTCTACTGACGGTGGGATGTACTGTCGTACTCCTGCCTGACCCCAACGCGACTTTGAGTCGTGGGTCGGCAGCAACCATCAAGCCAGATCCTAACCCCAGTGGTCTACACCTCTGCGTGCTCGCAGTGGATGTGGTCGGGGGGACCGAGAAAGCCTGGTAATGTTCAACCCCGCCGGGAACGGAAAACGCGAAAGCGAATTCCAGCCCCAGCAGCCCGCTCCAGCGGGTGGCAAAAACGAGAAATCGGGTCTGCTAAGCTGGAAACACGAAAGACCGAAGGGAAGCCCGGAGGAAAGCCCGGAGGAAAGCCCGAGAGGGTGAGTACGAAGGAAGCGTCCGTTCCTTGAGAACTCAACAGCGTGCCAAAAATCAACGCCAGATTAGTTGA
>NZ_JBITBZ010000005.1:36777-469043 GCF_044452745.1 Streptomyces sp. NPDC051822 | reverse complement strand
TCCGCGCCTACCTGCGACGACGCGGCATCCCGCACACGATCCCCGAACGCGTCGACCAGATCCTCGGCCGGCTGAACCGCGGCACACGCGGTGGCCGGCCGCCCGGCTTCGACCGGTGCCTCTACCGCCGCCGCAACGTCGTCGAGCGCTGCTTCAACCGCCTCAAGCAGTGGCGCGGCCTGGCCACCCGCTACGACAAGACCCGCGAGTCCTACCAAGCCGCCCTCACCATCGCCTCAATCCTGCTCTGGCTCTGATCTTTGAAGACGACCCCTAGGCGCGTATCTGTCCGACGCGGGCCAGGACCCCGGCGGGGTCCTGGCCGACGGCGGGCTTCACCGCGACGGCGTCACAGGAGCGGAGGCCCACCAGGTCGACGGCGCCGCGACGGTGTAACCCAGGGACTCGTACAGCGGCCTGCCCAGCTTCGAAGCGGTGAGCGTGACCGGCAGGTCCGCCAGGTGGGCGAGGGAGCCGAGCATGACGGCCCGCCCCACACCCCGCGACCGGAAGGCCGTCGAAGTACCGACCCAGTAGTGGCTGCCGACGCCGCCGGCCACGACGCTGACGCAGGCTCCCGCGGCCACGCCGTCGCGCAAGGCGACGAACACGTCCACGCCCGGCTGCTCGATCAGTGTCATCGGGAACACCTCGCCGGGACGGTAGGGCTCGAATCCGGCCAGCTCGAAGCCCTCGATCACGATCCGCTCAGCCGCCTGGAGGTCCTCGGCCCGCCGTACCCGGATCACGTCCAGCGCCGGTTCGCCGACAGGCCCGGGCGGGCGCAGCATGACCGGCATCTGCCAGCTCCGCATGCCCAGGCGGCTCAGGTCGGTCGAGCTGAACGGATCCTCGGCGTTCACCGCCCTCCCGGCCCGGCGGGCCCGCTCGCTCAACTCGCCCAGCTCGGCCAGGTCGCCCCTGTCGAGGTCCGACTCCTGGATCAGGATCCGCAGGCCGGCCCGCCCGTCCCCGTCGACCGCGACGAATCCGCGGCGCCGGATGACCTCATGCCCCCGGCACCGGCCGGTCGCGCTCCACAGGGCGGCGGAGTTACGGGCCTGCCGCACCGGTGCCTCGGCCAAGGCCACGGAAGGGGGCTGGTCGGACGTGCGCTGGTCGGACGTGCGCTGGTCGGACGTGGGCTGGTCGGACTGGTCGGCCGAAGCGGATCTCGCTCTCATGACGCTTACGGTAGTGCGCAGTTGACCCCTCACCCGGGCCACTTCCCTGCGAGCCGACTGGGCCACTTGCAGGCGGGGCCGGCCCCTCGAAGTCGGTGCGCGTCGGACACGTGGTCCACGGAGCAGCCTTTGGCCGGTTCTTCCGCCGGCGCTAAGGTGAGGCGCCTACTCGGCGGATCTCCACCGGGGGAGGTGGGGATGGGGCTCATGGACGGGGACCACGCGGGGCTGGTCGTCGCGGCGCAGGCCGGGGACGATCGGGCGCGCGAGGAGCTGATCGCCGCGTACCTTCCCTTGGTCTACAACATCGTCGGGCGGTCGCTGAGCGGGCATGCCGACGTCGACGACGTCGTCCAGGAGACCCTGCTGCGCGTGGTGCGCGACCTGCCCGCCCTGCGTGCCCCGGAGAGCTTCCGGTCCTGGCTGGTGTCGATCACGCTGCGCCAGATCAACACCCACTGGCACCGGCAACGCGCACTCGCCGACCGGACCACGGTCATCGACCAGGCCCTCCAGATACCGGACGCGGGCGCCGAGCACGAGGACGTCACGATCCTGCGGCTGCACGTGTCGGACGAGCGTCGTCAGGTGGCCGAGGCCGGCCGGTGGCTCGACCCGGACCACCGGACGCTGCTGTCGCTTTGGTGGCAGGAGTCCGCCGGCTTGCTCGGCCGTGACGACATCGCCGCCGCGACAGGGCTGTCCGTCGCCCATGTCGGAGTACGTCTGCAGCGCATGCGCGAGCAGCTGGAACTGAGCCGGACGATCGTCGCCGCCCTGGAGGCCGATCCGCGCTGTCCGCAGCTGGACGAGACCGTCGCCGGCTGGGACGGTGTCCGTGCGTCGGTGTGGCGCAAGCGGATCGCGCGGCACACCCGCGGCTGCCCGGTCTGCACGGCGCCGACGACACGACGGGTTCCGGCCGAACGTCTGCTCCTCGGCATCGCGCCGCTGGCCGTCCCGGCCGGGCTCCTCACCGCGCTGGCCGCCAAGGGCCTGCTGTCGGGTACGGCCGCGAGCGCCGCCGGGCTGGCCACGGCACACGTCGCCGCCGTCACGACGACGGCTTCGACGACGGCTTCGGCGACGGCTTCGGCGACAGGGACGGCCACGGCGGCGGGAGGCGGTCTGCACAGCGGGCTGACCGGCGCGCTCCACGCGGTGACCGCGCATCCGCTGGTCAGCCTCGCCACCGGCGCGGTGCTCATCGCCGGGACCGCCACCTACGCGGCCTGGCCCGAACCCGCGCATCGCGAGCCCGGCGTCATCGCCGCGCCCCCGGCCGGCACTCCCACGCCAATCCCGTCACTCACCCCCACGCCGGCCGGACCGCCCTCCGTGAGTCCTTCCACCGTGAGTCCTTCCGCCGTGAGTCCTTCCACCGTGAGTCCGTCCGCCGTGAGTCCTTCCGCGCTCGCGGGCACCGTCCCGCTGGGCGCGCAGTCGCTGGAGTCCGTGGACCAGCCCGACCTGTACGTCACGTACGAGGGCGACTTCGCGACGCTCGGCCGGGTCTCCGCGTCGAGCGGCACGCAGACCCGGCAGCGGGTCACGTTCACGGTCGTCGTGGGTCTTGCCGACACGCGGTGCGTCACCTTCCGGGCCGCCGACGGCCGCTATCTGCGCCATCGTGACCTGCGGCTGCGGATGAGCGGCGACGACGGCAGCGAACTGTTCCGTGAGGACGCCACCTTCTGTCCGCGCCCCGGGGCGGTCGCCGGGTCGGTGACCCTGCACGCGCACAACTATCCCGGGTCGGTCATCCGCCACCGCGACGGCGGGATCTGGCTCGACGGCTCCGACGGCACCCGGGCCTTCGCCGGCCAGGCCTCCTTCGTCGTGCGCGCGCCCCGGGCCTGAGAGCCGCTCCCCGAGCCACGACCGGACCGCGGGGTCCGGCATAACGTTTTCCGCCCGCGAGATGCGTCACCGGGCAATCGTCCGGACGGGGCGACTTTTCTGTTACGACGCCGTGAGCCCGGAGGCCTCCCTTGCGTGGGGTTCACTTCCCGCCGCTCACCATGACGTGGCGGCGTGGCAGGTTCCCCGACTTCCCCGTTGACGCATCCCGGAAGAAGGCCCCTCCCATGACGCGACATTCCCGCACGATCACGGCACCCAGGGTGACCCCCGGCCCCCGGGGAAACTCGTGAAGGGCCTGCACCGGCTCAGCCGACGTCGCCGGACGGTGACGGTAGGACTGTCGGCCGCGGCGGTGGTGGCCGGTGTCGTGACGCTCCTGCCAAGCTCAGCCGGAGCCGCGAACCTGGGCACGCAGGCGGCCCCCTCCGGCAGGTACTTCGGCACCGCCGTGGCCGCCGGCAGGCTCGGCGACCCGGCGTACACCGCCATCGCCGACCGGGAGTTCAACATGATCACCCCGGAGAACGAGATGAAGTGGGACGCCGTCCAGCCGTCCCGCGGCACCTTCACCTTCGGCCCCGCCGACCGGATCGTCGACCGTGCGAAGGCGAACGGCCAGCGGGTGCGCGGCCACACCGCGGTCTGGCACTCGCAGCTCCCCGCCTGGGTCGGCTCGATGGGCGACGCGAACACGCTGCGCGGCGTGATGAACCGCCACATCACCACGACGATCACTCACTTCATGGGCGAGATCTACGCCTGGGACGTCGTCAACGAGGCGTTCGAGGACGGGCCCGGCGGCCGGCTGCGCGGCTCGGTGTTCCAGAAGGTCCTGGGCGACGGTTTCATCGAGGAGGCGTTCCGCACCGCCCGTGCGGCCGACCCCTCGGCCAAGCTCTGCTACAACGACTACAACATCGAGAACTGGTCGGACGCCAAGACCCAGGGCGTCTACAGGATGGTCAAGGACTTCAAGTCCCGCGGTGTCCCCATCGACTGCGTCGGGCTCCAGAGCCACTTCGGAGCGGACGGCCCGCCGGCGAGCTTCAGGACCACCCTGGCCAACTTCGCCGCCCTGGGCGTCGACGTCCAGATCACCGAGCTGGACATCGCCCAGGCATCGCCCACCCACTACGCCGACGCGGTCAAGGCCTGCCTGTCCGTTGCCCGGTGCACCGGCATCACGGTGTGGGGCGTACGGGACAGCGACTCCTGGCGCAGCGGCGAGAACCCGCTGCTGTTCGACAGGAACGGCAGGCCCAAGCCCGCGTACACCGCCGTCATGAACGCCCTCGGCTCCGGCCCGGGTACGACCCCGACCAAGCCGGCCGACGGCAGCGGTACGGGTACGGGTACGGGTACGGGAGAGATCAAGGGCGTGGCCTCCGGCCGCTGCCTCGACATCCCCGCCTCCACCGCCCCCGCCCCCGCCTCCACCACCACCAACGGCACCCAGGCGCAGCTGTGGAGCTGCAGCGGGCAGGCCAACCAACGGTGGACCCACACCGCCGGCAAGCAGCTGAAGATCCACGGCGACAAGTGCCTGGACGCCAAGGGCAAGGGCACCGCCAACGGCACCGCCGTGGTCGTCTGGGACTGCAACGGCGGCACCAACCAACAGTGGAACGTCAACGCCGACGGCACGATCGCCGGTGTCCAGTCCGGGCTGTGCCTCGACGCCGTCGGCGCGGGCACCGCCGACGGGACCAGGATCCAGTTGCACGCCTGCTGGTCCGGCGGCAACCAGAAGTGGACCGCCCCGTCCGGGACGGGCGGCGGCCCGTGCGCTCTTCCGTCGACGTACAAGTGGAGCTCGACGGGTGCCCTGGCACAGCCGGCGAACGGGTGGGCCTCGCTGAAGGACTTCACCAGCGTGGTGCACAACGGCAAGCACCTGGTCTACGGGTCGAACTTCACGGGATCGTCGTACGGCTCGATGACGTTCGGTCCCTTCAGCACCTGGCCTGACATGGCGTCCGCCGGGCAGAAGGCGATGAGCCGGCCCGCGGTCGCGCCCACGCTGTTCTACTTCGCGCCCAAGAAGGTTTGGGTCCTCGCGTACCAGTGGGGCCAGTGGCCCTTCATCTACCGCACGTCGAGCGACCCCACCGACCCCGACGGCTGGTCCGCGCCGCAGCCGCTGTTCACCGGCGGCATCCCCCGCACCGACTCCCCCACCGGCCCGATCGACCAGACCCTGATCGCCGACGACCGGAACATGTACCTGTTCTTCGCCGGTGACAACGGCAGGATCTACCGGGCGAGCATGCCGATCGGGAACTTCCCCGGCAGCTTCGGCTCGTCGTACACGACGGTCATGAGCGACACGGAGGCCAAGCTCTTCGAGGCCCCCCAGGTCTACAAGGTCCAGGGCCGGCAGCAGTACCTCATGATCGTCGAGGCGAAGGGCGCGAACGGGCGCTACTTCCGCTCGTTCACGGCTTCCAGCCTGAACGGTTCGTGGACCCCGCAGGCCGCCACCGAGAGCGACCCCTTCGCGGGCAGGGCCAACAGCGGTGCCACCTGGACCGACGACGTCAGCCACGGCGACCTGGTCCGTGGCAATCCCGACCAGACCATGACGATCGACCCGTGCAACCTGCAGTTCCTCTACCAGGGCAAGTCCCCCACCGCGGGCGGTCCCTACGACCGGCTGCCGTACCGGCCGGGTGTCCTCACCCTGCGGCGCTGACCCCGCCGACCTGCCCGTTCCACGGTGACACGCAAGGAGAACCAACCCCCCATGAACCAGCCCCCCATGAAGAACCCCACGAACGGTGGGCGCCGCGGGCGTCACCGCCGTCGCTGGACCGCGACAGGACTGCTGCTCGGAGCGCCCGCGCTCGTCGTGCCGTACCTCCTGTTCGTGCAGGACGACTCGCAGGCCGCGACGGTCGACGGCAACGCCTACTACCGGCTGCTCTCCGTACGCAGCGGCAAGGCGCTGGACGTCCACGCCTTCTCCACCGCCGACGGCACCCGCGTCCAGCAGTGGACCGACCAGAACACCGCCAACCAGCAGTGGAAGCTGCGGCCCGCGGGGGACGGCTACTACGAGCTGGTGAACCGCAACAGCGGCAAGGTGCTCGGCATAGCGGACGGTTCGACCGCCCGGGCGGCCGCCGCCGAGCAGCAGACCGACAGCTCCTCCGCCTCCCAGGAGTGGCGGATCGACGAGGTGAGCGGCTCCGGCGCCGTCACCCTCACCTCCCGCAGGAGCGGCCAGGTCCTGGACGTCTCCGGCGGCTCCACGGCCGACGGCGCGGGAGTCATCCAGTTTCCCGGCAGGGGCGGCACCAACCAGCAGTGGAAGCTGGTGAAGACGGCCGGGTCACAGACGGCCGGAACCGGACCGTACACGTGGAAGAACGCCCAGGTGGTGGGCGGTGGTTACGTCACAGGGCTCGTGTTCAACCCGCGCGCGAAGGGCCTGCTGTACGCCCGCACCGACATGGGCGGCGCCTACCGCTGGGACGTCGCGGCCGAGCAGTGGATCCCGCTGACCGACTGGGTCAGCGAGAAGGACTGGAACCTGCTCGGCATCGACTCGCTGGCCACCGACCCCGTCGACCCCGACCGGCTCTACCTCGCGGCGGGCACCTACACCAACGACTGGGCGGGCAACGGCGCGCTCCTGCGCTCCACCGACCGCGGACGGACCTTCCAGCGCACCGACCTGCCCTTCAAGCTGGGCGCCAACGAGGACGGTCGCGGGGCGGGCGAGCGGCTTGTGATCGACCCCGCGAACAGCGGCACCCTGCTCCTCGGCACCCGCAAGAACGGCCTGTGGCGCAGCACCGACCACGGGGTGAGCTGGAGCCAGGTGTCCTCGTTCCCCGTCAAGGACGGGGCGGGCAGCGGCGCGGGCATCTCCTTCGTGACGTACGGCCCGGCCGGCAGCAGGACCGTCTACGTCGGTGTCGCCGACAGGTCCCGCTCCCTCTACCGCTCCACCGACGGCGGCAGCACCTGGCAGGCCGTCTCCGAGCAGCCCACCGGCCAGATGCCGCAGCACGGCGTCCTCTCCGGTGACGGCTCGCTGTACCTGACGTACACGAACGTCGTCGGACCCAACGGCGTGACCGCGGGATCGGTGTGGAAGTACACGCCGACCGGGGGGACGTGGAAGGACGTCTCGCCGTCCCAGGGCGGTTACGGGTTCTCCGGTCTGGCCGTCGACCCGCGGAAGCCGAGCACGGTGATGGTGACCACCCTCGACCGCTGGTGGCCCGAGGACGAGATCTACCGCACCACCGACGGCGGCACGACCTGGAAGGCGCTGGCCGCCACGTCGGTACGGGACGCCTCCGCCGCTCCGTACGTCGGTACCGGCACCGGGCACTGGATGACCGCCCTCGCCATCGATCCCTTCGACTCCGGACACGTGCTGTACGGCACCGGCAGCGGCATCTGGCGCAGCAAGGACGCCCACGCCGGCGACGGCGGCGGCACCAGCCACTGGACCGTGGGGTCCCGGGGCCTTGAGGAGACCGCGGTCCTGGACGCGGTCGCCCCGCCCGGCGGCGCCACCGTCATCTCGTCCATGGGCGACCTGGGCGGTTTCCACTACAGCACTCCCGCCTCCCTGACCAAGGCGCCCGCCGGGCGGCTCAGGAACCCGCTGATGATCACGAGCACGGACATCGATTTCGCCCAGTCCAGCCCGTCGATGATGGTCCGCGTCGGCCGTGGCGGCGAGCAGGACGGCGCCTACTCCACCGACGGCGGCAGCACCTGGAGCGGCTTCACGTCGGAGCCGGTGGGCGGCGCCGACAGCGGGCAGGTCGCGCTCTCCGCGGACGGCTCCGCCATCGTCTGGACAGAGGAAGGTCAGGCCCCGTTCCGCTCGACCGACAGGGGGGCGAGCTGGTCGAGGGTCGGCGGCCTGGGCACCGGCGCCGTGGTCGTCGCCGACCGCTCCTCGGCCAGGACCTTCTACTCCCTGGCCGGCGGCACGCTCCACGCCAGCACCGACGGCGGTGCGACCTTCACCGCCCGCGCCACCGGTCTGCCCGCCGGCCGGCTCGCGGCCGTCCCCGGCATCGCAGGGGACCTGTGGATCGCCGGCTACGGCAAGGGGCTGCTGCACTCCACCGACGGCGGCCGCACCTTCACCACGCTCCCGACGGTGGGGTCCGCCTCCGCCCTCGGCTTCGGCAAGGCCGCGCCGGGCGCCTCCTACCAGGCGCTTTACCTGATCGGCACCGTCAAGGACGTCACCGGGGTCTTCCGCTCCACCGACAAGGGCGCCACCTGGGTCCGCGTCAACGACGACGCCCACCAGTGGGGCAACATCAGCGGCAGCGGCGTCGTCACCGGCGACCCCGACACCTACGGGCGCGTCTACATAGGCACCAACGGACGCGGCCTCCAGTACGGCGACCCGTCCTGACACCGACGCCCGAGCGGGGCCGCAGGCCGTCGTGCCCGCGGCCCCGCACGGCCCGTGCGGGTCACATGGCGTGGCAGATCCACCTCCGCAGCGCGACATGGGTGGTGTCGCCCAGCCGGCACAGGGCCTCGATGGCATCCATGTCGCCCGGCAGGGGTGCGATACCCGCGGTGGTGAGAGCGGCGTGCAGCTCCAGACGGCGACGGTCGGCCGGTTCGAGACGACCGGCGGACGGACGGCCCGCCGGCTCCGGCGCGGTCAGCAGGTCGTCGCCGGGCTCCAGGACGCCCAGGCCCGTCGACGTCCGCTCCGGCAGATCGTCGACGAGCGCGGCGGGAAAGCGGTACGGGTCGAGATCCCTCAGCGCCGCGGTGCCGGTGGTGAAAGCCTGAAAACCAGTCACGAATGCCTCCTCGGTCGTCGTGCCACTGCGCAGGACGACTGCGAACAGAGCGGCGGCAGTTGCGGCAGACGCCGCACTCCACCCGAATGTCCCCTACGGCATCTCGTCACAAGAGCGATCAACCCACCGGCGAGGACCCTCGCGCGACGGCCACCTCACAACACGCTCGCCACCGGCGCCGCCGCCGGCACCGACCGACTCAGGCGGCCCCGTGGTCTGGCCGGCTCGTAGCTCGTGACCTGGGCTTATCGTGGCCGCAGTCGGACCGGCGGGGTACCTGTGCGCCGGGGTGGGCGATCCGGGGAGGGGTACGGGATGACGGATGCGGGAGCGGCCGAGAATGTACGGGAACTGGAGTCGTACCGGGGCGAGTTGCTTCGGTACTGCTATCGGATGCTGGGGTCGTACGCCGAGGCCGAGGACGCCGTGCAGCAGGCCGTCATCCGGGCCTGGCAGAACATCGAGCGGTTCGAGGGCCGGTCGTCCCTGCGGTCGTGGGTGTACCGGATCGCCACCAACGTGTGCCTGGACGCCCTCGCCGCCGGGAAGCGGCGGGCGCTGCCGATGGACCTGTCCGGGCCCGCGGACGGTGCCACGCCGCCGGGCGCGCCGGAGGACGGCGTGCTGTGGATCGATCCCCTGCCCGGTGGTGACCCGGGGGCGGCGGTGACGGCCGCCGAGTCGGTGCGGCTGGCGTTCGTCGCCGCGCTCCAGCACCTGCCGCCCAAGCAGCGGGCCACGCTGATCCTGCGGGACGTCCTGGGCTTCTCGGCCCGGGAGGTCGCCGACCTGCACGGCTCCACCGTCGCCTCCGTCAACAGCGCCCTGCAGCGGGCGCGCGCCACCCTGGCCGGTCGCCGGGCGAGAACGGGCGGGCTCGGCTCCCCGGCGCCCGAGGGCGTCCGGCGGGTCCTTGCCGAGCGTTACGCCACGGCGTTCTCCCGGTACGACGTGGAGGAGCTGAACATGCTGCTCCACGTCGACGCCACCCTGTCCCTGCCGCCGTACGCGAAGTGGATGCGCGGGGTCGCCGACATCCGGTCGTGGCTGACGGGACCGGCCGTCGGCTGCCGTGGATCGCGGCTCGTGCCGACCATGGCGAACGGTTCGCCCGCGTTCGGCCAGTACCGGCCCTGTGCGGACGGGGCCGGTTACGAGCCCTGGGCTCTCCAGGTCGTCGAGTTCTCCGGTGACCGCATCGCGAGCGTCACCGCCTTCCGCGACACCGCGCGCCTCTTCCCGCTGTTCGACCTGCCGGATCGGCTGGGCGAGGGAGCCGGGCTCGGCTTCCCCGCCTGATCACCTGTCCGACCGCGCGCCGGTCAGCTGTGCCGTCACCGCGCTCAGCCACAGCAGGCCGAGGCCGGCGCCGGCGGTGAACGCCACGACCGAGGCGGCCGAGGCCATGAAGCCGGCGAGTACGGCCACGGGTACGGCACGGGACGCGACGGCCCAGCCGCGGAGGCCCCGGGCGGCGAGCGGACGGGCCAGGACGACGAGCGCGGCGCACAGGGCGAGGTAGCCGATCATGCCGCCGAACATGTGGACGGCACCGTGCCCGCTCATCACGGTCTCCTCCGGCGCCCCGACGGGAAAGCCCGCACCGGCGTCGGCGGGGAAGGCCGCAGCGACCCAGAAGGAGACGCCGAACACGCCCACCAGGGCCGCCCCCCACGTCGCACCGGGGCCACCGCGCAGCACCCGCCGCAGCCCGGTCGCGCCCGCGATCAGCAGCGCACCGGTGAGCACGAAGCTCACCGTCTGGATCCAGCCCGCCGAACCGAGGGCGAGTTGGCTGATCGCGTTCCGGGTGAAGTCGAAGCCGTCGCGCGCGAGTCCCTGCGCGGCTCCGACCGCCAGGAACAGCGGCCCCGCCACCACACCGCCGGAGGCGGCCCACCGCGCCGCGGATCGGGACGCCGGCGCGGCGGAGAGAGCGTTGTGGGGCGCGGTGAGCGTGTCGGTCATGGCGGGCCTTCCTCGGTGCGACGCTGTCACACGTACGACCGACGGCGAAGGCCGGAGTCATCGGCCCCGCCGATGTGCGCCGGCTCACACCCCGGCGCGCGGTTCAGCGGGTCATGGCGTCACGATCGGGAAGGCCGGGTCGGGCTTCGTCACGTAGGAGAAGAGGCGGGTGAGGAGGGACGGGTCTCCGGTCGTGGCGATGCCGTCGACGTCCTGGCCCGCGAGGACGCCCAGGAGCTGCGGCCTGGTGAGGGTGACGGTCACCCCGGCCGCGGTGCGCGGGTCCGTGACGACGCGGTGGGTGAGGGCGCCGTTGTGGAGCGTGAGGCGGTAGTGGCGCTCTTCGTCGGTGAGGACGAGGTCGACGGTGAGGTCCTCGTCCCAGGCCCGGGGGCCGTCGATCCGGATGGCGACGGAGTCCAGGAGCATGCCGGTGGTCAGCGCCACCGCCATCTCGGGGTTGGCGCCGTCGAGGAGGGCGGCGTTCTCGCCGTGGCGCAGCTCCATGGCGGACGTCAGATAGAAGTTGCGCCAGGGGCCGTTCTCCGCGCCGTGGCCGAGTCTCTCGTAGACCCCGGCGAGGGCCTGCCTGGCGGCCGTGTCGGCGGGGTCGGCGAAGACCAGGTGGTTCAGGAGGGTGACGGCGAAGCGGAGGTCGCCGGCGTCGGCGTAGCCGCGGGCCTTCGCCAGGGTCTGCTCGGGACCGCCCAGCGCGTCCACGTACCGCTTGGCGATCTCCACCGGAGGGTGCTCCCACAGATGGGCCGCGTTTCCGTCGAACCAGCCCAGGTAACGCTGGTAGATCGCCTTGGTGTTGTGGCTCAGGGAGCCGTAATAGCCGCGGGCGTGCCAGGAGTTCTCCAGGGCCGGCGGCAGCCGCATCTCCTCGGCGATCTCCGGTCCCGTGAGGCCGTCGTTGAGCATGCGCAGGGTCTGGTCGTGCATGTACGCGTAAAGGTCGCGCTGTTCGTGGAGGAACGTCACCACGTTGTCGTGGCCCCAGGTGGGCCAGTGGTGGGAGGCGAAGGCGACGTCGTAGCGCCCGTCGAAGAAGTCGACGGCCTCGTCGAGGTAGCGGGACCAGATGCGGGAGTCGCGGACGACGGCACCGCGCAGGGTCAGGATGTTGTGCATGTTGTGCGTGGCGTTCTCGGCCAGGCACAGGGCCCGGAGGTCCGGGAAGAGGAAGTTCATCTCGGCCGGAGCCTCGGTGCCGGGGGTGAGCTGGAAGACGATCCGCACGCCGTCGACCGTCTCCTCCTGCCCGGTCGTCGTGATGTCGACGGTCGGCGGGATGAGCGTGAGGGTGCCGGTGGAGGTGGTCATGCCGAGGCCCGCGCCGATCTGGCCGTCGGGCGCCTTGGGCAGCCGGTCGCCGTACATGAAGACCGCCCGGCGGGTCATGGCGTTGCCGGCGTAGACGTTCTCGCTGACCGCGTGTTCCAGGAAGCCGACGGGGGCGAGGATCGGCACGCCCTCCTCGGTGCCCGGGGGCAGGACGCCACGGGCGCCGCCGAAGTGGTCGCCGTGCGAGTGGGTGTAGATCATGCCGGTGACGGGGCGGTCGCCGCGGTGCTCCCGGTAGAGCGCGAGCGCGGCGGCGGCGGTCTCGGCGGAGATGAGCGGGTCGATGACGATGACACCGCGCTCGCCCTCGACGAGCGTCATGTTCGACAGGTCCAGGCCGCGCACCTGGTAGACGCCCTCGGTCACCTCGTAGAGACCCTGCTTCGAGGCGAGCTGCGCCTGCCGCCACAGACTCGGGTTCGCGGTGTCGGGGCACTCGCCCTTGAGGAAGCCGTACGCGTCGTTGTCCCAGACGGTACGGCCGTCGGCGTCCTTGACGACGGCGGGCACCAGCGCCCCGATGAAGCCGCGGTCCGCGTTCTCGAAGTCGCGGGTGTCCTCGAAGGGGAGGGGGGTCATCTCTCGCTCCGTTCCACGGGGGCCGGTGCCTGCGGCCGGAGGTCCGGCGGCGCACGGCATGGGCTCATCTCAACACCGCACCCACTTGGGCGCATGTCGGGACGAATCCCCGGCCCCGGGCCCCGGGTGCCCCGTGAGCCCACGGGATCAGGCGGCCGGGCTCCGGTCGGTCGCGCGGCCGGGGCGGCGGGCGGCCGCGGGGCGGGTGAGGGCCCGGCCGCCGAGGGCCGCCGCGAGCAGCCCCACCAGCAGACCGACGTAGGCGCCGCCCAGGCCGTTGCCGGTGCCGAGGCCACCGGACGCGGTGGCGGCGACGAGGCCGCCGAGGGCGACGGCGAGCAGCCCCGCCGCGAGGGCGGCGACGGCCCCGGTCCGCCAGGAGCGGCGCAGGGCCCGCCAGGCGAGGCCCACGCCGATCAGGCCGAGCACCGCGGCCGTGCTCGCGCCCAGCCGCCCGGCGCTCACGTGGAGGACCTCGGCGGCGAGCGGCTGGACCTCGGCGAGCGAGTGACGGTCGTGCATGACGTACTCCTTCTCCTCCTGCGACGGAATGTCCTCCGAGCATGTCCGCCGCACCCCCCGCCGGTCGTCCCACGGACGCGGACTCTTCCGGCTGCCACGGCTGCGGCAGTCGCCGCGGATCTACCACGGACGCGGTAGTCGGTCCTCGTCCATGGGAGGGACTTGCCGGGGGCGGCCGCTTGGGTAGGTTGCGCCCATGAGCAGCACAGCGTCGCGGGTGTACGGAGTCGGGGCCGGGCTCAGGGCCGGACTCAAGGGCCGCCTCGGGGACGGGCTCAGGGGTGGGTCTCGGGGTGGGTCTCGGGGTGGGCTCCGGGGGGAGGCGCGCGCCGTCGTCACCGACACGGTCATCGCCCTCGGGGTGGCCTCGGCCCTGCTCGTCACCGGCCTCTCCGGGCAGCGCTCCCCCGCCGGCCTGCTCCCGCTCGGCCTGCTCGGGTACGTGCTCCTCGTCGCCGGCGGCCTCGTCCTCCTCGCGCGCCGCCGCGCCCCGGTCGCCGTCCTCGCCGTCACCGGCCTCTGCGGCGCCGGATACCAGGCGGCCGGCTTCGACGTACCCGCCGTCGCGTTCCTGTTCGCGGTGTACGCGGCCGTACGCGCGGGCCACCGCAGCCTCACGATCGCGGTCGGCGTAGCCATGCTCGCCGCCCTTCCCGTCGCCGCCCTGATCGCGGGCCCGCACGACACGGCGGCGGCGTTCGCGCAGGCCAGGGGAGCCCTGGAGATCGCCTGGCTGATCGCCGCCGGTGCGGCGGGCGAGGCGCTGCGGCAGGCCGAGCGGCGGGCGGACGAGGCCGAGCGCACCAGGGAGGAGACCGCGCGGCGCCGCGCCGACGAGGAGCGGCTGCGCATCGCACGCGAGCTGCACGATTCGCTCACCCACCAGATCTCGGTGATCAAGGTGCAGGCCGAGGTGGCCGTGCACGTGGCCCGCAGGAGGGGCGAGGAGGTGCCGGAGGCGCTGCTCGCGATCCAGGCGGCGGGCCGCGAGGCGAGCCGGGAGCTGCGCGCGACCCTGGAGGCGCTGCGCGACGACGACACGGCCCCGCCGCGCGGGCTCGCCCACGTCCCGGAACTGGTGGAACAGGCCCGCGCCGGCGGCCTGGACGCGACCCTGTCGATCGGGGGCGGGCGGGACGACGTACCGGCGGCGGTCGACAGGACCGTCTACCGGATCGTCCAGGAGTCGCTCACCAACATCGCCCGGCACGCGCACGGCGCGACGGCGTCCGTCACGATCGACCGGCGTGCGGACGCCCTCGCGATCCGCGTCGACGACGGCGGCGGCTCCGCCGACTCGACGTCCTCGCGCGGATCAGCGACCCCGCCCGGCTCGGGGTCCTCGCCAGGATCGGCGACCTCGCCCGGTTACGGGCTGCTCGGCATGCGCGAACGCGTCACCGCCCTCGGCGGCCGGCTGCGCGCCGAACCCCGCCCGGACGGCGGCTTCACGGTCGAGGCCGTGCTCCCCGTGGACCGTACGCCGTGATCCGCGTCGTCCTGGTCGACGACCAGCCGCTGATCCGCAGCGGATTCCGCGCCCTCCTCGACCTGGAGGACGACATCGAGGTGGTGGCCGAGGCCGGTGACGGACAGGAGGGCCTCGCGCTGATCCGGTCCCACCTGCCCGACATCGCGCTCGTCGACGTCCAGATGCCGGTGATGGACGGCATCGAGACGACCCGGCGCATCGCCGCGGACCCGGCCCTGGCCGGCGTGCACGTCGTGATCCTCACCAACTACGGCTTCGACGAGTACGTCTTCGACGCGCTGCGCGCCGGCGCGACCGGATTCCTCGTCAAGGACATCGTGCCGGAGGACTTCCTCCACGCCGTCCGGGTCGCCGCACGCGGCGACGCCCTGCTCGCCCCCTCGATCACCCGCAAGCTGATCAGCCGGTACGTCGCCCAGCCGCCCCTCGACGCCCGCCCCCGCGACGGGCTGGAGGAACTGACCAACCGGGAACGCGAGGCCGTGGCCCTCGTCGCGCAGGGCCTGTCGAACGACCAGATCGCCGACCGGATGGTGATCAGCCCGACGACCGCGAAGACCCACGTCAACCGGGCCATGACCAAGCTCGACGCCCGGGACCGGGCCCAACTCGTGATCCTCGCCTACGAGTCGGGCCTGGTGGTCCCGCGTTCCTCCTGAGCCCCCGGTCAGGACTTCGTCCCGCGCCCGGTCACCGCCATGCCGAAGGCCAGCAGGCTCAGGCCGAACATCACGACGCCCAGCGGGACATGGAGCGACGGCACGTGGGCGATGCCGAGCACCACCTGCACCGAGGCCAGTACGAGGAAGCCGGACGCGTACAGGACGGGACGGGGCGACCCGCCCCCCGGTCGCCACGCCAGGACCGCGGCGAGCACGTACAGCATCGAGGCCCCGTACATCACGCGCGATCCGACGTCGTGCAGCATCGCGCCGAGCGACGAGGACAGCAGCATCCCGGCCGTGGCCGCCTGGAAGAAGAGGGACAGGGTCTGCAGGGCGAGCGCGACCCGGAGGAACGTGGTTCTTCCCCGGCCTCCGGTCGCCGCCGCGGAGGTCGCCGCGGTCGTCGTGGTGTCCGTCGTGGTGTCCGTCGTGGTGTTCGTCGGTATGGCCACGGTGTGGTCCCCCTCTTCTGCCTCTCGGCGGTGGGTCGGTACTGTCTCGGTGGTCCGACGACGCAGGGCCTCGAAATGTCAGGCGCGGCACGGACGAGGCGAACCAGGAGGCGGTCGCGACCATGAGCACCGGGCCCGGCCTGAGCGCGGTCCTCGACGAGCGGCGCCGGCTGATCAACGTCGCCTACCGGCTGCTCGGTTCGCTGGCCGAGGCCGAGGACGCCGTCCAGGAGACGTACGCCCGGTGGTTCGCGCTGTCGCGGCGGCAGCAGGAGGCCATCGCGTCGCCCGGCGCGTGGCTGACGACGGTCGCCGGGCGCATCTGCCTCGACGTGCTCGGTTCGGCACGCGTGCGGCGCGAGCGTTACGTCGGCTCGTGGCTTCCCGAGCCGCTGCCCGACCGTGACGAGTGGCTCGGCGGGCGCGCGGACGGCGGCAGGGCCGCGTCGACCGACCCCGCCGACCAGGTCACCCTGGACGAGTCGGTGAACATGGCCTTCCTGGTCGTCCTGGAGTCGATGACGCCGGCCGAGCGCGTGGCGTTCGTCCTCCACGACGTCTTCCGGTACCCCTTCGCGGAGATCGCGGAGATCGTCGGCCGGACCCCAGCCGCCTGCCGTCAGCTGGCGTCCTCGGGCCGTCGGCGTGGAGGTGCAGGCGCCACCGGGCAAGCGGCGCGGGCGGGGCACGGCGGGCATGCGGGGCACGGCGGGCACGCGGGGCAGGCCGTGCTCGTACGGCGGTTCAAGGAGGCGTGGGAGGCCAGGGACATCAAGGCCCTCGTCGGACTCCTCGACCCCGACGCGACGATGGTCGCCGACGGCGGCGGCATGGTCGGCACCGTCCTCCGTCCGGTCGAGGGCGGCGCGGACATCGCCCAGTACCTGATCCACATCGCCGACAAGGCCCCCGGTCTCAGGCTGCTCGAACGGACCGTCAACGGCGTGCCCGGCCTGGTCGCCCAGTACCGGGGCGTCACGGTGACCGTGGCGGCGTTCGGCCTCGCCGCCGACCGCGACGGCCGTGCCGACCGCGTGGACCGCATCTGGGCCGTCCGCAACCCGGAGAAGCTCGGCCCGTGGACGTGGACCGAGGACCGACCCGGGCGGCGCACCTCCGCTTCCCCCGTTCTTCCTCCTACGCTCGGCACATGACCGACGACAGCGAGATCCAGCTCAAGGCCATCGCCGCCCTCACGGCTCTGCGCGGGGGTGTCGGGACGGACTACGTCTCCGACCTGCTCGGCGAGGTCATCCCCACCCGCTTCCTCGTCCCCGACAGCGACGACCCGACGGAGGTCGGCCTGGCCGTGCTGAGCCAGCTGTCCGAGCCGCTCAGCGCTCTGATCAACGGCTTCGTACTGGCCTTCGAGACGGTCTCGGAGGCGTACGACCGGACGGATCCCGACACGCCCACCGACGCGATCCTGCAGGCGCTCGCCCTCGGCATCGCGCGGGACGACTCCGAGTGATCCGGCCGGAACAGGGCACCCGCCCTTGGCAAGCGAGGGTCTCCGGCCGCCGCGCAGGCGTGGTGGCGCCCTGACCGCGACCCGAGGAGGCGACCGTGCCAGCACTCCGGACCCAGGCTCCCCCGTCACGACACCCGCCCCGCCGGTCGCGGGGGTGCCGGCCACCACGGCTGCCAGCGACCGGGAGCGATTGTTCGACGACGACTTCCGTGTCCCCGAGGACGGGGAGCCCATGCGCTACATCCTCACGGAGTTCGAGCCGGTCTTCGACGCGGCGGACTTCGTCCGCGCGGGACGCGACCTCTTCGTGACGAGGAGCAACGTCACCCACCGCATGGGCATCGACTGGCTGCGCCGCCATCTCGGCCCCGGTTACCGCGTGCACGAGATCGAGAGCCGGTGCCGCACGCCGATGCACATCGACACGACGTTCCTGCCGCTCGCGCCCGGCAAGGTGCTGGTCAATCCCGAGTACGTCGACGTCGACCGGCTGCCGGACGTCCTCGGCTCCTGGGACGTCCTGGTCGCCCCCGAGCCCGACCCGATCGACGAGCGGCTGCTGAGGCTCACGTCGATGTGCGGGAAGTGGCTCAGCATGAACGTCCTCATGGTCGACGAGAAGCGGGTCATCGCCGAGCGGAACCACACCACCATGCTGCGTGCCCTTGAGCGTTGGGGCTTCGAGCCCATCCCCTGCGACCTGCAGCACTACGCGCCGTTCGGCGGCTCCTTCCACTGCGCGACGCTCGACGTCCGGCGCCGGGGCACGCTCCGGTCGTACGTCGACTGACTGATCCGCGCCCTGGTCCGCCCTCTGGTCCGCGCCCGACTTCCGAGCGCCCGGCCGTCCGCCTGCGGGTGGGAGAATGCTCCATGATCTACCACGTCGTGACCTCCGCCGAGTGGGGCGGATGGGACGCCCGCCCCGACGCCCCGTACGCGCCCGCCTCCCTCGCGGAGGACGGTTTCGTCCACTGCTCGCCCGACGAGAAGACCACCCTGGCCGTCGTCAACGCCTACCTCCGGAGCGCTCCGAGGCCCCTCCTCGTCCTGCTCCTCGCCGAGGACCGGCTGACGTCACGGCTCGTGTTCGAGGCGGCGGCTCCGACCCCGCCGCCCGGGATCGACGAGGACGTCCTGTTCCCGCACCTGTTCGGTCCGGTCGACCGGGAGGCCGTCGACGGGATCCTGGAGGTCGTATGGGACGAGGAAGGCCGCGCGACGGGCCTGGGGGCCCGGAACCGGAGCTGAAGCGACGCTGACGGTACGTCAGCCGCCCTGGGCCTCCGCCGTCGGCGGCTCGCCCACCGGGGGTCTCACCGCGATGCACTCGACGTCGATCTGGTCGGCCAGGTCGCTCAGCCGCCGGGCCAGGGCCAGCGTGGTCGCGGGGTCGAGGTCCGTCGCGTCCGCCTCGGTCGCGTGCAGCCAGCCCGCCGCGATCCGCCGGAGCAGGCCGGTGACGTTGGTGGCGGGGATCAGCAGCTCTCCACGCGAGGCGGAGACCAGGGGTATCGACGCGTTCATGGTGAACCGACCTCCGCCCGTGGGCTGTCGTCGTGGGGGCCTTCGCAGAGCGCCTGCCCCCGACCACGGGGGCTACACACCCCGCTCCGATGTCAGGAATCGAGAAGCGGGGGCACCGGGGCCCAACTAACTTGTCGACATGGACATCACCATTCACACCACCGTTCTGCCGCACGACGACCCGGACGCCTCCCTCGCCTTCTACCGCGACGCCCTCGGCTTCGAGGTGCGCAACGACGTCGGGCAGGGCAGGACCCGGTGGATCACCGTCGGGCCCGCCGGACAGCCCGGCACGTCGATCCTGCTCGCGCCACCCGCCGCCGACCCGGGGATCACCGAGGCCGAGCGGCGCACCATCACCGAGATGATGGCCAAGGGCACCTACGGCTGGATCCTGCTCGCCACCCCGGACCTCGACGGCACCTTCGAGAAGGTGCAGGCGGCGGACGTCGAGGTCGTCCAGGAGCCGACGGAGCAGCCGTACGGCATCCGCGACTGCGCCTTCCGGGACCCGGCGGGCAACCTCGTCCGCATCCAGGAGCTCCGTAACCCGTAGCTCCGTACCCGGGTCCGCGCACCCGGTAGCCGCGTGCCCCGTAGCCCGTACCCCCGAGTCCAGCAGCTCTGCTGAAAGGGTTCTTCTCATGTGTCATCCTGCGTGGATGAGCGCACTGAACGAAGCGCAGCGCCTCGGCGATCTCGCCCGGTTGCGCCGGGTCCGCGACCGGATGGACCGGGAGTACGCACAGCCGCTGGACGTCGAGGCGCTCGCCCGCGGCGTCCACATGTCGGCCGGGCACCTCAGCCGCCAGTTCCGGCAGGCCTACGGCGAGTCGCCGTACTCGTACCTCATGACGCGGCGCATCGAGCGCGCGATGGCCCTGCTGCACCGCGAGGAGCTCAGCGTCACGGACGTCTGCTTCATGGTGGGCTGCTCGTCCCTCGGCACCTTCAGCACCCGGTTCACCGAGCTCGTCGGCGTGCCGCCCAGCGTCTACCGGCGGCAGGCGGCGGACGGCGAGGCCGGCCTGCCGTCGTGCGTGGCGAAGCAGGTGACGCGGCCCGTCAGGAATCGAGAAGCACCCGTGCGGGCCCCCCGCATAGCGTGAATCCCATGAACGCCATCGCATCCGTCACCCTCGAGGTGGCCGACCTCCCCGCCGCCGACCGCTTCTACACCGCCTCCGGCCTCGGCGCCCATGTGCGCCTGCGGGCCTCGGACGCGCCGAGCACCGGCTTCCGCGGGTTCACGCTGTCGCTCACGGTGTCCCAGCCGGCCGACGTCCGGCAGATCACCGAGGCCGCCGTCGCCGCCGGGGCCACGGTCCTCAAGCCCGCGTCCAAGTCCTTCTGGGGTTACGGCGGCGTCTTCCGGGCGCCGGACGGGACCATCTGGAAGGTCGCCACCTCGGCGAAGAAGGACACCGGGCCGGCCACCGGCCACGTCGACCAGTTCGTCCTGCTCCTCGGGGCCACGGACGTCGCCGAGACCAAGGCGTTCTACGTCGCGCACGGCCTCACCGTCGGGAAGAGCTTCGGTCGCAAGTACGTCGAGTTCACCGCCGGTGACAGCCCCGTCAAGCTCGCCCTGTACGGGCGGCGCGCCCTCGCCAAGGACGCCGGCGTCCCCGTCGACGGCGAGGGGTCCCACCGGATCGTGCTCGGCGGCGTCGGCACCGGAGCCTTCACCGACCCGGACGGGTTCGCCTGGGAAGCCGCCCCGGTGTCCGCCACCGCCTGACCGCGCCACACCACGCGGTGGAATACCCCGTGTCGGCCCGTGTGAATTCGGGACGACACGGGGTGAAAATTTGTCATGTAAACACACGGGATGCGGACGGGCGAAATCCTGTACCCGGCAGACCCCGCGCCACCGTGCTACTGTCGATATCAGTTGCAGTTGTGGGTCCCGAACGTACGAGTGCCCCTTCCGGTTTTCCGGCGCTGGGCACCCTTTTTCATTTCCGGGCTTTTTCCGGGCGGGGCGATCATCGCAGCGACACGGAGCGCGCACGGTGTGCGCTCCGAGCACTGCCCCGAAGGAGAAAAAAGATGGCTACTGGCACCGTGAAGTGGTTCAACTCGGAAAAGGGCTTCGGCTTCATCGAGCAGGACGGTGGCGGCCCCGACGTCTTCGCCCACTACTCGAACATCGCCGCCCAGGGCTTCCGTGAGCTGCAGGAAGGCCAGAAGGTGAGCTTCGACATCGCCCAGGGCCAGAAGGGCCCGACGGCCGAGAACATCGTCCCCGCCTGACACCCCGGCGCTGACGCGTAGCACGAGCTGACGAGCTGAGGCCCGCACCTTTGGGGTGCGGGTCTCAGTTCTTTGTACCCCCATCGGTTGCGGGAATTTCCTGCCCGGCCCCCTTCTGGACCACACTCTCCGCAGGAGTCACCATGCGCTGTGTCATCGCCCGCTTCCCGTTCGAGCTGACCAAAGCCGGCGTGCTCGAATCGATGAAGGGCGTCAAGCCGGAGCCGGCCGTCGGTGACGTCGTCGTCATCGGACGCCGCCAGTTCCCCGTGAAGCAGGTGGGCGAGGTCGTCACCCGCCAGGACCGCCGCGACTTCAGCGCCGGCGAGGTCGTGCGCGCGATGACGAAGCTCGGCTTCACCTGCCTCACGGTCCCCGCCGAGCAGCCCTCCGACACCACCTTCTGAGGGCAGGGCCTTCCGAGGCCCGACCTTCCGAGGGCTGGACCTCCGAGGACCGGACCGGCTCCCCGGAGACCTCAGTCGGAGTAGCGGAAGTCGCCCACCGTCCAGGCGCTGACGTCCGAGAGGGCGACCCGGTACATTCCGCCGGTCTCCGGGATGCCCACCGTGCCCTGCAGGATGCGGGCGAGGTGGAAGTGCAGATGAGTGGGTGGCCCCTCCTTGGGTCCGGAGGGGCTGAAGATCCCGGAGAACTCGCCCAGTCGGGACGAATCCGTCAGGACCTCCGACACGCGCTGTCTCCAGAGGGCTTCCGGGGCCAGCCGTCCGGTGAGGACCGCACCCCCCACGACCACTGTCAGGGACATCTGATTGCTCTGCCCGGACTCCACCGTGGCGGCAATGTCAACGAGCAGCTCGTCAGGCTTCGACATGAAAGCCGATTCTAGGCGCCACGCCGACCGGCGGCCGAAACCAGTCCCGTCGCACGCGCTACAGCGGTGCCGTTTCGTCCGCCGGGAACGCCGGGCCGTGGCCGGGGACGATCACGTCGGCCGTGCCGAGGACGCGCAGGCGGGACCCCTTCAGGACGGTGTGGTCCGGGGCCACCGGGTCCTCCACCGGGCCGTTCGGCCGCCACCAGAGGTCCCCGACGAAGGCGACGACGCCGCCCTCCGTACCCGCGAGGAGCGTGATGTCCTCGGGGCTGTGGCCGGGGGTTCGGATCAGCCGCAGGGACGGGGCGAGCTCGTGGCCCTCCGCGTCGCGGTCGGTCCACTGGTCGTTCTCGTAGATCGCCTTGTGGTCGTGGACGCGGGCCCGGCCGAAGAGGCCGACGTTCATGGTGTTGTCCGGGTGGTGGTGGCTGAGCACCACGTCGGTGATGTCGTCGGGGCCGAGACCGAGCGCGGCGAGCGGGCCGAGGATCCGGTCCCGGCTCGCCACCATGCCGGGGTCGACGATCACGTGCCGGTCGCCGTCCCGCACGTAGGAGACGGTGGCTGCGACCCCGGGACCGGTGGAGAGCGTGTAGCCGGTGGTCAGGATCGTGTACGTGGCGGTGCGGCCGCCCGGTGCGTCGTCGTGGTGTGTCATGCCCCCAAGTCTTCTGCGGAGCACGGCCCTTCACGAGTGGCCGTCCTGCCATCGATCGCGGGAATCGTGCCACGGCGGCACCGCACGGTGTGAACCTCACGTGCCAGACTCGCCCCCATGCCGCCGCCCTTCGTGACCGTCGCCGCCTACGCCCCGCACGGGGTCGGCATGCTCGGCGCCGGCATCGTCTCCGAGGTGTTCGACGCGCGCGGCGGGGACCTGCCCCGCTTCGACTTCGCGCTCTGCACCGACCGGCCGGGGAACGTCCGCACCGACGTCGGACTGCCGCTGGTCGTCGAGCACGGCCTCGACCGGCTGGCGACGGCCGACCTGGTGATCGCCCTGCCCTGGGCGGAGTTCCGCACGCCCCCGGGGCCCGCCGTCCTCGACGCGCTGACCGCCGCGCACGCGCGCGGTGCCCTGGTCGCAGCGCACTGCGTCGGCGCGTTCGCCCTCGCCGCGGCCGGACTCCTCGACGGGCGGCGCGCCACCACGCACTGGCGGTTCGCCGGGCTCCTCGCCGAACGCCACCCGGACGTCACCGTCGAACCCGACGCCCTCTACGTCGACCAGGGCCCGATCGTCACGGGCGCGGGCGCCGCCGCGGGCTTCGACCTGTGCCTGCACCTGCTGCGCCGGGAGTACGGGGCCACCACCGCCAACGCCATCGCCCGGGACCTGGTGCTGCCCTCCCACCGTGACGGCGGACAGGCCCAGTACCTGGCCACCCCCGTCCCCGAGGACAGCAGGGACGAGCGCCTCACCGACGTCCTCGCCTGGGCCAGGGAGAACCTCCACGAACCGCTCCCCGTCGCCGAGCTGGCCCGCCGGGCCCTGATGAGCCGGCGCTCCTTCGCCCGCCGCTTCGCCGCCTCCACGGGCACCACCCCGCACGCCTGGCTGCTCTCCCTGCGCCTCGGCCGCGCCGAGGAGCTCCTGGAGACCACGGACCTCCCCGTCGAGGAGGTCGCCCGCGCGGTGGGCTTCGGCAGCGCGGCGGTGCTGCGCGCCCAGTTCGTACGCCGCAGGGGCGTCCCGCCGCGCTCCTACCGCCGTTCCTTCACCCGGACGCCCACAGCCTGAGAGGCCCGCGGACGCCCTGGGCAGGACCACAGGGCGTACGCGATCATGCCGACATGAAGCTGCGCTGCGCCGTACTCGACGACTACCAGGGCGTCGCCCTCGCCTCCGGCGACTGGGGCTCGCTGGCGGGGCGTGTGGACGTCCGCGTACTGCGCGAGCACCTGAGCGACCGGGAGACGCTGATCGCCGCCGTACAGGACTGCGAGATCCTCGTCGTCATGCGGGAGCGGACCCCCGTCGACGCGGCGCTCCTCGCCCGCCTCCCCCGGCTGCGGCTCCTCGTCACCTCCGGGATGCGCAACGCCTCCGTCGACGTCGCCGCCGCCCGCGCGCGCGGGATCACCGTCTGCGGCACCGCCAGCAGCCCCGCGCCGCCCACCGAACTCACCTGGGCGCTCCTCCTCGGCCTCGCCCGGCACGTCCCCGCCGAGGCGCGGGCGCTGCGGGAGGGCGGGCCGTGGCAGTCCACCGTCGGCGCCGACCTGGCCGGCCGGACCCTCGGGCTCGTCGGCCTCGGCAAGATCGGCGCCCGGGTGGCCGCGATCGGCCTCGCCTTCGGCATGCACGTGCGCGCGTGGAGCCCGAACCTGACCGAGGAGCGGGCCGCCGAGCACGGCGTGCGGCTCGCGCCCGGCAAGCGGGAACTGGTCGCCGACAGCGACTTCGTCTCGCTCCACATGGTGCTGTCCGACCGCACCCGGGGCCTGCTCGGGGAGTCCGAGCTGCGCGCCATGCGCCCGCACGCGTACCTCGTCAACACCTCACGGGCCGGTCTCGTCGACGGCGGCGCGCTCCTTCGGGCCCTGCGCGAGGGGTGGATCGCGGGGGCCGGCCTCGACGTCTACGAGACCGAGCCGCTGACCGCCGACGACCCCCTGCGGTCCCTGCCGAACGTCCTCGCGCTTCCGCACCTCGGGTACGTCACGGAGGGCAACTACGCCCGCTACTTCGGGCAGGCGGTCGAGGACATCGACGCCTTCCTGAAGGGCACGCCGGTGCGCGAGCTGGCCTGACGCGGACCGCTATCCCAGGCTCGTACGCGCCAGGGCGAGGAACTCCTCGTCCGTCAGGCCCATTTCCCGCGCCTCCGTCGCCGCCTCGCGCAGCCGGGAGACGAGGCGGGCGCGGTCGGGGGCGGTGGCGCCGGGGACGATGACGGCGCCGCGGCCCCTGCGGAGTTCGATCAGGCCCTCCTCGCGGAGCCGCTGGTAGCCGCGCAGGACGGTGTGGACGTTGACGCCGAGGGAGTCGGCGAGTTCCCGGGCGGCCGGGAGACGCTCGCCGGGCGCGGCGGAGCCGTCGGCGAGTGCGCCCCTGACACAGGCGGCGATCTGGTCGCCGAGCGGGGCGGCGGAGGCCGGGTCGACACGGAAGAGCACGGTCAGACCCTCCCATGCCGCTCGGCGAGCGTGTTGAGGAGGGCGGCGGCGGTGGCCGCGTCGGGCACGGTGACCGCGAACTCGCGGCCGCTCCCCCGCCGTACGACGAGGGTCTCGCCGGTGTGGAGCACCACGCCGGTCCTGTCCGCCCTGACCCGGTAGCCCCAGCCGCCGAAGTCGCGGAGCACGGCCGCGGTGTCCAGTTCCCTGACGGTCGCGCCCGCGACGTCGTCGAGCGGGACCCGGACGCGGGGCCTGGGGACGAGCGAGGGCCTGACGGTGACACCGCGCCGGTCCACGGTGACCCGGACGCGCGCGAGGGCGAGCCCCGGCACCCCGATGACCAGGCCGAGCAGCGCCGGCAGGGCGCCGGGCCAGGGCGCGAGGAGCAGGCCGGCCGGGACGGCAGCGAGGGCGAGCGCCGAGAGGACGGTCAGCGGGCGGGAGGCGGTGGCACGGGACCAGCCGGCGACCTCGCTCGCCCCGAGCGTGAGCCTCGGGCCTTCGGCGGCGCCGGGCCGGGCGGCGGGCTCGTCCGCGGGGACGAGGGAGGCGAGGGCCCACCCGACGAGGGCGAACACGGCGGCGGCCGCGGCGGCGAGTGCCAGGCCGGTGAGCGGGGCGACGACCTGGGCGGGGTCGGTGGCGTCGAGGTTGGCCCGGAGCAGGAGGACGAACAGCGCTCCGATGAGGCCGGCCGTCGACCACGCCCCCCAGAGGGCGGTGCGCCGGACCAGGACCGTCCAGCCGGTGCCGAGGCCGACGAGCAGGCCGACGCCGAGGACGGCGAACGCGGTGCGCCCGGCGAAGCCGTCGGCCCGGCCGCCGCCCACGGCGAAGTGGGTGGCGAGGGTGTCGGGGAGCCGGTCGGACCAGAGGGCGAGCAGCAGCAGGTACGTGGCGAGGGCGAGCACGAAGGGCAGCGCGGCGAGGGCGCGGAGACGGGGTGTGGCGAGGGGGCCGACGGGGTGCGTGGCACGGGTCATGGAAACCTCCGTTGTTCGCACCAGGATAGAACAACTTGTTCGTACTCTGCTAGAACAACTCCCTTCCCTTTCGGGATGCGCGCGCTGATCTTCGACGGTTCACTGGTCCAAATGCACACGAATGGGGAGATACGCATGCGCCGTCGGCCCACCACCGCCACCGTCATTGCCTTCGCCGCCCTCACCTTCCTCACCGCCGCGCTCACCACCGGCTGCGGCGGCGACGACGACAAGCCCGACCCGCTGCTCGGCCAGCAGTGGGGGCTCGACGCGCTGAAGCAGCCCGACGCCTGGCAGACCTCCAAGGGCGAGGACACCGTCATCGCCGTCGTCGACACCGGCGTCGACCCCGACCACCCCGACCTCGAGGGCCGGCTCGTCGACGGCTACGACTTCGTCGACAACGACGACGAGCCCAAGGACCTGAACGGCCACGGCACCCACGTCGCCGGCATCGCCGCCGCCCACACCGGCAACGGCATCGGCATCGCGGGCGGCGCGCCCGGCGCCAAGATCATGCCGGTCCGGGTACTCGGCGCGGACGGCAGCGGCAGCGACGCGAACATCACCAAGGGGATCATCTGGGCCGCCCAGCACGGCGCCGACGTCATCAACCTCTCCCTCGGCGAGTCCGGCCTGATGGCCCGTCTCCTCAAGGGCGGAGTCCTCAACCAGGCCATCTCCGTCGCCGCCGGCAAGGGCGCGGTCGTGGTCGCCGCCGCGGGCAACGACTCCACCCTGCTCCAGCCCTACGAACTCGACACGCCGGTCCTGGTCGTCAACGCGGCCGACCCCGGCGGCATGCCGGCCGCCTTCACCAACTTCGGCGCCCAGAACGCCGTCTCGGCGCCGGGCGTCGACATCCTCTCGACCCTCCCCACCTACCCGACGAAGGAGACCCTGAAGAACACCTCGGGGTACGGCAAGCTGTCCGGTACGTCGATGGCCTCCCCGTACGTCTCCGCCGTGGCCGCGCTCCTGCACCACCAGGGCCTGGAGCCGGCGGCCGTCATGCGGGCGATCCGCGACTCGGCCTCGAACCCGCGGAACCTCCCCAAGCTGGGCCTCGGCAACGTCGACGCGGCGGCGGCCGTGAAGGCTGCCGCCGAGAAGAACTAGGCGCTGCCTCCAGGGCCTGGTCCCAGAGACAGGTCCTAGTTGCCGCCGCTGTCGTCCAGGGCGGCCCGCAGTGCCTCCGCGAACTCCACAGGGGCGCCGTGCTGGCCGAACTCGCCGCCGAGGAAGCCGCCGTGGTGGCTCGGGAAGACGGCGAGCGGGGTGCCGAGCCCCTCGGCGACGGCGGCCGCCGCGCGGGCCGCGAACTCGCCCTCGGACTCCTTCCCCGCGGCGACGACGATGCGGGTCGGCGCGGCGCGCAGGGCGGTGAAGTCGGGGCGGTAGGAGGTGCAGCCGCGCATGTTCTGGCCGAGCAGCGGGTCGCCGCGGGAGCCGTCGTCCTCGGCCGGCAGGCCGAACGCGCCCGGGGACGGCGCCGGCTCCTCCGCCCAGTTCGCCGGGAACAGGCCCTTCCGGCTCGTCAGCGCGAGGAACTTGGCCATCCCGGGCCCCCAGCCCTCCCGCAGGTAGGTCGCGCGCACGTCCGCGCAGACCCCGAGCACGGCCTCCCGGTCCGGGACGACCTGCGCGGTCGGCGGCTCGTGGGCGACGAGGGTGCGCACCAGGTCGCCGCGCCGGGCCACCAGGGCGAGGGCGTTGACGGCGCCGCCGCTGCTCGCGAAGACGTCCACGGCGCCGGCGCCGAGCGCCTCGATCAGCCGGACCAGGTCGTCGGCGTGCTCCTCGGGCAGCGTCTCCGCCGCGCCGTCGGTGCGCTCGCTGCGGCCCACTCCGCGCGGGTCGTAGGTGACGACGGTCCGGTCGGCGAAGTGGGAGGCGAGCGTGGTGAAGCCGGTCGCGTCCATGGGGGAGCCGATGAGCAGCAGAGGGGTTCCCGCTCCGGTTCCGGTGCCGGTTCCCTTTCCGGGGCGTACGTCGTAGCGGAGGGTGGCGCCTGCGGTGTCCAGGGTGCGGGTGTCGGTCTCGGCCATGAGTCTCTCCTCGGTGGTGGGACGGTCAAGGGGTAGACCCCCGACACCGCGGGAACTCATCGGTCGCGCACGCCCTCCTCGCGGTGGCCGCCCTGGTCCTGCGCATGGCGTCTACCTGACCGGCCCCACCCACCGACCCCCGTGCGGCGGGCGAGGCCTCCGGCGAACCCGCCGACGGCTAGTCGTCGTCCGAGGAGCCCTCGAGGTCGCCCTCGGTCTCCAGGAACACCTGCCGCAGCGCGGCCAGCGTCTCCGGGTCCGGCTTCTCCCACATGCCGCGCGACTCGGCTTCGAGGAGCCGCTCCGCGATGCCGTGCAGGGCCCACGGGTTGGCCTCCTTCAGGAAGGCCTGGTTCGCCGGGTCGAGGACGTACTCCTGCGTCAGCTTGTCGTACATCCAGTCGGCGACCACGCCCGTCGTGGCGTCGTAGCCGAAGAGGTAGTCGACGGTCGCCGCCAGCTCGAACGCGCCCTTGTAGCCGTGGCGGCGCATCGCCTCGATCCAGCGCGGGTTGACCACGCGGGCACGGAAGACCCGGGAGGTCTCCTCGACGAGCGTGCGGGTGCGGACGGTCTCCGGGCGGGTCGAGTCGCCGATGTACGCCTCGGGGGCCGTGCCCTTGAGCGCGCGGACGGTCGCCACCATGCCGCCGTGGTACTGGAAGTAGTCGTCCGAGTCCGCGATGTCGTGCTCACGGGTGTCCGTGTTCTTCGCCGCGACCGCGATCCGCTTGTACGCCGTCTCCATCTCGGCGCGCGCCGGGCGGCCTTCCAGACCCCGGCCGTAGGCGTAGCCGCCCCAGACCGTGTAGACCTCCGCGAGGTCGGCGTCCGTGCGCCAGTCGCGGGAGTCGATCAGCTGGAGGATGCCCGCGCCGTACGTGCCCGGTCGGGAGCCGAAGATACGGGTGGTGGCGCGCCGTTCGTCGCCGTGCTCGGCGAGGTCGGCCTGCGCGTGTGCCCGCACGTAGTTGTCCCCGGCCGGTTCGTCCAGGGACGCGACCAGCCGTACGGCGTCGTCCAGGAGGCCGATGACGTGCGGGAACGCGTCACGGAAGAAGCCGGAGATGCGCAGCGTGACGTCGACGCGGGGGCGGCCGAGCTCGGCGAGCGGGATCGGCTCCAGGCCGTTGACCCGGCGCGAGGCCTCGTCCCACAGCGGGCGGACGCCGAGCAGGGCCAGCGCCTCGGCGACGTCGTCGCCCGCCGTGCGCATCGCGCTCGTACCCCAGAGGGAGAGCCCGACGGACGTCGGCCACTCGCCGTTGTCGGTGCGGTAGCGCTCCAGGAGCGAGTCGGCGAGCGCCTGCCCGGTCTCCCAGGCGAGCCGGGACGGCACGGCCTTCGGGTCGACGGAGTAGAAGTTCCGGCCGGTCGGCAGGACGTTGACGAGGCCGCGCAGCGGGGAGCCGGACGGGCCGGCCGGGACGAATCCGCCGTTCAGGGCGTGCACGGCGTGCGTCAGCTCGTCGGTGGTGCCGGCCAGGCGCGGCACGACCTGCTCGCAGGCGAAGCGGAGGACGGCGTGCACCTCGGGGCCGTACGCGGCGGCGACCGCGGGGATCGCCTCGACCGACCAGTCCGCGGCCTCCATCGCCTCGACCAGCTCGCGGGCCTTCGCCTCCGCCTCGTCGGCGGTGGTGCGGGTGGCGGCCGACTCGTCCAGGCCGAGCGCCTCGCGCAGGCCCGGCAGCGCCTGCGTGCCGCCCCAGATCTGGCGGGCGCGCAGGATGGACAGCACCAGGTTGACCCGGGCCTCGCCCTCCGGTGCGCCGCCCAGGACGTGCAGGCCGTCACGGATCTGGGCGTCCTTGACCTCGCACAGCCAGCCGTCGACGTGCAGCAGGAAGTCGTCGAAGCCGTCGTCCTCCGGGCGCTCCTGGAGGCCCAGGTCGTGGTCGAGTTTGGCGGCCTGGATCAGGGTCCAGATCTGGGCGCGGATCGCGGGCAGCTTCGCCGGGTCCATGGAGGAGATCTGCGCGTACTCGTCGAGCAGCTGCTCCAGCCGGGCGATGTCGCCGTACGAGTCGGCGCGGGCCATCGGCGGCACCAGGTGGTCGACGAGGGTCGCGTGGACGCGTCGCTTGGCCTGCGTGCCCTCGCCCGGGTCGTTGACCAGGAAGGGGTAGATCAGGGGGATGTCGCCGAGCGCCGCGTCCGGGCCGCAGGCGGCGGACAGGCCGGCGTTCTTGCCGGGCAGCCACTCCAGGTTGCCGTGCTTGCCCAGGTGGACCATGGCGTCGGCACCGAAGCCGCCGTCCTCCGCGCGGGCCGCGATCCAGCGGTAGGCCGCGAGGTAGTGGTGCGACGGCGGCAGGTCGGGGTCGTGGTAGATCGCGATCGGGTTCTCGCCGAAGCCGCGCGGCGGCTGGATGAGGATCAGCAGGTTCCCGCGCCGCAGCGCGGCGAGGACGATGTCGCCCTCCGGGTTGCGCGAGCGGTCGAGGAACATCTCGCCGGGCGGCGGCCCCCAGTGCTCCTCGACGTGGCTGCGGAGCTCCTCGGGGAGGGTCGCGTACCAGCGCTTGTAGTCGGCGGCCGGGATGCGGACCGGGTTGCGGGCGAGCTGCTCCTCCGTCAGCCAGTCCTGGTCGTGGCCGCCGGCCTCGATGAGGGCGTAGATCAGCTCGTCGCCGTCGCCGGACACCAGGCCGGGCAGCTCCTCGGCGGGACCGAAGTCGTAGCCCTCCGCGATCAGACGGCGCAGGAGGGAGACGGCGGACGCGGGGGTGTCGAGGCCGACCGCGTTGCCGATGCGGGAGTGCTTCGTGGGGTACGCGGAGAGGACGAGCGCCAGCTTCTTGTCGGCGTTCGGGATGTGCCGGAGGCGGGCGTGGCGCACGGCGATCCCGGCGACGCGGGCGGCGCGCTCGGCGTCGGCGACGTACGCGGGCAGGCCGTCCTCGTCGATCTCCTTGAAGGAGAACGGGACGGTGATGAGCCGGCCGTCGAACTCGGGGACGGCGACCTGGCTGGCGGCGTCCAGCGGGGAGAGGCCCTCGTCGTTCTCCTCCCAGGCGGCGCGCGAGCCGGTCAGGCACAGGGCCTGGAGGATCGGCACGTCGAGCGAGGCGAGCGCGCCCGCGTCCCAGGCCTCCTCGTCGCCGCCCGCCTGCGCCTCCGCGGGCTTGGTGCCGCCGGCGGCGAGGACGGTGGTGACGATCGCGTCCGCGCCGCGCAGGGTGTCGAGCAGCTCCGGCTCGGGGGCGCGCAGGGACGCCACGTACAGCGGGAGGGCCTGCGCGCCGGCGTCCTCGACGGCCTCGCAGAGGGCGCCGACGAAGGCGGTGTTCCCGCTCATGTGGTGGGCGCGGTAGTAGAGCACGGCGATCGTGGGACCGTCGGTCGTCCGGGGGGTGCGCTCAAGAGGGCCCCAGGTGGGGGCGGCGGCGGGGGCCTCGAAGCCGTGACCGGTGAGCAGCACGGTGTCGGAGAGGAAGCGGGCCAGCTGCTCCAGGTTCGCGGGGCCGCCGTGCGCCAGGTAGGCGTGCGCCTCGGTGGCGACGCCGATGGGGACGGTGGACGTCTCCATCAGCTGGGCGTCGGGTGCCTGTTCGCCGCTGAGGACGACGACCGGCTTTCCGGCGGCGCGGACCGCGTCGAGGCCGTCCTCCCAGGAGCGGAGCCCGCCGAGGAGGCGTACGACGACGAGGTCGACGCCGTCGAGGAGGCCGGGCAGTTCGGCGAGGGGAAGGCGGGCGGGGTTGGCGAAGCGGTACTCCACCGGGCCGCCGGCGGAGGCGGCGTTCGCCGCGCGGGCGCTGAGCAGGTCGGTGTCGGAGTGCGACAGCAGCAGAAGCATGGCGAGCGCAGGCCTTCCTCGGGGTTGTCCGCGCCCCGGGTGGTCGTGTGGATGGCGGGGAGTTCCTGACTCACCCGTTCCGTTTCCGGGCCGGGCTCACAGTGGCGGGACCGCGCCGGATTCTCACCGGGCTTCCTCCCCGGGGTCCTGGGACCCCATGCCGTCTGCATAGTAGATCGTGCCGTCGGCGGGCCGGGGCGGGCCGGGGAGTCGGCCGGATCACACCCGGTGGCCGGGCGGTTCCCCGTGGGTATGCTCGCCGCCATGCCGCCCACCCCGCACACGACGCCCGAACCGGGCGAAGCTCGCATACGGGACCGAGGCGACGCCTGCCCGGGGGCGCTGCGCCTGCACCCCGCCGAGGACGGCCGCCTGGCCCGACTGCGCCTGCCCGCAGGCCGACTGACGTCCCGTCAGGCCGAGGCCCTCGCGACGGCGGCGGAGACCCTGGGCGACGGGCGGATCAGCATCACCTCGCGCGGCAACGCGGAGCTGCGCGGCCTCGCGGACGACTGCGGAGCCGCGCTCGCGGCGCTCCTCGCCGAGGCGGACCTGCTGCCCTCCCCCACCCACGAACGCGTCCGCAACATCGTCGCCTCGCCCACCTCAGGACTCGACAGACGCGACGAACGCAGCCGCGCGGACGTGCAGTTGTGGGCGCGCGACCTCGACGCCGCGCTGTGCGCCGAGCCCCGGGCGGCGGCCCTTTCCGGCCGTTTCCTCTTCGTCCTGGACGACGGGCGCGGGGACGTGGCCGGGCTCGGCGGCGATGTGAAGTTGATCGCAGACGCGGACGGGACCGCCGTGCTGTGGCCCGGCGGCCGGCAGGCCTTCCGGCTCGCCGCCGACGACGCCGTCCGTGCCGCCCTCGCCGCCGCCCTCGCGTTCCTGGACGCCGCCGACGCGGCCGGGACCGGGGCCTGGCGGCCCCGCGAACTCCCCGCCACCCACGTCCCCGACTGGGCCGCGGCCCTGGCGTCGGCCGGGATCGCCGCCGAGGCCGTTCCCGTACCGCCGACACCGCTCTCCGCGCCGCCAGGACCCGGGGCGCTCGGGGACGGCCACCTGTACGTCCTCGCGCCGCTCGGCCGGCTGACCGCCGCCCAGCTGCGGGCCCTGCTGCCCGCCGACGAGGTCCGGTTCACCCCGTGGCGCGGGGCGGTCGTCGTGGGCGCGGGGCCCGAGCGGCTCCGGGACCTGGAGGCGTACGGGCTGATCACCCGCCCCGACGCCCCCGGCGCCGGGGTCACCGCCTGCACCGGACGGCCCGGCTGCGCCAAGTCCCTCGCCGACGTACGGGCCGACGCCCTCGTCGCGCTGCCGACCCCGCTCCCGGGACCGCTGCCCGTGCACTTCTCCGGGTGCGAGCGGCGCTGCGGACACCCGCACGGCACCTGGGTCGACGTCCTCGCCACCGGCGACGCCTACCTGGTGGACGGCGTCCCCGCCCCCCGTACCTCCCTGTCAGAAGCCGTCGCGGCGGCCCGCGGCCCGGCGGCACCCACGCACCCGGCGACACCCACGAGATGAGCGAGAGCGACACGATGTTCGACTACGAGAAGGACGGCGCCGAGATCTACCGCCGTTCCTTCGCCACGATCCGCGCCGAGGCCGACCTGACGGGCCTGCCCGCCGACGTCGCCCAGGTGGCGGTCCGGATGATCCACGCCTGTGGCATGACCGACCTCGTGCAGGACATCGCCTACTCCCCCGGTGTCGTCGCGAACGCCCGCGCCGCCCTCCGCGCCGGCGCCCCGATCCTCTGCGACGCCCAGATGGTCGCCAGCGGCGTCACCCGCAAGCGGCTCCCCGCCGACAACGAGGTGCTCTGCGCGCTCTCCGACCCGTCCGTGCCCGGCCTCGCCGCCGAACTCGGCACCACCCGCTCCGCCGCCGCCCTCGAACTGTGGCGGGACCGCCTCGAAGGCTCCGTCGTCGCCATCGGCAACGCGCCCACCGCCCTCTTCCACCTCCTGGAGATGGTCGCCAAGGGCGCCGGGAAGCCCGCCGCCGTCCTCGGCATACCGGTCGGCTTCATCGGCGCCGCCGAGTCGAAGGACGCCCTCGCCGCCCAGGAACTGGGCCTCGAATACCTCGTCGTACGGGGCCGGCGCGGCGGCAGCGCGATGACCGCCGCCGCCGTCAACGCGATAGCGCACGAAGCGGAGATCCAGAAGTGACCGTCACCGGCAAGCTGTACGGGGTCGGCCTCGGCCCCGGCGACCCGAACCTGATGACGGTGGCCGCCGTGAAGGCCATCGCCGCCGCCGACGTCATCGCGTACCACTCGGCCCGGCACGGCCGCTCCATCGCCCGCTCCATCGCCGCCGAACACCTCCGCGAGGACCACATCGAGGAGCGGCTGATGTACCCGCTCACGGTGGAGACCACGGACCACCCCGGCGGCTACCGGGGCGCCCTCGACGACTTCTACGAGGAGGCCGCGGCCCGCCTCGCCGCCCACCTCGACGCGGGCCGCACGGTCGCCGTCCTCGCCGAGGGCGACCCGCTGTTCTACGGCTCGTACCAGCACATGCACAAGCGGCTCGCCGACCGCTACGACACGACCGTCATCCCCGGCGTCACCTCGGTCTCCGCCGCAGCGGCCCGCCTCGGCGAGCCGCTGTGCGAGGCGGAGGAGGTCCTCACGATCATCCCCGGCACCCTGCCCGAGGACGAGCTGACGGCCCGCCTCGCCGGCACCGACTCGGCGGTCGTGATGAAGCTCGGCCGCACCTTCCCCACCGTGAAGCGGGCCCTGGAGCGGGCCGGCAGGCTCGACGACGCCCGGTACGTGGAGCGGGCGTTCATGGCGGGCGAGCGCACGGAGAAGCTGACCGACGTCGACCCGGACACCGTCCCGTACTTCTCGGTCGCCGTCCTCCCCTCCCGTATCGACCAGGAACTCCCCGTACGGGACCGGGGCGAGGTCGTCGTCGTCGGCACCGGACCGGCCGGCGCACCCTGGCTCACCCCCGAGTCGCGCGGCGCGCTCGTCAACGCCGACGTCCTCGTCGGCTACACCACCTACCTGGACCGGGTGCCGGTCCTTCGCCCCGGGCAGATCCGGCACGGCTCCGACAACAAGGTCGAGTCCGAACGCGCCGAGTTCGCCCTCGACCTGGCCCGGCGCGGCCACAAGGTCGCGGTCGTCTCCGGCGGCGACCCGGGCGTCTTCGCCATGGCGACCGCCGTCCTGGAGGTCGCCTGCGAACCGGCGTACGCGGACGTTCCCGTACGGGTCCTCCCCGGGGTGACCGCCGCCAACGCGGCCGCCGCCGCCGCGGGCGCCCCCCTCGGCCACGACTACGCGACGATCTCGCTCTCCGACCGGCTCAAGCCCTGGGACGTCATCGCGACGCGCCTGCGGTCGGCGGCGGAGGCCGACTTGGTCCTCGCCCTCTACAACCCGGGCTCGAAGTCCCGCACCCACCAGGTGTCCGCGGCCCGCGACCTGCTCCTCGAACTCCGCTCGCCGGAGACCCCGGTGGTCGTGGCGCGGGACGTCGGCGGCCCGGAGCAGTCGGTCCGGATCCTCACCCTGAAGACCCTGGACCCGTCCGAGGTCGACATGCGGACCCTGCTCCTGATCGGCTCCTCCCAGACCCGAGCGGTCGAACGCGCCGACGGCCGGACGATCACGTGGACACCGCGCCGGTACGGATGAGAGACATCCGGTACGGGTGAGCCGGCGGGGCCGTCGGGGGTCAGCCGCTCCGGGTGAAGGTGCCCAGGCCCTCCTGGTCCAGGTACTCGACGCGGACGGTCTTCCCGTCCGGGGAGAACGTGACGCCCGTGAGGCCGACGGCGTTCTCCCCACGGGTCGGGAAGCTGAACGTGTTCCCGGCGTAGTGCGTGAGCCGGAACGACTCGGGCTTCGGCCCCAGTCGCAGCACCAGGCCGCCGCCGTCCTCCTCGGCCACCGTCAGCCTGCCGTAGTAGCCGTTGGTGTACGTGCCGGTGTAGGCGCTGTCGGCCTTCGCCGGGGCGGCGTCGGCGGGCTTCTTCGCGTAGTCGGTCGGGGACCGGTCGGCGTCGGCCTGCTGCTGGTAGATCCCGTCGAGGAGCGGCACCCAGTCCCGGCTGGGCTCGCCGTCCTGCGCGGTCTCGAAGAAGTCGAGGGAGACGGCGTCCGCGACGCCCACCGGGGCCCCGTTGGTGAGGACGACGATCCCGAGCCGCTCACCCGGCAGCATCGTGACGTTGGTGTGCGCGCCGAGCTCGAACGCGCCGGTGTGCGAGAGGCGCAGCCGGCCCTCGTCGTCGTACGCCACGTTCCAGCCCAGGCCGTAGAAGCCGGTCCGGCCCGCGGGCGCGTGCGCCGGTGAGGCGACGGACTCGGGGTGGTGGGTCAGGTCGAGGGCGTCCTCCCCGATGATCCGCTTCCCGTCGAGCGAGCCGTTCGCGAGCTGGAGCCGCAGCCAGGTCGCCATGTCGCGGCCAGAGGAGCTGACGCCGCCCGCGGGGGACTGGGCGTCCGGGTCCCGCACGGACGCCTTCCACGACCCGTCGGCCTCCTTCACGTGGCCGACGGCCCGGTCGGGGTTCGAGGCGAAGTCCTGGAAGCGGGAACTGGTGTCGTTCATGCCGGCGGGCCGGTAGAGCGTGTCCTCGGCGAGCTTCTCCCACGGCACGCCCTTCTCGGCGGCGACGGCCTCCGCGGCCGCCGTCAGACCGAAGTTGGTGTACGCGTAGCTCGCGCGGAACGGCGCCAGGGGCTCGTACCGCAGGTGGGACAGGATGTACTCCTGGTCGTAGCCGAGGTCCTCCAGGAGGTCGCCCGCGTGGTCGGGCAGACCGCTGCGGTGCGAGAACAGGTCGGCGACCGTCACATGGGAACTCACCCACGGGTCCTTCAGCCGGAACTCGGGCAGTTCGGGGGCGACGGGCTTCTGCCACCCCTCGACGCCGACGGCCCCGGCGACGACGGTGGAGGCGATCGGCTTCGACACCGAGGCGAGCTGGAAGACGGTGTCGCCGTCGACCCGGGCGTCCTTGCCGACCTCGCGCACCCCGTACCCCTTGAGGTGGACGACCTTGTCCTCGTACACGACGGCGACGGACACCCCGGGCACCCCGGTGCGCTTCATCAGCGCCGCGACATCGGCGTCGATCCGCCCGACGGCCCGATCGACGTCCGCCCGGTCGAGCACGGGCGGCGGCTGCGCCGGGGGCGGCTCGGGGGTCGGGGTGGGCCCTGTACCGGAGGCCATGCCCAGAACGGACACGAGCCCTGCTGTGACCAGCCATCGGACGGTCTCCATTCCTCCATTGAACGCCGGGAGGAATCACCTGTCGCGCGGAGGGAACGGGCCGGACGAGGCGGGGCGCCCGGCCTCCTCTCAGGTCCCGGTCGGCCCCCGCAGCACCCAGGCGGCGGCCTCCTCGGGGGTCGTCGCCTTTCGTACGCCCTCCGGGACCGGGGGGCGGCGGACCACCACGACCGGGATGCTCGCCTCGCGGGCCGCGGTCAGTTTCGGGGCGGTCGCCGCGCCGCCGCTGTCCTTCGTGACGAGGACGTCGATCCGGTGGCGGGCGAGGAGTTCGCGTTCGCCGGCCAGGGTGAACGGGCCCCGGTCCAGGAGGACGTCCGTGCGGGCCGGCATCGGGGGCTCCGGGGCGTCGACCGAGCGGACCAGGAACCACTGCGGGCAGGCCGCGAACACCGCCAGGCCCATGCGGCCCGTCGTCAGGAAGACCCGGTCGCCGAGGCCGTCCAGGGCCCCGGCGGCGGCGTCGAGGGACGGCACCTCGTGCCAGTCGTCGCCCTTCTCCGGGACCCAGCCTGGGCGGCGGAGCGCCAGCAGGGGAACATGGGCGGTGGCGGCCGCCCCGGCCGCGTTGAAGCTGATCCGCTCGGCGAAGGGATGCGTGGCGTCGATGACCGCGTCCACCGCGTGCTCCCGCAGCCACTCCGCCAGTCCTTCGGCACCGCCGAAGCCGCCGATCCTGACCTCGCCGGCCGGCAGCCGGGGGCTCGCCACCCGCCCCGCGAGGGAGCTGGTGACCCGGACCCGGCCGTGCAGGAGGCCCGCGAGGGCGCGGGCCTCGGTGGTCCCCCCGAGAATGAGTATGTGCACCACAGGAGCCCTTTCGTGACGTCAGGCGGCGGGCGTGAGGCCCAACTCAAGCACACCGGTCTCCGGCCGGGCTGGACGACGGGCGCGTGCGCCACGGCCGCGACGACGGCCGCGTACACGGCCCTGCTCACCGGCGAGTTCCCGGACCCGGTGACGATCACGCTGCCCAAGGGCCAGACGCCGTCGTTCGCTCTCACCGCCGAGTCCCTGTCCGGCGGGTCCGCCATGGCCGCCGTGGTCAAGGACGCGGGCGACGACCCGGACGTCACCCACGGCGCCGTGATCCGCTCGACGGTACGGCTCCTGCCGCCCGGTTCCGGCGTCGTCTTCCGGGCCGGCGAGGGCGTCGGCACCGTCACCCTTCCCGGCCTGCCCCTCGACGTGGGCGAGCCCGCGATCAACCCCGTGCCCCGGCAGCTCATGCGCGAGCACGTCGCCGAGGTCGCCGCCCGGCACGGCGGCGGCGGCGACGTCGAGATCACCGTCTCCGTCGACCACGGCGCCGAGATCGCCCGCTCCACCTGGAACCCCCGGATCGGCATCCTCGGCGGCCTGTCGATCCTCGGCACGACCGGCGTCGTCGTCCCGTACTCCTGCTCGGCCTGGATCGACTCCATCCGCCGGGGCGTGGACGTGGCACGCGCGGGCGGCCTCACCCACGTGGCGGGCTGCACCGGCTCGACGTCCGAGCGGACCGTGTCGACGCTGTACGACCTGCCGGAGATCGCGCTCCTCGACATGGGCGACTTCGCGGGCGCGGTCCTCAAGTACGTCCGCCGCCACCCGGTCGACCGCCTCACGATCTGCGGCGGCTTCGCGAAGCTGTCCAAGCTGGCGGCGGGCCATCTGGACCTCCACTCGGCCCGCTCCCAGGTCGACAAGGGCTTCCTCGCCGGCCTGGCCCGTTCGGGAGGCGCGTCGGAGTCCCTGGCGGCGGAGATCGCCGGCGCGAACACGGGGCTCGCCGCCCTCCGCCTCTGCGAGGCATCCGGCGTCCCCCTGGGCGATCTGGTGGCCGCCCGCGCCCGCGACGAGGCCCTGGCGGTCCTGCGGGGTGCGCCGGTCGCGGTGGACGTGGTCTGCGTCGACCGGGCGGGGACGGTGGTGGGCCGGTCGGCGGTGGCGGGGCCGGGGGTGTGAGCGGGTGCCCTGTCGCCGGTAATCCGGGCGACAGGATCCCGGGGGCCCCGGAGAATGCCCGGATGCCCGACTTCCTGCACAAGCCCACCCTCACCGGCGACCTGGTGGTCCTCCGTCCCGTCACGGAGGAGGACGTACCCGCCCTCCTTCCGATGTTCGAGGACGCGGAGGCGAACCGGCTGACCGGGAACCACGCGCACTTCGACGAGGCGGCGCTGCGGAAGTGGTACGGCTCCCGGGGCGGCCAGGACGACCGGCTCGACCTCGCCGTCGTGGAGCGGGCGACGGGCCGGGTGATCGGCGAGGCCGTCCTCAACCTGTGGGACGAGCCGAACGAGAGCTGTTCCTTCCGCATCGGGCTCGTCCCCGACGTGCTCGGGCGCGGCCTGGGCACGGAGGCGACCCGCCTGATCGTCGGGTACGGCTTCGGGTCGCTGGACCTCCACCGGATCTCCCTGGAGGTCTACGCCTTCAACCCGCGCGCCCGCCGCGCCTACGAGAAGGCGGGCTTCGTCACGGAGGGCGTGCTGCGGGGGGCGCTGCTGTGGGAGGGGGAGCGGGTGGACGCGACGGTGATGTCGGTGCTGGCGCCGGAGTGGGGTGTCACTCAGGGCGTCGTTCGCTCCTGAGCCTGCGGCGGCGCTCGTGCTCGGCGTCGAAGGCCGCGAGCTCGGCCCGTCCCGCTGCCAGCTCTTCCTCCGTCACCGGGCCGTGCTCCGCCTCCAGCCAGGCGACCAGCTCTTTGAGCCTGTCCTGGTCATCCACGGCCGGGGTAGCCGATCTCCGCGATGTCGTCCGCCAGGTCGGCGAGCTCCACCTTCGGGTTGAGTGCCGCGACGGTCTCGGGCGTGAGGGGGCGCAGAGCGAGGACGTGGCGTACGGCATCCAGGTCGACGGGGGTCTCGTAGTAGTCCGAGGCCCACGTGGCGTACGCCTCCGCCGAGCGGTCCGTGAGCAGGTGGAGGAGGCGGCCGGAGCCGTCGGGGTCCTCGTGGCCGTCCAGGTCCGCGAAGTCGACCGGTCCCGTCCGCCAGGCCGTGTCCGTGGGCTCGCGCCACAGGCAGGCGGTGGTGACGTGCACCCCGTCCTCGTCCGTGAACGCGGGCTCCGTCAGGTACTCCCGGAAGGCCTCCGGGACCCCGTCGAGCACCCCGGGCCAGGTCTGGCCGTCCGCGAGCGGCCCGTACGGGCTCAGCGGCGACTCGTGGTCGAATACGCGCGCGAACGCGCCGGCCGGGGAGAGGACGATCGTGTACTCGCCACCGGAACCGTCCCGCATCGACGCCAGCTGCTCGCTCTCCGACCAGTGCGCGTCGAAGGAGTAGTACCGGCCCTCCCAGTCCGGGCTCAGGACGGCGTCCAGCATCGCGAGCCCCCGGGAGCGGTCGCGCAGTTCCTCGATCCCCGGCAGCGTCCGGGCCACGTCGTAGACGGTCATGGGTCCATTCAAGACCGTGGCACCGACATGCGGCCCTCTGCCCCCGAACCTAGGCTCACGCATTTCCTTAGCCATCCGTAGTGGTTCGTGGTGTTGTGGGATGGCGGTGTGTACGGGTGTCGGATGGGGGTTCGTGGGTCGAATGCGTGACCTTTCGCCAGGGGTGTCGTTGATCGGTTGACAGCATGGGTGGTGGGGGAGGGTGGGCGTTGAGTCGGAAGGTGCCGCTCGCAGTGGGCGAGACCGCCCGCACCGCGTGCGCCCGTGGCCTGTTGCGTACCGGGGTGGAGGAGAAGAGCGGTGAGCTCCTGCCCGCTGCCGTACTCGCGGAGCGTGTGGGCTGGGCCGTGGATCTGGTGTCCGGCATGACCAGCACGCTGCTGGCCGCTCACTGGAACGCCGCTGACGTGGATGTCCTGGCGTCCGGTGAGGACGCGGGCGGGCGGAAGCTGCCGTCGAATGCGTGGATGGCGTTGCGCCGTCTGGGCTGGCCCGCCGCACCGGATGAGGGTGTCAGGGTCAATGACCGGTTCGTGCGCATGGCGCAGGAACAGGCCGGGCGCGTGTTGCGGTCGGTGAAGTGGCGAGCGGATCTCGCTGCCGGCGTGCTGGCAACCTGGCCCGCTGATCCGGCGAAGCGCACTCCCGAGGAGTGGGACGCGGTACGCGAGGCGGCGCCGGGTGGGCGGTTCCTGCCGTCCGGTGTGATCAGGTCCCGCACCCGGCAGGTGGTCTCGTTCGCCCGGAAGAACGGCCGACTGCCGGTCGACGTGTTCGAGCTGGAGCCCGCGCCCCGTACGGCGCGGATGCTGCTGCTGTCGGCGTGTGACGGGCAGCAGGCGACCATCGAGCGGGCGGATGTGCCGGGCCGGGCGCTGTTGCGCTTGCAGCTCCCCACGCGTCCGGAGCCTCGCTCGTACGCGGACTGGACATGGGTGGCCTGCCCGATCACGCTGCCGCCGACGGTGCCGGCCTCGGCGGTGCTGCACCTGCCCACGCTGCGGGTCCACCAGGGCAAGGTGCGCGCCGATCTCGCCTACAGCCACCCGGTTCCGAGCACCCACCGGACCGGGCATGCGGTGGCGTTGGGCGTGGACTGGGGTCTGAACACCTTGCTGTCCACTGGGGCTGCCCGTCTGTGGGACGACGGGCGGATCACGCCGCTGGGCGCCGGTGCCCAGTTCCGGGCGGCCGGTGTCCTCGCCAAACAGCACCGGCTGCGGCGCGAGAGCGAGTTCCTGCATGCCAAGGCCGACCACTTCCAGCGGCTGACCGGCGGCGACGAGGATCACCCGCTGGCCGCCGGGCACGCCGTCCTGCGGGACGAGATCCGGCACGTGTCAAACCGGCGGTCTAACCTCAACGACGCCCTGGCGTGGTCTGCCGCCCGCTGGACGGTGGACCAGGCCATCACCGCCGGTGCCACCGTCATCTACGTCGAGGACCTGCGGTCGATGGAAGCCAGGGGCATGGGCCGCACCATGAACACCCGGCTCTCCCAACAGGTCCGCGGGCAGATCGTGGACCGCATCCGGCACCTGGCCGCCGAGACGGGTATCGCCGTGGTGAGCGTTCCGGCACGGAACACCTCCAAGCACTGCCCCCAGTGCCTCACCCCGCTGCGGCACCGCAAGGCCCCCGACCGGCCCACCGTGCCCGGCTGGAAATGGGCCATCTGCCCGGACACCGCCTGCCGGTGGCAGGGCGACCGCGACCAGGGCGCCTGGCGGCGTATCGCCGCACGCGGCCTGGCCCACCAGGTCAAGACCGTCACCGACCGCACCACCGGCACCATGGTGATCCGCACGGTCGTGGACACCCTCGAAACCCGGGCGGTCATCACACCGTCCGCCGAGCAGGCCAGCCGGGCGGACCGGTCCAAGACCGGACCCACCCGGCGACGAACAACACGCCCCGCGCCCAGGCGACGCGGGGCGCCCTCCCCCACCAGACCTCAACCTCGTCTGGCGGGCCAGCGTCCGGAGGGACACGCTCACACGGACCGGCACCGGCTGCCCCGCGCAGCCCACCGGCACCAGGACGTGACAACGACCAGCACACCCACCACGGCCGGTCACCGGCCACGAGGAGCGGCACTGGGCGCGGGCTTCCACCTCCACGCTCACGCTTCTCCTCCACGATGGGCGACCCCGCTGCCGGACACCACGTCTGACATGCGATCACCAAGCTGATCAGAGACGCTTACGAAGGCACACCCCGCCCCCGAGCGAGAGGGAGTCCCATGGCGAAGCGTGGCAACAAGAAGCGGGCCCGTAAGAAGAAGAACGCGAATCACGGCAAGCGGCCGAACGCGTAGGCGCGCGGGACGTGACATGCGGCGGGGCCCCGGGGAATCGGACTTCCCGGGGCCCCGCCGCACGCGGTCACGGACGGTTCGGCAGGTGTGGCGGTCGCGGACCGGTTCAGCAGGCGTGGCGGTCGCGGGCCGGGTCGTACAGGTGGCTGTCGCGGAACTGCGTGGCCGCGAGCGTGCGGCCGACCAGGATGACGGCCGTCTTCGTGATCCCGGCCTCCTTCGTCTGGGCCGCGATGTCCTCCAGGGTGCCCCGGAGGACGATCTCGTCCGGCCGGCTGGCCATCGCGACGACGGCGGCCGGGCAGTCGGCGCCGTAGTGGGGGACGAGTTCGGCGACGACCCGGTCGACGTAGCGGGCGGCCAGGTGGAGGACGAGCAGGGCGCCGCTGCGGCCCAGGGTGGCGAGGTCCTCGCCGTCGGGCATGGGCGTGGCCTGCTGGGCGATCCGGGTGAGGATCACCGTCTGGCCGACCGTCGGCACGGTCAGCTCCCGCTTGAGCGCCGCCGCCGCCGCCGCGTACGCCGGGACGCCGGGGACGACCTCGTACGGGATGCCCAGGGCGTCGAGCCGCCGCATCTGCTCGGCCATCGCGCTGAAGACGGACGGGTCGCCGGAGTGGAGGCGGGCCACGTCCTGGCCGTCGTCGTGGGCGCGGGCGATCTCGGCGACGATCCGGTCCAGGTCCAGGTCGGCCGTGTCGACGAGGCGCGTGCCGGGCCCGCACTCGGCGAGGAGTTCGGTCGGGACGAGCGAGCCGGCGTAGAGGCAGACCCCGCAGGACGCGAGCGTGCGCGCGCCGCGCAGGGTGATCAGGTCGGCCGCGCCCGGGCCCGCGCCGATGAAGTAGACGGTCATGCTTCCTCTTCCTTGGTTACGGACCACTGCGTGACCGGCATCGCCTGGCGCCAGCCGGTGAAGCCGCCCACCGGGACGGCGGTGGAGACGCCGAGCCGGACCAGTTCGCCGCCGTGGCGGCGGTAGCGGTCGGCGAGCAGCGCCTCGGACTCCAGGGTCACGGTGTTGGCGACGAGCCGGCCGCCGGCGGGGAGGGCGTCCCAGCAGGCGTCGAGGAGTCCGGGGGCGGTGAGGCCGCCGCCGATGAAGATCGCGTGGGGAACGGGGAGGGAGGCGAGGCCGTCCGGTGCGGCGGCGGTCACGACCCTGAGCGCGGGGACGCCGAGGGCGTCGGCGTTGCGGGTGATGCGCGCGGCGCGCTCCGGGGACTTCTCGACGGCGATGGCGCGGCAGGAGCGGTGGGTCCGCATCCATTCGACGCCGATGGAGCCGGAGCCGCCGCCGATGTCCCAGAGGAGTTCGCCGGGGGCGGGGGCGAGGGCGGCGAGCGTGGCGGCGCGTACGTACCGCTTGGTGAGCTGGCCGTCGTGTTCGTACGCCTCGTCGGGCAGGCCGGGTACGGCGCCGAGCCGGAGGGTGTCCGGGTCGCGTACGCAGTCGAGGGCGAGGACGTGGAGGGCGTCGGTCGGCTCAGGCGGCCAGTCGGCGGCGGTCGCGTCGAGGATCCGCTCGCGGGGGCCGCCGAGCTGTTCGAGGACGCGGACGCGGGTGCCGCCCCAGCCGGTGGCGCGGAGGTACGCGGCGACGTCGGCGGGGGTGCCGGGGCCTTCGCCGAGGACGAGGAGCCGGCGGCCGTCGTGGAGGGCGGCGGCGAGGGCGGCGAGGGGCCGGGCGACGAGGGAGACGGTCTCGACGGCTTCGAGGGGCCAGCCGAGGCGGGCGCAGGCGTACGAGACGGAGGACGGGTGCGGCAGGACGCGGAGCCGCTGGGCGCCGACGGTCTCGGCGAGGGTGCGGGCGATGCCGTAGAAGGACGGGTCGCCGCTGGCGAGGACGGCGATCGTCCTGCCCTCGTGGGCGGCGAGGAGTCCGGGGACGGCGGGGCGCAGCGGGGTGGGCCAGGTGATCCGTTCGCCGGGGCAGTCGCCGGCGGGCAGCAGGTCGAGCTGGCGGGGGGCGCCGATGAGGACCTGGGCGGTGCGCAGGACGCGGCGGGAGGTCTCGGGGAGTCCGTCCCAGCCGTCCGCGCCGATCCCGACGACCGGCACCACCGATATCGCAGCGTTCACGTCGGGGACTTTACGTGAGCCCGGCACGGACCTTACTTCTGGGCGTTCTGCCCGACGTAGAAGAGGAGCCAGACGAAGCCGGCGAAGGCGTGGGTGGCGAAGACGTAGACGAAGACGCGGAGCATCACGCCCCGCTCCTTCCAGCGTTCGTTGTCGTACGTCCCGTCGGACGTCTTTGCGTACGTCTTGTCGGACGTCTCTTCGTCGCCGGGGGCCATGCGCCCAGGGTACGGCGCGGGAATAGGGCAGGGGGGTGCGCCGTTGGAGCGGATAGTTTACGATTCAACCAACAGCCCCCGAGGCGAGAGGTGAGCACGATGCAGTTCGGGATCTTCACCGTCGGCGACGTGACGACCGACCCCACCACCGGCCGTACCCCGACCGAGCACGAGCGGATCAAGAACACCGTCGCCATCGCGCTCAAGGCGGAGGAGGTCGGCCTCGACGTCTTCGCGACCGGCGAGCACCACAACCCGCCGTTCGTGCCGTCCTCCCCCACCACGCTCCTCGGGCACATCGCCGCCCGCACGGAGAACCTGGTCCTCTCCACGTCCACGACCCTGATCACCACCAACGACCCGGTGAAGATCGCCGAGGACTACGCGACCCTCCAGCACCTCGCCGACGGCCGCGTGGACCTGATGATGGGCCGGGGCAACACCGGCCCGGTCTACCCGTGGTTCGGACAGGACATCCGGCAGGGCATCCCGCTCGCCATCGAGCACTACGCGCTCCTCCACAAGCTGTGGAGGGAGGACGTGGTCGACTGGGAGGGCAAGTTCCGCAGCGCCCTCCAGGGCTTCACCTCCACCCCGCGCCCGCTCGACGGCGTCCCGCCGTTCGTCTGGCACGGCTCCATCCGCTCCCCGGAGATCGCCGAGCAGGCGGCCTACTACGGCGACGGCTTCTTCGCGAACCACATCTTCTGGCCCAAGCACCACACCGAGAAGATGGTCCGCCTCTACCGCCAGCGGTACGCGCACTACGGCCACGGGACGGAGGAGCAGGCCATCGTCGGCCTCGGCGGCCAGGTGTTCATGCGCAAGAACTCGCAGGACGCGGTACGCGACTTCCGCCCGTACTTCGACAACGCGCCCGTCTACGGCCACGGCCCGACCCTGGAGGAGTTCTCCCGCGAGACCCCGCTGACCGTCGGCTCGCCGCAGGAGGTCATCGAGCGCACCCTGTCCTTCCGCGACTACGTGGGCGACTACCAGCGGCAGCTGTTCCTCGTCGACCACGCGGGACTGCCCCTCAAGACGGTCCTGGAGCAGCTCGACATCCTCGGCGAGGAGGTCGTACCCGTGCTGCGCAAGGAGTTCGCGAACCTCCGTCCGGCCGGCGTCCCGGCCACGGCCCCGCTCCACCCCGCCGTCCTCGCCTCCAAGGAGGTCTGACGCCATGCAGACGCTGAAGCTGGTCGCGGTCTCCGCCGGACTCAGCTCCCCCTCCTCCACCCGGCTGCTCGCCGACCGCCTCCTCCAGTCGGCCCGCTACCGGCTGGCCGAGCAGGAGTACGCCGTCGACGTCCAGGTCGTCGAACTGCGTGACCTGGCCGTCGACATCGCGAAGAACTTCGTCACCGGGTTCCCCTCCGCCGCGCTCCAGGAGGCGATCGACACGGTGACGGGCGCCGACGGGGTCATCGCCGTGACCCCGGTCTTCACGGCCTCGTACAGCGGTCTTTTCAAGTCGTTCTTCGACCTGATCGACCCGGCCGCGCTGACCGGCGTCCCGGTCCTCGTCGGTGCGACCGGCGGCACCGCCCGCCACTCGCTCGTCCTGGACCACGCGCTCCGGCCGCTCTTCGCCTACCTGCGGGCCCTCGTCGCCCCGACCGCCGTCTACGCGGCGTCGGAGGACTGGGGCTCGGGCGGCGACGAGTACACAGATGGCCTGCCGTCCCGGATCAACCGGGCCGGAAGCGAGTTCGCGGACATGGTCGCGGCCAGGCCGTCCCGGAACGCCGACGAGGACGAGATCGTCCCCTTCGAGCGGCAGCTGGCGGATCTGCGCCTGGACTGATCAGCTCGCGGCGAGGCCCCGCTCAGACGGCCGGCGCCGCCAGGGGGGCGATCTCGCGGGGGAAGTACGTCGCCAGGTCCTCCCCCTGCGCGTACAGCTCGCGCACGAAGTCACGGGCCCGCGCGACGACGTCCGGCCGGTCGTACCGGGTGGCGCCGTCGGGTACGCCCTCGGGGGTGTAGTCGATGACGTAGACGGACTCGCCGCCGAGGACGCACAGCTCGGGCAGGGGCTCCCCCTGCTCGCGCGGTGCGACCCGTTCCGCGTCGAGGACGGTGACCTGCTCGCCGTAGCCGTTCTTGACGTGCAGGACGTTCAGCTCCCACTGGATGTACGGGGTGACGGGCCGCTCGACGATCCGCGCGCGGTAGACGCCGAAGCCCGACTTCGCAATCCTGCCGTAGTACTCCTCGTACTCCGGCCGCAGCTCCTCGATCAGTCTCAGCGACTCCTCCCATTCGCCCCGGCGGAACGCCTGCCAGCTGGGGAAGTCGCCCTCGTCGTAGGACTGCATCCGCTCCAGCTTCCAGAACCCCTCGGCCCCGATCCGCCAGAAGCGCTCCATGAAGTCGGGTGTGTAGGCGTCCTGTTCGAGCCGGACTCCGTCGACGCCTTCGAACATCTCACGCATACGAGGAGTTCCTCCTTCTCCTGGTGGACCGCCGCGCCCCGATGGTCCTCCACCGGACGACGAGCCAGACGATGTGGACAGCGGCGAAGGCCGCGAGAGTCAGGACGGCGTCGGACACGTCGAGCACGGATCCGGCCGAGCCGAGCCGGTGCCAGGCCCCGCCCACCAGGCGCAGTTCCGCCGGGACGGTGAAGGCCGCGAACCCGGCCAGGCACACCACGGTCCCCACCACGAGGACGACGCTGTAGAGCCGTACCGCGCGCCGCTCCCGGCCCGGCAGGCCACGGCTCGGATCCTCGTCCGCCCGCCGCTTGCGCGTCAGGCGTCCGGCCAGGTGCCGGGCGTAGGCCAGGCCGTCGCCGTAGAGGTCGCGGCATCCGGTGAGGTCCTGGAGGACGAAGTAGACGTCGGTCCGCATGAACACCATGAGCTGGAAGGTGAGCGGCAGCAGCGCCCACAGCACCGTCGCGGCGAGCAGCCGGTGTGCCGTCGTGCCGGGAGAGGTGAGGGCGAGCAGCAGCACGGCCAGGGAGGCGAGGGAGAGGTTGACCCCGATGCCGGCGAGGTACGCGGTGAGGCGGTGGCGCCGGGGGGCGAGTTCGATGCCGCTGATGTCGGTCTGCATGACGAGGAACTGCAGCCGTGTACCGAAGCCGATCCTGCCGGGAACGCCCGCAGCCCTCGCCACGGCGAGGTGCGCGAGCTCGTGCACGAGGACGATCGACCAGCCGGCGATGAGCCCGCCCGCCACCACCAGGGTTCCGTACGGGCTCCACAGCAGGTCACGGTAGGTGGGCGTCAGCCCGGGGCGGGCGACGAGCACCGCGACGGCGGCGAGGAACAGGGCCGCCGGGAACCAGGGGACCAGGGGATGCAGCAGGAAGGCGACGTGGCCTGGGCGCAGCCTCGGGAGGCTCGCGGGACGCACCGGGGCGGACGGGACGGTCCGCCCGTCGACCTCCGCCACGAAGCCGAGCGCCAGCAGGTCGCGCACGAACTCCGCGATGTCGAGTTCCTCCCCGGTCCTCGCGTGCAGCCGCGACTGTGCCGAGGCGACACTCGCGCCCTGCTCCAGGAGGTCGAGCGCCGCCACGCCCTGGGCGGGGAGCGCCACGAACACCCGCGTCTCGCGGCGGCCCACGATCCACTCGGAGCCGTCCGCGCGCCTGCTCAGCGGATGCAGCAGCACCCGGGATCCGGGCCCGACGGGAACCTCCACGGCTCCGCCCCCCTCGCCCCGGCCCCCGGTCATCTCACGCACCGCCGCAGACGCGGCAGTCGGGCCGCCGGAGGACGGGCTCAAGGCCGGGCTCGCCGGGGAGCATGAGGTTGAACTCGATCCGGAACCCGGGAGGGAGCGCGGGCACACCGGTGAGGGCCGCGATGGCCGCGTACACGAAGAGCGCGCCCGCGAGGGAGGCCGTGACGGCGTTCACCGGGCTCCAGGGCATCCGGGGCGACACCGTGTCCTCGTCCTCGCCGGGAGGCAGACCGAGGTCGCGGGAGGCCGCCTGGGTGACCCGGTGGCACTCCAGGCAGCCGCTGCTGCCGGGCGTGTAGAGGCCGGTGGTGACCAGGGGACCTCGGTAACCCCCGTCGACCCACGGGGTGTTCGTCCGTAGACAGGCCCGGTTGGCCCAGGAGCGCAGGGCGGCCGGGCGGTCGGCGCTCAGTACCAGGAGGTCGTACGCGGCGCCGTCCGCCGTCCCGGCGCGCAGGAGCCGTACGAGGTCGTCGGTGCCGCGCACCTCGCCTGCCTCTCCGGTCACCGTGACGTCGGAGTTCAGGGCCCGTAAGGACTCCAGGGCCGCGTCCACCTTGCCCCGGCCGATGTCCCGCTCGCGGTAGAGGACCTGGCGGTTGAGGTTGGAGAGTTCGACGACGTCGGGGTCGACGCAGTGCAGCCGTCCCACGCCGGAGGCCACCAGGCCCTGGGCCGCGATCCCGCCGGCGCCGCCCAGGCCGATCAGCAGGACGCGCGCGCGGGCGAGGGCGAGCTGCAGGTCCCAGCTGTTCGTCCGGGGCGAGGAGTCCATCCAGCGGAGCAGCGGCACGCCCCGCCCGTAGCGGACCCTCTCCCGCTCGGACAGCTCCCCGGGCACGGTCGCCGCCGCGTCCTGGAGGAATCCGGCCCGCCGCAGGTCGGCCATCGCCCGGAGGACGTCGTCCTCGTCGGGGGCCGGGTGCGCCCCGGCGACCTCGGCGGCGATCCGGTGGGCGTCGCGGGTCCCGTCCATCGCCTGGACCAGTGCCCAGACCCAGCCTTCGGGGTCCTCGATCTCCGCGCCTATGCCGTGCACGACGCTTCCGATGCGCACGTGCCCGTCGACCGTCCGGTAGGGGCGGTGCTCGGGCTTGACGCACGGCCGCACGAGATCGGCGGCCGTGTCGCTTCGCTCTGGCACCGTCCTCAACTCCCGAAGGCTGAAACGCAGTTGCCCTCACACGTCACCGTGGCAACGTTGGCATGCTAGCGCCACACCCACGTCGAGGAGGCAGAAATGGCCATCAAGATCACCATACGCCCGCTGGACAAGAAGGAAACGACCAGCGACAGCAACGGCACGAGCAACTAGGACTTCACGGGCAGCCCCGCCTCCCGGCACACCCCGACCGGTCGAAGGGGAGGCGCGTCGGGAGGATCCGGGCGGGCCGTGCGGTGCTCCTCGCGAGGCCCTACTTGCGGTTGTAGAGGCGCATCGTGACCGCGCCGAAGACCGCCACCAGGGCGACCGACCAGCCCAGCGACCAGGCGATGTCCGTCGCCGGCCAGTTTCCGGCCATCAGTTCGCGGACCGACGTGGCCAGGTGGGTCACCGGGCTGTTGTTGACGAAGGCCTGCAGCCAGCCCGGCATGGTCTTCGGGTCGACGAAGACGTTCGACAGGAACGTCAGCGGGAAGATCACCATCATCGAGACGCCCATGACGGACTTCTCGCTGCGCAGCAGCAGGCCGAACATCGTCCAGACCCACGAGAACGAGAACGCGAAGACGAGGAGCAGGGCGACGCCGAGGAGGACGCCCACCACCCCGCCGTCCGGCCGGTAGCCGATGATCATGCCGACCGTCAGCATCACGGCCGAGGCGATCAGATAGCGCACGACGTCGCCGAGGAGGTAGCCGACCATCGGCGCGGGCCGCCAGATCGGCAGCGTGCGGAAGCGGTCGAAGACGCCCTTCTCGATGTCGGTGTTGACCGAGATGCCCGTGTACATCGTGATCATCACGACGCTCATCACGAGGATGCCCGGCAGCAGGAACTGGATGTACGACGAGACCGATCCGGCCAGCGCGCCTCCGAAGAGGTACGTGTACATCAGCACCATCATGATCGGGAAGGCCGTCACGTCGAACAGCTGCTCCGGCACGTGCTTGATCTTGAGCATGGCCCGCCAGCCGAAGGTCAGCGACGCGGACAGCGCGCTGGGGCGCGGGGGACGCTCGTGGCCGACGAGGAGGGCCGCCAGGTCCTCCGCCCTGGGCGCCTCGAACGCGAGGGCGTCGGTCTGCCGGGGATCCTTGCCGGTGGTGACGGTGGTCATGCCGTCGTTCCCTTCCGGTCGGGGTTCGGGGGCGGGGTGCCGTCCGCGCGGTCCGTGCCGTCCGCCGGTCTGTCGGTCAGGGCCAGGAACACCTCGTCGAGGCTGGGCTGGCCGAGCCCGAAGCTGTCGACGGTGATCCCGGCCCTCGCCAGCTCCGCCAGCGCCCGCGCGGCCTGCTCGGCGGCGCCGAGGTCCGTTCCGTGGCCGTCGACGGTGGCGGTGAGCGCCACGGGGTCCGGTTCGAGCGTGACGGACGCGTTCAGCGCGGCCTGCAGGACCCGTTCGGCCTCCCGGCGCCGCTCCGGGTCCCGGAGCCGTACGTGCACCGAGCCCGAGCCGACGGACGCCTTCAGCTCGCCCTTCGTGCCTTCCGCGATCACCTTGCCGTGGTCGATGACGGCGATGCGGGACGCCAGCTGGTCCGCCTCGTCCAGGTACTGGGTGGTGAGGAGGACGGTGGTGCCCTGGGCGACGACCGCGCGGACGATGTCCCAGACCTGGTTGCGGCTGCGCGGGTCGAGGCCGGTCGTCGGTTCGTCGAGGAACAGCAGGTCGGGGGTGTTGAGGATGGACGCGGCGATGTCGATGCGGCGCCGCATGCCTCCCGAGTAGTTCTTGATCTGCTTGTCGGCCGCCTCCGCGAGCCCGAAGGCGGTGAGCAGCTGCGCGGAGCGCTCGCGGGCGGCCGGCCTGCTGTGGCCGAGGAGCCGGCCGAGCAGGACGAGGTTCTCGGTGCCGGTCAGGTCCTCGTCGACGGAGGCGTACTGACCGGTGAGGCTCACCCGGCCGCGCACGCTGTCGGCGTCCTTGACGACGTCCTTGCCGAAGACGCGGGCCCGGCCGCCGTCGGGTCTGAGGAGGGTGGCGAGCATCTTGACGGCGGTGGTCTTGCCGGCGCCGTTGGGTCCGAGGACGCCGTACACGGTCCCCGCGGGGACGCGCAGGTCGACGCCGTCGACGGCGCGGTTCGTACCGAAGACCTTGACCAGGCCCTCGGTCTCGATGGCGAGGTCGGTCATGTCGGTCACACCTTTCCCCTCCGGGGTGCGGGAGAAGAGAGCACGCTCGCTCCTGTCAGTCTCCGTCGCCCGGCCTCGTACCGCCAGAGCACGGAGGACCCTCCCCGGCTGACCCCCGCTCCCCCGTCCGGCGGAGGAGGACCGGCCCCCGGGGCGACGTCCCGGCCCGCCCGGTGGCGGGACGCTGGGCCGCATGATGAGAATCCGATCCCTTCCGGACGTGCCCCGCTGGGCCGTGCTCGCCGCTCACGCCGTCCCCCTGGCCACCCTCCCGTCCGGCCTGTGGCGGCTCGCGCTCGTCGCCGGTCTCCCGGTCACGCAGGACGCCGAACTCGGTGCGATGTCCGCCGGCGAGTCCGTGTACGTGGTCTCCCTCAGCGTGGTGTCCGAGCTGCTCGCCCTGCTCACCCTGGGCCTGGTCCGCTCCTGGGGCGAGGTCTTCCCCCGGTGGCTGCCGTTCCTCGGCGGGCGCCGGGTGAACCCGGCCGCCGCGACGGGCGCCGCCTTCGCGGGGGTGGCGGGGCTGTGCGCCTTCGCCGGATGGGGCGTGTACGCCTCGTACGCGGACCTGGGGCCGGGCATCCCGGCCACTGGGGCCCAGGACGCCTTGCTGATCGCCTGCTACGCGCCCCTGGCGGCGTGGCCGGTGCTGCTCGCCGCCGTGGCGGCCGTCTACTACCGGCGGCGGCGCCACGGCGGGAAGCGCGAGGGCGGCGGCGGGCGTCAGTACGGCGCGGGGCGGCCGGCCGCGTCCTCGTGGGTGTAGAAGCTGTAGTAGGCGGCGGCGCCCGCCACCACGGCGAAGGCGAGGCCGAGCCCGCTCGACGACAGGACGCTGGCGTCGGACAGGCTGAAGAGGAACCCGACCGCGACGCCCGTCAGGGTGCCCCAGGCGGCGGCCCGCAGCTCGCGGGGCAGGACCCGGCCGTATCGGCGGAGCACGTAGATCCCGCCGGCGAGGACGGCGGCGGAGATGAGCCCGAGCCACAGCTGCCCCAGGGTGGCGGGGCCGCCGTGGCGGGCGACGGTCGTCGCGTAGAGGCCGTAGAGGACGCCGAAGATGACGGGGAGCCCCCAGCCGTGCGTATTGATCTGGCGCCGGACGGGTACCGCTGCGTGTGCCGCCATGGCAGGAGCTCCTTCGTCTCTCGCCCCCCTGCTGCTTCCCGCACCCTCCAGGGCACACCCGCGCCCGGCGCCCCGCAAGTGGATCAGGCGGCGGGCCGTACGGCGACGGCGTCGATCTCGAAGAGCATCCCCGGCAGGGCGAGCGCCGCGACCCCGCTGAGGGTCTGCGCGGGCAGCCGCTCGCCGAAGTGGTCGTGCAGGGCCTTGCCGAGGACCTCCAGCCTGGCCATGTCGTGCTCGACGATGTACGTGCCGAGGCGGACGACGTGGTGGAGGCCGAGGCCGACGCCCTCAAGGGCGAGCCGCAGGTTCGTCAGGGAGAGCTCGACCTGGGCGGCGAAGTCGCCGGGGACGGGGGCGCCGGTGGCGTCGGAGGCGTACTGGCCGCCGATGAAGACGAGTTCACCGGGCGCGGCCACGGCGTGGCTGTAGCCGAAGGGGGTGGGGTCGTGGAGGGTGCCGGGGTTGGTGATGGTGCGGTGGTCGGCGGATCCTTGGAGGGCGGTGGAGGTCGTCTGGGCTGCGGTCATGACTCATCGTTCCTTCCGGAAGGTTCAGCCGGAACCAACAAGAAAGCCCTGGGCTTTCATGCCCGGGAGGAATCACCTCTCTGGCGCACATAGCCAGCATGGCCTGCTCGCAGCGGCTCAACTTCAGTGTTTGCCCCCCAGTTTGGCCACATAGCGTGATGTTACGATTACGTTGTGAAGATCGTGACTCGGGTGAAGCTGATGCCGGAGGCCGACCAGGCCGTCGCGCTTCTCGCGACCCTGCGTGCGGTCAATGAGGCCGCGTGCTGGGTATCCGATGTGGCGTTCGAGCGTGGTGTCCCACGTGAGTACGAGCTGCGCAAGCACACCTACGACGCGTTGAAGGCGCGCGGGCTGGGGGCACAGGTCGCCCAGCACGTCATCAAGAAGACCCGGGACGCCTACACGGCGTTGAAGGCGAACATCCGCGCCGGGAACCTGGGCAGGCCGGGGTCGAAGCGGAGGGTCAAGGCGGAGTCCAAGCCGATCGCGTTCCGCCCGGAGGCCGCGCATCCGTACGACGACCGTTGCCTTTCCTGGCAGTACGACGCTCGCACGGTATCGATCTGGACGACCGCCGGACGGCTCAGAGGCGTCCGCTTCGTCTGCTCCGAGGACGCGCTGACGATGCTCCGCGAGCACCGTAAGGGCGAGTCCGACCTGATCGAACGCGACGGCACGTTCTACCTGATCGCCGTCTGCGACATCCCCGAGGCAGAACCGTACGAGCCCGACGGGTTCATCGGCGTCGACCTCGGGATCACCAACATCGCCACCGCCTCAACCGGCTACCGGGCGGCCGGGCGCGGCCTGAACCGCTACCGGAAACGACAGCTCGCCCTGCGGAAGAAGCTCCAGGCCAAGGGCACCAAGTCAGCCAAGCGCCTGCTCAAGAGGCGCTCCCGCAAGGAAGCCCGGCACACCGCCAACGTCAACCACATCATTTCGAAGAACATTGTCACCACCGCTGAACGCACCGGCTCCGGTATCGCCCTGGAAGACCTCACGGGCATCCGCGGCCGGGTACGGCTCCGCAAGGACCAGCGGACCACCCTGCACTCCTGGAGCTTCCACCAGCTCGCCGCCTTCGTCGAGTACAAGGCCAAGCGGGCCGGGGTGCCGCTGGTGTACGTCGATCCGGCGTACACCAGTCGGCAGTGCTCCGCGTGCGGTCACATCGACCGGCGCAACCGTGTCGATCAAGCGACATTCGCGTGCCGGTCCTGCGGGGCCCTCATGCACGCGGACGACAACGCGTCCCACAACATCGGCCGTAAGGGCGAGGCTGTGTGGATTGCGGGGCGTGAGTCACGCGTCCCAGCCACCCCGTAGCGGGTGTCCGGACAGAGGAGCCAACCCGACAGCCAGCCGGACGCTACCTCCAAGCCCTACCCTTCAGGCCGGGCCAAGTTGACGCAGCTGTGCAGCCCTCCACGCCACCCATCCAGGTCAGTTATGTGACATTTACGGCTATACGCGCACCCTCGGCCATGCACACTCCGGCTCGCTTCCGATGAAGGGAAGTTCTGCGCCCACCCCTTCTGCAAACAGCGTCGGTGGTGTTATGACGTACGCGGCCGCCGCCGGACAGGCGAACAACCTTCCGGTGGGGAACCGATCGCCCAGGGTGGCATCGTCTTCGACGACACGGGCCCGTCCCCCGGGCGGCGATGAGGACGTCTACCTCTCGGGCAGCCCCGGCACGAACCGTCCCTTAGGCGGCACCGGAAGCAACACCCTGTGCCAGCAGCCCGGGTTCGAGGGGTCCACGGCCCCCTCAGCACTCCCCCGGCAACGCGTTCACGCCCACCTCTCCGCCGCCAGCTCCGCGAGCCGGGCGAGCGCCCCGTCCAGGACCGCGTGGGGCGGGGAGGCGAGGCCGATCCGGATCGCGTCGGGGGCCGGGGCCGTGCCCGTGCCCACCGCGAAGGCGCTGCCCGGTGTGACCGCCACGCCCGCGCGCGCGGCGGCTGCCGCCGTGAAGGTCTCCGCCCGCCAGGGCGCGGGCAGTTCCCACCAGCAGTAGTAGGCGTGCGGGGAGGTCCTGAGGGCGTGCCCCGCGAGCCGTCGCAGGACCAGGGCGTGCCGGGCCTCCGCGTCCGCCCGCTTGGCGGCGACCACCTCGGCGACGGTGCCGTCGCCGGTCCAGCGGGTCGCGGCGGCGAGCGCGAGGCCGCCCGCCGTCCAGGCGCCGGAGCGCAGGGCCTCCGCCGCCGCCGTACGCAGCCGGCCGGGCACGACGAGGTAGCCGACCGTCAGGCCGGGGGAGAGCCGCTTGGAGAGGCTGTCGACGAGGAGGACCCGCTCGGGGGCGTGCGCGGCGAGCGGGGCGGGCGCGTCCGGCACGAGGAAGGCCCAGGTGGTGTCCTCGACGGCCGTGAGGTCCAGGCTCCGCAGCGCTTCGGCCAGTTCGGCCCGGCGTCCTTCGCCTGCGGTCGAGGAGGTCGGGTTGTGCAGGGTCGGCTGGAGGTAGACGGCGGCGAGGGGCGCGGCCCTGTGCGCCGCGCGGAGGGCCTCGGGACGGACGCCCTCGGCGTCCAGGGCGAGCGGCACGAGCCGGATTCCGAGCCGTTCGGCGACCGCCTTGACCAGGGGGTACGTGAGCGCCTCGACGCCGAGCCGGCCGCCGGGCGGGACGAGCGTGGAGAGCGCGGCGGCGATGGCCTGCCGGCCGTTGCCCGCGAACAGCACGCGCGCGGGATCGGGGGCCCAGCCCGGCCGCGCGAGCAGGGACACCGCCGCCTCCCGGGCCTCCGGCGTGCCGGTGGCGGCGGCCGGCCGGGAGACGGCCCCGGCGAGTACGTCGGGCCGGGCGAGGGCCGCGAGCGCGCGGGCCGTCAGCTCCGACTGGCCCTCGGCCGTCGGGTAGTTGAGCTGGAGGTCGACGGGTGCGGTGCCGGTCGCCTCGGCGAGCGCGGGCCCCGGCAGCGGGGGCGCGGCGCGGACGAAGGTGCCGCGCCCGACCTCCCCGACGGCCACACCGCGGCGCGCGAGTTCCCCGTACACGCGGATGGCCGTCGAGTTCGCGATCCGGTGGCGGCGGGCGAAGACCCGCTGCGGCGGCAGCCGGTCACCGGGCTTGAGCCGCCCGTCCCGTACGGCCGCCTCGACGCGGTCCGCGATCCGCCGGTACTCCTCCATCCCTGCCCCGTCCCATTCGCCTTCATTGCACCGAGAGCATTGCATTCTATTGCACCGAGCAGGAGCCCGTCCCTAGCCTCCGACCATGGACTTCGCACGGATCGACGACCACCTGACCGCCTACGAGGACCGCGGCTCCGGCCGGTCGCTCCTCCTCGTCCACGGCCACCCGTTCGACCACACCATGTGGCGGCCCCAGATCGAGCGCTTCTCCCTCACCCACCGGGTGATCGCCCCCGACCTGCGCGGATACGGCGCCACACCCCTCGGCGCCACGACCGGCTCCACCGGCCTCGGCGTCTTCGCCGAGGACCTCGCCGGCCTCCTCGCCCACCTGGAGATCGACGACTGCGTCGTCGTCGGCCTGTCCATGGGCGGCCAGATCGCCATGGAGCTCCTGCGCCGCCACCCGGACCGCGTCCGGGGCCTCGTCCTCGCCGACACCTTCCCCGCCGCCGAGACCGACGAGGGCAAGGCCGCCCGCAACGCCATGGCGGACCGGCTGCTGCGGGAGGGCATGCGGGGGTACGCCGACGAGGTCCTGGACCGGATGGTCGCCCCGTACAACACCCACGCCGCGCCCCACGTCCACCGCATGATGTGCTCGACCGACCCGGCCGGCGCCGCCGCCGCGCTGCGCGGCCGGGCCGAGCGGCCCGACTACCGCGAGACGCTCACCACCGCCGCCGTGCCGGCGCTCGTCGTGGTCGGCAGGGACGACACGTACACCCCGGTCGCGGACGCCGAGGAGATGCACGCGCTGCTCCCCGACTCCACGCTCGCAGTGATCGAACGGGCCGCGCACCTGCCCAACCTGGAAAGGCCCGAGGAGTTCGACGCCGTACTCGACTCCTACCTCCGCTCACTCGTTCGGCCCAGTTGAAAGTTCGCCAACGTGCGAACGCTCCGACGATGGGCTCATGAGCCAGAACACCGCACCACGCGATCCGCGCACCACGCCGAGCGCCTCCGGCGCCTGGGCCTCCGGCGGCACCCTCTTCGCCGGCGTCCTCATGCTGGTCACCGGCTTCATGGACGTCTTCCAGGGCATCGCAGGCATCGCCGAGGACGACGTCTACACCCGCGTCGGCGACTACGTCTTCAAGTTCGACCTCACCACCTGGGGCTGGATCCACCTGATCCTCGGCGTCATCCTCGCCGTCGCCGGATTCGGCATCCTCAGGGGCGCCGAGTGGGGCCGGGTCGCCGGTATCGCACTGGCCTCCCTCAACGTCCTCTTCCAGTTCCTCTTCCTGCCCTACCAGCCGTGGTGGGCGCTCTTCTCCATGGCCATCTCGATCTTCGTGATCTGGGCCCTGGCCACGGACGACGCCTACGGCCGCGACAAGACGTTCTGAGGCCGGGGCCATGAGACGCACCACGGCAGCAGCTCTGGCCCTCGCCGCGGCCACGGCCCTCACCCTCACCGGGTGCGACGCCGCCCAGGAGAAGGCGGGTGACGTCTTCTCCTCCGCGACCGCCGCCGTCGCCTCGGCCGCCGAGGAGAAGATGAACGAGGTCAAGGACGGGGTGAACGCCGGCGGCGACGTCGAAGCCGGCCCGACGAGCACCGACGGGGACCGCACGGTCGCCGAGATCACCGCGACCAACCCGAAGGACACCGCCGCCGACTACACGGTCATGGTCAACTTCCGTGACGCGGAGGGGAATTTCCTCGACTCGGTCGTCCTGAACATCGGCGGCGTCGAACCAGGAGCCTCCAAGTCCGGTACGGCACGCAGCAATCGGACCCTCACGGGCGCCACCAAGGCGGAGATCTCCCAGGCCCTGCGACACTGAAGGGCGTGGACCGAGCCCTCACAGCCGAGCCCGTGCCGAGCACCGCACCGGCGGCCCCCGAAGCGCCGCCCCTCCGGCCCAGGCACCGCCTCACCGCCTGGGCCGCAGGGCTGCTCCTGATCGTCCCCGCCATGGTCAGCGGCGGCCGCCTGCTCGACACGGACGGCGTCACGCCCCTCCCGCAGCTGCTCGCCCTGCTGCCCTGGTTCGCCGTGCCCGCCGCGCTCGCGGTGCTCCTCGCCGCCGTGGCCCGGCGCCGCGGCCTCGCCTTCACGGCCGTCCTCGTCCTCACCTCCGTCGGCTGGGCCTCCGTGCCGCACATGCCGCAGCTCGTCACCTCCTACGGCCTGCCCCTCGCCCAGGTCCGGGTGCTCGCCGCCAACGTCGAGTTCGGCCAGGCCACCGGGGCGCTGACCGACACGATCCGGCGCGAGCGCCCCCAGCTGGTGTTCGTCTCCGAATGCGACCGCGCGTGCGGGCGCGCCCTCGGCGACGCCTTCGCCGCCGAACTCCCCCACCGGGCCTCGGTGGACGCCGACGGCTCCGTCGGCTCGGTGCTCCTGAGCGCCTACCCGCTGACCGACGAACGGGTCGTCCCCGCGATCATGGGCATGCCCGGCGCCACCGCCGAGATCGCCGGAGTGCCCGTACGCCTCCAGCTCGCCCACCCGCTGCCGCCTCTGCCGGACCAGGTGGACGTGTGGAAGCGGGAACTCGGCCGGATCGAGGAGGACGCCCGGCAGCGCACCGGCCCCCTCCTGGTCGCCGGGGACTTCAACGCCTCCCAGGACCACGCCGCCTTCCGCTCGATCCTGGACACCGGCCACCTCAGGGACGCCTCCCGCGTCGCGAACGCCGGCCGCACCCCGACCTGGCCCATGGAAGGGCCGCTTCCGCCGTTCGTCCAGATCGACCATGTCCTGATCAGCAGCGACTTCAGCGTCCGGGGCATCCGCTTCCTCGACCTCGCGGGCTCCGACCACCGGGCCGTCCTCACCGATCTCGACCTGCGCGGCGAGCGCTGATCGGCCACGCTGGAAGGCATGGACAACGAGGAGATCCTGGACGACATCGGCGCCCTCGTCGAGGAGGAGCGCACCCTGCGGCAGCGCACCGGCGGCCTCCTCCCGGAGGAACGGGCCCGCCTCGCCGAGCTGGAGGTACGCCTCGACCAGTGCTGGGACCTGCTGCGCCAGCGCCGCGCGAAGGCCGAATTCGGCGAGGACCCGGACACGGCGGCCCTCCGCCCGGCCGCCGAGGTCGAGTCCTACCGCAACTGAGCCCGATCCGGACGACGGGCCTCACGCCCACGTGCCGGGGCGCGAGGAGATCACCCGCGCACCGACCGACACCGAAGCTCCCGGACGCTGCGACGTGAGCCGACGCACCGAAGCTCCCGGACGCTGCGACGTGAGCCGGACGCACCGAAGCTCCCGGACGCTGCGACGTGAGCCGGACGCACCGAAGCTCCCTTCGGCGGCGACGTAAGTTGGTCGCATGGCACGCCCCGCAGGCCCCGTACGGCTCTCCCCGCCCGCCTGGCTCACCGCCGGGCTCAAGCCCGCCCCCACCCCCGTCCCCTGGGCCGCCGTGCTCCGCGCCTCCGTCGCGCTCTCGACGCCGCTCGCCGTGGGGCTCGCGGCGGGGCAGCCGGCGTACGGGGCGCTCGTCTCGATGGGCGCCCTTTCCGGGGTCATCGGCGACACCGCCGACGCCTACCGGATGCGCGTCTTCAACATCGCCGTGCCGCAGCTGTTCGGGGCGATCGGCGTCACCCTCGGGACCCTGGTCTTCGGCCACGGCTGGCTCGCGGTCGCCGCGCTCACCCTCGTCGCGCTCGTCTCCGGGATGATCTCCTCGATCGGCGCCGTCGCCTCCGTGTCCGGGCTGCTCCTGCTCCTCAACGCCGTCGTCGGCGCCGGCCTGCCCATGCCCGACCCCTGGTGGAAGGCGCCGCTCCTCCTCACCCTCGGCGGGCTCTTCGTCCTCGTCCTCACGCTGCTCGGCTGGCCCCTGCGCCGCGCCGCGCCGGAACGATCCGCCGTCGCCGCGACCTACCGGGCCGTCGCCGACCTCTACGAGGCCACCGGCACCGCCGCGTACGACGACAAGCGGCACGCCGTCACCGCCTCGCTCAACCAGTCGTACGACCTGATCCTGGCCCACCGGGCCCGCCAGCACGGCCGCGCGTCCGCCCTGGTCCGGCTCCTCGCGCAGCTGAACGTCGTCATCCCGCTCGCCGAGGCCGCCCCCGCCGCCCATCTGCGCGCCCAGCTGTACGGCCCGCTGTCCCCCGCGATCCCGGCGGCCGTACGGGAACTCGCGGACGCCGTCGAGGAGGGCCGCACCGGAACCCCCGTACTGGACCTGCCGACGCCCGAGCGGCCCGCCGAGAAGGCCGTCGACCACGCCCTGCGGCACGCCGCGACCGTCGTGCACAAGGCGGAACCCGACCCGTACAACGTCGACGACCGGCTCGGCCGGCCCGCCGCGCTGCGGGTCAGGGTCCGCCGGGCCACCCGCGCCGTGCTGTTCTCCGAGGCGTCCTGGCGCTACGGCCTGCGGCTCGCACTCTGCATCGGCCTCGCCCAGGCCCTGGTCTCGCTGATCGCCGTGCCCCGCTCGTACTGGGTCGCGCTCACCGTCACGTTCGTCATGAAGCCCGACTTCGGCTCGGTCTTCTCCCGGGCGGTGCTGCGCGCCTTCGGCACCGCCCTCGGGCTGCTCCTCGCCGCGCTCGTCCTCGCCGAGGTGCCGCGCGGCTGGTGGGACGTGCCCGTGATGTGCGTCCTCGCCGCCCTCGTCCCGGCCTTCTCCGCGAAGGGGTACGCCTTCCAGACGGCGGCCATCACCCCGGTGATCCTGCTGCTCTCCGACACCCTCAACCAGGAGGGTTTCAACCTGGTCATGCCCCGCCTGTACGACTCCCTCATCGGCTGCGGCATCGCGCTGATCGCCGGCTACCTGCTCTGGCCCGAGTCCTGGCACACCCGGATCGGGGACAAGCTCGCCGACGCCGTCGCGGACGCGGCCGCCTATGTGGCCTGCGCCTTCAGAGGAGACGCCGAGGCGCACGGAGGCGACGGCGGCGCACGGCTGCGGTCCCGGCGGAAGCTGTACCGCGATCTGTCCGGCGTCCGCTCGGAGTTCCAGCGCGCGCTGACCGAACCGCCGCCCACCGGCGCCCGCGCCGCCGCCTGGTGGCCGCTCGTCGTCGCCGTGGAGCGGATCGTGGACGCGACGACGGCCGCCAGGATCCGGGTCGACCACGGCGCCCCGGCCCCCGACCCGGCGGAGGTCGTGTCCGTGGAGCGCGAGCTGCGCGAACTGTCGGCCGGGATCCGGGAGTCCGACATCCTCGTGGAGGTCCGCACGGAGCTGCCCGGCGACGAGAACGGAGTCCTCGAACCGCTCCGCCAGGAGGTCCGCGCGGCCCGCGCCATCGCGGGTCCCGACCTGCGGTAAACCTCCGCCCGGGGGCGTACGGGCGGACTTACCGGCGGTCACGGAGCGGAACCCTCCCCACCGCCGTTACCGAAGCTCATCCGGGCGACTACTATGCGCTCGATTCACCTCGATTCACCGTGATCCGCGCCCGCCGCCGTCGGCAATCGGCCCGGCGGACGGGCCACTTCGCCCTGCCACCGCACCGCCTCACCTCTCGCGCCCCGAGGACCCCGCCATGCGCACCACCACGAACAGAGGGCTCCAGCCCAATGTCCTCGGCACCTTCGACACGATCGTGATGGCCGTCGCCGGCAGCGCCCCCGCCTATTCGCTGGCCGCGACCACCGCCGTGCTCTTCGGCGCCGTCGGGTTCGGGGGTCCGGCGGCCCTGCTGTACTGCGCGATACCGATGTTCGGGATCGTCCTCGCGTACGCCCGCCTCGGCCGGATCGACGTCAACGCCGGTGCCGGCTACTCCTGGGTGGGCCGAACCCTCCACCCGTTCCTCGGCTTCCTCTCCGGCTGGGCGCTGGTCTTCGCCGCCACCGTCTTCATGGTGGCCGGTTCGCTGCCCGCCGGGTCCCTCACGCTCTCCCTGATCGACCCCGATCTCGCCGACGACACCCCGCTCGCGACCGCCGTCGGTGCCGCCTGGTTCCTGCTGATCCTGCTCGTCGTCCTGGGCGGCGCCCGGCTCACCGTGCGGGCCCAGCTGATCATGTCCGGCGTCGAGATGCTGATCCTGATCGGGTTCGTCCTTGCGGCCGTGGCGCACCGGGGCCGGGCCACCGCCTTCGACTGGTCCTGGTTCGGCCTCGGCCAGTTCGACGGGCCGCAGGGCTTCGCCGCCGGCGCGCTGATCGCCGCGTTCTACTACTGGGGCTGGGACGTCACCAGCAACCTCAGCGAGGAGACCCGGAACAGCCGCCGCACCGCAGGGCTCGCGGCGCTCGTCGGCGTCGGCTTCGTCTTCGTCCTCTTCGAGGCCTTCACGGTCGCCGTGAACGTGCTGCTGACCGCCGAGGAGATCCGTACCGCGGGACCGAACGTCCTCGCCGTCCTCGGCCAGGAGATCTGGCCCGGCGTCGGCGGCAAGCTCCTCGTCGTGGCCGTCGTCCTGTCGACCGTCGCCACCCTGGAGACCACCCTCCTCCAGGTCACCCGCTCGCTCTTCGCGATGGGCCGCGACCGGACCATGCCGGCCGCGCTCGGCGCCGTGCACCACCGCTGGAACACGCCGTGGGTCGCCATCGCCGCCGTCGGCGGCGCCGCGCTCCTGATGTTCGCGGCAGCGGCGGCGGCCGGCTCCGTGCAGCAGATCCTCAGCGACGCGGTCTCCGCGATCGGACTGCAGATCGCGTTCTACTACGGCCTCGCGGGCATCGCCGCGGTCGTCGCGTACAAGTCGGTCCTCTTCCGCTCCGTACGCAACCTGGTCCTCGGCGGCCTGTGGCCGCTGCTCGGCTCCGCGTTCATGCTCTGGGCGTTCGTCGAATCGCTCGGCGAACTCTCCACCACCGCCCTCGCGATCGGCCTCGGCGGCCTCCTCGTCGGTGTCGTCCCGCTGGTCGTGTACTGGCGGAAGGGCAGCGACTACTACCGCCCCGCCCGCCTGGACGCGGTCCGGGCGATGGCGGCGACGGAGGAATGGGGCCCGGCCGCACGCCCGCGCACGGGCACGAGCGACAAGAGCTACGCGACGGACTTCTGAGCCGCTCCCTCCGGAGCACCGGACCCCGCGACGCCCGACCGAGACCGAACACCTCCCCGCCCCCGCCCCCTCCCCCCGACCCCGACCTCCGAGCGAAACCGAGCCCCTCCCCCGCGACTTCTGACGGCAGCCGAACCCGAAGGAGGCCACCGATGGCCGTACGCCGACGCTCCGCGCGCTCCGCGCGCACTCCGCGTCCGGAACGCTTCGTGCCCGACTTCGACCCGGACTTCGGGGACCGCGCGCTGACCGAGGCCCGCCACGACATCGTCATCGGCCGCTGGCAGGGCGTACGGGACCTGCTCGCCGCCACCGGCGACGACTGGGCCCGCCGCACGCACCGGGTACGGCTCCTCTCGCACGCCGCGGCGGGCAGTTCCACCGTGGAGACCTGGCGGGCCGCCGAGCCCGGCAACCCGGACGCGGCCGTACTGCGGGCCGCGACCGAGGTGGTACGGGTCTTCGACGCGGCCATCGCGGCCGGCCGGGGCGCCGCCGTGGAGCGGGGCCGCGTCGACGCCGCCGTCGACGCCTGCCGGGGCGCGGCCGACGCCGCCCCGGCCGACCCCATGCCGTGGGTGTCGCTGCTGTCGGTGGCGAGGCTGTACGAGGGCGGGGTGCCGCGCCGTGAACTGCGGCACTGGTTCGACGAGCTGCGGCGCCGGGACCCGTACAACACGGAGGGCCACATCCAGGTTTTGCGCTACTGGTCGGCGCGGTGGCACGGGACGCACGGCAGCATGTACGACTTCGCCCGCGACGCGGCGGGAGTGGCTCCGCCCGGCTCGCCGCTGCCGGTCCTGGTGCAGGTGGCGCGGGTCGAGGAGTACCGGTACATCGCGGACGGGGCACTCGGCCGGGGCCCCGTGCGCGGCTTCGACCAGCACTGGAAGCACGAGCTAGCGGTGACGGAGCTGCGCCGTACGCACGCGCGGTGGATCGGCGGCAGGGACCCGGGGGAACCGGTCGCGCCGGAGGAGGTCGGCGACCTCAACTTCCTGGCGCACGCCGCCTGCTACGCGGGGCAGGTGGAGATCGCCCGGGAGGTGCTCGGGATGCTGGGCACGCGGGCGGCGTGGGTGCCGTGGGCGTACACGGGGGAACCGGCGGAGCAGTTCACACGGTTCAGGGAGGGCCTGGGGGTGGAGTAGGAACCCACCCCCAGGCCCGCCCCGGTGTCATCAGACGCCGATGTCGCGGCCGTCCTCGCGCCACACGGAGACGACCGAGGGGCGGACGATCTTGCCGGGTCCGTCGGGCCACTGGGACATCGGGTTCTCGACGGAGGCGCCGTCGAGCTCGCCCGGGTGCTGCACGGCCACCAGGACACGGCGGTCCTGGATGATCGGGCCGCAGGTCTCGGCGCCCTTCGGCACGGTCAGGAACTGCTTCAGCTCACCGCGGCGCTCGCCCTGGGTGGCGACGCCGAACAGGCCGTCGTGCGAGCCGAGCTGGTTGCCGTCGGTGGAGATCCACAGGTTGCCGTGCGGGTCGAAGGCCACGTTGTCGGGGCAGGAGATCGGGGAGACCTTCTCCTTGGGGTAGCCGGCGAAGTAGGTGGCCGGGTCGTTCGGGTCGCCCGCGACGAGGAAGAGGCGCCAGGCGAAGCCGTCGGAGGACGGGTCGTCCCAGTGCTCGGCCAGTTCGAGGATCTGCCCGTGCTTGTTGAGGTTGCGCGGGTTGGCCTCGTCGGCGCCCGGGTTGGTGCCCTTGCCGCGGTTCGAGTTGTTGGTGAGCGCGACGTAGACGCGGCCGGAGCGCGGGGACGGCTCGACGTCCTCGGGGCGGTCCATCTTGGTGGCGCCGACCTTGTCACCGGCGAGGCGGGTGAAGACGTACACCTCTTCGGCGGTCATGCCGGGCACGTGCGAGACGTCGCCGGTGGCGAGCGGGATCCACACGCCGGAGCCGTCGAACTCACCGTCGTTGGGGAGCTTGCCGGTGCCGTCGATCTCGGCGGCCGGGGAGTCGCCGGTCAGCTTGGCGACGTACAGGGTGCCCTCGTCGAGCAGGGTGAGGTTGTGCTCGCGGGCGGCGCGCGAGCCGCCCTTCTTCATCCGCTTGCTCGACACGAACTTGTAGAAGTAGTCGAACCGCTCGTCGTCGCCCATGTAGACGACCGGGCGGCCGTCGGCGGTGAGGCGGGGCTGCGCGGCCTCGTGCTTGAAGCGGCCGAGCGCGGTGCGCTTGCGGGGCGTGGAGTCGGGGTCGTACGGGTCGAGCTCGACGACCCAGCCCTGGCGGTGCACCTCGTTGGGCTCCTGGCGCAGGTCGAAGCGCTTGTCGAACCGCTCCCACTTGCGCTCGGAGGCGCCGGTGCCGATCCCGTACCGCTTGTCGGTCGGCGACGAGCCGTACGCGAAGTACTGGTTGAAGTTCTCCTCGCCGTGGAGGGTGGTGCCCCACGGGGTGGTGCCGCCGGCGCAGTTGTTGAGGGTGCCGAGGACGGTACGCCCCTCGGGGTCGGCGGAGGTCTTGAGCAGGTCGCCACCGGCGGCGGGCCCGGTCAGCTCGAACTCGCTGGTGGTGTGCAGGCGCCGGTTGAGGTGGTGGCGGGTGACCGGCGTCAGCTTGCCGGAGCGGTGCTCCTCCTGGACGACGACGACCGAGAGGCCGTGCGCGGCCCAGGCGATCTCGACCTGCTCGCGGGTCGGGTTCTCGGAGTCGTAACCCCGGAACATGAGCACCTCGTCGGTGTACTCGTGGTTCGCGACGAGGACCTGGCGGCCGTGCTCCCCGCGCAGCGGCAGCAGGGAGAGGAAGTCGTTGTTGTAGCCGAACTGGCCGGCCTGGGCCTTGGCGGTCTGCTTCTCGGCGTCGAAGGCGGGGGCGCCGCGGAGGATGGGCTCGCCCCAGCGGATGACCACGTTGTGCGCGTAGCCGTCGGGGACGGTGACGGCGTCGGCGGTGTTGGGCGCGACGGGCGCGAAGCGGAGGCCGCGGGCGCCGTCGGTCTTCACCTTGCCCGGCTTCTGCGGCCTCTCCGCCAGGGCCACCGCCTCCGGCGCGTTCCCGAGGACGACGGCACCTCCGGCGGCGGAGGCGACGGTCACGACGGCGGCGGCGCGGAGGGCGGAACGGCGCGACAGGACACCGGCTATGACGTCGCCGACGTACTCGTTGTCGCTGGTGTTGGGCACCTCGTGGAAGCAGGCGTCACCGCACCGGAATCGGCAGGTGAGAGCGGAACGGCCGCCTCCGTGGGGGTTCGTGCTCAGGAGCGGCAGCAGTTTGCGCACTTCGTCCTCCTCCGGCGCACACTGCGCCGACATGCTGTCGGGATACCTACGGCGGCGACGCTATGTGCGTAGATCTGCACGCGAACGGCGGCGGAGTGAACGCCGAATGAATGCACGGCAACCGGGGGCGACCGGGTCACGGAGGAGGGAGGGGGTGGCCGCTAACCTTACGTGTCCGCCCTGGCCAGGGATGAACGTCCCGAAACGCCCAGTTCGGACATTCCCACTGCACCCCCACTCATGCGAAAGGGTTCGCCCATGGGTATTCGGAGCATGCTGCGCAAGGTATTCGGTCGGGACCGCGAGGACACCCCGGCAACCTCCGTCCCGCCCCAGACGCGTGAGACCTCGTCCACGTCCACGTCCTCGGACACCCCCGAGGACGCGGCCCGCCGGGCGGCGGACGACCTGGTGGCGGCCTCGTTCGACAACCCCCAGATCCCGAAGGCCCGCGCCAGGGCCAGGGCGGGGGCGCCGGTGACGGCGACGGCGACGGCGACTGAGGCGGCGGCGGCGACGGCGACTGAGGCGGCGGCGGACACGGCTGAGGCGACTGTGGCTGAGGCTGAGGCTGAGGAGCCGAAGGCGACGCCGTCGGCCGTCGAGGCGGAGGCGGAGACGCCGGAGCCGGTGAAGGCGGAGGAGCCGGTTTCGGCCACGGAGGCGGAGGCGGAGGCGGAGACGCCCGAGCCGGTGACGGCCGAGGAGCCGGTTTCGGCCACGGCGCCGGAGGCCGAGGCGGAGGTTGCCGCTGCGGCGGCCGAGCCTGAGGCCGCGGCCGAGCCTGAGCCTGCGGCCGAGGAGACGGCGGCCGAGGAGACGGCGGAGCCGATCGCACCGGTCGCCGAGGAGGAGCCGGTCACCGAGACGGTGGAGGCGGCGGAGCCGGAGGTGACGGCCGAGGCGGAGGACGCCCCCGCGACGGCTTCCGCCGACGAGCCTCAGGCCCCGGAGGAAGCGGAGGCGGACGCCGACGCGAACGCCGACGCGGACGCACAGGAAGTCGCTGCGGAGCAGGAGCAGCAGCAGGAAGTGGTGGCGGAGCCGGAGACGGACGACGTCGAGGAGCCGCAGGCCGAGGCCGTTCTCCCGGCGGAGCCGGAGGTGACGGCCGACGCGGACGCTCCCGCCGAGGAGCGGGAGCCCGTGGCGGTCGCCGCCGCCGAGGCCGAAGCCGCCCCGGCGACCGCGACCGCGGACGCGGACGCGGACGCGCCCCAGTCGGCCGATCCCCGGTCGGCCGGTCCCGCCCTCGCCCTCCCCGCCGTGAAGGCCGCCGCCCCGCACCTCGCGGACGCGTACAAGGCCGCCGGGGCCCAGCTCAGGAAGCAGGGGCTCGAAGGGGCGCGGGCAGCCGTGTACCTCGTGGTGGACCGGTCGGGTTCGATGCGCATGTACTTCAAGGACGGCTCGGTGCAGCGTCTCGCCGAGCAGGTCACCGCGCTCGCGGCGCACCTGGACGAGGCCGCCACCGTCACGACCGTGTTCTTCTCGACGGACATCGACGGCACCGTGGACCTGACGCCGGCCGACCTCACGCCCACCCGGGTGGAGGAGATCAACGGCACCCTCGGCCGCCTGGGCCGCACGAACTACCACCGCGCCGTGGAGGAGGTCCTCGCCCACCACGAGAAGGCGGACCCGACTCGACCCGCCCTGGTGGTCTTCCAGACGGACGGCGCCCCGGAGTCGAAGACGGCGGCCACGCAGGCGCTGATGGAGGCGGCGGACCGCCCGCTGCACTGGCGGTTCGTGGTCTGGGGCGAGGAGGACAACAAGGCCTTCGACTTCGTCCGCAAGCTCGACGGCGCGCCCCGTACCGCCGCGTACTTCGCGGGCGTGACCCCGGTGGAGACGGCGCACGCCGCCTTCTACCGCGGTCTCCTGGCGGGCCTGGAGTTCTAGGAAAGACGGCCTGGGGGCGGTGGTGACCGAGAGGGTCGCCACCGCCCCCCGGCGTACCCCGGCGGCCCGCGGCGGTCCCCCGGCGGCCCCCAGGTATATGGATGTGAGTGGATCTTCGTCCGACGGTTAGGATTTCGACCATGGCGGCCACTGGATCCGAGAAGCAGGGGGCGAAGGCGTTCTACGTCACGACCCCCATTTACTACGTCAACGACGCTCCTCACCTGGGCCACGCCTACACGACCGTCGCAGGCGACGTGCTCACGCGCTGGCACCGTCAGCGCGGCGAGAAGGTGTGGTACCTCACCGGCACGGACGAGCACGGTCAGAAGATCATGCGCACGGCCGAGGCGAACGACGTCACGCCCCAGGCCTGGTGCGACAAGCTCGTGGAGGAGGCGTGGAAGCCCCTCTGGGAGCACCTGAACATCGCGAACGACGACTTCATCCGCACCACGCAGAAGCGTCACACCGACCGCGTGCAGGAGTTCGTGCAGGACCTGTACGACAAGGGCGAGATCTACAAGGGCGGGTACGAAGGCCCGTACTGCGTGGGCTGTGAGGAGTTCAAGCTCCCCGGCGACCTCATCGAGGCGGAGGACGGCACGAAGCTGTGCGCCGTCCACAAGAAGCCGGTGGAGATCCTCAAGGAGGAGAACTACTTCTTCAAGCTGAGCGAGTACGGCCCGAAGCTGCTCGAGTTCTACGAGTCGAACCCGGGCTTCGTCCAGCCGGAGTCGGCCCGCAACGAGGTCCTGAACTTCGTCAAGCAGGGCCTGGAGGACCTCTCCATCTCGCGCTCGACGTTCGACTGGGGCATCCCGGTCCCGTGGGACGACAAGCACGTCGTGTACGTGTGGGTGGACGCGCTCCTGAACTACGCGACGGCCGTCGGCTACGGCGCCGACCAGGCGAAGTTCGACGAGACGTTCCCGGCGAACGTGCACCTCATCGGCAAGGACATCCTCCGCTTCCACGCGATCATCTGGCCCGCGATGCTGATGGCGCAGGGCCTGCCGGTCCCGGGCCGCGTGGCCGCGAACGGCTGGCTCATGGTCGGCGGCGAGAAGATGTCGAAGTCGAACCTGACGGGCATCAAGCCGCAGGACCTGACCTCGCACTTCGGCGTGGACGCGTACCGCTGGTACTTCCTGCGGGCGATCGCGTTCGGCCAGGACGGCTCCTTCTCGTGGGAGGACTTCTCCGCCCGCTACACGAGCGAGCTGGCGAACGACTACGGCAACCTGGCGTCACGCGTCGCGGCGATGGTCGGCAAGTACTTCGGCGGGAAGCTGCCGGCCTCGGCGGCCGACGGCGCGGCGGAGACGGCGATCCACGAGGGCCTGGCCAAGGCCGTCGCGACGGCGGACCAGAAGATCGGCGAGGACCTGGACTTCCAGGCCGGCATCCTGGCGATCTTCGACTTCGTGAAGCAGGTCAACGGCTACATCACGGAGCAGGAGCCGTGGAAGGTGGCCAAGGACGAGTCGCCGGAGGGCCAGGCCCGCCTGGCGACGATCCTCTACACGGCCGCCGAGTCGCTCCGCGCGGTCGCGGTCCTGCTGAACCCGATCATGCCGGAGACCTCGCAGGCCCTGTGGGAGTCCCTGGGCGCCGAGGAGTCCCTGGGCACCCTGGCGACCCAGCCGGTCCAGACCTCGGCCACGTGGGGCCAGCTCCCGGCGGGCGCGACGGTGACGAAGGGCGCGGTGCTGTTCCCCCGCCTGGAGGAGAAGAAGGACTGACGCCTTCCCGTACGACGAAGGCCGCCACCCCTGTTCACGGGGGTGGCGGCCTTTTCCGTGTCAGGCGAGGGCGAGGGCGGCGACGGCGGGGGCCATGTAGACGAGCGGGAAGGGCACGTGGGCGTACGAACGGGCCCGCAGGATGGTGATCACGGCACCGGCGAAGTACAGGACGAGCCCGACGGCGGCGAGCGTCCCGATCAGGGGCACGAAGAACCCGACGATCAGCCCGAGGGCCCCGGCGGCCTTGGCGGCCCCGAGCCAGTTCCACCAGGCCCGGGGCACGCCGTACGCGGCGAGCGGCTCGACGACGAAGGCGGCCTTGAAGAAGATCGCCGCAGCGGAGAACCCGGCCATGAAGGCGGCGACGGCGGTGACGACGACTGCGGTGGTGGACATCTCGGCGAACATCACGACGGCTCCTTCAGCCTCTCCCGTGTCCGCCCCGACCGAGCCGGACACAGCACTGACGGAGCCCGGAAGGGATGTGTGACAGCCCGCGCGGAAATTCAGTGGACCCAGTTCTTCAGGGGCTCGGTGTCGAGCTCCATCCCCACGGGCTCCGGCAGCGTGACGCTCTTCCCGAGGGGCGCGGTCACGACCATCTCGTACCGCTCCCCGTCAGGTTGGGAGTGGACCTTGACCTCGCCGGCGGTCCTGTCGATCAGGAGGTGGACGGGAATCCCGGTCTCGGCGTAGGCGCGCGGCTTCTCGACCCGATCCCGCCGCCCGGTGTCGGAGTCACCGGATGTGACCTCGACGGTCATCAGAACACCGTCGGGGTCGGCCCACTCTCCCTGCCCCACGAAGGCGTCGAGTGGCACGAGCCAACCATCAGGGCGGGCATTGCCCTTGCGGTACTTCTCGACCCGGAGCCCTTGGCCGGGATAGAGCCACTAGCCGCCATCGACCTGAATGCACAGGCGCGTGAGCCACTCGATGATCCGCCCAAGAGCCCGGGATCAGGAGATCCGGGCTCTTCACACGTGTGGGTTACGGAGGCGGGTGGCGGGGTCAGCCAGTCGTCGCGTACGAGACGAAACCCGCCCAGGCGCCGGGCATGAAGGCGAGCTGCGGACCGTCGACGCACTTGGAGTCACGGACGTGGACCGTGCCGGGGGCGGCGGCGACCTCGACGCAGGAGTCGCCCTCGCTGCTGCTGCTGTAGCTGCTCTTGCGCCAGGCGACCTCGATGCAGGACTCACCGTCGGTGCCACCGCTGTAGCTGCTCTTGAACCACGCCAGTTCGGAGGCATCCCCGGCGGAGGCCTTGTGGATCATGTTTCTCCCAGCAGTTGCTCGATGAAGGCCAGCGACTCCCTCGGCGAGAAAGCCTGCGCCCGGATGGTGCCATAACGCAGCTCAAGGATGCGGAGCTGCTTGGGATCGGTGATCGGCCGCCCGTTGAACGCACCGTCGGAGCGCCCCACCGCCGTACCGTCCGGGAACTTCAGCAGCTCGATCCTGCCGTCCAGACCTGGATGAGCCTCGGTGTTCGTCGGCATGGTCTGCAGAGTGACGTTGCGCAACCGCCCCACCTCCAGCAGATGTTCGAGCTGCCGTCGCCACACCATTGTGCCCCCAACCTGTCGGCGTAGCGGTGCCTCTTCCAGCACGAAGTGGATCGACGGAGCCGGGTCCCGTTCGAAGACCGACTGCCGGGCCAGACGAGCGGCCACCATACGTTCCACATCGTCCGGCGAGTACGGCGGCTGCGCCGCCTCGATCACGGCCCTGGCATGCTCCGGCGTCTGCAACAGACCGGCGACGATGTTGCACTCGTACACACCGATCTCGACCGCCTTCCCTTCCATCTTCGCCAAGGCCCGCACCTTCTTCGGGTAACGAACCTTCGCCACGTCCTCCTTCATGGCCGAGAGCAACCCGCCCGCCCCCAGCACCTCGTCCGCCTTGTCCAGGAACTCGGGTCGCGGGATCCGCGCACCGCTCTCGATCTTGTAGATGAGGTCCTCGCCGTAGCCGGTGGCCGCCCCCAGCTCGGCGGCCCGCATGCCCACCGCTTCCCTCCGCAGCCTCAACTGCCGTCCCACGGTGGCGACTACGGCCACTCCCCAGTCATCATCTGGGTCGACCTCCCACCCCGGCTCGTCCGCCTCGGTCTTGAGCCGCTGTGCCCCACCGTCCACCGACATACCCGCACCCTTCCCTGGCCCCTTCGTGGCGCGATGCCCCTACCCCTGAGGAAGGTCCGGACAGCCCGGACAGCAGTGGACAAGCACCGGACAGTGACTCTACGCATCGACTCCGTCACTGTTCACGGTAGCTCGGGGCGGCCACGCTCGGTGACGTGAATCAGCAGAAGATCGCCCAACTCCATGGCCCCACGAACCACTTCAGCGTCCTCCTGTCCCCCACGCCACGTGGGGCCCGGCTCGCCCGGCTGCTCGCCGCCGAATGGATGCGGGATCGCGAGGTCCCGTACGGCGTGACGGAGGCGGCCACCCAAGTCGTCGCCGAGCTGGCGACGAACGCCGCCACGCACGGCCGGGTCGCCGGCCGGAGTTTCCGGCTCGCGCTGCTCAGCCATGAGGGCGTCCTGCGTATCGAGGTGACGGACACCCGGGCAGACAACCTCCCGCGCGCCCAACCGGCATGCCCCGAGGGCGACTCCGGCCGAGGACTGCTCCTGGTGGAGGCCCTGGCCGATCGATGGGGCGTCGGGCTCGGCCCCGTACCCAGGAAGACCGTATGGGCCGAACTCGACCTCCCGCACCCCTGACCTGCGGAAACGACTCCAGCACCGGATGCCGGAAACGTGGGCTTCGGTGAGGCGGACGGTCTTTCCAAGGACAACAACAAGAGAGAAAGAAACCAACCAAGCCCCACCTCTCCTCCCGCTGAGGCAGCACTCACTCACTCGGGTGAAAAAGGCCAACACAGCTGGCTTTGCAGTGGGTTGGTTGATCTACGCTCTGCCCCAGCTGGCATATGACCGCCAGGCCGACACACGTCGGCCCCCGCCGGGACGGCAATCCCAAGGCGAGGGCCTGACCATCGAGGAAGCAACACCTTCCCAATGGATACCCAGCACACTAACGCGCACCCGTCCGCCCAGTCCCGTAACGGCGGGAAAAACCACCCCTCCCGGCGAACCGGGACGCCTGCCGCCCCCTGCGGCGGGGGTGTCACCCACGACAACGCCCGCCACACCACCCGCTTCACGGTGATCGGCAACCACCTCGCCCAGCACGCGCAGCTGTCGCTGCTGGCCATCGGACTGGCCGTGCACATCCAGTCGCTGCCCAGCGGCGCGTCCGTCGGGATCAGGAGCCTCGCGGCCCGCTTCCCGGAGGGGACGACGCGGATCGCCGCCGCCTTGCGCGAGCTGGAGACACACGGCTACCTGCGCCGTACCCGGGAGCGCACGCAGGACGGGCGGATGGTCACCCGTACCGTCTCCTGCAACCAGCCGGGCCGGACCGGCGCGACGGAGGAGCCGAAGCCGTCGCGCCCGGCCCGCCGGGAGGCCAAGCCGCCGCCGCGCCGCGCGCTGCCGACCGTGCCGCAGCCGGCGTACCCGGCCCCGACCTCCTCCAGACCGCCCTGGGGGTCCTCTCAGGCCTCCGCCGCACCGATCCGCGGCTGCTGATCTCGGCCACGGACGCCGAACACCTGGTGCCGGGCGTAGCCGCCTGGCTGGAACGGGACCTGACCCCCGAGGCCGTCCACAGCGCCCTGACCAACGACCTGCCACCGGAACCCCTCCACCGCCCGGCCGCCCTCCTGGCCCACCGCCTGACCGCCCAGCTGCCACCCCTGCCCCCGTTCCGCAGTCCCGAGAAACCGGCCGTCAGGTACCCCCTCCAGAACTGCGACACCTGCGACCGCGCCTACCGCGCCCCAGAACCGGGAACATGCGGCAACTGCCGCAGGTGACCGGTCCCACGCAAGGAAACCCCATGGTCAACCCACCGCACGAAGCGATGCACCACATCTTCCGGCACGACTTTCACCTGTTCAGCCGCCTGAAGGACGTGCTGGACCTCCCCCTCCCGGCCACCGTCGACGCGGTCGTCCTGCCCAACGACCTCACCGAGACGCGACCCGTCGAACGCCGTGTGGACACCCTCCTACGGCTCGACAGCGCCCGGGACGGCTCGCTCCTCCTCGCCATCGAGGCCCAGGGCAAAAAAGACCCGTCCAAGCCGGCGAGCTGGGCGTACTACGTCTCGTACCTGTGGACGAAGTACGGACTGCCGACCACGCTGCTGGTCGTCTGCCAGGACCGAGCCACAGCGGAATGGGCAGCACGGCCCGTGGCCAGCGGACCGGGCTACATGCCCACCCTCAGCATCCAGCCGATGGTCGTGGGCCCGCACAACATGCCCGTCATCACCGACCCGTCCCAGGCCGCCGAGGACCTGGCGCTGACAGCCCTGTCGGCGATCACACACGCGGGCGATCCGGACATCGGTGCCATACTGAAGGCACTGTCCACCGCGCTGAAGGACGTTCCCGAGAACGTCGCCGACCCGATCATCGAATTCACCGCACAGGGGCTGAGCAAGCGACCGGCCCAAGATCTCTGGAGGACTCTGGTGGCCGTGGATCTCTCCTTCTACAAGTCCTACCTCGCCGAAGAAATCCGGGACGAAGGCCGAGCCGAGGGCGCGGCTCGGGCCAGCGCCACCGCCATACTGCTGGTCCTGGAGCAGCGCGGCCTCGACGTGTCCGACCACGTCCGCACCCGCGTCACCGGCTGCGACGACCCGGAGACGCTGCGCGGCTGGCTGGCCCGCGCCGTCACGGCGGCCTCGGCCGAGGAGATCTTCGTGGAGGAGTAGACCCGGCGGGGAGTACGAGAGGGGCCCGGGGACGACATCCGTCCCCGGGCCCTCGCGCGTCGGCGAACCCGCTCTGCGCAGGCGGTTCACCAGCGTGTTCCAGGGCATCTCCGACCACCGGCCCGACGTGACGAATCGGACCTTTGTTCGTTGCTCACGTGAATGGTCGCGTGGCAGCATGCCTGGGTGACTGAGGACGGGGACGGGAACGGGGACGAGATAGCGGAGCCGCAACGGGTGTCGAGACTTGCGGACTTGGCGGGCGGGTCGGCCCCCGTGGCCGTACCGGGGGCGGTGGATGGTCCGGAGAACCCGACCGCGCGGGCGGTGCCGGATTCTGCCGGTGACGGCGAAGTCGCGGTGGCGCGGCGGGGGTTTGCGCGTTTGCTGGGGGAGTTTCGGCGTACCGCCGTGCTGGTGCCGTTCGATGCCCAGGAGAGCCTGTGGACCGCCGACTTCGGCGGCGTGCGGTGGATCTGTGCCTTCTCGGACGAGGAGGCGCTCGCGCGGTTCGCGGTCGCGCGGGGAGAAGCGGGGCGGGAGTGGACCTACCGCACGGTCCTGGGCGCGCGGCTGCTCGATGTGATGGTGCCGATGCTGCCCGGCCCCGGCGGAGTCGCGCTCGATGCGGGAAGTGAGGACGGGGCGCTGTTTCCGCCGGTGGCGGGGATCGTCCCGGATGGGGTGGCTGTGGATCTCGGGGGGACACGATGAGCGGGAACGAGCCTGATCTCGCGGCGCCGGCGGCGGCGCTCGCGGAGATAGCGAAGGGCATCGACCTGGCGCATGCCGAGCTGAAGGAGCTGGGCATGATCGGGAAGGCGTCGGCCGGACGTGGCTTCTCCGATCTGGGGCTGTCCGGAATGGAGTTGGGGCACGGCGGGCTGACGTCGGAGTTCGAGACGTTCTGCGGCCGGTGGGAGTGGGGTGTCCGTGCGCTGACCTTGCAGGGGAACGGGTTCGCGCAGGCGGTCGGCCTGTCGGCGGGTTCGTTCGCCGAGCAGGAGCAGTACATCAAGGACTCGATCAAGATCGGTGCGAACTCGCTGAACGGCAACCCGCATCTGACCGAGGACGAGGTCAAGCAGATGCGCTGGGACACCATCCGCGACCAGCACATGTGGTCCGACCCGGACTGGAGTCCCGAGTCGGCCATCAAGGCCCAGCACGAGGTCGAGCAGACCTGGCGGAACACCGGCTACGACGTCATGGACTCGGGGCTCGACTCGATGGAGCGTTCCGGCGTGATCGAGCCGGGGGCGCGCGACCGCATGGACGAGCGGCTCAGGGAGGACCTCGACCCTGATCGGGCGACCGTCGAACAGGCCGAGCAGCCACGCTGGGGGGAGAGCCGCTGATGGTGGACATCGGTGGTCTGTTCGACAAGGGCATCGACAAGTTCGGTGTCGTCGTCGACAAGGGCAAGGAGTTCGTCGGCGAAGTCGTCGACGAGACGACCGACAAGGTCGGCCAGGGCCTGGAGAAGGTCGGCGCGCACGACTGGGCGGACGCGGTCGAGGACTGGGGCGACGGGGCCGCCTCCTCGCTCGGCGCGGAGGTCGGGGAGCAGCAGCTCGGGCAGACCGAGGAGGCGAACGAGCTCGTCCACGGCAAGCCGGAGAAGATCGCCGAGGCGGTGAAGAACCTCCGGGACTTCCACCGGGCGTTCGACCTGGTCGGCAGCGGGATGAAGAAGCTGGACGCCGGTCACTGGAAGGGCGAGGCGGCCGACGCGTTCCGCGAGAAGTTCGCGACCCTGCCGACGGACTGGCTGCACGCGGCGGACGCCATGGAGAGCGCGGCCAAGGCGCTGGAGACGTACTCCAGGGCGGTCGTGAGCGCGCAGGGCAAGGCGCGTGAGGCGATAGCGCTCTACAAGGAGGGCGACCAGGACTCCAAGGCCGCAGTCGACTCGTACAACAAGAAGGTCGACGCCTACAACGCGGCGCGCACCGGGGACAGTCCGCTCCCGGACCCGGGGACGTTCACCGACCCCGGCAAGGCCAAGCGGCAGCGGGCCCGGGAGATCCTGAACGACGCGCGCGCGGCGCGCAACGAGGCCGGAGAGGCGGCCAGGAGCGCGGTCCGGGCCGCGCTCGCGCACGCGCCGAAGGAGCCGACGGGCCGCGAGCGGGCCAAGGCGGAGCTGATGGACTTCAGCCTGAGCCAGGGCATCGAGCTGGCCCACTTCGGCGGCGGAGTCATCAAGGGCGGGGCCGGGCTGCTCAACTTCGTCCGGTCGGTGAACCCGACGGACCCGTACAACCTGACCCATCCCATGGACTACTACAAGGGCGTCAACATGACGCTCGCCGGCCTGGTGTCCACGGTGGCGAACCCGGACCGGGCCCTGAAGAACGCCTGGGAGGCGGCGAAGGGCGACCCGTCGGAGTTCCTCGGCCGGCTGGTCCCCGAACTGCTCGGGACGAAGGGCGCGGGGGTGCTGCGGGGCGGGCTGCGCGCCGGTCTGAACGGCACGAAGCCGGGGGGCATCAAGCCCGAGGGGACGAAGCCCAGTCGCCAGGACCAGGAGAAGGACCCGCCCACCACCTGCAAGCAGGGCAAAGAGACCCGGTGCGAGCGAGATCCCATCGACATCGCCACCGGTCGGATGCTGCTGCCGCAGACCGACATCAGCCTGCCCGGCTCACTCCCCCTCGTCTTCCGGCGCGGCTTCGACTCCTCGCGCCGGTCGGGGCGCTGGTTCGGCCCGACGTGGTCCAGCACGGTGGACCAGCGGCTGGAGATCGACTCGGAAGGCGTCGTCTTCAGCTGCGACGAGGGCAGCCTCCTCGCGTACCCCCATCCCGCTCCCGGGGTCCCGGTCATGCCCACGCACGGCCGGCAGTGGCCGCTGGACCGGGTCGAGGGCGGCTACACCATCACGGACCCCCTCACCCGCACGGTCCGGCACTTCGTCGACCACGGCGACGGGCTCGCGCTCCTCGCCCAGATCGACGACCGCAACGGGCGCTGGATCACCTTCGAGTACGACGAGTCGGGCGCCCCGACGGCGATCGCCCACCACGGCGGCTACGTACTGAAGCTCACGACCGCCGAGGGCCGGGTCACCGCCCTCCACCTCGCGGGTGCGGCACCGGACGGCTCCGATCAGGAGATCCTGCGCTACGGCTACACCGAAGGGCATCTGACCGAGGTCACCAACTCCTCCGGCCGCCCGCTGCGCTTCGGCTGCGACGAGCACGGCCGCATCACCTCATGGACCGACACCAACGGCAGTCGCTTCGACTACGTCTACGACGACCAGGACCGCTGCACCTACCAGTCGGGCACGAACGGCCACCTCGAAACCACCTTCACGTGGGACGACATCGACCCCGAGACCGGGCTGCGGGTCACCACCCTCACGGACGGTCTGGGGAACACCGAGCGTCACGTGATCAACGACCGTGCGCAGGTCGTCGCCGAGATCGACGCGTTGGGCGCGGTCACCCGCTTCGCGTACGACCGCCATCACCGGCTGCTGTCCCGGACGGATCCGCTGGGCCAGGTAAGCCGCTCCACCTACGACGAGCAGGGCCACCTGACCTTGGTGGAACGCCCGGACGGACGGCAGGCGCGCGCCGAGTACGACGAGGCCGGCTTCCCGATCCGGATCGTCGGCACCGACGGCAACATCACCCACCAGACCTTCGACGCACGCGGCAACCGCACGTCGGTGACGGGCCCCACGGGCGCCCGGACGCGGTTCGCGTACGACGCGGCCGGCCGCCTCACGTCGGTGACGGACCCGCTGGGCGCCGTCACCCGGCTGGCCATGGACGACCGTGGCCTTCCCGTCGAGATCACGGATCCGCTGGGCGCAACGACCCGGTACGAGCACGACGCCTTCGGCCGTACGGTCCGGATCACCGACCCCCTCGGCGCCGTGACCCGGATGGAGTGGACGGTCGAGGGCCGCCCGTCCCGGCGGACCGCGCCCGACGGCACGGTGGAGTCCTGGACGTACGACGGCGAGGGGAACTGCCTCAGCCATACGGACGCGATGGGCGCCACGACCCGCTTCACGTACACCGACTTCGACCTGCTGACGTCCCGCACGGGCCCGGACGGGGTCAGGTACGAGTTCTCCCACGACACGAACCTGCGGCTGACGCAGGTGACCGACCCCCACGGCCTGACCTGGGACTACGTCTACGACCCGGCGGGCCGCATGGTCACGGAGACGGACTTCGACGGCCGGACGCTGAGCTACGCGCACGACCCGGCCGGGCGTCTGATCTCCCGTACGAACGGTCTCGGGCAGGCGGTCCGGTTCGAGCGCAACGCCCTCGGCCGGATCGTCAGCAAGAACGTGGAAGGCGCGGTCAGCACCTATGAGTACGACGTCTTCGACAAGCTGGCGGCGGCGACGAACCCGGACGCACGGCTGGAGCGTCTCCGGGACCGCTACGGCCGTCTGACGTGCGAGACGGTCAACGGCCGGACGCTGTCATACGCGTACGACCGGGTGGGCCGGCAGGTGGGGAGGACGACCCCGGGCGGCTCGATCAGTTCGTGGTCGTACGACGCGGTGGGCCGCAGGGTGAGTCTCACCACGTCCGGGCGTGAACTCGCCTTCTCCTTCGACGCGCTAGGGCGCGAGGTGGAGCGCACGGTCTCCGACTTCGTGTCGCTGACGTCGTCGTACGACACGATGAGCCGGCTGACTGACCAGGAGGTCGCGTCCTCCCGAGGTGCCAGCCTCCAGCACCGCTCCTACGACTACCGCCCCGACGGCGCCTTGGTATCCGTCACGGACGGGTTCTCGGGGACACGCCGCTTCGAACTCGACGGGGTGGGGAGGGTCACGGCGGTCCGGGCTGACCGCTGGACCGAGCGGTACGCGTACGACGAGGCCGGCAACCAGACGGAGGCTGACTGGCCGTCCGCACACCCGGCCCACTCGGCGACGGGTCCGCGCGCCTACGAGGGCACGCGCATCACCCGCGCGGGAGCCGTCCGCTACGAACACGACGACCAGGGCCGCATCGTCCTGCGTCAGAAGACCCGCCTCTCGCGAAAGCCGGACACGTGGCGCTACGAGTGGGACGCGGAGGACCGGCTCACCTCGGTGACGACACCGGACGGCACGGTCTGGCGTTATGCGTACGACCCCCTGGGCCGCCGCATGTCCAAGCAATCCGCGCTGGAATCGGTCCACTTCACCTGGGACGGCACGACCCTCTGCGAGCAGACCACCGAGAACGTCGTCCTGACCTGGGACCACGCGGGCCTGCGGCCCCTCGCCCAAACGGAACGCCGCACGGATACGGACTCCACCGACGAGCGCTTCTTCGCGATCGTCACCGACCTGATCGGCACCCCGACGGAACTCGTGGACGAGTCGGGCGATTTGGTCTGGCGCACTCGATCGACACTCTGGGGCACTACGACGTGGACGCGCGACGCCACGACGTACACCCCCCTCCGATTCCCGGGCCAGTACTTCGACCCCGAATCGGGCCTCCATTACAACCACTTCCGGTATTACGACCCGGAAGCAGCGCGGTACCTGAGCCAGGATCCCCTGGGTCTGATTCCGGCGCCGAATGCGTCCACATACGTACAGAATCCCTATACTTGGGCGGACCCGCTCGGCCTCAGCCCGTGTCCTCCCGAGAGCCTTGCCGAAGTCAAGGCCAGAGCCCTACGCGAAGCCGGCGTCCCCGAGGGGCGAGAGCCTTTCGAGGCGACTGACTACGCGATGGCAACCAAGCCCGACTGGCAAGGGGGCGGCGCGGTTCTGGACAAGAACGGCCGACCCATCTTCTATCGTGAGGAGTGGTACGAGACCGCTGACGGCGATCCCATTCTCTTCCAAGACCACTGGTTCGGCCACAGAGAGCCCGGCGAGGAAGGATATCAAGGTCCACATATCCACGTCCGACCTTACGAAGACACGCGGAACGGACAGATTCCAGGCTGCGAGGAGCATTACTACTATGACCCTAAATTGGGCTGAGTTGCTGGTAAATCCAGCGGACCTGCAGAGGCTGTACGCCACTCCTCCACCGCTGGCGGCCGTTACCGTCCGATCCGTTCACTTGAACCATTACGGCCCCATGCTGACCCTGCGGATCGATCTCCCCAACTTCCCTCAAAACCCTCTTCCGGAGTGGCGAGAAGCTGGCTTCGACCGCCTTCAGTGTCATCTCCAATTCCTCGCCGTCGAGCATCTTGAGATGAGGGGATGGAATCCTCCGGCCATCGCTGACTTTCAGATGGAACGATGCGGTGGGCACAGAATCCGGCTAACCGCAATATCGCCTTCCTTCACTCTTTCCTTTGAAGCCGCAGACGCCCTTACTATCGGACACATAAGCGCCTTCCAAGAAAGTGAGAACGGGGCGGACAGCGGCCCCCGGGGGTTCGTCGGGAAGCTTGACTCGCGACGCTTCAATCAGCTGCCGGACCTCAACGAGAAGACGTTCTATGAGCGCAACTGAATGGGTCGACCTGCTTGTCGATCCGCGCGGCATTCGAGACACTGTCACGACTCCGCCCGATCTCGAAGAGTGCAGCCTTTTCTACTTCCATATCGATGAACGCGGCACCAGTATCACGCTGGGGTTCGACACGCGCCTCGCACCGGGCGCTCTTCTTCGAGAAGGCGGAGACACGAAGGCCAACGCCTTCGAGTTCTTCATTACTTTCGTGGCGGTCTCTGACCTCAATATTTCAGGCTGGGGTGGCAGCATGAAGAGATCGGTAAGGATGTCACGTTCGGAACAGGATGGGGAGATCACCTTGTCCGTCGAAAGTCCGACGGAGCACATTGCGTTCCAGGCCCGGGAGGCAAGGATTTCCCGCGCCCGGGCCTATCTCGCCGCATAACTGCCTGGACATCGGAAAGGAGGGGGTTCGAGCGTGCGGGAAGCCTCTGGCGCTTCGCCTGTGTTCCGGCAGAGGCCCCCGGGGCAGCCCTGGGCTGCGCAGGATTGGGAGCAGCTGCGTGAGCTCGCTGTCGGGCGGATGCAGCGCTCTGGCCTGCCCGACGACGTCCGGCTTCGGTGGGGTCGTGTCGCCCTGGCCGCGATCTCGGGGAAGCACGGGGAGGACGGGCTGTCTCGGCAGGGCATGGCCGACGCGGCCCGCGCGCGTGCCTACATGATCCTTGAGTTCGGGGTCAGCGATAGCGATGCGGTCCGGGATCTCTCCGCCTTGTGCTCGGACGTCCTGGGGTGCCTCGGGCTGTCGCACGAGGCCGCCGTGCGGCTGGCCGGCGAGTGGCGGTCACTGCCGCGCGAGCAGATGCTTCGACTGCGCCGTATCAAGAACATGTTGAACGCGCTGATGCCCCTCCGCGCTCTCCTGGAGGGTGACGACGACCCGGCCCTGCGGGACGTTCGCGCCTGGCTGGAGCTTGTCCCACGGCTTCCTTGAGCAGCCCCCGTACGGCCGAGGGCCCGGAACCGTCGTCGGTTCCGGGCCCCTCTGCCGTCAGTACCGCTTACCGCGCCGCGTCCGGGTGGACCGACTCCGTCACCGGGCGGTCCTCCGTCTGCTTCTCGACGACCTTGGACTCCACCGGCTTGCGGAGCTGGATGTTCAGCTCGCGCAGGCGGGACTCGTCCAGTTCCGTCGGGGCGCCCATCAGGAGGTCCTGGGCGTTGCCGTTCAGCGGGAAGGCGATCGTCTCGCGGATGTTCGGCTCGTCGGCGAGGAGCATCACGATGCGGTCGACGCCCGGGGCGATGCCGCCGTGCGGCGGGGCGCCGTACTCGAAGGCGCGGAGCATGCCCGCGAACTCGTGCTCGACGGTCTCCTTCGAGTAGCCGGCGATCTCGAAGGCCTTGAACATGATCTCGGGCTCGTGGTTCCGGATGGCGCCGGAGGAGAGCTCGATGCCGTTGCAGACGATGTCGTACTGCCAGCCGAGGACGTCCAGCGGGTCCTGGGTCTCCAGGGCCTCAAGGCCGCCCTGCGGCATCGAGAAGGGGTTGTGCGAGAAGTCGATCTTGCCGGTCTCCTCGTCCTTCTCGTACATCGGGAAGTCGACGATCCACGCGAAGCGGAAGACGTTCTCCTCGAACTGGCCGGCGCGCTTGGCGGCCTCGACCCGGACCGGGCCCATGATCTTGGAGACCTCGTCGAACTCACCCGCGCCGAAGAAGATCGCGTGGCCGGGGGCCAGGCCGAGGCGCTCGGTGAGGACCTTGACGTTCTCCTCGGTGAGGAACTTGGCGATCGGGCCGGTCAGGGCGTTGCCCTCGCCCACGCGGACCCAGGCCAGGCCCTTCGCGCCCAGGGAGACCGCGAAGTCGCCGAGGGAGTCGAAGAACTTGCGCGGCTGGTCGCCCGTGTTCGGGACGGCGAGCGCGCGGACGTGCTTGCCGGCGAAGGCCTTGAACTCCGACGCCTCGAACACGTCGGAGATGTCGACGAGCTCCAGGGACGTACGCAGGTCGGGCTTGTCGTTGCCGTACTTCAGCATCGACTCGCGGAACGGGATCCGCGGGAACGGCGAGGTGACGTGACGCCCGCCGCCGAACTCCTCGAAGATCTCCGTCATCAGCTTCTCGATCGGCTGGAAGACGTCCTCCTGCTCGACGAACGACATCTCGACGTCGAGCTGGTAGAACTCGCCCGGCGAGCGGTCGGCGCGGGCGTCCTCGTCGCGGAAGCAGGGCGCGATCTGGAAGTACCGGTCGAAGCCGGAGATCATGAGCAGCTGCTTGAACTGCTGCGGCGCCTGCGGCAGCGCGTAGAACTTGCCCGGGTTCAGGCGGGACGGGACGACGAAGTCGCGGGCGCCCTCGGGGGAGGTCGCGGCGAGGATCGGGGTCGCCATCTCGTTGAAGCCGAGGGCCACCATCTTGGAGCGGATGGAGGCGATGACGGCGGAGCGCAGCATGATGTTGCGGTGCATGCGCTCACGGCGCAGGTCGAGGAAGCGGTACTCCAGGCGCCGCTCCTCGTTCACGCCGTCGTCGGTGTTGATGGTGAAGGGGATCTGCTTCGCGGCGCCCAGGACCTCGACCTCGGCGGCCTCGATCTCGATCTCGCCGGTCGCCAGCTCGGGGTTGACGTTGTCCGCGCCGCGGGAGACGACCTTGCCGTCCACGCGGACGACGGTCTCCTTCGTCAGCTTGTCGAGGACCTCGGCCGCGGCGGTGCCGGGGCGGGCGACGAGCTGCGTGATGCCGTAGTGGTCGCGCAGATCGATGAAGAGGATGCCGCCCAGGTCGCGCCGATTGTGCAGCCAGCCGCTCAGCCGGACGTCGGTGCCGACGTCAGAGGCGCGGAGCTCGCCGCAGGTGTGGGACCTGTACCGATGCATCGTCGTTCATCCAGTCTTCGGGATCTGTGGGTCGTGGGCCGCCCGCCCGGGGTCGCTGTGACGGGCCGGGACTCGGGAGTCGCGGATGTCACAGAACACGCGGGCAGACCCACCCAGGGTACCGGCCGGGCGTCCTCGCTTTTCGAATACGCTCAGTGGCGACCTGGTGTCCGATATTCATAAAGTAGGGCAATGCGCACCGAGGACGTCCTGGCCGCGATCGCGACCGGTCTGTGGCGCTGGGACAACGCGTCCGGGATGGTCTCGCTCGACGCCGAGGCAGCCCGGCTGCTCGGGCTGCCCGCCGAACCCGTGCGGCTCAGCGAGGCGGCCGTCCGGTCGCGGTTTCATCCCGTCGACTGGAACGAGATCGACGGGGTCGTCAACCTCGCCGTCGCCGAAGGCACCCTCGCCGAGGCCCGGCTGCGGATCATGGACGAGTACGGCCGGGTGATCCGTACCGTACGGAGCAGATCGAAGCCGCTCATCGAGGGCGACGACTACCAGCTGCTCGGCACCCTCCAGGAGGTCGCCGAGCAGGTCCCGGGGACCGCCGCCCGCACCCCCATCACCGGGGACTGGCGGCGCTCCCGCGAGGCGTTCCTCCTCGACGCGGGGCGGGCGCTCGCCGAGGCGCGGTCCACGGCCGAGGTGCTGCGGGTCGCCGCCTCCCTCTCGATGCCCGGCTTCTCCCCCGACGGGCTCGCCGTCTTCGGCGTGGCCGGCGACCGGCTGACCGTCATCGGGCACCACGGGCACAGCGACGGCGACGAGGGGCCGTTCTCGTCGATGTCGCTCGACACCGACTACCCGGCGGCGGAGGTCGTACGGACCGGCCGCGCGCTCTATCTGCCCACGCCGGACGAGTACCGGCGCCGCTTCCCCATGACCTGGCCCCTCGCGCAGCGCTTCGGGCGCCGCTCCTGGGCCTTCGTGCCGCTGATCGTCGCCGGGCGCACCATGGGCACCTGGATGGCGGCCTTCAAGCACCCGGTGGCGTTCACGCCCGACGAGCGTTCGGTGCTCACGACGGTCGCGCGGATGCTGGCCCAGGCCCTCGCGCGCGCGGGCGTGGCCGAGTCCGAGCGCGAGCTGTCCCTCGGCCTCCAGCGCACGATGATGCCGGTCCTCGGTCCTGGCATCCCCGGCATCCAGGTCGCCGCCCGGTACGTGCCGACGGGCGGCGGACTCCAGGTCGGCGGCGACTGGTACGACCTGATCCGGCTGCCCGGCGGGACCTCTCGCACGGGCGGGCGCGGCCCCGGCCGTATCGCCCTCGTCATCGGCGACGTCCAGGGGCACGACGTGCGGGCGGCGGGCCTGATGGGGCAGCTGCGGATCGCGCTGCGCGCGTACGCCTCCGAGGGCCACCGGCCGGACGCGGTCCTCTCCCGCGCCTCGCGCTTCCTGTACGGGATCACCGACGGGGACGACGGCGAGGAGTACGGCGGTCCGCGCTTCGCGACCTGCCTCTACCTGGAGGTCGACCTGGAGACGGGGACGGTCGACATCGCGCGGGCCAGGCATCCGGACCCGGCGGTGCGGATGAACGACGGAACGGTTCTCCTCAGGCCGACGGCCGGCGGCCTCCCGCTCGGCATCGACCCCGACACCGACTACCCCACCACCCGGCTGACCCTCGACCCCGGCGAGACCCTCATGGTCTGCACCGACGGCCTCCTGGAGACCGGCGGGCACGACCTCGACACCGGCTGGGACCGGGTCAGGAAGCTCCTGGAGGCCCACGACGGCGAGGACCTGGAGCAGCTCGCCGACACGCTCGTGGAGGCCGTCCACGGGCCCGGCTCCCACCACACGACCGGGCCGCTCGCCGACCGCCGCGAGGACGACATCGCCGTCCTGCTGCTCTCCCGGCGGCCGGCGGGACCTGTGAGGGAGGCCCCGCGCCGCACCCTGATGACGATCGCCCAGGCCGAACCGGAGCGGATCGCCGAGGCCCGCGAGCAGATGCGGCAGCTGCTGCACGACTGGACGGACGGGGACCAGCTCGACTCGGCCGTCCTCATGGTCTCCGAGATGGTCACCAACGTCCTCGTCCACACGGACGGCGACGCCCTCCTCGTCGCCGAGGTCTCCTGCGCCACGAAGGCCCGGCGGCTGCGGGTGGAGGTCTCCGACACGAGCGACGAACTGCCGCACAAGCGCCACCCCGGCGAGATGGCGTCGAGCGGCCGCGGCCTGGTCCTCATGGAGATGCTGGCGGACGCGTGGGGTGTCGACCCGCGCGGCGAGGGCAAGGCGATCTGGTTCGAGCTGAACGAGACCCCGAGCCCTTCGGCGGAGGGCTGCTGTACGTAGGCAAGTCGGTAAGTGACGCCGCCCCCGCGCGCCCGCGGTCCCGGCGCGCAGGGGCCCGTCCGGCGGCGCAGACTTGTCTCGTACGGCCGCCTCCGGGGGGGAGCACGGAGCTTGCCATGGACACCCACAAGGTCGGAAGCGACACCACCGTCCTGGCCGACAGCCTCGAGATACCCGGGATCGGGCACATCCCCGTCAACGCGTACGTCCTCACCGCCGCCGAACCCGTGGTCGTCGACACCGGGCTCTCGATAGCCGACCGGAACTTCGTCAACACGCTCGGCTCGGTCATCGACCCCGCCGACGTCCTCTGGATCTGGCTCACCCACCCCGACCGCGACCACACCGGCGGCATCTTCGACCTCCTCGTGGCCGCGCCCCGGGCGAAGGTCGTCACCACCTTCATCGCCGCCGGGATCATGACCACGGAACGCGCGCTGCCGATGGACCGGTTGTACTTCCTCAACCCCGGTCAGTCCCTCGACGTCGGCGACCGCATGCTGCGCGCGTTCCGGCCGCCGCTCTTCGACAACCCCGCCACGGTCGGGTTCTACGACGAGAAGACCAGGATCTGCTTCTCCTCCGACTGCTTCGGCGGGCCGATGCCGACCGCCGAGCTGGCGGAGAGCGGGCACGCGAACGACCTCAAGCCGGAGGAGCTGCGGCAGGCGCAGCTGCTGTGGGCGACCCTGGACAGCCCGTGGGTGCACGTCGTCGATCCGGACAAGTTCCGGAGGACGATCGACCCGCTGCGGGACATGGCGCCCGAGATCGTGCTGTCCACGCACCTGCCGCCGGCGGTGCGGATGACGGCCTCGATGACCGACACGATCTCGATGGCCCCGGACTCGGATCCGTTCGTCGGTCCCGACCAGGCGGCCCTCGAACAGATGCTCGCGTCCTTCGAGCCGGGCGGACTGCCGGCCGCGACCTGAGGAACGGGACGAGCGGGCTCACCCCCCGGCGTCCGGCTTCGGCGGTGGTGGAGCCCCGTACCGCGCCTTCAGTTCGCTGAGGACGCCGGTCACGGCGGCCGTCAGGGGTACGGCGAGCAGCATGCCGAGGACGCCCGCGACGGACGCCCCCGCCGTGATCGCCAGCATCACCGCGGCCGGGTGCATCTGCACGGTCCGGCTCTGCACCACCGGCTGGAGGATGTTCCCCTCGATGACCTGGACGGCCAGGACGATGGCGAGCACCCACAGGGCGATGACGAAGCCCCGGTCGGCGAGGGCGACGAGCACGGCGACGGCGCCGGAGAGGAAGGCGCCGAGGTACGGGATGTAGGCGGTGACGAAGACGAGCGCGGCGAGTCCGACCGCGCCGGGCACGTCGAGGACGACGAGGCCGACGCCGATGAGGAGGGCGTCGACGAGGGCCACGAGGGTCGTGCCGCGCATGAAGCCCTCGACGGCCTCGAAGGCGCGGCGGGCCATGGCCTCGACGAGGTCTCCGGTGGCGGCGGGGACGAGGGAGCGCAGGGCGCCGGCGGCCCGGTCGGAGTCGCGCAGGAAGAAGAAGATGAGGAGGAGCGCGAGGACGGCGGTGGCGAGCATCTCGCCGACGACGCTGATGCCGCTGATGACCCCGGAGGCGGCGGTTCCGCCGAACCGTTCCAGGAGCGTCCTGGCGTTCTTCGCGAGGTCGTCGAGGGAGGTCCCGGCCGCGCCGAGGTGCTCGGCGATGTCGGTGGCGGCCTGCCGCAGGGAGGCGACGATCTGGTCGCCGGTGTCGATGAGCGCGACGACGACGATGTACGTGGCTCCCCCGACGACCACGAGCACGGCGACGACGGTGAGCGCGGCGGCGAGCGACTTGCGGACCTTCATCCGGAGCAGGCGCCGGTAGAGGGGCCCGAGGAGGGCGGTGCCGAGGATCGCGAGGAGGACGGGCGTGACGGCCGTCTTGAGGACGACGCACAGCCAGATCCCGACGGCGGCGACCCCGGCGACGAGCAGCAGGACGGCGCACCAGGCGGCGACCCTGCGGACGGGTTCGGGAAGGAGCGGGGGCGACGTCTGCACCCGATCACCGCACCACGCCCGCCGGCGTGTCGGCGCGCGCTGACGGACCGTACGGGTGACGGTCCGTCAACACCTCTCGCGTACCGCTACTCGCCCATCCCGTGGACCGCCGGGATCGTCCCGAGCCGGCCGGCCTGGAAGTCCTCGAAGGCCTGGCGCAGTTCGGCCTGGGTGTTCATGACGAACGGGCCGTAGTGGGCCATGGGCTCGCGGATCGGGCGGCCGCCGAGGAGGACGACCTCCAGGTCGGGGGTGTTCCCGTCCTGCTTCTCGTCGGCGCGGACGGTGAGGGCGCCGCCCTTGCCGAAGACGGCGGTCTGGCCCATGTGGACCGGTCGCCGTTCGGCGCCGACGGTGCCGCGTCCGGCCATGACGTACGCGAGGCCGTTGAAGTCCTCGCGCCACGGCAGGGTGATCTCGGCGCCGGGGCGCAGCGTCGCGTGGATCATCGTGATCGGGGTGTGGGTGATGCCGGGACCGTCGTGGCCGTCGAGCTCGCCGGCGATGACGCGGAGCAGCGCGCCGCCGTCGGGGGAGGTGAGGAGCTGGACCTGGCCGCCGCGGATGTCCTGGTAGCGGGGGGCCATCATCTTGTCCTCGGCGGGCAGGTTCACCCAGAGCTGGAGGCCGTGGAAGAGGCCGCCGCTGACGACGAGGGACTCCGGCGGGGCCTCGATGTGGAGGAGGCCGGAGCCGGCGGTCATCCACTGGGTGTCGCCGTTGGTGATGGTGCCGCCGCCGCCGTTGGAGTCGTGGTGGTCGAAGGTGCCGTCGATGATGTAGGTGACGGTCTCGAAGCCGCGGTGGGGGTGCCAGGGCGTGCCCTTGGGCTCTCCCGGCGCGTACTCCACCTCGCCCATCTGGTCCATCATGATGAACGGGTCGAGGTACTGGTAGTTGATCCCGGCGAACGCGCGGCGCACCGGGAAGCCCTCGCCCTCGAATCCCTGGGGGGCCGTGGTGACGGCGAGCACGGGGCGGGCGGTGGCGTCGGCCTGGGCCGCGACGCGCGGCAGGGTGAGCGGGTTCTCGACAGTCACGGCGGGCATGACGGACCTCCTGGGTGCGGCCTTGGCGACCTTCTGCGTCCACTTTAGTTGAACGATGAACTTTCTGCCACCTGGAACGCGGAACGCCCGGGAGGAATTCCCCCCGGGCGCCCCTGCGGTCCACCGTCCGTCAGCCGTACATCCGCCGCATCGCGAAGTCGACCATCTGCTCCACGGCCTTCGCGTCGAAGACCATCCGGTGGTCGCCCTCCATGTCGAGGACGAAGCCGTAGCCCGTCGGCAGCAGGTCGATCACCTCGGCCCCGGTGATCACGAAGTACTTCGACTCCTTGCCCGCGTACCGCCGCAGCTCCTTCAGCGAGGTGAACATCGGGATGACCGGCTGCTGGGTGTTGTGCAGGGCGAGGAAGCCCGGGTTGTCGCCGCGCGGGCAGTAGACCTTCGAGGTCGCGAAGATCTGCTGGAAGTCCTCGGGCGCGAGCGTGCCCGTGGTGAACGCGCGCACGGCGTCGGCGAGGGAAGGCGGCGAAGGCTCCGGATAGAGCGGGGCCTGCTGCTGCCCGTACCCGCCCTGCATGCCCCCCTGCATACCTCCCGGCATGCCGCCCTGCATCCCGCCCTGCTGAGGCTGGGCGTACTGCTGCTGGGCGCCACTGCCGTCTGCGTGCTGGCCGTATCCGTACATGGCCCCTAGCCTAGCGAGCCCCCGTCTTTGTTAGGTTCGCGTCAGCAATCGAGCAGACGGCCTGTACGGGGGAGACGAGACATGGCCCTGAACGCCACATGGGACCAGCTTTTCGGAGGGCCGGCCGCCACCGAACGGCCCGCGGCGATGAATCTCGCGGGCCTACCCGGCCCCGAGCAGGACGGCCCGTTCGGCCAGAACGGCCCGGGCGGCGGTGACGCGAACCTGAAGGCCGACGCGGGCCCCTGGCACTCCGCGGGCACCACCTCTGGCCTGCTGCGCACGTCCACCGCCACCTCGCTCACGGACCTCGACACGGCGAACGAGGGCTACGCCGCCGGCACCGCCGGCTTCGACTCCTCCAGCGCCCTCACCGAGATCCTCGGCACCTGGAAGGCCCGGCTGACCGCCGTGCGCGACGAGTGCGGGCGGCTGGAAGGCGCGCTGAAGAGCGCCGGCCGCGACTTCGGCGAACGCGAGGACGACACCCGCCGGAAGATGGCCGCCGAGTCCACCGGCCCCGGCCAGAAGAAGGGCGAGTGATCCCGCCGTGCCCACCTGGCAGCAACTGCGCGACCTGAAGCCGGCCGAGTACACCGACGCCGCCGACGGCTGGGGCAAGGTCTCCTCCCGCTCCAACGCCGACAAGGACCGTGTCGACAACGGCATGTTCGCCAAGATCCACGACACGCAGAAGGGCGAGACGGCCACCGGCGCGACCCACGCCGTCCGGCAGCTCAGCCGCAACTTCCAGTACCTGCACACCGAATGCGGACTGATACGCACCGCGCTCAACGGACTCGCCTCCGAACTCGCCGCGCCGCAGCGGAAACTGAAGCAGGCCCTCGAGGACGCCGAGAACCTCAAGTTCACGGTCAAGCCCGACGGCTCGGTGGAGTACCCGACCGACTCCCTCGTCCTCGCACCCGGCAACAACACCGCCGAGCACGGCGCCCCCGTCCCGCTCGCGCCCGGCAAGGGCGAGGGGGTCGGCAGCGCCGACGCCAACAAGGGCAAGGCCGAGGACATCGCCCAGCGCATCGGCGACGCCGTCCGCGAGGCCACCGAGATCGACGGCCGCTACGCCGCCGCCCTCCGCAGGCTCAGGGCCGACCCCGGCCTCGACGTCAGCGACGCGGACCTCGTCGACGCCGCCGCCGACACCAAGGCCCTCCAGCAGGCCGCGGGGAAGTACGCCGACGACGACAAGATCCCGCACGGCAAGTCCCCCAAGGAGAACGCCGCCTGGTGGAACGGCCTCAGCCAGGAACAGCGTGACGAGTACGCCACCCTCTACCCGGCCTCCGTCGGCGCCCTCGACGGCCTTCCGTCCTCGGTCCGCGACGACGCCAACCGGACGGTCTTCGCCGAGACCCGGGCGCAGATCCAGACGGACCTGAACAAGCCCGCGCCGAACCAGTACATCCCGAACCCGAACGGCAGCTACCCGGCCGCCGTCCTCAGCCCCGAGTACAAGCAGTGGCAGAAGGACCAGGAGCGGCTGAAGGACCAGCTCAAGGGCAGCGACTCGATCCAGGCCCGCTTCGACGCCACCGGCAAGGAGGGGCTGCCGGAGGCGTACCTCCTCGGCTACGACAAGGACGGCATCGGCCGGGCGATCATCGCCAACGGCAACCCCGACACCGCCGACCACACCGCCGTCTACGTGCCGGGCACGACGACGAACCTGAAGGACTTCGACGACAACATCAGCCGGATGACGGAGACCTGGCGGGAGACCCAGAACTGGGCGCCGGGCCAGAGCGTCTCCACCATCACCTGGTTCGGCTACGAGGCGCCGCAGTCCATCGTCCCCGAGGCCATGCAGAAGGGCTGGGCGCACGACGGCTCCCCCAAGCTGCTCCAGTTCATGGACGGCCTGGAGACCGTGCAGGGCGGCGCCGACCAGAGCCACACCACGATCATCGGACACAGCTACGGCTCCACGGTCGTCGGCGACGCCTCCAACCGGGGCGATCTCGCCGCCGACGACATCGTCGCCGTCGGCAGCCCCGGCATGCTGACCGGCAGGGCCGAGGACCTGGACGTCGGCAAGGACCACGTCTGGTCCGAGGCGGCCTGGAACGACGTGGTGCCCGCGGGCGGCAAGGCGGCCGGACTCGGCGGCCACACGTGGGGCGTCGAGACCTGGAACGGCATCCCGTTCAACGCCGGGTACGTACAGACCGTGCCCTCCGACGAACTGTTCGGCGCCCACCGGATGGACGTGGACACCAGCGGGCACAGCGACTACTGGACGCGGGACTCGGAGAGTCTCAAGAACCAGGCGAAGGTCGTGGCAGGCAGGTACGACGACGTGAACGAGGACTGATGAACCACGGCAACCACCGCACCAGGACCCGCGGGGCGGCGCTCGGCGTCCTCCTCCTCTGCCTCACCACCCTCGCGACGGGATGCTCCATGAACGACACCGGCGACACCGGCGACACCGGCGACCTCGGCTACACCCCGACGACCCTCGAGGTCGAGAAGGCGCGGACGCGCACCAAGGAGATCTCCAGCGAGATCTTCGACATGATCGGGCTGCCGAAGGGCAGGACGACCCCGGGCGGCGCCGGTGCCTCCACCTGCCCGGAGGACCGCGACCACCTCTTCAAGATCCGTCACCCCTGGTCGGTGTACGACGTCTCCGACGAGGAGCTGAAGCAGGGCTTCGAGCGGCTCCGGCAGGCGCTGCCCACCAAGGGCTGGAAGGTCGTCTCCTACGGCCCGAACAACAGCAAGGCCAAGAACCTGGAGCTGCTCGCGGAGTCCGAGAAGGAGCCCTTCGCCGTCAACGTCGAGCTGGCGGTCGGCAGCAAGAACCCTAAGCAGAAGAACCTCATCGCCGTCTCCGTCGTCTCCGGCTGCTTCCGCGCACCCGAGGGGACGGACCTGAAGGGTCTGTACTGAGCACCGGTGCTCGGTACAGGTACTGAGCGGCGGTACGGAGCGAGAGGGAGGCCCGGGGCACATGTCCCGGGCCTTTTTCTGCGGCTCGTGTCACAGATGACCGGATAGGGGTTGCTCTTATTACCGGTGGGTAGCATCATCGTAGAGAAGCGTGGGCTACTCACCGGTAGTACGACCGGCGGGACAAGCACCGGGCTCGCGCGCGTACGCACGACATCCTCCTCCCCGAGCCTTTACGGAGCCGTCGCCATGGGGCACTACAAGTCGAATCTCCGCGACATCGAGTTCAACCTCTTCGAGGTGCTCGGCCGCGACAAGGTGTACGGCACCGGGCCGTTCGAGGAGATGGACGTCGAGACCGCCAAGAGCATCCTCGACGAGATCCGCCGCCTCGCCGAGAACGAGCTCGCGGAGTCCTTCGCCGACGCGGACCGCAACCCGCCGGTCTTCGACCCCGAGACCAACACCGCCCCCGTACCGGCCACCTTCAAGAAGTCGTACAACGCCTTCATGGAGTCCGAGTACTGGCGCCTCGGCATCCCGGAGGAGATCGGCGGCACCGTCTCCCCCCGCTCCCTGATCTGGGCGTACGCGGAACTGCTCCTCGGCTCGAACCCGGCCATCTGGATGTACTCCTCCGGCCCCGCCTTCGCCGGCGTCCTCTACAACGAGGGCAACGAGGCGCAGAAGAAGATCGCCCAGATCGCGGTCGAGAAGCGCTGGGGCTCCACCATGGTCCTCACCGAGCCCGACGCCGGCTCCGACGTCGGCGCCGGCCGCACCAAGGCCGTCCAGCAGGAGGACGGCTCCTGGCACATCGAGGGCGTCAAGCGCTTCATCACCTCCGGCGAGCACGACATGGAGGAGAACATCCTCCACTACGTCCTCGCCCGCCCCGAGGGCGCAGGCCCCGGCACCAAGGGCCTCTCCCTCTTCCTCGTCCCCAAGTACGAGTTCGACTGGGAGACCGGCGAGCTGGGCGCGCGCAACGGCGTCTACGCCACCAACGTCGAGCACAAGATGGGCCTCAAGGCCTCCAACACGTGCGAGATGACCTTCGGCGACCAGCACCCCGCCAAGGGCTGGCTCATCGGCGACAAGCACGACGGCATCCGCCAGATGTTCCTCATCATCGAGTTCGCCCGCATGATGGTCGGCACGAAGGCGATCTCCACCCTCTCCACCGGCTACCTCAACGCCCTGGAGTACGCCAAGGAGCGCGTCCAGGGCACCGACCTGGCCAACTTCATGGACAAGGCCGCGCCCAAGGTCACCATCACGCACCACCCCGACGTCCGCCGCTCCCTCATGACGCAGAAGGCGTACGCCGAGGGCATGCGCTCCCTCGTCCTCTACACGGCCTCCGTCCAGGACGAGATCGCGATCCAGGAAGCGGCCGGCGAGGACACCAAGGCTCTCCACGGCCTGAACGACCTGCTGCTCCCGATCGTCAAGGGATACGGCTCCGAGAAGGGCTACGAGCAGCTCGCGCAGTCGCTCCAGACCTTCGGCGGCTCCGGCTTCCTCCAGGAGTACCCGATCGAGCAGTACATCCGGGACGCCAAGATCGACACCCTCTACGAGGGCACCACCGCCATCCAGGGCCAGGACTTCTTCTTCCGGAAGATCGTCCGCGACCAGGGCGCCGCCCTGAACACGCTGTCCGAGGAGATCAAGAAGTTCCTCGCGGTCGGCACCGGCGGCGACGACCTGGCCGGCGCCCGCGACGCGCTCGCCAAGGCCGCCGTCGACCTGGAGGGCATCGTCGGCACGATGATCACCGACCTCACCGCCACCGGCGAGGACGTCAAGAACATCTACAAGGTCGGCCTCAACACCACCCGCCTGCTGCTCGCCTCCGGCGACGTCGTCGTCGGCTACCTGCTGCTGCGCGGTGCCGCCGTCGCCGCCGAGAAGCTGGCCGCCGGCGCCACCGGCAAGGATGTCGCCTTCTACCAGGGCAAGATCGCGGCCGCGAAGTTCTTCGCCGCCAACGTCCTGCCCGGCGTCTCCGCCGAGCGCGCGCTCGCCGAGGCCATCGACAGCTCGGTGATGGACCTGGACGAGGCCGCGTTCTAACACGCGCCCACGTCCTGCAGGGAACGGCCCGTCCCCGGGGAGGGGGGCGGGCCGTTTTGCTCTCTTTTCAAGGCTCGGTTCGCCTCCGGGCGCTGAGAGCCGGGGGAACAGGGCCGACCGTGCTCGACCCGCTCGTTCCTCACGGGCCTCCGCGCGCTCGGCCCTGTTCCCCCGGCGCGCCCTTCGGCTCACTCGCCGGGTCCTACCGGTGGACGCGACCGGGCCCCTCCCCGGCGCACCGGCCCGCTCACGAGTGGGCAGGAGTGGTCATCCCGCCACATCACGGGGAGCCCCGCTGCGTAAGGTGAGTCCATGAGCAGCGCAGCTTCCCGTCCTACCGCCGGCGCCTTCGACCGCGGACACACCGACGACCTCATGGCCTTCCTGACGGCCTCGCCCACGCCGTACCACGCGGTCGCGAGCGCCGCCGAGCGGCTTGGGAAGGCCGGCTTCCGGCAGGTCGAGGAGACCGCCGCCTGGGACGGAACGCACGGCGGGAAGTACGTGATCCGCGGCGGCGCGATCATCGCCTGGTACGTGCCGGAAGGCGCCGCCGCCCACACCCCGTACCGCATCGTCGGCGCCCACACCGACTCCCCCAACCTGCGCGTCAAGCCGCGGCCCGACATGGGCGCGCAGGGCTGGCGCCAGGTCGCCGTCGAGATCTACGGCGGCAGCCTCCTCAACACCTGGCTCGACCGCGACCTCGGCCTCGCCGGCCGCCTCACCCTCCGCGACGGAAGCCACCACCTCGTCAACGTCGACCGGCCGCTGATGCGCGTCCCGCAGCTCGCCATCCACCTCGACCGCGGGGCGAACGACGGCCTCAAGCTGGAGCGCCAGCGCCACATGCAGCCCGTCTGGGGCATCGGCGACGTCCACGAGGGCGACCTGATCTCCTTCGTCGCCGCCGAGGCCGGCGTCGACGCCGAGGACGTCAGCGGCTGGGACCTGATGGTCCACGCCGTCGAGGCGCCCGCCTACCTCGGCCGCGACCGCGAGCTCCTGGCCGGCCCGCGCATGGACAACCTGCTCTCCGTGCACGCCGCCACCGCCGCGCTCGCGTCCCTCGCGGGCCGCGACGACCTCCCGTACATCCCGGTCCTCGCCGCCTTCGACCACGAGGAGAACGGCTCCGAGGCCGACACCGGCGCCCAGGGCCCCCTCCTCGGCAACGTCCTGGAGCGTTCCGTCTACGCCCGCGGCGGCTCGTACGAGGACCGGGCGCGGGCCTTCGCCGGCACCGTCTGCCTGTCCTCCGACACCGGCCACGCCGTCCACCCCAACTACGCGGAGCGCCACGACCCGACGCACCACCCGCGCGTCAACGGCGGCCCCATCCTCAAGGTGAACGTCAACCAGCGGTACGCCACCGACGGCAGCGGCCGGGCGATCTTCGCCGCCGCCTGCGAGAAGGCCGGGGTGCCCTGGCAGTCGTTCGTCTCCAACAACGACATGCCCTGCGGCACGACGATCGGCCCGATCACCGCCGCCCGCCACGGCATCACGACCGTCGACATCGGCGTCGCGATCCTGTCCATGCACAGCGCCCGCGAACTCTGCGGCGCGGCGGACCCGTACCTCCTCGCGAACGCGCTGGTCGCCTTCCTGGAGGGCTGAGCCCACCGGGAAGGCGACCGGGCATCGCTCCTCAGTCGTCCATGCCCGCGAGGATCAGGGGGAGGCGGGCGGTACCGGTGGTCGTGACCTTCACCGGAACTCCCCAGTCCTGCTGGTGGACGTGGCAGGCCGGGTACTCGTTGGCAGGGTCGTCGTCGCAGGACGCGGCCATCGCCGAGACGTGCAGGACGCCCTCCGTGAGCTCCGGGTTCAGGTCGAGCTCACGGAAGAGGTCCGTGCCCGTGCCCTCGCCGCCGAGCAGCAGCTCGGGCGGGGTCGAGGAGACCAGGAGCCGCGTCGAGGGGCCGTAGCGCTCGTCCAGCTTCTGGCCCGTGGGGGCCTGGAAGACGACGTCCAGGCGGAGGCGGCCGGGGGCGACCTCGGTGGCCTCGCGCTTGGTGCGGTGGGCGACCGCCTCGACCCGGACGGCCTCCTCGGGGAGCCGCAGCCGGGTCAGCCGGTGCCGGGCGGACTCGACGACCACGATGTCGCCGTCGACGAGGACCGCGTCGCTCGGCTCGCGCAGATCGGTGGCGAGCGTGGTGACCTCACCGGTGGCGGGGTCGTAACGGCGCAGGGCGTGGTTGTACGTGTCGCTGACCGCGACCGAGCCGTCGGGCAGGGCCGTCACGCCCAGCGGGTGCTGGAACAGGGCCTGGCCCGCGGCGCCGTCGCGGTGACCGAAGTCGAAGAGGCCGGTGCCGACGGCGGTGCGGACGACCCCCTCGGGGTCGATCCAGCGCAGGGAGCTGGTCTCGGAGTCGGCGATCCACAGCCGGTCGTCGGTGGCCGAGAGCCCCGAGGGCTGCGCGAACCAGGCCTCGGCGGCGGGCCCGTCGACGAGGCCTTCGTTGGTGGTGCCGGCGGCGACCTCCACCGTCCCGGCCTCGGGGTCGTACGTCCACAGCTGGTGGACGCCGGCCATGGCGATCCACACCTTGCCCTGCCACCAGGCCACGTCCCACGGCGAGGACAGGTCGACGTCGAGGGCGGGCCCGGAGGTCGGGGACCCCTGCCACCACTGCTTCCCGGTACCGGCGACGAGCTCGATCGCGCCGGTCTCGGGATCGAACACGCGCAGGGCGTGGTTCACCGTGTCGGCGACGACGATCCTGCCGTCGGGCAGCTGGGCGAGGCCCTGCGGCTCCCGGAAGACGCCGTCGCCGATCCGCCGCACGACGGTCTCGCCGTCCGCGGCGAGCTCGACGAGCTGGTGCCGGGTGGTGTCGGAGACGAGGAGGTTCCCGGACGGCAGCAGGATCGCCTTGCCGGGGAACCGGAGGTCGGTCGCGACCGGCTCGGGCGCCACGTACGGCCCGTCCCCGCGCCGCAACGTGCCCTTGGCCTCGTGCTCGGCCTCCAGTTCCTCGACGAGCGTCCGGATCGCGTTGGCGTGCCCCTCACCGGCGTGCTGGGCGACGACGTACCCCTCGGGGTCGATCACGACGAGCGTCGGCCAGGCGCGCACGGCGTACTGCTTCCAGGTCGCGAGCTCCGGGTCGTCCAGTACGGGGTGGTGCACCTCGTACCGCTCGACGGCGTCGACGACGGCCTGGTGCTCGGCCTCGTGCACGAACTTCGGCGAGTGCACCCCGACGATGACGAGCGTGTCCCGGTGCTTCTCCTCAAGCTCCCGGAGCTCGTCGAGCACGTGCAGGCAGTTGACGCAGCAAAAGGTCCAAAAATCGAGCAGAACGATCTTTCCTCGCAGGTCGGCGAGGGTCAGGTCGTCTCCTCCCGTGTTCAGCCAGCCCCCCTTGCCGATCAGCTCAGGGGCACGGACACGGGCACGGCGGGGCGGGGTCGCGGGCGTGGAGTCGTTCATGGGTCAAGGGTGCCGTACGGGTGGAAAGTCGGGGCGGGGTGGGGCGGGGCTGCGTGTCCGGGGACGGGGTCGGGGTGGTCGGTGGCCAGCATGGCGGGCATGATGGAGCGCTTTGTCAGATCATCGGACTTTTTGCTGCCGACGGCTACACGGTGGCTTCTGGTGGTGCTGCTTGTTGTGCCCTGTCTGGCCCTGCCCACCACCGCGGCCCGGGCCGGTGGGGTCGGGGACGGGGACCTGCGGGTCACCGTGACCGTGAACGGGCGGGGGCAGACCGGGCGTCGGCCGCCCGCTCTCCGGGCCGGCGGGCAGGTCGTGAAGCGGTACCGCCTCGTGAACCGCGGGGAGGCGCACCTGTACGGGGTGCAGGTCGTCGACCCCCAGGTCCCCTCCGGGTCCGTGCGCTGCCCCGGCGGGCCGCTCACCGCGCTCGGGGAGCTGGAGTGCGTGGCCAGGTTCCGCGCGGCGCCCGGGGCGCACCGCGGGACCGTCCGCGCGGAGGGCGCCGTCCCCTCGCTCCGGCGGCGCCTCACCGCGACCGCCCGCACCGGGTACACCGGGGTCGTCGGGGGCCTCGCGCTCACCGAGCGGGTGACGTTCGGGGCCCCGGGGCGCGGCGGCGCCGGGGCGCCGGGTCGGGCGGCTCCCGGGGCTTCCGGGGCTTCCGGGGCTTCCGGGGCTTCCGGGCGGGGCGCGGCCACCCTCACGTACACCGTGACCAATCGCGGGAACCGGCCCCTTCACGCGGTGCGGGTCGAGGACACCGCCCTCGGGCTGCGCGGCGGTGCCGTGGACTGCGCGGGGCGGCCCGGGACCGTTCCGGTGCTCGCCCCCGGCGCCTCGGCCCGCTGTACGGCCACCGTGCGGCGGCCTCCGGGCACCCACCGGAGTACGGGGCTCGTCTCCGGGAGCGACCGGGTGACCACCTACGGGCCCGGCGGCGGACGCGTACGGGCGCCGACGCTCGTCGCCCGGTCGTCCGTCGTCTTCTCGGTGGCGCCCCACCAGGCTTCCGCACGGAAGCCCGTACCGGGGAGTGGTGGGTCGGTCGGGGACGCTGGCGGCCTTGGCGTGAGGGGTCCCGGGGCCGCCGGGGCTGATGGGGTCGCTGGGGTCGCCGCCGGGGCTGATGGGGTCGCTGGGGCCGCTGGGGCCGCTGGGGCTGCCGCCTTGCCCGAAAGGGTCGCCGGGGTGGGGGCCGGGACCGGGGCCGCCCCGCCTCCCGCTGCAGCACCTCCTCCCGTCGCCGTGGCCCCTGGCGTCATGCCTCAGGGGCCTCCCCTCGACCCGCCCGGCGGCGAGGCCGCGGTCGGCGCCGCCGGGGTCGGCCCTGGCGCCGGCGTGGGGGCCGGCGTGGCGCCTGTTGCGGGGGCCGGGGCCGGCGGTGTCGGTGTCGGCGATGTCGGTGTCGGTGCCGACCGCGCCGCCGACCCTCCCTCCCCTCCCTCCGCCCACCGGGCCGCCGCGCTCGACTCCGAGGGGTTCCTCGGGCGGGTGCGGCGGCGGGGGCGCGAGGCGAGTGAGCTGGGGGTCGCGACGACGCTCCTGCTGCTCCTGATCCCGGCGGCCGTCGCGGCCGCCCTCCTCGGCAACCGGAGAAGCTGACCGTGGTCCTGCTCGAAACGCTCGTCGTCGTCCTCGGCGTCGCCCTCGTCGCCGCCCTCGCCGTCGTCGCCAAGACCCGGCTCTTCCCGCTCGGCGCGGACGAGGAGCCGCGAGAGGACGTCGCCGAGTACATCGCGATGATGGTGTCGGTCCTCTACGCCGTCGTCCTCGGACTCTGCCTGGTCTCCGTCTGGGACACCCGCTCCTCCGCCGCCGACCACGTACAGGACGAGGCGAGCGCCCTGCACCAGACGTACCTGCTCGCGGACGCCCTCCCCGCCGACCGGCGGCAGCCGCTGCGCGACGCGGCCCGGACGTACGCCGGTCACGTCGTGTCCGTCGAGTGGCCGGTGATGGCGGCGCGCGAACCGCTCGACCAGACCGGCTGGCAGCTCCTCGAACGGCTGCGGCAGGCCGGCGAGGTGGGGGAGACCGCGAAGGTGCCCCACCAGATCGCCGCCCAGGAGGTCCTGGCCCAGCTCGGCTACGTCGACGACGCCCGGCGCGGCCGGGAGGCGGCGGCGCAGGAGCGCCTCTCCCCCGTGCTGTGGACGGGCCTCATCATCGGCGGCGCGCTGACGCTGGCGTTCATGTTCCTCTTCGGGATCAGGCGGAGCGCGACCCACGTGGTGATGGTGATGGGCCTGGCCGGTTTCATCGCGTTCACCGTGCTGCTGATCCATCAGCTCGACTCGCCGTTCGGCCCGGTGCTCGGGGCGACGCCGGACGCGTTCACCCGCTACTTCGGGTGAGAAGCACCGCTCGTACGGGCAGGCATACCGGCGTGAAATATCTCGTACGGGACAAGATCTTCGCGATCGGCGACGACTACTGGATCGAGGACGAGCAGGGCCGCCACGCCTTCCTCGTCGACGGCAAGGCGCTGCGGCTGCGCGACACCCTGGAGCTGAAGGACCCCGACGGGCGGGTCCTGATCACGCTGCGGCAGAAGATGTTCAGCCTGCGGGACGCCATGACCATCGAGCGCGACGACCGGCCGCTCGCGTCGGTCCGCCGCAAGCGGCTCTCGCTGTTGCGCAACCACTTCCGGGTGACGCTCGTCGAGGGCACCGAACTGGACGTCAGCGGCCGGATCCTGGACCGGGAGTTCACCGTCGAGTACGAGGGTGAACTCCTGGCCCACATCTCCCGCCAGTGGTTCCACGTCCGCGAGACGTACGCGGTGAACGTGGTCCGCGAGGACGCGGACGCCGCCCTGCTCGTCGCCGTGGCGGTGTGCGTGATCCGGATGGCCGAGCGGGAGCGGGAGGACTGAGCGGGAGGACTGAGCGGAGGCCTTCTTCAGGGGTTACGCGGCCTTCTCCAGCGCCTGTTCCAGGTCGTCCCACAGGTCCTCGACGTGCTCGATGCCGACCGAGATCCGGACCGTGCCGGGGCCGATCCCGGCCGCCGCCAGGGCCGTCGCGTCGAGTTGGTGGTGCGAGGTGGAGGCCGGGTGCATCACCAGGGTCTTCACGTCGCCGAGGGAGACGCTGAGGGCGGCGAGCCGCACCGCCTCGACGAAGACGCGGCCTGCCTCCCGGCCGCCCGCCAGGTCGGCGGAGACGACGCCGCCGCCTCCGCGGGGCAGCAGGCGTGCGGCGATCTCCCGGTCCGGGTGGCTCGCGAGCGCGGGGTGGCGGACGGCTTCGACCGCGGGGTGCGCGGCGAGCCTGGCCGCGAGGTCGGCGGCGCTCGCGCACTGCCGTTCCATGCGCAGGGACAGGGTCTGCATGCCGCGCAGGGTGAGCCAGGCGGCGAACGGGTCGGTGGACGCGCCCTGCTCGACGGCGTGGTGGCGGACGCGCCCGTACAGCTCCGGGTTCCTGAAGACGGCGACGCCGCCGAGGACGTCCGCGTGCCCGGCCAAATACTTGGTGGCGGAGTGGACGACGATGTCGGCGCCGTGGTCGAGGGGCCGGCAGAGGAGCGGCGACGCGAAGGTGTTGTCGACGGCCACCGGGACCCCGGCCCCGGCGGCGACGGCGGCGAGCGCGGGCAGGTCGGAGACGCGGGTGGTCGGGTTGGCGATGGTCTCCAGGTAGAGGAGCCGGGTCGTGGGGCGCAGGGCCGCGCGCACCTCGTCCGGGTCGGTGCCGGAGACGTACGTGACGTCGACGCCCCAGCGGGTGGCGAGGTCGGTGAGGACCGCGTACGTACCGCCGTACAGGCAGGACTGGGCGATGACGTGGTCGCCGCTGGAGAGCAGGCCGAGCAGGACGGCGTTGACGGCGCCCATGCCGGAGGCGAAGGAGAGGGCGGTGGTGCCGCCCTCCAGGCGGGCGACCGCGTCCTCCAGGGTACGGACGGTGGGGTTGCCGAGGCGGCTGTAGAGGAAGGCGTCGCCGGAGGTGAAGGCGGTGGCGAGGGCGTCGGCCGAGTCGAAGGCGAAGACGTGGCCCTGGTGGAGGGGGACCCCGAGGGGCCGGCTGCCCGTGATCTCGACGTGCGGCGGGTGGACGGCGAGGGTCTCGGGGCGGACCCCGGGGCGGACCTCGGCGTGGAGGGTGGCTTCTTCGGAGTCGGCGTGGCTCATGTGATCAGTCTGTGGACGGGCTGTTTGCCTTCCCAGGTCCAATACCGGCAGATTGGTTCGGCAATGGAGCCAATCGACGCGTCCGTCACCGACCTGACCGCCCGGCTCGGCCGCTGGTCGGCCGGACGCGGGCCGCTGTACCTGCTGCTCGCCGCCCGGCTCGCCGCCTGATCGACGAGGCCGCGCTGCCCCCTGGCACCCTCCTGCCGCCCGACCGGCGGCTCGCGCAGGCCCTGTCCGTGGGCCGTACGACGGTGGTCGCCGCCTACGACACCCTGCGCCAGGAGGGGCGGCTCGTACGGCGGCAGGGCAGCGGGACCCGGGTCGCGCGCGCGGCGCTCGCTCCGGAGACGCCCCGGGTGACGGAGACGTCGAACCCGCTGTTCCTGCACCTCCTGGAGGCGCCGGACGACGTGATCCTGCTGAGCTGCGCCGCGCCCACCCAGCCGCCGCCCGCACTGGCGGAGGCGTACCGCACGCTCGTCCTTCCCGACGGCGACATCGGCTATTACCCGGCCGGTCTCGCGGTGCTGCGGACGGCGGTCGCGGCGCGGTACGCGGCGCGGGGGGTGCCGACCGAGCCGGGGCAGATCCTGGTCACCACCGGGGCGCAGCAGGCGCTGTCGCTGCTCGCCCGGCTGCTCCTCGCGCCCGGGGACGGGGTGCTCGTGGAGGCGCCGACGTATCCGGGGGCGCTCGACCTGTTCCGGGAGGCGGCCGCCGTACCGCTGCCGGTGGCGGTGGGGCCCGACGGCCTCGACGTGGCGGAGGCGGTGCGGGTGATGGAGGATCACCGGCCGTCCCTGGCCTTTGTGGTGGCCCGGTTCCAGAACCCCACGGGGACGGTCCTCCCGCCGCTCGCGGGGCGCCGGCTCGTGGAGGCGGCGAACGCGCTGGGGGTGCCGCTCGTCGACGACGAGGTCCTCGGCGACCTGGCGTTCGACGCCGACGCCACCGACGGGGTCCTCGAGTCGTCCCACCCCTCCCTCTCCTCGTACGGCGAGGTGATCGCCGTCGGCTCGCTCAGCAAGGTCGTGTGGGGCGGCCTGCGCATCGGCTGGGTGCGCGGCCCGGCGCCCCTGGTCTCCCGGCTCGCCCGCCTGAAGGCCCTGCACGACCTGGGCTGCGACGTGGCGTCCCAGCTGGTCGCGGCCAGGATCCTCGACGGGTTCACGGCCGTACGGGACGCCCGGCTGCGCGATCTGCGCGCGGGTCACGCCCACCTCCGCGCGGAGCTGGCCCGGCTGCTGCCCTCCTGGTCCTGCGCGCCGGCGACCGGCGGCCAGACCCTCTGGGTGCGGCTCCCGCACGGCGACGGCGTCTCCTTCGCCCAACTCGCCCTCCGGCACGGGGTGGCCGTCCTGCCGGGCGCGACGACCGACGCCCTCGGCGGCAGCGTGCGGCATCTGCGCCTGCACTTCCTGCTGCCGCCCGAGGGGCTCACGGAGGCGGTGGTCAGACTGGCGGCGGCCTGGGCGGAGTACACGCCGGGTCCGGCACCCGTGCGGGCCTCCCTGCGGGGCATCACGCTCTGATCAGGCACGGGAGATCGCACCTTGCGTCTCGGGCGTCGCCACGGAAACATACGGTGCACCTGCAAAGTGATGATCTTTTTTTTCATGGGGGCGCAGCGACATGGGCTTTGACGAGGACTGGGCCGGAATGCGGTCCGGCACGACGCCGCAAGACCCGGTCGGTACGCGGCTGAACCAGCTCGACGGTGGCGGCGGTGGAGGCGGCGGGGGTGCTTCGGGCGGTGCGCCGAACCTCGCCACCGCACCAGCAAAGAAGAAGGCCGCGGCGAACACCATCGAGAACGAGCTGGAGCCGGACACGGCGAAGGCCGCCAAGTGGGCCGACGCCGCCACGACCGCCGCCGTCAGCGGATTCGAGGGCTGGGCCACCGCCGCCGGTCTGAAGACCGTCGAGACCACATGGGACAACCAGGTCAAGAACCTCCTCGCCCGGCTCGCCTCCGAGAAGACCGCCCTGCGCGGCGCCGCCCTCTCGTTCGGCCAGCAGGAGATCGACACCCGCGCCCGTATCGCGGGGGTCCGGCCGACCTCGCGCATCGAGCAGTACTGAGAGGGCCGCGGACATGCTGACGTACTCCGAGATCATGACGACCGACCTGGGCAAGCTCTCCGCCACCGCCGACAAGTGGACCGAGATGGCGGCCGAGCTGCACAAGGTCGAGGAGCGCTACCGCGACAGCGTGCAGTCGCTGACGACGGCGCAGACCTGGCTGGGCGAGAGCGCGACCGCCGCCCACACCAACTTCACGGCGACCCGCTACGAGTACCAGGCTGCCCAGACGCAGGCGAAGGCCACCGGGACGCTGCTGCGCAACGCCCACGAGCAGTTCACCGAGCTGAAGAAGCAGCTGGAGAACGCCCGCGCCGACGCCGTCAAGGCCGGGATGAAGGTGTCCGAGCAGGGCAGGGTGGCCTACGACTACGAGCGGCTCTCGCCGAGCGAGCGCAGCGCGCTGCACCACGACCCGGACGGCGCCAAGAGCGTCCGCGATGCCGAGGCCGCCTGGACCGAGCACCTGGCCGGCTGCGTGAAGGCCTTCGACCTCGCCGACCAGGACCTGAAGAAGGACCTGGAGGCCGTCGTCAAGGACGGCTACGGCAACAAGAACGACGAGACGCTCGGCACCGGGTTCAACGGTGACGCCGGCAAGGTCTCCGCGGCCGACGACAAGGCCAAGGACGACCGGATGAACCTCGCCTGGCTGAAGATGAAGGATAACGAGACGCTCGACGACTACGTCGCACGGCTCCAGCGCGACGGCATCGCCAAGCTCACCGGCAACGAGAAACTGGCCGACCTGGTGGCCGGGTTCACCAAGGGCACCATCACGGCGGGCGCGTTCGCGGGCGCCCTGACATCGGCCGGCCTCTACTCGTACAAGCTGTCCAAGGCGATCCGGCCGCCGTTCGTCCATCCGACCGCGCCCGGCACCTTCCTGTCCAAGCACTTCAACATGCGGCTGGCCGGGGCGGCTCCCGGCAGCATGCTCAGCAAGGTGCCGCCGGGTCTCGCGACCGCGCTGACCGGCTCCGACGAGGCCGCCATGCTCGGCGGGTTCATGCGCAACGGCGCCTTCTTCATGCCGACCGCCGCCGAGGCCAACCTGGTGAAGGTCGCGCAGAACGGCGGACTCGCCAACGCCGCCAAGGCCGCGGGCTGGATCCGCGGCGCCGGTGTCGTCGGCGGTGTGGCCGCCACCGCGTACGGCGTGGCCAACCTCGCCACGTACAACACGGACATGATCAAGGCCGATCCGGCGAAGTTCGCCTCCGACCTCACCGGGACGGCGTTCAGCGCCTCCATGACGGCCCTGACGGTGGCCCCGAACCCGGTCACCCTCGGGCTCGCCGTCGGCACCGGCGTGGCCTACGGTGCCGCGCTGATCTGGGACAACCACGAGGCCATCGGGAAGGGTCTGGATCAGGCCGGCGACTGGATCGGCGACAAGGCCTCCGACGTGGGGTCGGGGATCGCGAGCGGTGCGAAGAAGCTGGGCAGCGCGCTGAACCCGTTCGACTGAGCCCGTTCGACTGAGCCCGTTCGACCGAGCCCGATGCCGGCCGCGCCCGTGACCGTGACCGTAAAGGAATCCGTTCATGCACACCAACGTCACCCCGTTCGAGCTCCAGGCGTGGAAGGAGGGGAACCGGCACGACTACCGCGCGGGCTGGCGGGGCGTCTCGCCGGAGTTCGGCGAGATCGTCCTGACCTGTCCCATGACCCGCACCACGCCCGAGTCGATCGTCTCGGAGGTGCGCGGCGGGCTGCTGCCGACCACCTCCTTCGAGTCGCGCGGGATGCACGCCGAGGGGCTCAAGCTGCCGACCCTGAACCGGTCCACGCTGCGGGTCGGCGACCGGATGGTGTACGTGGACCGGAACCGTTTCGGCGCCACCCTCGAACAGCGCGCCCTGACGATGCGGTACGCGGGCGACCACTACCGGCTCGCGGCCCTCGACAAGAGCGGCTACGTCCTGACCCGCCAGGCCGACGACGAGGACCCCGGGGTCACGATCACCGTCCGCGAGTCCGGACGCGGCAAGAACCGCAGGCTGTCCGTCCAGGTCTCCGGGCGCGCCGAGGGCGGGGACCTGGCCCTCGCCCTGATCTTCGCGGGCGTCGACCGCTCCGTCCTGACACGGGTCGGCGCGGTGAAGGCGGGCATCTCCCGCGCGACCCATTTCTGGACCGAGTCCCAGTACTGAGCCCCATAGGACCCAACGGCCCCACCGGCCCCCGTCCCCACCCGACCTACATGAGTGAGCGACACATGCCTTCCTTCGACGTGACCCGATCCCGTTTCCGGCTGAACGACGACGAGGTCTTCGTCCTCGCCCAGCTGGCGACCGGTCAGCCGGTCCCGGAGTCCATGGCGCCCGCCGCGGCGCGACTGCGGGACTGCGGGCTCACGAACGGGGCGGGGGAGCTGTCCGCGCTCCTGCTGCCCCTGATGCAGACCCTCGTGCAGCCGGCCGTGATCGTCTCCCTCGAGGCGGGCGGCCGGCAGGGCACGCTGCACCACGGGGTGCTCATCGGCGCGGACCACGTCGTCTGCCACGAGACCTGGCCCGGCCAGGAGGAGGCCGAGTACCGGCTCGTCGAACCGCGGACCGTGGTGTGGACGCTCGCCGACCTGATCGGGCTGCGCCGGTCCGGTGCGGCGGAGGCGGGCGGCGAGGTGGTCGAGACGACCGTGGGCGTCCTGGAGGCGGGGCTCGCGGCCCTGGAGAAGGCCGCGTCGGCGCCCGGCGCGGACGAGCGGGTCCAGGTCGCCGAGGCGCTGCGCGCGGCCGGGGCGGCGGACGGTACCGCCGTGCGGCTCGCGGAGCTGATCGTGGAGCTGCGCTCCAACTGGCGCATGACCGCGGCCTGGCAGGGCCGTCAGGACGGGGTGCAGGGGGTGTCGGCCCGCGCGGTCGCCGCCTGGGACTGCGGTCCGCTCGGCTACTGGCTCCGCGAGCTGCCCGCCGAGCCGATGGCGGAGGGCGGGGCGAGCGCGGGCAGCCCGTTCCGGCTGCGCCACGTCGCCCCGAAGGACATCTGGCAGGAGCTGACGGGCCTCCTCCCGGACGAGGGCGAACTCGTCCGGGAACAGGCACCGGCGCAGGCGTGAGGCCCGGCGGGGTCGCCGCAGGCGTGAGGCCCGGCGGCAGCGACGCAGGCGTGAGGCCCGGCGGGGGCGGGGTCTCAGGCCCGCTTCGGCGCCGCGACCCCGAGCACCCGGTCCTTCAGGGCCGGGAACTGCTCGCGGGTCGTGGTGACCTTCGCCGGGTCGAGGACGACCCTCAGGATCTCCTCGTCGGGGCCCGCCTCCGCGAGGACCTCGCCCCACGGGTCGACGACGACGGAGTACCCGGCCTGCTCGACGCCGGCGTGCGTGCCCGCCGTACCGCAGGCGAGGACGTACGCCTGGTTCTCGACGGCGCGGGCCCGCGCGAGCAGGCTCCAGTGGGCGCGGCGGCGGGCCGGCCAGCCGGCCGGGACGACGAAGGCCTGGGCGCCCGCGTCGACGAGCCCGCGGAAGAGCTCGGGGAAGCGCAGGTCGTAGCAGGTGCCGACGCCGAGGGTGAGCTGGGGCAGATCGACGGTGACCAGGTCCTCGCCCGCGGCCATCATCACCGCCTCGCCCTTGTCGAAGCCGAAGCGGTGGATCTTGCGGTAGGAGGCGGCGAGTTCGCCGTCGGGGGAGAGGACGAGCGAGGTGTTGTAGAGGGCACCGCCCTCGGCCTCGACGAAGGACCCGGCGTGCAGCCAGACCCCGGCGTCGCGCGCGGCGGCGGCCATCGCCCGGTGCGTGGGGCCGTTCAGCGGCTCCGACTCGGCGGCGAAGGACTCGTACGCGAAGGCGCCCATGGGCCACAGTTCGGGCAGGATGACGAGGTCGGCGCGGCCGGATTCCGCCCGTACGAGACGGGCCACGCGGGCACGCCTGGCGTCGACCGGTTCGTCCGGGTCTACCGCGATCTGGATCAGCGAGGCGCGCACACTACCACCGTCCTGGCATTCGAGCCGTCAACACAGGCCTACGATCGTCACACGAAAGCACTGCCGGGGTGCCTCCGGGCAGCGTAACTTAGCGTCCGAGCCTCCCACCCAGTCGTGTTTTCAGCCCGCGCACCGAAGAACCGCCGAGGGGTCCCGTGACCGTCCATCCCAGCCTCCAGAACTACGCCGACGCCTGGACCCACTCCATCGAGGCGATAGCCGAGCTGGTGCAGCCGCTCGTGGAGGGCGAGTGGAACCGGCCGACACCGTGCATCGGCTGGTCGGTTCGGGACATCGTGTCCCATGTGATCGGCATGGAGACGGAGATGCTCGGCGATCCGCGGCCGATCCACTCCCTGCCGCGCGATCTGTACCACGTACGCAGTGACTTCGCGCGCTACATGGAGGTCCAGGTCGATGTGCGGCGGCACCACACCGCGCCGGAGATGACCTCCGAGCTGGAGTACATCCTCATCCGCCGGGCCCGGCAGCTCCGCAACGAGAACCGCTCCCCCGAGCATCTGATCCGCGCCCCCCTCGGCGCCGAGCAGTCCCTGGAACTGGCCTACCGGATGCGCGCCTTCGACGTGTGGGTGCACGAGCAGGACCTGCGGGTCGCGCTCGGTGTGCCGGGCAACCTGGACTCGGCGGGCGCGCACGTGACGCGGGACGTGCTCCTGGAGGCGCTGCCGAAGGTGGTCGCCAAGGACGCGGGCGCGCCGCCCTCCTCGGCGGTCGTCCTCGACGTGAGCGGTCCGGTGGAGTTCCTGCGGACGGTACGGGTCGACGCGGAGGGCCGCGGTTCGATCGACGGCGCACCGTCGCTGGGCCCCGCGGTGACGCTCGCGACGGACTGGGAGACGTTCGTACGGCTCGCCTGCGGCCGGGTCCGGCCGGCCGACGTGGCCGACCGGGTCAAGACCGAGGGCGACGAGGGGCTCGCGGCGGCGATCCTCGACAACTTCGCTGTGACGCCCCGCTAGGGCCTGTCGTTTGGATCAGGCCTTGGGCGCTACACGGGGACGTGCACGGCCTCCACGCGGCTGGCGACGAGCCGTTCCCGCTCCCTGCGGTGGGTGCGGGCCTTGAGGCGCAGGATCTGCACGACGCCGACCGCCTCCAGGACGAAGACGGACGAGAACGCGATCCGGTAGTCGTCACCGGTCGCGTCGAGCAGGACGCCGACGGCGAGCAGCGTCGTCATCGAGGCCGTGAAACCGCCCATGTTGACGATGCCCGACGCGGTGCCCTGACGCTCCGGCGGGTTCGCCGGACGGGCGAAGTCGAAGCCGATCATCGAGGCAGGACCGCAGGCGCCGAGGACCAGGCAGAGCGTGACGAGCAGCCACATCGGCGCGTGGTCGCCGGGGTACGCGAGGGTGGCCGCCCACAGCAGGGCGGTGGCCGCGACCGTGCCGAGGGCGAGCGGGGCGCGGGCCGCGTGGTGGCGGGCGATGACCTGCCCGTACGCGAGGCCGACGACCATGTTCGACAGGACGACCAGGGTGAGCAGGCCCCCGGCGGTCGACCGGGAGAGACCCTGCGCCTCGACGAGGTACGGCAGTCCCCAGAGCAGCAGGAAGACCATCGCGGGGAACTGGGTGGTGAAGTGCACCCACATGCCGAGCCGGGTGCCGGGCTCCCGCCAGGACTCGACGATCTGACGGCGGACGAAGGCCGCGCCCGCGTGGGTGGCCGGCTGGGGCTCGTACCCCTCGGGGTGGTCCTTGAGGAAGAGCAGCAGCAGGACGAGGACGACGACGCCCGCGAGGGAGCTGCCGACGAAGGTGGTCGTCCAGCCGAGGCCGTGCAGGGCGCGGGCGATGACGACGGTGGAGACGAGGTTGCCGGCGACGCCGAAGAGCGCGGCGACCTGGCCGATGAGCGGGCCGCGGCGGGCGGGGAACCAGCGGCTGCCGAGCCGCAGGACGCTGATGAAGGTCATGGCGTCGCCGCAGCCCAGGAGCGCGCGGGCGGCCAGGGCCGTGCCGTACGAGGGGGAGAGCGCGAAGCCCAGCTGGCCGATGGTGAACAGGACGACACCGAGGACCAGGACCTTCTTCGTGCCCAGCCGGTCGACCATGAGGCCGACGGGTATCTGCATGCCCGCGTAGACCAGCAGCTGGAGGATGGAGAAGGTGGAGAGCGCGGAGGCGTTGATGTCGAAGCGCTCGGCGGCGTCGAGTCCGGCGACACCGAGCGACGTACGGAAGATGACGGCGACGAAGTAGACGGCGACGCCGACGCCCCAGACGAGGGCGGCGCGGCGGCCGCCGGGCGGGTCGCCGGGGAGGGTGACGGCGGAGCCGTGGGACCTGCTCACCGGTCCTCCCCCCGGACCAGGACCTTGACCCAGGTGAGGTGCTGGCGGACGCAGTGCGCGGCGCCCTCCACGTCACCGGCCTTGATCCGGTCGAGGATCTCGGCGTGCTCGGTGATGTTCTTGGCGACGCGGTCCGGCTGGGACTGCATCACGGCGACGCCCATGCGCAGCTGGCGGTCGCGGAGCTGGTCGTAGAGGCGGGACAGGATCTGGTTCCCGGCGTGGCGGACGATCTCGGCGTGGAAGCAGCGGTCGGTGACGGCGACCTCGGCGAGGTCACCGGCCTCGGCGCGCTGCTTCTGCTCCTCCAGGAGTTCTTCGAGCCGCTCGACGAGCGAGGCGGGCGCGGGCACGGCCCGGCGGACGGCGAACTCCTCGACGAGCAGCCGGGTCTCGACGACGTCGGCGATCTCCTGGGCGGAGACGGCGAGGACGAGGGCGCCCTTCTTGGGGTAGAGCTTCAGCAGCCCTTCCATCTCCAGCTTGAGCAGCGCCTCGCGGACGGGGGTCCGGGACACCCCCACGGCGAGGGCGAGTTCGCCTTCGGTGAGGAAGCTGCCTCCCTCGTAGCGCCGGTCGAGTACGGCCTGCTTGACGTGCATGTAGACACGGTCGGCCGCGGCGGGCGGCTTGACGGGGGCGGCTGGCATGCGCACAGCATAGATACAACAGAGGTGCAACAAACAGGCCCGTCCGCATCGCGGACGGGCCTGTTTCACGTGAAACGGTCTCAACGGCCCCAAGGGGGACTGTTAGGGACTGTTTCACGTGAAACGGTCAGACGGGAGTGTCACGCCCAGGTGATGAGCCGCTTCGGCTGCTCCAGGATCGCGGCGACGTCCGCCAGGAACTTGGAGCCGAGCTCGCCGTCGACCAGTCGGTGGTCGAAGGAGAGGGCCAGCGTGGTGACCTGACGCGGCTTCACCTTGCCCTTGTGCACCCACGGCATGAGCTTGATCGCACCGACCGCGAGGATCGCGGACTCGCCGGGGTTGAGGATGGGCGTACCGGTGTCGACGCCGAAGACGCCCACGTTGGTGATGGTGAAGGTGCCGCCCTGCATCGCCGCAGGGGTCGTCTTCCCCTCGCGGGCTGTGGAGATCAGCTCGCTCAGGGACGCCGAGAGCTCGGGCAGGGTCTGCGCGTGCGCGTCCTTGATGTTCGGCACGAGCAGACCGCGCGGGGTGGCCGCGGCGATGCCCAGGTTCACGTAGTGCTTGAGGACGATCTCCTGCGCCGCCTCGTCCCAGGCCGCGTTGATCTCCGGGTTGCGCCGGACCGCGACCAGGACGGCCTTGGCGATGAGGAGCAGCGGGTTGACCCGCAGGCCCGCCATGTCCTTGCCGGCCTTGAGCTCCTCGACCAGCTTCATCGTGCGCGTGATGTCGAAGGTCACGAACTCGGTGACGTGCGGAGCGGTGAAGGCCGAACCGACCATCGCCGCCGCCGTGGCCTTCCGTACGCCCTTGACGGGCACACGGGTCTCCCGGGCCTCCCGGCCCTCGGCCGACAGGGCGGGCGCGGGCGCCGCGGCCGGAGCCGGAGCCGCAGCCGGAGCCGCCACTGGCGTCGGGGCCGGGGCCTCGACGGCCGGCGCGGGCGCCGGAGCGGCCGCCGCGTGGACGTCCTCACGGGTGATGACGCCGTCCGGGCCGGTCGGGGTGACCGTCGCCAGGTCGACGCCGAGGTCCTTCGCGAGCTTCCGGACCGGCGGCTTGGCCAGCGGCCGCCCGGCGGCCGGCCCGTGCCCGTTGAGCTGCTCCGGTACGGAGACGGCGACGGGCGCCACGGGTACGGCGGCGGCCGGGACCGCAGCCGCCGGGACCGTGCCCGCCGGCGCCTTGCGCGCACGGCGCTTGGTGGAGCTGGCGGCCACGCCGTAGCCGACGAGGACGGGCTGACGGCCCTTCGGCTCCTCGTCCTCCTGGGCCGGCACGGGCGCGGGTACGGGTGCGGCTGCCGGAGCGGCCTCGGCCACGGGGGCCGCGGGGGCCTCCGGGGCCCCGCCGCCGACGTTCACCGAGATGATGACCTGGCCGACGTCGACCGTCGTCCCCTCGGGGAAGCACAGCTCGTGGACGGTGCCGTCGAAGGGGATCGGCAGCTCGACCGCGGCCTTGGCCGTCTCCACCTCGCACACGACCTGGCCGTCGGTGACCGTGTCACCGGGCTGGACGTACCACTTGAGGATCTCGGCCTCGGTCAGACCTTCGCCCACATCGGGCATCTTGAATTCGTGGATCGTCACGGTGCTCTCCTCAGTACGCCAGCGAGCGGTCGACGGCGTCGAGCACGCGATCGAGACCCGGCAGGTACTCCTCCTCCAGGCGCGCCGGCGGGTACGGCGCGTGGTAGCCGCCGACCCGCAGGACGGGGGCCTCCAGGTGGTAGAAGCAGCGCTCCGTGATCCGGGCGGCGATCTCCGCGCCGGAGCCGAAGAAGACGGGCGCCTCGTGGACCACGACCAGGCGGCGGGTCTTTTCGACCGAGGCCTGGATGGTGTCGAAGTCGAGCGGCGAGATGGAGCGCAGGTCCACGACCTCGACCGACTTGCCCTCCTCGGCGGCGACGGCGGCCGCCTCCAGGCAGGTCTTCACCATCGGGCCGTAGGCGGCGAGGGTGAGGTCCGTGCCCTCACGGGCGACACGGGCCTTGTGCAGCTCGCCGGGGAAGGCCTCGGTGTCGACCTCTCCCTTGTCCCAGTAGCGGCGCTTGGGCTCGAAGAAGATGACCGGGTCGTCGCTCTGGATCGCCTGCTGGAGCATCCAGTAGGCGTCGGAGGAGTTCGCCGGGGTGACGACCTTGAGGCCCGCGACGTGCGCGAAGAGCGACTCGGGGGACTCGGAGTGGTGCTCGACCGCGCCGATGCCGCCGCCGTACGGGATGCGGATGACGACCGGCATCTTCACCGTGCCGAGCGACCGGGCCCGCATCTTCGCCAGCTGGGTGACGATCTGGTCGTACGCCGGGAAGACGAAGCCGTCGAACTGGATCTCCACGACCGGCCGGTAGCCGCGCAGGGCGAGGCCGATCGCGGTGCCGACGATGCCGGACTCGGCGAGCGGGGTGTCGACGACCCGGTCCTCGCCGAAGTCCTTCTGCAGGCCGTCGGTGATCCGGAAGACACCGCCGAGCTTGCCGACGTCCAGGCCCATGATGACGACCTTGGGATCGGTCTCCAGGGCCTTGCGCAGCGACTCGTTGAGCGCCTTCGCGAGAGGAAGATTCTGAACAGCCATGATTACTCGCCCTCTCCGGCCGCGAAGGACGCCTGGTAGGCGGCGAACTGCGCGCGCTCCTCGTCGACGAGCGCGTGCCCGTCCGCGTACGTGTGGTCGAAGATCGCCATGTGCTCCGGTACGGGCATGGCGCGGACGACCTCGCGGACGTTCTTGCCGAGCGCCTCGCTCTCCGCCTCCAGCGCCTCGAAGAAGGCCGCGTCGGCGTGGCCCTCGTTCTCCAGGTACGCCTTCAGACGCAGGATCGGGTCCTTCGCCTCCCACTCCGCGCGCTCCGCGTCACGGCGGTAGCGGGTCGGGTCGTCGGAGGTGGTGTGGGCGGCCATGCGGTACGTGAACGCCTCGATGAGGGTCGGGCCCTCGCCACGGCGGGCCCGCTCCAGGGCGGAACGGGTCACGGCCAGACAGGCCAGGACGTCGTTGCCGTCGACGCGGACACCGGGGAAGCCGAAACCGGCGGCGCGCTGGTAGAGCGGGACGCGCGTCTGCTTCTCGATGGGCTCGGAAATGGCCCACTGGTTGTTCTGGCAGAAGAACACGACGGGGGCGTTGTAGACCGCGGAGAAGACGAACGACTCGTTGACGTCACCCTGGCTGGACGCACCGTCACCGAAGTACGCGAGCACGGCGGAATCCGCGCCGTCCTTGGCGATACCCATGGCATAGCCGGTGGCGTGCAGGGTCTGCGAACCGAGAACGATCGTGTACAGGTGGAAATTGTTGCTGCTGGGATCCCAGCCACCGTGGTTCACACCGCGGAACATTCCCAGCAGATTCGTCGGGTCGACGCCCCGGACCCACGCGACGCCGTGTTCGCGATAGGTCGGAAAGACGTAGTCGTCGTCCCTCAGGGCCCGGCCGGAACCGATCTGGGCCGCCTCCTGGCCGAGCAGCGAGGCCCACAGGCCCAGCTCGCCCTGGCGCTGAAGCGAGGTCGCCTCGGCGTCGAAACGACGCGTGAGAACCATGTCGCGGTACAGACCGCGCAGCTCCTCGGCGCTCAGGTCGATGTCGTAGTCGGGGTGCTGGACGCGCTCTCCCTCGGGCGTCAGCAGCTGGACCAGCTCGGGCTCCGTGGCTTCCGCCCCGGCGCGCGTGCTCGTCTTCTTGGTGGTGCTCGTGCTGGCGCTAGCGGTGCGCTTGGTGCCGCTGCTGCGTCGCGTCGTCTTGCGCGCGGCAGTGCTCTCCACGGTCACGTGCGTGCTCCTCCGTCGGTCCGGCCCCCGGGTTCGCCGGGCAAGGCCAGTGCGGCTCTCCGCCTTATCCGTACCCTTCGCACGGGGTGGGTGCGACGCGGCCGGGGTCGGGCGTGACAGGTGCCCCGGCGAGCGCCCTGTCATAGGCACGTTACCCACAGCGCGGCATTACCGCGAAACCCCACTTGACCTGCGATTTTGCTTGGATTTCCAAGTAAATCGAGAAAAGCGGGAACAGCGGCTGGTCAGCGCGTCGGCAACGGCCGAGAGGGCCGCCGGAACATCCGGCACGTTATCCCGCGCACCCCGGGCACGGGAAGAGCCAATATGTGAGACTGACCGCGTGCGCGAAGAAGGAAAAATCCGGGTATTTCTGCTGGACGACCATGAAGTGGTCCGGCGCGGCGTCCACGAGCTGCTCTCCGTGGAGGACGACATCGAGGTGGTCGGCGAGGCCGGGACGGCGGCGGACGCGCTGGTCAGGATCCCCGCGACCCGCCCGGACGTCGCTGTGCTCGACGTCCGGCTGCCGGACGGCAGCGGGGTCGAGGTGTGCCGGGAGATCCGTTCGCGGGACGAGGACATCAACTGTCTGATGTTGACCTCGTACGCCGACGACGAGGCGCTCTTCGACGCGATCATGGCCGGGGCCTCGGGTTATGTCCTCAAGGCCATCCGCGGCAACGAACTCCTGAACGCCGTACGGGACGTGGCGGCCGGCAAGTCGCTGCTCGACCCGGTGGCCACCGCCCGGGTCCTGGAGCGGCTGCGCGACGGCAACAACCCGAAGCGTGACGACAGGCTCGCCAACCTGACCGACCAGGAGCGCAGGATCCTGGACCTGATCGGCGAGGGCCTCACCAACCGGGTCATCGGCGAGCGGCTCCACCTCGCGGAGAAGACCATCAAGAACTACGTCTCCAGCCTGCTGTCGAAGCTGGGCATGGAACGGCGCTCGCAGGCGGCGGCGTACGTGGCACGGCTCCAGGCCGAGCGCCACTGACGGGACGCGGCCCGCATCGCACTGGCGCGGCCCGCATCGCACTGAGGTGCGGGCCGTTTCTTCACCCGTACGGGCCAGCAGAGCCCCTGGGGCCCCATTCGGGACCTACGTCCTTCCGAAGGCGGGGCGGGGGCCCCTTTCCCGACACGGTGTCGCTGGCGGAGAGTGGATGCCATGTCCACCGACGAGATCCGCGCCCTCGAGCTGCTGCACCGCGTCTCCTACGGCCGGGTGGCGACGAGCATGCGGGCGATGCCGTTCGTCGCCCCCGCCCGCCACATCGTGGTCGACGGCCGCGTCCTGCTCCTGATGCACCGGGGGCTCGGCTACCACCGCGCCTGCAGCGGCAGCGTCGTCGCGTACGGCGCGGACAACTTCGACTCCGGCTCCGAGCACCTCTGGTCCGTGCAGTTCACCGGCACCGCCGAGATCGTCGAGCCGACCGAGGAGGAACGCGCGGCCTTCGGTCCCGAGCCCGAGCTCGTGGACGGCGAACCCTTCACCCCGGTCTACATGCGGATCGAACCTCAGTTCGTGACGCTCCACGCGCTCGACTACGCGAGCGAGACCCCGGCAACCCGTCCCGCCGCCCGTTCCGTGCGGCGACACCTCCACCACGTAGCGTGATCTAACATCTGGCGGGTGCCGCGCTCATCTGAAACGCTCGCCTCGCCGGCCGCCCGGCTCCCCGGCGCCCCACCCGCTCGCCCCGGTGCCATCCCACCCGCCCGACCCGGTGCCATCCCACCCGCCCGACCCGGCATCCCAGCCGCCCGGCCGGCCGCCGGACCCGTCCGGCCCGCCGTCACACCGGTCCAGCCCGCCGCGGCACCCGCCGTCCGGCCCGCCGCAGCGCCCGTCCGGCCCGCCGTCCCCGCGCCCGGCAGGGCCCCCCACGCCACACCCGCCCCGCCCGTCGGCGCCCTGCTGCGCCGCCACCGGCACGCCGGGGAGCCCCTGGCGTGCGTACCCGTCGCCGAGGGGCTCCTCAACCGGGGCTTCCGCCTCTCCACCACCCGCGGCACCTACTTCCTCAAGCAGCACCTCGACGCCCCCACCGCCGACCGCGCCACCATCACCCGCCAGCACCGCGCCACCCAGCGGCTGCACGCCCTCGGCCTGCCCGTCGCCCCGCCCCTGCCCGACGCCACCGGGCGCACGGTCGCCGTCATCGACGGCCACTGCTACGCCCTGCACCCCTGGATCGACGGCCGCCACCGCGACGGCACCCAGCTCTCCACCGGCTGCTCCCGGCGCCTCGGCACCCTCCTCGGCCAGGTCCACACCGCCCTGGACCGGGTGATGGAGCCACCGGAGCACCCGGGGCCCGACGGGACGTGCGGGGCCGACGACGGCGGGCGTGCGAGCGCCGACCTCCAGGACACGTTCCTGGCCATCGATGAGCTGATCCGTCTCGCCCGCGCGCACCGCCCCCACGACAGCTTCGACGCGCTCGCCGAGCACCGGCTCAGGGAGCGGCGCAGGCTCCTCGCCCAGCACGCCCACCACCGGCCGCCGCCCGCCGAGGCCGCCGGCTGGGTGCACGGCGACTTCCACCCCCTGAACCTGCTCTACCGGGGCGCGGAGCCCGCCGCGATCGTCGACTGGGACCGGCTCGGCGTCCGCCCCAGGGCCGAGGAGGCCGTCAGGGCCGCCGCCATCTTCTTCGTACGGCCCGGGGGTGAGCTGGCCCTGGAGAAGGTGCGGGCGTACGCGCGGGCGTACCGGCGGGCGACGGGCGCCGACCGCGCCGAGCTGGCGGCGGCGGCGCACCGGGTGTGGTGGGAGCGGCTCAACGACTTCTGGACGCTGCGCTGGCGCTACCAGCTGCACGACCGAAGGGCCGACCCGCAGTTTCCCGCGGTGTCGGCCCTGGCGGTCTGGTGGACCCGTGAGTACGAGGCGGTACGCGACGCCTTCACGGGGTGAGACCGGGCGGGAAGGCCCCGCCCGTACCGGTCATTCGGTGCCGTTGTCGTCGCCCGTCGGGGGCGGGTCCTGGTTGCCGCCGTCGGTGGCGCCGGTCGACGTGCCGGTCGACGGCTCGCCCGTCGGCTCGGTCGGCGGCGCGGTCGTCTTCGTCGGATCGCCCGTGGGGTCGGTGGGCGGCGCGGTCGTGGTCGTCGGCTCGCCCGTGGGCTCGGTGGGCGGCGGGGTCGTGGTCGGCGGCGTCGTCGTCACCGGCGGCGGGGTCGTGGTCCAGGTCTGGTCGCCGGTCCACGTGCCCGGGTCCGACGACGGCTGCTCGGACGGCTCCTCCGAAGGAGCGGGCTCCTCGGAGGCCTTCGAGGGGGTGTTGCTGACGGTCGGCTTGTCGACGCCCGTCTTCGTGCCGTTCTCGCCCGCCTTGTCGAGGGCGAAGAAGACACCGGCGACCACGGCGATCACCGCGAGCGCGGCGAACAGCCACACCTTGCCCCGGCCACCGCCACCACTGCCACCGCCCTGCGGGCCGTAGCCACCGCCGCCCGTACCGCCGCCGTCGTATCCGCCGTACCCGCCGTCGTCCGGGTTCATCGGCGGAAGGAGCGGGCCCTGCGCGGTCTCGCCGTGCATCGGGTGGCCCATGGCGCTCGTCGCGGCCATGCCGCCGACGGGGGTGTGCCCACCCTCGTGCATCACGACGGGTCCGGTGTTCCACGTGCCGGTGTGGCCGCCCTGCTGCTGGAGCATCTGCAGGCCGTACTGGATGAGGCCGCGCATCTCCTCTGCGCTCTGGAACCGGTCGTCCGGGTCCTTCGCGAGCGAGCGCATCACCAGGCCGTCCAGCTCCGGCGGCACGGAGTGCGTGACGTCGGACGGCGGGACCGGTACGTCCTGGACGTGCTGGTACACGACGGACAGCGGGGTCTCACCGGTGAACGGGGGACGCAGCGCGAGCAGTTCGTAGAGGAGGCAGCCCGTCGCGTAGAGGTCGGAGCGGTGGTCGACGGCCTTGCCGAGCGCCTGCTCGGGGGAGAGGTACTGGGGCGTGCCCATGACCATGCCGGTCTGCGTCATCGTCGACTGCGCGCCGTGCAGGGCGCGGGCGATGCCGAAGTCCATGACCTTCACGGCGCCGGCGTGGGTGATGATCACGTTGGCGGGCTTGATGTCGCGGTGCACGATGCCGTGCTGGTGCGAATAGGCCAGCGCCTCCAGGACTCCGGAGACGATGATGAGGGCCTGCTCGGGCCCCGGGGCCTCCGCGCTGAGCAGCAGGTCGCGGATGGTGCGGCCCTCGACCAGCTCCATCACGATGTACGGCACGGGGCGGCCGGCCACCAGGTCCTCGCCGGAGTCGTACACGGCGACGATGGCGTGGTGGTTGAGACCGGCGACGGACTGGGCCTCGCGGGTGAAGCGCGCCTTGGACACCGGGTCCTCGGCGAGATCGGCGCGGAGTAGCTTGACGGCGACCGTGCGCCCGAGGCGTACGTCCTCGGCGGCGAAGACCTCTGCCATGCCGCCGCGGCCCAGACGGTGCGTCAGCCGGTAGCGGCCGTCGCCGACGACGCCGCCGACGCCCCAGGACTCCGCTGACGCGTCCGGCACACCGCCACCTGATCCGGATTCGGGTGCCATCAGTCCTCGCCGTCGTCTGTCGTGCCGTGTCCAGTCGTCACGCTACAGGCTCCGTACGACATCACGGTCCGAGATGGACCGGCCATCCAACCCCGCCCACGTACGCCTGTGCAAATTCGGCGGGTTTCCTCCGCCACTTCGGAAACGGTTCGGCGAAGCTTCCTGTGCGGAGGGTCACGGAACGGGCACCCGGCTTGACGTGTCACTGCCCTGGGGCAGACTTGGCCAGTAAATTCCGGATCAACGCCGCCACGCGCGCCTAGGGGGAAGCACAGATGAGCCAGGACGGCGCACAGGGCCGCTATGCGGGCGGTTCGGTCGCGGGCGGCCGGTACCAGCTGCGCGACCTACTCGGCGAGGGCGGCATGGCGTCGGTGTACCTGGCCTACGACAGCGCGCTCGACCGGCAGGTCGCCATCAAGACGCTGCACACCGAGCTCGGCCGGGAACAGTCCTTCCGCGAGCGCTTCCGGCGCGAGGCGCAGGCGGTCGCGAAGCTGTCGCACACCAACATCGTCTCGGTCTTCGACACCGGCGAGGACACCCTCGACGGCGCCGTCATGCCGTACATCGTCATGGAGTACGTGGAGGGGCAGCCGCTCGGCTCGGTCCTCGCCGCGGACGTGCAGCAGTACGGCGCGATGCCGTCGGACAAGGCGCTCAAGGTCACCGCCGACGTCCTCGCCGCCCTCGAGGTCAGCCACGAGATGGGGCTCGTCCACCGCGACATCAAGCCCGGCAACGTGATGACGACCAAGCGCGGCGTGGTCAAGGTCATGGACTTCGGCATCGCGCGGGCCATGCAGTCCGGGGTCACGTCGATGACGCAGACCGGCATGGTCGTCGGCACCCCCCAGTACCTCTCCCCCGAGCAGGCCCTCGGGCGCGCGGTGGACGCCCGGTCCGACCTCTACTCGGTCGGCATCATGCTCTTCCAGCTGCTCACCGGCCGTCTTCCCTTCGACGCCGACTCCCCGCTTGCCATCGCGTACGCGCACGTGCAGGAGGAGCCGGTCGCCCCGTCCACCGTCAACCGGGCGGTGACGCCGGCGATGGACGCGCTCGTCGCCCGCGCGCTGCGAAAGAACCCGAACGAGCGGTTCCCGAGTGCGGCGGCGATGCGCGACGAGTGCCTGCGGGTGCTCTCGGCCGGTCAGACCGGCGCCCCGGTGATCGTCCAGGGCGGCCCGGTCACCAGCGGCGCGGGCGTCGGATCCGCGGTGTTCCCGCCCGTCGGCCAGACGCCGCCGCCCACCCCGCACGGCGTGCAGCAGCCCTACCAGCCGGGACCGTACGGCCCCGCGACCCCCGCGCCCGCCCCGTCGTACGGCTACCCGCAGCAGGCGCCGACCCCTGTGCCGGCGTACCAGACCTCGGCTCCCGCGCCGGCGCAGTACCAGACCCCGGCGCCCGCCCCGTACGCCCCGGCGCACACTCCCGCCCCGAGCGGCGGCGGCTCCCGGCGGAACACGCCGGTGCTGGTGGGCGCGATCGTCGTGGCCCTCCTCACGATCGGCGGCGTCTTCCTGATCGTCAACCAGAAGGACGACGACCCGAAGGCGGGCGGCACCGGGGGCACGGGCACGACCACGGAGACCCAGACCGCGGCTCCCGGCCACAAGGGCCCGGACCTGACCAAGACCATCGACCCGAAGAAGTGCACCCAGCCGACGGAGTCGAACGACGACCCGGAGAAGTTCGAGGTCCCGAACTTCACCTACAAGAACTTCCAGTCGGTGCAGGCCTGCGTCCAGGCGGCCGGGTGGAAGATCATGGTCCAGACCCCGGTGGACGAGGCGACGTACGGCGAGGGCACGGTCCTGCAGCAGTACCCGCCGGCGGGGGAGGACATCACCGCCAAGGACGCCGAGTTCACCCTCAGCATCTCCACGGGCAACCCGCCGCAGTAGGCCGGACGCCCACCCGGGCCTTCCTCCGCCCCTGCGCGTACACCCGCTGCCGCCGTCCCGGATGCCGGAAATCTCCCGTCATGTGACGCTGAATCGACCAGTCGGCGCCTCGGTACGGGAGGGGGTCACCCGGTGACTCCAGCATTCCGCAGGGCACGAGCGCGGGCTCTCGGCCCCGCGCTCACCTGCGTGTTCGCCTGCGCGTGCACCCTGTACGCCGCGCCCCCCGGACACGGGGAGAGCCCGGCGTACGGGGCGGGGGCGACCGGCACATCGGTGGGAACCACGGCGCCACCGCCACCCATCGGCACCACCCCGGCGGCGCCCTCCTCGCCGCCTCCCCCGTCGCCCTCCGCGCCCCCCTCCTCCGGCGCGCCGTCCGCGACCGCCACCCGCTCCGGGACGCCCGCCGCGACCCGCCCCGGCACGCCCTCGGGCTCCGCCTCTCCCGGGCAGACCGGAGTCACCGGTACGCCTCCGCCCCCGGCGCCCGCGCCGACCGGCACCGGGGCACCCGCCGCGTCCGCGTCGACCGCCGGGCCCAGCGACGCCCCCGCCCCCAGCGGCTCCGCCTCCCTGGCCGGCAGGCCGGCCGGTGAGGGGCGGCCCCGGCCTGGCCGCTCCGTGCCGCCCAGCCCGTCCGAGACCGCCACGGAGCCCTCCGCCGACGCCTCTCGTACCGAAACGGCAACAGACCCCGGCGCCCAGGAGATCGAAGAGGACGAGGCCGAAGCGGTACGCGAGGAGGACCCCGTCCGGACGGAGGCGGTACCCGCCAGCCGGCCCGCCGCCGCGCCGCGCATGGCGGCGGAAGCGACGCCGCCCCTCGTCGACCAGCGGATTCCCGTCCTCACCCTGGGCGTGGGACTGTCCTTGATGGGGCTCGGGATCGGTTTCCTCGGGGTGCGGATGCGCCGCCGCTGAGCCTTCCGGCCCGCCCGGGTCCCCCTTGAGGCGGACCCGCCGCTTCCGTCTCAGGACGGTTGTCGTCGCGGACATACCCGGTATACATACTGAGTATGTCGATCCGCCACGGGCTCCTCGCCCTCCTCGAACACGGCCCTCGGTACGGCTCCCAGCTCCGTACGGAGTTCGAGTCGCGCACCGGTTCCACCTGGCCGCTCAACGTCGGCCAGGTCTACACGACCCTCAGCCGGCTGGAGCGCGACGGCATGGTCGCCCAGGGCGGCGAGGACGCGGCCGGACACGCGCTCTACGCGATCACCGACAGCGGTCGCGCCGAGCTCAGGGCCTGGTTCGAGGAGCCGGTCGACCGCACCAGTCCCGCCCGTGACGAGCTGGCCATCAAGCTCGCCATGGCCGTCGGCGCACCCAACGTAGACATCCGCGACGTCATCCAGTCCCAGCGCCACCACACCGTGAAGGCGATGCAGGACTACACCCGCCTGAAGGCCCAGGCGCTCGTCACCGTCGAGAACGGCGGCGCACAGGAGCGGGGCGACGTGGCCTGGCTGCTCGTCCTGGAGCAGCTGATCTTCCAGACGGAGGCCGAGGCACGCTGGCTCGACCACTGCGAGTCCCGGCTGATCCGCCTGTCCGCGACAGCCGCGAGGACCACGACGACCACTTCGACCGCGGACACCCGGGGCACACCGGCCGCGCCCGCCCCGGCCACACCGCCCGCGGCCGGGGCGCGCTGACCGCACGACGGCGCCCGCCCCGTACCGCTCTCGCACCACCTTCCACCGCTCGTTCCCGTACCCGGCCGACCGCCGGGTGCGTCCAAGGGGGACCCCTCATGTCCGCACAGCAGCCCGTGCTGCAACTCCAGAACCTGACCCGCGTCCACGGCGCGGGTGCCACCGAGGTGCACGCCCTGCGCGGCATCGACCTCGCCGTGTACCCCGGTGAACTCGTCGCCGTCATGGGCCCCTCCGGCTCCGGCAAGTCCACGCTCCTGACCATCGCGGGCGGCCTCGACACCCCCACCTCCGGCCGGGTGATCGTCGAGGACACCGACATCACCACCGCGAGCGTCAAGGAACTGGCCGCCCTGCGCCGCCGCAGCATCGGCTACGTATTCCAGGACTACAACCTCATCCCGGCCCTGACCGCCGCCGAGAACGTGGCCCTCCCCCGTGAGCTGGACGGCACCTCCGCCCGCAAGGCGCGCGTCGAAGCCCTCAAGGCACTGGAGGAGATGGGGCTCGGCCACCTCGCCGACCGTTTCCCCGACGAGATGTCCGGCGGCCAGCAGCAGCGGGTCGCCATCGCCCGCGCCCTCGTCGGCGACCGGCGGCTCGTCCTCGCCGACGAGCCGACCGGTGCCCTCGACTCCGAGACCGGCGAGTCCGTGCTCGCCCTGCTCCGTTCCCGCTGCGACGCGGGTGCCGCCGGTGTCCTCGTCACCCACGAGCCGCGGTTCGCGGCCTGGGCCGACCGTGTCGTGTTCCTGCGGGACGGCGCGATCGTCGACCAGACCGTGCGCAACGACGCCGAGTCCCTGCTGTCGGGCCAGGTGGCCGAAGCGTGAAGACCTGGCTCCACTCCTGGCGGGCCGCGATCCGCATCGCCCGGCGCGACGCCTGGCGTTCCAAGGGCCGCAGCGCCCTCGTCCTGGCGATGATCGCCCTGCCGATCCTGGGTGTCAGCGCCCTCGATCTGACCTACCGCAGCTCCGAACTCTCCCCCGCCGAAAGGGTGGAGCGGTCGATGGGCGCGGCCGACGCGATATTCCGGGACGCCCAGGTCGAGGGCGTTCCGATCCTTCAGGACCCGCAGGGCGAGATGCACACGCCGGCCAAGGACTATAAGGACCAGGCGTGGCCGAACGGCCCCACCGACGTCACCAAGGCGATCCCGGCGGGTTCCACCGTCCTCACGGACCGCTCCGCGCAGGCCAAACTGACCACGGCCCACGGTCTGCTCACGACCGAGGTCCGTGAGCTGAAGGCGTCCGACCCGATCACCCGCGGCATCACGACCCTCCTCTCGGGGCGTTACCCGGAGAAGACCGACGAGGTCATGGCGACCTCGCACTTCCTGGAGGCCAGCGGTCTGTCGGTCGGATCGACCCTTTCCGCCCGCAACTTCGACCGTACGTATCGGATCGTCGGCTCCTACGAACTTCCCGACTCGCTCGCCACCGCCCAGGTCAACGCGCTGCCGGGAGCCTTCCTCGCCCCGTACGCGAAGGCGGTCGAGAAGTCCGGTCTGCCCGCCCCCGGCAACTCCACCGCGTACCTGGTGAAGAAGTCCGGTGGTTTCACGTGGAACACGGTCCAGCAGATCAACACCAAGGGCGTCGCGGTCACTTCCCGTGCCGTCCTCCTCGACCCGCCCGCCGAGTCCGAGGTGCCGCTGTACGCGAAGGACGGCTGGGGGTCCTGGGACTCCAGCCCGGGGGCCGACGCCGCCGAACTCGCCGCCGTCGCCACCGTCGTCGGCCTGGCCATGCTGGAGATCTGCCTCCTCGCCGGACCCGCCTTCGCGGTCGGCGCCCGCCGCTCGCGCCGCCAGCTCGGTCTGGTCGGGGCCAACGGCGGTGCCCGCAGCCACATCCGCGCCATCGTGCTGAGCGGCGGTCTCGTCATCGGCGTGGCCGCGGCCGTCATCGGCACGGTCCTCGCCGTGATCCTCACGCTGGCGTTGCAGCCGGTCCTCGAGGACGTGATGGAGCAGCGGTTCGGCGCCTTCGACGTCCGGCCGCTCGAACTCCTCGGCATCGCGCTGCTCGCCGTCCTGACCGGTCTGCTCGCCGCCATCGTCCCGGCGGTGACCGCCTCCCGGCAGACCGTCCTCGCCTCCCTCACGGGGCGGCGCGGTGTCCGTCGCAGCAGCCGCGTCCTGCCCCTGATCGGCCTCGCGGCCGTCCTCCTGGGCGGCGCGATCGCGCTCTTCGGCTCGATCGCCACGGAGTCGTTCGTCATCGTCGGGGGCGGCTCCGCCATCGCCGAGCTGGGCGTCGTCGCCATGACCCCGGCCCTGGTGGGCCTCTTCGGCCGGACCGGACGCTGGCTGCCGCTCTCGCCGCGGCTCGCGCTGCGGGACGCCGTCCGGAACCGTGGGCGTACGGCCCCCGCCGTCGCCGCCGTCCTCGCCGCCGTCGCGGGCACGGTCGCCGTCTCCACCTTCATGGCCAGCAGCGAGGCACAGAACAGGGCCGCCTACGAGGCCCGCCTGCCGCACGGAGCGGTCTCCACCTTCGTCATGGAGGAAGGCGGGCGGGACGTCCCCGCGGTCCGCGAGGCGGTCCAGCGCTACCTCCCCGTCGACGTCCGCGCCGACGTCGAGCGGGTCTCGGTCGGCAAGCCCGGCTGCGACCCCTGGGGCGGCGGCGGCCAGGGCTGCGGCCGCTACGAGGTCGTGCTTCCCAAGGCGAACGAGTGCCCGCTGTACGCCACCGGCCTGCCCGGCGCCGGCGACCCCAGCGAGAAGTACACCCCCGACCAGCGACGCAAGATGATCACCGAGGACTGGCGGTGCGCCCAGTCCTCCGGCGGTGGCTGGGTCTCCGTCGACGGCGGCCTGCTCGTCGGTGACGCGAAGGTCCTCCAGGTCCTCGGCGTCGACGACCCGGGGGCCGTGAAGGCCCTCGCCGAGGGGAAGATCGTCTCCTTCTCCCGGGCCGAGATCGACAAGAACGGCACCGTCGGGATCAAGCAGGTCACCGACATCGCCGCCGCCGACAAGGCCATGGAGAAGGGCCTGCCCGCACCCGGGAAGGTCAGCTCCGTCCCCGCGTACCTGGTACCCGAGGGGCAGAAGTCCTACGGCGTCCAGCTGCTGATGACCCCGGCCACCGCGAAGGCCGCCGGACTCGCCACCCTGCCGGCGGGTGCGTACTTCAGCACCGAGCGGATGCCGGGCACCGAGGAGCGCCAGAAGCTCGACGGGGAGCTCGCCAAGCTCGGCAGCAACGTCGATCTGCACGTGGAACAGGGCTTCGTCAACGACGACAGCCTCTTCCTGATCGCGCTGGCGATCTTCGCCGGCCTCGTCACCATCGGCGCCGCCGGCATCGCGACCGGCCTCGCCCAGGCCGACGCGGAGGCCGACCTGAAGACGCTCGCCGCCGTGGGCGCCCCGCCCCGGGTCCGCCGTACGCTCAGCGGCTTCCAGTGCGGAGTCGTCGCGGCGATGGGCGTGATCCTCGGATCGGCGGCCGGTGTGCTGCCGGCGATCGGACTCCGGCTCACCGAGGAGCGCGAGGCGATCGGCTTCTACGAGGAGGCGATCCGCCAGGGCTGGGACAACGGCCTGTCGGGCCCGCCCTACGTCCCGATCGTCATCCCCTGGGAGACCCTCGCGGGCCTGCTCGTCGCCGTACCGCTGGGTGCCGCCCTGCTCGCCGCCCTGGTGACCCGTTCGCGCGGCGCGCTGGCCCGGCGCGCGGCGACCTGACGTTCTTCGTTGCCGTCCTGTGCCCCTGTACGAGGGTGGATCACCCTCGTACAGGGGCACACCGTGTGGTGACGCGTATGTACGAGAGAATGGCGGCATGGAGATGCCGAGGAATGACAGGTCGCAGGAGAGCCCCCAGGTCCTCATCGTGGGACAGGACGGGATGGCACTCGGCGGCGTTCAGGGCGACGACGAACCCCGCGAGGTCCCGGTGACGGAAATGGTCGAGCAGCCTGCGAAGGTCATGCGGATCGGCAGCATGATCAAGCAGCTCCTGGAGGAAGTGCGCGCGGCACCTCTCGACGAGGCCAGCCGGGTCAGGCTCAAGGACATCCACGCCAGCTCCGTGAAGGAACTCGAGGACGGGCTCGCGCCCGAGCTGGTCGAGGAGCTGGAGCGTCTCTCCCTGCCGTTCACGGACGAGGCGATCCCCTCCGAGGCCGAGCTGCGCATCGCGCAGGCGCAGCTGGTGGGCTGGCTGGAGGGTCTCTTCCACGGCATCCAGACGGCGCTTTTCGCCCAGCAGATGGCGGCCCGCGCGCAGTTGGAGCAGATGCGCAGGGCGCTGCCGCCGGGCGCGTCCCACGACGATGACGACGACGACCGCGGCAACGGTCACGCGATCCGCTCGGGGCCGTACCTGTAGGACGTCACCCCACGAACGAGAGGGGCCCGGCACCGTGGGTGCCGGGCCCCTTCCTCGTAGCGCCTCAGGGCCTGTCCGACCCTGATCCGCCGGACAGGCCCTAAGGGGCGAGCAGTAGGACCTTGCCGACGTGGGTACCGGATTCCAGGGCTCGGTGGCCCTCGGCGGCGTCCCTCAGCGGCACCGTACGGTCGACGACCGGCCGGACCGTGCCCGCGGCCACCAACGGCCAGACGTGCTCCCGGACGGCGGCGACGATCGCCGCCTTCTCCTGCTCAGGGCGGGACCGCAGCGTCGTGGCGAGCACGGCGGCGCGCTTCGCGAGGAGCGCCCCGAGGTTCAACTCGCCCTTCACGCCGCCCTGGAGGCCGATGATGACAAGGCGGCCGTTCACGGCCAGCGCCTTCACGTTCCGCTCCAGGTACTTGGCGCCGACGATGTCCAGGATGACGTCCGCACCCACCCCGTCGGTCGCCTTGTGCAGCTCCTCGACGAAGTCCTGCTCGCGGTAGTCGATGAGGATGTCCGCGCCGAGATCGGCGCAGCGCGCCAGCTTCTCGGGGCCCCCTGCGGTGACCGCGACCCGTGCCCCGACCGCCTTCCCCAGCTGGATCGCCATCGTGCCGATCCCGCTCGCCCCGCCGTGCACGAGCAGCGTCTCGCCCGGCCGCAGGTGCGCGATCATGAAGATGTTGGACCAGACCGTGCAGGCCACCTCGGGAAGCGCCGCGGCCGTGGCCAGGTCGACGCCCTCCGGCACGGGGAGCAGCTGGCCGGCCGGGACGACGACCTTCTCCGCGTAACCGCCGCCGGCGAGCAGTGCGCACACCTCGTCGCCGACGGACCAGCCGGACACCCCGGGGCCGAGGGCGGCGATCCGGCCCGAGCACTCCAGACCCGGGTACGGGGAGCTGCCCTGCGGCGGGTCGTAGAAGCCCTGGCGCTGGAGCAGATCGGCGCGGTTGACGGCGCTCGCCACCACCTCGACGAGCACCTCGCCCTCGCCGGGTACGGGATCGGGCACCTCGGCCCAGACGAGGGCCTCGGGGCCACCGGGTTCCGGAATCGTGATCGCATACATGGCGGCGAGGCTACTCCCGCCGCCGCGCCGCGGTCCGGTGCCGGGTGCTCAGTCCTCCGGCGGCGTGGTGAGCGGGGTGACGGCGGCGGCGCGCACGATGGTGATCACCCGGTCGGTGAGCTGGAGCGGGCTGGCCGCGGGGTCGTCGTAGCCGAGCAGCCGGTGGCCCCGGAGCACGCTCACCACCAGGTCGCCGGTCTCCCGCACGCTCTTGCCGACCTCGCTCTTGGTCACCGGGCGCTCCACCAGGTCCAGGCCGGAGCCCTGCTGGATGAGGTCCTCCATCACCGTGCCGGCGCTGGGGCTCAGCACGGACAGGCCGAGCAGGCGCCCGGCGGCGCTGGCGCTGGTGATGACCGCGTCCGCGCCGGACTGGCGCAGCAGCGGCGCGTTCTCCTCCTCGCGGACGGCGGCGACGATCTTCGCGCCCCGGTTGAGCTGGCGGGCCGTGAGGGTGACCAGGACCGCCGTGTCGTCGCGCTGGGTGGCGATGACGATCTGCCGGGCCCGCTGCACCTCGGCGCGGAGCAGCACGTCGCTGCGGGTCGCGTCGCCGATGACGCCGACGAACCCGTCCGCGTTCGCCGTCTCGATCACCTTGTTGGAGGGGTCGACGATGACGATCTGGTCCTTGCTCAGCCCGGTCGAGCAGAGGGTCTGGATCGCGGACCGCCCCTTGGTGCCGAATCCGACGATGACGGTGTGGTCGCGCAAGGTGGACCTCCAGCGGTTCAGCCGGAACTCCTCGCGGGTCCGCTCGGTGAGGACTTCGAGGGTGGTGCCGACCAGGATGATCAGAAACAGCACGCGCAGGGGCGTGACCAGCAGGATGTTGGCGAGCCGCGCCGTGTCGCTGTACGGGACGATGTCGCCGTATCCGGTGGTGGAGAGCGTGACGGTCGCGTAGTAGGCGCAGTCGAGGAAGTCGAGCGTCCCGTTGGCGTTGTCGTGGTAGCCGTCGCGGTCGACGTAGACGATGAGGATGGTCAGGAACAGCACGCCGAGCGCCATGAGCAGCCGTTTGCCGACCTGGCGCAGCGGCCTCTCGACGACCCGGCGGGGCAGGCTGACCCGGGGGCCGGCGATCCGCTCGTCCGCGTGGCGTGCCATGACGTCACGACTGGGAAGTTTCACGTGAAACACGCTCCTTGGGCCGGTACGGCCCCCTCTGCCGCCGGCCAGGGAAGGTCGAGGACATCCAGCTCCTGGCCGGGACGTGCTCCGCCCGGCGGGACGACGGCCAGGCCGTCCGCGGCGGCGATGCCCCGGAGCATGGCAGGTCCGTTGTAACGCAGGGGTACGGCCCGTCCGCCGCGGCGGACGACGGGGACGAGCCGCGTGTCGTGCGGATGCCCGTGCACCTCGTCCTGGACGGGTACGCGGGTGACCTCGTTCCCGGGTCCGAACCCCGGCCCGGGTCCGAACCCCGGCCCGGGTCCGGACCCGGCTCCGGGCCCGGCCTCGGCGAGGGCCGTGAGCAGCGGCTCGGCGAGGGTGAGGAGGCCGGAGACGGCGGCGAGCGGGTTGCCGGGAAGTCCGACGAGATGCCGGACGGGGCCGGTTCCGGTGGGCTCGGCGTCGAGGCGGGCGAGCAGCATCGGATGGCCGGGCCGGACCTTCACCCCGTCGACCAGGAGGGCGGCTCCGGCCCTGTCGAGCACCCTGTGGACATGGTCCACGGGCCCGGCGGCGGTCCCGCCGGTCGTGACGACGAGGTCGGCGCCGGAGCCGGTGACGGCGGCGTACAGCGCGTCGGCGTCGTCGCCGATCCGTCGGGTGGCGAGGACGTCGGCGCCGAGCGCCGTCAGCCAGGGGCCGAGCATCGGGCCGAGGGCGTCCCGGATGAGCCCGTCGTGGGGGAGTCCCTCCGTGAGCAGCTCGTCGCCGAGGACCAGGATCTCCACCCGGGGCCGGGACGGTACGGGCAGCTCGTCGTATCCGGCGGCGGCGGCGAGGCCGAGGACGGCGGGGGTCACACGGGTGCCCGGCGGGAGCAGCTCGTCGCCGGAGCGGCACTCCTGTCCACGGGGGCGGATGTCCTGCCCGGGTACCACCTCGCGCAGGGCGTGCAGCACGGTGGCGCCGCTCGCGGCACCCGCTCCTCCCTGTGCGGTCCGGGAGTGCTCCGTACGCACGACGGCGGTGGTCCCGGCGGGGACGGGGGCTCCGGTGGCGATCCGCACGGCCTCGCCGGCGGCCGGCGAGGCGGCGGGCGCGTGTCCGGCGAGCACGGCGCCGTCCTCGCGAACGGTCCACGGGCCCGGCCCGGCGACCGCCCAGCCGTCCATGGCGGAGGTGTCGAAGGGCGGCAGGTCGGTGAGGGCAAGGAGCGGCCCGGCGAGGACCTGTCCGAGCGCCTGGCCGAGCGGAACGCCCAGCGGCGCCCGTCCGGCCCGTGCGGCGGCGCCGGCGCGGACGGCGACGGCGCGCGCCTCCGGCCACGCGGTCGCCCGGTGCGGCTCTCCGGCCAGTGCATCGGCGGCTGTTCCCGGGGCCACCGGGAGGGGATCCTTCAGGTTCATCCGGCCTCGTCCTGCTCGGCCGCCCAGCGCTGGGCGAGCGCGGCGGCCTTGCGGGCGGCCTCCGCGACCGCCTCCGGACCGCCCTCGGCGCCCGCGCGGGCCGCCGCGTACCCGACCAGGAAGGTGGTCAGGGGCGCGGCGGGGCGGGCCACCCCGTGGGCGGCGTCGCGGGCCAGATCGAGCAGCACGTCGGTGTCGACGTCCAGCTCGATGCCCAGTTCGTCCTTGACTGCGGTGATCCATTCATCCAGCACGGTTCCATGCTCCCTGATGCGCGCGCGGGCCGTGGCGATGTCCTCCCAGGTGTCGCAGTCGAAGGAGGCCGATGGTCCGGCGGTGAGCCGGACGGGGCGGAGGACCTGGGTGAGGTGGCGCAACGGCATGTGGGCCAGGCCGCGGTGATCGTGCGTGAGTCGGACCAGCTCCCGGCGCAGCGGTTCCGTCCGGTACGCGGCGACGAGCGGCTGGTCCCGTCCCTCGCTGTCGGTGAGGAGGGCGACGTCCGCCTCGGGTGTCTCGTCGAGCGCCGCGAGGAGGCGCCGGACGGTGTCCCGGTCCAGGAAGGGCAGGTCGGCGGAGAGGACGAGGAGGGTGGCGGCGTCCGTCTCCCGGACTCCGGCGTCGAGGGCGGCCACCGGGCCGCCGCCGGGCGGCTCCTCGCGGGTCCAGCGGACGGGACGGAGCGTGGGGCGCGGATCGCCGACGACCACGGTGATGCCCGCGTCGGGGCAGGCGGCGAGGACCCGGTCGAGGAGGGTCCGTCCTCCGACGCGTACCGCGGGCTTGTCGGAACCGCCGAGGCGCCGGGCGGCGCCTCCGGCGAGCACGACGGCGTCGTATGCGGGGGTCATCCCAGCAGTATGGGGCGCGCGGCCCCACGGCCGCGCGCCCCGTCCCACTCAGAGAGACGGACCGGGCCCGCGGGCCGGAGGGACGGGCCGTCCGGGCCGTCCGGGCCGTCCGGGCCGTCCCTGGAGGGGGCGGCCCGGGCCGGCGTGGGCCGCCGCCGGAGGGACGGACGGGCCGTCAGAGCGTGCGGAGCAGGACCGCGGGCTGCTCGACGCAGTCCGCCACGTACCGCAGGAAGCCGCCGGCCGTTCCGCCGTCACAGACGCGGTGGTCGAAGGTGAGCGACAGCTGCACCACCTGACGGACGGCCAGTTCGCCCTGGTGCACCCAGGGCTTGGGGATGATCCGGCCGACACCGAGCATGGCGGCCTCGGGGTGGTTGATGATCGGCGTGGATCCGTCGACCCCGAACACCCCGTAGTTGTTCAGGGTGAACGTGCCGCCCGTCAGATCGGCCGGGCTCAGCGCCGACTGCCGGGAGGCCTCCGTCAGCCGGGCGAACTCCGCCGTCAGCGACTCCGCCGTGCGCGTCCCCGCGTCCTTGACCACGGGCACGACGAGCCCGCGCGGGGTCTGGGCCGCGAAGCCGAGATGCACGGACGGCAGCCGGACGATCTCCCGGGCTGCGGTGTCCACGGTGGAGTTGAGCTCGGGGAACCGGGCAAGGGCGTGGACGCAGATCCGGGCGAGGAGTGCGAGCAGCGAGATCTTCGGCCCGCCCGCCGCGTTCATCGCCGCGCGCGCGGCCATCAGCTCGGTCGCGTCCGCGTCCACCCAGCAGGTCGCGTCCGGGATCTCCGTACGGCTGCGTGACAGCTTGTCCGCCACGGCGCCACGGACGCCCCGCAGCGGGATCCGCTCACCGGCCGCAGCGGCGACCGACGGCGCGGGGGTGGCGACGGGCGCGGGCGCCTGCGCCACCGCCGGACGCTCCATGGCCGCAAGGGCCAGCTCCACGTCGGCCCGCAGGATCAGCCCCTCGGGCCCTGATCCGCGGACCTCCCGCAGGTCGAGCCCACGGTCCCTGGCCAGCTTCCGTACGAGCGGCGAGATGACCGGCACCGGGCCCTCGTGACCACCGGCACCCACGGCGACGGACCCCGGAGCGGCCACCGGCACGGGCGCGGGAACAGGAGCGGGAGCGGGGGCCGGGGCGGCGGGCGCGCGCTTCTGCGCCACGGCCGGCGCCACGGCCGGGCTCTCGTGCCGTACCCGACGACGGCGGGCGGCGGGCTCCGCCGTGCCGTACCCCACCAGCACGTTGCCCGACTGCTCCGAAGACCCGGAGGAAGCGGACCCCTCGGAGTCGGCTGAGACGGCAGGGGCGGCTGAGGCGGCGGCCCCGGACGCTGCCGTGCCACCCCCCACCGCGACCGTCAGGAGCGGAGCCCCGACGGGCAGTTCGGTGCCCTCCTCGCCGTAACGGGCGGTGACGACACCGCCGTACGGGCAGGGCACCTCGACCATGGCCTTGGCCGTCTCGACCTCGACGACCGGCTGGTCGATGGCGACGACGTCGCCGACGCTGACCAGCCAGCGGACGATCTCCGCCTCGGTGAGTCCCTCACCGAGGTCGGGCAGCTTGAACTCGAGCACCTGAGCCATCAGTTTCCCGCCTCCCACTGCAGCCGCGCCACCGCGTCGAGAACCCGGTCCACGCCCGGCAGGTGGTGGCGCTCCAGCATCGGAGGCGGGTACGGGATGTCGAAGCCCGCGACCCGCAGCACCGGCGCCTCCAGATGATGGAAGCACCGCTCGGTCACGCGCGCGGCGATCTCCGCGCCTGGCCCGCCGAAGCCGGTCGACTCGTGGACCACGACCGCGCGGCCGGTGCGCCGCACCGAGGCACAGACGGTCTCGTCGTCGAAGGGCACGAGCGAGCGCAGGTCGACGACCTCCAGGTCCCAGCCCTCGGCCTGCGCGGCCTCCGCCGCCTCCAGACAGACCGGCAGCGAGGGGCCGTAGGTGATCAGGGTGGCGCCGGTGCCCTGCCGCCGTACGACGGCCTTGCCGATCGGCTCCACGGGCGCGGGCGCCTCGGGGGACCAGTCGGACTTGGACCAGTAGAGCCGCTTGGGCTCCAGGAAGACCACCGGGTCGTCGGACGCGATGGCCGCACGCAGCAACCCGTACGCGTCCTCGACCGTGGCCGGGGTGACGACGTGCAGTCCGGGGGTGGCCGTGTAGTAGGCCTCGGAGGAGTCGCTGTGGTGCTCGACGCCGCCGATCCCGCCGCCGTACGGGACACGGATGACGATCGGCATCGGCATCGCGCCGCGCGTCCGGTTCCGCATCTTCGCCACGTGCGAGATCAGCTGCTCGAACGCCGGGTAGGCGAACGCGTCGAACTGCATCTCGACGACCGGCCGCAGGCCGTACATCGCCATGCCGACGGCCGCGCCGAGGATGCCGGCCTCGGCCAGCGGGGTGTCCGTGCACCGGTCCTCGCCGAACTCCTTGGCGAGCCCGTCCGTGACCCGGAAGACGCCGCCGAGCGTGCCGACGTCCTCGCCCATCACATGGACGGTCGGGTCCTCGGCCATCGCGTCGCGCATGGCGCGCTGGAGCGCCTGCGCCATCGTGGCCGGCTTGGGCTTTCCGGCGCTCGCGGCGGTCCTGCCCGCCGCGGGTCCGGTGGTCGCCGTCGTCATCACGCCTCACCCTCGGCTTCGAGCTCGGCGCGCAGCTGCGCCGCCTGTTCGCGCAGCTGTGTCGTCTGCTCCGCGTAGACGTGGGAGAAGAGGTCCATCGGGTCGAGCACCGGGTCGGCGTTCATCCGTTCGCGCAGCTCCGCGGCCATCGTCTCGGCGGCCTCCGCCGCCGCGCGCCTGCCGTCCTCGTCGAGCAGGCCACGCTCCGTCAGTTCTCTTTCGAGGATCAGGATCGGGTCGTGCGCCCGCCAGGTCTCGACCTCGCCGGCCGCGCGGTAGCGGGTGGCGTCGTCGGCGTTGGTGTGGGCGTCGATCCGGTACGTGATCGCCTCGACCAGGGTGGGGCCGCCGCCGCGCCGCGCGCGGGCCACGGCCTCGGTCAGCACCTGATGGACGGCGACCGCGTCGTTGCCGTCGACGAGCCGGCCGGGCATCCCGTATCCGACGGCCTTGTGGGCCAGCGAGGGCGCGGCGGTCTGCTTGGCGAGGGGCACGGAGATCGCGAAGCCGTTGTTCTGGACGAAGAAGACCACGGGGGCCTGCCAGACGGCCGCGAAGTTCAGCGCCTCGTGGAAGTCGCCCTCACTGGTGCCGCCGTCGCCGACCATGGCGAGCGCGACCACGTCGTCGCCCTTGAGCCGGGCGGCGTGGGCCAGGCCCACCGCGTGCGGCAGCTGGGTGGCGAGCGGGGTGCAGAGCGGCGCGATGCGGTGCTCGTGCGGGTCGTACCCGGTGTGCCAGTCGCCGCGCAGCAGCGTCAGCGCCTGGACCGGGTCGAGGCCGCGGGCGACGGCCGCAAGGGTGTCGCGGTACGAGGGGAAGAGCCAGTCCCGCTCCTCCAGGGCGAGGGCGGCGGCGATCTCGCACGCCTCCTGGCCCGTGGTGGACGGGTACACGGCGAGGCGGCCCTGCTTGGTGAGAGCGGTGGCCTGCGTGTTGTACCGGCGGCCGCGGATCAGCTCCGCGTAGAGCCGGAGCAGCAGCGCGGGGTCGGCGTCGGCCACGGCGTCCGTGCCGAGCACGCGCAGCGGCTCGGCGTCGGGCAGCAGCGGGGCGGGATCGGTACGCGGCTGCCAGGCCGGCGGCGGGGTGGGCCGGTAGGCGGGAACGGCACCGGGCGGCTCTTGGACTGTCGAACTGCGCTGTTGCAACGAGTCCACCTCCTCGTGGGAGCGGGCATAAGACCCGAAGGCGGGTGGCGCGAGTGTGGCGCGCCTCACCTACCGATTGTTCGGTCGTGGAGGCATTTTGGCTACAGGCACCTTCAGCCTGTGGACAAACGGTTCTCCACAGCCTGGGATAGAAGCAGGTCGTCCAGCGGAGAGAGGCGGGGGGACATGGCGGATGAACAAATGGCCGTCGACCGGAGCGGGGTTCCGGGCGACGAACCGGGCAGCACCCTCGGCGGGAGCGACGGAGAAGTGGCCGGCGAGGTCCTGAGCGCCCCCGTCGGCACCCCGACGGGCGCGCTTCCGGCACGCCCGCTGGACGCGATCGACCGGGACATCCTGCGCCTGCTGCAGACGGACGGCCGCGCCTCGGTACGCTCCGTGGCCGAACGGGTCCACGTGTCCCGCGCCAACGCCTACGCGCGCATCAACCGGCTCATCGACGACGGGGTGATCCGCGGCTTCAGCGCCCGCGTCAACCACGAGCGGGCCGGCCACGGCGCCTCGGCCTACATCACGCTCAAGATCGTCCAGAACTCCTGGCGCACGGTCCGCGAGCAGCTCAGGGCGCTGCCGGGCGCCACGCACATCGCACTCGTCAGCGGCGACTTCGACGTGCTGCTGCTGGTCCACACGCCGGACAACCGGACGCTGCGCGAGCTGGTCCTCACCAGGCTCCAGGCGATCCCCGAGGTGCTGTCCACGCGCACGCTGCTGGTCTTCGAGGAGACGGACCTCAACACGGACCCGCGCGCCTGAGCCCTGAAGGGCCGCTCCGGAGCCCGAGCCCTGAAGGACGGGTCTGAGCCCGGAAGGACGGGCCTGAGCGCGGAAGGACCTCGCCTCCGGAGCCGGACGGCCTCAGCGGGCCGTCCGCAGCCCGTCGAAGGCCAGGTGGGCGACGGTCTCGGCGAGCTGCTCGCGCTCCGCCGTCGCGTCCGGATGGGGCCGGTACCACTCCACGAGTGAATTGATCATGCCGAAGAGCAGCCTGGTCGCGAGCCGTATGTCCACATCGGCCCGCAGATCGCCCTCGTCGGCGGCCGCCCGCAGCAGCTCGGACACCCTGTGGTCGAACTCGCGCCGCCGCTCCATCGCCCACCGCTCGGTGCCCGTGTTGCCGCGCACCCGCAGCAGCAGCGTCACGTACGGCAGCTCCGCGATCAGCACCTCGACCGTCCGCCGCGTGACGTACTCGACCCGCTCGACGGCCCGGCCCCGTCCTGCGCCCGGCTCGTCGAGGATCGCGAAGAGCCCGTCGAGCGCCCGGCTGACCGCCCGCCGCAGCAGCTCCTCCTTGCCGGACACGTGGTGGTAGATCGACGACTTGGAGATCCCTGCCGCCTTGGAGAGGTGCTCCATGGAGGTGCCGTCGTAACCGCGCTCGTTGAAGACCCGCACGGCGACCGAGAGCAGCGTCTCGGGGGTGTACGTGTCACGCTTCGCCGTGGTCATCAGGAGTCCTCCCTGCCCTCGGCGTATCCCCGGCGCACGAGGGCGACGCTCGGCGCGTACCGCCCCGTCGGATACCGCTCGTGCAGCTCCCCGAGCAGGCCGCACGTGCGCTGGTAGCCGATCGTTCCGGCCCACTCCAGCGGACCGACCGGATAGTTGACCCCGAGCCGCATGGCCGTGTCGACGTCCTCGGCGGTGGCGACGCCCCGGTCGACCGCGTCGGCCGCGACGTCGGCCAGCATGGCGACCGTACGGGCCACGATCATGCCGGGCACGTCGCCGATCACGGAGACCTTCTTGCCGAGGGCCTGGAAGAGACCCACGGCCTCGGCGAGGGTCTCGGGCGAGGTTCCCTCCCTGGCGGAGAGCACGATCCGGCTCGCGCGCGCGTAGTCGAGCGCGAGGTCGAAGTAGACGATCTCCTCCCTGTGGTACTCGAAGGAGCTCTCGCCGTCCGCGAGGTTGAGCTCACCGCCACCCGGCAGCGTGATGTACCCGCCGTCGCCCTTCTTGCGCCGGACGGTGATCCCGGCCTCCTCGAAGAGCCCCACCAGCGGCTCCGCGGGTCCCAGGTCGCCCCGGACGACGATCTTCGCGGGCGCCTCGGCCGGCGCCGCCGTGTGCGGTTCGGGCCGCTCGGCGCCCTCCGCGTACGCGAACCAGCCCCGGCCCGTCTTGCGGCCGAGCCGGCCCGACTCGACGAGCCGCCGCTGCGCGAGCGAGGGCGTGAACTTCGGGTCCTGGTAGAAGGACTCCCACACCGAGCGGGTGACCGCCTCGTTCACGTCCTGTCCGATGAGGTCGGTCAGCTCGAAGGGGCCCATGCGGAAGCCGCCGCACTCGCGCAGGGCGGCGTCGATGGTGGCCGGGTCGGCCGCGCCCTCCTCGTAGACCCGCAGGGCCTCGGCGTAGAAGGGGCGGGCGACCCGGTTCACGATGAAACCGGGGGTGTCCGCGCAGCGGACCGGCGTCTTGCCCCACTCCTTCACCGTCGCGTACGCGCGCGTGGCGACGTCCGGGTCGGTGGCGAAGCCGCTGACGACCTCGACGAGCGGGAGCAGCGGCGCCGGGTTGAAGAAGTGCAGGCCGACGAACCGGCCGGGCAGCCGCAGCCCGCCGGCGATGGCGGTGACGGAGAGGGAGGAGGTGTTGGTGGCGAGGACCGCGTCGTCGCCGACGACCTTCTCCAGGTCGGCGAAGAGCTGCTGCTTGACGGGCAGCAGCTCGACGATCGCCTCGATGACGAGGGCCGCGTCCGCGAGCTCGTCGAGCCGTCCGGCGGCGTGCAGCCGCCGGACGGCGTCCTCGCGCGCGGGGGCGTCCAGACGCCCCTTCTCGACGAGCCGGTCGAGGCGGGCGGTGAGAGCGGCCACGGCCTCCTCGGCGCGGCCGGGCGCGCTGTCGTAGAGGCGCACGGGGTGGCCGGCGACCAGGGCGACCTGGGCGATCCCCTGGCCCATGGTGCCGGTGCCGACGACGGCGACGGTGCGGTCCCGGCCGACGGCCCGGGCGGCCTCGGTGACCGCCTCGGTGGCCTCGGCGGCCCCTGCGGCTCGGGTTCCTGCGGTCTGCGCGGCGGTGGGCTCACTGGCGGTCACGTCGTCGCTCCCCCTGACGGTCACGTTGGCGCTCATAGGGGTGATCCTCCCCGATGGGTTTTCCACAGGATCGACGGACCCCCTTGTCCCGACCGATCGTTCGGTTACTCTAACTCCGTACGTGTCTCCCTGCCCAGCTCGACGAGGAGTTGGTCCTTCCATGGCCATCGCTCAGCTGACCACCGACCGTCTGGCCGACAAGCACCGGTCCACGCTCGACCAGGCGCTCGACACCATCCGGACCCGCGCCTACTGGTCGCCGCACCCGGAGCACCCGAAGGCGTACGGGGCGGACGGCTCGCTCGACGCCGCGGCCGGTCTCGCCGCCCACCAGGCCGCTCTGAACAGCCGCTTCGAGCTCGACCAGCCCGGTACGGACGGCTGGACCGGCCACGAGACCTCGCCGTACGGCCCGTCCCTCGGCATCGAGTACCCGCACGCCGACATCGACGTCCTGCTCCCCGCGATGCGCGCGGGCATGGGCGCCTGGCGCGACGCCGGGGCCGAGACCCGGGCCCTGGTCTGCCTGGAGATCCTCGCCCGGATCTCCGCCCGCACCCACGAGTTCGCCCACGCCGTCATGCACACCAGCGGACAGGCGTTCATGATGGCGTTCCAGGCCGGCGGCCCGCACGCCCAGGACCGCGGCCTCGAAGCCGTTGCCTACGCGTACGCGGAGCAGACCCGCACCCCCGCCGGGCGGGCCGACTGGTCCAAGCCCCAGGGCAAGCGCGACCCCCTGCAGCTGAGCAAGGAGTTCACCCCGGTCGGCCGCGGCATCGCCCTGATGATCGGCTGCAACACCTTCCCCACGTGGAACGGCTACCCGGGCCTGTTCGCCTCCCTCGCCACCGGCAACCCGGTCCTGGTCAAGCCGCACCCGCGCGCCGTCCTGCCGCTCGCCCTGACCGTCCGCGTCGCCCGTGAGGTGCTCGCCGAGGCCGGCTTCGACCCGAACCTGGTCGCGCTCGCCGTCGAGCGGCCGGGCGAGGGCATCGCCAAGACGCTGGCCGTGCGCCCCGAGATCCGGATCATCGACTACACCGGCTCCACCGAGTTCGGCGACTGGCTGGAGGGCAACGCCCGCCAGGCGCAGGTCTACACCGAGAAGGCCGGCGTCAACACGGTCGTGGTCGACTCCACCGACGACTACAAGGGCATGCTCGCCAACCTGGCGTTCTCGCTGTCCCTGTACAGCGGCCAGATGTGCACCACCCCGCAGAACCTGCTCATCCCCCGCGACGGCATCACCACCGACCAGGGCCCCAAGTCGTACGACGAGGTCGTCGCCGACCTCGCGGCGGGCGTCGGCGGTCTCCTCGGCGACGACGCCCGGGCGAACGGCATCCTCGGCGCCCTGGTCAACCCGGACGTGAAGGCACGCCTGGAGGCCGCCGCGGGCCTCGGCGAGGTGGCGCTCGCCTCCCGCGAGGTGGTCAACCCGGAGTACCCGGACGCGGTCGTGCGTACGCCGGTCATCGTGAAGCTGGACGGCTCGAAGCCCGACGCCCAGGCGGCGTACTTCTCGGAGTGCTTCGGCCCGGTCTCCTTCGCCGTCTCGGTGGAGTCCACCAAGGAGGCCGTGGAGCTGCTGCGCCGCACGGTCCGGGAGAAGGGCGCGATGACGGTCGGGGCCTACACGACGTCGGAGGAGACCGAGCGCGCGGTGGAGGAGGTCTGCCTGGAGGAGTCGGCCCAGCTCTCGCTGAACCTCACGGGCGGGGTGTACGTGAACCAGACCGCCGCGTTCTCCGACTTCCACGGCTCGGGCGGCAACCCGGCGGCGAACGCGGCCCTGTGCGACGGCGCCTTCGTCTCCAACCGCTTCCGGGTGGTGGAGGTCCGCCGCCAGGCCTGACGACGCGCGCGTGGAGGCCCCCCGGGGCCTCCACCTCGTGTCAGGGGCTCTCGATCTCCGCGTAGCGCTGCACCCACGCGTGCATGGCGATCGCGGCGGCCGCCCCCGCGTTGATCGAGCGGGTCGAGCCGAACTGGGCGATCGAGCAGACCATCTCCACGTGGGCGCGGGCCTCCTCCGTGAGCCCCGGGCCCTCCTGTCCGAAGAGCAGCACGCAGCGGCGGGGCAGCACGGTCCGTTCCAGCGGGACGGCGCCCGGCAGGTTGTCGATGCCGATGACCGGGATGCCCTCGGCCGCCGCCCACGAGGTCAGCGACTCGGTGTCCGGGTGGTGCCGGACGTGCTGGTAGCGGTCGGTGACCATGGCGCCGCGCCGGTTCCAGCGCCGTCGGCCCACGATGTGGACCTCCTTCGCCAGGAACGCGTTGGCGGTCCGTACCACCGAGCCGATGTTGAAGTCGTGGCCCCAGTTCTCCACGGCCACGTGGAAGTCATGGCGCCGGGTGTCCAGGTCGGCGACGACCGCCTCCCGCGTCCAGTACCGGTAGCGGTCCACGACATTGCGCCGGTCGCCGCCGGCAAGCAGCTCGGGGTCGTACCGCTCGCCCTCGGGCCACGGCTCCGGGTGCGGTCCCACGCCGATCTCGGCGCCGAAGCCCTCGTCGTACTGGACCGGCTCGGCGGCCCCGGCTCCGGCCTTCTCGTCAGTGGTACTGGTGGTGGTGCTCACCCGACGAGGGTACGGGGGCCGTGCTCCTCACCCGTACGGCGCTGCTCGGGCAGCGTCCCGGCGGGCGCCCGCCGCAGCAGCCGGTCCCTGCTCCGTACGACCCACGCGCCGAGCCCGGCCAGGAACGCCGTCGGCAGGAACACGGCGTCGGCGGAGATCATCGCGAGCGAGAAGACCGGCAGGCCGAGGAGCACGGCGATCCCGGCGTGCTCCAGCATCATCGCGACGAGCAGCACGTTCTTGACCTTGCGGTGGAAGAGCGTGAAGGGGAAGGCGACCTGGACGATCACCGTGCCGTAGGTCACCAGCATCACCATGACCCCGCTGGCGGCGAGCAGGCCGGATAGCGCGGGCCAGGGCGTGAAGTAGTCGAGGTGGAGCGGGTAGAACAGTGCGGTGCCGTCCTGCCAGCGCGAGCCCTGCACCTTGTACCAGCCGGCCGTGGCGTAGATCAGACAGACCTCCGCCATGATCACGAGAAGGGCGGCGTTGTGCGCGAGGTGGGCCAGGGCGTCGAGCAGGGTGCGCGGCTCGCCGGGCGCGAACCGGCGGACCAGCCACCAGAGGCCGTTCCCGAGCCACAGGACCCACAGCAGCACGGGCAGCCACCACTCGCCGGAGACCTCGCTGAACCACGTCGTGGCGAGCAGGAGGCCGCCGAGCACGGTCCACAGCAGCGGGCCCGTGCGATCGGCGCGGGGCAGCCCGCCGGCATGGGCGGCGCGGGCCTCGCGGGCCGCCCGCCGGGCGTCGAGGGACCACACCTGGGAGCAGCGGGTCAGCACGAGGTAGATCGCGGCGAGGTGGAGGACGTTGTCGCCGCCGTCCCCCACGAAGACGGAGCGATTCTGCAGCGAGAGCACCCCGACCATGAAGACCACCGAGACAGCCCGGGTGCGCCAGCCGACCAGGAGGAGCACGGCGGAGAGCGCGGCGAGGCCGTAGACGAGCTCGAACCAGAGCCGGCCGTCCGACCACATGAGCACGCTGAAGGACCGGTTGTCGGCGATCAGCCGGCGGGCCATCTCCCAGGACCAGGGGCTGTCGGGGCCGTACAGCTCGTGCCGGAACGGCAGCTCGCGCAGCAGGAAGAGCAGCCAGGTCAGCGAGAAGCCGATCCGTACGATCGCCGTCTGGTACGGGCCGAGGGAGCGGCTCGTGACGGTCTGGACGGCGCGGGCGAGCCGGCGGTCGAAGGGCTCGCGGGCTGCCGTCGGGGACGGCAGTGGGGTGGGGCCCGGCAGGGGTGCAGGGGATGGGAGGGGTGCAGGGGACGGCTGGGGTGGTGTGGGGGTGGTCATCGGGCCGCCTCCGTACCGCTTCGGTGGGCCCCTGCGGGCCGGTCGGCTTCGGTGACCTGCCACCACGGGAGGTCGCGGTAGGTGGGGGCCGTGTCGGTCTCCTCGGAGCTCCACCGGGGGGCGGCCACGGGCCGGGTGACGGCCCGGAGCTGGACACGCCGCACGTCGCCGGCGAGCGCCCGCCCGTCGGGCCCCCGGAGGGCGGGAAGGGCGTCGAGGCGGTGCATCGCGATCCGGCGCATGTACTCCTCCGAGAGGCGGCCGCGCAGCCCTTCGGGGCGCTCGTCGTCGGAGTGCGAGTGGAGGTAGAAGTCCACGGCCCGGCGGAGTTCGTTCTGCTGGGCGTGGCTGGGCATCGGGTTGTGGCGGATCGCCTCGGTGTCCTGGGCCGTGAGGTCGATCCAGTCGGTGGTGCGCAGGTCGCCGTCCGGGGCGGCGAGCTCGGCACGGACCTCGACGGAGATGTTCTGCTGGAGCGGATTCGGCGCGAACAGCTTCCAGTTCTGTTCGAACTCCGGATAGACCCAGTCGTCGACGGCCTGGCCGTGCCGTTTGGTCAGCGTGTTGGACGGCGCCACGTGCAGGAACACCATCGCCAGGTGCACACAGGCGAACACCCCGGCGACGGCGAGCGCCACCGCGAGAACGACCTGGTAGGGCAGCGAGAGGGCCATGATCCCGGTGGCTGCGCCCTGGGCGTCGGGGGGCGCGTGCGGCGTGATCGCGTGGGGCGCCTGGGGGGTGATCGCCTCCGGGTCCGCCTGGGCTGCCGGACGGTCGTCGTTCACGTCAGCCGCGCCCTTTTCGACGTCCGCGTCCATCCCGCCCCGATCCCGATCGGCCCACTCGGTTATCCACAGGGTTGACACCATACGGGCCGCCGACTCACCATTGAAGTCATTCAACCGAACGATCGGTCGGTAGGGGGTCCGATGACCGCAGTGACGGCAGATACGACAGGGACCACGGGCGTGCCCGGCGTGTCGGACGCGGCCGTGGCGGCGGAGCAGGCCGCTCACGAGGCCGTGTTCGACGCCGCGGTGGCCGCCGAGGAGCGGATCGAGCCGCGCGACTGGATGCCCGAGGCCTACCGCGCCTCGCTCGTCCGGCAGATCGCGCAGCACGCCCACTCCGAAATCATCGGCATGCAGCCCGAGGCGAACTGGATCACCCGCGCGCCCTCGCTGCGCCGCAAGGCGATCCTCATGGCCAAGGTCCAGGACGAGGCCGGCCACGGCCTCTACCTGTACAGCGCCGCGGAAACCCTCGGCACCAGCCGCGACGAGCTGCTCGACAAGCTCCACTCAGGCCGCCAGAAGTACTCCTCGATCTTCAACTACCCCACGCTGACCTGGGCCGACGTCGGCGCCATCGGCTGGCTCGTGGACGGGGCCGCGATCACCAACCAGGTCCCGATCTGCCGCTGCTCGTACGGGCCGTACGCCCGCGCGATGGTCCGGGTCTGCAAGGAGGAGTCCTTCCACCAGCGCCAGGGGTTCGAGGCGCTGCTCGCCCTCTCCCGGGGCACCGAGGCCCAGCACGCCATGGCGCAGGACGCCGTGGACCGCTGGTGGTGGCCCTCCCTGATGATGTTCGGCCCGCCCGACGACGAGTCGACCCACACCGCCCAGGCCATGGCCTGGAAGATCAAGCGCCACACCAACGACGAACTGCGGCAGCGCTTCGTCGACATCGCCGTGCCACAGGCCGAGGCCCTCGGACTCACCCTCCCCGACCCCGACCTCCGGTGGAACGAGGAGCGCGGGCACTACGACTTCGGCGCCATCGACTGGACCGAGTTCTGGGACGTCCTCAAGGGCAACGGCCCCTGCAACGACCAGCGGCTCAGCAAGCGGCGCCAGGCCCACGAGGACGGCGCCTGGGTCAGAGAAGCCGCGGCCGCCCACGCGGAGAAGCACAAGCACACCGGCAAGCACGGGGAGGCACAGGCATGACGAGCGACGGTTGGCCGCTGTGGGAGGTGTTCGTGCGCTCCCGCCGCGGACTGTCCCACACCCACGCGGGCAGTCTCCACGCGCCCGACGCGGAGATGGCCCTGCGCAACGCCCGCGACCTGTACACCCGCAGGAGCGAAGGCGTGTCGATCTGGGTCGTCCCCTCCACCGAGATCACCGCCTCCTCGCCCGACGAGAAGGACCCCTTCTTCGAACCGGCCGCGGACAAGCCCTACCGCCACCCGACGTTCTACGAGATCCCGGACGGGGTGAAGCACCTGTGAGCAGCACCCCCGACACCCACGGGACCGCCACGTCCGCCGGTGCCGCCCTCGCCCTCGGCGACGACGCCCTCATCCTCTCCCACCGCCTGGGGGAGTGGGCCGGCTCCGCCCCCGTCCTGGAGGAGGAGGTCGCCCTCGCCAACATCGCACTCGACCTCCTCGGCCAGGCCCGCGTCCTGCTGTCCCTCGTCGGCGACGAGGACGAACTGGCCTACCTCCGCGAGGAGCGTTCCTTCCGGAACGTCCAGCTGGTCGAACAGCCCAACGGCGACTTCGCCCACACCATCGCCCGCCAGCTCTACTTCTCCACCTACCAGCACCTCCTGTACGGGCAGCTGGCCTCCGGCGACGGACCCTTCGCCGGACTCGCGGCCAAGGCCGTCAAAGAGGTCGCCTACCACCGGGACCACGCCGAGCAGTGGACCCTGCGCCTCGGCGACGGCACCACCGAGAGCCACGAGCGCATGCAGCGCGCCTGCGACGCGCTCTGGCGGTACACGGGCGAACTGTTCCAGCCCGTCGAAGGACTCGACGTGGACCACGCCGCCATGGAGAGCGCCTGGCTCGCGTCCATGACCGACATCCTCGGCAGGGCCACCCTCACCATGCCCTCCGGCCCCCGCACCGGCGCCTGGGCCGCCGGAGCCGGCCGCCAGGGACTGCACACCGAATCCTTCGGCCGGATGCTCGCCGAGATGCAGCACCTGCACCGCAGCCACCCGGGGGCGACATGGTGACCATGACCGCCCTGGAAGAGGAACTCAGCCGGATCGCCGGCGCCGTCCTCGACCCCGAGCTGCCCGTCCTCACCCTGGCTGAGCTCGGCGTCCTGCGAGGCGTCCAGGTCACCGGCCCCGGCAGCGTCGAAGTCTCCCTCACCCCGACGTACACGGGCTGCCCCGCCGTCGAGGCCATGTCCTCGGACATCGAGCGCGCCCTCCACGAACACGGGGTGCCCGACGTCTCCGTCGTCACGGTCCTCGCGCCCGCCTGGTCCACCGACGACATCACCGAGGAAGGCCGCCGCAAACTCGCCGAGTACGGCGTCGCCCCGCCACGCCCCCAGGGCCCGGCCGGCGGCCCGGTACCGCTCACCCTCGCGATCCGCTGCCCCCACTGCGGCTCCACGGACACCGAGCTCCTGAGCCGCTTCTCCTCGACCGCGTGCAAGGCACTGCGCCGCTGCACCACCTGCCGCGAACCGTTCGACCACTTCAAGGAGCTGTAGATGGTGTCCTCAGGCGCCACCGGACGGGCCGGGTTCCATCCGCTCCGCGTGAGCGAGGTCGAACGGCTCACGGACGACTCCGTGGCCGTCACCTTCGCGGTCCCCCCAGAACTCCACGAGGCGTACCGGCACCTCCCCGGCCAGCACCTCGCCCTGCGCCGCACGGGCGAACACGGCGAGGAGATCCGGCGCACGTACTCGATCTGCGCCCCCGCCGCCCCCACCGGCGAGCCCCCCGTCCTGCGCGTCGGCATCCGGCTCGTCGACGGCGGCTCCTTCTCGACGTACGCGCTCAAGGAACTCGCCGTCGGCGACCTCGTCGAGGTCATGGAACCCATGGGCCGCTTCACCCTCACCCCACGCCCCGGCCACTTCGCCGCCGTCGTCGGCGGCAGCGGCATCACCCCGGTCCTGTCGATCGCGGCCACCCTCCTCGCCCAGGAGCCGGAAGCCCGGTTCTGCCTCATCCGGAGCGACCGCACCGCCGCGTCCACGATGTTCCTCGACGAGGTCGCCGACCTGAAGGACCGCTACGCCGACCGCTTCCAGCTGGTCACCGTGCTCTCCCGGGAGGAGCAGCAGGCGGGCCTGCCGTCCGGCCGGCTCGACGGCGAGCGGCTCGCCGAACTGCTGCCCGCGCTGCTGCCGGTCGACACCGTCGACGGCTGGTTCCTCTGCGGCCCCTTCGGCCTCGTACAGGGCGCCGAGCAGGCGCTCAGCGACCTCGGGGTCGGCCGCGGCCGGATCCACCAGGAGATCTTCCACGTCGACGACGGCTCCGCGCCCACCGCGGCCCCCACGGCCGACACCCCCGCGCACGCCACCCTGACCGCGACCCTGCACGGCCGGTCCGGCACCTGGCCGGTCGACCGGGGCGAGACGCTCCTCGAGACGGTGCTGCGCTCCCGAGCCGACGCCCCGTACGCCTGCAAGGGCGGAGTGTGCGGCACCTGCCGCGCCTTCCTCGTCGGCGGAGAGGTGCGGATGGACCGCAACTTCGCACTGGAACCGGAGGAGACCGAAGCCGGATACGTACTGGCCTGCCAGTCCCACCCGGTCACACCCGACGTGGAGTTGGACTTCGACCGCTGACGCGTCCGGAGACCGCCGCCGCCATTCCCTTCCACTAGAACCTGTTCTATCTTGACGGACCGTCATACAGAGCGGGGCTCAGCAACGGGAGGACAGGACAGTGGACTTCACCTTCACCGAGGAACAGCAGGCGGCCGTCGACGCGGCCAAGGCGGTCTTCTCGACCGTCACACCCGACGCGGTACCGAGCCCCGCCCTCACACCGGGCGCCGTCTCCGAGGACCTGGACCGGCCCCTCTGGTCCCGCCTCGCCACCGCCGACCTGCTGAGCCTCGTGGTGTCCCCACGCCACGGCGGCGCCGGACTCGACCCCGTCGCCCTCTGCCTCGTCCTGCGCGAGTCGGCCCGCGTCCTCGCCCGCGTCCCCCTCCTGGAGACCAGCGCCGTCGCCATGACCATCGAGAGGTACGCCCCCGAGCACACCGCCGCCGCACTCCTCCCCCGCGCGGGCCGCGGCGAACTCGTCCTCACCGCCGCCTCCCAGGGCCGCACCGGCCACGACCCGGCCGAACGCGCCGTCACCGCCCACCGTGACGGCACCGACTGGATCCTCGACGGCCTCCAGACCGCCGTCCCCTGGGCCCACGGCGCCGACATCATCGCCGTACCCGCGCACACCCCCGAAGGACGCGCCGTCCTCGCCCTGGTCCCCCGCGCACACGAAGGCCTCGGCCTCGCCGCGCAGTACTCCACCAGCGGCGAACTCCTCGCCGAGCTACGGCTCGACTCCGTACGCCTCGACAGCGCCGACGTCATCGACGCCGAAGACGCCTGGGAGTGGCTGCGCGGAATGCTCACCACCGGCACCTGCGCGCTCGCCCTCGGCCTCGGCGAAGCCGTACTCACCATGACGAGCCAGTACACCGGCAAACGGGAACAGTTCGGCCACCCCGTCGCCACGTTCCAGGCCGTCGCCGTCCAGACCGCCGACCGCTACATCGACCTGCGCGTCATGGAAGCCACCCTCTGGCAGGCAGCCTGGCGCCTCACCGGCGCAACCGAAGCGCCGCTCCCCGCGGCAGGGGACATCGCCGTCGCGAAGATCTGGGCATCCGAAGGAGTACGGCGCGTGGTGCAGACCGCACAGCACCTGCACGGCGGCTTCGGCGCCGACACCGACTATCCCCTGCACCGCTACCACGCCTGGGCCAAGCACCTGGAACTGTCCCTCGGCCCCGCCGCCGCCCACGAAGAAGCCCTGGGCGACCTGCTGGCCGCCCACCCCCTGGGCTGACGGCCGCCGACCGTCAGAGCACGAAGGCCGGGCTGCCGTTCCCCGTCACCATCGGGCGCCCGGCACCGTCCCACGCGAGCATCCCGCCGTCGACGTTCACCGCGTCGAAGCCCTGCTGCACCAGATACTGCGTGACCTGCGCCGACCGGCCACCGACCCGGCACATCACATAGGCGCGACCGCGCTCGGCCATGGCCTCCGTCACCTCACCGAAGCGGGCCACGAAGTCGCTCATCGGCACGTGCAGCGCACCCTCGACATGACCGGCCGCCCACTCGTCGTCCTCCCTGACGTCCAGCACCAGACCGTCGGCCGGCACGGAAGCCGCGTCCACCGAGGGCAGCGGGGAGAAATTCATGGGAACGGCCTTCTCTCGTCAGTACCGCCCGGCGGGAATCCGAGCGCACGGAAAAACCTACTGCACCAGCCCGGCCAGCTCGTTCTCACGCTCGGAGACCTGCGTGAGCAGCTGCTCCGCGATCTCCTCCAGGAGCCGGTCCGGGTCGTCCGGCGCCATCCGCAGCATCGCGCCGATCGCACTATCCTCCAGCTCGCGCGCCAGCGCCGACAGCATGTCCTTGCGCTGGGCCAGCCACTCCAGGCGCGCGTACAGCTCCTCACTCTCGCTGAGCCGCTCCTCGGCCGGCACGGGACCGGCCTCCCACTCCGCGGACAGCTCGCGAAGCAGCGCCTCGTCGCCACGGGCGTACGCGGCGTTCACCCGCGTGATGAACTCCTCGCGCCGCTTCCGCTCGTCCTCCTCGCGGGCCAGATCGGGGTGGGCCTTACGGGCCAGCTCCCGGTAGAGCCTGCGTACCTCCTCGCTGGGGCGGACGCGCTTCGGCGGCTGCACCGGCCGGTCGGTGAGCATGGCCGCCGCCTCGGGGGAGAGGCCGTCGGAGTCGATCCAGTCGTGGAACAGCTCGTCCACGCCCGGCATCGGCAGAACCGCCGCCCGCGCCTCCTCCGCCCGCCGCAGATCCTCGGGGTCACCGGTGCGCGCCGCCCGCGCCTCGGCGATCCGCGCGTCGAGCTCGTCGAGACGCGCGTACATGGGGCCGAGCTTCTGGTGGTGCAGTCGCGAGAAGTTGTCCACCTCGACCCGGAAGGTCTCGACGGCGATCTCGAACTCGATCAGGGCCTGCTCGGCCACCCGCACGGCCCGCTCAAGCCGCGCCTCGGGCCGCTCGTCACCGGGGCGCACGTCGCCGGGCAGCTCGTCGCCGGGGCGCACGTCACCGGGCTCCTCGTTCACACCCTGGTCCTCGGTCACGTCCACGCCCGCCCAGTCCTCGTTCCGCCTCGTCCCACCCAGCCTACGGTCCTCGGGGGGCCTCCCCCCTCCCTCCCCCTCCCCTCCCTCCCCCTCTTGCCCTTCCCCCGGTCATGCCCCTGCCCCTGGTCATGCCCCTGCCCCTGGGCACGCCGTTCTCGCAGCGGTCGGCAGAGCTCGGTTCGGCCGCCGGTCAGGCGCCTGACGCCGCTGGCGTGTCAGACGCCCAGTTCCGCCGGTATGCGGCCCGTGCGGACGGCCGTGAGCAGGTCGGCGTGGTCGGCGGTGGTGCGGTCCGCGTAGGAGACGGCGAAGGTGGCGACGGCGTCGTCGAACTCCTCGTTCTTTCCGCAGTACCCGGCTATGAGGCGCGGGTCGGCGCTGTGGGCATGGGCGCGTGCGAGAAGGGCGCCGGTCATCCGGCCGTAGTCGTCGACCTGGTCGGTGGTGAGCGCGGCGGGGTCGACGCTGCCCTTGCGGTTGCGGAACTGGCGCACCTGGAAGGGGCGCCCGTCCACCGTGGTCCAGCCGAGCAGGATGTCGCTGACGACCTGCATCCTCTTCTGTCCGAGCACGACGCGCCGTCCCTCGTGGCCGGGGTCGGGCACGGTGAAACCCGCAACCGGCAGGTGGGGCAGCAGGGCGGACGGCCTGGCCTCCTTCACCTGGAGCACCAGCGGCTCGCCCCGGTGGTCGAGGAGCAGGACGACGTAGGAACGGGTGCCGACGCTGCCGGTGCCGACGACCCGGAAGGCCACGTCGTGGACGGCGTACCGCGCGAGCAGCGGCAGCCGGTCCTCGGACACGGTCTCCAGGTAGGGGCCGAGGGAGGAGGCGACCGCGGCGGCCTCGGCGTCCGGGATTCTGCGCAGGACCGGCGGTGCGGCCGTGAATCTGCGGCCGCCGCCGTCCGCGTCGGTCAGGGCCTCGGTCGACCGGGCGGCGAATCTGGCGCTGGTGTTGTTGCGGGCCTTGGCGGAGACCCGTTCGAGGGTGCCGAGGAGGTCGCGGGCGTCGGTGTGCGAGACGAGTTCCTCGTCGGCGATCGCGTTCCAGGCGTCGAGGGCGGGCAGCCGGGCGAGGAGCCGCATGGTGCGCCGGTAGGCGCCGACGGTGTCGAAGGCTGCGGCCCGGCATTCCTCCTCGCTCGCGCCCACTTCCCGGCCGGCGAGCACCAGGGAGGTGGCGAGGCGCTTGAGGTCCCATTCCCAGGGGCCGACGACGGTCTCGTCGAAGTCGTTGAGGTCCATGACGAGCCGGCCGCGGGCGTCGCCGTAGAGCCCGAAGTTGGCGGCGTGCGCGTCGCCGCACAGTTGGGCGGCTATGCCCGTGACGGGGGTGTCGGCGAGGTCGTGGGCCATCAGTCCGGCGGATCCGCGGAGGAAGGCGAACGGACTGGCCGCCATCCTGCCGACGCGTATCGGCGCGAGCTCGGGGACGCGGTCGCGGCTCGACTCCTCGACGGCTCGGACGGCGTCAGGGCGGTCGGCGGCGAGGGCCGGCCGACGGTGTGCGGAGCGCGGGATCCGCTCGCGGAGTTCCTTGGCCCATTCCTTGGGTGCGGTCCCGGCGCCGGTGACGGCGCGGTGCGCGAACCCCGGCACGTGCGGCACGCGTACGTCGGCCGGTGCCGCGTCCCTGTCGCGCTGTCCCGGCACCACGACCTGGGTGTCGTCCATGCCTTGCCCTCCCCCGATGCGATGTCCAACATCATCCGGCCCTGACCGTACCGCCGGGTCCGAGGGGCCGTCTCCCCCTGTGGACAGCGCCTGTGGACAACTCTCAGACCGCGACCGCCTCCTCGATCTCCTCCTCCGCCTCCTTCTCTGCTTCCTTCTCTGCTTCCTTCGCGCTCGCGGTGGGGGTCGCTGCCGGGTCGGGCCGGTTGTTCGCGGTCCTCCGGCGGGTCTCGGTGAGCCCGGCGGCGACGACGAGGGCGATTCCGGCGAGGAGCCAGAGGGCGAGGACGAGGACGTGTCCGCCGAGCGCGTGCCCGTCGAAGTACACGTGGGCGCGGACGCCCTCGATGAAGCCCGCGCCGTTCCAGAAGGCGTGGAGCGCGCCGAAGAAGCCGGGCTGGAGTTCGGGTCGGTAGATGCCGCCGGAGCTGGTGAAGTTGAGCATGACGAAGAGCACCATCACGCCGAGGGTGGTCCAGCGGCGCAAGAAGGTGTGGAGGCCGACGCCGACGAGCAGGATGCCGGCCGCGTAGAGCCAGGACAGTGCCCAGACGCCGCCGAGGCCCTGATCGACCAGGTGGAAGAGCGGTCCGGCGAACAGGGTGCCGATGAGGCTGACGACGAGCGACATCCCGGCGGCGAGAAGGGCCCTGATCCGCAGGGGGAGGACGGCTCCGGCTCCGCCGATGACGGCGACCGAGGCGTACGCGCCGATGCTGAGGGCGACGAGCAGGAAGAAGAGGCCCTGTCCTGTGGGGTCGCTGGAGGCGAGGGGTGCCACGTCGGTGACCTTGAGCGGGGCGTCCTGCGCGGCGGCGACCTTGGTGAAGACCTTCTCGACGGCCATGGCGCTGGTGTCGGAGGAGGCCGAGGCGACGAGCAGTTCGGGCTTCTCGCCGGGGACGTAGGCGCCGTAACTGTCCTGCTCGCGCAGGGCGGTGATCGCCGCGTCCCGGTCGGCGACGGTACGGACGTCGAGGGCGCCGGCGCCCTTGTCGTGGAGGGTCTGTGCGAGGACCTGGGCGGTGGGTCCGGAGCCGACGACGTCGACGCGCAGGTCGTGGGCTTCGGGGGCGTGGAAGGCGCCGAGGTAGGCGAGTCCCATGCCGAGGCACATCAGCAGCGGGGTGAGCAGATGTCCGAGGACGTGCCGCAACGCCGTCCCGTAGCTGTTCGGTCCTGTGGGCACTGGAACCTCCATGGTTGGCTTTTACAACTAAATAACCGTTGTACTATACAACCGAAAGTGCGGGACGGGCGAGCCGCCCCAGAACCACGAGGGAGCCCCCATGACCGGCGCCGACCCACAGCAGCCACCGCGCGAGGCATCGGTGGACGTCATCCAGCGCGAGCTGACGGCGTTCGCCCGCCGGGCCCGGGCCGCGGCGGCCCGGGTCCACCCCGAACTGCCGCTCGTCTCGTACACCCTCCTCGCCCACATCGAGGAGCAGCGCGGCTGCCGCGCGACCGACCTCGCGGCCCACTACCTGCTGGACAAGTCGACGGTCAGCCGCCAGCTCGCGGGCCTGGAGAAGCTCGGCTTCGTCGAGCGGCGCCCTGCGCCCGACGACCATCGCGTCCAGGTCCTGCATCCCACCGAGGCCGGGACCAAGGTGCTGGCCACGGCGCAGACCAGCCGGCTCGCGGCCTATCAGGAACGCCTCAAGGACTGGTCCGCCGACGACCTGGCCGGCTTCGCCGCCTATCTGCTCCGCTACAACGCGGAGGGCACGGGCGGCCTCCCGGACCCGCGCCGGTAGCGGCGCCCAGGGCAGGCGCCGAGACCCGCGGCAGGTCGAGCCGCAGGGCCGCGCCCTACAGGCCCGCGTCCCGTGCCAGCAGCGCCGCCTGCACCCGGTTCTCGCAGTCCAGCTTGGCGAGGATCCGGCTCACGTACGTCTTCACCGTGGCCTCGCTCATGTGCAGCCGTCTCCCCGCGTCCGCGTTGGAGAGCCCCTCCCCGAGGAGCGCCAGCACCTCGCGCTCCTTCTCGCTCAGCGCCGCGACCCGCCCCCGGGCCTCCTCGGCACGGGCGGCCTCCCGGCCCCTGGCGAGCCGCTCCACCACGTGCCGGGTCGCCGCCGGCGACAGATACGCGTCGCCCGCCGCGGCCGCCCTGACCGCCCGGATCAGCTCCGCGGGCGCCGTGTCCTTCAGGAGGAAGCCGGCACTGCCGTGCTCCAGCGCCCGCAGCACGTTCTCCCGCTCCCCGAAGGTCGTCAGGACGATCACCCGGGCCTCCGGCACCGCACGGCGGAACTCCGGCAGCGCCGAAAGGCCGTCGAGCACCGGCATCTGGATGTCGAGCAGCACCACGTCCGCGGCGTGCGCCCGCGCCGCCTCGACCGCCGCCCGGCCGTCGGCGGCCTCGCCGACGACCTCGATCTCCGGGTCCGAGATGAGGATCATCCGGATCCCGGCCCTGATCAGAGGCTCGTCGTCGGCGATCACGACCCTGATGGGCTGGCCTGCCACAGCTGTTCCCCCACGGCTTCGGTACGGGCCGGTGCGGCGCTACCGCGCCTCGACCTCGTACGACTTCTTCTCGATCAGCTTGCCGTCCTTGAAGCAGAACCGGAAAACCGGCTCCGTGTCGAAGCTGTCGCCCACCTCCGAGGACATCAGCACCAGGCAGTCGGCGCCGGCCGGCATCGCGGGTCCCTTGCCGTTCAGGCCGGCGGTGGCGATCGTGTCCCCCGACGGGAGCTGCTCGCGGACCTTCTGCTCGGACTCCCCCACCACGATGGCGTCGTACTGCTCCGGGTCGATCATCCCCTTCTGCACCGAACCCATCAGGAAGTAGAGACCGAAGCCCGCCGCCACCACAAGGAGCACGAGGGCCGCGAACGCGATCCCGCAGCCCAGTGCGATCGAACCGCCCGTGCTTCTGCCCCTGCCCCCGTGTACCGCCATCGCAAGCTCCCGCTCCGTGAACGTCCAGTCGGCCGGTCCGACCACGACCGGACGACCATCGCCCGCCAGCGGCTTCGTGGTCTGCTGCCGGAAGTCGTCGGCCGCATCGACCAAAGGCGCCGCGTTCGCGACGGGCGCCGCCCCGTACGGCAGCATCCCGGCCACCCGGAACCCGCCGCCGTCGGCAGGGCCCGCGTGGCACATGCCGCCCACGAGCCGGGCCCGCTCGGCGAGTCCGGTGAGGCCCTGCCCGCCGCTCACCACGTCCTTCGAAGGCCCGCCCACCGGCTGCTCGTTGAGCACCTCGACCACGAAGGTGTCGGGCTCGTACCGCAGCTCGACGCCGATCGGGGCCCCCGGCGCGTACTTGTAGGCGTTCGTGAGAGCCTCCTGCACGATCCTGTACGCCGCGTGGTCGGCCGCCGGTTCCAGTGCCCGCTCGTCCCCCGCCCGTCTCAGCGCGACCGACGTGCCTGCCGCCCGCGCCGCCTCCACGAGCCCTTCGATGCCCGCGATCCCCCGGGCAGCCCTCCCCGTCTCGTCCCCGGCCCGACCGGGGGCCGCCGCGGTCCCGTCGGCGGCCTCGACGCCGTCGCGGAGTATCCCGACGACCTCCCGCAGCTCGTGCATCGCCGTCACCGACGCGTTCCTCAGCACGCCGACCACCTCACGCTGCCGTTCGCCCAGGTCCCGGTCCACCTCCAGGGCCCCCGTGTGCACGGCGATCAGGGCCAGCTGATGGCCGAGGCTGTCGTGCATGTCCTGGGCGATCCGCTGCCGCTCCCGCAGCCGCGCCTGCCAGGCCACCATCGTCCGCTCCCGCAGCAGTTGGGCGTTGCGCTCCTGCAGCGCGTGCAGCAGGGTCCGCCGCTGCGCCCAGTAGCGGTGGGCGAGCGCGGGGGCCAGGGTGGTGCCCAGGTAGTAGAGGGTCGCCATGAGCGCCATGGCGAGCAGCCGCTGACGGTCCCAGGTCTCGACGAGGCTGCCCCCGACGTTCACGACGAAGGCGGCGATGAACGCGGCGAGGGCGTGCCCGGCACCCGCGATGTACCGGCCGGAGGACCAGCCGACCACGAGCAGCAGCGGCCCGAGGCCCGGCACGAAGGGCGCGAGCCCCGCGGTGAGGACGAGCACGCTCGCGGGAAGTCTGCGCCGCACCAGTGACAGCACTGCGGAGGCGGCGGCGACTCCGGCCGGCCGCTGCCAGCCCTCGGCGCCCAGCAGGTCCTCGGTCCCGGCGCCGAGCAGCGCGACGACCGCGGCGAGTGCCACCTCTCCGGTGGTCCTGCGCGCCGACCACTGCCCCGGCACCACGAACCAGGCCCACGCGGCCGCGAGCACCGCCCCGATCCCGTACCGACCCAGACCCTGGTTCCCACCTGGGTCCTGGCCCTGGCCCCGGCCCTTACTCTGACCCCGGCTCCGGGCCCCCGACTTCGACATGACGTCCACGCTCGCACCGTAGGCCGCGCCCCGGCCCCCGGGCTTCCCTCTTTCGTCTCGCCCTCCGACGACGAAAGTCGACGCCGGAGGGGTGAGTTGCCGAGATCACGGACCGCCGGACGAGGTCGTGGACGGCGAGTAGACGAAACGGGCCGGCAGCGACGTCACGCGCAGAGCCATCTCCGGCCCCTCCACCGCGACCGCCGCGGCATGCCGCCCGTCCACGGGGACGTTCGAGACGCACCATCCCGCGGGGGAGGGCGCCCGGCCGGTCTCGCCGAGATAGTCGGCGTCAAGGGCCCGCCCCAGGCCCGTACCGAGTCCCTTGAGGTAGGCCTCCTTGCGGGTCCAGATCCGGGCGAACGTCTCCGGTGAGAACGCGTCGTCGGCGATCTCGCCGCGCTCCAGCGGATGGAGGGACGGCGTGAGATCGCGTACGCCGGCGGCGGACGGAACGGCCTCGACGTCCACGCCGACCGGGCGGGGCGCCATCCCGATCAGCACCATGTCCCCGCCGTGCGAGAGGGAGAAGTGCGGTGCGCCGGCTCTCCCGAGCACGGCCGGCCTGCCGTGGGGCGCCCCGCAGCAGGGGCACGGCTCCCGGTGATAGCCGACCTCGGCGGGCGCCATGCCCAGGCGCGCCGCAAGCAGCCGGCGCAGCGCGACGTGGGCGGTTCCGAACAGCACCCGGTCCTGCGCGCGCTGCAGGCCCTCGAACCGTCCGAGCTCCGCGGCGTCGAGTTCGGAGAGGTCGAGGTCGTTCTCCGTGATCCCGCGCACCCGGATCGACCACAGGTCGACCCCGACCGCGGGAACGCCTCCCGTCGATGCGGCGGCCCGCGGTGTGGACCCGGTCACCGCCACGGAGCGGCGCCCACGATGTCGCGGACCGCGGACAGGTGGTCGTCGAGGTAGAAGTGGCCGCCGCCCAGGACGTGTGCCGCGTAGGGCCCGCTCGTCTCGCTCCGCCAGCTCTCCATCTCCTCGACCGGCACCCGCGGGTCCTTGTCCCCGACGAGGCTGATCAGCGGGCAGGCGAGCGGAGCACCGGGCCGGTACGCGTACCGGCCGAGCATCCTGAAGTCGGAACGGACCACGGGCAGCGCGAGTTCCAGGAGGCCCGGGTGGGCCAGCAGCTCGTCGACGGAACCGCCGAGCAGCCGGAGCTCGTCCACGAGGGCTTCGTCACTCGCTTCGGCCAGCGTGCGGGCCCGAGGGCCGATGCCCGTGGACGAGGGCCCCCGGCAGGCCGAGACGAACAGCGCCGCCGGTACGCGCTCGGCACGCTCCAGCCGACGCGCCGCCTCGAAGGCGAGGAGCGCCCCCATGCTGTGCCCGAAAAGCCCGAACGGCCTGCCGTCCGCAAGGACCGGGAGCAGTTCGCTCCACAGCCCGTCGACCAGTTCTCCCAGCCCGTCGGCCGCCGGTTCCGCGATGCGGTCCTGCCGGCCGGGGTACTGCACGATCAGGACGTCCGTCCGGCTGTCCCCGAGCGACTGCGCCATCGCCCGGTAGGCGCTCGCCGAACCTCCCGCGTGCGGAAAGCAGATCAGCCGCCGGTCGGGCTGCGACACAGGGAAGAACTGCCGTATCCACACACTCATCGCTGCTGCTCCAGGTATGCGTCGTCGTACGCGGTCCGGGAATGCGAAACGGTCGGCATCGTGATCACGATGCCGACCGTTTCGGTACTGCCTGGTGCGCGAGGGGGGAGTTGAACCCCCACGCCCTTTCGGGCACTGGAACCTGAATCCAGCGCGTCTGCCTATTCCGCCACCCGCGCATTGGGTGTGCTCCGGGCTCTCTCACTTGCGGTGCGAGCGCCTGGCGACATCAGAAGATTAGCACGTCGCAGACCGTGGATTCACATCCGTTGTTTCGGCTCCGCTCGGGCAGACCAAGGTGAGGGAGGGATGGAAGGACGGAAACGGGCAGGAGGGAAGGAGCGGGTGGGGACGGAGGAGCGGGACCGGGGGGAGAGACGGCGGAGAGACGGCGGCCGAGGGGGAGGCGGCGGGGGAGGAGAAGGGGGAGGAAGGGGACGGACCGCCCGCCGACCCGGCACCGCGCCCCCGCTCGCACAGCCGGGTGCGGGACACTGTCCACAGGCCGCCTCTACGATCCGTGGGGAAAGCCTGTGAGAGGTGTGACACTCGTCCACAGGGCAGGGAAGGGGAACCAGCCGATTTCCCGACGCGTGGATACGATCAGTAAGCAGTACCAGGACGACAACGACCGAGGAGGTGCCCCATGGGAGTCATGAAGCGTTTCGAGCAGCGTCTCGAAGGTCTGGTCAACGGCACCTTCGCCAAGGTCTTCAAGTCCGAGGTCCAGCCGGTCGAGATCGCCGGCGCGCTCCAGCGCGAGTGCGACAACAACGCGCAGATCTGGAACCGCGAGCGGACCGTCGTCCCCAACGACTTCATCGTGGAACTGAGCACGCCCGACTACGAGCGCCTCAGCCCCTACTCGGGCCAGCTCGGCGACGAGCTCGCCGGCCTGGTCAGGGACTACGCGAAGCAGCAGCGGTACACCTTCATGGGGCCGATCAAGGTCAACCTGGAGAAGGCCGAGGACCTCGACACCGGCCTGTACCGCGTACGCAGCCGCACACTGGCGTCGAGTACGTCACAGCCGCAGCCGCCCGCGGGCGGACCGCAGCACCACCAGCAGCAGGGCCAGGCACAGGGCCGCGGCGGCTACGGGTACCCCCCGGCCGGCGCCCCGCCCATGCCCGCCGCCCCGCCTCCCGGCGCCCCCGGCCACCGGCCGCAGGCGGCGCCTCGTCCGGCGGCCCCCGGCCCCGGTACGCACGGCGGAGCGGGCACCCATGTCCGCCACTGGATCGAGATCAACGGCACCCGCCACCAGATCTCCCGCCCGACCCTGGTCCTCGGCCGCAGCACCGACGCGGACGTGAGGATCGACGATCCCGGCGTCTCCCGCCGGCACTGCGAGATCCGGACCGGAACGCCCTCGACGATCCAGGATCTGGGATCCACCAACGGCATCGTGGTGGACGGGCAGCACACCACCCGCGCTACGCTCCGCGACGGCTCGCGGATCGTCGTGGGCAGCACCACCATCGTTTACCGGCAAGCCGAAGGGTGAAGCGGGGGCAATGTCAGAGCTGACCCTGACGGTCATGCGGTTGGGTTTCCTGGCCGTTCTGTGGCTGTTCGTCATCGTGGCCGTCCAGGTCATCCGCAGCGACCTCTTCGGTACGCGGGTGACCCAGCGCGGTTCGCGGCGCCAGGAGGCGCGACCGCAGCAACAGCAGGCGCGGCAGGCCGCCGCGCCACCGCAGCAGCGCGGCCAGCAGAACACGGGCGGGGGCGGGCGGCAGCGCCGCGGCGCCCCGACCAAGCTGGTCGTGTCCGAGGGCACCCTCACCGGCACGACCGTCGCCCTCCAGGGCCAGACGATCACGCTGGGCCGGGCGCACGACTCCACGATCGTCCTCGACGACGACTACGCGTCGAGCCGGCACGCCCGGATCTACCCCGACCGGGACGGCCAGTGGATCGTCGAGGATCTCGGGTCCACCAACGGCACGTATCTCGACCGGACCCGCCTCACCACCGCCACACCCATTCCGCTGGGCGCGCCGATCCGCATCGGCAAGACCGTCATCGAGCTGCGGAAGTAGTGCTACATCATGAATAGGCGCGAGCGGAGCGAGCGAGACGGGACGGTCCCCGCCAAAGGCCGTGCCGCGCTCCCGACCGGAGCGACTGAGGCGACCGGCGTGACCGGAGCGACCGGAGGGTGGGCAGTGTGGGTCGAGACCGGCCGTACCCCGAAGCAGCGGCGACAGGGCAGGTGCGCATGAGTCTGTCCCTGCGATTCGCCGCGGGCTCCCACAAGGGCATGATCCGCGAGGGCAACGAGGACTCCGGCTACGCCGGTCCCCGGCTGCTCGCCATCGCCGACGGCATGGGCGGCCAGGCCGCCGGCGAGGTCGCCTCCTCGGAGGTGATCTCCACCCTCGTCACGCTGGACGACGACGTCCCCGGCTCCGACATCCTCACCTCGCTCGGTACGGCGGTGCAGCGCGCCAACGACCAACTGCGCATGATGGTCGAGGAGGACCCGCAGCTCGAAGGCATGGGCACCACGCTCACCGCCCTGCTGTGGACCGGTCAGCGTCTCGGCCTCGTGCACGTCGGCGACTCCCGCGCGTACCTGCTCCGCGACGGTGTCCTCACCCAGATCACGCAGGACCACACCTGGGTCCAGCGGCTCGTCGACGAGGGCCGGATCACCGAGGAAGAGGCCACCACCCACCCGCAGCGCTCGCTCCTCATGCGCGCGCTCGGCAGCGGTGACCACGTCGAACCCGACCTCTCCATCCGCGAGGTCCGCTCCGGCGACCGGTACCTGATCTGCTCCGACGGCCTGTCCGGCGTGGTCTCGCACCAGACGCTCGAGGACACCCTCGCCAGCTACCAGGGCCCGCAGGAGACCGTGCAGGAGCTGATCCAGCTCGCGCTGCGCGGCGGCGGCCCCGACAACATCACGGTGATCGTCGCCGACGTCCTCGACGTCGACGGCGGCGACACCCTCGCGGGTCACCTCAGCGACACCCCGGTCATCGTGGGCGCGGTCGCCGAGAACCAGGCCCAGCTGAACGACGGCGGGGCGATGCAGACCCCGGCCGGCCGCGCCTCCGGGCTCGGCCGCCCTGCCCCGCACCAGCAGCCGCCCGCCGGTGGCTTCGGCCCGCCCGGCAGCGGCGACGGCCACGGCTACGGCGGCATGCCCCCGCAGGGTTCCTTCGAGTCGTACACGGACGACGACTTCGTGAAGCCGCGCACCGGCCGCAAGTGGCTGAAGCGCTCCTTCCTCCTCGTCCTCGCCCTCGCCGTCCTCGGCGGCGGCGCCTACGGCGGCTGGCGCTGGACGCAGACCCAGTACTACGTCGGGTCCAAGGACCAGCACGTGGCGCTGTACCAGGGCATCAGCCAGGACCTGGCCTGGGTCTCGCTCTCGAAGGTCCAGAAGGACCACCCCGAGATCGAACTCAAGTACCTCCCCGCCTACCAGCGGAAGCAGGTCGAGGACACCATCACGGGCGGCAGCCTCGGCAAGGCCGAGACGAAGATCGCCGAGCTGGCGGCGCAGGCCTCGGCCTGCAAGAAGACCGAGCAGCGCCGTGCGGCCGCCGAGAAGGCCGCCGACCAGGCGAGCAAGCCGCCGGCGACCCCGAAGCCCGGCGAGACCGCCACCCCTGACCCCAAGCCCACCACAGCCGCTCCGTCCCCGGGTCCCACCCTCACCGCGGAGGAGCAGAAGCTGGCCTCGAACTGCGGCAAGCAGTAAGCACCCGTAGGGGGCCTTTCACCACCATGAGCGTTGTCACCAACACGACCACCATCGGCGCGATCGAGGCGCCGAGCCGCCGCAACACCGAGCTGGCGCTGCTCGCGTTCGCCGTCGTCATCCCGGTGTTCGCGTACCTCAACGTGGGCCTGGCCATCGACGGCAAGGTCCCGGCCGGCATGGCCGGGTACGGGCTGGGCCTCGCCCTGCTCGCGGGCGTCGCGCACCTCGTGGTGCGGAAGTGGGCCCCGTACTCGGACCCGCTGCTGCTGCCCCTCGCGACCCTGCTCAACGGCATGGGCCTGGTGCTGATCTGGCGGCTGGACCAGTCGCCGCGGCTGATCGCCAAGTCGATCAACGACTTCGGCAGCTTCAGCCCGGACGCCCCGAAGCAGATGATGTACTCGGCGATCGGCATCGCCATGTTCGTGGGCGTGCTGCTGCTGCTGAAGGACCACCGGGTCCTTCAGCGGTACACGTACATCTCCATGGTGGTGGCGCTCGTCCTGCTGCTGCTGCCGCTCGTCCCGGGGCTCGGAAGTCCGGTCTTCGGTGCCAAGATCTGGATCAACATCGCCGGCTTCTCCATCCAGCCCGGTGAGTTCGCCAAGATCGTGCTGGCGGTGTTCTTCTCCGGCTACCTCATGGTGAAGCGGGACGCCCTGGCTCTGGCCAGCCGCCGCTTCATGGGGCTCTACCTGCCCCGTGGCCGTGACCTCGGCCCGATCCTGACGATCTGGGCCGTCAGCCTCCTCATCCTGATCTTCGAGAACGACCTCGGTACGTCGCTGCTGTTCTTCGGCATGTTCGTGATCATGCTGTACGTGGCGACGGAGCGGACCAGCTGGATCGTCATGGGTCTGCTGATGTCCATCGCGGGTGCGGTGGGTGTGGCATCCTTCGCGAGCCACGTCCAGGCCCGTGTCGACGCCTGGGCCGACCCCTTCTCCTGCGCGGACAAGGTCAACGCCTGTGACCAGATGACCGAAGTACTGATGTCCTTCGGCTCCGGCGGCATCCTCGGCACCGGCCTCGGCCAGGGCAACTCGGACCTCATCGGCTTCGCCGCCAACTCCGACTTCATCTTCGCCACCGTCGGCGAGGAACTCGGCCTCACCGGTGTGATGGTCTTCCTGCTCCTCTACGGGCTGATCGTCGAGCGCGGTGTCCGCACCGCCCTCGCCGCCCGTGACCCCTTCGGCAAGCTGCTCGCGATGGGCCTCTCCGGCGCCTTCGCGCTCCAGATCTTCGTCGTCGCCGGCGGCGTGATGGGCCTCATCCCGCTCACCGGTATGACGATGCCGTTCCTCGCGTACGGCGGATCCTCCGTGATCGCCAACTGGGCCCTGGTCGGCATCCTGATCCGGATCAGCGACACGGCGCGCCGTCCCGCGCCCGCGCCCGCCCCGTCCCCCGATGCCGAGATGACCCAGGTGGTCCGTCCGTGAACAAGCCGCTGCGCCGGGTCGCGATCTTCTGCGGCCTGCTCATCCTCGCCCTGCTCCTGCGCGACAACTGGCTCCAGTACGTCCGCGCCGACGAGCTGAACACCCACTCGAGCAACAAGCGCGTGCAGATCGAGCGGTACGCCAACCAGCGCGGCAACATCATCGTGGACGGCAAGCCGATCACCGGATCCGCCGACTCCAAGGACCCGTACTACAAGTACAAGCGGACCTACACCGACGGCCCCATGTGGGCCCCGGTCACCGGCTACGCCTCGCAGGCCTACGACGCCAACCAGATCGAGAAGATCGAGGACGGCATCCTCACCGGCAACGACGACCGGCTGTTCTTCGACCGCACCCTCGCCATGTTCACCGGTGAGGAGAAGAAGGGCGGCGACGTCGTCACCACCCTCAGCGGGGCCGCGCAGAAGGCCGCCTTCGAGGGACTCGGGGACAACACCGGCGCGGTCGTCGCCATCGAGCCGAAGACCGGCAAGATCCTGGCGCTGGCCTCCACCCCCTCGTACGACCCCTCCTCCTTCGCCGGCTACTCCGGCAAGGACGAGAAGGCCTGGGTGGCGCTGGAGAAGGACAAGAGCAAGCCGAAGCTCAACCGCGCGATCCGCGAGATCTACCCGCCCGGCTCCGTCTTCAAGGTCGTCACCGCCGCCGCCGCCCTCGAGAACGGCAAGGTCACCGACATCGATGCGGCGACCGACACTCCCGAGGGCTGGAAGATCCCGCTCTCCACCAAGCCGATGGTGAACCACGCCAAGGGCTGCGCCAACGCCAGTCTGAAGCGCGCCCTCGACATCTCCTGCAACTCGGTCTTCGCGAAGCTCGGCGACGATGTAGGCGTCGAGAAGATGACCGAGATGGCCGAGAAGTTCGGTTTCAACGCCGAGCAGTTCACCCCGGTCCGCTCCGCCGCCTCCGTCTACGACAAGAAGGCCGACCGCGGCGGCAACGCGCTCTCCTCCATCGGCCAGTTCAACACCGCGACCACCCCGCTCCAGATGGCGATGGTCACGGCGGCGATCGCCAACGACGGCAAGCTGATGAAGCCGTACATGATCGACCAGCTGCGCGCCCCGAACCTCGACGTCATCAAGCAGAACGAGCCGGAGGAGATGAGCCGCCCGGTCTCCGCGCAGAACGCGCAGCTCCTCCAGCAGATGATGGAGAGCGTCGTCACCAACGGCACCGGCGGCAACGCCGACCTGAACATGGACGGCGTGAAGGTCGGCGGCAAGACGGGTACGGCGCAGCACGGCGACAAGAACGCGAAGCGCCCGTACGCGTGGTTCATCTCGTACGCGAAGACCGCCGAGGGCTCCCCGGTCGCGGTCGCCGTGATCGTCGAGGACTCGGCGGGCACCGACCGCGAGGACATCAGCGGTGGCGGCCTCGCGGCCCCGATCGCGAAGGCCGTGATGAAGGCGGTCATGAAGAACCGCGGCTGACGTTCCGGGCCCGTACCTGCCAGGTACCGGTCGGGTATCAGCTACCGGCCCCGGGTGGATCGTCTTCCCGGGGCCGGTACCGTATGCGCGAACAGCACACACCGCCGGACCACCCATGGGTGCGGTCGGGACAGACGGAGAGGGCTGGATTAGCTATGGAAGAGCCGCGTCGCCTCGGCGGCCGGTACGAGCTGGGCTCGGTGCTCGGCCGTGGTGGCATGGCCGAGGTGTACCTCGGACAGGACACCCGGCTCGGCCGCACCGTCGCCGTGAAGACGCTGCGGGCCGACCTGGCCCGCGATCCGTCCTTCCAGGCCCGGTTCCGCCGTGAGGCACAGTCCGCCGCCTCGCTGAACCACCCGGCGATCGTCGCGGTCTACGACACCGGCGAGGACTACGTCGACGGGGTCTCCATCCCGTACATCGTGATGGAGTACGTCGACGGGTCGACCCTGCGTGAGCTGCTTCACTCCGGGCGCAAGCTGCTGCCCGAGCGCACGCTCGAGATGACGGTCGGCATCCTCCAGGCGCTGGAGTACTCGCACCGCGCCGGCATCGTGCACCGTGACATCAAGCCGGCGAACGTCATGCTGACGCGCACCGGCCAGGTCAAGGTCATGGACTTCGGCATCGCGCGCGCCATGGGCGACTCGGGCATGACCATGACGCAGACGTCCGCGGTCATCGGCACGGCCCAGTACCTCTCCCCCGAGCAGGCCAAGGGCGAGCAGGTCGACGCCCGCTCCGACCTGTACTCGACGGGCTGCCTCCTCTACGAGCTCCTCACCGTCCGGCCCCCGTTCATCGGCGACTCTCCGGTCGCGGTCGCGTACCAGCACGTCCGCGAGGAGCCGCAGCCGCCGAGCAACTTCGACGGCGAGATCACGCCCGAGATGGACGCCATCGTCCTCAAGGCGCTGGTCAAGGACCCCGACTACCGCTACCAGTCCGCCGACGAGATGCGCGCGGACATCGAGGCCTGCCTCGACGGCCAGCCGGTCGCGGCCGCCGCCGCCATGGGCATGGGGATGGGCATGGGGGCGCCCGCGTACGGCGGTGGCTACGGCGGCTACCCGCCGGAGGACCAGCCGACCACGGCGCTGCGCCAGGCCGACCCGGCCGGCCAGACCTCGATGCTGCCCCCGATCAACCCGGACGACGGCGGCTACGGCTACGACGACCGCCCCGACCGGCGTCGCGGCGGCCAGAAGAAGTCGAACACCTCGACGATCCTGCTGGTCATCGCGGGCATCCTGGTGCTCGTCGGCGCGATCTTCATCGGCGTCTCCCTCATGGACAAGAAGGACGGCACCCGGCAGGTCAACGCGCCGCGGCTGGTCGGCCAGACCGTCGAAGCGGCGACGGATCTCGCGACCAACGCCGGCGTGAAGCTGCAGCAGGCCGGCACCGAGCGCTGCGACCAGCCCAAGGACGCCATCTGCCGCCAGGACCCGGCCGCGGACGTGAAGATGGACACCGACGGCACGGTCCAGGTGTTCGTCTCCGAGGGTGCTCCGCTCGTGGAGGTCCCGGACGTCATCGAGCAGTCCCAGGAGCGGGCCGAGGAGAGCCTGAAGGCCAAGGGCTTCAAGGTCAAGGTCGAGCAGGAGGAGTCCGACGAGGAGCCGGGCACGGTCCTGCGGACGAACCCGGACGGCGGCACCAAGGCGGAGAAGAACTCCGAGATCACCATCACCGTCGCGAAGAAGAAGCTGTCCGAGCTGCCCGACCAGAAGGGCCGGACCTACGACCAGGCCGTCCAGCAGCTGACGCAGCTCGGCTTCACGAAGGTGTCCAGGGAGGACGTCGACTCGGAGCAGCCCGCGGGCACCGTGATCGACCAGACCCCGGCGGGCCCGTCGAACCAGCCGAAGGACGTCCAGATCACGCTGAAGGTCTCCAAGGGCCCGCAGCAGCCGCAGCAGGTCCAGCTCCCGACGGGGCTCGCCAACAGGCCGTTCAAGGACGTCAAGGCGCAGCTCGAGGCCATGAACCTGAAGGTCACCCAGGTGGGCTCCGACAAGGACGACGCTCTGGTCGTCGGGACGAACCCGGGCGAGGGCTCGATGGTCACTCCCGGTCAGGAGATCAGCGTCTACACCGTCGGTGGCGGTGGCGGCAACGGCGGTGGCGACAACAACGGTGACGGCGGGGACGGCGGCATCTTCGGCTGAGCCCCACCCCTTCCGGACGTGGGAGAGCCCCGGCATCCAGTGGATGCCGGGGCTCTCCCATGTCCGGATGCCCGACTGTCCGGACGTCCGGATCTCCGGCTGTCCGGATGTCCTGGTCGGGTCAGCGCAGCTCCGCCGGTGGGGTGCGGTCGCGGTCGACCTTCTCCGTGCGCTCCAGTTCGCCCCAGACGATGTAGCGGTAGTCGGAGGTGTACATCGGGGTGCAGGTGGTCAGCGTGATGTAGCGACCCGGCTTGGTCTTGCCGGACTCCTTCGGTACGGGCTGGAGGACGTCCACGTTGTACTTCGTGGTCTCCGGGAGGGTCTTGTAGACCTTGTAGACGTACCAGGTGTCCTTGGACTCGAAGACGATCGCGTCCCCGGTCTTCAACTTGTGGATGTTGTGGAACTTCGCGCCGTGGCCGTCCCGGTGGGCGGCGAGCGTGAAGTTGCCCTTCGCGTCCTGCGGGAGGGCGGACTTGATCGGGTCCGTGTAGTAGCCGGCGACGCCGTGGTTGAGGATCGCGCTGGTCGTGCCCCGCTTGATCAGTATGTCGTCGTCGCCCATGGCCGGCACGTGCAGGAAGCCGATGCCGTCCTTGGTGTCCAGCGCGCCGGGACCGTCGGCCCAGTTGTCGCGGACCTGGGCGCCGTCCTGGTCGGCGGCGCGGTCGGCGAGGACGTTGGTCCACCACAGGGAGTAGACGACGAAGAGGCCGAGCACCACGCCCGCCGTGATGAGGAGTTCGCCGAAGAGGCTGATGATCCCGGCGATCCGATTACGCACGCGTGCCACTAGGTTCGTCCCGTCGTCCCGTCCGGAGGTGTCGGGTCTCAGCCTACGAGCGCTTTCGGCTTTCCCTTGCTGCGCGGGCGTTCCTCGACCAGCCTGCCCCACACGATCATCCGGTACGTGCTGGTGAACTCGGGCGTGCAGGTGGTCAGGGTGATGAACCGGCCGGGTTCCGTGAAGCCCGAGCCCTTCGGCACCGGGTCGATCACGGAGACGTTCGAGGGCGAGGTCTGCGGCAGGATGCTCGCCATCTCGTAGGTGTAGTAGGCGTCCTGGGTCTCGACGACGATCGGGTCGCCGGGCTCGAGCCGGTTGATGTACCGGAAGGGCTCGCCGTGGGTGTTGCGGTGGCCCGCGACCGCGAAGTTGCCCTGCTTGTCGGAGGGCATGGCGGTCTTCAGCTTGCCGTCGGCGTAGTGGCCGACCATGCCCTTGTCGAGGACCTTGGTCTTGTTGATGCCCTCGGCGACGGGGACGACGACGTCCAGCTTGGGGATGTACATGATGGCGAAGCCCTCGCCGGGCTCGAAGGTGTCCGGCTTGCTGTCGCCCTTGGCCCAGGTGTCCTCGATCTGTTCCTTGGCCTGGTCGGTCTCCTGGCCGGCGAGGACGTTCGTCCACCACAGCTGGTAGGTGACGAAGAGGAGCATCACGACGCCGAAGGTGATGAAGAGTTCGCCGACGGCGCGGCTGGCGACGACGCCGACGCTGTCCTTGGCGGCGCGGGCGGCCTGGCGGGCCTCGACGCGGGAGAGCGGACGTCCCGGCGGCGGGGTCGGCGGGGTGCTCGCGGGCGTCTCGGGCTCGGCGCCGCCCCGGTTCCTGCCCCGGCCGCCCTTGGCGGCGCGGCGGCGCTCGGCCCTTCCGGGCCCGGGAGGCGGCTCTACGGCCTGGAGAGCCATCGTCTCGGCCGGGGAGGGCCCCGGGGGCTCCCCGGACTCGGACGGGTCGTACGGGGGCGCGTAGGGGCTCTCCTGGGCCGCGACCTCGTAGGGGGCGGCGGCGGGTGCCTCGTACGTGTACGGCTCGGCCGGGGCGTAGGGCTCCGCGGCGGGGGCGTACGGCTCGGCTCGCGCGTACGCGTCAGCGGGGGCGTACGGCTCGGCCGGGGGGTACGCGTCCGCCGGCGCGTACGGGTCGGCCGGGGCGTACGGGGCCGCGGGTACCGGCTCCGGTGCCGGGGTGTTCGTCGGGTGGTTCGGCGGCTCGTTCGGCGGGTCGTTCGTCGGGCGGAACCACGGAGAGCCCGTCGTCACGCGACGGCCTTGCCCACCACCGGGGCGAGCCCCGCCGACCGTCCGACCGCCCCCTTGTCGCCGCACTGCTCCAGCCAGTTGGCGAGCATCAGGTGCCCGTGCTCGGTGAGGACCGACTCGGGGTGGAACTGGACGCCTTCGACGGGCAGTTCGCGGTGGCGCAGGCCCATGATGATGCCGTCCTCGGTCCGCGCGGTGACTTCGAGCTCGGCGGGGAGGGCGGCGGGCTCGGCGGCCAGCGAGTGGTAGCGGGTGGCGGTGAACGGCGAGGGCAGACCGGCGAAGACGCCCTTGCCCTCGTGCGTGACGGGGGACGTCTTGCCGTGCAGCAGCTCGGGCGCGCGGTCGACGACGCCTCCGTACGCCACGGCCATCGACTGCATGCCCAGGCAGACGCCGAAGACGGGCACGCCGGTGTCCGCGCAGTGCCGCACCATGTCGATGCAGACTCCGGCCTGCTCGGGGGCGCCGGGGCCCGGCGAGAGCAGGACGCCGTCGAAGCCGTCCTGGGCGTGGCTCAGCTCGACCTCGTCGTTGCGGAGGACTTCGCACTCGGCGCCGAGCTGGTAGAGGTACTGAACGAGGTTGAAGACGAAGCTGTCGTAGTTGTCGACGACGAGAATTCGCGCGCTCACTGGCCGTCCACCGTCACATCGTTGAACGGAAGCAGAGGCTCCGCCCAGGGGAACACGTACTGGAAGAGGACGTAGACGACCGCGAGGACCAGCACGATCGAGAGCAGCGCCCGCACCCACGCGTTGCCCGGCAGATGCCGCCAGATCCAGCCGTACATGACGTCGACCGCCCCTTCCGTTCGTTACGGGGACCAGAGTACGGGGCGAGGGGGCCGGGAGGGGTCAGCTGCCCAAAGCCTGTGGACGGCCGTCGGCGACCGGGCGGGTGGCGTCGAGGTGGGCCCAGGCGATCAGGCGGTGGCTGCTGCCCCACTCGGGCTCGCAGGTGGTGAGGGTGAGGTAGCGGCCGGGGCCGTCGAAGCCGGCCGGGTTCCGTCCGAAGGACGTCGGCAGCGGGGCGACGACCCCGACGTCGGTGGGCACGGTCCGGTAGGGCGCGCGGACGATCCGGTACGTGAACCAGGTGGTCCCGTCGGTCAGGACCACCGCGTCGCCCGCGCGCAGCCGGGGGAAGTCCTTGAAGGGGTCGCCGTGGGTGCGGCGGTGGCCGGCGACGGCGAAGTTGCCGGTGGCGCCGAGCCGGGCGGTGGCAGGGTAGTGGCCGAGGCCCTTCTTGAGGACGCCCGGGCCGGTGCCTTCGAGGACCGGCCACCTCCAGTCCCTGCCGAGCCGGGGGACGTACATGACGGCGATGCCCTTGCCCGGGGCGTACGCCGGGGGCGTGGAGGGGTTCCCGGGGGCGGGCGGGGGCTCGACCGGGGTGCTCGTCCACGCGCGCTGGAGGGTGTCGATCTGGTCGGCGCTCGCGCTCCCGGCCTGGACGCCGGTCCAGTACAGGACGTACACGACGAAGAGGACGATCAGGGTGCCGAGGGTGAGGCACAGCTCGCTGAGGGTCCTCACGACGAGACGCAAGCCCCGCAAGCCGCCCTCCCCCTGTCAGCTCACCGGCGGTCTGCTCACCGGCTGTCAGCTCACCGGCTTCGCGTGGTGGAGGTCCACTGTGCCCGAGTAGCCGGGCAGAGTCACCGCCCTGTGCTCGTCGACTTTCCAGCCGAGCCCGTACGCCTTCACGTACAGCTGGTAGTTCTGGATCGCCGGGGAGTTCGCGAGCGCCTTGTTCAGCCTTCCCCGGTCACCTACGGCGGTGATCTTGTACGGGGGCGAGTAGACGCGGCCCTGGAGGATCAGGGTGTTGCCGACGCAGCGCACGGCGCTGGTGGAGATGAGTCGCTGGTCCATGACCCGGATGCCCTCGGCGCCGCCCTGCCACAGGGCGTTGACGACGGCCTGGAGGTCCTGCTGGTGGATGACGAGGTCGTTGGCCTGCGGTTCGGGGTAGCCGGGGGCCGCCTGGGCGTTCGGCGGGGCGTCGTCGAGGGTGACGGTGAGGCCGGAGCCGTCGACCTCCGTCGTGCCCGCCTTCGCCTCCAGTGCGTCGAGTCGCTCGTCCTCCGCGCGGGTGGATCCGTCGTCGCGGGCGGCGAGCGAGTCGACCTGGGAGCGGAGGGCGGACGTGGACTCGTCGAGGCCGGCGTTCTTGTGGCTTCGCTGCTCGATCAGGTCGGAAAGCCGCAGGAGAGAGGCGTCCGTGCGGATGTTGGTGCCCTTGGCGGTGTTGAAACTCGTCACGAAGATCAGGCCTGCGAGGGCGAAAACGGCAAGGGTGAGGACCCGGACGGGGCGCCATCTCGTGGGGCGGCCCGGCCCTTCGGGAGTGCCGTCGGAATTGCTCAACGTACCCTGATCCCCTTCGGTGCCGCGGAACCACTACGCTAACGGACGCCTGGGGGACACAGACGTCCTCCTTCGTCACATCCCGGCGCCAGCCACAGTTCCCTGCGCGGTCACGCAGCGCATCGACAGGAGAGTCCCTCGTGCCGAAGTCACGGATCCGCAAGAAGGCCGACTTCACGCCCCCGCCGGCGAAGCAGGCCACCAGTATCAAGCTGACCAACCGCAGCTGGGTGGCGCCTGTGATGCTGGCGCTGTTCGCCATCGGTCTGGTGTGGATCGTGGTCTTCTACGTCACCGACGGTTCCCTGCCGCTGGAGTCGATCCGGAACTGGAACATCGTGGTGGGCTTCGGCTTCATCGCGGCCGGCTTCGGTGTCTCCACGCAGTGGAAGTAGCTGCTCCGCACAGGGGAAGCAGCCGCTCCACGCAGAGGGACGGCGGCGATGTAGCGCCCTCGCGGGGGCCTCGTCAAGCTCTCCCCTGAACTTATCCACAGCGTTGTGCACAGCACTGGATAACTTACGAAGATCTGTGGATAACTCGCACGAGGTTGACGCCGGTATGACCGGTGTCACCCCCGTCGGAAACCACGACACCCCTCGCCTCCCTGGAGAAACACCAGGTGAGAGGCGAGGGGTGAGGTCTTTCCCCACAGAGGGCGGAGCACCCGCCACGCACTGTGGATAACTCTGGGGAAAGCTCACAGAAGAGCTCGTCCACAGCCCTCCGCGCTCAGGTGAGCGCGGCCGAACGGGCGAGGACGATCCCCAGGTCGATCAGGAACACCAGCCCGCAGGCCCCGTACTGCACGAGGTCCCGGCGGGCCCGCGGCGCGTGCACCAGGACGTAGGTCACGAGGGCGCCCGCGACCAGACCGCCGACATGGGCCTCCCAGGAGATCCCCGGCCGGGTGAACGTCATGAGCAGCGAGAGGGCCACGAAGAGGACCACGGGCCGCATGTCGTGGCGGCGCCGGCGGGCCAGCACCACCCAGGCGCCGATCAGGCCGTAGACGACGCCGGAGGCGCCGAGCGAGGGCTGGTTGGGCGCGGCGACGAGATAGGCCAGCGCGGAGCCGGAGAGACCGGAGAGCAGGCACAGGGTCGCGTACCGGATCCGGCCCAGCTCGGGCTCGACGATGCCGCCGATCACCCACAGGCCCAGCACGTTGAAGAGGATGTGCCAGACCTCCTGGTGGAGGACGGTCGCGGTGAGCAGCCGGTACCACTCGCCGTCCGCGACGCCGACGACCTCGCCGAGCGCCGGACTGAAGGCGTACCCGATGAGCACCAGTTCGTCGACGAGCCGGTCGCCGAGGACCAGTACCGCGAGGTACACGGCGAGGTTGACGCCGATGAGGATCTTGGTGACCAGGTGCTGGTCACTCGCCACCTTGCCGCCCGCGAGCGTCCTGGGCTGGTTCGCGTCGGCGGCGTGGCCGGTCCCCGAGCCGTTGCGCACGCAGTCGGGGCACTGGAAGCCGACCGAGGCGGAGATCATGCACCGGGTGCAGATCGGCTTGTCGCAGCGGGTGCAGCGGATGCCGGTCTCGGCCTCGGGGTGGCGGTAGCAGCGCGGCGGACCGGCGTCCGGGTCCGGGGAGGGTCGCTGGTCCACGGGCGGTTCCGTCCCTTCCACCTCAGCGCTTCTCGATCACCACGGAGTCGATGACGACGTCCTTGAGCGGTCGCTCGGTGTGCGGGTCGGTCGCCGTGGCGGCGATCGCGTCCACGACCGCGCGGCTCGCCTTGTCGGCGACCTCGCCGAAGATCGTGTGCTTGCGGTTCAGCCAGGTGGCGGGGGCGACGGTGACGAAGAACTGCGAACCGTTGGTGCCCGGGCCCGCGTTGGCCATGGCCAGGAGGTAGGGGCGGTCGAAGAACAGCTCCGGGTGGAACTCGTCGGCGAAGGAGTAGCCCGGGTCGCCGGTGCCGTCCCCGAGGGGGTCGCCGCCCTGGATCATGAAGCCCTTGATGACCCGGTGGAAGACCGTGCCGTCGTAGAGCGGGTCGGAGGAGACCTTGCCGGTGGCGGGGTGCGTCCACTCGCGCCCGCCGGTGGCGAGCTCGACGAAGTTCCGGACCGTCTTCGGGGCGTGGAACGGCATCAGCCGCACCTCGATGTCACCCAGGCTGGTCTTGAGGATCGCGTACAACTGCTCGGCCACGGTCGCCTTCCGTCCACGTCATGTCGCGTCATGTCACGTCTGTTCCTGGCGTGACCGATCCTCGCATGCCGTGGATCCACGCTCCGGGCGCATGCCCCGGATGCCCGCCCCGCATGCCGGACCCGGCTCGGGCGGGCATGATTCCGAAAAGGATGGAAAGGTGAAAAACCGACATCGTCGCCACCGAGGAGGAGGAATCCTGTGACCCGCATGGACAGCGTGCGCGCCGCGACAGATTCGGCGAAGGAGAGTGTCATGCACGCCGCGGAAGTGGTGGCGCCGTATGCCGAGACGGCCAAGGACCAGGCCTCGCACTACGCCCACGAGGCGCGCGAGATGATCGCGCCGAAGGTCTCCAAGGCCGCGCTCGTGGCCCGCAAGCAGGCTCGTGCGCAGTACGACTCGTATGTCGCACCGCATGTACCGCCGCGGGTCGACGCGGCCGCACATCGTGCGGCGGTCAAGACCCGCCTGGCCGCCCGTCAGGCGGCCGACTACACCGTTCCGCGTGTCGAGCACGCGGTCGCCGCGACCGGTCCCGTCCTGGTGGAGGCCGGGTCGCGTTCCACGGCGGCCATGGCCGCGCTGCGCGGTCAGGTCACGCCGAAGGAAATCCGGAAGATCGTGAAGAAGCACGAGCGTCGGGCCAGGGCCGGACGCCTCGCCAAGGGCCTCGTGGTCCTCGGCATTCTCGCCGGCGGCGCGTTCGCCGCCTGGAAGTGGTGGGACAAGCAGGCCAATCCCGACTGGCTGGTGGAGCCGCCCGCTCCCACCGACGTGGACGAGGGCGCCGTACTGACGTCCGTCGACGACAGTGAGGAATCGCCCCTCGACCCGGAGGTGGAGGCCAAGGAGACCGAGGCCGACGCCGCAGCCGCAGCCGAAGAGGCCGCCGAGCGCGACGAACGTCGCCGCTGACCGACCGGTGTCCTGCCGGGTTCACGCCGGATCCTGCTGAGCACTGTGGGTGAGGCTGGGTACTGCTGAGTACTGCGGATCCTGCCGGTACTGCGGTGAGGCCGGGTTCTGCCGAGTACCGCGGTGTGGGTTCTGCCGGAGCGTGGGGAGCACGTACGCGTGGTCGTCTCCCCGCGCTCTACGCCGCCGCGGACAGCGCCGGCGCCGCGAGTGCGGCCTGCTCGTCGCTCTCGGCGCCGGCGGTCACGCCGGCCTTGGAGCGGTGCCGGGCGGCCGGGGAGGAACCGTGGGCCTCGGCGGCGATGCGCTGCTTGATGGTGGGCGGCAGGGAGCGGTCCCCGGCGAGCGGCCACCGGTGTGTCCGCTGTGCCGGTACGGAGGCGAGGGCGGCGCGCTCCCTGGCGACGGGGGCGGCGGCGGAACCGGCCGGCTCCTCGGGCTGCTGCACGGCCGTCCGGTTCGCCGCGGCGGCGGTGCCCGTCAGGCCGACGGAGGCGAGCAGGGCGAAGAGGACGGAGATGAAGGCGGTCCAGAACTGCTTGACCTTGGCGGTGGCCATGGCCCCTCACTTTCGTGACGTTCTCGGATGGTTCATTTCGGATTGCGCGCTTTTCGTACCTTCCTCATGATGTGGATGCGCCTCCGATTTCCGGGGAACGTCGCCGCCGCCGCGCAGTTCTTCCGATGAACACCACCCGTCCGGACCAGCGGTCCGGTGATCTCCCAGGTCAGCCGATGCGGGCCAGGCCGCGGGCGTCGCGCCGCCGGGCGCCGCGGGAGACGGCCAGCGGGTCCCAGTCCGCGGCGCGGCCCGGGAGCAGGTCGGGGTCGCCGAGGACCGCGCCCCGGTGGACCTCGGGGAGCAGCCGGCGTTCCAGGATCTGCGCGGCGCAGGCCATGCCGCTGACGGCGGCGCCCGCGATGCCGCTGCCGTACCGGGTGCTGGCGCCGACGACGTGCAGGCCCTCGATGGTGCTGCGGGTGTCGGGGCGGCTGCCCGCGGTCCCCCACCGGGCGAGCCCGTAGGGGGTTCCGCCGGAGGCGAGGGTGTACCGCTCGTGGGTGAGGGGCGTCGCCGTCTCCAGGTGCGTGATGTGGTCGCGCAGCGGGCCGAGCGCGGTCTCGGCCGCGCTGAGGAGGGATTCGGTGAGCTGGGCCTTGCGGTCCTGGTAGCCCTGGTTGCGCCGGTAGCGCTCGCCGGCCGCCGGGCCGGTCTGCGCGCCCCAGTACCCGTAGCCGGGCGGGCAGAGCGTCATCACCTGGAGGTTGCTGTGGCCGGGCGGGCAGACGTTGCGGGCGCCCGGGTCCTTCAGGGAGGCGAAGGAGACGAAGAGGAAGGGCACCGGGCCGGAGCGCTCCTCGGCGAGGCGCCGGTAGGCGGTCTCGATGTCGTCGTCCCTGAACCACCACAGGTTGGCGTTCGGGCGGTCGGGCAGTTCCCGGTCGAGGCCCAGGTAGAGCGTGGCGAACGGCAGCGCCATGCGTGACCGCCGGGTCTTGTCCGCGGTGCGGCGGCCGAGGTGTTCCTCGCCGACGAGTTCGAGGACGGTACGGGTGTAGTCCGCGTTCGACACGACCAGCGGGGCCTTGAGGAGTGCGCCGTCCGTGGTCCCCACGCCGGTGACCCGGCCGTCCTCGACGAGGATGCGCGCCACCCGGCACTTGGTCCGCAGTTCGCCGCCGTGCGCTTCGAGGGCCTCGACGAGCGCGGCCGGGAGGACCTGGCCGCCGCCCTCGGGGTAGTAGGCGCCGCGGAGGTAGTGGTCCGTGACGGCGGCGTGCCGGGAGACGACGGCCTCGTGCGGTCCCATGCCGTAGTTGGGGGACTGGGCGGCCAGTACGGTGCGCACGCGGGGCGGGAGTCCGCAGTGGTCGAAGAGCTCGGCGAGCGTACGGCGTCCCCAGCGGACCGTGACCGCGGTACGGGCGAGGAGTTCGGTGCCGGTCAGGTCGCCGTCCGACAGCATCAGGAAGCGGGCCTCCGCCGCGACGCCGGCGCAGATGCCGGTGAACCGGGTGATGCCGTCCGCGTACTCCGGGAACGCCCGGGTGAGCCGCTCCGTGTACCGCTCCCAGCCGACCGGGACGTCCAGGGTGAGGCCCGGCAGCGTGATCCGGTCGAATCCGTCCCGGTCCATCTCGCGGTAGGTGACGCGGCCGGCGAGGCCGAGTCCGGAGAAGATCGCGGGCAGTACGCCGTCCGGGCCGCAGTCGCCCAGGTAGTGGACGCCGACGTCGAACTCGTAGGCCCTGCGGCGGCGGAAGACGTGGCTGTTGCCGCCGGCCACGTCGTGCTGTTCGAGGACGAGCACGCGGCGGCCGGCGGCGGCCAGGTAGGCGGCGCAGACCAGGCCTCCCATGCCGCTGCCGACGACGATGGCGTCCCACTCGTCCTGCTCGTCCTGCTTCGCCATGCGGTCGACCGTCCTCTTCTCGCGGTTCACGGGTTCGGGTACGACGACGGCCCTTCCGGACCGGGTCCGGAAGGGCCGTCTTCTTCGGCTGAGCCGCGTCACGCCTTCGCGCGGCGGACTCCTTCGAGGGCGGCGACGGTGATGCCGCCAACCAGCAGGTGCATCACGGCGATGGTGATCGCGGTGCCGCCGTCGGTCTTCAGGGTCAGCGGACCGACGAGGCTGACCAGCGTCGTGACGGCGGCCAGGATCTGGGCCACCCGCAGGAAGCCCGGCTTCCACCGCGCGATGAGAAGCGAGGCGGCGATGCCGATGGCCGGCGCGAGCACGGACATGATGACGACGTCGGCCGCGCCGATCTCGTCCGGCTTGCCGTTGAGCTCCAGGACCAGCGAGGCGCCCGCGGCGTCGCCGACGATGAGCACGATCACGTTGACGATGGCGGCGATGACGGCGGCGCAGACCACGGCCAGCCAGGCGGGCAGCCCGCGTCGGCCGTGGACGGATGAGGTGGCGGCGGGGTTGGTGCTGGCCATGGGGCCCTCCGGATGTCGTGTCGCGCCGGGGAGGGGCGTGACCTCCCCCGGTGCGGTGGGTCGATGCGGTGCCCGGCGCCCGAGGGCGTCAGACGCCCAGACGCGCCGCGATGCCGTCGAGGACGCAGTCCAGGCCGGTCTCGAACTGCCACTGCAGGTCGTCCTTGCGGGTGGCCTCCCCGATGTACCGGTTGTACTTCGGGTAGCGGCCGGTGTTCATGAGCCAGGCCATCTGGGACGCGAGGCCCGAGCGGGCCTCCTCGCGGCTCGACCAGCCCCGTACGCGCAGCATCCGCGTCTGGCCGATCTCCAGGTCGACGGCGCCGTGCACGTACGCGGTGACGGTGGTGCAGACCGCCATCGCCGTGTCGGCGTCGAGACCGACGCCGTCGAGCGCGGCGAGCGCGCTCTCCGGCACGGCCAGCTGGTGGGGGGTCGGCGCGCCCCAGCTCACCCGGGCCACCCAGGGGTGCGTGAGCAGCACCTCGCGGATGCGCAGGGCGAGCGTCCGCAGGGCCTCCCGCCAGTCGGCGTCGGCGTCGGGGAGCTTCAGCTCCGCGTAGACGAAGTCGACCATGAGCTCCAGGAGCTCGTCCTTGCCGGAGACGTAGCGGTACGCGGCCATGGGGGCGACGCCCAGCTCGGTGGCCAGGCGTCGCATGGTGACGGCGTCGATGCCCTCGGCGTCGGCGATCCCGACCGCGGCCGTGGCGATCCGCTCGGGGGTGAGCGTCACGCGGGGCGCGGGGGCCGGACGGTCGAGCCGCTCCCACAGGGAGACGCGGTCCTCGTCCTCGCTCGGGGGCTTTCCCTCCTGGGCAAGCATCGCTGGGCTCCTTCCGACGCCTTGTGTACAACGTATCAGAAGCTAGACAGCGTACGCAGGAGATACGGGACAGCCCTCGGCAGCTCCCGGGACCCGGGAGGGCCGCGCCCTCCTCAGCCGCAGGTCAGGCGCTGCGGACACCCGTCCGCAGGGCGCGGTACAAGGTCTCCTCCGGCTGCGTGCCCGTCATCGGCGGCACCCCGTCGACCACGATCACCGGCACTCCGGTCACCCCCTGCCCGCGCACCCGGCCGAGCCGCTCCTTCAGCTCACCCGCGCTGTCACGGGCCGCCTCCTCGTCGGTCCGCACGCCCACCTCGGCCGCGAGCGCGGCCAGTACGTCGGGGTCGCCGATGTGCAGACCGTCGGTGAAGTGCGCCCGGAACAGCCGCTCCGCCATCGGCTCCGCCAGGCCCTGCCTGCCGGCGAGCAGGATCAGCCGGTGCGCCTCGAAGGTTCCGCTGGCCAGGGCGTTCTCGTAGTCGAAGCGCAGCCCGTCGGCGACGGCCCGCTCGGCGAGGGCGAGCGCGTCGGTGACGGCCCGCTCGCCGAAGACGTGCCGCAGCACGGCGAGGAGCGGCTGCCCGGTGGTCGGCGCGCCGGGCGCCAGCTCGAAGGGCAGGACCTCGATCCGGACGTCGACGCCCTCCTCGCGCAGCCGGCCGGCCGCCCGGCCGAGCCGGGTGAAGCCGATGTAGGAGTGGGCGCAGATCACGTCGGCCACGATCTGCACGCGTACGGTCTGCGGGTTGCCGGTCTGAGAGTCGGCGGTCTGCGGGTTGCTGCTGGTCTGAGAGTCGGCGGTCTGCGGGTTGCTGCTGGTCTGCGAGTCGTCGGTCTGCGGGTTGTCGTACTGCGGTGCCATCTGGCGGTCCCCTCGGTGTGTGGACTGACCCGGTCGGTCCACGGTGTCGTGCCCCGGCCCGCGGCCGATCATGCTCCCCGGCCGACGGCGGACCGGCGGACCGCGTCGAGCAGCGCCGCCTGCCGGACCACGGCGGGGTCGGGCGCCGCCCGTTCCCGTACGGCGGTGACGAAGGCGTCGACGGCCGCGGCGACCTGGTCGAAGGGATCGAGCCGGATCCGCTCGACGCCGCCGCCCCGGTGCACGGTGATCTCCGGGACCTGGTCGGCCGGCGGGGTGAAGGCCCGGTCGACGTGGATCTCGCCGTCGCTGCCCCGCAGCCGGTACTCCGAGCGGTACGCGTGCGCCATCCCGAACTCCACCTGGGCGACGACGTCGTCCGGGGTGCGCAGCAGCGCCGCACCCGTGGTCTCGACGCGCCGGCCGGGGCCTGCGGCGAGGTGGGCCCCGACGGTCTCCAGGCCGTCGCCGAGGAGGTGGAGCGCGGCGCGCAGCGGGTAGAGGCCGATGTCGGCGAGGGCGCCGCCGCCCAGTTCCGGTGCGTAGCGGATGTCCCCGTCGGCGGGCGCGGGAATCGTGAACGCGGCCTGCATCGACCGCAGTTCGCCGATCGTGCCGTCGGCGACGAGCTGACGTACCGCGGTGTGGCGCGGGTGGTGGACGAACATCACGTTCTCGACGAGGGCCAGGCCCGCCGACCGGGCCAGGTCGCACAGCCGGGCCGCCGTCGCCGCGTCCGGAGCGGCGGGCTTCTCGACGAGGACGTGCCTGCCGGCGGCGAGGGCGGCCTCCGTCCAGGCGGCGTGCAGGGCGGCGGGGAGCGGGATGTAGACGGCGTCGAGGGTCTCGTCGGCCAGGAGTGCGGCGTACCCGGTGAAGGGTCTGGCGCCGAACCGCTCGGCCGTGCGCCGGGCCTGGTCCGCGTCCCGGCTCGCCACGGCCGTGACCACGGCGCCGGGGTGGGCGGCGAAGGCGGGCAGCATGCGGCGGAGCGCGATGTCCGCGCAGCCGAGCACGCCGATCCGCACGGGGCCGGTCATACGACCTTCTCGGGCAGCGCGTTGAGGATGGCGAGCAGCGTGCGGGCCTGGACGTTCAGGTAGTGGCCGTGCCGCACCAGCGTGGAGAGCTGGGCGGGTGTGGCCCAGGCGTAGCCGGGGGGCGGGTCGGCGGGCGCGGTCTCCTCGTCCGCGTCGACGACGAGGTAGCGGCTCTCCGCGTGGTGGAAACGGCCGCCCTCCTCGGCGTGCAGGGCCTCGTACCTGACGCGCTCGGGACCGGCCGCGAGCACGGTGCCGAGGAAGGCGGGCTGCCGCTCAGGGGGCAGGTGGGCGTGGTTCCCGGGGGTGCACTGGACGGTCGGCCCGAGTTCCACGGTGTCGAGGAAACCGCCCTCCACGCGCGCGTGCACGAGGACGTGCGGCACCCCGTCGAACTCCCGCGTCAGGAAGGCGGTGACGCCCCGGCCGACGGGGGCGAACAGCGGCTGGGTCCAGCCGGACACCTCGCGGCTGTCCGCCCGTACGTCGACGGCGACGACCTCGAAGTACCGGCCCTCGTCGTGGCCGATGGCGTCGTCGCGGAGCGTCCAGCCGGGCAGTCCGGCGAGCGGGACGGTCTCGGCGCGGACGTGGTGCCGGGACCGCTCGCCGGTGAGCCAGGAGAGCAGTTCGGTGTCGCCGAGCAGGGCTGACGCCTCGTGCGCGGCCGGGCCGCCGAAGAGGGTGGGGTACGAGGCCGGCGGCAGGCAGGCCAGGACGGTGCGGGAGTCCATGTTGACGGTGTTGTCGCGGTGCAGCAGGGCATGCAGCTGACCGAGGGTCAGCCAGCAGAAGTCCTCGTGCGGCTCCACGTCGCCGAGCGCCTCCACCACCATGTTGCGGTTGGACTTCCGGAAGAACCAGGAGCCGTGCTCCGACTGAAGGCTGTCGACGAGCACCCTGCCCCGGCCGGGCCCGAAGAAGTGGTCGATGTGGCGGACGGCGGCGCCCCGGTGGGCCTTGGTGTAGTTGCTGCGGGTGGCCTGCACGGTGGGCGAGAGCTGGAGCAGGTTGGGATTGCCCGGCTCCATCTTCGCCTGCATGAGGAAGTGCAGCACGCCGTCGAACTCCTTGGCCAGGATGCCGAGGAGGCCGACTTCGGGCTGCCGGATCGTCGGCTGGAACCACTCGGCGGCGGGGCCTTCGCCGTGCGGCTCGCCCTTCTCCGTGACGTGCAGGCCCTCGACGCTGAAGAACCGGCCGGTACGGTGCCGCAGATTGCCCGTCACTTCCTCGAACGACCAGCCGTCGAGCGCCGCGAAGGGGATCCGTTCGACCCGGAAGGCGTGCTCGCGGCCGCGGCCGTCCAGCCAGCCGGTGAAGTCCGCGGTGCGCAGGTGCGATCCGTCGGGGGCCGCGGCGGAGGCGGCGAGGCGGTCGGCGAGCGTCCTGTCCTCGCGCGGCTTGAGCCCGGTGCGGACGAGGGTCCGGATGGTCCGGTGCGGCATGGGAGCTCTCTCCTGGGGTTCGGGAGGTGGCGGGCGGGACGGGTGGGACCGGTGAGACCAGTGGGACGAATCGCTGAAACGTGTGAGACGGGTGGGACGGGTGCGGCGGCCCGCGGGTCAGACGGGGACCGTCGCCGTGTACGCGTCGAGGACCCCGCGGAAGTAGTCGGGCCCGGCCCCCGGGGTGTCGGCCCCCGGCAGGAGCCGGTGCAGCTTCGCGACCGAGACGGTGTGCGCGTGGATCGGTCCCGCGTCCACCTGGTCGACGCGCGCGGACCCGTTCAGGCGCAGCCGGAGGTGGTCGACGATCTCCATGACGGGGACGGCCGTGCCGGAGGCGACGTTGACGGTGCCGGAGCGCAGACCGAGCCCGAGCAGCCGGTCGATGACCCTGATCACGTCGTCGACCGCGATCAGGTCCCGGGTGGCGCCCCTGTGCACCTGGACGACGCCCTCGCGCAGGTGCCGGACCAGGGTCGGCAGCAGCTGGTGCTCGGGCTGGCCCGGGCCGACGAGGTGGCTCAGGCGCAGGATCAGGTGGTCGGCTCCGCTCGCCCGCAGCAGCTCCTCCTGGGCGAGCTTGTGGGCGCCGTAGGCCGTCGAAGGGGTCGCCGGCCCGTCCTCGCGGGCCGGGCGGTCGAGGGGACCGTAAAGACCGGCGGAGGAGGTGGAGAAGAAGAGGAGGCGCCGGCCGGTGTCGGCGCAGCGGCGGGCGGTGTCGGCGAGCAGCGCGCGTTCCCGGGCGAACTCCTCCTCGGAGACGCAGCTCGCCCAGGAGACGCCCGCGGCGAGGACGACGGTGTCGGGATGGCGGTCGGCTAACGGCTGCAGGCTCCGGGCGAGGAAGCCGTTCCCCAGGATGTGCATTGCGCTGGCTCCTGTTCCTGTGCGGGAGGGTCGGAGGCGGGAGCCCCCGTACGGGAGGCCGGGGCGTCGGGGGTCAGGCCGTGCCCCGCGGCGGGCGTCAGGCCGTGCCGTGCTCCGCCCGGTGCTTGGCGGGCTTCCACCATTCCGGGTGGTCCCGGTACCAGTCGACGGTGTCGGCGAGGCCCCGGGCGAAGTCGATCGCCGGCGCGTAGCCCAGCTCCTCGCGGATCTTCGTCTCGTCGACCGAGTAGCGCAGGTCATGGCCCTGCCGGTCGGCCACCCGCCGGATCATCTCCGGTCCCGCGCCGAGCAGTTCGAGCAGCTGGTGGGTGATCTCCAGGTTGGTGTGCTCGTTGCCGCCGCCGATGTTGTACACCTCGCCCGCCCGGCCGCCGTCGAGGACGAGCGCGATGCCGCGGCAGTGGTCGTCGACGTGCAGCCACTCGCGGACGTTGCGCCCGTCGCCGTACAGCGGGACCGGACTGCCTTCGAGCAGGTTCGTGACGAACAGCGGGATCAGCTTCTCGGGGTGCTGGTACGGCCCGTAGTTGTTGGAGCAGCGGGTGACCGACACGTTCAGGCCGTGGCTGCGCCAGTAGGCGCGGGCGACCAGGTCCGAGGACGCCTTGGAGGCCGCGTACGGCGAGTTGGGCAGCAGCGGCATGTCCTCCGTCCAGGAGCCCTCGGCCAGCGAGCCGTACACCTCGTCGGTGGAGACGTGGACGACGCGGGGCGTGCCCGCGGCGACGGCCGCGTCGAAGAGGGTCTGCGTACCGAGGACGTTGGTGCGGAAGAAGTCCGTGGCGCCCTGGAGGGACCGGTCCACGTGCGACTCGGCGGCGAAGTGCACGACGGCGTCGTGGCCGGGCAGCAGGTCGCGCAGCAGCGCGTGGTCGCAGACGTCGCCGTGGACGAACTCCAGGCGGGGGTGGGACGCGGGCAGGTTGTCGCGGTTGCCGGCGTACGTGAGCTTGTCCAGGACCGTGACGTGCGCGTCCGCCCAGCGCGGGTAGTGGTTCGCGAGCAGCCCGCGGACGAAGTGGGAGCCGATGAAACCGGCGCCGCCGGTGACGAGGATCCTCATGAGGCCACCTCCACGCGCGTGTGGTCGCCGACGACGAGCCGTACGTGGTCCGCGCCGCCGCCGGTCGGGCCGACCGAGGCGGACCGGCCGATGACGGAGTGCCGCAGGCTGCGGATGCCGGTGACGGAGGCCCCGTCGAGGGCGATGGAGTCCTCCAGGCGGCTGCCCACCACCAGGCAGTCGCGGCCCACCGAGGTGTACGGGCCGAGGTGGCTGTCCCGGACGACGGATCCCGCGCCCACGACGACCGGCCCCGTGACGCGGGAGCGCACGATCCGCGCGCCCTCCTCGACGACGACCGGGCCGATGAGTTCGCTGCCCTCGTCGACGTGGCCCGCGACCGAGCCGCGTACGGCGTCGAGCAGGTAGCGGTTGCAGTCCAGGACGTCCTCGACCCGGCCGGTGTCCTTCCAGTAGCCGGCGTAGTGGTGGGCGCGGACGGGGGCGCCCGCGCTCACCAGCCACTGCACGGCGTCGGTGATCTCCAGTTCGCCGCGCGGGCCGGGCTTGATCGCGGCGACCGCCTCGTGCACGGCGGAGGTGAAGAAGTACACCCCGCACAGGGCGAGGTCGCTCCGCGGGTCCTGCGGCTTCTCGACCAGGCCCAGCACCTCGCCGTCCGGGCCGAGCTCGACGACGCCGAACGCGCGCGGGTCGGCGACCTTGTGCACGAGGACCTGCGCGGCGGGCCGCCGTGCGGTGAACTCGGCGGCCGCGTCGGCGATGCCGTCGGGGAGCATGATGTCGCCGAGGTACATCGCGAAGTCGTCGTCGCCGAGGAAGTCACGGGCGATGGCGACGGTGTGGGCGAGGCCGCGCGGCGCGTCCTGCCGCAGGTAGGTGACGCGCGCGCCGAACCGGGAGCCGTCGCCGACGACCGCCTCGATCTCGGCGGCACGGTCGCCGACGACCACGCCGATCTCGGTGACGCCCAGGTCGGTGATGTTGCGCAGGACGTGGACGAGCACCGGGGTGTTGGCGACCGGGATCAGCTGTTTGGGCATCGAGTAGGTGAAGGGGCGCAGGCGCGTGCCTGACCCGCCTGAGAGCACCAGGGCCTTCATAGGGGTGGTCCTTTCGCTTCCGGCGTCAGTCGCGCAGGAGTCGTTCGAGTGCGGGGACGAGGGCCGCGGGGGACGGCATCCCGGCCACCTCCGCGGCGAGCTCGCCCGCCCGCGTGCGGTAGGAGGGCTGCTCAAGAAGGTTGTGACACGCCTCGGTGACCGCGGCGGGGGTGTCCTCGCCGGGCAGCAGGGTGACGGCCGCGCCCTGGTCGGCGACGCGCTGCGCCGGGACGCAGAGCACGGCGCCCTTGGGGATGAGGAGCTGGGGCACGCCCGCGGTGAGTCCGGTGAGGGTGGAGACACCGCCGGCGTGGTGCACGAACAGGTCGCAGGTGGGCGCGACGACGTCCAGCGGCAGCCAGCCGAGGCGTACGCCGGGCAGCTCGGGGCGCAGCGCCTCGGCGACGGCCTCGGGGGCGGCGACGACCAGCTCGGCGTCCCAGCCGGCCAGGTCGCCGGCGAGGGTGCGCAGGAACTCGAAGTTGTGGTCGTAGCTGTCCTTGGCGACGCGGCTGCCGGAGGTGACGAGGATCCTGGGGCGGTCGCCGCGCGTGTACATCCACGGTTCGAGGCGGCCTGACTGCCGGGTGACGGAGACGTGCCGCATCGGCAGGGCGGGGGCGGCGTCGGCGGGGCGGAGGCTGGGCGGGCAGATGTCGATGAGCAGGTCGGGCGTGGACAGCCCGTCGAGGCCGAGGTCCGGCAGGTCCGAGACGAGTTCCGCCTCGGCGCCGCGGTGGATCTCGTCCGAGTCGACGCCGTCCCAGGTCTGCCGGACGTGCGGGACGCCGAGCCGGGCCGCGAGCAGCGGCGCGACGTAGCTGAGGGTGCCGCCGACGACCACGTCGGGCCGCCACTGCTCCGCGAGCGCCGTGAGCCGGTCCAGGCCCGCGAGGGCCATCCGGGCGAACCAGGCGCCGGTGAAGTGCGCCTGCTCCAGCGGGTCGGCGGGGATGTCGAGCGGCTTCCCGTGGCGGTCGGTGGTGATGAAGTGGCGGATGGGCAGGTCGGTGGTCGGGACGCCGGGCAGGGCCATGGACGCGACGACGGGCATCATGTCGTCGTTGGCGGCCATGATCACCTGGTGACCGGCATTGCGCGCCGCGGTGGCCAGCGGTGTCAGGGCGAACACCGTGGCGGGGCTGCCCGCGGCCACGAAGAGGATCTTCACGCTGTTTCTCCTGAGGGGCCTGAGGGTTTCTTGGAGACGGGCGGGCGGTCCGCTCGGTCGCCGCGCAGTCCGGTGAGGGCCGTGAGGACGCCGGCGGCGGCGAGCGCCGTGAGCAGCGCGAGCGGCGCCCGCAGTCCGTCGCCGACCGTGGAGAGGACGGCGACCGCCGGCAGGACGAGGACCACGCCGAGCTGCACGCCCGCCTGGTACAGCGGCACGGCCGCCGGGCGCTGCGGCGCCGGAACCGAGGCCAGGGCCTGCAGGTTCAGCGCGGCGAAGGAGAGCACGAACGCGGCGCCGATCAACAGCAGGCCGGGCAGGACTCCGGCCGCGTAGTCGTCCAGGGCGCCCGGCCGCAGGTGGAGCGCCTGACCGAGCAGCGCCGCCGCGGCGCCCGCCGCGACGAGCCGGGCGGCCCCGAACCGCTCGACGAGCCGCCCGGCGAAGGGCAGCGAGAGCACGAGCGGCAGGCAGGCGGGCAGGAAGGCGAGGGCCGTCCGCCAGGCGTCCCAGCCGAACCGGGCCTGGAAGTGGAGGGTGAGCAGGACGAGCAGGCCGAGATAGGTGCCGTTGAGGAGGGCGGCGCCGACCGCCGAGCGGAGCAGCGGGCCGTGCCGCAGCAGGGCTGTCGTCGGGCGGGGGCCGTTGCGTACGGACGCGTCGTCCGCCGGGAGCAGCCGGAGCCCGAACAGCAGCAGGACCAGGGCGACGGGCCCTGGCAGGACGACGTCCCACCGCCAGCTCAGGCCGGTGAGGGCGCCGGCCGAGAGCAGCCCGATGGTGAACCCGGCGGCCCCGAACAGGGAGTAGACGGAGACGGCCCTGCGCCGCTCCGCCCCTTCGGGGAAGGCCGTGCTGATGATGGCGAGGCCGGTGGGCGCGGTGAGCGCCGCGCAGGCCCCGGTGACCACCCGGGCGGCGATCAGGACGGCGCCGTCCTCGGCGAGCCCGCCCACCACCGAGGCGGCGGTGAACACCGGGAGCGAGAGCAGGTAGACACGGCGCCGGCCCCATCGCGCGGTGATGCGCGGGCCGAGCAGCAGCAGCGCGGCGAAGCCGAGGGCGAAGCCGCTCATCACCCCCTGCGCCTGCCACACCGCGAGTCCGAGGTCGGCGCGGACGGCCGGCAGGGCGACGAGTACGACGGAGACCTCGAGCGCGTCGATGAGCATGTTGCCCGCGAGGACGAGCAGCAGGGCCCGTTCGCGCAGCCGCCACCGGGGGGACGCGGCCGCCGGCGGGGCCTCGGCGGGACGGACGGTCGTCGGCATCCGGGAGTCACCCTCCTCGGGCGGGGTCGGGGGATCGGGGCGGACGTCCCCGGGGCGCCACGCCCCAGGGGTGTGAGCGTTTCAACCGAGCAGCGTGCCGCCGCTCGCGTCCAGGTAGGAGCCGGTGATCCAGCGCCCGTCGGGGCCGGCGAGGAAGGCGACGACGTCGCCGACGTCGGAGGCCTCGCCGACCCGGCCGAAGACGGAGTACGAGGACATCTGCTCCACGGCCTCCGGGTTGTCGAAGATCGCCGATCCGTTGTCGGTGATGCCGGGACCGACGCTGTTGACGGTGATCCGGCGCGGCCCCAGGTGCTTGGCGAAGTGCAGGGTGAGCTGGTCGATCGCGCCCTTCGTCATCGCGTAGGCGATCTCCTGCGGGTTGGCGACGCGGGTCAGGCCGGAGGAGATGTTGATGATCCGTCCGCCGTCGGGGATGAGGCTCAGGGCGCGCTGCACGATGAAGTACGGCGCCTTGGCGTTGACGGCGATGAGCCGGTCGAACCCGGCGGGCGTGAGGTCCTCGGGGGCTACGCCGCCCATCACGCCGGCGTTGTTGACGAGGATGTCGAGGGTGGTGGAGCCGGTGCGCTCCTTCAGGCCCTGCTCCAGGCCGAGGAAGAGGGCGTGCACGTCGCCCGCGACGCCGAGTTCGGCCTGTACGGCGAAGGCGCGGCCGCCCTCCTTCTCGATGGTGGCGACGGTCTCGTCGGCGGCTTCCCGGTGCTGCGAGCAGTGGACGGCGACCAGGGCCCCCTCACGGGCCAGGCGGATGGCGGTCGCACGGCCGATGCCGCGGCTGGACCCGGTGACGAGCGCGGCCTTCCCGCTGAGCTTGCCCATGGTGTTGCTCCTCCTGCGTCGCTTCGTGTGGTCGGTGGTACGTGCGGGGGCGGCGGCGCCTGTGCCGGTGCCGGTGCCGGGGGCGGCCTGCAGGGGCCGGTCGAGGCCGCTGATCATGGCGGCCAGGTGCCGTCGGGCCGCGGGCAGTTCGAGCAGCTCGCCGACGAGCCGCCGCATCGGGTCCAGTCCGGAGGGACCGAACAGCAGCAGCGCCTGGGCCCGGATGTTGCCGAGCACCCGGGCGGCCGCCGGACGGCACTCGGCGTCGTACGCGTCGAGGACGTCGTGCGCCTCGGCGAGAGACCCCCCGGCGCTCCCGGTCGCGACGGCCGCGAGCCGGCCGCCGAGTGCGACGGCCTCCTGGAGGGCGAGGTTGAGCGCCTGTCCGCCGACGGGCAGCTGGACGTGCGCGGCGTCCCCGGCGAGCAGCACCCGGCCCTCCCGGTAGCGGGTGACCTGCCGGCAGGCGTCGTCGAAGGCGTCGATCCACAGGGCCCGCCCGCCGGAGAGGTCCTCCCCGGTGATGCGGGCCCACAGGGCGCACACCTCGGCGAAGTCCGGCGGCCGGACGCGGGCCCCGGGGTCGGAGCCGTGGGCGTGCAGCATGAGCCGGGTGACGCCGTCCGGGCCGCGGCGGGCGTTCGCCACGCCTTGCGGGTGCCGTTCGAAGCGGCGGTCCGCGATGTCGACGCCCGTCAGGTCCACGCGGATCAGTTCCCGGCCGGCGTCCTCGCCGGGAAAGGCGAATCCGGCCAGGTCACGGACGGTGCTCCGCATGCCGTCGCAGCCCACCGCGTACGCGGCGCGGAACACGCGCGTGGCGCCGTCCGGGCCGCGCGCCTCGACGCGTACCCCGTCGGGACCGTCGTCCAGGCCGGTCACGGTGTGGCCGCGGAGCACGGTCGCGCCGAGCCCGGCGGCCCACTCCCCCAGCACCTTCTCGACGAGGGTCTGCGGCGCCTTCCACAGTCCGGCGTACGGGCTGTCGCCGGCTTCGGCGAGGTCGAGGCGGAGGCCGCCGAAGTGGCCGGGGCCGACGTTCGGCGGCGGTCCCAGGCGGCCGAGGAGCCCCCGCGCGTCGAGGAGTTCCATCGTGCGCGCGTGCAGCACCGACGCCCGGGACTCGTCGGTGGCGGCGGTCAGCCGCTCCAGGACCGTGACCCGGGCCCCGCCGAGGCGCAGTTCACCGGCGAGCATGAGGCCGGCCGGACCCGCACCCACGACGAGCACGTCGGTGTCACGCACACCGGTGTCACGCACCCCGGTGTCACGCCCGTCGGTGTCCCGTACAGCGGAGACGCGCACCTCGGAGCCGCGCGGCTCGGTCCCGGAAGAGCCTCCCGTCGCGGCCACGGTTCAGCGCCGCGCTTCCGCGTACTCCTTGGCGTACCCGAGGGTCGCCCGGCTGTTGCCGCCGAGGGCCTCGCGCAGGAAGGCGCGCGCCTCGGGCACCCCGGCGTCGGCGCCGAGGATGCGGGTGATGTTCTCGGTGTTGACGACGACGGTGTGGTGGGAGGTGACGGTGGTGGTTCCCTCGCCGTCCTCCTCGACCGTCCAGAGCCCGGTGTGCAGGTTCATCAGGGCGGGCAGCGTCGTCTGCTTGTACGCGATGCGGCTGTGCGGGAAGCAGACCCGGACGGACTCGGTGGTGTGCGAGTCGCCGTTCTTGGTGAGCGTGTCCATCCGCAGCGTCTGGAGCCCGGGCGAGGTCTCGGTGAGGACGACCTTCGCGACGTGCGGCAGGCGCTCCTTCCAGAGGTCCGCCTCGTTCAGGAAGTCGTAGACGTCCTTCGCGGCGCCCCGCACGGTGACGGCGTCGGCGAAGGAGAACCGCAGCTCGTCCTCGGCGGCGACGCGCTCGACGTTGGCCTTCAGGGCGGCCAGCTCCGAGCGGCTGTTGCGGTCGACGGCCTCGTCGATCCATGCGAGCTTGGCCGGGTCGTCGTCGATCGCCCGGTAGTCGTGCAGCAGCCGGACCCGGCAGGCGTCCGCTCCGGCCGGCTCGATGACCCAGGCGCCGCCCATCGCGGCGACCGGCTCGGCGGGCACCTCCTGGCGGAAGGTGATCCGCCGGGCCTCGGCGTCGAGGGTGCGGCGCGAGGTCCAGTTCTTGACGTCGTCGTTGGCGGTGGCCCAGATGCGGATGCGCTCCTCGCGCTCACCGCGCTCCACGTGGTCGACGTAGATGGTCGGCGGGAAGATCAGCGGCCAGTTCTCGACCTCCGCGATCAGCTGGTAGACCCGCTCGACCGGGGCCGCGACGGTGATCTCGTGTTCCACTTCGCGCACGGTCATCGATGCCATGCCTCCTTGATCCGGGTGGGGTGTACGGGGTGGGTGGAAGGGTGCGGGGCGATCAGAAGTTGCCGAGGCCGCCGCAGACGTTGAGCGCCTGCGAGGTGATGGAGGCGGCGGTGTCGGAGGCCAGGTAGCCGACGAGACCCGCGACCTCCTCCGGGGTGGAGTACCGGCCGAGCGGGATCTTGGCCTGGAACTTCTCCAGGATCTGGTCCTCGGTGGCGTCGTACGCGGCGGCGTAGCCCTGCCGGACCCGCTGCGCCATGGGCGTCTCGACGTAGCCGGGGCAGACGGCGTTCACGGTGATGCCGGTCGGCGCGAGCTCGTTGCCGAGGGCCTTGGTGAAGCCGACGACCCCGTGCTTGGAGGCGGAGTAGGGGGCGCCGAGGACGACGCCCTGCTTGCCCGCGGTGGAGGCGATGTTGATGATCCGGCCACTGGTCTTGCCGGACATGCCGCCGGCGTTCAGCACCTCGCGGGTCATCCGGAAGACGCTGTTGAGGTTGGTGTCGATGACGTCGAGCCACAGCTCGTCGTCGATGCCGGCGGTCGGCCCGCCGCCGCTGCGCCCCGCGTTGTTGACGAGGACGTCCACGGTGCCGAAGCGCTCCACGGCGAGCCGCACGAAACGCCGGACGTCGTCGACGGAGCGGACGTCGCAGGCGGCGCCGTCGACGTCCAGGCCCTCCTCGCGCAGCTCCTTGACGGTCTGCGTGACCCGCTCCTCGTCACGGGCGCAGAGGAAGACGCGGTGCCCGTTCGCGGCGAGCAGCCGGGTCACGGCGAGGCCGATGCCGCTGGTCGCACCGGTGACGAGGGCGGTTCTCGGGTTCTGCTGGGTCATGGGGGACTACTCCTGTGGGCGTGGACGTGTACGGGGGCGTGAGCCGAGACCGACGGTCGTGGCTCGTGCGGGGCCAGGAGGCGCCGGACACCGACCAATAGGTCAGCCGGTCGGTAAGTCAGCCGACCAGTAGGTCAGTCGGCCAGTAGGTCAGCCGGTCAGTCGGTCCGGGCGTGGGCCAGCTGCGCGCCGACGGCGTCGATGAGCTGCCCGGGCGTACCGGCGCTGGCCAGGATGTCGTCGTCGAGGGTGATGCCGTACTCGCGCTCGATGCGGCCGATCGTCTCCAGCAGGGCCAGCGACTCGTAGCCGAGGCTCTCGAAGTCGGTGTCGCGGATGTCGCCGCCGAGGTCGGCGGACTCGTCGGCGCCGGCGCCCTCGCGCAGGATGTGGACGAGGTTGTCGAGGGTGAACTCAGTGGAGGACACGGGGTGTTCCTTTCGTGTGCGACCTGGGTCGGTGCTCAGGGGCGGGCGTTCCAGTCGTAGAAGCGCTGGGCCATGGCGTCGGCCGGGGACCGCCAGGTGGCCGGGTCGTAGGCGGTGATGAACGGCTTGAGGTCCTCGCTGATGCCGACGAAGCGCGGGTCCGTCTTGGCCTGCTCGATCCGCTCGCCGCCGTCCTCGCCCGCGAAGTCCTGGAGGTGGAAGTAGAGACCCCGGTAGGAGAAGAGCTGGCGGCGGAGCGTGCCCATGCGGTGCGGCATCTCCGTCTCGTCGAAGGCGCCGAAGAGCTTGGCCACGTCCACGGCCGAGCCGGGCTCCATCCGGGCCACGATGAGGGTGCTGTGCATGTCCGTCTCCTATCGGTCCGACTCGTGCCGGGACGGTCCGAACCACCGGCCGAGCGCCATGGGAAGGTCGTGATGGCTGCCGGGCGCGACCCAGGCCACGTGCCCGTCGGGCCGCACCAGGACGGCCGAGACGCCGGCGAGCGGGCCGGCCGGGTCGACGCCGTGCGGCGCGGCGGTGACCAGGTCGACCCGGTCGGTCCAGCCGTCGGCGCGGCGCCGCAGCTCGGCGTTGTCCTCCAGGTCGAGGAGGATGCCGCGGCCGGCGTGCAGCAGCGCGGTGCTGCTGGTCTTGGCGGTGTCCGACACCAGCTCCAGGTGCGGCATGCGCAGGCCGAGGAGCGGGTTGGTGCCGGTCCCGACGTCGTAACGGATCTCCAGGCCGCTCACCATGCCGGAGAGGTGCCGGGCGACCTCCTCGTGCGTGAGGAGTTCGCCGATCACGTCGCGCAGCGGCTGGATCTCGGGGCCGCCGAGGAACAGCAGACCCTGCGCCCTGGTGTTCATCATCAGCCGCTGCCCGACCGGGTGGCGCTCGTCGTGGTACGTGTCGAGCAGCGCCTCGGGGGCGGTGCCGCGGACGACGGCGGCGAGCTTCCAGCCGAGGTTGACGGCGTCCTGGATGCCGGTGTTCATGCCCTGACCACCGGCCGGCAGGTGGATGTGCGCGGCGTCGCCGGCGAGCAGTACCCGGCCGCGGCGGTACTCGGTGACCAGCCGGGTGGCGTCGCCGAAGGCGCTGACCCAGACGGGCTCCGCGTGTGAGATGTCGATGCCGGTGAGGCGCTCCCAGGCGGCGGCGACCTGCGCGTACGGCGGCGGGGCGTCGCGCCGCTGGGGCGGGGTGCCGCGCTCGCAGACGATGATGCGGTTCACGCCGTCGCCGAGCGGGCCGACCATGACCATGCCGCCGGGGTACGTCTTGCCGATCAGCTGGGGTTCGAGGTCCACGCCTCGGATGTCGGCGAGGTACATCTCCAGGGTGGCGGCGGTGCCGGGGAACTCGGACCCGATGGCCTTGCGGACGAGGCTCCGGCCGCCGTCGCAGCCGACCAGCCAGCGTGCGGTGAGCGTCTGCCGCTCGCCCTCCGGATCGCGTACGTCGATCTCGACGCCGTCGCCGGTGTCGCGCAGCGCGAGCAGTTCGGTGCCGCGGCGCAGGTCGACGCCGAGATCCGTGGCCCATTCCTCCAGGACCGCCTCGGTGACGTGCTGCGGGACGGACTTCGCGGCCTGGTGGTTGCTGCCGAGGATGCCGAAGTCCATCGGGAGGCCGCCGAAGTGGCCGGCGTTGCTCGTCACCATGTCGCCGAAGCGGGGCAGCAGGCCGCGCTGGTCGAAGACCTCCATGGTGCGGATGGTGAAGCCCAGGCCGCGGGACTCGCCCGTGGGCTCGGCGAGGCGCTCGACGACGATGACGTCGACGCCGGCGAGCCGCAGTTCCGCGGCGAGCGCGAGACCGGTCGGACCGGCGCCTGCGACGATCACGGAAGCATCCATGTACCTCTCCTTCAAAGGGACTTGCCGACGTGCCACGGGTCCGGCGGATCTGGTGGTCCGGTGGGTCCGGTGGATCACTGCGGCGGGTTGCCGTGCTTGCGGTGGGGAAGTTCCGCGTGCTTCGCGGCGAGCATGGTGACCGCCCTGCAGAGCACGGCCCGGGTCTCGCGCGGGTCGACGACGTCGTCGACGAGGCCGCGTTCCGCCGCGTAGTACGGGTGGACCAGTTCCCGGCGGTACTCGTCGATCTTCTGCGCGCGGACCGCGTCGGGGTCGTCGGCGGCGGCGATCTCGCGCCGGAAGACGACGTTGGCGGCGCCCTCGGCGCCCATGACGGCGATCTCGTTGAGGGGCCAGGCGAGGGCGATGTCGGCGCCGATGGAACGCGAGTCCATGACGATGTAGGCGCCGCCGTACGCCTTGCGCATCACGACGGAGATGCGGGGCACGGTCGCGTTGCAGTAGGCGTAGAGCAGCTTGGCGCCGCGCCGGATGATGCCCTCGTGTTCCTGGTCGACGCCGGGCAGGAAGCCGGGCACGTCCACCAGGGTGACGAGGGGGATGTTGAACGCGTCGCAGAACTGGACGAAGCGGGCACCCTTCTCGCTCGCCCGGATGTCGAGGACACCCGCGAAGGCCGCGGGCTGGTTCGCGACGAAGCCGACGACGTGCCCGTCGAGGCGGCCGAGCGCGCAGACCAGGTTCGGCGCCCAGTCGGCGTGCACCTCCATGAACTCGCCGTCGTCCGCGAGCTCCTCGACGACGCCGCGGACGTCGTACGAGCGGTTGGCGTCGGCGGGTACGAGGGAGAGCAGGCGGTCGTTCGCGCGGTCAGCCGGGTCGCCGCTCTGGACGACGGGCGGCAGGTCGCGGTTGTTGGACGGCAGCATCGACAGCAGGTAGCGGACGTCGGCGAGGCAGGACTCCTCGTCGTCGTGGACGAAGTGGGCCACACCCGAGACGCCGCCGTGGACGTCGGCGCCGCCGAGACCGTTCTGGGTGATCTCCTCACCCGTGACCGCCTTGACGACGTCCGGTCCCGTGATGAACATCTGCGAGGTCTCGCGGACCATGAACACGAAGTCGGTCAGGGCCGGCGAGTAGGCGGCGCCGCCGGCGCACGGGCCGAGCATCACGCTGATCTGCGGGATGACGCCGGACGCCTTGGTGTTCCGCTGGAAGATCCCGCCGTATCCGGCGAGCGCGGAGACGCCCTCCTGGATACGGGCGCCCGCGCCGTCGTTGAGGGACACCAGCGGCGCCCCGGCCGCGATGGCCATGTCCATGATCTTGTGGATCTTGGCGGCGTGCGCCTCGCCGAGGGCGCCGCCGAAGATCCGGAAGTCGTGCGCGTAGACGAAGACCGTACGGCCGTCGACCTCGCCCCAGCCGGTCACCACCCCGTCCGTGTAAGGACGGTTGGACTCCAGACCGAAGCCGGTCGCCCGGTGCCGCCGCAGCGGTTCGATCTCGCAGAAGCTGCCCTTGTCGAGCAGCAGCTCGATCCGCTCGCGCGCGGTCAGCTTGCCCTTGGCGTGCTGGCGTGCGGTCGCCTCGGGGTTGGGGCCCTCGTCGGCCAGCGTCTTGAGCCGCTGGAGTTCGTCGAGCCGGGCCCCGGTCTCGGCGTCGGGGGGAACGGCTGCCGTCATGGCATGTCCCTTCCTGTTCGCTGGGTGGGTGAAGGCGGGTCGGCGGGTCGTGTTCGCCCGGGGGACGAAGGCGGGTCGGTGGGTCGCAGGCAGTCCTCGGCGAAGGCCAGGGCCCGCAGGTGGTAGGCGCGGGCCGCCCAGCCGAGGCTGATGTTGTGGCCGGCCTGCGGCTGGCGCTCGACGAGCACGCGCGGCGCGGCCGTGAACGCCGACGCCAGCTCGGCCAGCTCGGAATCGTCCTGCCTCCACCACGCCTCGTGGGCGGCGAACGTCAGGCGTACCGGTACGCGGACGCGCTCCGCCACGCCGGGAAACAGGTCCGCCCAGGCACCGGCGTCGCCCCGCTCGCGCTCCGGCACCGGCCCGACCAGCGTCTGGCTGGAACGGAACGTGTCCGGCGGATAGCAGCGCAGGGGGCCCCAGTGCCGGGCGGTCCTGCGCAGCGAACCCTCCGGCGGGACCGGGTCGACGGCCAGGCGCCGGCCGCAGCCCGAGACGTCCACACCGAGCAGCGGCACGCCGGAGGCCGTGCCACCGCCCGCCAGGCCGTCGGCGGCGGCCGTGAGGGCGAGCATCCCGCCGTACGAATGCCCCAGCAGGAACATCCCGGCGCCGGTCTCGTGGGTCGCCGCGAACTCCGCGAGGGCGGCGCGCAGCAGGGCGGACTGCTCCTGGCGGTCGCAGCCCCGGGGCAGTACGGGAGCGGAGTCGCCGTAGCCGGGGCGGTCGACGGCGAGCACGGCATAGCCGAGGCGCGCGCCGAGTCCGAGGAGCGAGGCGTCCGGGTGCGCGGAGCCGTCGAAGTAGCCGCCGCTCATCCCGGCGCCGTGCAACGCCACCACGGTGGCGCGGGGCGGGACGTCGTCGGGGAGCGCGAGCAGCGCGGACAGCGGGACGCCCGCCCCGTCGAGGACGGTGCGACGGGCGGCCGTCCGGGGGAGCCGGTTCGGCAGGGTGGCCGTCATGGTCGGTGGGGGCCTCTCGGGGTCGGACGGATGGCGGCGGGCGCCGCGCGCGTCAGCCGGGCGGCCCGGGGCCCGGGCCGGGGGCACGGCCGGTGGGTCACGGGGGCCGTGAGGACCGCGAGGGCCATGTGGGTCACGGTCCCGAGGTGGGTTTCTGGCCCCACGTGGGTCACTGGCGCCATGTGGGCCACTGGCCCCACGTCGGTCACTGGCTCCGTGTGGGCCACTGGCCCCGCCTCGGTCACTGGCGCCATGTGGGCCACTGGCCCCGCCTCGGTCACTGGCGCCATGTGGGCCACTGGCCCCGCGTCGGTCACTGACCCCACCTCGGTCACTGGCTCCGTGTGGGCCACTGACCCCGCGTGGGTCACGCCGGTCACTGCGCGCTCTTGATCTCGCACACGGGCGCACCGGAGGTGAGCGCGCCGCCGACCTGCGCCGAGAGCCCGGTGACGGTGCCGGACTTGTGGGCGTTGAGGGGCTGTTCCATCTTCATGGCCTCCAGGACGACGATGAGATCGCCCTCCTCGACCGTCTGCCCCTCCTCGACCGCGACCTTCACGACCGTGCCCTGCATCGGTGAGGCGAGGGTGTCGCCGGAGGCGGCAGGACCGGACTTCTTCGCCGCACGGCGCTTCGGCTTGGCCCCCGCGGCCAGGCCCGTTCGGGCCAGCGCCATGCCGAGCGAGGACGGCAGGGAGATCTCCAGGCGCTTCGCCCCGACCTCGACGACGACCGTCTCGCGGCCCCGCTCCTCGTCGTCCTCGCCGTCGCCGGGGACCGTGAAGGGCGGGATGCCGTTCGCGAACTCGGTCTCGATCCACCGGGTGTGGACCGTGAACGGACTTTCGTCACCGCCGAGTTCCGGCGCGAACGCCGGGTCGGCGACCACCGCGCGGTGGAACGGTACGGCCGTCGCCATGCCCCCGACCTCGAACTCCGCCAGGGCGCGGGCGGCCCGCTGGAGGGCCTGCTCGCGGGTGGCTCCGGTGACGATCAGCTTGGCGAGGAGCGAGTCCCACGCCGGGCCGATGACCGAGCCGGCCTCGACACCGGCGTCGACGCGGACGCCGGGGCCGGTCGGCGGCTGGAAGACGGTGACGGTGCCGGGGGCGGGCAGGAAGCCCCGGCCCGGGTCCTCGCCGTTGATGCGGAACTCGAAGGAGTGGCCGCGTACCACCGGGTCGCCGTCCTGGAAGTGCGGCGAGGCGCCCAGCTCCTCGCCGTCGGCGATGCGGAACATCTCACGGACCAGGTCGATGCCGGTGACCTCCTCGGTGACCGGGTGCTCCACCTGGAGACGGGTGTTGACCTCCAGGAAGGAGATCGTGCCGTCGGCGCCGACGAGGAACTCGCAGGTGCCCGCGCCGACGTAACCGGCCTCCTTCAGGATCGCCTTGGAGGCGTCGTACAGGTGCTTGACCTGCACGTCCGTCAGGAACGGCGCCGGAGCCTCCTCGACCAGCTTCTGGTGGCGGCGCTGGAGGGAGCAGTCGCGGGTGGAGACGACGACGACGTTGCCGTGGCTGTCGGCCAGGCACTGCGTCTCGACGTGCCGGGGCTTGTCGAGGTAGCGCTCGACGAAGCACTCGCCGCGCCCGAAGGCCGCGACGGCCTCGCGCACGGCGGAGTCGTACAGCTCGGGGATCTCCTCCATCGTCCGGGCGACCTTCAGTCCGCGCCCGCCGCCGCCGAAGGCCGCCTTGATCGCGATCGGCAGACCGTGCTCCGCGGCGAAGGCGACGACCTCGTCGGCCCCGGAGACCGGGTCGGGGGTGCCGGCCACGAGCGGGGCACCGGCGCGCTGGGCGATGTGCCGGGCGGCGACCTTGTCGCCGAGGTCCCGGATGGCCTGCGGCGGCGGGCCGATCCAGGTGAGACCGGCGTCGATCACGGCCTGCGCGAACTCGGCGTTCTCGGAGAGGAACCCGTAGCCCGGGTGGACCGCGTCCGCCCCCGACTCCCGCGCGGCCCCGAGCACCTTGGCCATGTCGAGGTAGCTGGTCGCGGGGGTGTCACCGCCCAGGGCGAACGCCTCGTCGGCCATCCGGACGTGCAGGGCGTCCCGGTCGGGCTCCGCGTAGACGGCGACGCTCGCGATCCCGGCGTCCCGGCAGGCACGGGCGACACGAACAGCGATTTCGCCACGGTTGGCGATGAGCACCTTGCGCACGACGGCTCTCCCTTTCGGCGGGTGTGGGACGGGACGGTCTCGGCCCTTGCTTCGCGGGGGCGGCCGGGGGATCTCCCCACCGCCCTCCGGTTCGTGGTGCGCGACGCTCAGCGCTGTCGCTGCCGCTGCCAGCTCCGCGGCCCGCCGAAGCCGCGGGACCTTTCGAGCCGGGCCCAGCGGGCCCCGGCCTCGTCAAGGCCGCGCGAACCGTCCGGGTCCGCGGGGCCCGCCTGGGTACGGGTGAGGAGGACGGCGACGAGGGCGGCGGCCTCGTCCTCGTCGAGGCTGCCGCGTTCGACGCGGATCAGGTGGGGGAGGGTTCCGGCGTTCATCAGCTGCTCCTTCGGTCGATGGCGGGCCCGGGCCGTTCGATGACGGCCACGGGCCGGTCGATGGCGGCCACGGGCCGTTCGATGACGGGCACGGGATTCGGGCCGTTCGACGACGGACCCGCCGTTCCACGACGGACCCGGGTCGTCGGCTCGTACGCTCCGGGGCGCGTGACGGGGAAGGCCCCCTCACGCCGCAGCCGGGAGGGCCGCCCCCGGCAGGTCGGCGAGGGCCACCGCGGCGGCGTGCCCCGGGGCGCACGGAACGTCGAGGACCGCCCAGCCGGCGGGGCGGCCGGGCCTTCCGGGCCCGCCGTCGCCCAGGTAGTCGGCGTCCAGGGCCCGCCGGAGGCCGGTGCCCAGGCCCTTGAGGTACGCCTCCTTGCGCGCCCAGAGCCGGGCGAAGCCCTCCGCCCGGTCGGCGGGCGGCCGGGCGGCGAGTTCCGCCCGCTCGGCCGGGTGCAGACGGCGACCGCACAGTTCCGCCGTCGTCACTCCGGGCACGAGCTGGACGTCCACGCCGACCGGCCGCCCGGCGATACCCACCAGGGCCAGGCCACCGCTGTGCGAGAGGGAGAAGTGCACAGCGGCCTGCCCGGCCACCACCGGCCGCCCGCCCGCCTCGCGGCGCAGCGGCACGTCCTCGGGAAGGACGCCGAGGCGCTCTCCCAGGAGGTGGCGCAGGGCCGCATGGACGGAGACGTACAGCGCGGCCTGCGCCGGACGGCGGAACGCGGCGGCGCGCCGGCGTTCCGCCGCGTCCAGGACGGCGACCTCCGCCGCGCCGGGCGGCTCACCGGTCCTGACCAGCCACAGCTCCACGTCTTCCCGCACGGGGAACGGCAGCCGTACGGCGCCTGGCTCACGTGCGAGAAGGGGAAGCCGGTCGTCAGTCCGCACGGGTGACGACGAGGGCGGAGTTGAAGCCGCCGTAGCCGCGCGCCAGGACGAGCACGGTGCGCAGCGACGTCTCGCGGGGCCGCCCGGTGACGAGGTCCAGGCCGTGGCCGGGGTCCGCCTCCACGTGCACGGTCGGCGGGATCACCTGGTCCCGGAGGGAGAGCAGGGCGGTGGCCACGTCGAGCGGCCCCGCGCCGGAGTTGAGCCGGCCTGTCATGGTCTTGGGCGCCGTGACGGGCACCCCTCGTACGCCGAAGAGGTCGCGCAGGGCGGCCGCCTCCGTCTCGTCGAGTTCGGGAACCGCGGCGGCGTCCGCGAAGACGACGTCGACGTCCGCCGCGGTGACGCCCGCGTCGGCGAGCGCGAGGTCGATCGCGCGGCGGAGCCCCGGTTCGCGGCCGCTGCCAGGGCGCGGGTCGAAGGTGGTGCCGTAACCGGCGATCCGCCCGTAGGTGCGGGCGCCGCGGGCCGCCGCGCTCGCGGCGTCCTCGACGATGAGGAGCGCCCCGCCCTCGCCGACGACGTGCCCTGCGGCGTCCGGGTGGAACGGCCGGTAGGCGGTGGCCGGGTCGGGGTCGGTGCTGAGCCGGCCGCTGGTGAGCAGGGCGGCCCAGCCCCACGGGCAGATCGAGGAGTCGACGCCGCCGGAGACGACGAGCGGCGTGCCGTTGCGGATCAGCCGCCGGGCCTGGGCGAGGACGTCGAGGCCGCCCGCCTGGTCGGCGACGAGGACGCCGCTGGGGCCGCGCATGCCGTGCCGGATGGAGATCTGGCCGGTGTTGACGGCGTAGAACCAGGCGAAGGACTGGTAGGCGCTGACGTACTTGCTGCCCTGGCTCCACAGGGCCTTCAGCTCGTTCTGGCCGAAGGCGAAGCCGCCGGCCGAGCTGGCCGTGACGACGCCCATGCCGAACGAGTCCGTCTCGCCCGGTTCCACCTGGGCGTCGGCGAGGGCCCAGTCGGCCGCGACGAGCGCCATCCGGGTCATGTGGTCCGTCTGCGGAAGCAGCCGGCTGGGCAGGTGCTCGGTGGCTTCGAAGTCGCTCACCTCGCCGGCGAGGCGCGCCGGGTAGGAGGCCGGGTCGAACCGCTCGATGGGGCCGATGCCGCTCCGGCCTTCGAGGGTGGCCGCCCAGAAGGCCTCGGTGCCGAGGCCGTTGGGGGCGACGATGCCGAGGCCCGTCACGACGGCGCTCGCGCGCGCGGCGGTCGTCGTCTCGGCGGGCAGGGTGACGGCGGTGGTCATCGCGGGCTCCTCTCCGGCCGGCTGAGCACGATGGCGCTCTGGAAGCCGCCGAAGCCGCTGCCGACGCTGAGCACGCTGTCGAGTCGCCGTTCCCGGGCGGTCAGGGGGACGTAGTCGAGGTCGCACTCGGGGTCCGGGGTGTGCAGGTTGGCCGTCGGCGGTACGACGCCGTACTCCATGGCCAGCGCGCACGCCGCGATCTCGATGGAGCCGATGGCGCCGAGCGAGTGACCGACCATCGACTTGATGGAGCTGACCGGCGTGCGGCGGGCGTGCTCGCCGAGGCTGAGCTTGAACGCCGCCGTCTCGTGCCGGTCGTTCTGCTTGGTGCCGGAGCCGTGGGCGTTGACGTAGTCGATCGCCTCGGGGGCGAGGCGGGCCTCGTCGAGGGCGATCCGGATGGCCTCCGCCATCTCCAGTCCGTCCGGCCGCAGTCCGGTCATGTGGAAGGCGTTGCAGCGGGAGCCGAACCCGGCTATCTCCGCGTAGATGTGGGCGCCCCGCCGCCGGGCGGACTCCAGCTCCTCCAGGACGAACACGGCCGAACCCTCGCCGAGGACGAAGCCGTTGCGGGTCCCGTCGAAGGGCCGGGAGGCGTGCGCCGGGTCGTCGTGGCGGGGCGTGGTGGCCTTGATCGCGTCGAAGCAGGCCATGGTGATGGGCGAGATCGGCGCGTCGGTGGCGCCGGCGATCATCACGTCGGCGCTGCCCTCGCGGATCAGCTCGGTGGCGTGGCCGACGGCGTCGAGGCCGGAGGTGCAGCCGGTGGAGACGACGGTGGCGGGTCCCTCCGCGCCGGTGGCCCAGGCGACCTCGACGGCGAACGAGCTGGGCACCAGGTGGTTGTACAGGTGGGGCACCGCGTACTCGTGGTCGACGAGCTCCAGGCGCCCGTCGTCGCTGACGACCCGGTACTCCTGGTCGAGGCCCATGGTGGCGCCGACGGCGCTGCCGAGGCAGACACCGGTGCGGTACGGGTCGCCCTCGGCCATGTCGAGGCCGCTGTCGGCGAGCGCCTCCCGGGCGGCCACCACCGCGAACTGCGCGGCGCGGTCCATGCGGCGGATCTCCTGGGGCCGCAGACCGTGGTCCGCGGGGTCGAAGTCGATCTCGGCGGCGACCCGCGAGCGGAACGGCGAGGGGTCGAAGAAGGTGATGCCGCGGGTGGCGGTACGGCCCTCGCTGAGGAGGCTCCAGAAGTTCTTGGCACCGATGCCACCGGGAGCGAGGACGCCGATGCCGGTGATGACGACGCGCCGCTTCATCGTGTCCGGCTGCGTCGAGGGTCGGGGTGTGCTGTGCATGATCGGGGTCTCCTAGGGGAATCGCGGGCCGGGGCGCGCGGCTCAGATCGAGAGTCCTCCGTCGACCGTGAGGACGGTGCCGGTGACGTACTCCGCGGTCAGGAGGTAGGCGACGGCGTCGGCGACCTCCTCCGCGCGGCCGAATCGGCTCAGGGAAATGCCTTTCCGCGCCTTCTCCCGGTGGTTTTCGGAAAGCCCGGACACCATGTCGGTGTCGATGAATCCGGGGGCCACCGCATTCGCGCGGATCCCGTACCTGCCGACCTCTTTGGAGAGGGCCTTGGTGAATCCGATGATTCCGGCCTTGGTGGCGGAGTAATTGGTCTGCGTCGCGTTCCCGTACAGACCCGCGACGGAGGAGAGGTTCACGACGCAGCCGGATTTCCGCTTCATCATGCCGAAGACGGCCGCCCGGGTGACGTGGAAGGTGCCGGTCAGGTTGACGTCGACGACGTCCCGCCAGTCACCGTCCTCCATCATGACGAGCGGCGTGTCGCGGACGATGCCGGCCGAGTTGACGACGACCTCGATCGGCCCGAGTTCCGCCTCGGTCCGCTGCACCCAGGCCTTGACCTGCGCGGCGTCGGTGACGTCGACCTGGCTCGCCACGACCGTGGCGCCCAGCTCGGCGGCCTCCTTCTCCAGGCTCCGCGCGGCCTCGGACGGAGTCTGGTGACAGAAGGCGACCTGGTGGCCGTCGCGGGCCAGCCGCAGCACCACGGCGCGTCCTATGCCCCGCGATCCGCCGCTGACGAGCGCGGTCCTCCGGTTTTCCTGAGCCATGTGGATACTCCCTGAAAAAGGCCTCGGCCGCGGCGGACACACACCACCGGAGCCTGGTGAAATCATTCTTCGGAATGCCGGTTAAGTTCAATGCGCTACCGGCTAAGTTTGCGCTAAATGCTTTCCGCCACGACGGGATCGACCCCCGCCTTCCGGTCCGTTCCCTCTCCGGGTACGGGCACCCGTGGCCGCAGCAGCCACGCCGCGGCGCAGCCGATCGCGGCCAGGACGCCGGCGCCGATCACCAGGCCGTGCAGTCCGTCCACCGCCGCCTCGCGGAAGGCCGCGAGGGACGCGGCGGGCAGCTGCCGCAGCGCCTCGGGGTCGAGATGCTGGCTGGACGCCGCGAGGGCGCGGGCCTCCGCGGCGCCGAGCCGCTCCGTCAGGGTGGACTCGGACACGGCGGTGTAGACGGAGCCGAGCAGGGCGACGCCCAGCGAACCGCCCACGGCCCGGAAGAGGTTGAGCAGCCCGCTGGCGACGCCGATGTCGCGCTCCTCGGTGCTGCCGAAGGTGATGACGAGGGTGATCTGGAGCACCAGGCCGATGCCGAAGCCGGCCACCACGCAGACGGACGCGGCGAGGCCCGCCGAGGTGCCGGTGTCCAGGAAGGTCAGCAGGGCGAGCCCTGCGGTCGCCGTGGCGGAGCCGGCGAGCGCCGGCAGGCGGATCCGTCCGCTGCTCAGCACGAGCCGGGCGGCGAGGAGCTGCGCGGTGATCATGCCGCCCATGAAGGGCAGGAGCAGGAGGCCGCTGATCGTGGGCGACACGCCCTGCACGGTCTGCAGGTAGAGGGGGAGGTGGACCATGACGGCGAGCTGGCCTGCGGCGAGCAGCAGACCGAGGACCTGCGCCAGGTTGAAGTCCCGCGAGCGGAACAGCCGGGGCGGCAGCATCGGTTCGGCCGCGTGGCGCTCGACCCGGACGAGGACCGCCAGGGCCGACGCCGCGACGACGGCCAGGCCGATGATCTGCCAGGAGCCCCAGGCGTACCGCGTACCCGCCCATCCGGCGAGCAGGGTCACGGCGACGACCGCGACCGTGAGCAGGGCGGCGCCGATGTAGTCGATACGCGCCTTGGCGCCCCGCGCGACGGCGGGGACGCCGAGGGCGGTGGCGGCGAGCGCGACGGCGCCGACGGGCACGTTCAGGTAGAACGCCCAGCGCCAGTCGGCGTGTTCGGTGAGCACGCCGCCGAGCAGCGGTCCTCCGACGAGCGCGACGGGGATGACGGCGCCGATCACGGACTGCACCTTGATCCGCCCGGCGGGATCGCGGACGAGGTCCCCGACGAGGCCGAAGGCGCCGACGAACAGACCGCCGGCGCCGAGCCCCTGGAGGGTGCGGAAGCCCACGAGCTGCGTCATGTTCTGGGCGAGGCCGGCCGCCATCGAGCCGACGAGGAAGATGCCGATGGCGGCCATGAAGGTACGGCGACGACCGTAGAGGTCGCCGAACTTGCCCCAGAGCGGGGTGGTGACCGCGGTGGCGAGGCCGTAGGCAGTGACGACCCACGGCAGGAGGCTGAGGCCCCCGAGTTCGCCGACCATGGTGGGCAGAGCGGTGCCGACGATCACCTGGTCGAGGACGGCGAGCGTGATGCCGAGCACGAGCGCGAGCACCCCGAACCCGACCCGGCCGCCCCTCTCGGGGGTCTCCTCCGGCATGACGCTGTTCTCGCTTTCCACGATCAGGAACGGACGGCGTCGACAGCGACGTCGGCGGAGTCGATGTCCACACCCGAGTCCGCGTCCGAGTCCGAGTCGGCCGGATAGTGACCGAGCACGACGATCGCGTTGTTGCCCGCGAACGCGAGCCCGTTGTTCTGCACCACACGAAGCCGCGCCGGGACCGACTCGTTCGGCACGCAGTCGATCTCGCACTCGGGATCCGTCTCCCGGTGGTTGATCGTCGGCGGGATGAACCCCTCCGTGAGCGCCACCGAGCAGGCCACCGCCGCCAGCGCACTCGCCGCGCCCATCGTGTGACCGAGCATCGACTTGAGCGAGACGGTGCGGGGCGGGGCGCTGTCGTACACGTCCCGGATGGCCCGCGACTCGGTCACGTCGTTCGTCCGCGTTCCGGTGCCGTGCGCCGAGATGAGGTCGACGTCCTGCGGGGCCACGCCCGCGTCGTCGAGCGCCAGTTGCATACAGCGGGCGATGCTCGACTGGTTGGGCTGCACCGGGTGGTGGGCGTCGCAGGTCAGCCCGTATCCGAGCACCTCGGCGTGGATCCGCGCGCCGCGCGCGAGGGCCGAGTCGAGGCGCTCCAGGACGAGGACACCGGCGCCCTCGCCGGTCAGGATGCCCTGCCGGTCCTTGTCGAACGGCCGGCAGAAGTCCGGTGCGATGGTGCCGAGCCGGTAGAAGGCCGAGAAGGACTTCTGGCACATGGCGTCGGCGCCGCCGCACAGGGCGATGTCCGCGTCGCCGACCCGCAGGGCGTCGAGCCCCATGCCGATCGCGTAGTTGCCGGCCGAGCACGCGGTGGCCAGGGTGACGGCCTCGCTGTCGGTCAGGCCGAACTCGGAGGCCACGGCGGCCGAGAGGCGGCCCGCGCCCACGCGCCGGGCGGTTTCCGGGTCCCAGGTCTCGGGCCCGGCGGCGACCCAGTCGGCGGCCAGCCGGTCAAGGTCCTGCGATTCGCCGTCCGTGGTGCCGACGGCGACCTGGACGCGCCGGGCGCGCAGCTCCTCGTCGGTGAGACCCGCGTCGGCGACGGCCATCCGCGCCGCCGCCACGGAGAACTGGGCGGTACGGCCCAGCTCGTCCTGCTTCCACCGGCGCAGCCACGGCGTGGGGTCGAAGTCCCGTATCTCGCAGCCGTTGGCGTGGTCGAAGCCGGTGGTGTCGAAGGCGGTGATCGGCGAGACGCCGTTCCGCCCGGACCGCAGTCCGTCGGTGAACTCCTCCACCCCCACGCCGATGCTGGAGAACACGCCGAGGCCGGTCACCACCACGCGGTCGTACGCGGGCCGCTGCCCGCCCGCCGCACTCACGTCATCCATGTCGAGCTTCCTCTTCCTCGGTGCTGCCCGCAGGCGGTTCGCTTTCGTCGTCCAGGTCACGCAGTACTGCGAGGTGGCCGGTGCCGGTGGCCGTGTCGACGGCGCACAGCGCGACCGTGGCGTACCGGCCCCGCCAGGACTCCGCCTCCTGGGCGAGGAGTCGCCACACGGCGGTGCAGGAGCTGTCCGCCGGTGCCGTACGGACGTCGGTGCGCTCGGCGGGGGCGGCTCCCGGGTCGGTGCCGGGCCCGAGGACGAGCAGCAGCCGGCCCTTTTCGGGTACGAGCTCCGCCCACGCCCCGGCGAGCCGGTCGACGGGCACTGCCACCGTGTCGGCCAGGGCGAGTCCCCCGCGCCCCTCGGGTCCACCAGATCCACCGGGCCCGTCGGATCCACCGGGTCCGTCGAGTCGGAGCAGGACACCGGACGCGGCACTCGCCCCGGCCGTGCCGCCGCTCTCCACGACGGCCACCAGGGGCGCGGTGCCCCGGCCGGTCCTGGCGTACGCGCCGGCCACCCGCAGCGCGATGAACGGACCACCGACGCCCTGGTCGGTCAGGGCGAAGCCGTGCGCGGCACCGCCGGTGCGGTGGTTGAGGTGCGAGGCCGTGGTCTTGTGGCCCTGGGGGTCGGCCACCGCGTAGACCAGGGCCACCAGGTCGGGGGCCGGTGCGTCCGGCTCCTCCGGTACGCGGGCGAGCAGCCGTTCCACGAGTTCCGTGTGCTGCGGCGGTGCCGCGTCGGCGGCGGGCGTCTCGACGTGCTCCACGGCGGAGCGCAGGCGCAGGCTCATCGGGCCACCGCCCCGTGCTCCGTCCCGGGGACGACGACCATCGCGGAGAAGGTCATCCCCACGCCGATGGCGACGAGCATGACCGGCCGGTCCGGTTCAAGGCGTTTCTCCTCGCGCAGGGTCGCGTAGTTGGCCAGGACGTCGGCGGCCAGGCAGTGGCTGTAGCGCGGGATGTTGTCGAGGAAGAAGCGCGCCCGCAGCTCGTCGTCCGGGACGGCGTCCTGCCAGAACACCAGGTTGGGGCTGGGCGGGACGAACCACTGGACGTCGTCGAGCGTGCAGCCGGCGCCCCGTACGGCCTCCTCCATCACTTCCGCGAGCACCCGGGGCCGCGCCTCGGCGGCGGCCCGGAAGGTCTCGGGGGTGGAGAGGACACCGTCGGAGAACTGCCCGAGGGTGCGGGTGGCGAAGGAACGGACGGGGACACCGGGCCCGTCGTTCGCCACGAGCGCGGCTGCGGTGCCGTCCGCCACGACGCAGGTGTTCATGATGAGCTGCGCCTCCTGGGTCAGCGGCTTGTCGCCGACGACGACGAGCGCGCGTGCGGCCGGATCCTGCTCGGCCTGGAGCAGCGTGCCCGCGATGTCGAGCGCGGACATCGACACGGCGCAGTTCTGCTGGGTGACCGCGAACGCGTTGGCGTGCTCCAGGCCGAGGCGACGGGCGACCTCCCGGAGGGTGTCGGGCGACAGCTGGTCGGCGCCGTGCAGGGCGTGGGCGAAGACCAGGTGGCGTACGGCGGCCGGCGAGGTGCCGGCGAGGGCCCGTTCGGCCGCCGGCACCAGCTGGTCGACGATGCCGAGGGAGGGCTCGTACCGCATGCGGTCGATTCCGAAGTGGCGGCGGAACATGTGCGTCTGCTCCGCGGTCAGACCGAGTTCGGCCGCGCGGTCCTCGACCGAGACCGTGCGTGCGGGGAAGTGGGACTCGATCGCTTCCAGGGTGATCATCGTGCAGACCTCTTTCGTTGCCGCGACGACCCGGAAACCGTCCTGGGGGTGTCCCTGTCGATCGGCTCGGGACCGCGCCCGGCGTGATCGGCGGGACACCCCCAGGGGGACCGGTGGTTTCTCAGTGGTGCCGCAGCAGTGCGGCGGCGACGGTGCCGGCCTCGTCGGTGGTGGTGACGAGGGAGAGACGGCCGGTGGACCGTTCGTCGGTCTCGGCACGGCTCAGTACGGCGGCCAGCTGGAACGCGGCGGAGGCCGCGTGGCCCTCGCCGACAAGAGGGGCGACCGGCATCTCGATGCCGCCGGCCGCGGCCAGCTCCTCCGCGACGGCCTGCTCCGCGTCGCCGCCGGGGCCCGCGGCGCCCGACGGGCTGACCGCCCAGACGTCGGTCGGCTTGGCTTCCGCGTCGCGCAGCACCTGCTCGACACAGCGCCGGACGACCGCGGCCCAGTTCCCGTCGCTGCACGTCATGGCCTTGACGCCGACGAGCGACGCGGGCGCGGGCGGGGCGTCCGCCGGGGCGGCGGCGAGCGCGAACATCGCGCAGCCCTCGCCGAGGAGCGGTTCGCCCGCGGCGGGGTCGGCGGTGTGCCGGGCCAGCCACGCTCGGGCGGTCGAGTACTCCTCGGCGGCGCCGCAGAGCACGACCCCGGCCCGGCCGGTGAGCAGCAGCCGCCGCGCGTAGCTCAGGGCGAGCACTCCGGCGGAACGCCCCGCGGCCAGGGTGGCGTTGGGGCCCTTCAGCTCGTGCCAGATGGCGACCTGTCCGGCGGCCCCGTTCATCACGCTGTACGGGATGAGGCCTGGTTCCACGTGAAACGGCCGCTCGCCGGAGAGGGAGCCACGGGTCAGGTCCAGGGTGCTCTGCACGCTGCCACCGGTGGTGCCCAGCACCATGCCGGTGGTCTCGGGCGTGAGCGCCGACCGGTCCATGTCGGCGAGCAGCTCGCCGACCGTGCCGACGGCCAGTCCGGTCACCCGGTTCATCATCCGGGTGCCCTTCTTGCCGAGCACCGCGCGGACGTCGAAGTCGGGGACCAGGCAGGCGCGACCGGCCGGAACCTGCCACTGCTCGTGGTCGAGGGCCGTCGCGGTGGCCCGGCCCTCGCGCAGCCCCTCGGCGAAGGCGGACCGGCCGATGCCGTACGGCGAGGTCGCCGACCAGCCGATGAGGTCCAGCCGGGGACGCCTTTTATCGCCGGTCATCGATTGGATTCCGAAACGACCTCGTACACGCCGGCCAGATTCACCATCCGCGCCATGTCGGCCTGCTCCAGGGTGACCTTCAGATTAAGTTCGAGTGAGGAGAGTATTTCAATCAGACGCATGGAGTCGGCGTCGTGCTCCTCCACAAAGAGACTCGTCTCCGTGATTTCATCCTCCTCCAGTTCGAGGATGTCACAGACGATCTTCTTGATCTGCTGCCTGTCGTCCGTCGTGATCGCAGCCATCTGTCGCCTCCGCTTGTCCGTCGACCCGTTCCCGGAATCAATTCACGGGACATTACGCAGTAGCTTCTTCGGCGGCCGCGCAAAGAACAAGCAGCTCTTTTCTATGTTTTCACTAGGTTCCGGCGACCAAGCGCTGAACGGCGCCGACGGAAGGCCCGGAAACGCGGACGGGCGAGGGTGCCGCCGTGTCACGGCGCCACCCTCGCCCACCTGCCATGAGACCCGGCTCAGACCCGGCTCAGACCCGGCTCGGCACTCTGCCCGGCCACCTGGCCAGCGACCTGCCCGGCGACCTGTCCGGCACCGGCGCCGACGCGGGCCGGCCGCGTCACGCTCAACCGGAAGCCGATGCCGCGGACCGTCTCGACCAGCGACGCGATGCCCAGTTTCCGCCGCAGCCCGACCATGTGCACACCGAGCGTCCTGGTGTCGCCGGCGCCGTCATGACCCCAGACCTCCCGCATGATGTCCTCCCGGGTGAAGACCCGTCCCGGGGCGGACGCGAGAAGCGCCAGGATGTCGAACTCCTTGCGGGTGAGCGCCACTTCACGCCCGTACACCGCGACGACCCGGCTGCGCAGACCGATCCGCACCGCACCCAGGTCGCTGACCTGTTCGCTCTGCGCGGCCACGCCCTTCCAGGGCTGCCAGGTGTCGCCGACCCGCCGGACGACCGCTTCCAGCCGGACCACCAACTCCCGCGTGGTGCACGGCCGGACGACGTAGTCGTCGACGCCGAGCTTGAAACAGAGCACGCGGTCGAATTCGTCGTCACGCACATCGGTGACGATGAGTGGCACCGAGGATGCGGAACGTATCGCCCGGCACACCTCGAAGCCTTCGGTTCCGGATAAGCTCAGATCGAACAGGACGGCGTCGACGTCCTGCGAGCGGGCGAGCACCGCGCCGAGCCCGTCCGCCTTCTCCACCCTGTGGCCGCCGCTCTCCAGATCCCTGGTCACCTCGACGGAGAATTCTCTGTCTCCCGCCACCACCAAAATCAGCATCTAGGCCCACTCTCGTCCAGATCCCTGCACTTGGAATGCACCGGAAACGGCATGACCCGTCGCCATGCCACAGGAAAAGGGGAGAGCACGGAAACACTTCGTTGTTTTTCCGCACAGAGCGCGCATGTGCGGGTTTGAAATGGATGCGCCACACAAGCCCCCGTTCGCTAGCACAATCGGAGTCTAGGCGAGTGCCCAATCAGCCATCAAGATGGCTGGTGTGAGCTGCATCACTCAGAGTATGTCAATCGGAATATTTCATACCGCTCCCCTGAACAGGACGTCGTCAAAGGAGCGCACCACGATATCGGACAGGTGCCGCACGGCCCTCATGGCTTAGTGAAAGCTTAGAACTGAGCGCATTGTCGGGGCCCGAGCGGGCTGCCTACCGTCGGACCATGGACACGCCTCACGTGGAACGGAAAGCGGCGGTACGGCTCTGCGGCGGAGCCGGGTGCGCGGCCCGCGAACCCCGCCCCGCCCTCGGAAGAAGCCGGCTGTGCCACGTCTGCGCACAGCGGCTGGCCGCCGACCTGGAGCGGCTCCCCGGCCTCTACGGCTCCTGCGAGTCGGTGCTCGAGAACAGCCGTGGCGGCGCCATGACGGCAGGCAGCCGCGGCACCGGCGGCCCGGCGCCCGGCATCCGCCTCAACATCCGCGCCACCGAGGTACGGGCGTCGATCCTCTCGGTGCTCGGCTCGTGGGGCGGCCTCGTGGCGCACGAGCGTCGGGTCGCGCCCCCGTCCCGCACGGTCCCGGCCCTCGCCGGCTTCCTCCGCCTGCACGTCACCTGGCTGGCGGCGCACGACACGGCGGCCGACGCGAGCGGCGAGCTGAGCCGGCTGGTCCACGCCGCCCGCCGGATCGTCGAACCGGAGCCGGTCCGCCGGCTCGAGGTCGGCACGTGCGCCGAACCCGACTGCTCCGGCAGCCTGGTGGCGCGGGTCCACACCGGCGGCGGCGCCGCCCTGTCGGACATCGTGTGCACCGCGACCCCCGCACACCGCTGGCCCGCGGCGGAGTGGACCCGCCTCGGCCGCCGCCTCGACGCCGAGAGCCGCCCGGAAGGCACGAGCACGGGCACGGAGACGAGCACGGGCCCCACGGACGGCACGGGCCGGCCCGTGCCCGCCCGCCACCCGCTGGGCGCCCGGCGGGCCTCGGAGTGGCTCAGCCCCGCCGAGGTGGCCCATCTGCGGGGCGTCCCCTCCGGCACCGTGTACAGGCTCGCCAGCGAACAGCGGTGGCGCCGCGAGAGGCGGGGCGGCCGGACCTACTACTGGGCCGAGGACGTGGAGCGGACGTTCCACGCCGTCGGCAGGGCGCCCCGGTGACCCCCACGGCAGGCACGGCCGCCACGGTGCGGACCGGCTCACCCGCGAGGCCCGCCCACCTCACGATCGGCGAACTCGCCGCCCGCAGCCGCGTACCGACCTCCACGCTCCGCTTCTACGAGCGCCGCGGCCTCATCACCAGCGAACGCACCCTGGGCAACCAGCGCCGCTACCCGCGGGACGTCCTGCGCCGGGTCACGTTCATCCGCATGTCCCAGCAGCTGGGCATCCCGCTGGCGGAGGTACGGGCCGTCCTCGGCCTCCTCCCGGAGGGCCGGACGCCGACGGCGGAGGACTGGGCACGGATCTCCCGGTGCTGGCGGAAGGACCTCGACGCCCGGCTGGGCCGCCTGACGGAGCTGCGGGACCGCCTTGAGGAGTGCATCGGCTGCGGCTGCATGTCCTTCAGCGGCTGCCTCCTGGCCAATCCCGACGGGGTCCGGCCCGGCCCGGCCGGGCCCGACCGGCCGGGGACCGACCGGGCCGATCCCGCCGGAGCCGACCCGGCCGACCCCGGCGGGGCCTGATCCGTCACACCGTGTACGGGCTGACGGCGCGCGCCTCGCTGAGCGCCACCGCCCACCACCGCAGCCGGTCGATCATCAGCTTGGCCGCGCTGCCACAGCTCTCCGCGTCGGTCGGCGCGCCGTCCGCGTCGAACTGCGACCAGGCGTTGTGGAAGCTGACGGTGTCCCGGACGGTGACCGCGTGGACCTCGGCGAAGACGGGGCGGAGCTGCTCGACGGCGCGCAGACCACCGGCCATCCCGCCGTAGGAGACGAAGCCGACGGGCTTGGCGTGCCACTCGACGTTGTGCCAGTCGATGAGGTTCTTCACCGAGGCAGGGAAGCTGTGGTTGTACTCGGGCGTGACGACGACGAAGGCGTCGGCCGCCGCGAGCCGTCCGCGCACCGCCTCGGCGGCCACGGCGGTGTCCCCGGCCGGCTGGGCACCGAACGCGGGGAAGGCCATCGGCAGCCCCACCTCGGCGAGGTCGATCGTGTCCACCTCCAGGTCGGCGTGCTCGCCCAGCTGGTCGACGAACCAGCGCGCGACGACCGGCCCGAACCGTCCCTCCCGGACACTGGCGATGACGACGGCGATACGCAGGCGCTTCTCGGGCACGGCTGTTTCCCCCATGAGGTCGGCGGTTCCGACGACTTCTCGACTGGGCAGCACGCTAGGAGTTGAACCAAGGTTCAGGTCAAGCCAGGTCTGGCCCCTGACACGAAAAATGCCCTCTGAACTGCGTTTTCGCAGTTCAGAGGGCATTCACCGGTGGAGCCTAGGGGAGTCGAACCCCTGACATCTGCCATGCAAAGACAGCGCTCTACCAACTGAGCTAAGGCCCCGGAACGAGGACAGCGTACCGGGTCACCCCCCATGTCCGGCAAAAGGATTGGGACTCCCGGTCAGCGACCACTCTCCGTAAGATGCTGATCGAGGTTCGCAGTGGCGAACCGCAGGGATGGGGAGAAGTGATGGACGCAGCGCAGCAGGAAGCCACGGCTAGAGCCAGAGAGCTTCAGCGCAGTTGGTACGGAGAGCCGCTGGGGGCGCTCTTCCGCCGGCTGATCGACGATCTCGGGCTCAATCAGGCCAGGCTCGCGGCCGTGCTCGGGCTGTCCGCGCCCATGCTGTCCCAGCTGATGAGCGGCCAGCGCGCCAAGATCGGCAACCCGGCCGTCGTCCAGCGCGTCCAAGCCCTCCAGGAGCTCGCCGTGCAGGTCGCCGACGGCACTGTCAGCGCCGCCGAGGCCACCGACCGCATGGACGAGGTCAAGAAGTCGCAGGGCGGCTCCGTCCTCACCAGCACGGTTAACACCAGCACCGGCTCCGGCGCTCCGACCGTCCGCCGGGTGGTCCGCGAGATCCAGTCGCTGCTGCGCTCCGTAGCGGCGGCGGGCGACATCATCGACGCGGCCGACTCCCTCGCCCCCGCCCACCCGGAACTGGCAGAGTTCCTCCGGGTGTACGGCGCCGGGCGCACCGCGGACGCGGTCGCGCACTACGAGTCGCACCAGAACTGACGCGGTCGGCGGCCGGCCGGCATCGCCGAGAGACGAATCGACGGGGAGCGGGCGCAGCACGATGGGTGAGGTCTTCGCCGGACGGTACGAGCTGGTCGATCCGATCGGGCGGGGCGGGGCGGGCGCGGTATGGCGTGCCTGGGACCACCGGCGCCGCCGCTACGTGGCGGCCAAGGTGCTGTTGCAGAGCGACGCGCACACCCTGCTCCGCTTCGTCCGCGAGCAGGCGCTGCGGATCGATCACCCGCACGTCCTGGCCCCGGCCAGCTGGGCCGCCGACGACGACAAGGTCCTGTTCACCATGGACCTGGTCGCCGGCGGCTCTCTCGCCCACGTCATCGGCGACTACGGCCCGCTGCCGCCCCGGTTCGTCTGCGTCCTGCTCGACCAGCTGCTCTCGGGCTTGTCCACGGTGCACGCCGAGGGGGTCGTGCACCGGGACATCAAGCCCGCGAACATCCTCATGGACGTCACCGGCACCGGACGGCCGCACCTGCGGCTGTCCGACTTCGGCATCTCCATGCGCAAGGGCGAGCCGCGCCTGACCGAGACCAACTACGTCGTGGGCACGCCCGGGTATTTCGCGCCCGAGCAGCTCCTCGGCGCCGAGCCCGACTTCACCGCCGACCTCTTCGCCGTCGGCCTGGTCGCGCTCTACCTCCTCCAGGGCCGCAGGCCGGACTCCCAGGCCCTCGTCGAGCACTTCCGCGCGTACGGCACTCCGAGCGCCCCCGAGGGCATCCCGGAGCCCCTGTGGCAGGTCATCGCCGGACTGCTCCAGCCCGACCCGCAGGCCCGCTTCCGGACGGCCACGGGCGCGCGCAAGGCGCTGACCGCCGCCGTCGAGATGCTCCCCGAACCGAGCGCCGACGAGCAGCCGGTCGAGATCTTCGACCAGCTCGGCCCCCTCCCGCCGGGCTTCGGCCCCCAGGGCCCCACGGGCCCCTCCGACGCGGTGGCCCCCGGTGCCGCTCAGGCCGCCCAGGGCCGGCCCCCGGCCGCCGTACCGTCGACGCCACCCACGCCGCCCGCACCGCCCCGGCAACAGCCCCCACAGCCGCAGTACCAGGCCAAGCACGGCCCCTCGGAGACGGGCAGCTTCCATCTGCCCCCACCGGTCACCCACCCGACCCCCTCCTTCGAACAGACCCCCACCGCGGGAGTTCCGTACGGACAAGCCCCCACTTATCCATACACCGCTCACCCCGATCAGGTTCCCGGGCAGCCCACCCCACCCGCCCCGGTACGCCGACCGGGACCGCCCCCGAAGGTGACGATCCCGGTCCTCCTGCTCGCCCTTGCGTGCTTCGCGGTCGGCTTCTGGGCCCTCGGCCAGACCTGAGCCCCGCGCGAGCGATCCGCCCGCGGCCCCGCGAAAGGCCCCTACGCCGCCCGCAGCCCCGCGAAAAGGCCCTACGCCGCCCGCCGCCGCGCCACCAGCGTCCACGCGCCGAGGCCGAGCAGCAGCACCGTCCCGCTGCCGATCCCGGCCATCGCGACGACCTCCATGGAGCCGTTCCGCTCCGCCGCACGCGCCCCACTGGCGCCGTTCGCGGCGGCCTCCTTGTCGTCGGCGGTCACCTTGAACGGCCCCGGGTCCCCGTCGTAGCCGGGTCCCGGCTTCGCACTGCCCCGTACGGAGACCCGCAGGGTCAGCGGCACCGCCTTGTCCCCGTACTCCGCGGCGATCTCCGGGCTGAGCGTGGCCGCCAGGTAGTACCAGCCGGCGAACCGCATGCCGCTGGTGGCGTCCTGGTACGAGGTGCGGTTCTCGTGGGCCACCGGCCGCAGCGCGTCCAGCTCCAGGGTCGAGGGCTTCCCGTCGTAGCTGGCGGTCTTCTCGTCGACGTGTCCGAGCGCCGGGTTCTCCAGGGAGAGGACCAGGGCGTTGCCGACGTACTCGTCACCGCTGGCGCTGCTGCCGAGTTCGGCGCTGGCGAAGAGCTGCTGCCCCCAGTCGACCGGCACCCGGTAGAACAGCGTCTGTCCCGGCCGGATGTCGGACCGCCACTCGCCCTGCGTCAGCGAGGTGGCGTCATGGATCCCGGAGCCGCCCTGCCGCTTCACGGGCTCGCTCGCGGGCGGCGCGGGCGTGCCGGAGGCCCAGACCTCGGGCAGTTCGGTCGGCCCGGCCTTCTTCAGGCCGGGCTCGGCCGCGTACCGGATCTCCAGGTCCCAGTCCTCCTGGCCGGAGGTCGGCTTCGACTCCCGCTCGACGAGCACGTAGTAGGCGCCCGCGCGCTGGCAGCTGGAGCTGTCGGCGTCGACGATCCGGCGGGCGTACGCGGCGAGCGGCCGGGTGTACTCGGCCGAGGAGAAGTTCACCTGCTGGTAGCCGCATTCGGTGCCGGAGCCGTCCTGCATGCTGATCTTGACGCCGTCGCCGTACTCGACCTTGCCGCCGCTCCTGGGGACGGCGACCACGGAGACGTACGCGTTCCGCTTGTCGTCGAGGTCGACCCGGTAGTAGACCTTGCCGTCCTTCCTGAGCGTGTCGCGGTAGGTCTGCCCGGTCTTCAGCGGCACGGCGTCGGAGCTCGAAACGGCCCCCTGGACCCGCTGCGCCGCACTGTCGAAGGTGTACGGCGGCAAAGGGGCCCCTTCAACGGACAAGGCCCTCCCCGGCGCCGCCACCTGACCGGGCAGCGCCACCGCCTGACCGGGCAGCGCCGCGACCGTTCCCACCGCCGCGGCCGCCGTGATCAGGGCCCCCGCCCTCCGACCGATCCCGGCCTGCGTCTTCACGCGCCCTCCACCCCTTCACTTAAGCAAGTCGACAATTTGCTCAGGCAAAGCAAAGCCCCGGCCCGCTCACGCGCGGCCGGGGCTTCACCCACAGACGGTCTTCGTCTCAGACACCCGAACCTGCGGGCACGGAGTCGGTCGCCTCCGTCCACAGGTCCTGCTCGGCGCGATCCGCCTGGATCTGGCGGTACACGAGGAGCCCGCCGATGGCGGCCAGTGCGACCAGGAGCAGCTTCTTCACCGCGCGACCTCGTCTTTCGTTGACGTAGGAGACTTCTGACGCCCACTCTACACATCGACCGATACCGATCGGTGACCTGTGCGAGCTTCAAACCCCCGACGCGCCCCGGAGGTCACCGACCAGGCCCGGGACAAACGAAATCGACCCGGACGGAGTAACCGTCCGGGTCGATCGATACTGTGGGGCTAACAGGATTTGAACCTGTGGCCTCATCCTTATCAGGGATGCGCTCTAACCAACTGAGCTATAGCCCCGCCGCGCTTTGCGGTGTGTGTCCCGCGCGCTGACTCCTGAAGATTAGCGCACGTGGGGGCCAGTCCCAAAATCCGTTCCCGGACCGGCCCCGCGCGTCCTACTCGTCCTCGGCGAGCGTGAGCTCCACACCGCCGACGAAGCCGGCCGACAGGTTGTAGATGAACGCGCCCAGCGTCGCCAGGGCGGTCATCAGGACCACGTCGATCACGGCGATCACCGAGGTGAACATCAGGACCCGGGGCAGCGAGAGGAACGACTGCAGGTCGAAGCCGTTGGACTCGTTCGAGCCCGTGGCCTCGCTGATCGTCCCGCCGACCGTCGAGAACACGCCCATGGCGTCCATGACCATCCACAGCACCGCCGCGGCGACGACCGTGCAGATGCCCAGCGCGATGGAGAGCAGGAAGCTCACCTTCATCACCGACCACGGATCCGCCTTGGCCACCCGCAGCCGCGCCTTGCGCGTACGGGGCGTCGTGCTCGCCCCCGTACGCGGCCGGCGTACGGCCCCGGTCTGGCCGCCCGCCGTGCCGCCCGGCGCCTGAGCGCCGTACGCCTGCGGCGGGTGATACGGCCCGCCCGGCTGCTGCGTGCCCGCACGCTCGCCGGGCAGCGGCCCGTTGTAGGTCTCGTACGAGGGCTGCTGCCCTCGAGTGTCCGTCACCGCAACCCCCTGGGAGTCCGTGGCGGGGCCACGGGCGCCGTTCGCTCCAGCACCAGCAGAAGCTCCGGCGGCCGCCGATCCGGCGCCCGTGGCTCCACTCACGCTCTTACTCCTCGTGCTCCCCGGCCGAGGGCTCCGTGCCCTCGACTGCCTCGGTCCCGACCGCCTCGGTCTCGACCACCACGTCCTCGGACGCCTCCACGGCGTCTTCGGCGCCGCCGATCTCGTCCGCGTCGTCGGCGTCCTCGTCCTCGCTGCCGGCCTCGGCGTTCCGTGCGATGCCGACGACGGCATCGCGCTTGCCCAGGTTGATCAGCTGGACGCCCATGGTGTCACGGCCGGTCTCCCTGACTTCGTTGACTCGCGTACGAATCACACCGCCGGACAGCGTGATGGCGAGGATCTCGTCCGTCTCCTCGACCACCAGCGCGCCCACGAGAGAGCCACGGTCCTCCACGATCTTGGCGGCCTTGATACCGAGGCCGCCACGGCCCTGGACGCGGTACTCGTCGACGGGGGTGCGCTTCGCGTACCCGCCGTCGGTCGCGGTGAAGACGAACGTACCCGGCCGGACGACATTCATCGAGAGCAGTTCGTCGTCGGCGCGGAAACTCATCCCCTTGACACCCGAGGTGGCGCGTCCCATCGGACGCAGCGCGTCGTCGGTGGCGGTGAAGCGGATCGACTGCGCCTTCTTGCTGATGAGCAGCAGGTCGTCCTCGGCCGAGACCAGTTCCGCGCCGATCAGCTCGTCGTCGCCGCCGTCCTCCGTCTCCCGGAGGTTGATCGCGATGACACCGCCCGAACGAGGCGAGTCGTAGTCCTTCAGCGCGGTCTTCTTGACCAGGCCGGCCTTGGTGGCGAGCACCAGGTACGGCGCGGCCTCGTAGTCGCGGATCGCCAGGATCTGGGCGATCTGCTCGTCCGGCTGGAAGGCGAGCAGGTTGGCCACGTGCTGGCCGCGCGCGTCCCGGCCGGCGTCGGGCAGCTCGTACGCCTTGACCCGGTAGACCCGGCCCTTGTTGGTGAAGAAGAGCAGCCAGTGGTGGGTCGTGGAGACGAAGAAGTGGTCGACGATGTCGTCCTGCTTCAGCTTCGTGCCCCGCACGCCCTTGCCGCCGCGCTTCTGCGAGCGGTAGTCCTCGGTCTTCGTCCGCTTCACGTAGCCACCGCGCGAGATGGTGACGACGATGTCCTCCTCGGCGATCAGGTCCTCGATGGACATGTCACCGTCGAAGGGCACGAGCTTGGAGCGGCGGTCGTCGCCGAACTTCTCGACGAGCGCGGCCAGCTCCTCGCTGACGATCGAGCGCTGGCGCTCCGGGGAGGCCAGGATCGCGTTGTACTCGTTGATCTTCGCCTGGAGCTCGTCGTGCTCGGCGACGATCTTCTGGCGCTCCAGGGCGGCGAGCCGGCGGAGCTGCATCTCCAGGATCGCGTTGGCCTGGATCTCGTCGATCTGCAGCAGGTCCATCAGGCCGCCGCGGGCGATCTCGACGGTGTCGCTGCGCCGGATGAGGGCGATGACCTCGTCGATGGCGTCGAGAGCCTTGAGCAGACCGCGCAGGATGTGGGCGCGCTCCTCGGCCTTGCGCAGCCGGAACTTGGTCCGGCGGACGATGACCTCGATCTGGTGCGTCACCCAGTGGCGGATGAACGCGTCGAGCGAGAGGGTGCGCGGCACGCCGTCGACGAGCGCCAGCATGTTCGCGCCGAAGTTCGTCTGCAGGTCGGTGTGCTTGTAGAGGTTGTTCAGTACGACCTTGGCGACGGCGTCGCGCTTGAGCACGATGACGAGGCGCTGGCCGGTCCGGGACGAGGTCTCGTCGCGGACGTCGGCGATGCCGCCGATCTTGCCGTCCTTCACCAGGTCGGCGATCTTCTGCGCGAGGTTGTCCGGGTTGGTCTGGTACGGCAGCTCCGTGACCACCAGGCACTGGCGGTTCTGGATCTCCTCGACCTCGACGACCGCGCGCATCGTGATGGAGCCACGGCCGGTGCGGTATGCCTCCTCGATGCCCTTGCGGCCGACGACGAGCGCGCCGGTGGGGAAGTCCGGGCCCTTGATCCGCTCGATCAGGGCGTCGAGGAGCTCCTCGTGGGTGGCCTCGGGGTGCTCCAGGGCCCACTGGGCGCCGGCCGCGACCTCGCGCAGGTTGTGCGGCGGGATGTTGGTCGCCATACCGACGGCGATGCCGGCGGAGCCGTTGACCAGCAGGTTAGGGAACCGGGCCGGCAGGACGGTCGGCTCCTGGTTGCGGCCGTCGTAGTTGTCCTGGAAGTCGACGGTCTCCTCGTCGATGTCCCGGAGCATCTCCATCGACAGCGGGATCATCTTGCACTCGGTGTACCGCATGGCGGCGGCCGGGTCGTTGCCCGGGGAACCGAAGTTGCCGTTGGAGTCGACGAGCGGCATCCGCATCGACCAGGGCTGGGCGAGGCGGACGAGCGCGTCGTAGATCGAGGAGTCGCCGTGCGGGTGGTACGTACCCATGACGTCACCGACGACGCGGGCGCACTTGTAGAAGCCCTTCTCGGGCCGGTAGCCGCCGTCGTACATCGCGTACAGCACGCGACGGTGGACGGGCTTGAGGCCGTCCCGTACGTCGGGCAGCGCGCGGGACACGATGACGGACATCGCGTAGTCGAGGTACGAACGCTGCATCTCGGTCTCGAGCCCGACGGGCTCGATGCGGACCACGGGGCCCTGCTCTTCGGTGGTGCCGGGAGTGATTTCGTCGGCCATTGCTGGTCGTCAGTCCTTTCGTACGGTCAGCTGAGACCGACTCAGATGTCGAGGAAGCGAACGTCCTTGGCGTTGCGCTGGATGAACGAGCGCCGCGCCTCGACGTCCTCGCCCATCAGCACCGAGAACAGGTCGTCGGCCTGCGCCGCGTCGTCCAGGGTGACCTGGCCGAGCACGCGGTGCTCGACGTCCATGGTCGTGACGCGCAGCTCCTCGGCGTTCATCTCACCGAGACCCTTGAAGCGCTGGATCGAGTCTTCCTTGATCCGCTTGCCGTTCTGCTTGCCGAGCGTGACGAGCGCGTCCCGCTCCCGGTCCGAGTACGCGTACTCGAAGTCGTCCCTGCCCCACTTGATCTTGTAGAGCGGCGGGCGGGAGAGGTAGACGTGACCGGCCTCGACCAGCGGGCGCATGAAGCGGAAGAGGAAGGTGAGCAGCAGGGTGTTGATGTGCTGACCGTCGACGTCGGCGTCCGCCATCAGGATGATCTTGTGATAGCGGAGCTTCTCGATGTCGAAGTCCTCGTGCACACCGGTGCCGAAGGCCGAGATCAGGGCCTGGACCTCGGTGTTCTGCAGGATCTTGTCGATCCGGGCCTTCTCGACGTTCAGGATCTTGCCTCGGATCGGCAGGATGGCCTGGTACATCGGGTTGCGGCCGGACTTGGCCGAGCCGCCTGCGGAGTCACCCTCGACGATGAAGATCTCGCACTTGGCGGGGTCGTTCGACTGGCAGTCGGACAGCTTGCCCGGCAGCGAGGCCGACTCCAGGAGCCCCTTGCGGCGGGTCAGGTCGCGCGCCTTGCGGGCGGCCACGCGCGCGGTGGCGGCCTGGATCGACTTGCGGATGATGTCCGCGGCCTCGACCGGGTTGCGGTCGAGCCAGTCGTTGAGGTGCTCGTAGACCGCCTTCTGGACGAAGGTCTTCGCCTCCGTGTTGCCCAGCTTGGTCTTGGTCTGGCCCTCGAACTGCGGCTCGCTCAGCTTGACCGAGATGATCGCGGTCAGACCCTCGCGGATGTCGTCGCCCGTGAGGTTGTCGTCCTTCTCGCGGAGGAACTTCTTGTCGCGCGCGTACTTGTTGATCAGCGAGGTCAGCGCCGCACGGAAACCCTCCTCGTGCGTGCCGCCCTCGTGGGTGTGGATGATGTTGGCGAAGGAGTACACGCCCTCGCTGTAGCCGCTGTTCCACTGCATCGCGACTTCGAGGGAGAGGGCCTTGTCCTTGTCCTCGGCCTCGAGGTCGATCACGGTGGGGTGGATCAGCTCGCCCTTGCGCGAGTTGAGGTACTTCACGAAGTCGACGATGCCGCCCTCGTAGTGGTACTTCACCGTGCGGGCGGTGGGCTCGGCGGCCTCCGCCTCGGGGTCGTCCGCACCGACCGTGGCCTTCGCCGACTCGCGCTCGTCCGTGAGCGTCAGGGTGAGGCCCTTGTTGAGGAAGGCCATCTCCTGGAAGCGGCGCGCGAGCGTCTCGAAGGAGTACTCGGTGGTCTCGAAGATGTCCGGGTCGGCCCAGAAGGTGACCGAGGTACCGGTCTCCTCGGTCGCCTCGTGCTGCTCGAGGGGCGCGGTGGGGGCGCCCATCTTGTAGTCCTGGGTCCAGCGGTGGCCGTCGGTCTTGATCTCGACGGCGATCTTGGTGGAAAGGGCGTTCACGACGGAGACACCGACACCGTGCAGACCGCCGGAGACCGCGTATCCGCCGCCGCCGAACTTGCCGCCCGCGTGCAGCACGGTCAGGACGACCTCGACGGCCGGCTTGCCCTCGGACGCGACGATGCCGACGGGGATACCGCGGCCGTTGTCGACGACGCGCACGGCGCCGTCGGCCAGGATCGTCACGTCGATGGTGTCCGCGTGACCGGCCAGGGCTTCGTCGACCGAGTTGTCGACGACCTCCTGCACCATGTGGTGCAGACCGCGCTCGCCGGTCGAGCCGATGTACATGCCAGGGCGCTTGCGCACCGCATCCAGGCCTTCGAGGACCTGGATGTTGCTGGCGGTGTACTGGTTGTTCTCGTTGGGGTTGCCGGAATCGGCCACGAAGCGCCCTTTCTGGCACAGCACAAGCCGTTCTCCGGGCATACGGGAGCGGCTGCGTCGTTCGACATGTTCCGCAGGGTGGCGGGATTGTCTCCCAGTCTACCGGTAGCTCCGACACTCATGGGGGTTTGCCGGTCCCTGAGTCCGCATGTGCCGCCCTGTCCGGGAGCGAGACGACTCCCCATATCCGGACAGGGGCTTCAGAGCCCTCTGACGGCCACCCAGCGCTTCGACCCGTAGCGCGCTGTGCGGACCCCCGACACCGACTTCCGACCACGTCGCGGATCCGTTCGCCCCACGTCGTGGGCACGCGTTCCGAACCCACGTTGTGGGCATGCGTTCCGCCGGGGCGATGGGGGTGCCCCCTGCTCGAGCGAAGCCGAGAGCTTGGGGGAGGGTGGGCACAACGCCCCTAGCGCAGCGCCCTCTGCTTGCACCCGCACCCCATGCACCGTCACCCCGTACCGCCCGCACGCACCGCTCGGCACCCCTGCGGCCCGGCGCTCTAGCCGTACGTATCTCCGGGCCCGACAGACCCCGGCGCCCTGAGCGGCCCGTACCCCCGCCGAGGCGCCCCCGGCCCCAGCACCTTGATCACCCGCACCGTCCCGTGCCCGAGGTCCTCGTTGAGCCGGGCGACGAGCCGAGGCGCGAGCAGCCGCAGCTGCGTGGCCCAGGCCGTCGAGTCGCACTGCACGGTGAGCACCCGCGCGTCCGGCTCCTCGTCGTACTTCAGCGGTACGCAGTGCTTCGCAAGGTCCTCGCCGACGATCTGCGGCCAGCGGCCCATGACCCCGCCGACCGCCGCCGGCGTCTCCCAGCCCCGCTCGGTGATGAGCCGGTTGATGGCCGCGCCGAGCGCCATGGGGTCGCGCCCGTCGGCGCGCGCGCCGGAGCGCAGTCCGCCCCCGCGCCGGGCCTGCTTCTTCTGCTGGGCGGCCGCGCCCCTGGCCTTGGCCTGTTCCTTGGCGGCGCGCAGCGCGACCCGTGCGAGATCGACCCCCGAGGACTCGGCGATCTGCGGAGCCGCCGGCTTGTCCACAGGCTGGGGAAGCTGTTCGTCGCTCATGCCCGCTCCACCGTCCCTCCGGCGACCGTGTACCGCGTCCCCGCGAGCACCCCGGGTACGTCGTCGTCCACAGCAGCCGTCACGAGGACCTGCTCGCCGCCCGCCACCAGCTCCGCGAGCCGTTCGCGCCGCCGCGCGTCCAGCTCGGCGAACACGTCGTCGAGGACGAGGACGGGTTCGTTGCCCTCGGAACGCAGCAGGTCGTACGAGGCGAGCCGCAGCGCCAGCGCGTACGACCAGGACTCGCCGTGACTGGCGTACCCCTTCGCCGGCAGGTCGCCGAGCTTGAGCAGCAGTTCGTCGCGGTGCGGTCCGACCAGCGTGACGCCCCGCTCGATCTCCTGCTTGCGCACCTCCGCGAGCGCGGCGATCAGCTGCTCGTACAGCTCCTCGCGGGTGTGCCCGGTGCCCGGCGCGGAGGGCCGGTACTCCAGCAGAATCGGTCCGCCGGCCGGCGCGAGCTGGTCGTACGCCTTGTCGGCGAGCGGCTGCAGTACGGCGATCAGGTCGAGCCGCTGGGCGAGCAGCTCGGCTCCGGTCCGCGCCAGGTGCTGGTCCCAGACGTCGAGCGTGGACAGGTCCATGCCGCGCCCGCCGTGCCGCCGTGCCATCGCGGCCGACTTCAGAAGTGTGTTGCGCTGCTTGAGCACGCGCTCGTAGTCGGAGCGCACGCCCGCCATCCGCGGCGTGCGGGCCGTGATCAGCTCGTCGAGGAAGCGCCGGCGCTCGCCGGGGTCGCCCTTGACCAGGGCGAGGTCCTCGGGCGCGAACAGCACGGTCCGCACGATGCCGAGCACGTCACGCGGCTTGACCTGCGAGGACCTGTTGATACGGGCCCGGTTGGACCGGCCGGGGTTGAGTTCGAGCTCGACCAGCTGGGAACGCTCGCCCTGGGTGACGGCGGCTCGGATGACCGCGCGCTCCGCCCCCATCCGGACGAGCGGGGCGTCGGAGGCGACGCGGTGGCTCGAGAGGGTCGCGAGATAGCCGACGGCCTCGACCAGATTGGTCTTCCCCTGGCCGTTGGCGCCCACGAAAGCGGTGACGCCCGGGTCGAGCGGGACCTCGACCCGGGCGTAGGAGCGGAAGTCGGCCAGCGAGAGATGCGTGACGTGCATGGTTGGGCGCCGACCTTCTTCCCCCGGCGGCTGCGCACCGCGGGGTGCACAGCCTGTGGATTACTTCTTGGACTCGACCGCGTGGCCGCCGAACTGGTTGCGCAGCGCGGCGATCATCTTCATCTGCGGGGAGTCGTCCTGACGCGAGGCGAACCGCGCGAACAGCGAGGCGGTGATCGCCGGCAGCGGTACGGCGTTGTCGATGGCGGCCTCGACGGTCCACCGGCCCTCGCCGGAGTCCTGAGCGAAGCCGCGCAGCTGGTCCAGGTGCTCGTCCTCGTCCAGCGCGTTGACCGCGAGGTCCAGCAGCCAGGAACGGATGACCGTGCCCTCCTGCCAGGAGCGGAAGACCTCGCGCACGTCGGTGACGGAGTCGACCTTCTCCAGGAGCTCCCAGCCCTCGGCGTAGGCCTGCATCATCGCGTACTCGATGCCGTTGTGGACCATCTTCGCGAAGTGGCCGGCGCCGACCTTGCCCGCGTGGACCGAGCCGAACTCGCCCTCGGGCTTGAGGGCGTCGAAGATCGGCTGGACCTTCGCCACGTCCTCGGCGGAGCCGCCGTACATCAGGGCGTAGCCGTTCTCCAGGCCCCAGACACCGCCGGAGACGCCGCAGTCGACGAAGCCGATGCCCTTGGCCGCCAGCTCCTCGGCGTGCTTCTCGTCGTCCGTCCAGCGCGAGTTCCCGCCGTCCACGACGATGTCGCCGGGGGAGAGCAGGTCGGCCAGCTCGTCGACGGTGGACTGGGTCGCGGCACCGGCCGGGACCATCACCCACACGACGCGCGGACCCTTGAGCTTGCCCACAAGCTCTTCGAGGCTGTGGACATCGGCGAGGTCCGGGTTGCGGTCGTATCCGATGACGGTGTGGCCTGCGCGGCGGATGCGCTCACGCATGTTGCCGCCCATCTTGCCGAGACCGACGAGACCGAGCTCCATCAGAGATTCCTTAAGCGTCGTGTGCGGTTTACCCGGGTCCGAGCCTACGCCCGGACCCCGGCGCACACCTGTGGGGTCAGCCGCTCAGGCGATGCCCCGAAAACCGCCTCAGCCGGAGAGTCGCACCGGCATACTGCGGCCTTCCCGGGGGGCGACCCCCGGACCCCCGGGGTAGACAGCCAGGGCCTCAGCCGGAGAGTCGCACCGGCATGATCAGGTACTTGTAGGCCTCGTCCGCCTCGGCGTCCACGGCCGGCTTGCCGCTGAGCAGCGCCGGCTTGGTGGAGGTCGTGAAGGAGAGCTGGGCGACCGGGGAGTCGATCGCGCTCAGACCGTCGAGCAGGAAGGTCGGGTTGAAGGCGATCGAGATGTCGTCACCCTCCAGCTGCGCGTCCACGCGCTCCACAGCCTGTGCGTCGTCGCTGGAGCCGGCCTCCAGGATCAGCACGCCCTGCTCGAAGCTCAGCCGGACCGGGGTGTTGCGCTCGGCCACCAGGGCCACACGCTTCACGGCCTCGACGAAGGGGGCGGTCTCGATCACCGCGACCGAGTTGAACTCGGTGGGGAAGAGCGTCCGGTACTTGGGCAGGTCGCCTTCGAGCAGCCGGGTGGTGGTGCGGCGGCCCGCGCCCTCGAAGCCGATCAGGCCCTCGCCCTTGCCGGAGCCCGAGAGCGCCAGGGTGACGGTGTCGCCGCTGGTGAGCGCCTTTGCGGTGTCCAGGAGGGTCTTCGCGGGCACCAGGGCGACCGCGGAGGCGTCCGGGGACTCCGGCTTCCACAGGAACTCGCGGACCGCGAAGCGGTAGCGGTCGGTGGAGGCCAGGGTGACCGTGTCGCCCTCGATCTCGATGCGCACACCGGTGAGGACGGGCAGCGTGTCGTCACGGCCGGCGGCGATGGCCACCTGGGCCGCGGCGGAGGCGAAGACCTCACCGGGGACGGTGCCGGTCGCGGTGGGCATCTCCGGCAGCGCCGGGTACTCCTCCACAGGCAGGGTGTGGAGGGTGAAGCGGGAGGAGCCGCAGACCACGGTCGCCCGTACACCGTCTGTGGAAATCTCCACCGGACGGTTGGGGAGGGCGCGGCAGATGTCGGCGAGCAGCCGGCCGGAGACTAGGACGGTGCCGTCCTCCTCGACCTCCGCCTCGACGGAGACGCGGGCCGAGACCTCGTAGTCGAAGCTCGAGAAGCTCAGCGCGCCGTCCTCGGCCTTCAGCAGAAGGCCCGCGAGAACGGGCGCCGGCGGACGGGCCGGAAGGCTACGGGCCACCCAGGCCACCGCCTCCGCGAGTACATCGCGCTCCACCCGGATCTTCACCGGAACCGCCTCCTGCTGTTGCTGGCTCTTCGTCGACTGCGGGAACCAGTCTGACGTACGCCGCCGACACTCGGTGCGGCTCGGGGTCAAGTCGCGACGAGGGCGCGTCGGAGTTCCGGCGCCGAGTTGTGCACAGGCCCCACTTCGAAGCGGATTCCTAGCTAACTCTAAGTGGGAGTAGTAGTAGGGCCTGTGGAAACGGTGGATAACGTCGTTTTCGCAGGTCAGGTCCTGTTTTTTGTCCACCGAGCCTGTGGGTGGAGCCGGTGGACAACTGGGGTTCTCTGTGGACACCCGAAAGTTCTGCACACCCGGTACACAGGCCATGGGGAGTTCTCCCCAGCGCTGTCCCCAGCTTTCCCCAGGTTCCCCACAGCCCAAACGTCTCCCTTGGTGTGACCGCTTTCACTCGGGCCGGTGAGCGGGGGTGTTTCGTTGCCGAACAGTGGACAGCGGTGTGGAGAAGCTGTGGGCAACCTGCCCTTCCCTGTGGGTTGCCGGTGGACAACCGCGGGGGCCCCCTGTGGACGAAAAGTTCATCCACAGCCTGTGGAGATCTTTTACCAACAATTCCACAAGGGCCTGACCTGGGGTGATGATCTGTCAGGAGGCCAGCCTGTGGACACGTTCCGGATAACTCGACAGTCCCCACCCTGTGGACGGGAGATCATCCCCCAATCTGTGGAGAACCCGCCACCGAAACGGAGTAATCGAACAGCCCGATCGGCGTACAGGCGCAGGGGAAGGCCCGCGGAGCCGCCGAGCAGCCCTCCGTGAGGGCCGAAACGGGCTCCTCGCTCACGGCCCGGGAACGCCGAAGGGCGCCCCGGGAGGTGTCCCGGGGCGCCCTTCGGGGGCCGCTGAAGCGGTCCGTCAGCCGTTCTTGATGCGGTTGGTCAGCTCGGTGACCTGGTTGTAGATGGAGCGCCGCTCCGCCATCAACGCGCGGATCTTCCGGTCCGCGTGCATCACCGTCGTATGGTCACGGCCGCCGAACTGCGCGCCGATCTTCGGCAGCGACAGGTCCGTGAGCTCGCGGCACAGGTACATGGCGATCTGCCGTGCCGTCACCAGGACCCGGCTGCGCGAGGACCCGCAGAGGTCCTCCACCGTCAGACCGAAGTAGTCGGCCGTCGCCGCCATGATCGCCGGCGCCGTGATCTCCGGCGACGAGTCCTCGCCCCCCGGGATCAGGTCCTTGAGGACGATCTCGGTCAGACCCAGGTCCACCGGCTGCCGGTTGAGGCTCGCGAAGGCCGTCACCCGGATCAGCGCGCCCTCCAGCTCACGGATGTTCCGCGAGATCCGGGACGCGATGAACTCCAGTACCTCCGGCGGGGCGTTGAGCTGCTCCTGCACCGCCTTCTTGCGGAGGATCGCGATGCGCGTCTCCAGCTCGGGCGGCTGCACATCGGTGGTGAGCCCCCACTCGAAGCGGTTGCGGAGCCGGTCCTCCAGGGTCACCAGCTGCTTGGGCGGCCGGTCCGAGGAGAGCACGATCTGCTTGTTCGCGTTGTGCAGGGTGTTGAAGGTGTGGAAGAACTCCTCCTGCGTCGACTCCTTGCTCGCGAGGAACTGGATGTCGTCGACGAGCAGGATGTCCACGTCGCGGTAGCGCTTGCGGAAGGCGTCGCCCTTGCCGTCGCGGATCGAGTTGATGAACTCGTTCGTGAACTCCTCGGAGCTCACGTACCGCACGCGCGTACCCGGGTAGAGGCTCCGCGCGTAGTGCCCGATCGCGTGCAGCAGGTGGGTCTTGCCGAGGCCCGACTCCCCGTAGATGAAGAGCGGGTTGTACGCCTTCGCCGGCGCCTCGGCCACCGCGACCGCCGCCGCGTGCGCGAAGCGGTTCGAGGAACCGATGACGAAGGTGTCGAAGAGGTACTTGGGGTTCAGCCGCGCGTGCTGCTCACCCGGGGCGCCGGAGCCCTGCCCGGAGGACTGCGAACCGTGGCCGCCGCCCGGGACGCCCCCCGGCCGCTGCCCGGGACCGCCCGGCCGGGGACCGGGACGGGCGCCGTGGCCCTGCGGGTCGGAGTGATCGCCGCGCTCGGGGCGCTGCTGCTCGTATCCGCGGGGCGGCTCGTCGTACCGCGACTGCCGGGGCTGCTCGGGACCGGTGTACGGAGCCCGCTCCTGGTAGCCGCCCATCCGGGGCTGCTGCCAGGACAGGTCCTCCTGGGTGCGCGGCCAGGCGCCCGGGTCGGGACGCTGCTGCTGCGGGTAGTCCGGGTAGGCCGGGCGTGCGGTGGGCAGCCCGTCGTCGGGCATCGGCCGGTGGCCGTACCCGTCGTACTTCTCGTACGGCTCGGGCTGCGCGCGCTCGTCGTAGCGGGACTGCTGCGACTGCTGCAGCGGCGGCGCGGGAGGCGTCGGCTCGCCGACGGAGTCGTCGACGGTGATCGCGATGCGGATCGGGCGACCGCACTCACGGCTCAGGGTCTCGCTGATCAACGGCGCGAGCCGTCCTTCGAGGACGCGCTTGCCCCATTCGTTGGGCACGGCGAGCAGCGCCGTGTCGGCGACCAGGGCGAGCGGCTGGCAGCGCTCGATCCACTGCTTGTCCTTCGGCTCGATCCCCTGCTGGCCCTCGGCGAGAAGGTGCTCGATGACCCGTGGCCACACTGCGGCAAGATCGGCAGGTACGTCAGCCACGGGGCACGCTTTCTCGCAGGTCCCACGATGGTGTGGTTCTCGGGGACGGTGGGTCGGTGTCCGTGAGGACAGGTCCGTGAGGACAGGTGAGGACAGAACGGAAAAGATGTGGAGTCCGTCCACGGTAGTCGTGGCGGCTGACGTGGTTCAAGTTTTGTCCACAGCCTGTGCACAATGGAGGCTGGCGACAGGTCGGTTTGACCGGATGGCGTAGCCGCGCGTACCGTAACCAGGTCGAGTTGTCGATGGCTGCTGCCGCCTGCCTCCGATGGGCAAAGATCACGATCTGTGGTCGCGAAGCGGTGCACTCGGGCGAATGCGAGCTACTCGTGGGCGCACGGTGACAGCCAGGCGATGTCCCGCCACCACCCGAATCATTTCTGGAGCCCCCGAGTGAGCAAGCGCACCTTCCAGCCGAACAACCGTCGTCGCGCGAAGACCCACGGCTTCCGCCTGCGCATGCGCACGCGTGCCGGTCGAGCCATCCTTGCGAACCGCCGTTCCAAGGGTCGCTCTGAGCTGTCCGCCTGATCCGCTTAAACGGGTCATGACGTGCTGCCTACCGAGAATCGGCTGAGGCGGCGCGAGGACTTCGCAATCGCGGTACGCCGAGGGCGCCGGGCCGGTCGCCCGCTCCTCGTCGTCCACCTACGCAGCGGTGCAACGGACCCGCACGCGCCTGGGGAGAGCGCTCCCCCGGCACGTGCGGGTTTCGTCGTGAGCAAGGCCGTGGGCGGTGCGGTCGTACGCAACCAGGTGAAGCGACGTCTGCGCCATCTCGTCCGCGACCGGCTCTCCGCGCTGCCCCCCGGTAGCCTGGTGGTCGTACGGGCGTTGCCCGGAGCCGGCGACGCCGACCACGCACAGCTGGCCCGAGACCTGGACGCCGCTCTTCAGCGGCTGCTGGGAGGGGGCGCGCGATGAAGTACCCGCTGCTGGCTCTCATCAAGCTGTACCAGTGGACGATCAGCCCGCTCCTGGGCCCCGTCTGCCGGTACTACCCGTCGTGTTCCCACTACGGATTCACGGCCATCGACCGGCATGGCGCGATCAAGGGCACGGCCCTGACCGCCTGGCGCATCCTGCGGTGCAACCCGTGGTCGCCCGGCGGTGTGGACCATGTCCCCCCGCGTAAGCGCCCCCGCTGGCACGAAATGCTGAGGAACGCGCTGCGCGGCGACAAGGGCGGGTCCACCGCCGAGACGAGCCCGGCCGCAGAGACCTCGCCCAATGCTCAAGGAGCCTGATTAGTGGACACGATTGCCAGTTTTTTCAGCTTCATCACCACACCTGTCTCATGGGTGATCGTCCAGTTCCACAAGCTGTTCGGGGCGATCTTCGGGCCTGACACGGGCTGGGCCTGGGGCCTGTCGATCGTGTGCCTGGTGGTGCTGATCCGTATCTGTCTGATCCCGCTGTTCGTCAAGCAGATCAAGTCGACGCGGAACATGCAGGCGCTCCAGCCGAAGATGAAGGCGATTCAGGAGCGCTACAAGAGCGACAAGCAGCGTCAGTCCGAAGAGATGATGAAGCTGTACAAGGAGACGGGCACCAACCCGCTCTCCTCGTGCCTTCCCATCCTGGCGCAGTCGCCGTTCTTCTTCGCCCTGTACCACGTGCTGTCTTCGATCGCCTCGGGCAAGGAAGTCGGTGTCATCGACGGCCCGCTGCTCGCCAGCGCCCGTCAGGCCCACATCTTCGGTGCCCCGCTCGCCTCGAAGTTCACGGACAGCGCCGCCTCCGTCGCCGCGCTCGACGCCTCGATCACGTCGGTCCGCATCGTCACCGCGATCATGATCATCATGATGTCGGCGTCGCAGTTCTTCACCCAGCGCCAGCTGATGATGAAGAACGTCGACCTCTCGGTGAAGACCCCGTACATGCAGCAGCAGAAGATGCTCATGTACATCTTCCCGGTGATCTTCGCCGTCATGGGCATCAACTTCCCCGTCGGCGTCCTCGTCTACTGGCTGACCACCAACGTGTGGACCATGGGCCAGCAGATGTACGTGATCAACCAGAACCCGACCCCGGGCAGCAAGGCGCAGGACTCCTACCTCCAGCGTCTGCTGAAGAGCATCACCACCCACGGCGAGGTCCGCGGCCGGCGCCGCAAGACCATCGTGAAGGTGATCGTCGCCAAGAGCAGCAGCGACCGCAACGAGAACGAGCGCCGCTTCTTCTCGGGCCTGACCAAGGCCGGCTTCGCCGCCCAGCCCGACGGCACCGTGATCAAGAGCGACACGATCGAGGCCGAGGCCGAGGGCGGTGCCGCCGCACGGCGTCAGCAGCCCAAGCGCCAGACCAAGGCCCAGCGCCAGGCCGCCGCTGCCCAGCAGGCCGCGGTGAAGGACACCGAGGAGGACTCCGAGCCGGCCGCCGAAACGGCGACCACCTCGCTCGAGAAGAAGCCCCAGGGCCCGGCCAAGACCGCCGCGAAGGACGAGACGAAGGACGAGGCGGGCGACAAGCCGGCGCGTCCGAGCCGTGCCAACTCCGGAGGCTCCCGCCAGGGCAAGTCCGGTCAGCGCAAGGGCCAGCAGCGGCCCAAGCACCCGTCCTCCAAGAAGTAAGCCTCCAGGCCTCCAGGCCTCGCCGAAGCAAGAAGGAGTCCATCCGTGACGGAAGGCACCACCTCCGCCGCCGCCTCCGCCGCCGCCGAGGGTGGCGACACCCTGACCCGCCTGGAGCAGGAGGGTGAGATCGCGGCCGACTACCTCGAGGGTCTGCTCGACATCGCCGACCTCGACGGCGACATCGACATGGACGTCGAGGCGGACCGGGCCGCGGTCTCGATCATCAGCGACGCCAACAGCCGTGAGCTGCAGAAGCTCGTGGGCCGCGACGGTGAGGTCCTGGAGGCCCTCCAGGAGCTCACCCGGCTGGCCGTGCACCGGGAGACCGGTGACCGCAGCCGTCTGATGCTCGACATCGCCGGCTTCCGCGCCAGGAAGCGCACCGAGCTCGCCGAGCTGGGCGCCAATGCCGCGGTCGAGGTGAAGTCCACCGGTCAGCCGGTGAAGCTGGACCCGATGACGCCGTTCGAGCGCAAGGTCGTGCACGACGCGATCGCCGCCGCCGGTCTGCGCAGCGAGTCCGAGGGCGAGGAGCCGCAGCGCTTCGTCGTTGTTCTCCCGGCCTGAACCCTCACGTAGTGTCGGCCCCGTCTGCTCGCAGGCGGGGCCGATCTTTGTCAGCCCGATAGTCAGCCACCACAGTGCGCTCGCACGCGATGCGTGCGGTACGGAAGGACGGTTCCCGTGACGGAGGCAGCGGAGCTCCCCGAGGCTCCGGAGCAGGCACGCACAGTCTTCGGTGAGTACTTCCCGGAGGCCGTGCGGTATGCGGAGCTTCTCGCGGACGCGGGTGTGAAGCGCGGCCTGATCGGCCCGCGCGAGGTCCCGCGACTGTGGGAGCGCCACCTCCTGAACTGCGCTGTCCTCGCGGAAGCCGTCCCCGAGGGCGTCACCGTCTGCGACGTGGGCTCGGGAGCCGGCCTTCCCGGCATCCCGCTGGCTCTGGTCCGGCGTGATCTGAAGATCACGCTCCTGGAACCGCTCCTTCGCCGGACGAACTTCCTCCAGGAGGTCGTCGAGCTGCTCGGCCTCGACCACGTGACCGTGGTCCGAGGACGTGCGGAGGAGATGCTCGGCAAGATCACCCCCGTGCACGTGGTGACCGCTCGCGCGGTGGCTCCCCTTGACCGGCTGGCCGGCTGGGGTGTCCCCCTGCTCCGCCCCTACGGCGAGATGCTGGCGCTCAAGGGCGACACCGCGGAGGAGGAGATCAACGGTGCTCGCGCCGCGCTCTCCCGGCTCGGTGTGGTGGAGACCTCGGTGCTCCACGTGGGCGAGGGGATCGTCGATCCACTGACCACGGTGGTCCGGGTGGAGGTCGGTGAGAGCCCGGGTGGCGTGCGGTTCGCGGCGAAGCGCGCCAAGGCGGCCCGGACGAGCAAGACCCGCCGACGCCGCTGAGCGTCCCATACGTACCATTTCGGAGTGTCGAACGGTCCTGGCCGGGCAGCAGGGGCATGGTGTTTCACGTGAAACGTCGCTCACTGCTGCAGGGGATCATCAGCCGCGGTCGCGCGGCTGCCACGCCCCGGGACCGTCGACCCCGCGTGAAGCCACCCGCGAGGGTTACGGAGATGTCCACAGAGGTGGATTCACCCACAGAACCACCGGCCTCGCTGGTTCACGACCCCGAAAGCATGGCAGGCTCTCCCCATCGCGAGCCTGAAGCCGAGGAGAGTGAATCCTTGCGGTCCAACGCCAACATCGCGGGACCGATGACCGATCCGGTCCCCGGTCCCCGAACCGAATCGGCGGGGGAGGATGTTTCACGTGAAACACCGCCCCCGATGGACGACACCCCCATTGGTCGTGCTGCCCAACTGGCAGTAGAAGCCCTGGGTCGTGCCGGTGAGGGACTTCCCCGCCCGGCTCAGACTCGCGTGATGGTGGTCGCCAATCAGAAGGGCGGCGTGGGCAAGACGACCACGACGGTCAACCTTGCCGCGTCCCTGGCCCTGCACGGGGCCCGGGTCCTGGTCATCGACCTCGACCCGCAGGGCAACGCCTCCACGGCGCTCGGTATCGACCACCACGCCGAGGTCCCTTCGATCTACGACGTGCTGGTGGACAGCAGGCCGCTCTCCGATGTGGTCCAGCCCGTCATGGACGTCGAAGGCCTCTTCTGCGCCCCCGCGACCATCGACCTCGCGGGTGCGGAAATCGAGCTGGTGTCGCTGGTGGCCCGCGAGAGCCGTCTGCAGCGGGCCATCCAGGCCTATGAGCAGCCGCTGGACTACATCCTGATCGACTGCCCGCCCTCGCTCGGCCTCCTCACGGTCAACGCCATGGTGGCCGGTGCAGAGGTACTGATCCCGATCCAGTGTGAGTACTACGCGCTGGAGGGACTCGGTCAGCTCCTGAGGAACGTCGACCTGGTCCGGGGGCACCTGAACCCCGCACTCCATGTCTCGACGATTCTGCTCACGATGTACGACGGCAGAACGAGGCTCGCGTCCCAGGTCGCGGACGAGGTGCGGACCCACTTCGCCGAAGAGGTGCTGCGGACCAGCATCCCGAGGTCCGTCCGGATCTCCGAGGCACCGAGCTATGGACAGACGGTCCTCACCTATGACCCGGGCTCCAGCGGCGCCCTGTCGTACCTCGAAGCGGCCCGGGAGATCGCCCTGCGGGGGGCGGCCGTGCACTACGACCCGCAGCACGCCCATGGAGGGCACGCCCCCGCCGGGCACGCCCCCGTGGGGCACCAGAACAACCAGCGCAGCATGTCGGAGGGGATCCAGTGAGTGATCGACGTAGGGGACTGGGGCGTGGGCTCGGTGCGCTGATCCCCGCTGCTCCCCAGGAGCGTCAGGCGTCGACGGTCGGCGCTGGGGCGGGTCTGGCCTCCCCCGGCGCGGTCCCGGCCCTGCCGGCGGACCGAGGTGTGGCCGCCGCCAAGCTGGCGACGCTTCCGCAGAGCGCGCAGTCCCCGGAGTCCACGGTGTCGTGGAACGCATCCGAGGGCGGGGTCCGGCCGGAGCCGCCGGCGGGTGCCTACTTCACCGAGCTTCCGATCGAGTCCATCGTTCCGAACCGGCATCAGCCGCGTGAGGTCTTCGACGAGGACGCCCTGGCGGAGCTGGTCGTCTCCATCACGGAGGTCGGCCTGCTGCAGCCCGTGGTCGTGCGCAAGGTCGATGATGAGAGCTACGAGCTCGTCATGGGTGAGCGTCGTCTTCGAGCGTCCAAGACGGCTGGTCTGGAACGGATTCCGGCGATCGTCCGGGACACCGACGACGAGAAGATGCTCCTGGACGCGCTCCTGGAGAACCTTCACCGTGCCCAGCTGAACGCGATCGAAGAGGCCCACGCCTACGAGCAACTGCTCAAGGACTTCGGCTGCACCCACGACCAGCTCGCGGAGCGAATCGGGCGTTCCCGCCCGCAGATCTCCAACACCCTGCGTCTCCTGCGGCTCTCGGCGCCGGTGCAGCGGAGGGTCGCCGCCGGAGTGCTGTCCGCCGGCCACGCGAGGGCTCTGCTCGGTGTGGAGGACCCGGAGGCCCAGGACAAGCTGGCCTACCGGATCGTCTCCGAAGGCCTCTCGGTGCGCACGGTCGAGGAGATCGTCAGTGTCATGGGCTCCGAGGAGTCCGCCGGTACGGTCAAGCCGAAGGGCCCGCGAGCGGGTGGCCGCGTCTCGCCCGCGCTCACGGACCTCGCCTCCCGGCTCTCGGACCGCTTCGAGACCCGGGTGAAGGTCGACCTGGGGCAGAAGAAGGGCAAGATCGTCGTCGAGTTCGCTTCGCTGGAGGATCTGGAGCGGATCCTGTCGACCCTGGCCCCCGGTGAGGGACGGGTCATGGACCAGAAGAACGCCGAGAAGGGCGCGGAGGGCTGATCCTCCGTCCTCTGAGGCCGCCCAGGGCGGGCCGTGCTCCGGTCTTCACCGGAACGCGGCCCGCCCTTTGCCTGTGAGCGGTGTCCTCCCGATCGCCCGATCGATACGATCGAAGAGGCCTATCCGTTCAAAAAGCACGGTCGTGCTCGATGGCGAGGGAAGTGAGGAGCGGACGTGGGGCGTCGGCTCGTACCGCTCACGCTGGACAACCTTCCGGACCTGCCCAAGCGGTGTCGCTCCTGTGTCTTCTGGGAGCTCGATCCGGTCAGCGGAGAGGCCGCGGTGAAGGCGGGCCGCCCGGAGCTGGAGAAGGAAGCCTGGATCTCCGGAGTCCTCCTGGAGTGGGGATCCTGCGGCCGGGTGGTCTATGTCGACGACGTACCGGTCGGCTACGTCCTCTACGCTCCCCCGGCTTATGTGCCGCGCTCGACCGCCTTTCCGACGAGCCCTGTGGCCGCCGATGCGGCGCAGTTGATGACGGCCTGGATCATGCCCGACTACCAGGGGCAGGGGCTGGGCCGGGTGATGGTGCAGACCGCAGCCAAGGATCTGCTGCGGAGGGGGTTCAAGGCCATCGAGGCGTTCGGCGACGCCCGGTGGAAGGAGCCCGCCTGCATGCTGCCGGCCGACCATCTGCTGGCGGTGGGCTTCAAGACCGTGCGGCCGCATCCGGCCTTCCCCCGTCTGCGGCTGGAGCTCCGGACGACGCTCTCCTGGAAGGAGGACGTCGAGATGGCCCTGGACCGCCTTCTCGGCGCGGTACAGAAGGAGCCCGCCCTGCGCCCCCTCTGATGCCAGGACACGAGAACGGCCCGCCCCTTCCGGGGCGGGCCGTTCACTGTTTCACGTGAAACAACGCTGCTGTTTCACGTGAAACAGCAGCGGAGCATCAGGCCTTGCTCGGCTCGACGAAGTCCGCGAGGTCACGCAGGATGGCGGCCTTGGGCTTGGCGCCGACGATGGTCTTCACGACCTCGCCGCCCTTGTAGACGTTCAGCGTCGGAATGGACATGACGCCGTACTTGGCAGCCGTGGCCGGGTTCTGGTCGATGTTGAGCTTCACGATCTCGATCTCACCGCCGTGCTCGGCGGCGATGGCCTCGAGCGACGGGGCGATCTGGCGGCACGGGCCGCACCACTCGGCCCAGAAGTCCACCAGGACGGGCTTGTCGCTCTTGAGGACATCCTCTTCGAAGGAAGCGTCAGTCACAGTCTTCAGGGCCACAGCGGCCTCCTTGATCTCGCGGGGTGTGGGGTGGGGAGTGGGACGGGTCAGACCGCGGGGGTCTCGGCCAGCTTCTCGCTGTCGGCGAGGGCGGCCAGGAAGCGCTCGGCGTCCAGCGCCGCGGAGCAGCCGGTGCCGGCGGCCGTGATGGCCTGGCGGTAGGTGTGGTCGACGACATCGCCGGCGCCGAAGACACCCGTGAGGTTCGTGCGCGTCGAGGGGGCGGCCACCTTGAGGTAGCCCTCCTCGTCGAGGTCCAGCTGGCCCTTGAAGAGCTCGGTGCGCGGGTCGTGGCCCACCGCGATGAAGAGGCCGGTGACGGCGAGCTGACGGGTCTCGCCGGTCTTCGTGTCCCGCAGGGTCAGACCGCTGAGCTTCTGCTCACCGTGGATCTCGGTGACCTCGCTGTCCCAGGCGAAGGAGATCTTCGGGTCGGCGAAGGCGCGCTCCTGCATGGCCTTCGAGGCACGCAGGCTGTCGCGGCGGTGGACGATCGTGACGGACCTGGCGAAGCGCGAGAGGAAGGTGGCCTCCTCGATCGCGGTGTCGCCGCCGCCCACCACGGCGATGTCCTGGTCCTTGAAGAAGAAGCCGTCGCAGGTGGCGCACCAGGAGACACCGCGTCCGGAGAGCACGTCCTCGTTCGGCAGGCCGAGCTTGCGGTGCTGGGAGCCGGTGGTGACGATGACGGCCTTGGCGCGGTGCACGGTGCCGGCGGTGTCGGTGACGGTCTTGATGTCACCGGTCAGGTCCACGGCGATGACGTCGTCGGGGACCAGCTCGGCGCCGAAACGCTCGGCCTGGGCCCGCATGTTGTCCATCAGGTCCGGGCCCATGATGCCGTCACGAAAGCCGGGGAAGTTCTCGACCTCGGTCGTGTTCATCAGGGCGCCACCGGCGGTGACGGCTCCCTCGAAGACCAGGGGGTTCAGCGACGCCCGGGCCGTGTAGAGCGCAGCGGTGTAACCCGCGGGCCCGGAGCCAATGATGATCACGTTACGGACGTCGCTCACGGGTGTCTTCCTCGTCTCTGCAGACTGCCACTGCCTACGGGGGCGGTTGTCTCGGTCGCTCTCACCCCACCCAACGGATCCTAAGGGGCGTACATTCCCGGGACCGCCGCGCGGCACCGTGGCCGCGCGGGGAGCGAGGTCAGGAGCGGGGGTAGGTCTGACTGAAGAGGAGCTCGGCGGCCGGGCTTCCGCTTCCCGTGGTCCGGTCCGCGCAGGAGGCGTCGAGCACATAGGCCTGGACCCGGGTGCTGTCGGCGGGGTCCGCCAGGACGACCAGATAGGCGGAGGTCCCCTCGTATTCGCCCCGCTCCTGTCCGAGCGTCGCATCGGTGCGGCCTGTGCCGGCCAGCACACAGGCGGGGACGGCGGTGTCCCTGTTCCGCTGGGGAGACGGGGTGGCAGCCTCGGCTGACATCGACTCGGGTCCGACACCTCGGGGCGTCGTGAGGGTGCTCTCGTCGGCCAGGAGTGCCTGGACCCTGTCCTCGACCGGAGAGCCGGAGAAGGGGCTCAGAGCCGTCTTGGCGGCGTCGGCCTTCATCGTGTCCCCCGCCGGGTCGCCGGCCTGCATGGTGCCCGTCTGGCTGAGGTAGAGGCTCGTTCCCAGGACCACGGCACCGAAAGCGGCGCCGATCGTGGACAGCAGAGCGAGCCTGCTGCGACGGCGGGGCCGTCCGGTCCGGCCGGGGCCGGTAGCGGCGCCGGGGCGGCCCGCAGGGCGGTCGGCGACGGGGGTACGGGCCGGGGAGGGAACGGTCTCGGATGGCGCGGGCGATGTTTCACGTGAAACGGGGGCGTCGTTCTCCGGCGTGGTGGAGTCGAGGAGGGCTTCGGCGGCGAGGGCGGCGTCGATCCGGCCGGCGATCTCGGCAGGCATACGGGGCGGGCCGGGCAGGGTGCCCAGGAGACCGCGGATCTCCTCCAGGGAGGTCCGTACGTCGGCGCAGAGCGGACAGGAGTCCAGGTGGCGGCGTACGGCGGCGGAGCGGCTCGGCGAGAGCAGCCCCTCGGTCAGATCGGAGATCTCCGAGACGTCCGGGTGCTGTGTTGTGTCGGCCTTGCCGGTCGTGGAAGTCACGCGCGCCCACCTCCGCCCTTCACAGCAGCTGGATCAGTCGGTCCGGTGTCCGTCGGCCCCGGCACCGGTGGGACGGATGTCCCCGGCGTCCGGTTCCTTCCCCCATCGGGGGCCTCGTTACCCACCGTATCGACGCGCAGATGAGTGACCATCGGCAGCAGGCGTGCCCGCCCGCGCGCGCAGCGGCTTTTCACCGTGCCGGTGGGAACGCCGAGGATACGGGCGGCCTCCGCGACCGGATAACCCTGCATGTCCACCAGGACAAGGGCGGCGCGCTGGTCTGCGGGGATCGCGGCGAGTGCGGCAAGGACCTCCCGGTGGACGTCCTGCCGTTCCACGGGCGCCTCGGCCGACTCGTGGGGTTCGAGGAGCTGCTCGAACCGGTCGGTGTCGTTGACGGGCGAGGTCCTGCGGGAGGCGGTCTTGCGCGCCCGGTCGAGACAGGCGTTCACGGTGATGCGGTGCAGCCAGGTGGTGACGGCCGACTGGCCCCGGAAGGTGTGGGCGGCCCGGAAGGCCGAGACGAGGGCGTCCTGAACGGCGTCAGCGGCCTCCTCGCGGTCCCCCAGGGTCCGCAGGGCCACAGCCCAGAGCCGATCCCGATGCCGCCGCACCAGCTCACCGAAGGCGTGGGGATCCCCGGCGACGTGACGTGCCAGAAGGTCGTCGTCCGTCGCCGTCCGGGAATCGTCAGCCGCAGGTGCCACGGTTCCCCTCCTTGCTCGGCAGCCGTGCAGGCATTCAATCCGGTCCGTGCCCGGAAGTAAATGAGCGCCGAGCTGGGCTCGGCGCTCATCGGTGAGGCGTGGTCGGTGGCTAGGGTGCGGTCCCCTGGAACGACACGTCGGTGATGGCCTGCTTGTAGCCGGCCCCGAAGTACTGGTCACCGCCGGAGTACGGCACCGAGGTCATCCAGAGGAGGACGTAGCGGGTCTTGACCGGTGTCTTGGTCGCCGGCTTCGCCGTCGTGTCCGAGGTCTCGACCGTGGCGATCTTCTTCATGGAGTCCGGGGTGCCGGAGGGCGAGGGCGAGTCCGCCGCGTACAGCGTGACCGTGGTGTTCGGCCCGCCGTAGCGGAGCGCTATGGAAGCCGACGCGACGTTCTGCTCGCTCCCGAGGTCGTAGACGATGCCGACGCCCTGCTTGTACGGGGCAAGGACGGGCCCGTCGACGAAGGTCTTGGTACGCCAGTACGTCGAGCCGTCGCTGTCGTAGGTGTCGCCCACTCCCTGGCGGTTCTGCGGCAGGCCGTCAGGTGCGTACTCCTCGGCCGACCGGACCGTGAGCGGCTTGGGCGGCTCGGGCTTCTCGTCGTCGATCGTCGGAGACGGGGTCGGGGTCTCGGTCGTGTTGTCCTGGCCGAGGAGACGGTCCGCGATCTGCCAGCTGCCGAGGCCCAGCGCGGCGATCAGGAGGGCCGAGACGGCCCACTTCAGGGCCCTGCCGGTGCGGCTCTGCAGCGGAGGCGGCGGGATGACCACCGGCTGGGTGGCCTGGGGGCGGAGCTGGGGGCGGCCGTACGTGCCCTGTTGGTACGTCGTGCGCTGGTACTCGGGCGGCGCGGCGAACTCGGGCTCCGGCGGCTTCACCCGGGGCATCGCGGCGACGGCCTTGGCCAGCTCGTCCGGAGTGGTGCAGGGCGGCTCCTGGCGCGAGGCGGTGGCCCCGTCGTTGGCCAGGGCGCGCATGGCGATCTCGGAGAGGCCGCGGTGGACTCCGGCACGGACCTGGTCGGGCGCGAGCAGCCCGACGCCCTTGGGGAGGCCGGAGAGCCCGTAGGCGTCGCTGTCGTACGGCCAGCGCTGGGTGAGCGCGGCGTACAGGAGCGCGCCGATGGCCTCGGTGTCGCTGCGCTGCGGACGCTCGGCGGTGATGCCGCGCAGGGCCGCGTTCACGGCCAGGCCGCGGATCCGGTACTGGCCGGTGGAGCTGCGCAGGACGGCGCTGGGGGTGAGCCGGAGGTGGGCGAGGCCTTCGCGGTGGGCGGCGGCCATGGCCTGGGAGACCTGGCTGACGAGCTGGTAGGCGTCGTGGGGCTCCAGCGGGCCGGCCGCGAGCAGCGCGGTCAGCTCGGTGGAGTCGGGCAGCCATTCGTGCACGACGTACACGAGGTCGTTCTCCTCGACGGCGTCGAGGACCTGGACGAAGCGGGGGTCGCCGAGGAGGGCCGAGGAGCGGGCCGCGGCGAGGACCGAGCGGGCCCGCGGGTGGTCGGCGGGCAGGAGATGGACCCCGACGGCACGCCGCAGTTTCTCGTCGACGGCACGCCAGCTGCTGAAGCCGTCCAGACGGGTGACGCACTCCTCCAGCCGGTAGCGTCTGGCCAGCTTGTGGCCGCTGTGCAGTTCCGGTGCCGTGAGGGAGGGCTGTTCGCCGCTCTGTCGTTCGACCGCCTTCTTGTCCGTGCCTTCGGCGGACGTGTCCGCCGTCTTCTGCTCTTCCGCCACCCCGTCGGTCGCGGCCGTGCCCGCCTTGGCGGTCAGCGGGTCGTCACCGCTGTTGTCGGCCACGTCGACGGCAGCCGTGCTACGTTCCGCCACCGTCGTTCCTGCCTCCCCATCCGTTGCGCCACATCCAACAGCCAAGCCAATTGTGCCCACAGTCGGACGCTATGCACGACACGCGGTTCCCCCCGATGGTTGTGCGGGGCCCGCAGGTTCAGCGTCCCAGGCGTCCGCGGACCATGCCGACCAGGGTGTTCAGTTCCGCGATCCGCATGCGCTTGGCCGCGATGAAGAAGACCCCGAGGAGTACCGCTCCGCCGACGAGGAGGGCGACGAGTGAGCCCAACGCGCCTTCGCCCAGGAGCTTCAGCAGACCGAAGCCGACGGCGCCGGAGACGACCGCGGCAGGTACGGAGGCCATGCAGAGGCGCGCGTAGGTCCGCATCACATGGGTGCCGTCCAGGTCGCCGCCGAGGCGGGTGCGCAGGCGGCGCCACGCGATGCCGACACCGACGGCGTAGGCGAGCCCGTACGAGGCGGCCATGCCGACGACGGCCCACTGGGCGGGGAGGACGACATAACAGAGGGCCGACGCCGCCGCGTTGACGGCGGCGACGATGACCGTGTTGTAGAAGGGCGTCCGGGTGTCCTCGTAGGCGTAGAAGCCGCGGAGCACGACGTACTGGACGGAGTAGGGGATCAGGCCGAGGCCGAAGGCCATCAGGATGAAGCCCATGCCCCGGGCGGCCTCCAGGCCGCTGGAGGCGTACAGCAGGGTGGACATCGGGACGCCGAGCGCCAGGAAGGCGAAGGAGACCGGGACGATGGCGACGGCCGAGTTGCGCAGACCCTGCGAGATGTCGTCACGTACGGCGCCGGGGTCGCCGTCGTGGGCGGCGCGGGAGATCCGCGGCAGCAGCGCGGCCATGACGGAGACGGTGATGATGGCCTGCGGCATGCCCCAGATCAGCTGGGCGTTCGAGTAGGCCAGGAAGCCGGCGCCGTCCTTGCCCGACTCCGCGCCGGCGGCCGTGGCGAGCTGGGTGACCACCAGGACGCCGGCCTGGTTGGCGAGGACGAAGAGGACGGTCCACTTGGCGAGCTTGACCGTCTTGCCGAGCCCGTGGCCCTTCCAGTCGAAGCGAGGGCGGAAGCGGAAGCCCGTCTCGCGGAGGTACGGGATCATCGCCAGGGCCTGCACGACGAGACCGAGCAGGGTCCCGATGCCGAGCAGGCGGATGCCGTCGTCCGGGATGGTCTGCACACCCATCTGGGACTCGGCGGAGGTGCCGTAGACCCAGATGAAGAGACCGAAGGTGACGATCATGACGATGTTGTTGAGGACCGGCGTCCACATCATCGCGCCGAACTTGCCCCGCGCGTTGAGGATCTGACCCATCACCACGTGCACGCCCATGAAGAAGATCGTGGGCAGGCAGTAGCGGGCGAAGGTCACGGCCACGCTGTTGGCCGCGGCGTCGTCGGCGATGGTGCTCGACATCAGCCGGATGAGCACCGGCGCCGCGAAGACGGCGAGGACCACGATCGCGCCGAGCGCCACCATGACCAGGGTGAGCAGACGGTTGGCGAAGGCCTCGCCGCCGTCCTCGTCGTTCTTCATCGAGCGGACGAGCTGGGGGACGAAGACCGAGTTGAGGCCGCCGCCGACGGTGAGGATGTAGATCATCGTCGGCAGGGTGTAGGCGATGGTGAAGGTGTCACCGAGCAGGGCCGCGCCGAGGGCGCCGGTGATCACCAGGCTGCGGACGAATCCGGTGAGCCGGGAGACCAGGGTGCCCGCTGCCATCAGCGCACTCGACTTCAGCAGCCCGGAGGCACGGCCGGACTTCTTGGGGGCGGGGGCGGGCATGGGGTCCGGCTCCGGGGCGGGGGGCGGTACCTGGCCGGGCGTCTGCTGGTCCCGGTAGAGGTGCGCGAAGGCGTCCGGCTCCGGCTGTTCGTCGCCGGCCCGGGTCACCAGGTCGTCGACGCCGGTGAACTGGACCGTCCGGGCGTCGTCGCCGTACGGAAGGTGGCGCGAGGTGCCGTCGGGCTCCGGTGCGGGGGTCTGCGCCCACACCCGGGGGTCGGGCGCGTGCTGGGGCGCGGCGGGCTGCTGGTAGAGCGGCTGCGGCTCCTGGTAGGTGCCGGGCGGGGGCGGTGGATGCGCGGCGCGGTCGTAGAGCGCCTCGCCCACCGGATCCTGCGCGGAGAGGTCCTGGGCCCGGTACGGGTCATGGGTGAAGACGTCCTGGACGTAGGGGTCCTGGGCGTACGGGTTCTGCGGGTGGACACCCTGTGCGTAGGGGTCCTGTCCCTGCGGGCCGGGCGTGTCCTGCTGGGGCGGCATCGGCGGGTAGCCGGAACCGGGGGGTGCCGAGGGCGTCCCACCGGACGGCGCGGGGCCGCCCGCGCCCTGGCCGCGGTCACCGTCGTACGGCGCGTTCATGGTTACCCCACCTCATCGTCCCCGGCCGACCGGCCACGACATCGCTCAACGGTCCACTTTCTCACCCGTGCCCGACGGGTCGCCGCTTTCGGGCCCGGTGTCCGGTGTCGGGTCACTCGGCTGCTCGGGTTCGTGCCCGCCGGCCTCCGGCTGCGGCGCCGTCGCCTCCGTACCCGCCGCCGCCCCGGTCTCGTCCGGCTCCGTGTCCGTCGCCGCCGCCTCGGCCTCGGCCTTCCGCGCGGCCACCCGCTTGCGCTGGCTGTACATCCGGACACCGGCAAGGACGAGGAGGAGGACGCCGCCGGCGATCACCAGCATCACCGTGGCGGTGATCTCGGAGACCTTCACGTTGAAGGTCATCGGCTGTCCGTACGGGGTGCCGTCCTCGGTGTAGAGCTGGGCCGTCATCGGCACCTGGCCGTTGACGTTGGCCGAGGCCTCGAACTTCACCGACTGGCTGTGCCCGCCGTTGACCTTCACCGGCAGTTCGGAGAAACCGTCGCCGTTGAGCTGCAGCCGGTTCTTGTTGCCGGAGGTGAGCCGCAGCACCAGATGCACGTCCTGCAGCAGCTGATTCTGGACGGTCACGGGGATCGTGGCGCTGCGGCCGGAGAGCACGAGGTCCGACTTGTCGACGAGCTGGACGCCCTCGGTGAGGGTCTGCAGGTAGTCCAGGACGTCGCCGCGGTAGATCGCGGCCGCCCGGGCCTGGCCGCGCCACGAGGTCGACATCTCGCGGTTGATCGCGTTGCCGAACGGGGTCACGACGCGGTCCGGCGCGGTCAGGATGACCTTGAAGTCGTCGAGCTCGTCGCGGGTGGTCTTCATGTCCCGGAAGGCCTGGACCGGCAGTTCCTGGTCGCGCAGCTTCTTCGGGTACCGGGAGCTGCCGGGTACCGCGGTGGACGCGTCCGGGTCGGGCTTGGCCGCCGCGGCCACCAGGAGGTCGACGGGCTGGCTCCAGCGCCGGGCGGAGAGGCCGTGCAGGGCGGTCGCCATGGTCTGCGCCTGGGCGACGGTGGGCACCCGCTGGGGGGCGACCACGATGCTGCGCTGTTTCTCCGGCTGTTCCAGGGTGATCGCGAGGGACTGGGCGAGGAACTCCTGGACCGCGAGCGTCGAGTTCTCCGCGCGCACCATGTCGCCGTCGAAGGCGGTGGACAGCAGCGCGTCGCTCACCACGGCCGTGGTGCTGCCGTCGCCGAAGGGGCGGGCCGCCGTCGGCGTGTAGGGCAGGTCGTCCCGGACGCTGTCGCTGCGGGCGATCACCTTGTCGGCGCCGGCCGAGGTCGCCACCGCCACGATCGAGCGGTCGACGGCGCCGTCGGCGGGCCAGGCGAAGTCGGTGGACGGCTGGACGTGGAGGACGGTCTCCACCGTCCCCGCGGCGAGGGCGGTCGCCGACTGGAGGTGTCCGAGCGAGCCGGGGACGTCCTTGCCGCGGTGGGCGAGTGAGGCGAGGTCGGGGTCCGCGAAGGGGAGGGCGACGACCTTGCGGCCCTGCACCGCCTTCTCCAGCGTGTTCAGCCACCGCTCGGCGACGGCCTGGTTCTTGCCGGGGACGTCCAGGGTGCCGTCCTTGACGCGGTAGCCGTTCGCCATGGCGTCGACGGAGGCCAGCAGGTCGGGGTCCACCACCCAGGTGACCGGGAGGTCCTTGCCCAGCGAGACGAGCTGATCGAGCCGGCCGCCCGGCTTCAGCTCGGCCGCCAGGGTGTCGTCCTCGAAGACCGGCGTCTGCTGATCGTCCGTGCCCGTCTCCGCCGAGACGTGCGAAGAGGAGATCAGCGGCCAGAGGTAGGTGAGCTGGGTCTTCTTCTCGGTGGGCTCGGGCTGGTACGGCACGAAGGTCCGCTCGATGCCCAGCACCCGGTCATAGGGCTTGTCCGAGGTCTTGCCGGTGAGGGAGACACCCAGCTGGTAGACGCCCGCCTCGTCGAGTTCGAGTGCGGAGACCGGCACGGAGAGGGAGAACTCCGCGCTCAGGCCGGCGCCCAGCCGGGCGATCTCGACGGTGGGGGCGTCTTCGAGGGGCGCGGGGTCGCTGTCGCTCCGGAAGCCGGTACGCCCCGTCACCTGCTCGATCTCGCTGCGGCTCGTCATGCGCGGTCCGACGCGGAGGTCCACGGACGCGTCGGTGATCGTCTTCTTGCCGCGGTTGGTCACCGTTCCCGTGACGGTGACGGTGTCCCCTTCGACGGGGGTGCTCGGAGCCAACGTGTCGAGGGACACATCGACGGTCTTCGATCCGGTGGCCTCTTCGGCGGCGACCGCCGGGGAGGTGGCGGCCGGGGCCTGGAGCAGCCCGGCGAGGAGCGGCGCCCCGAAGGCGACGGTGATTGTGCGCCGCAGCCATCGGCGGGCAGGTGAGGGACCGGTTCCCTGGGTTTCTGCCGCCTCGGCCACGCGTTCGCCCGTCCTCGTCGTTGTCTCTGGTGCCAGTGGTGTAGGTGGTTCCCGGTTGCTGTGTCCAGGCATGGTAACGAGGCACGCTGGGGCCAAGTGCCGGGGACTGCTCCAGCCGATCTCCCGCCGACTCCTCGGCGGACGGCTGCGGACGCCCGGCCCACCGGAAAACGGGGACGTCACGGGGGGCCGGGGCACGTACCCTTTTCTGTTGTGCCGAACGCCAACGAAGACACCCCGACTGCACTGAGCCAGGTGCAACGCCGCGCGGTCAGCGAACTGCTGCGTGTGTCCCCTGTCGCCGACGACCTCGCCCGCCGTTTCCAGGAGGCCGGGTTCAGCCTCGCGCTGGTCGGCGGCTCGGTACGGGACGCGCTGCTCGGCAGGCTCGGCAACGACCTGGACTTCACGACCGACGCCCGCCCCGAGGACGTTCTCAAGATCGTCCGTCCGTGGGCCGACGCCGTGTGGGAGGTCGGCATCGCCTTCGGGACGGTCGGCTGCCAGAAGGACGCCCACGTCGGAGACGCTGTCCAGCGCTTCGAGATCGAGGTCACCACGTACCGCTCGGAGGCGTACGACCGGACCTCGCGCAAGCCCGAGGTCTCCTACGGCGACTCGATCGACCAGGACCTCGTCCGGCGCGACTTCACGGTCAACGCGATGGCCGTGGCTCTGCCCGAGAAGGAGTTCATCGACCCGTACGGCGGCCTTGAGGACCTCGCCGCCCGCGTGCTGCGCACACCGGGTACGCCGGAGGAGTCGTTCTCCGACGACCCCCTGCGCATGATGCGGGCCGCACGGTTCGCCGCCCAGCTGGACTTCGAGGTCGCCCCCGAGGTCGTCACGGCGATGAAGCAGATGTCCGGCCGGATCGAGATCGTCTCCGCCGAGCGGGTCCGGGACGAGCTCAACAAGCTGCTGCTCTCGGCCCACCCCCGGAAGGGCCTCGGGCTTCTCGTGGACACGGGGCTCGCCGACCATGTGCTGCCCGAGCTGCCCGCGCTCCGTCTGGAGAGCGATGAGCACCATCGCCACAAGGACGTCTACGAGCACTCCCTCACGGTGCTCGACCAGGCGATCGACCTGGAGGAGGACGGGCCCGACCTGGTGCTCCGCCTCGCCGCCCTGCTCCATGACATCGGCAAGCCGCGCACCCGCCGCTTCGAGACGGACGGCCGGGTCTCCTTCCACCACCACGAAGTGGTCGGCGCGAAGATGACCAAGAAGCGCATGACCGCGCTCAAGTACTCCAACGAGATGATCAAGGACGTCTCGCGGCTGGTGGAGCTGCACCTGCGCTTCCACGGGTACGGGACCGGCGAGTGGACCGACTCGGCCGTGCGCCGGTACGTCCGTGACGCCGGACCGATGCTCTCGCGTCTGCACAAGCTGACCCGCTCTGACTGCACCACCCGCAACAAGCGCAAGGCGAGCGCGCTCTCCCGGGCCTACGACGGCCTGGAGGACCGCATCTCCCAGCTCCAGGAGCAGGAGGAGCTCGACGCGATCCGCCCTGATCTCGACGGCAACCAGATCCAGGAGATCCTGGGCATCGGTCCCGGTCCCGCCATCGGCCAGGCGTACAAGTTCCTGCTGGAGCTCCGGCTCGAGAACGGCCCGATGGAACACGACCGGGCTGTGGCCGCGCTCAAGGAGTGGTGGGCCACGCAGAGCTGAGCCGCGTCTCGGCGCAGCGATGTTTCACGTGAAACAGCGCGGCCGACGACAGCTGTGAGGGGTGGTGTTTCACGTGAAACATCACCCCTTTGCGCGTTCCCGTCGCAACGCCAGCGCGATCACCGCGTAGATCACGGCGACGAGCCCGATCAGCAGCGGGGACCGCCCGTCGGGCGGCAGCATCAAGGCCGCGAGGCCTGCCGCTGCCACGAAGGCGACGTTGAACAGCACGTCGTACAGCGCGAAGACCCGGCCTCGGAAGGAGTCGTCCACGGAGGTCTGCACCACGGTGTCCGTCGCAATCTTGGATCCCTGCGTGATGAGCCCGAGGACGAAGGCGGCGACGAGGAAGGGAGCGGGGGCGAAGGTCAGGCCGAGCGTCGGCTCGAGCACCGCCGCCACGGTCGCGCAGATCGTCATCCAGCCGAAGGGCCCGAACCGTCCCACCGCCCACGGGGACAGGACGGCGGCTGCGAAGAAGCCCGCTCCGGAGGCCGCGACGGCGAGTCCGAGGAGCCCGAGTCCCTCGGACTCCGTGGAGCTCCAGGCGTAGCGGCTGAGCATGAGCACAGTGACGAGCAGGGCGCCGTAACAGAAGCGCATGAGGCCCACCGCGATGAGCGCACGAGCGGCGGGTCGCCGCTCGGCGAGGTGGCGCAGCCCGGCGACCAGGCCCCGGGCGGTCGAGGCGAGCGCGGAGGTGATGCGCTGCGGCACGAGGTCCGGGTCGGGACCGAGGAGCTCCCGGGACATGCGCAGGGAGGCGAGGGCGGCGCAGAGGTAGAGGACGGCCCCGAAGGTCACCACTGCCGCGTCGGAGTCGGCCCCGATGAGCTGGATGCCGAAAGCGAGTCCGCCGCCCGCGGTCGCGGCGAGGGTGCCCGCGGTGGGCGAGAGCGAGTTCGCCACGACCAGCCGTTCGTCGTCGACGACCCGGGGGAGGGAGGCGGAGAGCCCCGCGAGGACGAAGCGGTTGACGGCCGTGACGGAGAGCGCGGAGGCGTAGAAGAGCCAGTCGGGGACGGAGACCAGCACGAGCACGGCGGTGCCTCCGGCGAGCAGGGCGCGCAGGAGATTGCCGTACAGGAAGACCTGGCGCCGCTGCCAGCGGTCGAGGAGGACGCCTGCGAACGGGCCGACGAGCGAGTACGGCAGCAGCAGGACCGCCATGGCGGAGGCGATCGCGGCCGGAGAGGTCTGCTTCTCGGGGGAGAAGACGACGTACGTGGCGAGGGCCACCTGGTAGACGCCGTCGGCGCACTGGGAGAGCAGCCGGACGGCGAGCAGGCGGCGGAAGTTCGTCAGGCGCAGGAGTACGCGCAGATCACGTACGACGGACATGGCAGCAAGACTCACATACGAAGAGGGCCCCCGGGCAGTGCCTCGGGGACCCTCGATCGACAAGCGTGGCGAGCCTTAGCGCTCGACCTCACCCTTGATGAACTTCTCGACGTTCGCGTAGGCCTCGTCGTCGAAGTACTGCACCGGCGGGGACTTCATGAAGTACGAGGACGCGGAGAGGATCGGGCCGCCGATGCCGCGGTCCTTGGCGATCTTCGCGGCGCGCAGGGCGTCGATGATGACACCCGCCGAGTTCGGGGAGTCCCACACCTCGAGCTTGTACTCGAGGTTCAGCGGGACATCGCCGAAGGCGCGGCCCTCGAGGCGCACGTACGCCCACTTGCGGTCGTCCAGCCAGGCCACGTAGTCCGACGGACCGATGTGGACGTTCTTCTCGCCCAGCTCACGGTCGGGGATCTGCGAGGTGACGGCCTGGGTCTTGGAGATCTTCTTGGACTCCAGGCGGTCGCGCTCCAGCATGTTCTTGAAGTCCATGTTGCCGCCGACGTTGAGCTGCATCGTGCGCTCAAGACGGACACCACGGTCCTCGAACAGCTTCGCCATCACACGGTGCGTGATGGTCGCGCCGACCTGCGACTTGATGTCGTCGCCGACGATCGGGACGCCCGCCTCGGTGAACTTGTCCGCCCACTCCTTGGTGCCGGCGATGAAGACCGGAAGGGCGTTGACGAAGGCGACCTTGGCGTCGATGGCGCACTGGGCGTAGAACTTCGCAGCCGCCTCGGAACCCACCGGCAGGTAGCAGACGAGAACGTCGACCTGGCGGTCCTTGAGGACCTGGACGACGTCGACCGGCTCCTCGGCGGACTCCTCGATGGTCATGCGGTAGTACTTACCGAGACCGTCGAGCGTGTGACCACGCTGGACCGTGACGCCGCTGTTCGGGACGTCGCAGATCTTGATGGTGTTGTTCTCGCTGGCGCCGATGGCGTCGGAGAGGTCGAGGCCGACCTTCTTCGCGTCGACGTCGAAGGCGGCGACGAACTCGACGTCACCGACGTGGTACTCGCCGAACTGGACGTGCATCAGGCCGGGCACCTTGGCCGCCGGGTCGGCGTCCTTGTAGTACTCGACGCCCTGCACCAGCGAGGCGGCGCAGTTGCCCACGCCGACGATGGCTACGCGAACCGAACCCATTCCGGTTGCTCCCTGTGTGATCTTGGAAGCCCTGCTGTAGCAGGGTTTCACTTGGCGGTGTCGTCGGACGGATCCGGCCGGGTACTGCCCCCGTGCCGGGGCAGGCCGCCCGTTTCTCCAGAATCGTTGTCGTGCTGAGCGGGGGCGTCGGAGCCGGATCGCTGATCCCGTCCTGCCCGCTCGCTCTCGATGAGCTCGTTCAGCCAGCGCACTTCGCGCTCCACGGACTCCATGCCGTGGCGCTGCAGCTCAAGCGTGTAGTCGTCGAGGCGCTCGCGGGTCCGGGCCAGGGAGGCGCGCATCTTCTCCAGACGCTCCTCCAGCCGGCTGCGGCGTCCTTCGAGGACGCGCATCCGCACCTCACGCTCGGTCTGTCCGAAGAAGGCGAAGCGTGCGGCGAAGTGCTCGTCCTCCCAGGCGTCCGGGCCGGTGTGGGAGAGGAGCTCCTCGAAGTGCTCCTTGCCTGCGGCCGTCAACCGGTAGACGATCTTGGCTCGGCGTCCTGCGAGTGAAGCGGCGAGGGCCTCCTCGGGTGCGCTGCCCGGTTCCTCGATCAACCAGCCGTTTGCGACCAGCGTCTTGAGGCAGGGGTACAGCGTTCCGTAGCTGAAGGCCCGGAAGACGCCGAGCGAGGTGTTGAGCCGCTTCCGCAGCTCGTACCCGTGCATGGGGGCCTCGCGCAGCAGGCCGAGAACGGCGAACTCGAGGATGCCGGAGCGTCTGCTCATTCGTCGTCTCCTCCTCCGCTCTCGGGGCCCTTATGCCGCTCTGATGTATCGACTCGATACATCAGCACGATAGAACGGCCCGTCTGTCTCGACAAGTGGGACCGCCGTGACCGGCGTCACATCGTCAATTCACAGCGAACGACTTGCCTGATTTGGGGTGAACTCCGGCCCTAGGTGGGTTTTGGCCGTGCGTAGTCTGTGCGGCATGCAGAACACCGGGAACCGAGAGATGCCGTGGGGCGTCAGTGCTCGGGGTGACCGGCTGCGGTACGGAGGGGCCTCCGATGGGGCTTCGTCCGTGCGCATTTCGGGGGGACCGGAACTCAACTGCCGCTTCCAGGCGCCTGTGCGCCTGCCCGAGGAGTAGTCGTTCGATGAGCGAGCATCGTCGCAAAATGCCGCCGCAGCAGCCGCCGACGGGCGGTCGCGCGGCGGCACGGCGCGCTGCCCAGCAGCCGGTGGGCCGCAGGTCGGCCCCGGCCCAAGACGTCGGTACGGGGGCCCCTTCGGCCTCGTACGGGCCTGCTTCCTCCCACGGGGAGGAGCAGCGGCCCTACGGGGGCCGCGCGGAGGCCCGCAGGGCCGCCCAGCGCGGCACCCGCCGGAAGGGGGCGGATGTCGGCCCCGGGGGCCCCGGCGGTCCCGGAGGCGGACGGCGCGGAGGTGGCGGAGGCGGCCGGGGCAGTGGTCCCGGACGTGGCTCCGGCGGGCCCCCGCCCGGCAAGAAGCGCGTCATCGACTATCCCCGTTACGGAAAGTACGGCTGGCGTCGCTGGATGCCGTCGTGGAAGCTCGTGACGGGCACGTTCCTGTTCTTCACGGCGGGCCTGATGGGCGCGGCCGCGATCGCGTACTCCCGCGTGGAGATCCCCAACGAGGCCCTGACCGCGACCTCGCAGAACAACATCTACTACTGGGCCGACGGCACCCGCATGGTCGCGACCGGCAGTGGCCAGAACCGCCAGATCGTGCCGTTCGCGGAGATCCCGAAGTCCATGCAGAACGCGGTGATCTCCGCAGAGAACAAGACGTTCTGGGACGACTCCGGAATCGACCCCATGGGCATCGGCCGCGCCGTGTGGAACATGGCCAAGGGCGGCGATACCCAGGGTGGCTCGACCATCACCCAGCAGTACGTGAAGAACAACCGTCTTGACGACCAGTCGCAGACCGTCACCAGGAAGGTGAAGGAACTCTTCATCTCCATGAAGGTCGGCGATGAGGTCGATAAGGACGACATCATGGCCGGATACCTGAACACCTCGTACTACGGACGGGGCGCGTACGGCATCCAGGCGGCGGCCCGTGCGTACTTCAACAAGGACGCCAAGAACCTCGACCCCAGCCAGTCGGCGCTTCTCGCCGCGGTGCTGAAGGGTGCGACGTACTACGACCCCGCCGGCTACCCCGAGGTCGACCCCCGGGCCACGCGCGAGGCGAACACCAAGCGGGCCACCGACCGGTGGAAGTGGATCCTCGACGAGATGCAGAAGGACGGGCATCTCACCGCCGAGGAGCGCGCGAAGTACTCCGCCTTCCCCAAGGTGCAGGGTCCTCGGAAGAGCGCCAACCTGAGCGGTCAGATCGGCTACCTGGTCAGCACCGCCAACCTGAACATGCAGAACCAGTTCGGCATCACCGAGAAGGAACTGGAGCGCGGCGGCCACGAGATCTACACCACCTTCGAGAAGCCGAAGGTGGACGCGATGGAGGACGCGGTCCAGAAGATCATCAAGGAGAACATCGACCCGGAGAAGCGTCCGAACGACGACACGCACGTCCAGTTCGGCGGCGCTTCCGTAGACACGGCGACCGGGAAGATCGTCGCCATCTACGGCGGTGTCGACGCCACCAAGCACTTCAGGAGCAACGCCGACACCACCGGTGCCCAGGTCGGATCGACGTTCAAGCCCTTCGTGCTCGCCGCCGCGATGAAGGACGGCGTACGGGACCCGGATCTCGGGCCGGATCAGGACGCCTCCCAGCGCACGATCGTGGACCCGGACAAGAGCCGTTACTCCGGCAAGAACGATCTGACGGTCCGTAGGTACAACGGCGAGATCTGGCGGGATGAGGACGGTGACGAGTGGAAGCAGAGCAATGACGAGAACGCCGACTACGGCCCCATCTCCCTGCGCTACGCCATGATCAAGTCGGCCAACTCGCCGTACGTGCAGCTCGGCATGGACGTCGGCATCGACAAGGTCCGCGAAGCGGCCATCAGCGCCGGCCTCCATGAGGGCTCCCTCGTCAAGGGTGAGGTGCCCTCCTTCTCCCTCGGTGTCTCCAGCCCCAGCGCCATCCGTATGGCCGGCGCGTACGCCACCTTCGCCAACCAGGGGGAGCAGAACGACCCCTACTCGGTCGAGAAGGTGAAGAGGAGCGGCGTCGTCATCGCCAAGCACGAGGCCAAGGGCAAGGTGGCCTTCAGTCCGGCCATCGCCAGCAACGTGACCGACGTGCTGCGGGACGTCGTGGACGACGACCGCGGCACCGGCACCAAGGCGCGGATCCCGGGCCGCGCGGTTGCCGGCAAGACCGGTACGACCGACGACAACATGTCGGCCTGGTTCGTCGGCTACACCGCGCAGCTGGCGACCGCCATCGACATGTACCGCTTCGACGACGACGAGACCAAGAAGAACCGCGAGTTCCTGGAGATGTACGACACCGGTGGCCAGGAGAAGATCCACGGTTCGTCGTTCCCCTCGCGGATCTGGAAGGACTACATGACGGACGCCGTGGCCGGCATGCCGGTCGTGGACTTCCCGAAGCCGGAGAAGCTGGAGGGCGCCGAGCCCGTCTTCGGTGGCGGTGCGCCGAGCCCGACGCCGACCCCGACGGCCACGCCGACGCCCACCGAGACCACGCAGATGCCGACGACGACTCCCCCGGCCACCGCGACGACCACGCCTCCCCCGGCGACCAAGACGCCGAAGCCGGGCAAGACGACCTGCAGCGTCTGGGACCTGGACTGCTACAACACGGGGGAACCGGGCGGCCCCGGTGGCAACACCGGGGAGCCCACCACCACGCCGCCCCCCAGCAGCACCACACCGACGCCGTCCACATCGTCGTCGGACGACGGGAACGGCCCTGGCGGCAAACCCGGTGACCAGGCCTGGATGCCCTGATCCCGGACTGATTCCGGACTGATTCCGGACTGATCTGGGACTGATCCTGACCCGGGAACTTCCTGAGGGCCGCCGCGTCCGCTCCGTACCTTCCGTACGGACCAGCCGCGGCGGCCCTCGCCGTTTTCCCGGGGACGTACGGCAGGATGTCCCCCATGCCGAGCCTCCAGAAGACGAGCGCGCCGCAGGACCGGTCGCAGGGCCGCCAGCGGACGGTCATCCCCACCCACCGGGACAAGGTGGCCGCCGCGGGCAGCGAACTGATCGGCGGCCCGTACGGCCGCCGGGCCTCGACCGGCACCGGGCAGCTGACGCCGGTGCGGGTGATCGCCCTCGTGGCCATCGGCATGTTCGCGCTCGGCATGGTGCAGAAGCTGCCCTGCTACAACTGGGCCTGGTTCCGGGGCACGACCTCCCAGTACACCCACGCCTGCTACTCGGACATCCCGCACCTCTTCTCGGGGCGGGGCTTCGCGGACGGCCTGGTGCCCTACTTCGACCGGCTGGGCGGCGACATACCGTTCCTGGAGTACCCGGTCCTGACGGGGCTCTTCATGGAGGTCGCGGCCTGGCTGACGCCGGGCGGCGGCGACACGATGCAGCAGGAGCAGGCGTACTGGCTGGCCAACGCGGGCCTGCTGATGGTCTGCGCGGCCGTCCTCGCGGTCTGTGTGGCCCGTACGCACCGCCTGCGCCCCTGGGACGGGCTCCTGGTCGCCCTGGCACCCTCGGTCGCGCTCACCGCGACGATCAACTGGGACCTCCTGGCCGTCGCGCTGACCGCCGCCGCGGTCCTGATGTGGTCGCGCGGGCGGCCGCTGGCCTTCGGCATCCTGCTGGGTCTCGCCACCGCCTCCAAGCTCTATCCGGTGCTGCTCCTCTGCCCGTTGCTGATGGTCTGCTGGCGGGCCGGGAAATGGCGGGAGTACGGGACCGCGGTGCTCGGAGCGGGCAGCGCGTGGCTGGTGGTGAACCTGCCGGTGATGCTGCTCGCGCCGGAGGGCTGGAAGCAGTTCTACGTCTTCAGCAGGCAGCGGAACGTCGACTTCGGGTCGGTCTGGCTGCTGGTCAGCCAGCGGACGGGCATCGCGATCCCGCCGGACCGGGCCAACCTGTACGCGCTGCTGCTGATGCTGGCCGCGGTGGCGGGTCTCGCCTACCTGGCGTTCACGGCACCGCGCCGGCCGCGCTTCGTCCAGCTGGCCTTCCTGATCGTCGCCGCGTTCGTGCTGACCAACAAGGTCTACTCACCGCAGTACGTCCTGTGGCTGGTCCCGCTGGCAGTCCTCGCACGGCCGCGCTGGCGCGACTTCCTGGTCTGGCAGGCGTGCGAGGTCATGTACTTCGTGGGCGTGTGGATGTACCTGGCGTTCACGACCAGCGGCAACAAGCAGGGCCTGCCGGTGGACGGCTACCAGTTCGTGATCGTCCTGCACCTGGCCGGCACCCTGTACCTGTGCGCGATGGTCGTGCGCGACATCCTGAGGCCCGAGAAGGACCCGGTCCGGCAGGACGGCGCCGACGACCCCTCGGGGGGCGTCCTGGACGGCGCGGAGGACGTCGTCGTGGCGGGCAGGGCCGCCCATCCGGCCCGGCACGCGGCCCCGGCCGTCGACGACGGGCCGCGGGTGGAATGGGGCACCCCCGGAGAGCAGAGCTCCCGGGGGTGAAGGAAGGGCCGGCCGGTGTACGGCAGGGTCGGCCGGTGTACGGATAGGGCCGGCCGGAAGGGAGACAGACCGGCAGGCTCAGCGCCCGGTGCCGGCGCTCAGCGCTCGACGAGCCGGTCGAACTGCGTCGTGGTGTGACGCAGATGGGCCACGAGTTCGTCGCCGACCCGGGGCTCCTCGGCGTCGGCGGGCACGAACAGGATCGACACCTGCATGTGCGGCGGCTCGGCGAACCAGCGCTGCTTCCCGGCCCAGACGAACGGCGACAGGTTGCGGTTGACGGTGGCGAGACCGGCCCGTGCGACGCCCTTGGCCCGCGGCATGACACCGTGCATCGCCTTGGGGGCCTCCAGGCCCACGCCGTGCGAGGTGCCGCCGGCGACGACGACCAGCCAGCCGTCCGACGCGGCCTTCTGCTGGCGGTAGCCGAACCGGTCTCCCTTGGCGACCCGGGTCACGTCGAGGACCGCGCCCCGGTACTCCGTGGCCTCGTGGTCGCCGAGCCACAGCCGGGTGCCGATCCGGGCGCGGAACCGGGTCTGGGGGAACTGCTGCTGGAGCCGGGCCTGTTCCTGGGCCCGCAGGTGGCTGACGAACATGGTGTGAAGCGGCAGCCGGGCGGCCCGCAGCCGGTCCATCCAGCCGATGACCTCCTCCACGGCGTCGGTGCCGTCCGGGCGGTCCAGGGGAAGGTGCAGCGCGAAGCCCTCCAGGCGGACGTCCTCGATGGCGGAGTGGAGCTGCGGGAGCTCCTCCTCGCGGACGCCGTGCCGCTTCATCGAGCTCATGCACTCGATGACGACACGGGCCCCCACCAGGGCGTGGACGCCGTCCACCGAGGACACCGAGCGGACGACCCGGTCGGGCAGCGGAACCGGTTCCTCACCCCGTCGGAAGGGGGTGAGGACCAGCAGGTCGCCGCCGAACCAGTCCTTGATTTTCGCGGCCTCGTACGTGGTCCCCACGGCGAGCATGTCGGCCCCGAAGCGGGCCGCCTCGTCGGCGAGGCGCTCGTGCCCGAAGCCGTAGCCGTTGCCCTTGCAGACCGGGATGACCCCCGGGAACTGGTCGATCACGGTCTTCTGGTGCGCGCGCCAGCGAGCGGTGTCGACGTAGAGGGAGAGCGCCATGGCCGGCCCGGAACCTTTCTGATGGCAGCGGTGTATCAAAGGTATGTACGAGACTACGGAAACTTCAGCGACGGGACACGCGTCAGCGGTACGTCATGCGTCGGCGGCGCGACACGCGTCAGCGGCGCGACATGTAGATGTCGAGCGCCTTGTGCAGAAGCTTGTTCAGCGGGAAGTCCCACTCGCCGACGTACTCGACGGCCTCGCCGCCCGTGCCCACCTTGAACTGGATGAGCCCGAAGAGGTGGTCGGTCTCGTCGAGCGAGTCCGAGATGCCCCGCAGGTCGTAGACGGTCGCACCCATCGCGTACGCGTCGCGGAGCATCCGCCACTGCATCGCGTTCGAGGGCCGGACCTCACGGCCGATGTTGTCGGAGGCGCCGTAGGAGTACCAGACGTGCCCGCCGACGACGAGCATCGTCGCCGCGGAGAGGTTCACGCCGTTGTGCCGCGCGAAGTACAGCCGCATGCGGTTGGGGTCCTCGTTGTTGAGGACGGTCCACATGCGCTGGAAGTACGACAGCGGGCGCGGCCGGAAATGGTCGCGGACGGCCGTGATCTCGTACAGCCGCTGCCACTCGGCCAGGTCCTCGTAGCCGCCCTGGACGACCTCGACACCGGCCTTCTCGGCCTTCTTGATGTTGCGGCGCCACAGCTGGTTGAAGCCCTTGAGGACGTCGTCCAGGGAGCGGTTCGCGAGCGGGACCTGGAAGACATAGCGGGGCTGCACGTCGCCGAAGCCGGCGCCGCCGTCCTCGCCCTGCTGCCAGCCCATCTTCCGCAGCCGGTCCGCCACTTCGAAGGCACGCGGCTCGACGTGGGAGGCCTGGACGTCCTTGAGGCGCTTGACGTCCGGGTCCTGGATGCCGGACTTGATGGCGGCCGAGTCCCAGCGGCGGATGACGACCGGCGGGCCCATCTTCACCGAGAAGGCGCCCTGCTGCTTGAGGTGCGCCAGCATCGGCTGCAGCCACTCGTCGAGGTTGGGCGCGTACCAGTTGATGACCGGGCCCTCGGGCAGGTAGGCCAGGTAGCGCTTGATCTTCGGCAGCTGGCGGTAGAGCACCAGGCCGGCGCCGACCAGCTCGCCGTTCTTGTCGAACCAGCCGAGGTTCTCCGAGCGCCACTCCGTCTTCACGTCAGCCCACGCCGGGACCTGGCAGTGGCTCGCCGAAGGCTGGCTCTGGATGAATCCCAGATGCTGCTCACGGCTGATGGTCCTCAGGGTCAGGCTCATGCGGGGCGCTCCTCGGCAGGTGTGTCCCCATCGGTCAGGGGCTCCGGCTCTCGCGCCGAAGCCTACTGTGACCGGGGAGCGCCCCGGATGGGCATGTGCGCCCTGACGTGCCGCTCGGCTCAGCCGGCGACGCCGCCGAAGAGACCGCCCTGGGCCATGCCGAGGTAGAAGCCCAGTGCTGCCGCGCCGAGTCCGACGATCAGAGCGAAGCGTTCCCGGGTCGTCACGGAGATGAACTGGCCGTAGGCACCGGTCAGGATGCCGATCAGGCCCGACCAGGAGCTCAGCAGATGCAGGTTGTGGAACTGCGCGGTGACGAAGGCGAGGATGCCCAGCACCAGTGTCACTCCGACCAGGGTGTCCTGGAGCGGATGGGGCTTGCCATCGGTTGCGAAGAGCGAGTGGCCCGGGCCGGGTCGCATTGCCTGTGCCATGGAGCACCTCCTGGCTGCCTGCGGGACGGCGGCGCATCCTGGCGCCGCCGACATCCGATGTGTACAGATTGCGTCCCCTCACCAGTGGATTTCAACCGCAGGCCGATGAGCAGGTACTCTGTACGGTCTGCAGCGGTGTCTGCCCTGGTCCTTCCTGGATCCCGGCGGTGTCCCTCGTTCGTCGAGGGGACTGTCAGTGGTGGCGGATACCGTTGTTAACGCATCACGACCCTCCTGCCACGGAACGACCGTGGCCGCTGAGTCCAAAGGAGGTGGGTTCCACATGCGTCACTACGAAGTGATGGTCATCCTCGACCCCGATCTCGAGGAGCGCGCTGTCTCCCCGCTGATCGAGAACTTCCTTTCTGTCGTCCGTGAGGGCAACGGAAAGGTCGAGAAGGTCGACACCTGGGGCCGTCGTCGTCTGGCCTACGAGATCAAGAAGAAGCCCGAGGGCATCTACTCGGTCATCGACCTGCAGGCCGAGCCTGCGGTCGTCAAGGAGCTCGACCGACAGCTCAACCTGAACGAGTCGGTCCTCCGGACCAAGGTCCTCCGTCCCGAGACCCACTGAGCTTCTAGCTCAGTGGTCATCGGGTCCGAGTAGCAACACAGCAGCCAGAAGCAATCCCGCCGAGAGGTTCCCCCATGGCAGGCGAGACCGTCATCACGGTCGTCGGCAATCTTGTCGATGACCCCGAGCTGCGCTTCACCCCGTCCGGTGCGGCGGTCGCGAAGTTCCGTATCGCGTCCACCCCCCGCACCTTCGACCGTCAGACCAATGAGTGGAAGGACGGCGAAAGCCTGTTCCTCACCTGCTCGGTCTGGCGTCAGGCGGCGGAGAACGTCGCCGAGTCGCTTCAGCGAGGCATGCGCGTCGTCGTGCAGGGCCGACTGAAGCAGCGGTCTTACGAAGACCGTGAGGGCGTCAAGCGCACGGTCTACGAGCTGGACGTCGAGGAAGTCGGCCCCAGTCTCAAGAACGCCACGGCCAAGGTCACCAAGACCACCGGTCGCGGCGGTCAGGGTGGGGGCTTCGGCGGCGGTGGCGGCGGCCAGCAGGCCGGCGGCGGTGGCAGCTGGGGTGGAAACTCCGGCGGTGGCCAGCAGGGTGGTGGCGGTGCTCCCGCCGACGACCCGTGGGCGACCGGCGGTCCCTCCCCCTCCTCCGGCGGCGGTCAGCAGGCCGGCGGCGGTGGCGGCTGGGGTGGGAACTCCGGCGGCGGCTACTCGGACGAGCCCCCCTTCTAAGGCGCAAGCCCTCGAAGCAGCTCGTACCCCCACTTCTTGATCACACAGGAGAAACACCATGGCGAAGCCGCCTGTGCGCAAGCCTAAGAAGAAGGTCTGCGCGTTCTGCAAGGACAAGACCGTGTACGTGGACTACAAGGACACGAACATGCTGCGGAAGTTCATTTCCGACCGCGGCAAGATCCGTGCCCGCCGCGTCACCGGCAACTGCACGCAGCACCAGCGTGACGTCGCCACGGCAGTCAAGAACAGCCGTGAGATGGCGCTGCTGCCCTACACGTCCACCGCGCGATAAGGGAAGGGTGACCGAAAAATGAAGATCATCCTCACCCACGAGGTCTCTGGCCTCGGTGCCGCTGGCGACGTCGTTGACGTCAAGGACGGCTACGCTCGCAACTACCTGGTCCCGCGTGGTTTCGCGATCCGCTGGACCAAGGGTGGCGAGAAGGACGTGGCGCAGATCCGCCGCGCCCGCAAGATCCACGAGATCGCGACCATCGAGCAGGCCAACGAGATCAAGGCCCGCCTCGAGGGTACGAAGGTGCGCCTGGCCGTTCGCTCCGGCGACGCCGGCCGTCTCTTCGGCTCCGTGACCCCGGCCGACATCGCCTCGGCGATCAAGTCCGCGGGTGGCCCCGACGTCGACAAGCGTCGCGTCGAGCTCGGTTCGCCGATCAAGACCCTGGGCTCGCACCAGGTGTCCGTGCGTCTGCACCCCGAGGTTGCCGCGAAGCTCGGCGTCGAGGTCGTCGCCGCGTAACGCTGCCCTTGGCAGTCTGCGCTCAGCAGTGAGGAAGGGCCGCACCCCTCGGGGTGCGGCCCTTCCGCCGTTCTCGGTCAACCGGCGGAACCGGGCGTTTCACGTGAAACATTCACCGTGTGGCGCCTGTGACGATCCAGCGGCCGGAGCGGGAGCGGAGCCAGAGCGTCGCCATCCGGACCGCCATCATCAGCGTCATGGCCCACCAGAGTGCCGTCAGCCCGCCGCCGAGCGCCGGGATGGCGAGGGCCACCGGGGCGAAGACCGCGAGAGTCAGCAGCATGGCCCACGCCAGATAAGGGCCGTCCCCAGCACCCATCAAGACGCCGTCGAGGACGAAGACGACACCGGAGATCGGCTGTGAGAGCGCGACGACGAGCAGGGCAGGAAGCAGCGTGTCCTGGACCGTGGTGTCGCTGGTGAAAAGCGGGATGAACAGCGGCCGGGCAACGATGACAAGGACGCCGAGGACCACTCCGGAGACCACACCCCACTGGACCATGCGGCGGCAGACCTGGCGGGCGCCGTCGGCGTCCTCCGCGCCGAGGTAGCGGCCGATGATGGCCTGACCGGCGATGGCGATCGCGTCGAGGGCGAAGGCCATCAGGCTCCACAGGGACAGGATGATCTGGTGGGCGGCGACCTCCGCGTCGCCGAGACGGGCCGCGACGGCCGTGGCGATCAGCAGAACCGCGCGGAGCGAGAGCGTACGGACGAGGAGCGGGGCACCGGCCTGGGCGGACGCACGGATGCCGACCGCGTCAGGGCGGAGGGAGGCCCCGTGGCGCCGGGCGCCCCGTACGACCACGAAGAGGTAGGCGGCGGCCATGCCGCACTGGGCGATGACCGTGCCCCAGGCGGATCCCGCGATGCCGAGGCCGGCCCCGTAGACGAGTCCGATGTTGAGCGCGGCGTTGGCCGTGAAGCCGGCGATGGCCACGTAGAGCGGCGTACGGGTGTCCTGAAGGCCGCGCAGGACGCCGGTGGCGGCCAGGACCACCAGCATGGCGGGGATGCCGAGGCTGGAGATGCGGAGGTAGGTCACGGCGTAGGGGGCGGCGGTGTCGGAGGCCCCGAAGAGGCCGACGAGCCATGGTGCCGCGGGGAGCGTCAGGGCGACGACGGCGGCGCCGAGGAGGAGGGCGAGCCAGATGCCGTCCATGCCCTGGCGGATCGCGGCCGGAAGGTCGCCGGAGCCGACGCGGCGGGCGACGGCGGCCGTGGTGGCGTAAGCGAGGAAGACGAAGACGCTGACGGCGGTGGACAGCAGGGCCGCGGCGATCGCGAGACCCGCGAGCTGGGGCGTCCCGAGGTGTCCGACGACGGCGCTGTCGACCATCAGGAAGAGCGGCTCGGCGACAAGGGCGCCGAAGGCCGGCAGGGCGAGGGAGACGATCTCGCGGTCGTGCTGCCGACGGACGGCCTTGGGGGTCGCGGGGGCCTGGGTCATGAGAGCAATCTAATCTTCCACAGGTAAGAGATGCAATGCCTATGGAGTCCTTACTTGCTGAGGGTAAGGGGCTTCGGGTGTGGGTCGTTTGTTCTGATCTTGGTCCAGGGTGAAAAGTTTTTCTCCCCCACAGCCCGTGGAAGCTAAAAGCCGAGGTCACGCGGGTGGAGGCGGAGGGTCTATGAGTTTGTCCACATGGCTGTCCCCCGCTCCGTGCACAGGTTCCGGGGAGTTCTCCACAGCATCTGGCCCTTCACCCACAGGCCCTGTGGATAACCGGATTGGCTGACGCCCCCGGCGGGCCTACCGTGGACCGGCGCCCGACGCGCCAGAAGCGGTCGCGAAGCCACTCTTTGATGAAGGCCGTGGCGTAAGAAAGAGTGGCATGGCGAGGTCCGCGGAGCGGACGGGAGGAGGTGGCTTGGTGAGCGTTACCGAGCCCTTGGACGACCCCTGGGCCGACAGCGGACCGAGCGACCGGCTGCCCGCCCGCACACGCGGCGACGGGCGCGGGCGCGGCAGGGGAAGGGACGACCAGCACGAGCGGGGCGGCGACGGTCCCTGGGACGGCGGTCTCTCCGGCTTCGAGCGTGTTCCCCCACAGGACCTCGACGCGGAGCAGTCCGTCCTCGGCGGCATGCTGCTCTCCAAGGACGCCATCGCGGACGTCGTGGAGATCATCAAGGGCAACGACTTCTACAAGCCCGCCCACGAGACGGTCTACGCCGCGATCCTCGACCTATACGCCAAGGGGGAGCCGGCTGACCCGATCACGGTCGGCGCCGAGCTCACCAAGCGCGGCGAGATCACGCGTGTCGGCGGCGCCTCGTACCTCCACACCCTCGTCCAGTCCGTACCGACCGCGGCAAACGCCTCGTACTACGCGGAGATCGTCCACGAGCGGGCCGTCCTGCGCCGCCTCGTGGAGGCCGGTACCAAGATCACGCAGATGGGCTACGCGGCCGACGGGGACGTCGACGAGATCGTGAACTCGGCGCAGGCCGAGATCTACGCGGTCACCGAGCAGCGCACCACCGAGGACTACCTGCCGCTCGGCGACATCATGGAGGGCGCGCTCGACGAGATCGAGGCGATCGGCTCCCGCAGCGGCGAGATGACCGGAGTGCCCACCGGCTTCACCGACCTCGACTCGCTCACCAACGGCCTGCACCCGGGTCAGATGATCATCATCGCGGCCCGTCCCGCCATGGGTAAGTCGACGCTCGCCCTGGACTTCGCCAGGGCAGCGTCCATCAAGCACAACCTGCCCAGCGTCATCTTCTCGCTCGAAATGGGCCGCAACGAGATCGCGATGCGTCTGCTCTCGGCCGAGGCCCGGGTCGCGCTGCACCACATGCGCTCCGGCACGATGACCGACGAGGACTGGACCCGCCTCGCCCGCCGGATGCCGGACGTCTCGCAGGCCCCGCTCTACATCGACGACTCCCCGAACCTGTCGATGATGGAGATCCGGGCGAAGTGCCGCCGGCTCAAGCAGCGCAACGGCCTCAAGCTCGTCATCATCGACTATCTGCAGCTCATGCAGTCCGGTGGCTCCAAGCGGCAGGAGAGCCGCCAGCAAGAGGTCTCCGACATGTCGCGAAACCTGAAGCTCCTCGCCAAGGAGCTGGAGCTGCCCGTCATCGCGCTGTCCCAGCTGAACCGTGGTCCCGAGCAGCGCACCGACAAGAAGCCGATGGTCTCCGACCTCCGCGAGTCCGGCTCGATCGAGCAGGACGCCGACATGGTGATCCTGCTGCACCGCGAGGACGCCTACGAGAAGGAGTCCCCCCGGGCAGGCGAGGCGGACATCATCGTGGGCAAGCACCGTAACGGCCCCACGGCCACGATCACCGTGGCCTTCCAGGGCCACTACTCCCGCTTCGTTGACATGGCCCAGACCTGACCGCATTCCTGTGGGATCTCATTTCCCGTGTCGGAATCTCACGGTCGATGTCGGATCGGAGTCGGATCCGACATCGACCGCGAGACAGCGCATGTCCTGTCGCAGCGCAGCTGGCAGATTCTGACTCGGTCTCATCCGAGCCGCCAGATTCTCACCGCGTCACGGTCGGCCGCCGGTTCGTCTCGTCGAACGCCGGGCGTACCACCTCTCCTACCATGGGGACATGAGTTCGAATACAGGCGCTGAGACGCGACCAGAGCTGAGTGCGGCGTTGAGCGGGGACGAGTTGTCCCGCTGGTACTGGACGCTGGCCGAACTGACCGTACTTGCCCGCGAGCTCGGGGTGCCGCGGGGCGGTGGGAAGGCGGCACTGACGGAGCGGCTACGGGCCGCATTGGACGGCGTCGCCCCGTCGGCCGCGCCACCCCGGACGCGCAGCGCCGGCCGCCAGCTCGCCGCGCCAGTGAACGGGTTCACCGTGATCCCCGAGGGCCAGCGGTGCAGTCAGGTGCTGCGGGAGTACTTCCGCCGCGAGATCGGCCAGGGCTTCCACTTCGACGCCTCCATGCGGACATTCGTAGCCGAAGGTGCAGGGCGCACCCTGGCCGATGCCATCGCCCACTGGCACGCCACGCGCCAGGCCGCTGCCCAGCTTCAGGAGATCGGCTCGCAGTTCGAGCTCAACCGCTTTCTGCGTGACTGGTATGCCGAGCATCCGGCTGGCAGCCGTGCCGAAGCGCTCGCCGCCTGGCGCGCTCAGCGCGACCGGCCTCGTCGCCCGGCCGCGGGATGACCGGTCCACAGCTATGTCTGGGCGCCGACTGCCTGGGAATCGGATCCGCGCCGCGCGATTCCTTCCGAGAAGGCCAACTCGTCTGAGAATGACACAGGACCGCATTACCAGGCCATCTGGCAGCCCCGCAGGTCAGAGCCGCACCACCTGGCAACTGGAATGCGACAGGACAGCGCAGTTCAGCGGGTCGCGCCGTCGCCATCAGTCGGCGGCGCCTTCGATTTCCGACACGGAGCTGAGACACCGAGCGTCCGACACGGCGTGAGACAGCGGACGAACCCGCAGGTCATGGGGCCGACATCCGACACGGGCCACGAGACCCCGCATTCCTGCCCCGCCCAGTCGTCGGGCCGTCCGTGGGAAAAGCGGGAAGCTTCGCGGAGGACCATCGAGTTGGATGGCCCTCATGACGACATCTTTCGAAGCCCTGTTGCCCGGCACCGAGCGGGCTCTGCTGCACCGCGTCGCGGTCGCCCAGTCCGAGGGGCGGTCGCCTTCCTTCGTGGGGGCGGTGGTGCGCGACGGAGCGCTGGTGTGGAGCGGTTCGCGCAGTTGCGTGGACGGGCACGCGCCGGACGCCGACACACAGTTCAGGATCGGCTCTCTCACCAAGGTGTTCACCGCCGTGCTGGTGATGCGGCTGCGGGACGAGGGGCTCCTCGGTCTTGACGACCCGCTGGAGCGGCACCTCAAGGGCACGGGCGCGGGGGAGGTGACGATCGCTCAACTCCTCACTCACAGCGGTGGTCTCGTGGCCGAGGCGCCCGGCGTCTGGTGGGAACGTTCGTCCGCCTTGCTGCGGCCGGAGCTCTCCGACGTACTGGGGGAGCAGCCCTTCCTCCAGACTCCCGGGCGTCGGCACCACTACTCCAACCCCGGTTACACCCTGCTGGGTTCGCTGGTCGAGACCGTGCGAGGTGTGTCCTGGGAAGAGGCGCTGCGACGCGAGATCCTGGAGCCCCTGGGGATGGGCCGTACGACGGTCGATCCGGTCGCCCCGCACGCCGGCGGCTGGGCGGTGCATCCCTGGGCCGACGTGATGCTGCCCGAGCCGTCCGAGTCGCTGGGGCTGATGGCACCGGCGGGGCAGCTCTGGTCGACGGCGGCGGATCTCGCCCGGTTCGCCGCGTTCCTGGCGGCCGGAGACGAGCGCGTGCTCGCCGTGGCCTCCGTGGAGGAGATGCGGGCTCCGGCTTCCCCGGCAGGGGAGGGGGACTGGGAGGGGAGCTATGGGCTCGGCCTCCAGCTGCTGCGCAAGGACGGCCGGACCCTGATCGGTCACACCGGCTCGCTGCCCGGCTTCGTCGCCGCCCTGTGGGTGAGCGTGGAGGACGGTCTTGCGGCGATCGCCCTCGCCAATGCCACTTCAGGGCCGCTGACGTCGGTCGTGGCCGCCGATCTCGTGCGGATCGTGGCGGAGGCGGAGCCGAGGTTCCCGGAGCCCTGGCGCCCGCTTCCGGAGGCCGAGGTCGACGAGGAGCTCCTCGCCCTGACCGGTACCTGGTACTGGGGTACGTATGGCTACGGGCTCCGGCTCGGATCCGAGCGGGGCGTGGTGCTGGAACCTCTGACGGGAGTCGGCCGGCGGGCCCGTTTCCGGGCGCTCCCCGACGGTGGCTGGGTCGGGCTGAACGGCTACTACGCGGGGGAGACGCTCCGGGTGGTCCGGCGCCCCGACGGCAGTGTGAGCCATCTCGACCTCGGCTCTTTCGTCTTCACGCGGGAGCCGTACGCGCCGGCGGACGCGGTGCCTGGTGGGGTGGACGAGGCAGGCTGGCGCGGTCTCTGAGCCGCTCTTGGGTGTTTCACGTGAAACGCGTGACCGGCGCGCCGGGGCCTGTGTCCCGGCGCGTGGCCGCCCCGTCCCGCGTCCGCCCTGTCCGAGGCGCCCGCCCCGCGCCCGCCTCGCTCCCCCGCCTCAGAGGTTCATCTTGAAGCCCAGGTGGGAGGCCTCGAAGCCAAGTCGCTCGTAGAAGCGGTGGGCGTCGGTACGGGTGGCGTCGGAGGTCAGCTGTACCAGTTGGCAGTTCTGGCGCCGGGACTCCGCGACGGCCCACTCGATGAACTGGGTTCCGAGACCGCTGCCGCGCTCATCGGCGTGGATGCGGACGCCCTCGATGACCGAGCGTGTGGCGCCCCTGCGGGAGAGTCCGGGAATGATCGTCAGCTGGAGGGTGCCGACGACCTTGTCCTCGCGGACGGCGACCACGACCTGCTGGTTGGGGTCGCTCGCGAGGCGCTCGAAGGCGGCGAGATACGGGCCGAGGTCGTCCGGGGACTCGCGCTGCGCGCCCAGGGGGTCGTCCGCGAGCATCGCGACGATGGCTTCGAGGTCACCCGTGGTGGCGGGGCGGATTTCAAGATCGCTCATGCCCGGCAGGGTACGCGGGTGCGCTCAAGAGGCCACCCGCGTCCGTTCCGGTCGCCGGTCAGGCGGGAACGCTCACGCCTTCCACGACCTGGACCAGCGGGGCCAGCTCCGGGTTCTTCGCGGCCTCGTCCAGGGCCTCGCGCAGCGCGGTGTCGTTGGTGGGGCGGGCCTCTTCCAGGAGCTTCTGGCCTGCCTCGGTGACATCGGTGTAGATGCCGCGACGGTCGGTGGCGCAGAGGTACCGGGTGAGCAGACCGCGGTCTTCGAGCCGGGTGACGAGCCGGGTGGTGGCGCTCTGGCTGAGCACGACGGCGTCGGCCACCTGCTTCATCTGAAGGTGGCCGCCGGGGCCGCTGTGCTGGCGGCTGAGGACGTCGAGGAGCGAGTACTCCCGAACGCTCAGACCGTGACGAGCCTCCAGCGCACGCTCGATGTGGGACTCGATCCTGCCGTGCAGCAGAGAGAGGGCGCACCAGCGCTGGGAGAGCGCGGTGAGTGCGGGGTCCGTCGCGGTCATGGTCTCTCCTCGATCTCTCCTCGGCACCGGAGTGGCTCTCGGCCCCAGGGTAGACGATGCGACGCAATAATGCGCGTGTGCAAGTAAATCGGGCTCTCGCTCTCCGTTGCCTCTCGCTCTCCGGGAGGCCCCCGGATGTGCCGGGGTTACCCGGCCGCGACCGTCAGAGGGGCGAAGCGGCGTCGCCAGTCGCCGGGAAGGTCGGGGAGGGAGCGGACCATCAGTGAGGTGGTGGCGATCGAGTCGATGCCGTTCTCCTTCGCCCACCGCAGCAGGGCGGTGTGCCGCACGTCGATGTCCGTCCGCAGCGGACGGTCACTGGCCGCTGCCAGCGAGGCGAAGAGGGCCTGAGCCGTGGGGGTGTCCCGGGCGACCAGCGGTCCGATGACATGCGTGTCCATGTTGGGCCAGGCCGCCGCGAAGCCCGTGATCTCGCCGTCCTCCTCCGCGACCCGGAGATGGTCCGCGAACGCGGGGAGCCGGGTGATCATGTGGGTGCGGTCGAGGCCGAAGATCTCGTGGTCCAGGCGCAGGACCGCCTGGAGGTCGTCCGCCGTCGCCGGGCGCACCGGAACGGCGGGGGCGGGCGTGCTGAAGGTGAAGTGCCCCCGCACCATCTCCGCCCGGGTCGTCTCCGTGAAGCCCAGCTGTTCGTACAGGGGCTGCCCGTTCGCCGTGGCGTACAGGGTGAGCGGTGTGTCCCCGGCTTCCTCGACGACGTGCTGCATGAGATGCCGTCCCACCCCTTGGCGTGCGTACCGCTCGGCGACGAGCACCATGCCGATCGCGGCGAGCCCCGGGCCGTACGACGTGACCACGGAGCAGGCGGCCAGCCCGGTTCCGGAGGGGTCGTCGATGCCGTAGCCGGTCCCGGCGGTGAGCAGCAGGCCCCATTTGTACTCCTCGCGGTACCAGCCCCGGTTCTCGGAGAGGTCGGCGCAGGCGAGGAGGTCGTCCGAGGTGAGACGCCGGATGGGGAGCTGTGCGAGGGGGGAGGAGATCGGCATGCTGTCAGGCTCTCCGACGCGGTGATCGTCCGTCCACCGCTTTACCGGATCTGGCCGATACCCGAGAGGGCGTTGCTTCCACCCCCTGGCATGGGGACGATGTTTCACGTGAAACCGCGTAGACAGCGACTGCACCTCTTCGATCTCGACGGCACCCTGATCCGGGGATCGGCGGCAGCCGTCGAGATCTCCCGGCAGCTGGACCTCGTGGACGAGATCGCCGCCCTGGAAGAGGGCTTCCTGCGGGGGCTCAGCCCGGACGAGTTCGCCGTCCAGGCCCGCGAGCTGTGGACCGCGCTCACCCTGGATCATGTCGCGGCCGCCTTCGAGGGGGCGCCGTGGCTGGCCGGCATTCACGAGGTCTGGGCCGACATCAGGGCTCGGGGTGACCGCTGTGCGGTGATCTCGCTCTCTCCCGACTTCTTCGTCGAGCGTCTTCTCGACTGGGGTGCCGACGCGGCACACGGTTCACGCTGGCCGTCGGTTCCTTTCACCGAGCCCATCCACCGGCCCGGCATCCTCGACGCGAGGGCGAAGGTACGGATCGCGGGGCGACTCTGTGCGGACTTCGGGGTGGATCCGGCCGACTGTGTCGCGTACGGGGACTCGATGTCCGACGCGGAGCTCTTCGCGATCGTGCCCGACAGCGTGGCCGTGAACGCGGACCACCATCTCGCCGGGCTCTCCCGTCACAGTTACACCGGCGGAGATCTCCGCGAGGCCTACGCCCTGGTCCAAAACCGCGCAGCTTAGCCAGAAACCCGGCCCTATGGCCCGAGAACGCCGCTTTCCGTCCGAAGCGGTGATCGGAGGGGTCATCCTGCGACCACGGAAGCCGGCCAGCGCGAGGGCGAGGCACATGATGGATGCTCCGACCACCACGAAGGCAGCGGAGGACGCGGACGGCCGCGAGCCGGGGGCGACGGACACGTACGACACCCGGGTGCCGGGCGGGAAGCACCTTCCGTCGGCGGGTGAGAAGAAGTCCGCGACGGCGGACGAGAACGAGCCTCGAATATCCGAGGGAGGGTCCGCCGACGCGGTGCTCGTGCGCCGCACCCTGGCGGAGATCGCCCCGGTCGCCGACCGGGTGACCTCGTACTTCTACGCGCTGCTCTTCATCCGGAACCCCGAGCTGCGCGAGATGTTCCCGGTGGCCATGGACACCCAGCGGGACCGGCTTCTGAAGGCCCTCCTCACCGCGGCGGAGCACATGGACGACACACCGGTGCTCACCTCGTACCTGGAGAACCTCGGCAGAGGGCACCGCAAGTACGGCACCCACTCCGCCCACTATCCGGCCGTGGGCGAGGCGCTCATCGGGGCGCTCGTCCGGTACGCGACGGCGACCTGGGACGAGGAGACCGAGGCGGCCTGGGTCCGTACGTACACGACGATCTCCCAGATCATGATCGACGCGGCGGCGGCGGACGAACGCTCGGCGCCTGCCTGGTGGCAGGCCGAGGTGGTCTCGCACGATCTGCGGACCCCGGACGTCGCCGTCGTCACGCTCCGGCCCGACCAGCCGTATCCCTTTCTCGCGGGGCAGTACACGACGCTCGAGACCCCGTGGTGGCCGCGGATCTGGCGCCACTACTCCTTCGCGTCGGCGCCCCGGCCCGACGGACTGCTCTCCCTCCACGTCAAGGCGGTTCCAGCGGGGTGGGTGTCCAACGCGCTGGTCCATCGGGCCCGCCCGGGTGACGTGCTGCGGCTCGGCCCGCCGGCCGGCTCCATGACGGTCGACCACGCCACGGACACCGGCCTGCTCTGTGTGGGCGGCGGCACCGGAATCGCGCCGATCAAGGCCCTGGTGGAGGACGTCGCCGAGCACGGGGACCGACGCCCGGTGGACGTCTTCTACGGAGCGCGCAGCGGGCACGACCTCTACGACATCGACACGATGCTGCGGCTTCAGAAGACCTTCCCCTGGCTCTCCGTCCACCCGGTCACCGAGGAGCAGGGGAAGCTTCCGGAGGCCGTCTGCCGCTTCGGTCCCTGGGGCGAACGCGACGCCTACCTCTCCGGCCCGCTCGGCATGGTCCGCCGCGGGGTGGACGCGCTCCGGGGAGCGGGTGTCCCCGCGGAGCGCATCCGGCACGACTTCCTGTCGGAGCTCGCCCCGACGCCCTCGGATCAGCCCAGGTCGGGGGCGTGCATGGCGCGGACGCCCTCGATGTTGCCGTCGAGGTAGTGGCGCAGGGAGAGCGGAACGAGGTGCACGGCGGCGATCCCCACCCGGCTGAAGGGCACCCGGACGATCTCGTACTCGCCGACCGGGTCGTCCATCTCGGGGCCGTGCCGCAGCGAGGTGTCCATGGAGCCGAGCCGGCACACGAAGAAGTGCTGGACCTTCACCCCGGAGACCCCGCCGTCGACGATGTGCTCGACGGTGTCGACGAAGCAGGGCACCACGTCGGTGATCTTGGCGCCGAGTTCCTCGTGCACCTCGCGGTGCAGGGCCTCGACGACGGTGGCGTCAGAGGGTTCCACGCCGCCACCGGGCGTGAGCCAGTAGGGATCCATCCCCGGCTTGGTGCGCTTGATGAGGATCAGGTCGTCCCCGTCGAGCAGGATGGCGCGTGCGGTGCGTTTGATCACGGGCCGTTCGTTCATGGGAAGAAAATGGCCCGTCCGAGGTGTCCTGAAACTCACCAGGGCGCGGCGGCCCGCAGCAGTTCCTCGTGAGCCCGCGCGATGGGCGACAGCGCCAGCGTGCCGGTGCGTACGACGAGGAAGTAGGTCCGCAGCGGAGGGACCGGCGGGTCGAGCAGTGCCACGAGCCGGCCTTGGGCGAGGGCCTCCTCGCAGAGGTAGCGGGGCAGGACGGCGAGCCCGGCGCCGGAGGCGGCGGATTCCCGTACGGCGCGCAGGTCGGGGGCGATCACCGTGGCGGCGACCGCTGGCTCGGTCTCGAAGACGCTCGCCCAGTAGCGGGCGACGAACGGCAGCGACTCGTGCACCTCGACCACCGGGAGCTGCTTGAGGACCACCGCGCCCTTGCGGAGGAGAATCTCGGGGGAGAGCCGGGCCGCCCAGCGCGGTGCCGCGACCAGGACGTGTTCCTCGTCGCAGAGCGGGGTGGCGACGAGCAGGCCGCCTCGGGGACGGGCGGTGGCGACGGCCAGATCGTGATGGCCCGCGGCGAGGCCGTCGAGGATCTCCTCCGTGTTGCCGAGGAACGACGCCCGTACGGCGAGCCCCTGGCCGACCAGGGGGGTCAGGGCCGGCAGGACGCGAAGAGCGGTGAACTCGGGGGGCCCGGCGACATGGAGGGTACGGAGACCGCTCTCCTCGTCGAGGCCGGTCTCGGCGATCTCGACGAGGGCGTCCAGATGGGGGGCGGCTCGGTGGGCGAGCTCGTCGCCGATGCTCGTCGGGGTGACCCCGCGGGCCTGTCTGAGGAAGAGGGGCCGCCCGAGTTGTCGTTCGAGGGTCCGGATCTGGCTGGTGACGGCGGGCTGGGAGAGGCCGAGGAGCGCGGCGGCGCGGGTGAAGGAGCCGGCCCGGTGCACCGTGACGAACGTGCGCAGCAGGGCAAGATCCATGCCCGCCCCCTCCCGGCCGTGCGGCCGTCCGGCTCAGGCGGTCGGCTGACTGCGCCTCAGGACCGTCCAACTATAAATAAGTCGATAGGTCGCTGTCGCTACCGTGATTGGACACTGACGCTCAGTCAACTAGCCTTGTTCAGGCGGTCTCCGCGCGTGGAACCGGGGGCGCTCCGAGCCACGAGGGGGGAGGCTCGGAGCGCCCCTTTCCGCGTGCACGCGGCGGTGGCGCCGGCCTCAGCCGGCGGATCCGGCCTCGTCGAGGGCCCGCAGCACGTCGGCGATCAGGTCCTCGGGGTCCTCGGCGCCGACCGAGAACCGGATGAATCCCTCGGCGACCGCGTCCCCGCCCCAGCGCCCACGCCGCTCCGCCGTGGAGCGCACACCGCCGAAACTGGTGGCGTCGTCCACGAGCCGCAGCTCTTCGAGGAACCGCTCGGCCCGCTTCCGGTCCACCAGCTCGAAGGAGACCACCGGCCCGAAGCGCCGCATCTGCCGGGCGGCCACCGCGTGCGAGGGGTCGTCGGGCAGTCCCGGATAGCGCAGCCCGGTCACGTCCGCGCGTCCGGCGAGCGTCCGCGCGAGCGTGAGGGCGGTGGAGCACTGCCGGTCGATACGCAGCTGGAGCGTGGCGAGCGAGCGGTGGGCGAGCCATGCCTCCATGGGCCCGGGGATGGCTCCGACGACCTTGCGCCAGCGCCGTACCTCCGCGGCCCGCTGGGGATCGCGGCAGCTGACGTGGCCGAGCAGGATGTCCCCGTGCCCGGTCATGCCCTTGGTGTCGCTGGCGACGGAGAAGTCCGCGCCCAGTTCGAGGGGGCGCTGGCCGAGGGGGGTGGAGAGGGTGTTGTCGACGGCCACGAGCGCCCCCGCCGCATGCGCCTCGCGCACCAGGCGCCGGATGTCGCAGACGTCGAGCCCGGGGTTGGACGGGGTCTCGATCCACAGGAGGCGGGCCCCGTCGAGGACGGCGAGCTGGCCGTCGTCGGCGGTCGGCGCGGTGCGGACCTCGATGCCGTACGCGCGCAGCTGCTCGTGGAGCAGGGGCAGGGCCTGGTAGCCGTCGGCGGGCAGCACGACCGCGTCGCCCGCCTTCAGCTGGGAGAGGAGGACGGCGGAGATCGCGGCCATGCCCGAGGCGAAGACCAGCGTCTCGACGTCCTGCTCCCCCGGCGCCTCCAGCTCGCCGATGGCCCGTTCCAGGTGGGTCCAGGTGGGGTTCTCGTCGCGGCCGTACGTGTACGGGCCCGTCGGTTCGCCCGGCAGGTGGAAGTGCGCGGCGAAGACCGGCCCCGGCAGGGTCGGCTCGTACTTCACGGGTTCGGGAAGTCCCGCCCGTACGGCGCGCGTGCCGTCTCCGTATGACTCGTCGGTCACGGTGTCCGCTCCTCGATCTCAAGGCGTACGGCCGTGAGCAGTCCCTCGCCTGCGGCCTTCACCATCTCCAGGCACTCGTCGAAGCCCTCGCGGCCCCCGTAGTAAGGGTCGGGGACGTCGAGCCGGTCCCCCGCGGCGGGGTCGTAGGAGCGCAGGAGCCGTATCCGCGCCGCCTCCTCGGGCGTGCGGGCGAGCTCGCGCAGCTCCCGCAGGTGCCCCTCGTCCAGTGCGATCACCAGGTCGAGATCGGAGAACCAGGAGGCCCGGAACCGGCGCGCGACGTGTGCGGAGGTGTAGCCGTTCTCGTCGAGGACGGCGACGGTGCGCGGGTCGGCGCCGTCCCCCTCGTGCCAGCCGCCGGTGCCGGCGCTGTCGACCTCCACCGCCGCGCCGAGGCCGGCGTCCTCCAGCTGGCTGCGGAAGACGTGCTCGGCCATCGGCGAGCGGCAGATGTTGCCCGTGCAGACGAAGCAGACGCGGTAGGTCATGGTCCCCACTCAGTCGTTGTCGGGGAGCACGACGTTCAGGGCCCACGACACGACGGAGATGATCAGGCCGCCCAGGACGGCGGTCCAGAAGCCCTCGACGTGGAAGCTGAGGTCGAACAGGTCGGCAAGCCAGGACGTGAGGAGCAGCATCAAGGCGTTGATCACGAGGGTGATCAGACCGAGCGTCAGGATGAAGAGCGGAAGCGCCAGCAGTTTGACGATCGGCTTGACCAGGAAGTTCACCAGTCCGAAGACCAGGGCGACGAGAATGAGGGTCAGGGCCTTCTCGCCGGTGCTCTCACCGGTCAGGCTGATGTCCGGTGAGAGCAACCAGACGGCGACTCCCAGGGCGCCCGCGTTGGCGAGCGTCTTGACTACGAAATTCATCATGTGTCTGATCGTGGCAGACATGATCGGACAGAGGCAGGGGCGGACGGGCGATGAAGGCATTCCGACTGGACGAACTCGAGGCGGAGCGCGCCGCGAACAAGGGCGCGTACCTCCAGTTCCTGCGGGAGCGGAACATGTCGGTGGGCCTGTACGCGCTGGACGCGGGGGAGCTCGACCCGCAGCAGCCGCACCGCCAGGACGAGGTGTACTTCGTGGTGAGCGGCCGGGCGGCGATCACGGTCGGGACGGAGACGACGCAGGTGGCGCGCGGCAGCGTCGTCTACGTGCCGGCGGGGGTGGAGCACAAGTTCCACCACATCAGCGAGGACCTGCGCGTGATGGTGGTCTTCTCGCCGCCCGAGAGCTGAGCGCCGCGGGCCGGGCCTGGTCCGCGTCGACCCCCTAGGGGTCGGATCAGGGGAGAGCGGGGGCCGTGGGGCCCCTGTGGGCCTCTTCGGGCCCCTAGCCTTGAAGTTGTTCGGCGCGGAGTGCGCGGAACGGATCTTCGAGAGCGAGGTAGGGACGATGGCCGTACGAGAGATTCTCGCGGGGATGCCCTGGTGGGTGAAGTGGGTCGCCATACCGGCGCTCGCCCTGCTCGTCTTCGGCGGACTGATCACCAGCGTCCTGGCCTTCGTGGTCGGGCTGCTCTTCAAGGTGCTGCTCTTCGTGGCCCTCGTCGCCGGACTGATCTACGTCGTGCGGAAGTTCAGCTCCTCCGACCGTCCTCGCGAGGACTGGTAGCACAAGCTACTGATCGGTATGAGGCCCATGGAGGCTATTAGCCCGCCTGGGGGAACGCGCCCGGCTAATCAGGGCGCGCGCCCTGGACCTGCCACTAGAGTGGAATCTCTCCGCCGCGTTGGGGACTACAGGCGTAGACCTCCGTACTGACCAGCGGTTTCCCAGGCCTGGCGGGCGCGCGGGGGCGGCCCCCGCGGGCGGGTGCAGTGCATCCGTCGTCACGCCTGGGGGTGACCTTTGGCCACGGCTACGCAGACGGCTGCGCCTACCCTGATCGGCTCGGTGCAGCGGGCGCTGAGACTCCTGGAGGCCGTGTCCTCCCACGCGGACGGCGCTCCCGCCAAACAGCTCGCCCGTGAGACGGGCCTTCCGCTGCCCACCACGTACCACCTGCTCCGCACCCTGACGCACGAGGGCTATCTGCGCCGTGAGAAGGGTGTGTTCGTGCTGGGTGAAGCCGCCGTCCGACTGGCCGGCGGCGAAGCTGTGCAGAATCGTCGCATCAAGATCGAAGACTCTCTTGCCCGCTGGCGGGACGAGATCGGTGTGCCGGTCTATTTCGCCCTCTACCGCGAGGGGGAGATCGAGCTCGTCGCCGTCGCCGACACCCCTTCCGCCCCCGCCGTGGAGGAATGGGCCGACTTCCGGCAGACCGCCCACGCCCACGCGATCGGGCAGTGTCTGCTGAGTCAACTCGATCCGAAATCCCGTCAAGACCACCTCGACCGTCATCCGGTGGAAGCGATCACGCCGTTCACCGTGCGTAATCGCCGTACGCTTTTGGAGCGTTTGGACGGTTTGGGGCGAATGGAGCCCCTGGTCGAGCGTCAGGAATATGCGCTCGGCACGGTCTGTGCCGCGATCCCCATCACCGCGGGCTCCGCAGCGGGTGCAATGGCCATTTCCCTCCCCCTCCACCAGGAAGAACGGTTGCTCCCGGCAGTCGAGCGACTACGCACAGAGATCGGAAGGCTCTTCAGCTCGCTCGCTTTCTCTATCAGTATCTGAAAAATCACTCCTTGTGATCTGCTAGCGCTTACAGCACGATTGCGTCAAGAGGGCCACGGGGGATCATTCCTGGCCGTTTCGGTCACAGCTTTCAGCAGCTGTGTTCACACAACTGCTTCATCTACTGCGGGGTACACGATGCGAGAGTCCGTTCAGGCCGAAGTCCTGATGAGCTTCCTCGTCTCCGAGGAGCTCTCCTTCAGGATCCCGGTCGAACTGCGGTATGAGTCCCGGGATCCCTACGCGGTGCGGATGACCTTCCACCTCCCCGGAGACGCGCCGGTCACCTGGGCGTTCGGCAGGGAGCTGCTGCTCGACGGAATCAACCGGCCGAGCGGGGACGGCGATGTGCACATCGCCCCGACCGAGCCGGAGGGTCTCTCGGACGTCTCCATCCGACTCCAGGTCGGCGGCGACCGTGCCCTCTTCCGGGCGAGCGCACCCCCGCTGGTCGCCTTCCTGGACCGCACGGACAAACTGGTCCCGCTCGGTCAGGAACGGACACTCGGCGACTTCGAAGACCACCTGGAGGCCGCACTGGGCCGGATTCTGGCCGAGGAGAACGCGGGCCCGGCCTGACGCGCCGGGCCCCTACGTCACTTGGCGCGGCGCCGACGCCCGCCCCGTACCGCCGCGGGTCGCTGTCCTTCGGACGCCGGCCGGTCGGCGGAGACCACCAGTGCCGCGAGTGCCGTGGTGACCGGCACGGAGGCGACCAGACCGATCGACCCGACCAGGGTGCGCACGATCTCCTCGGCGACGAGTTCGCTGTTGGCCACCGTCCCCATGCTGCTCTGAGCGATGGAGAAGAGCAGCAGCAGCGGGAGGGCGGCACCCGCGTAGGCGAGCACCAGGGTGTTCACGACCGAGGCGATGTGGTCGCGTCCGATGCGGATGGCGGCCCGGTAGAGCCCGCGCGGCCCCATGCCCGGATCGGCCTGGTGCAGCTCCCAGACCGCTGAGGTCTGGGTGACCGTCACGTCGTCGAGGACACCGAGCGAGCCGATGATGATTCCGGCCAGAAGCAGGCCCGACATGTCGATGCTCGGGTACAGGCCGTGGATCAGGCCGGTGTTGTCGTCGGTGTTGCCGCTCAGCGACGCCCAGTCGATGAAGACCGAGCCGAGCAGTCCGATCAGCAGCAGGGAGATCAGCGTCCCCAGCACCGCCACCGAGGTGCGCGCCGAGAGGCCATGGCACATGTAGAGCGCGATCAGCATGATCGCGCTCGACCCGACGATCGCCACGACCAGCGGATTCGACCCCTGCAGGATCGCGGGCAGGATGAAGAACGTGAGCACGAGGAAGCTCGCGACGAGGGCGATCAGCGCCATCACGCCCCGCATCCGGCCGACGAGCACGACGACGAGGGCGAAGATGCCTGCGAGCACCGCCAGCGGGATCTTGCGGTTCACATCGGTCACCGAGTACTGGAGGTCACGCGGCGCGTCGGGAGCGTACGCGACCACCACCCCCTGGCCCTCGTCCAGTTGGCGCGGTGCGTCCGGCTGCACGATCTCGGTGAACCTGCGCCCCTTCTCCGGGCCGCTGGTGACCTCGATGGTCGCCTTCTCGCACTGTCCCTGCTGGGCGTTGACCGCCTCGCGCCCCTGAGGGGTGGAGGTGTCGCCGGTCGGCGGGACCTGCGCGGCGTTCACGTCCGCGCAGTCGACCTGCTCGACGGCGACGACCTTGCCCTGCTCGGTCTGCCGGTCGAAGCCGACCCCGGTGCGCTCATGGGGCGGGGCGCCACCGGGCCACAGCACCATGAGCCCCACCACGACGGCTGTGGCGAAGGGGATCAGGACCGCGGCGATGACCTTGCGCAGATGCCGGGACACCGGTGCGGCGGGCCCGTGGTTGTGGCTGTGGCCGTGCCCCTGGGCGTGGCCGTGGGAAGGGCCTGGACCGTGGTCGTGGCCGTGCGGCTCGGGAGTCTGCTGGGGGGAAGTCACCGACCGATCATCGCAAGAACGGCGGGGGCCCACTGTTCAGCACGCCAGGGATGACGCTAGCGTGGTGGCACCTTTGCACACGCGGGAGCTCGGAGCACCGGGCTGAGAGGGCGCTGATCACCGTACGCACGTACGGGAGGAGGCTGCGCCGACCGCCGAACCTGTTACCGGGTAATGCCGGCGTAGGGAGATCGGTCTCATGACCATTCAGGATGCACGCACGCCTGCCTCCGACCAGGACGGCACCTCTGTCGACGGTGAGCGCACACCGGGCTGGCACAAGGGGTACGTCCAGGGCTCGCGGCCCGACCTCCGGGTGCCGGTCCGTCAGGTACACCTCACCAACGGCAAGGACGTCACGCTGTACGACACGTCCGGCCCGTACACCGACCCCACCGTCGACACCGACGTACGGCGGGGCCTCCCGCCGCTGCGCGAGAACTGGATCATCGGCCGCGGCGACACGGAGGAGTACGCGGGCCGCCCGGCCCGTCCCGAGGACGACGGCATCAAGCACACCTCGCCGCGCGGCGGCGGGCTGAAGAACCTCGACGCCGTCTTCCCCGGCCGTCCGCGCCTGCCGCGCCGCGGCCGCGACGGCCAGGCGGTGACCCAGCTCGCGTACGCCCGCCGGGGGGAGATCACCCCGGAGATGGAGTACGTCGCCATCCGCGAGAACGTCTCCCCCGAGGTCGTACGGGAGGAGATCGCCGCAGGTCGCGCGGTGCTGCCGGCGAACGTCAACCACCCGGAGATCGAGCCGATGATCATCGGCAAGCGGTTCCTGGTGAAGGTCAACGCCAACATCGGCAACTCCGCCGTCACCTCCTCCATCGAGGAGGAGGTGGAGAAGATGACCTGGGCGACCAAGTGGGGCGCCGACACGGTCATGGACCTGTCCACCGGCCGCAACATCCACACCACCCGCGAGTGGGTGCTGCGCAACTCCCCCGTCCCGATCGGCACCGTGCCGCTCTACCAGGCCCTGGAGAAGGTCGACGGCAGGGCCGAGGACCTGACCTGGGAGATCTACAAGGACACGGTCATCGAGCAGGCCGAGCAGGGCGTGGACTACATGACCGTGCACGCCGGCGTACTCCTGCCGTACGTGCCGCTCACCGCGCGCCGCAAGACCGGCATCGTCTCGCGCGGCGGCTCGATCATGGCCGCGTGGTGTCTCGCGCACCACAAGGAGAACTTCCTCTACACGAACTTCGAGGAGCTCTGCGAGATCCTCGCGACGTACGACGTCACGTACTCGCTCGGCGACGGCCTGCGTCCCGGCTCGATCGCGGACGCCAACGACGAGGCCCAGTTCGCGGAGCTGCGCACGCTCGGCGAGCTGAACACGATCGCCAAGCGCCACAACGTCCAGACGATGATCGAGGGCCCCGGGCACGTCCCGATGCACAAGATCAAGGAGAACATCGACCTCCAGCAGGAGATCTGCGAGGAGGCGCCGTTCTATACCCTCGGCCCGCTGACCACGGACGTCGCGCCCGCGTACGACCACATCACCTCCGGCATCGGCGCGGCGATGATCGCCTGGTGGGGCACGGCCATGCTCTGCTACGTCACGCCCAAGGAGCACCTCGGGCTGCCGAACCGGGACGACGTGAAGACGGGCGTCATCACGTACAAGATCGCGGCCCACGCGGCCGACCTCGCCAAGGGACACCCGGGCGCGCAGGAGTGGGACGACGCGCTCTCGGACGCGCGGTTCGAGTTCCGCTGGGAGGACCAGTTCAACCTGGCGCTCGACCCGGTCACCGCCCGCGAGTTCCACGACGAGACGCTGCCCGCGGAGCCCGCGAAGACCGCGCACTTCTGCTCGATGTGCGGTCCGAAGTTCTGCTCGATGAAGATCTCGCAGGACATCCGTCGTGAACACGGCGGTACGCAGCAGGAGATCGAGGCCGGCATGGCGGAGAAGTCCAAGGAGTTCGCCGAGAGCGGCAACCGCGTCTACCTGCCGCTGGCGGACTGACCCCCACCGGCGCTCGGCCGGCCCGCGACCCCGGGGGAGTCGCGGGCCGGCGGTGCGTCACGGCTGGGGCGTCGGCGGTGGGCCCGCGGGGGGCGCGGTGGCCGCGAGGGCGTCGCGCAGGAAGGGGAGGATCCCGCGTTCGAGAAGGGCGCGGCGCCAGGCCTCCCGGGCGCGGGACAGTTCGTCGTCCGGCGCGGACCCCGTGTGCACGGCGGCCGGACTGTTCCGCAGGGCCGTCATGAGGAGTCCGACGGCCGCGCCGAGCAGCCCGGCCGCGGCCACGGCGCCGAAGACCAGACCGGCCGTGAGGAGCGTCGCCCCGAACACCAGGGTGGGGGCGAGCGCGCGCAGGACCGCGCCGACCAGCAGGAAGATGACGGCGGCCGTGCCCGCGAGAACGGGCACCATGACGGTGAGGATCGCGACGACGCCCGGGCCGGGGCCGGGGCGGTCGGAGTTCTCCGCGGGTCGGGCCCCGAGGGTCGCGCGGTGCTGTTCGCGGACCTTCACGAAGTGGTCGTACTCGCTCGCCGCCGCGCTGGTGACCAGTGTCGTCGCGTTCAGCGTCATGGCGCGCAGCTGCGCGAGCGTGAGACGCGTGCCGGCTCCGGCGAGATCCGGACGTGCGTGGGCGGTGCTCAGTGCGTCGTCGAGGACCCGCTCGTACTCGGCGCGGTCCTCGGTCAGCAGGTGCGGAGCCACGTTCATGTGCATCCCCCGATGCTCCGTAGGCCCTGATCTGCCGTGGCAAACGGTCGGTTGGGCGGAAACGGAGGAGAGCCTGCTACGGATGGACCCCGATGGTATTGCGGTCGTGCCACGCGCTGACAGGGTGTTTCCGGAATTCGCCTTCCCCGGATGCGCAGCGTTATGCGTCAGCCGTTCAGGGGGAGTTGGACGACCAGCAGCTTTCCGGCCATGGTCACTCCGCCGTCCATGGCGATCGCCAGACCGTCCGCGTACACGTGCGGTCCGTCGACGACCGGGCCCGCGCTGTCCTCGCCCTCCTCCGCGCCGACCTGGCCGAGGAGGTACGGGATGGGGCTGTGGCCGTGCACGATCCGGTGGCCGCCGTAGGTGGAGAGCAGCTCCTGGACGGCCTGCGGGCCGCCCTCGTCCCGGAAGGCGAAGCGCTTGGTGAACTTGCGGAAGACGTCCCAGACCTCGTCGGCGTCGTTCCGGTTGAGGATCTCGTGGACCGTGTCGTTGACGTCCTCGATGGTCGCGCCGTAGTCGAGGTACGCGGTGGTGTCGGAGTGCACGAGGAGGTGGTCGTCCTCCCGGACGACGGCGTCGAGCCGGGACATCCACTGGAGGTGGACGTCCTGGAGGCGGTCCATGTCGTGCTTCTGGCCGCCGTTGAGCAGCCAGGCGGCCTGGAAGGTGGCGGTTCCCGCCCCGGAGTTGACCGGGGTGTCGCCGAAGCGCTTGGCGCCGATGAGCAGCAGCTCGTGGTTGCCCATGAGGGCCTTGCAGTAGCCGCCGGCGGCGGCGGCCTCGGCGGACAGCCGCATGACGAGGTCGATGACGCCGATGCCATCGGGGCCCCGGTCGGTGAAGTCGCCGAGGAACCAGAGGCGGGCGTTGCCCGCGGCCCAGCCGCCGTTCTCGTCGATGAGCCCCTGGGCGCGCAGGGCGGCGACGAGTTCGTCGAGGTAGCCGTGGACGTCGCCGACGACGTAGAGCGGGCCGGGTCCCTCGCCGCTCGCGGCGGCGGGCTCGGCCGCGGTGGCGGGTTCGGGGGTGACCGGGACCTGGACGGTGTCGCCGCGCTTGATGACCGGGAGGTCGCGCTCGGTCGGGGTGTACCCGTCCGGCATCCCGGCGCCGGGGAAGGCGTTGCCGGGGTGGCCGGTGGCGACGGAGACGATGGAGGAGCCGGCCGCCGCGGGGTACGCGGGGCTGGGACGGTGTCCCAGGTGGAGCGTCGGCTCGGCGGGCATGGGCGCGGTGGGCGCGGGCGGGCCCGCGGGCACGGCGGGTGCGGCCTGCGGCGGCACGGGCGCGGCGGCTGTCGCGGGTGCGGCGGGTGCCGCGGGTGCGACAGGGGCGGCAGGTGCCGTTCGCGGTGGTGCGGGAGCGGGTGGGTGCTCGGTCGGCGCGGGCACCGGCAGAGGCTCCGTGGACGTCGGTTCTGTGGCATGGCCCTGCTCGGTGGCATGGCCCTGTACGGGCACGCGGGCGTACGGCGGTACGCGGAAGTCACGCAATGTCGCCGTGCGCACCACGGGCTCCTGCCCGGCCCCCTGAGTCATGGACCCCTCCACCACCGTCGCGATGCCCTGCACATCGCGGACCGGCCTGGTCGGGGAGGTCCGCGGTGTCGTGCGCCCATCATAGGAATGAGGGTCCGCCTGTGTGACGCACCAGGGGTGGTGAATCCGGGTCCACTCCGGGTTCACCGGTTGTTTCGCCCGAATTGAGAAGGTCGAGTCCAGGGTTGAGGCCGGTTCGGTGGCTGGTTTCGCCGTCCTCGCCCACGGGCAGGGGCGGGGACGGCGGAACCGGTGAGGCGTGTCGGGCGGGATCAGTCCTTCGCGGGTTGGCGCGGTGGGCTGACCGTCGTGCGGGGCGGACGGCGCTGCGAGGAGGTGCGGATGATGAGTTCGGTCGGTATCACCTGCTCGACCGGGCCGTCGGTGTCGATCCCCTCGATGGCGTCGATGAGGAGCTGGACGACGGCCGTGCCGATCCGGCGCGGTTTGAGCGAGAGCGTCGTGATGGGCGGTTCGGTGGTGGCGTAGACGGTCGACTCGCTGCAGCAGACCAGCAGCAGGTCGTCCGGGACGCGCAGTCCGTAGCGGCGCGCGGCCGCGAGGAGGTCGGTTCCGTTGGGGTCGAAGAGGCCGTACACGGCGTCGGGCCGGTCCGGTCGGGCGAGCAGCCGGTCGGCCGCGACGGCGCCCGCGCACGGGTCGTGCGCCGGGTAGGCCTCGTAGACGGGGTCCTGGCCCACGCGTTCGCACCAGTTCAGGTACGCGGTGGTGGACAGGCGGGTGTAGGTGTCGGTGGTGGTTCCGGTGAGGAGGCCGATGCGGCGGGCGCCGGCGGCGGCGAGGTGGTCGAGCAGGTCGAGAACGGCGGCTTCGTGGTCGTTGTCGACCCAGGCGGTGACCGGAAGGGTGCCGGCGGGACGCCCGTCGGAGACGACGGGCAGGCCCTGGCGGACCAGTTCGGTGACGACCGGGTCGTGGTCGGAGGGGTCGATGACGACGGTGCCGTCGAGGGCGACGTTCGACCAGACGTCATGTCGGGAGGTGGCGGGGAGGATGACCAGGGCGTAGCCCCGCGCGAGCGCCGCCGATGTGGCTGCTCTGGCCATCTCCGCGAAATACGCGAATTCGGTGAAGGTGAAAGGTTCATCCCCGTACGTGGTCACGGTCAGGCCGATGAGTCCCGACTTCCCGGTGCGGAGCGTCCGGGCCGCCGCGGATGGGCGGTAGCCCAGCCGGTCGGCGACCTCGCGAACGTGACGTCGGGTGGCGTCGGGGAGTCGGCCCTTGCCGTTGAGCGCGTCGGAGACAGTCGTGATGGAGACCCCGGCGGCGGCGGCCACGTCCCGGATGCCTGCCCGGCCCTGCCGGCTTCCCCGGGTCTGTGCCCGGCTCACCTGGTGCTTCCCTGCTGCTGTCATGGCGAGCCGATAGTAGGGCGATGAGGGGCGGTCGAGACGGTCGCATATGCAGGCGTTGACAGGCACGTTTCTGCATGGCAACTCAGGCTCAATGGCCGGTGAATCCAAGGCAGTTAAGGCTTTCGGCATGGGGTCTGAGGCTGTCGAACGGTGTCGACCTGGCGAGGGGGCGAGGTCTCGAAGAGGTCTCAACTCACCTCTACGGGGGATGCGCGCCACCGCGCTCGCCACCGGCGCGCGCCACCCAAGTGCGCGCTCCCCCCTCTCCGGGCCGCTTCGGGCGGCCGTGTCCACAGCGTGTCCCTCCTGTTGTCCACAGCCCATTCGCAGCGGAGGGGAATCCTCTTAAGGTGAGGAGTATTGGCGGTATGGACGGTCGAGGAGGCCACACTGTGAGCGAGACCAGCGGGACGAGCACGGGCCCGAAGCTGCGCGCCGAGCTGGACGGCGTCCCCACGTACAAGCCGGGCAGGCCGGCGGCCGCGGACGGTCCCGTGGCCTTCAAGCTGTCCTCCAACGAGAATCCGTACCCGCCGCTGCCGGGCGTCATGGAGAGCACGCTGGCCGCGGCCGCGAACTTCAACCGGTACCCCGACATGGCCTGCACCGGTCTGATGGAGGAGCTGGCCGACCGTTTCGGCGTGCCGGTCTCCCACCTGGCCACGGGCACCGGCTCCGTCGGTGTCGCGCAGTCGCTGCTCCAGGCGACCTCGGGCCCCGGCGACGAGGTCATCTACGCCTGGCGTTCCTTCGAGGCGTACCCGATCATCACGCAGATCAGCGGGGCCACCTCGGTGCAGGTGCCGCTCACCGAAGGCGAGGTGCACGACCTCGACGCGATGGCCGAGGCGATCACCGACCGGACGCGGCTGATCTTCGTCTGCAACCCCAACAACCCCACGGGTACCGCGGTGCGCCGGGCCGAGCTGGAGCGCTTCCTCGACCGGGTGCCGTCCGACGTCCTGGTCGTGCTGGACGAGGCGTACCGCGAGTTCGTCCGTGACGCCGATATCCCGGATGGCATCGAGCTCTACCGTGACCGGCCGAACGTCGCCGTGCTGCGTACGTTCTCCAAGGCGTACGGCCTTGCGGGTCTCCGGGTCGGCTTCGCGGTCGCTCATGAGCCGGTGGCGGCGGCGCTGCGCAAGACGGCGGTGCCGTTCGGCGTGAGCCAGCTGGCGCAGGACGCGGCGGTGGCGTCGCTGCGGGCCGAGGACGAGCTGCTCGGCAGGGTCGGCTCGCTGGTGGCGGAGCGCGAGCGCGTCCACGCGGGGCTCGTGGAGCAGGGCTGGACCGTGCCGGACACCCAGGCGAACTTCGTCTGGCTGCGGCTCGGCGAGCGGACGGCGGCCTTCGCCGCTGAGTGCGAGCGGCACGGTGTGATGATCCGGCCGTTCGCGGGCGAGGGCGTGCGCGTCACGATCGGCGAGACCGAGGCGAACGACCTGTTCCTGAAGGCGGCGGAGGGCTTCCGCAAGGAAGGCTGACCCCTACGCGTCCGAGACCCCCGCGAGCCCTGTGCCCGCGGGGGTCTTTCCATGGGGGGACCCCGGGACCTCATACGGATTTCGTATGAGTGATAATAGCTTGTGAATGTGAACGCGTTCACAAGCGTGTCCCGGTTCGTCCCCTAATTTGTGGGATTAACGGGGCAAACTGCCGATGTGACCACGGCGATGTAAGGAGAAAACGAGGTGGACCTCGCTCTGGCGCCAGAGACCTTGGCGCGCTGGCAGTTCGGCATCACCACCGTCTACCACTTCCTCTTCGTCCCCCTGACGATCTCGCTCGCCGCGCTCACGGCCGGGCTTCAGACCGCCTGGGTGCGAACGGAGAACGAGAAGTACCTCAGGGCGACCAAGTTCTGGGGCAAGCTCTTCCTGATCAACATCGCCATGGGTGTCGTCACCGGCATCGTGCAGGAGTTCCAGTTCGGCATGAACTGGTCCGACTACTCCCGGTTCGTCGGTGACATCTTCGGCGCACCGCTCGCGTTCGAGGCGCTCATCGCCTTCTTCTTCGAGTCGACCTTCATCGGTCTGTGGATCTTCGGCTGGGACAAGCTCCCGAAGCGGATCCACCTCGCCTGCATCTGGATGGTGTCGATCGGCACCATCCTCTCCGCGTACTTCATCCTCGCGGCCAACTCCTGGATGCAGCACCCGGTGGGCTACCGCATCAACGAGGAGCGCGGCCGGGCGGAGCTCACCGACTTCTGGCAGGTGCTCACCCAGAACACCGCCCTCACCCAGTTCTTCCACACCATGACGGCGGCCTTCCTGGTCGGCGGTGCGTTCATGGTCGGCATCTCCGCCTTCCACCTGGCCCGCAGGAGGCACATCCCGGTGATGCGGACCTCGCTGCGGCTCGGTCTGATCACCCTGATCATCGCCGGCCTCGGCACCGCCATCAGCGGTGACATGCTCGGCAAGGTCATGTTCAAGCAGCAGCCGATGAAGATGGCCGCCGCCGAGGCACTCTGGGACGGCGAGGCGCCCGCACCCTTCTCGATCTTCGCCTACGGCGACGTCGAGAAGGGCCACAACACGGTCGCCATCGAGGTCCCCGGGATACTGTCCTACCTCGCCAACGGCGACTTCGACTCGTACGTCCCCGGCATCAACGACATCAACAAGGCCGAGCAGGAGAAGTTCGGCCCCGGCGACTACCGGCCCAACATCCCCGTCGCCTACTGGGGCTTCCGCTGGATGATCGGCTTCGGCATGGCCTCGCTGACGATCGGCATGATCGGCCTCTGGCTGACCCGGAGGAAGTTCATGCTGGCGCCCGGGATGCGGACCGGTGAGGACGAGGTGCCGAACCTGGTCCTGTTCAAGCGGAAGGCGCTCAGCCCCCGCCTGGGCAAGTGGTACTGGATCATCGCCCTCTGGACCATGGCGTTCCCGCTCATCGCCAACTCCTGGGGCTGGATCTTCACCGAGATGGGCCGTCAGCCCTGGGTCGTCTACGGCGTGCTGCGCACCCGGGACGCGGTCTCCCCCGGCACCACGACGGGCGAGGTGCTCACCTCGATGATCGTCTTCACGGCGCTCTATGCCGTCCTCGCCGTGATCGAGGTCAAGCTCCTCGTGAAGTACATCAAGGCGGGACCGCCGGAGCTCACGGAGGACGACCTCAACCCGCCCACCAAGATCGGCGGGGACTCTCGGGACCCCGACCGCCCCATGGCCTTCTCGTACTGAGGCTGAGGAGATCGAGGCATGGAACTCCACGACGTCTGGTTCGTACTCATCGCCGTCCTCTGGATCGGCTACTTCTTCCTCGAAGGGTTCGACTTCGGGGTCGGCGTCCTGACCAAGCTGCTCGCCCGTGACCGGGCCGAGAAGCGGGTCCTCATCAACACCATCGGACCCGTCTGGGACGGCAACGAGGTGTGGCTGCTCACGGCCGGCGGCGCCACCTTCGCCGCGTTCCCCGAGTGGTACGCGACGCTCTTCTCCGGCTTCTACCTGCCGCTGCTGATCATCCTGGTCTGCCTGATCATCCGGGGCGTCGCCTTCGAGTACCGGGCGAAGCGGCCGGAGGAGAACTGGCAGCGCAACTGGGAGCAGGCGATCTTCTGGACCTCGCTGATCCCCGCGTTCCTCTGGGGTGTGGCCTTCGGCAACATCGTCCGGGGCGTGAAGATCGACGCGGAAATGGAGTACGTCGGCGGCTTCTGGGAGCTGCTCAACCCGTACGCGCTCCTCGGCGGGCTGGTCACGCTCACCCTCTTCACCTTCCACGGTGCGGTCTTCGCCGCGCTCAAGACGATCGGTGACATCAGGACGCGGGCCCGCGCGCTCGCGTTCCGGCTGGGCCTCGTCACGGCGGTGCTCGCGCTCGGCTTCCTGGTCTGGACCCAGCTCGACACGGGGAACGGGTGGAGCCTCGCGGTGATGCTCGTCGCCGTGCTGGCCTTGGTCGGCGCGATCACGGCGATCAAGGCGGGGCGCGAGGGCTGGTCGTTCGGGCTCTCGGGGGTCACCATCGCCGCGGCCGTGGCGATGCTCTTCCTCGCGCTCTTCCCGAACGTCATGCCGTCTTCGCTCAACCCCGAGTGGAGCCTTACCGTGACGAACGCGTCGTCGAGCCCGTACACGCTCAAGATCATGACCTGGTGCGCGGCGGTCGCGACCCCGCTGGTGCTGCTCTACCAGAGCTGGACCTACTGGGTCTTCCGCAAGCGGATCGGCACCCAGCACATCGCCGACGCCCACTAGGGCCCCTCGTTGGGATCATGCCGGGCTCGCGGGGCCTGATCCAAGCGAAAGACCCTAGGACACATCCGGCGGATCACGGCAGCGGCTGTGGCCGTGATCCGCCGGGCACGCCCCGGCCGGCCCTCCACAGGGGAGCATGTTTCACGTGAAACCGATCGATCCACGCCTGCTCCGGTACGCCAGGGCCACCCGTGTCTTCCTGATCGCCGTGGTGCTCCTCGGCCTCGTCGGGGCGGGTCTGGTCATCGCCCAGGCGATGCTCATCGCCGAGATCGTGGTGGGGGCCTTCCAGAAGGGCCAGGCGGTTTCCGACCTGACCACCGCGGTGCTGCTGCTCGCGGGCGTCGCGGGTGCGCGGGCCCTCGTCTCCTGGCTCACCGAACTGGCCGCCCACCGGGCGAGCGCGGCGGTCAAGTCCGAACTCCGTGGCAGGCTCCTCGACCGGGCGGCCGCGCTCGGTCCTGGCTGGCTGAGCGGCCAGAAGGCCGGCTCGCTGATCGCCCTCGCGACGCGCGGCGTGGACGCCCTCGACGACTACTTCGCCCGCTATCTGCCTCAGCTAGGTCTCGCGGTGGTCGTGCCCGTGGCGGTCCTGGCCCGGATCGTCACCGAGGACTGGGTCTCGGCCGCGATCATCGTCGTCACCCTGCCGCTCATCCCGGTCTTCATGATCCTCATCGGCTGGTACACCCAGGCCCGGATGGACCGGCAGTGGAAGCTGCTCTCCCGGCTCTCCGGCCACTTCCTGGACGTCGTGGCCGGGCTTCCCACCCTCAAGATCTTCGGCCGGGCGAAGGCCCAGGCCGAGTCGATCCGCGAGATCACCTCGGAGTACCGCCGGGCGACGATGCGCACGCTGCGGATCGCCTTCCTCTCCTCCTTCGCCTTGGAGCTCCTCGCGACGCTGTCGGTCGCGCTCGTCGCCGTGAGCATCGGCATGCGGCTCGTGCACGGCGACCTGGACCTGTACACCGGGCTCGTCATCCTGATCCTGGCCCCCGAGGCGTACCTGCCGTTGCGACAGGTGGGAGCGCAGTTCCACGCGGCGGCGGAGGGACTCGCGGCGGCGGAGGGGATCTTCGACGTCCTGGAGCAGCCCGTACGCGAGGGTGGCACGGGCGCCGCCCCGGACTCCCTCAGGCTGGAGCTCGAAGGGGTGACGGTGCGGCACGCAGGGCGGGCCGCACCCTCCCTCGACGCGGTGACGCTGACGGTCGAGCCTGGCGAGACGGTGGCCCTGGTCGGCCCGAGCGGGGTCGGCAAGTCGACCCTGCTCGATGTGGTCCTCGGGTTCGCGGTGCCGGAGGACGGCGGTTCGGTACGGGTCGGGGGTGTCGACCTGCGGTCGCTGGACCTGGAGGAGTGGCGGTCCCGGATCGCCTGGGTGCCGCAGCGCCCGTACCTCTTCGCGGGAACGGTCGCCGAGAACGTACGGCTCGCCCGCCCGGACGCCACCGACGAGGCCGTACGGGAGGCCCTGCGCGACGCAGGGGCGGACGGGTTCGTCACGGGGCTGCCCCTGGGGCTCGACACGGCCCTGGGCGAGGACGGTGCCGGACTCTCGGCGGGACAGCGGCAACGCCTCGCGCTGGCCCGGGCCTTCCTGGCCGACCGGCCGCTGCTGCTGCTCGACGAGCCGACGGCCGCACTCGACGGCGAGACCGAGGCGGGTGTGGTCGACGCGGTCCGCCGCCTCGCGGCGGGGCGGACCGTGCTCCTGGTCGTACACCGGCCGGCGCTGCTGGCGGTCGCGGACCGGGTGGTCACCCTGGAGTCGGACGGTGCGCCGCAGGACGCGGGGACGGTCCGGCCGGAGACGCCCGGTGTGACCCTCCGGCGCGGCGCCGACACCGGCGCGGACGGGCGAGCCGACGCGCGCCCGTACACAGCGCCCCTCGCGGAACAGCCGCCCACGACCGGCGGGCCGCTCCTCACCCGCGTGCGCCGCATGGCCGGGGAGCTCAAGGGGCGGATGGCGCTCGCGCTGCTGCTCGGCAGCCTCGCCCTCGGCTCGGCCGTCGGGCTCATGGCCGTGTCCGGCTGGCTCATCTCACGCGCCTCCGAACAGCCGCCCGTGCTCTACCTGATGGTGGCCGTCACCGCCACGCGCGCCTTCGGTATCGGGCGGGCCGTCTTCCGGTACGCCGAGCGGCTCGTCTCGCACGACGCCGTCCTCCGCATGCTCGCCGAGCTCCGCGTCTCCGTCTACCGACGCCTGGAGCGGATCGCCCCGGCCGGGCTGCGCCGCACGCGCCGCGGCGACCTGCTCGCCCGGCTCGTCCAGGACGTCGACGCACTCCAGGACTACTGGCTCCGCTGGCTGCTCCCGGCGGGCGCCGCGCTGGTCGTGGGCGTCGCCTCCGTCGGGTTCACCGCCTGGCTGCTGCCCGAGGCGGGCGCCGTTCTCGCCGTGGGCCTGCTGGCCGCGGGGGTCCTCGTACCGGCCGCCGGTGGGGCGCTCGCCCGCCGGGCCGAGCGACGGCTCGCGCCCGCGCGCGGCGCCCTGGCGACCGCCGTGGCCGATCTGCTCCACGGCTGCGCCGAGCTGACGGTGGCCGGTGCGCTGCGGGACAGGACGGACCAGGCGCGGACCGCCGACCGGGCCCTCACCGGCATCGCCTCCCGGCAGTCCGCGGCCACCGCGCTCGGTGCCGGGCTGTCCGCTCTCGTCTGCGGCCTGACGGTCGTCGCCGCCGCGGTCGTCGGCGTCCAGGCCGTACGGGACGGGCGGCTCGACGGGGTGGCCCTCGCCGTGGTCGTCCTCACGCCCCTCGCCGCCTTCGAGGCCGTCACCGGGCTGCCGCTCGCCGTGCAGTACCGGCAGCGCGTCGAGCACAGCGCCGAGCGGGTCTTCGAGGTGCTCGACGCCCCCGTACCCGTACACGAGTCGGCCACGCCCGAGACTCCCCCGGCGAGCCCGTTCCCGTTGGAGCTGGCCGGGCTCTCCGCCCGTCACGCCGGGCAGGAGCGGCCGGCGCTGGCCGACTTCCGGCTCACCCTGGAGGCCGGGCGCCGGGTCGCGGTCGTCGGTGCGTCCGGCTCGGGCAAGACCACCCTCGCCCAGGTGCTGCTGCGGTTCCTCGACGTGGAACAGGGCATGTACCGGCTCGGTGGAGTGCCCGCCTGGGAGCTCGACGGCGACGCGGTCCGGCGCCTCGTCGGTCTCTGCGCGCAGGACGCGCACCTCTTCGACAGCTCGGTCCGCGAGAACCTGCGGCTCGCCCGCACCGGAGCGAGCGACGAGGAACTGCGCGAGGCGCTGCGCAGGGCCCGGCTGCTCGACTGGGTGGACGGACTTCCGGAGGGGCTCGACACCCTGGTGGGCGAGCACGGTTCCCGGCTCTCCGGCGGTCAGCGGCAGCGCCTGGCACTCGCGCGTGCGCTCCTCGCCGACTTCCCGGTCCTCGTCCTCGACGAGCCGGCGGAGCACCTGGACCTGGCCACCGCCGACGCGCTCACGGACGATCTGCTCCGCGCCACCGAGGGCCGTACGACCCTCCTCATCACCCACCGGCTTCACGGTCTCGACGCGGTCGACGAGGTACTGGTCCTGGACGAGGGCCGCACCGTGCAGCGCGGCCCGTACGCGGAACTGGCCGAAGCGGACGGCCCGCTGCGCCGGATGCTGGAGCAGGAGCGGGAGACCGACCTGCTCGCCACCTCCACGAAGGCCGGCACAGGACGGCCGACTTTTCTCGCCAAATAGGACTTACTAGGCTCAAGGTCATGACCGCCGCAGCGTCCGACGCCCCGGACCCCCTGGAAGCCGCCACCCAGGCCACCCGCAGCCTCCAGGGGCTGTCCACGGAGCTCACCGCCCGCGTACCGCAGCTCCTGGAGGCCATGCGCTCGGTCGGAACCGGGCTCGAACTCCACTCCACCCTCGACCGCATCTGCGAGACCGCCGCCGAGCTCTCCGACGCCCGCTACGCCGCGATCGGCGTCGTCGACGAGGAGGGCAAGGGCCTCTCCGACTTCGTCACCTTCGGCGTCGGCGAGGACGTGGCCCGCCTGATCGGGCGCCGCCCCGACGGCCATGCCGGGCTCCTCGGCGCGCTGATCCGCGAACCCCGGACCATCCGGCTCGCCGACCTGTCCACCGATCCACGCTCGACGGGCTTCCCGCCGGGACACCCCCCGATGCGGACCTTCCTCGGCGTCCCCATCCGGGTCCAGGGCGAGATCTTCGGCAATCTGTACCTCGCGGAGAAGCGCGGCGGCGGCGAGTTCAACGACTACGACCTGCACATGGTCCGCGTGCTGGCCACCGAGGCCGGGATCGCCATCGGCAACGCCCGTCTCTACGAGGCCGCCCGGCAGCGCGAGCGGTGGATCGACGGCTCGGTCGCCGTCACCACCGCACTGCTCTCCGGCGGTGACGCGGACGACGCCCTCACGGTCGTCGCCGAGCAGGCCCGCCGCCTCGCCGCCGCGGACGCGGGGATCGTGCTGCTGCCCGCAGAGGACGGCGGCCTGGAGATCGTGGCCGTGTCCTCACCCCGGCCCACGAAGTCGCTGGGCGTGGTGATCCCGCCCGAGAGCGCGGTGGTGCGACAGCTCCTGGAGGGGGACGCGGTCTTCGTGGCGGACGCGTCGACGGACCCCCGCATGATCAGCCGGCTGACCTCTCCGTACGGCCCGAGCATGATGCTGCCGCTGCAGAGCGGCGGTCGGGTGCTCGGCGCGCTCGCCACGCCACGGGTACGGGGCGCCCGTCAGTTCTCGGAGGCGGAGCGGACGCTCGCCACCCAGTTCGCCTCGCAGGCGGCGCTCGCCCTGATGATGGCCGACGCACAGCGGGACCGGGAACGCCTCGCCGTGTACGAGGACCGCGACCGGATCGCCCGCGACCTGCACGATCTCGTCATCCAACGTCTCTTCGCCACCGGCATGATGCTGGAGAGCGCCCAGCGCAGGTCGATCGTGCCGGCCGTGCGCGAGGGCGTGGGCAAGGCGGTGGACGAGCTCGACGTGACGATCCAGGAGATCCGTACGGCCATCTTCGCGCTCCAGCAGGGACCCGCCGAGGCGCCGTCGGGGCTGCGTACCCGCGTCCTGCGGGAGATCAACATGGCCGCCGTGCCGCTCGGCTTCAAGCCGGCGCACCGCTTTCTCGGCGCGATCGACTCGACGGTCGGCGACCTCACCGGCAAGAACCTCATCGCCGCCCTGCGCGAGGCGCTCTCCAACGCCTTCCGGCACGCGGAGGCGAGCCGGATCGAGGTCGCCGTCGACGCCGGCGTCACCCTGCCGGACGGCTCCGCCGGAGTACGGCTCTCGGTCGCCGACGACGGCATCGGCCTCCCGGCGGGCGGGCGGCGCAGCGGTCTGCGCAACCTGGCGCGACGGGCCGAGTCGCTGGGCGGCGCGAGCTGGTGCGGGCCGGGGATCGGGGAGGACGGGGGCGGTACGACGGTGGTGTGGGAGGCCCCGCTCTGAGACCGGCAGGCGGCTGAACCGGTCAGGAGCCGTGGTGCGTCCTAAAGCCGGTCGGTCCGGTCGTCGGCGGCGTTCAGCGCCTCGGCGACCAGCTGCTCGATGACGACGGCCACCCCGTCCTCGTTGTTGCCGGCCGTACGGCCGGAGGCGGCGGCGAGCACGTCGGGGTGGGCGTTGCCCATCGCGTACGAGCGGCCCGCCCAGGTCAGCATCTCGATGTCGTTGGGCATGTCGCCGAAGGCGACGACCTCGTCCGCCGTGATGCCGCGCTCGGCGCAGCACAGGGCCAGGGTGGAGGCCTTGGAGACACCGAGCGCGCTGATCTCGATGAGGGCGTTGGGGCTGGACCTGGTGAACGAGGCCCGCTCCCCGGCGGCCGCCCTGGCCATCGACAGGAACACGTCGGGGTCGAGCTCCGGGTGCTGGGCGAGCAGCTTCAGGACCGGGGCCGCGGCTCCGGGCGCCTCCTCGAAGAGGAGCTTCTCGGCGGTGGCGACTGTGGCGCCGGGGTCGAGGAAGAAGGGCGGGTACTGCGGCTCGTAGTGGATGCCGGTGGTCAGCTCGACCGCGAAGGACGTCCCGGGCGCGGCGGCGCGCAGTGCCCGTACGACGTCGAGGGCGATCGGCCGCTCCAGCGGATGGACCTCCAGGAAGGTGCCTCCGGCGTGCAGGTCGACGACGGCGGCGCCGTTGGCGCAGATCGCCAGACCGTGGCCGTGGACGTGGTCGCTGACGACGTCCATCCAGCGGGCCGGGCGGCCGGTGACGAAGAAGACCTCGATTCCGGCCTGCTCGGCCGCGGCGAGGGCGGCGACCGTGCGCTCGGAGACGGACTTGTCATCGCGCAGCAGCGTGCCGTCGAGGTCGGTGGCGATCAGCCGGGGCGCCGGGGCGGAGGTGCGCGGGGCACGGGGAGAGGTCACCGCACCATTCTTCCGCACCGGACGCACGGGCGTGCGGGGAGCCGCACATATGAGTGAGCGGACAATGCCGGTCGATCCCGCCGTGGTGTCGTGTCCGCGGCCGGTGTGTACGCCCCGACGTGGCCGTAAACGTCCGTTCGTTTTCGGAACGACGGGGAAGATCCCTGAGAGCTGATGGCTTCTCGAGGGGGCGGGGCATGGGCTCGGGCCGGCGAAGCGATGAATGCGACTCCTGCGGCGCGCCGTACGGGACGTGGGTCGCGAGCCTCGGCATGTTCCTGTGCCCGGGCTGCGAGGGGGTCGGAGCGGGGTTGCCGGCGCGTGACCCGGTGCTCGTGGGAGACGTTCTGGCAGGCCTGGTCGACCCCGTGACCTGCGCGGTTCGCCACCCTGGCGTCCCGGTGCAGAGGGCGCGGTCCGTCGACGTGGCGCCTCCGGGCGGCGCTGCTTGTCGGCGGTGCGGGGCGCGCGCCGAGTGGCACCGCACCGTGCGGGGCCGCTGGATCATGATCGAGCCCGGAGAGCTGAGAGCGGGTGTCGTCCCGGCGGGGAGCCGCTGGCGCGTCGCGGGGGACGGAACCGCGGTCAATCTGCGGTCCGCCGTGCCGTCCGACACGTGCCGGGTCAGCCACTTCGACGTCTGTGCGGCTGGTCCGGAACCGGTCGGCTCCCCGGTCCTGCTGGCCCTGTGGCGGGGCCATGCCCGGCGGATCGCCTGATCCGCCGGGCGGTGGGCGTGCGGGGCCCGTCATGCCGGGGCCACCGGCCCGGGGCAGTTCCTGCGCTCAGCCCAGCTGGGCGAGCGACTCGGTGGCGATCCGCTCGAAGACGGCCTGGTCGGCGGCGAAATCGGAGTCCGGGATCGGCCAGTGGATCACGATCTCGTCGAAGCCCAGCTCGCGGTGGCGTCCGGCGAAGTCGACGAACGCGTCCACGGACTCCAGGGGCCTGCTCCGGTCCGGGGTGAAGCCGGTCAGCAGGACCTTGTCGAGATCGTTCACCTCGCGGCCCGTCTCGGCGCACGCCTTGCCGAGCTTCTCGATCTGGGCGGCCAGCGCCGCCACCGACTGTTCCGGAGTGCCCTCGTCGAACAGCTTCGGGTCACCGGTCGTCACCCACGCCTGCCCGTAGCGGGCGGCCAGCTTCAGCCCGCGCGGCCCGGTCGCGGCAACGGCGAACGGCAGCCGGGGGCGCTGGACGCAGCCGGGGATGTTCCGCGCCTCGTCCGCCGCGTAGTACGTGCCCCGCTCCGTCACCGCTTCCTCGGTGAGGAGCCGGTCGAGCAGCGCCACGAACTCGCCGAACCGGTCGGCCCGCTCCTTCGGCGACCACGGCTCCTGACCCAGCGCGGTGGCGTCGAAGCCGCTGCCGCCCGCGCCGATGCCGAGTGTGATCCGCCCGTCGGAGATGTCGTCGAGCGACATCAGCTCCTTGGCGAGGGTCACCGGATGCCGGAAGTTCGGCGAGGTCACGAGCGTTCCGAGCCGGATCCGCTCGGTGGCCGTCGCCGCCGCGGTGAGCGTGGGCAGCGCCCCGAACCACGGGCCGTCCCGGAAGGTCCGCCAGGACAGGTGATCGTAGGTGTAGGCGGCGTGGAAGCCGAGTTCCTCGGCCCGCCGCCACTTCTTCTGCCCCTCGCTCCATCGGTGGATGGGGAGGATCACGGTACTCAGACGCATCTCGCCACAATACGCGCGCCGGTGTATGGCACCAGCCCGCGAGGACGGGCGATCAGCGGACCCGGCTGTTCATCCAGCCGGTGAGTGAGGCGCCTGGGACGAGTTCCTTGTACGTCTCGTCGCCGGGCAGGGGAACGATCAGCCACCAGCCGGGCGGGAAGAAGCGGCCCTTCACATGGGCGAGGCCGCCGTGGACCGAGCGGAGGAACGCGGGGACGGCGTCGCACGGTACGTCCGCGAACTCGATGCCGTCGACGGTGATCCTGGCATCGTCCTCGGGAAAGACCTGGACCGTGACGGAGGGGGATCCGCCCAGTTCGACGTAGGCCTCATGCGGCAGCGAGCCGTCCGGGTCGAGAACGGCGAACGCGCCGGAGGAGGTACGCCGGGACGTCCGGTCCGCCCCGATGTCGTCGGTCACCGTCATCTCCAGGCCGAACTCCTGGGCGATCTCGCGGATCGCGGTGACGGCGGCTTCGGTGCTCGGCAGGTGGGAGTGTGCCATGCGGACGATCATGCCGTATGGCTCGTCCGGGCAGGGCTCATTCCGGGCAGCGCAGGAACTCCGGGGGGACGGCGTCGGCCAGCCAGACTCCGTTGGCGCTGACGCGGAAGACGTGTCCGGCCCGGTGCATGGCGCCGGCGTCGACGCCGAGGACGACCGGCCGTCCGCGGCGCGCGCCGACCCGGGTCGCGGTCTCGCGGTCGGGGGAGAGGTGCACATGGTGGCGGGCCATGGGGCGCAGGCCCTCAGCCCGGATCGCGGGGAGGTGGGCCGCGACCGTACCGTGGTAGAGGTACGCGGGTGGTTCCGCGGTCGGCAGGTCCAGGTCCACGTCGACGGTGTGGCCCTGGCTGGCCCGGATGCGGGTGCCCTCGATCGCGAAGCGCTTCTTGTCGTTGGTCGCGACGACGTGGTCGAGTTCCTCGCGGGTGATCGGGAAGCCGTGGCGTGCCGTGGCGCCGAGCAGGGCGTCGATCTCGGTCCAGCCGTGGGCGTCGAGCACGAGGCCGATGCGCTCGGGCTGATGGCGCAGGTGCTTGGAGAGGTACTTCGAGACTTTCACCGTGCGGCGCTCGTCCGGCGGTTGTTGTCGGGTCATTCCGTCAGGATGCCGGAGCCCGGATCTTCCGACCATTGATTTTGGTACACAGGTTTGGTCCACAACCAAAGCGACTTATCCACAGGCCAGTTGGCGATTCTGTGGACAACGAGGCTTTGATATCAGGTGGATTGACCAAGCTGGTCCACTATTGGCCTATTTGAGACAAGGGTGTCCAATGCCCTTTTGTGAACCTCTCGTTCCGCAGCGGCCGCGACGAAGGACGCGACTCCTTCCGGACCCACCAGATCCTGAACTGCCCGTACGGTCGCGGCCGGAAGGGGGACCGGACGCGGCTCGTCGTCCTTCACCTCCGTCGCTTCCGGGGAGAGATGGAGCTGCAGATGCCGTGTGGCCAACAGGCGCATGGCCCGGGCCAGTTCCGCGTCCACCGTCTGTTGGGCGAGCGGCCGGAGCCGTCGCACCATGGTCGCCGCCTCGGCCGCGTCCGCGTCCGTCGGCGGCCGGTGCTCCAGATAGCGCGCGAAGACGTACTCGGTCGTGAACTCCAGGAAGCGGGACGCGATGTGCTCCACGTGATCGCGAAGCTCCCGCAGATGGCCGGTGATTGCCGCGAGCGGAACCCCCGCCGCATACAACTCGGCAGCCACCGCGAGCTCCTGGGGGCTCGGTACGAGGTACTCCTCCGTCTCCCGGTCCGGAAGGCGCTCCAGTACGCCCAGCTCGACGGCCTCCCGGATGGCCTCCTCGTCCGGCGTGCCGCCGAAGCGGGCGTCCAGCTCCGCACGGGAGATCCGGTCCGCCTCCTCGTCCGTCCACGGCCCGTGGACCTCCGCGACCAGACCGAGCACCCCGCCGAGACCGCGACCGGTGTCCCAGGCCTCCAGAAGCTCCTTGATCGAGGCCAGGGTGTAGCCCCGGTCGAGGAGGTCGGCGATCTGCCGGAGCCGCGCGAGGTGCGCGTCCCCGTACACGTTCGACCTGCCCCGGCGCTCCGGGCGGGGCAGCAGGCCGCGGTCCTGGTAGGCGCGGATCGTCCGGACCGTGGCCCCGCTGTGATGGGCGAGATCCTCGATCCGGTACTCCGGCTGTGCTGACTGCTCGGACAAACCCGCTCCCACCGACCGCTCGCTCCACCCCGCCGGCGCGGGGCCCCTCCTGGGAGGGATCGTACGGCCGCCACCCCGAACTCAACCCGACCCGAACCCAACCGCACCTGACGCGCCCGCTCCCTACGCCGGCGGCTGCCAGCGTGCGAGGGCCCGCAGTGCTCCGGGGCTCAGCCGGGACAGGAAATGGGCGCCCCGGGCCTCCGGCGTCACCGGTACGACCGCGCGGTCGTGCAGGACCGCCCCCAGGATCGCGTCCGCGACCTTCTCCGGCGGGTAGTTCCGCAGGCCGTACAGCCGCGACGCCTTCTTCTGGCGACGCTTCTCCTCCGCCTCGTCGGTGACCCCGGCGAACCGCGCGGTCGCCGTGATGTTGGTGTTGACGATGCCGGGGCATATCGCGGACACCCCGATGCCCTGGTCGGCCAGTTCGGCGCGCAGGCACTCGCTGAGCATCAGCACCGCCGCCTTCGACGTGCTGTACGCGGGAAGGGCCCGGGAGGGCTGGAACGCCGCGGCGGACGCGGTGTTCACGATGTGGCCGCCCTGGCCGCGCGCGGTCATCTGCGCCCCGAAGACACGGCACCCGTGGATCACACCCCACAGGTTGACGTCGAGAACGCGCTTCCACTCCTCGCTCGTCGTGTCGAAGAAGGAGCCGGTGAGCCCGATGCCCGCGTTGTTGACGAGCACGTCGACGGTCCCGTAGTCGCTCGCCACCTTGGCGGCCAGCTTCTCCATCGCCTGCTCGTCGGCGACGTCGACGGTCTCGCCCCAGGCCTCCGGCGCGCCGATCAGCCGGGCCATCTCCGCCGTGCGCACCGCGCCCTCGCCGTCCCGGTCCACGGCCACGACCCGGGCGCCGGCCTCCGCGAAGGCGAAGGCGGTGGCCCGCCCGATGCCGCTGGCCGCGCCGGTCACCAGGACCAGCTGGCCGCCGAACCGCTCCGCGTACTCCGGCTTCACCCCGTTCTTCGCCGCCGTCGCCGTGACGGGTCCCGGCGCCTTGGCCGCCGGTTCCTCGTTGGCCCTGACGAACGCGCCGATCCAGGCGGACAGCTGGTCCGGCCGGGTGCGCGGCACCCAGTGCTTCGCCGGCAGCGTGCGCCGGGTCAGGTCGGGCACCCAGGTAGCCAGGTCGTCGTAGAGCCGCTCGGAGAGGAAGGCGTCACCGGTCGGCGTGATCAGCTGCACGGGCGCGTGCGCGTACGCGTCCGTGCGCGGCCTGCCGAGCCGCGCGCGGACGTTGTCCCGGTAGAGCCAGGCGCCGTGCGCCGCGTCGCTCGGCAGCGACGGCGTCGGATAGTCACCGGCCGGCACCTTCTCGACGCGCTCCAGGATCTTCGGCCAGCGCCTGCCGAGCGGCCCGCGCCAGGCGAGCTCCGGGAGCACGGGCGTGTGCAGCATGTACACGTACCAGGACTTGGCGCCCTGGCCGAGGAGCTGGCCGACCCGGCGCGGGGTGGGCCGGGTCATCCGCTGCTTGATCCAGTGCCCGAAGTGGTCGAGGGAAGGTCCCGACATCGAGGTGAAGGAGGCGATCCGGCCCTCGGTGCGCGGGACGGTCACGAACTCCCACGACTGCACCGAACCCCAGTCGTGGCCGACGAGGTGCACCGGGCGGTCCGGGCTGACGGCGTCGGCGACCGCGAGGAAGTCGTCCGTCAGCTTCTCCAGGGTGAAGCCGCCGCGCAGCGGGGCCGGCGCGGTCGAGCGGCCGTGGCCCCGGACGTCGTACAGCACCACGTGGAAATCCTCGGCGAGCCGGCCCGCGACCTCCGACCAGACCTCCTTGGAGTCCGGGTAACCGTGCACGAGGAGGACGGTCGGCCTGTCCGTCTCGCCGAGCTCCGCGACGCACAGCTCGATCCCGCCCGTACGGACCCAGCGCTCCCGCGCGCCCTTGAGCCCCGTCGGTCCCGCCTGCCCCGTCTGGCTCGTCTGTCCCGTTCGGCCCGTCGGTCCCGTCACTCCACCGAACTCCGCCATCAGACCGTCCCCTCGTTCCAGCGCCGCACGTGCGGCAGATCGTCGTCCAGCCAGAACGCGCTCTGCTCGGGGTCCCTGGAGTCGGTGACGACCAGGATCTCCTCGAACTTCGCGCCCGTCCCCCGGAATCCGAGGTGCGGCTCGACCGCCCACAGGCCGGGCTTCGGCGGGTGGTCGGAGAACTTGTACGGCGACCAGAGCGGCGACCAGCCGTCCCGATGGCCGTGGATGGTGTCGCTCGCGAGGCCCTTCAGCGCCTGTGTCCCGAACCCGAAGAGCGTCGGGGACCACCGGCGCTCCTTCACCCGGTCGATCTTGTGGGCGATGACGCCGAAGGGATAGGCGCGGTGCCGGTTCGCGTATCCCTGGCGGACCATGAGCCGGTCCACGTCCTGGTAGATCTCGCGAAGGGTGCGGCGCTCGCGCACCTCGCGCAGGATCAGCTCGCGGTGGTCCTTGAGATCGGCGAGCAGCTTGTCGTGCAGGGGGTTCAGGCCCAGACAGCCGCTGTAGCCGATGTCGGCCGTGTATCCCCGGTGGACCGGAGCCATGTCGAGGATGAAGGGCATCCCCGCCTCAAGGCGCCGGTTCGTCGGGAAGAACTGCAACGGGATCCTGAAGTCCACGAAGGCCGTGCGGTCGCCGAACCAGGCGAAGGGCCGGTGGAACCAGTCCCGCACCCCTCTCTCGTACAGCCACTCCCGCTGCATCCGTGCGGCCTCGCGCTCGGTCACGCCAGGCTTGAGCTGCCCCGCGACGGCTTCCGCACACTCGTAGGAGAGCCGCTGTACTTCCCTGAAACCCCGCAGCTCCGCGGAGAGTTCCCCTGTCACTGCCGAGGCCATGCCACCCGCCGTCCCGTGTGAGCGCCTGATCGCACTACGCGTCCGTAACCTGCCATCGATGAATGTGACAATGCCCGACGGCTACGTCAAGGGGTCGGGCGCGGGCCTGTGGAAAAGTCCGGCGGCCGACCTCGGGGAAAGACTTTCGTCTCGACTCCCCTACTGGCTTGTACTCCTATGGTCGGAGACGGATCGAGCCGTTGGGCTGACGACCGCTGTGGCGCACACCACTACCGTCGAAGGCGTGACTGTGATCGCGACCGAAAGCCTCAGCAAGCGGTTCCCCCGGGTGACCGCTCTTGACCGGCTCTCCCTGGACATCGGGCCCGGTGTGACCGGACTCGTGGGTGCCAACGGAGCCGGCAAGTCCACCATGATCAAGATCCTGCTCGGCCTCTCCCCCGCCACGGAGGGCCGCGCCGAGGTCCTGGGCCTGGACGTCCAGACGTCCGGCGCCGAGATCCGTGAGCGTGTGGGATACATGCCGGAGCACGACTGCCTCCCACCGGACGTCTCGGCCACCGAGTTCGTCGTCCACATGGCGCGGATGTCCGGGCTGCCCCCGACCGCCGCCCGCGAGCGGACGGCCGACACCCTGCGCCACGTCGGTCTGTACGAGGAGCGGTACCGCCCCATGGGCGGCTACTCGACCGGCATGAAGCAGCGGGTGAAGCTCGCCCAGGCCCTGGTCCACGACCCGAAGCTGGTGCTCCTCGACGAGCCGACCAACGGTCTGGACCCGGTCGGTCGCGACGAGATGCTCGGACTGATCCGCCGGGTCTGGACCGACTTCGGCATCTCCGTCCTCGTCACCTCGCACCTGCTCGGCGAGCTGGAGCGCACCTGCGACCACGTCGTCGTCATCGACGGCGGGAAGCTGCTCCGCTCCAGCTCCACCAGCGACTTCACCCGGACCACCACGACGCTCGCGGTCGAGGTCACCGACTCCGACACCCACGCCGACGGCACGGCGGCGCTCCGCGCGGCCCTCGCCGAAGCGGGCGTCACGATCCACGCGGGCGTGGAGGAGGGACTCCCCGGCGCAGGCCACATCCTGCTCCTGGACGCGCCGGGCGAGGAGACGTACGACCTCGTGCGGGACACCGTCGCCGGCCTCGGCCTCGGACTCGTCCGCATGGAGCAGCGCCGCCACCACATCGCCGAGGTCTTCCGGCCCGAGGCGTCCCCGCAGCACGAGGAGGTGCCGGCCCGATGAGCACCCAGACCCCCCAGCCCTCCCAGGCCGCTCCCGACACGACCCAGATCCACAACATCGGCTATCGGAGCTACGACGGCCCGCGCCTCGGCCGGGCGTACGCGCGCAGGTCGCTGTTCTCGCAGTCGCTGCGCGGCGCCTACGGACTCGGCCGCAGCGCCAAGTCCAAGGTGCTGCCGATGCTGCTCTTCGCGGTGATGTGTATCCCGGCGCTGATCATCGTCGCGGTCGCCGTCGTCACCAAGCAGTCCAAACTCTCCATCGAGTACACGCAGTACGCGATCTTCCTCCAGGTCGTCATCAGCATCTACCTGGCCTCGCAGGCGCCGCAGTCGGTCTCCCGCGACCTCCGGTTCAGGACCGTGCCGCTGTACTTCTCCCGGCCGATCGAGCGCGCGGACTACGTGCTCGCCAAGTTCGGCGCGATGGCCTCGGCCCTCTTCATCCTCACCGCCACCCCGCTGCTGATCCTCTGGATCGGCTCGCTGCTCGCCAAGATGGACTTCGCCGAGCAGACCAAGATGTTCGGCCAGGGGCTGGTCTCCGTTGCGCTGCTCTCGGTGCTCTTCGGCGGCATCGGACTCGTCCTGGCGGCCCTCACCCCGCGCCGCGGCTTCGGCGTCGCCGCCGTGATCGCCGTCCTGACCGTCTCGTACGGCGCGGTCTCCACCCTCATGGGCATCGCCTTCGCGACGGACAACACGGGCGCCATCCAGTGGCTCGGCCTCTTCTCACCGATGACACTCATCGACGGCGTGCAGAGCACCTTCCTGGGCGCCCCTCCCGGCTTTCCCGAACTCGGGGGTCCGAGCACCGGTGCCGGCGTGATCTACGTGCTCGTCGTCCTCGCGCTCATCGCCGCCTCGTACGGCATCCTGATGCGCCGCTACCGAAAGGTCGGGCTGTGACCACGCTCCACATCGACCACGCCTCCCGCTGGTTCGGAAACGTCGTGGCCGTGAACGACGTCACGATGACGGTGGGCCCCGGGGTCACCGGCCTCCTCGGGCCCAACGGCGCCGGGAAGTCCACCCTGATCAACATGATGGGCGGCTTCCTCGACCCCTCCACCGGCACCGTCACCCTCGACGGGCAGACGATCTGGGGAAGCGAGTCCGTCTACCGCGAGATCGGCGTCGTGCCCGAGCGGGAGGCGATGTACGACTTCCTCACGGGCCGCGAATTCGTCCTGGCCAACGCCGAACTGCAGGGTCTCGGCGCCAAGGAGGCCCAGCGGGCCCTGGCCACCGTCGAGATGGAGTACGCGCAGGACCGCAAGATCTCCACGTACAGCAAGGGCATGCGGCAGCGCGTGAAGATGGCCTCGGCCCTCGTCCACGAGCCGTCCGTGCTCCTGCTCGACGAGCCGTTCAACGGCATGGACCCGCGCCAGCGCATGCAGCTGATGGACCTGCTGCGGCGGATGGGCGCGGACGGCCGCACGGTTCTGTTCTCCTCGCACATCCTGGAGGAGGTCGAGCAGCTCGCCTCCCACATCGAGGTGATCGTCGCCGGACGTCACGCGGCCTCGGGAGACTTCCGGAAGATCCGCCGGCTGATGACGGACCGGCCGCACCGCTACCTCGTCCGCTCCAGCGACGACCGGGCGCTCGCCGCGGCGCTGATCGCCGACCCGTCCACGGCCGGGATCGAGGTCGACCACGGGGACGGCGGTCTGCGGGTCCAGGCGGTGGACTTCGGACGGTTCACGGAGCTGCTGCCCAGGGTCGCGCGGGAGCGGGGGATCCGTCTCCTGACGGTCTCGCCCTCGGACGAGTCCCTCGAATCGGTCTTCTCGTACCTCGTCGCGGCCTGAAAGGAGCCTGACCGATGTACAACCCCACAGTCGCCCGGCTCACCTACCGGGCCCTCCTCGGCCGCCGCAGGGCCCTGATCCTCTTCCTGCTGCCCGCCATGCTGCTGGTCATCGCGGCGGCCGTGCGCGCCTTCAACGGCGCGGACGACCAGGTCGCGGCCGATGTCCTCGGCGGCTTCGCGCTGGCCACGATGGTGCCGCTGATCGGCGTGATCGCCGGAACGGGCGCGATCGGGCCGGAGATCGACGACGGCTCCATCGTCTACCTGCTGTCCAAGCCGGTGAAGCGCTCCTCGATCATCTTCACGAAGCTGATCGTGGCCATCGCCGTGACCATGGTCTTCTCGGCGGTGCCGACGTTCCTCGCCGGGTTCATCCTCAACGGCAACGGGCAGCAGGTGGCCGTGGCCTACACGGTCGCCGCCCTGGTGGCCTCCATCGCGTACAGCGCGCTGTTCCTGCTGCTCGGCACGGTCAGCCGGCACGCGGTGGTCATCGGCCTGGTCTACGCACTGGTCTGGGAGACCCTCTTCGGCTCCCTGATCGCGGGTGCGCGGACCCTCAGCGTCCAGCAGTGGGCACTGGCCCTCGCGCAGAAGGTCACCGGCGACGGCCTGATCACCTCCGACGTCGCGCTTCCCACAGCGGTGGCGCTCCTCGCGGCGGTCACGGTCGTGGCGACCTGGTTCGCCGGCCACAAGCTCAGCAGACTCACCCTGGCCGGCGAGGAGTAGAGGCGGGGCGCAGCACAGCAGGGAAGAACCACGATGCGGTACGACTCCGCGGGCCGACGCCCCTCCCCGGGAGCCCCACCCCGGAGCCGTACCGCAACCCCTTCCCCCCGGACCGCCCGATCCCGAGCCGCCTCGGCCCCCGACAGACACCGGACTACTGTGGGGCCGTACGCGGACCGAACACCCTCATCACCCTCGGGAGTCAGTCATGTCAGACCGCTTCGACGTCGTCGTACTCGGAGCTGGCCCCGGCGGCTACGTCGCCGCCATCCGCGCCGCCCAGCTGGGCAAGCGGGTCGCGGTCGTCGAGGAGAAGTACTGGGGCGGTGTCTGCCTGAACGTCGGCTGCATCCCCACCAAGGCGCTGCTGCGCAACGCCGAACTCGCCCACATCTTCAACCACGAGGCGAAGACCTTCGGCATCAAGGTCGACGGCACCGTCACCTTCGACTACGGCGACGCCTACCGCCGCAGCCGCTCGGTCGCGGACGGCCGCGTCAAGGGCGTCCACTTCCTGATGAAGAAGAACGGGATCACCGAGTTCACCGGCCGGGGCACGTTCCTCGACGCGAACACCCTCCAGGTGGCCAAGGCCGACGGCACCTCGGAGACGATCAGCTTCGACAACTGCATCATCGCCACCGGCGCCACCCCGCGACTGCTGCCGGGCACCGCCCGCAGCGAGCGCGTCGTGTCGTACGAGGAGCAGATCCTCGCCGAGGACGCCCCGAAGTCGATCGTCATCGCAGGCGCCGGCGCCATCGGCATCGAGTTCGCGTACGTCCTCAACAACTACGGCACCAAGGTCACGATCGTCGAGTTCCTCGACCGGATCGCCCCGCTGGAGGACGAGGAGGTCTCCAAGGAGCTGGCGAAGCAGTACCGCAAGCTCGGGATCGACGTCCTGACCTCCACCCGCGTCGAGACCATCGACGAGTCCGGGCCGCAGGTCCGCGTCACCGTCACCGGCAAGGACGGCGCCCAGAAGGTGCTGGAGGCCGACAAGGTCCTCCAGGCCATCGGCTTCGCGCCGAACGTCACCGGCTACGGCCTCGAGGCGACCGGCGTCGCCCTGACCGAGCGTGGCGCGATCGACGTCGACGGACGCTGCCGCACCTCCGTGCCGCACATCTACGCCATCGGTGACGTCACGGCGAAGCTGATGCTCGCGCACACCGCCGAGGCCATGGGCGTCATCGCCGCCGAGACCATCGGGGACGCCGAGACCATGGAGCTCGACTACCCGATGATCCCGCGCGCCACCTACTGCCAGCCGCAGATCGCCAGCTTCGGCTGGACCGAGGCGCAGGCCCGCGAGAAGGGCTTCGACGTCAAGGTCGCCAAGTTCCCCTTCGTGGCGAACGGCAAGGCGCACGGTCTCGGTGACGCCACCGGCTTCGTCAAGATCATCGCGGACGGGACGCACGGCGAGATCATCGGCGCCCACCTGATCGGCCCCGACGTCACCGAGCTGCTGCCCGAGCTGACCCTGGCCCAGCAGTGGGACCTCACCGTCCACGAGGTCGCGCGGAACGTCCACGCGCACCCGACGCTGGGCGAGGCCGTGAAGGAAGCGATCCACGGCATCGCCGGACACATGATCAATTTCTGAGGTTCTCCCGGCTTCAGGTGATAGGCACGGTCCCGTGCCTCCTGAGACCTCCCCGGGTGGCGAACCGTCCCGACCGATCAGGTCGTGGGTGCGTTCGTCACCCGGTACTCATCTCTGGCTGGCGATCATCGCGATCACCAGTCTCGTCATCGCGCTGTCCCCCGACGGCCTCGACACCTATCTCCTCCACCGCAACAGCAGCAATCTCCACCAGCTGTCGCACCACCCGCTGCGTGCCCTGCTCGGCAGCGCGTTCTGGATCGAGAACCCGGCCGACCTCCTGCTGTACGCGGCGCTCTTCGAGCTGATCCACGCCCCGGTCGAACGCTGGCTCGGCACCCCGACCTGGCTCTTCACCGTCGCCACCGCGCACATCGCGGCGACCCTCATCAGCCAGCAGGTCGTCCTCCTGGCCATCCGCGAGCACGACGTGCCGCGCAGCATGGCGCACGTCGTCGACATCGGGGTCAGCTACGGCCTCGCCGCCTCGGCGGGCATCCTCACCTACCGGCTGGCCCGCCCCTGGCGCCTGATCTACCTCGTGGGCGTGGTGGCCTTCTTCGTCGTACCGCTCCTCTGTGACCGCACGTACACCGACCTCGGGCACGCGATCTCCCTGGCGACCGGTCTCACCTGCTATCCGCTGACCCGCGGAAAACCAGTCGCTCACGAACGGCGGCGCGGCGCACACTAGTTGTACGGGGGAAACGGGGGATCTCCCGTCAGCGGCCGCTTCGAGCGCGCAGGACGTACGTCCGCGCGAGGCCGTGCACGGCGAAGGCCCGCTCCGGAGGGAGCGGGCCTTCGTACGCTTGCCAGGAGGCGGATTCAGGAGCAGAAGGCCGGTTCAGGCGGCCAGCAGGCGCTCCAGGACGAGCGCGATGCCGTCGTCCTCGTTCGAGGCGGTCACCTCGTCCGCGACCGCCCTCAGCTCCTCGTGCGCGTTGCCCATGGCCACGCCGTGGGCCGCCCAGCCGAACATCGGGATGTCGTTCGGCATGTCGCCGAAGGCGATCGTCTCCGCGGCCTTCACACCCAGCCGGCGCGCCGCGAGCGACAGACCGGTCGCCTTGCTCAGCCCGAGCGGAAGGATCTCCACGATGCCGGGGCCGGCCATCACGACGTCCACGAGACCGCCGACCGTCTGGCGGGCGGCCAGCGTCAGCTCGTCGTCCGTCAGCGTCGGGTGCTGGAGGTAGAGCTTGGTCAGCGGCGCCGCCCACAGCTCCGCCGGGTCCTCGTACGGCACGTAGGGCAGGGGCCCTTCATGGGCCTGGTAGCCGGGACCCATCAGGACCTCGCCGTCCAGGCCGTCGCGGCTCGCGGCCAGCGCCAGCGGGCCGACCTCCGCCTCGATCTTGGAGAGCGCGAGCCCCGCGAGCTGCCGGTCAAGCGTCAGCGAGGTGAGCAGCCGGTGCTCCCCCGCGTGGTAGACCTGCGCACCCTGCCCGCACACCGCGATCCCCTCGTAGCCGAGGTCGTCCAGGATGTGCCGGGTCCAGGGCACCGCCCGGCCGGTGACGACGATGTGCGCGGCACCCGCCGCCGTCACGGCGGCGAGCGCGTCACGCGTACGGCCCGAGATGGACTCGTCGGACCGCAGCAGCGTGCCGTCGAGGTCCGTCGCGACGAGGCGATAGGGGAAGGAGCTCACTTGGCGATCGGCTCCAGGACCTCACGGCCGCCGAGGTAGGGCCGCAGCATCTCCGGCACCCGCACCGAGCCGTCGGCCAGCTGGTGGTTCTCCAGGATGGCCACGATCGTGCGCGGTACGGCGCAGAGCGTGCCGTTCAGGGTGGCCAGCGGCTGCACGGTCTTCTTGCCGCCCTGCTCGTCGCGCATCCGGACGGAGAGGCGGCGGGCCTGGAAGCTGTTGCAGTTCGAGGCCGAGGTCAGCTCGCGGTACTTGCCCTGGGTCGGGATCCACGCCTCGCAGTCGAACTTGCGGGAGGCGGAGGCGCCGAGGTCACCGGTGGCGACGTCGATGACCTGGAACGGCAGCTCCAGACCGGTCAGCCACTGCTTCTCCCATTCCAGGAGCCGCTTGTGCTCGGCCTCGGCGTCGTCCGGCGCGACGTACGAGAACATCTCGACCTTGTCGAACTGGTGGACGCGGAAGATGCCCCGGGTGTCCTTGCCGTACGTGCCGGCCTCGCGGCGGAAGCACGGCGAGAAGCCCGCGTACCGCAGCGGCAGCTTGTCGGCGTCGATGATCTCGTCCATGTGGTACGCCGCGAGGGGCACCTCGGACGTGCCGACGAGGTAGTAGTCGTCCTTCTCCAGGTGGTACACGTTCTCCGCGGCCTGGCCGAGGAAGCCGGTGCCCTCCATGGCGCGGGGACGGACCAGCGCCGGGGTCAGCATGGGGATGAAGCCGGCCTCGGTGGCCTGGGCGATCGCCGCGTTGACCAGGGCGAGCTCCAGGAGCGCGCCGACGCCGGTCAGGTAGTAGAAGCGCGAGCCGGAGACCTTGGCGCCCCGCTCCACGTCGATGGCGCCGAGCGCCTCGCCGAGTTCCAGGTGGTCCTTGGGCTCGAAGCCCTCGGCCGCGAAGTCGCGGATGGTGCCGTGCGTCTCCAGGACGACGAAGTCCTCCTCGCCGCCGACGGGCACGTCCGTGTGGACGATGTTGCCGAGCTGGAGAAGGAGCTGCTTGGCCGTCTCGTCGGCCTCGTTCTGCTCGGCCTCGGCGGCCTTGACGTCGGTCTTGAGCTGCTCGGCCTTCTGGAGAAGCTCGGCGCGCTCCTCGGGGGTGGCCCTGGGGATCAGCTTGCCGAGCGCCTTCTGCTCGGATCGGAGCTCGTCGAAGCGGACGCCGGACGACCTGCGCCGTTCATCGGCGGAGAGCAGGGCGTCGACGAGCGCGACGTCCTCTCCACGGGCGCGCTGGGAGGCGCGAACACGGTCGGGGTCCTCACGGAGCAGGCGAAGGTCAATCACCCCACCAGGCTACCGGTGCGCGTTCGCCCGCCCCCACCGGATAACGTCACGCGTGTTGTTTTGCCCGAATTGGCACCCGGTGAATTGGTGTGATCCAGGCCCGCGCATTCAGTTATCCACAGGCTGTGCGGAAGATCTGTGGACTACGGGGAAGATCGCGTGGATTACCCGCTCCGCGCCTGGGAATTCCGTGATCAAACGTCATTGAGGCACTCATTTGGGTGGGAATTGCTCGCTCCAAAGAGTTGGTCGAGCGGAGTGAGCTGACGGTGAAGCCCCTAGACGCTGTGGACAGGCGCGATGCGGCAGGGGAGTGGCTAGGGCGATTTGTCGACCTTGTCGGGGCGGGCTGTCGACTTGTCCCCAGGCTGCGGGGAGCCCCTGTGGATAACTGCTGTGGGTAACTGAAAAAAATGCAGGTAGGACTATCGGTCCGCACCTGTGGACGAACGCTCCCGGCGAAGGGAGCGTTCCGTCACCATCGGGTCAGGCCCGACCGTCCTGGGCCCTCGCCAGCCAGTCGGAGGCCGCCATGAACTCCCCGTCCGAGGTGCCGCGCCGCAGCGCCCGTACGTCCCCGACCGCCACGCCCGCCCTCGGATACGAGCCGAGGAAGCGCACCTGGGGGCAGATCCGCTTGAGCCCCATCAGCGCCTCGCCCACCCGCCGGTCCGAGATATGGCCCTCGGCGTCCACGGCGAAGCAGTAGTTCCCGATCCCCGCCCCCGTGGGCCGGGACTGGATCAGCATCAGGTTCACCCCGCGCACCGCGAATTCCTGGAGCAGTTCGAGGAGGGCACCCGGATGATCGTCACCCAGCCACAGCACCACCGAGGTCTTGTCCGCGCCGGTCGGAGCCGCCGGCCTTGCGGGCCGTCCCACCAGCACGAACCGTGTCTCGGCGTTCTCCGCGTCGTGGATCTCGGTGACCAATGCTTCGAGGCCGTACGTGGCCGCCGCGAACTCCCCCGCGAAGGCGGCGTCGAAGCGGCCCTCCTGGACCAGCCGGGCGCCGTCCGCGTTGGACGCGGCCGACTCCCACAGGGCCTCGGGCAGGTTCGCCCGCATCCAGTTGCGGACCTGCGGCTGGGCCACCGGGTGACCCGTCACCGTCTTGATGTCCGACAGCTTGGTCCCCGGCCGCACGAGCAGCGCGAAGGCGATCGGCAGCAGCACCTCACGGTAGATCATCAGCGGCTCGCCGGAGGCCAGCTCGTCCAGGGTCGCGGTCACCCCGCCCTCGACCGAGTTCTCGATCGGTACGAGCGCGGCGGCGGCCTCCCCGTTCCGTACGGCGTCGAGTGCGGCCGGGACCGAGACCATGGGGACGAGTTCCCTCGTCGCGGCCTCAGGCAGCGTACGCAGCGCGGCCTCGGTGAAGGTGCCCTCGGGGCCGAGATACGTGTACCGGGTGGCGGACATACCGTCACCCTAATGGGCGCCGGGGTCGCGGGCCGCCCCTCCGAGGGGTCACGACTCCAGAAGCCGCTGCCCCACGTACTCGCCCTCGGCGGGGCCGCCCGGGACGGCGAAGAGGCCACTCGACTCGTGACGGATGAACGCGGACAGCGCGTCGCCCCGGTCGAGCTTGCGCTGCACGGGGACGAAGCCCCTGAGCGGATCCGCCTGCCAGCAGACGAAGAGAAGGCCGGCGTCCGGCGTCCCGTCGGGGCCGATGCCGTCATGGAAGGAGAACGGCCTGCGCAGCATCGCCGCCCCGCCGTTCTGTTCGGGGGCGGAGATCCGGGAGTGCGCGTTGTCCGGGATGACCAGCTCCCCGTCGGGACCGAACTTGTTCAGGTCCAACTCGGTGGTCTCCGTGCCGCCGGTGAGCGGAGCCCCGTCGGACTTCCGGCGCCCGATCACCTTCTCCTGCCGGTCGAGCGGCAGCTTCTCCCAGTCGTCCAGCAGCATCCGGATCCGGCGCACCACCGCGTACGAGCCGCCGGCCATCCACTCTTCCGCGCCGGTGGCACCGGCCGGTACGAAGATCCGCCGGTCGAAGTCGGGATCGGTCACCTTCGGGTTGCCGGTGCCGTCGACCTGGCCCATGAGGTTGCGGGCGGTCATGGGCTTCGCGGTGGCGCCGGCCGAGCGGTTGAAGCCGTTCATCTGCCAGCGCACCCGGGCGGCGTCGCCCGCGTCCTTCTGCAGCGCGCGCAGCGCGTGGAAGGCGACGAGGGCGTCGTCGGCACCGATCTGCACCCACAGGTCGCCGTCCGAGCGCCGGGGATCCAGGGCATCGGCGGAGAACGCGGGCAGCGGGTCGAGCTTGGTCGGGCGGCGCGCCGTGAGGCCGGTGCGGTCGAAGAACGTACGGCCGAACCCGAACGTGACCGTGAGGGACGAGGGACCCGCGTCGAGCGCGATACCGGTGTCGCCGGTCGGAGCCTTGCCCGACATCGCGGCCTTCGCCGTCGCCGACCAGCGGCGCAGCAGAGCGACGGCCTCCTTGCGGCCGGCGCCCGGCGTGAGGTCGAAGGCGATCAGATGGCCGCGCGACTGGAGGGGTTCGGTGATGCCGGCCTGATGTTTCCCGTGAAACATCACCTCGGTCGCACCGACCGTGGTCAGTGCCGGGGCGCCGCCCGCGCCGGTCCCGGCGGCGGTGTCCTCCCCCGACACGGCCGAGGCGACTCCGACGCCACCGGCCGCGCCGATGACGAGCCCGGCCGCGCCCGCGGCGCCGACGGTGCCGAGCAGGCGGCGTCGGGAGATCTCAAGGTTGTCGTTCTCGGTCACGGGTCAGCCGATCTTCACGTTCTTGTCGATGGTGGTCTGGTCGATCTCGGAGGTACGGACGGTCACCTGGATCCGCCACTCGCCCGACATCGGGATCTGGACGCCGCCGGCGGTCCAGTGGCCGGTCTGGATCCGGTCGGGGACCACGGGGAGCGGGCCGACGTTCTTCGCCTCCAGGGTGAAGGCGACCTTGATCTCGGGAACGTCCAGGGGCTTGCCGTTGGGGCGCTCGACGAAGAGGTGGAGCGCGTTGGCGCCGGTGCGGCCGGGGTCGAGGCTGAGCCGGACGACGCCCTTGCCGTCGACGCCGCCGGTGTCGAAGGGCATCCGGATGTCGACGGGCCGGTCGGGTACGGCGGCGGGACCGGAGGCGGCGGTGCCCTGCGCGGCTTCCTCCTCGGTGCGGCCGGGCTCGGTCGAGGTGAGGACGGTGGTCACGGCGAGGAGCACGACGGCGACGGCCGCCTCGGTCAGCACGGAGCGGCGCAGACCGGCCCGCTCGGGGTCGGCGTCCCGCTCCCGCTTGCGGCGCGCGGTGGCGACGGCGGCGCGCTGCCGGGCGAGTTGAGCGGCCCGTCGGGGGTCGACGGCTTCGGCCCCCGAGGCCGCCTCGTCGTCAGCGTCGTCAGCCTCCTGTGCCTCCTGTGCCTCCTGGGCCTCCTCGGCTTCTTCGGACGCTTCGGACGCTTCGGACGGCGTCGGGTCGGCGAGGCGCTGGATCCAGCGGCGCGAGATCCACGCGAGGCCGAGGAGGACGCACATCAGGCCGATCTTGACGAGCAGCAGTTGCCCGTAGCGCGTACCGGTCAGCGCCGACCAGGAACCGACCTGGCGCCAGGACTGGTAGAGCCCGGTGGCCGCGAGGACGGCCACCGCGCCGAAGGCCACCTTGGAGAAGCGCTCGACCGCCGAGCGTTCGACGGACGGCGCCCGGTAGAGGGACACGAGCAGCACCGTGAGACCGCCGAGCCAGGCGGCGACGGCGAGGAGGTGCAGGATGTCGACCGGCATGGCGATGCCCGGCTGGAGACCGGTCGAGGCGTGCTCGGCCAGCGCCCAGGTCCCGGCGATACCGGCCGCGACGACGCTGCCGCCGATGGCGAGTCCGAAAGTGAGGTCCTTCTTCTCCTTCGGGTCGGTGCGCCGGGCGTAGGCGCCGAAGAGGACGGCCACGAAGAGCGCGGCCGCGCCGAGCAGCAGCAGCCGGGAGGTGAGCGCGGCTCCGGTCTTGGTCTCCAGGACGGCCTTCAGGCCGGCCAGGTCGAAGGCGTCGGAGAGCTCGCCGGAGCCGGTGTACGGGTTGCGGAGCAGCAGCATGGCGAGGGTGGCGCCGGTGAGGGTCAGCCAGCCCCGGACGACCGTCTGCTGGACGGGCCGGACGCTCGCCCCGCGCGGCCAGCAGGCCAGGACGAAGGCGCCGCCGCCGACGAGGACGGCGAACCCGGCGTACGAGAGGTAGCGCGAGATGCCGTAGAGCGCGCCGACCAGGCCGCCGCCCGCCGTCCGGTCGGGCAGCGCGACGGAGGTCGTGGAGGGGGCGCCGATGGAGAAGGTGAAGGCGCCGGAGATGGGGTGGCTGTCGGCAGAGACGGTCTGCCAGGCGACGGTGTACGTGCCGTCGGGCAGACCGGCGCGGAGCCCCACCCCGTACCGGACGACGGAGCCGCTGCACAGGTCGCGTATCTCGCCGGTGTCGGCCCGGCGGCCCGCCGGGTCGAGGACCCGGATGGAGTCGGCGCTCATGGCGACCTGTTCGGAGAAGGTGAGGTTGACCTCCTTGGGCGCGGTGGCGACCACCGCCCCGTCCTTCGGATCGCTTCCGGTCAGCGCCGCGTGCGCGGACGCGGGGGCGGCACCGGCGAGCAGCGTGCCGAGCAGCGCGGCCGCGAGGATCAGCAGCCGGGCCACGGCGGTACCGAGGCGCGGGGCGGTGGTTGTCATCTCTGGGTCACTCCGTCAGTTCTGTCTGCATTCCGTCAACGCAGTCAGTGCGCTCAGTGCTGCCGCGGGTTGTGGTTGGCGGCTTCGACGGGAAGGTCGACCTTGATGGGGTCGGACTTCTCGAAGTGGAGCTCGATGCTGACCTTCTCGCCCTGCTTCGGCTTCTCCTTCAGCTCCATGAACATGATGTGGTTGCCGCCCCGTTCGAGGGAGAGCGCACCGTTGGCAGGGATGTCGAAGGACTCCACCTCCTGCATCTTCTGGTTCTTCGTCTCGTGGATCGTGACGTCGTCCGAGATCGGGCTGCTGACCGAGGTGAGCTTGTCCGCCGTGCCGCTGCTGTTGGTGATGGTGAGGAAGCCACCGGCCATGTCCATCACCGGCTGGGGCATGAACGCGCCGCTGACCTTGAGCTCGGGCTTGTCGCCACCCGACGAGGACGAACACCCGGTCAGCGCGAGAGCGGCGGCGAGCGCCACGGTGGCGGACAGGGCGGTGGTGCGGCGGTTCACGGGTTCTCCCCCTTGATGAGCTTCGGCAGGTCCTTGGCGTAGTCGTCGACGGTCGCGTCCTCGCCGTACAGGACGTAGCCCTGGTCGGTCGTGGGCGAGAAGGCGATCACCTGTGCTCCGTGCATGGAGATGACGGAGCCGCCCTTCCCCTTCTTCGGCGGGTCGATGCCGATGCCGATCTGCCGGGCCCCGGCCTGGATGGCGGAGAAGTCGCCGGTGAGACCGGTGAAGGAGGGGTCACCGGCGGCGGGCAGCCACTTGGCGAGCTCGGCGGAGGTGTCCCGCTCGGGGTCGGTGGTGACGAAGACGACCTGGAGCTTGTCCTGGTCGGCCTTGGGGAGCTGCTTCTTGGCGATGGCGATGTTGCTCATCGTCATGGGGCAGACGTCGGGGCAGTGGGTGTAGCCGAAGTAGATGAGCGTCGGCTTGCCCTTGGTCCGCTCGCGCAGGTCGTACTTCTCGCCCTTGGTGTCGGTGAGGACGAGCGCGGGCTTGGTGAAGGGCCGGTCGAGGACGGTGGCGGCCTTGGTGGGGTCGGTGCCCCCTGAGACCTCCGCGACCGCGCTGGAGCCGGTGCCGGAGGGCTTGTCGTCGTCGCTGCCGAGGCTGACGGCGGCGGTGATACCGAGGGCGGCGATGATCGCGACCGCGGCGACGATCAGCGGGGTGCGCCGCCCGGGACGGGCCGTGTCCGCCCCGGGCGTCTTCTCTGCAGACATGGTGCTTCTTTCGGGTTTCTCGGGTGGGTGCGGCCGTCAGAACGCGCGGCGACGACCGGCCAGGACGCCGAAGGCGACGCCGGCGACACCGACGAGGATGCCGATGACGCCGAGGATCCGGGCCGTGGTGTCGGAGGAGTCGGCGGCGGTCTCCTTGTGCGAGGCCGTCTTGTCCTCGTGACCGGCCTTCTCGTCCGCGGAGGCGGACGCGGACGCGGTCGGGGCGGCCGAGGCGGCCGCGTCCGGAGCGGCGGCGCCGCCGTGGTGGTCGGCGGAGGCGGCGGAGAGCTTCAGGACGGGGGCGGGGTTCTGCGGCTCCTCCGCACCCTCCTTCTGCTCCTCGATCCAGCGCACGACCTCCTTGTTGTCGTACGTCTGGATCGCCTTCAGGACCAGCTGGTCGGTGTCCTCGGGCAGCTGGCCGAGGGAGAGCGGGAACTGCTGGAACTGGCCGGGGCCGATCTTCGAACCGTCGGCGGTCCAGGTGACCTTGGAGACGGCCTCGTTGATCGTCTTGCCGTGCAGCTCCAGCGGCTTGCTGAGCTTGCTCCTCGTCACCTCGGCCTTCCAGCCGGGAACGGGCTGGGGCATGACGGAGGCGAGCGGGTGGTCGAGCGGGAAGTTGACCTCGACCTTCACGGTGGAGGCGTTGTCGCGTTCGTTCGGGACCTTGATGTTGACGGTCGCGTAGCCGCCCTTGGCGGCCTCACCCTGCGGCTGCACGCTCACGTGCGCGAAGGCCGTGCCGGACAGCAGCACGACGGAGGAGAGGGCGATGCCACCGGCGAGGGCGACACGGGAAGCCGAGGCACGGGAAGCGGAGACACGGAATACGGTCATGGCAGAAGACACTCCAGCTCGGAGAAGGACGGTGGGTTCCGGCACGCCGACGGAGGGAGAACTCCGAGACGTGCGGACGTGCGGACGAGCGCGGCCCCTGTTCCCGTCGAGCGGACCGCGCGCGATGGCTGCGGCGGACTCGGGCGGGCGCGGAGGACTGCGTCAGCCTGGTCAGGCTGCGAGGACGCAGTCGGCGGCGGGCGGGCCGCGCCTGATCACCGTGTTCTTGAGAGCTTCGGCCACCGGCGGAGATGACGCGTCGGAGGCCGTGAGGACCGTTCGCACCGGCCCCGTGTGCTGCGCCGTCGACAGCCCGCCGAGCAGCGCCCGTACGAGACGGAACGCGGCCCGCAGGGAGCGGACGAGGGTGCACTCGGCGAACTCCGTGGCGCCCTGCCCGGAGAGTTCGACGAGGCGGCTCAGAGCGCGGTCGCCGCGCCGCAGCAGCCAGCCCGTGGCGAGCGCGGCGAGCAGGTGGCCGAGGAGCATGGGCAGCCCGGGCAGCAGCTCACCGGCGGGCGCGGTCGCCGAGGCGGCCGTGTGTCCCGCGTGGGCCTGGGCGGCGGCCGTCCCCGCGGCGGCCGGGTCGAGACCGGCGTCGCGGACGATCCGGGCGGCGTCGGCCGAGCTGAGGGAACCGGTCCCGGCTCCGCACACCAGCCGGGCCGCCATCCGGACGAGGGCGTCGTCGGCCTGGGCGCTCAGGGCGAGTGACCGTTGGCCCAGGCCGAAGAGGACATGCAGGCCGAGCTGTCCACCGGCGAGGGCGCCGACGACGAAGCCGAGGGAGCGGTCCCGTCCGGTGAGGAGGAGGGTGATGCCGAAGACGCCGAGGAACCCGGCGAGCAGGGTCCACAGGGCGATGCCCGCGCAGGCGGCGATGGCGTGCCCGAGCGCGGCCAGCACGACGCAGACCGCGGTGAACACCGCGGCCCTCAGCAGCCGTGGAGCGAGCGCGGGGGCAGTCATGGCGGGCCCATCATCGCACCAGGGACCCCACCGGCATGAGGCAGGTCCATAAGGTCGCTCTTGGCCGCCTTCGGGCCGACATGCACCGGCGTTCGGCCCGACATACACCTCCCCCGGACCCGGTGCATCCGCCGAACGAGCGCTCTTGTCGCCTCCGGGCGCTTACGAAGCGTTCTGTCCGGCAATAGGTATCGGTATGTCGAGCCGCTGCCGGGAGGCTGGAGTATGAGCATCTGGTGGTCACTCCATCTGCGGCGCGAGGCCGCGAGCGTGCCGCTCGCCCGGCGGCTGCTGCTGGGCACGATGGAGACGGCGGGCGTCGACCCGGACGTGTCCTACGACCTGTCGGTCGCGCTGACCGAGGCCTGTGCGAACGCCGTCGAGCACGGCGGCGGCGGGCGCGGCCGGCCCCAGGGCGCGCCGACGGGGGCGTACCGGGTGACGGCGTACCTGGACGGTGAGACCTGCCGGATCGAGGTGGCGGATTCGGGGCCGGGCTTTCCCGGCGCCGAGGTGCCGACGGCTTCGGCGGACGCCGAGAACGGCCGGGGGCTGCGGCTGATCGAGGAGCTGGCGGACCACGTGCACTTCGGCAACCGCTCGGGCCGGGGCGGCGCCGTGGTCAGCTTCGACAAGATCCTGAAGTGGAAGGACACCCCTTCCCTGCTCATGGCGTGAGCCCGGCGGGTGGCGAAGGGGAAAGCGAAAGCGAAGGAAGAGGAAGCGAAGGGGGAAGGGCCCCCGCCGGTCGGTCGGCGAGGGCCCTTCGGTTCCAACGTACGCGGAGATCAGCCCTTCAGCGCGGCCATCCACGCCTCGACCTCGTCGGAGCGGCGCGGCAGCGCGTCCGAGAGGTTCCGGTTGCCGTCCTCGGTGACGAGGATGTCGTCCTCGATCCGGACGCCGATGCCGCGGTACTCCTCCGGCACGGTCAGATCGTCGGCCTGGAAGTACAGACCCGGCTCGACGGTCAGGCACATGCCCGGCGCGAGGGTCGTGTCGACATAGGCCTCGGTGCGCGCGGCGGCGCAGTCGTGGACGTCCATGCCGAGCATGTGGCCGGTGCCGTGCAGGGTCCAGCGGCGCTGGAGGCCCAGCTCCAGGACGCGCTCGACCGGGCCCTCGACGAGGCCCCACTCGACGAGCTTCTCGGCGAGGACGCGCTGGGCAGCGTCGTGGAAGTCGCGGTAGGCGGCGCCGGGCTTCACCGCGGCGATGCCGGCCTCCTGCGCCTCGTACACGGCGTCGTAGATCTTGCGCTGGAGCTCGGTGTACCGGCCGTTGATCGGCAGGGTGCGGGTGATGTCGGCGGTGTAGAGCTCGTTGGTCTCCACGCCGGCGTCGAGCAGCAGCAGGTCGCCGGAGCGCACGTCGCCGTCGTTGCGCACCCAGTGCAGGGTGGTGGCGTGCGGTCCCGCGGCGCAGATGGAGCCGTAGCCGATGTCGTTGCCCTCGACGCGGGCGCGCAGGAAGAACGTGCCCTCGATGTAGCGCTCGCTGGTGGCCTCGGCCTTGTCGAGGACCTTGACGACGTCCTCGAAGCCGCGGGCGGTGGAGGCGCAGGCCTTCTCCAGCTCCGAGATCTCGAAGGCGTCCTTGATGAGACGGGCCTCGGAGAGGTAGACGCGGAGTTCCTCGTCGCGCTCGGCGGTGACCTTGTCGGTCAGCGCGGCCTCGATGCCGGCGTCGTGGCCGCGGACGTTGCGCACCGGGCCGGTGGCCTCGCGCAGCGCCCCGGCCAGCTCGCGGACGTCCTTCGCGGGGACGCCGAGGAGCTGCTCGGCCTCGGTGAGGGAGTGGCGGCGGCCGACCCACAGCTCGCCCTGGCCGTCGAGCCAGAACTCGCCGTTCTCGCGGTCGGAGCGCGGCAGCAGGTAGATCGTCGCCTCGTGGCCGTCGGCCGTGGGCTCCAGGACCAGGACGCCGTCCTGGGTCTGGTCTCCGGTGAGGTAGGCGTACTCGGTGGAGGCGCGGAAGGCGTACTCGGTGTCGTTCGACCGGGTCTTCAGGTTGCCGGCGGGGATCACCAGGCGCTCGCCCGGGAAGCGGGCGGAGAGCGCGGCGCGGCGCGCGGCGGTCTTGTCGGCCTGGGCGATCGGCTCGAGGCCGTGCAGCTCCGTGTCGGCCCAGCCGGACTTCATGTTCTCGGCCAGCTCGTCGGACACGCCCGGGTACAGGCCGTTCTTCCGCTGCTTGATCGCCTGCTCTTCGGTCGTCTCTTCCGGGGTCTCCGGCGTGAGCTCCTCGGCCACGGGTCTGCCTCCTCTTGGTACGACACTGAACCCCCACCATCGTACGGTCGTACGGAAGGGGGCCCAGGGCCGGAAGACCCATTACCGGAATGTCACGCTCCGCTTAGTGGGGTTCACTCGAAACGTGCGGCCAGGAGGACCACGTCCTCCTCGTCCACGGCGGTGTCGAGGCCCTCGGGCAGCAGGGTCCGCAGGACGTGGTCGGCGACGGCGCCCGGGTCGCCCCGGTCGGCCTTCGGCACGCTCGCGGCCGCCGCGTGGAGGCGGGCGAAGGCGCGGTCCGTGGCGTCGCCGGTACGGCGCAGCAGCCCGTCGGTGTAGAGAAGCACCGTTTCTCCAGGTGCCGGGGACAGCTCCACGCTCGGAGCCTCCCAGCAGGAGAGCATCCCGAGCGGCGCCGAGAGCGAGGTCTCGACGAACTCGGTGCGGTGCTCGCCGATGATCAGCGGCGGGGCGTGCCCCGCCCCGGCGAGGACGATCCGGCGCTGCGCGGGTTCGGCGTAGGCGAAGAGCGCGGTCGCCGAGCGGGCGGGCTCGGTGAGCCGGAGGAGGAGTTCCAGGTCGGAGAGGACGGCGACGGGGTCCTCGCCCTCCATCACCGCGTACGCCCGGAGAGAGGCGCGCAGCCTGCCCATGGCGGCGAGCGCGCTGGGGCCGGTGCCGGAGACGGAGCCGACGGCGAGCCCGAGCGCGCCCTCGGGCAGCGGCAGCGCGTCGTACCAGTCGCCGCCGCCCCGGGGGTTGGTGCGGTGGCGGGCGGCGAGCTGTACGCCGGGGACGCGGGGGAGCCGGCTCGGGAGCAGCTCCTCGGCGATGGTGGAGACCTGGACGCGGGCGCGCTCGACCTGGAGGAGGCGGGCGAGGTGCTCGGTGGCGAAGCGGCCGTAGAGCCCGATGAGGTGGCGCTGGCGGTCGTTGGGTTCGGCGGGCTCGTCGTAGAGCCAGACGGCCGCGCCGAGCCGGCCGGCCTCCTCGGTGGCGAGGGGCAGGGCGTAGCTGGCGGCGTAGCCGAGGCGGGCGGCGACCTCGCGGTGGCGCGGGTCGAGGCCTTCCTCGGTGCGTACGTCGCGGATGGCGATCGGATCGGGGACGCGCTCGGGGTGGCCCGGATCGGGGAGGCCGTCGAGGAGGCGGCCGTAGCTGCTGGTGCCGCGCGGGACGGTCTCGATGGTGCCGAGGTCGGAGTGGGCGAGGCCGAGGCCGATGGTGGCGGCCGGGCCGAGTCCGTCGGCCGGTTCGAGCACGGCCATGCCGCGGCGGGCGCCGACGAGGGCGGAGCCGGCGCCGAGCACCTCGCGGAGGGCCTCGTCGAGGGAGGCGGTCCTGATGAGGCGTTCGGTGAGTTCGTGGAGGGTGGTGAGGTCGGAGACCCAGGTGGCGAGTCTGTCCTGGATCAGTGCCCCCGGTGGGGGGACGGTGTCGGAGGGGGGCGCCGCCGCGGGTACCCCGGGGCGGGGCGCCGTAGTGTGCGGGGGCCCGGGAACCGTGGAATCGATTCCAGCCACTTTCGGCATGTGTGGGGCGCTCATGTCAGTCGGCTTTCCGACCGGTGCGTTTGACGCCATAGCATCGCAAACCCCCATGTCATTCTGCGCCGCTCGATGCATCCACATGTACACGCACAAGAGGAGCGATGTCCAGCATTGTCCCCATGGGACTTGTGGTGTCCGTGGGGTTGTTCATGAGGTGAGACGCAAGGGTTGAAGTACGCGGCAAGTTGGCCGAAAATTGTCCCCGGTGTGCACCATTTGCGGTCGACTGGCGTCGTTTGAAAGCGCGTCATTCCGAGCGTGCTGGGTACGTAATCGATGACAGGCAGGGGCAGTTGGAGCTGCCCCGGAACGTGAAGCGAAACCCCGGCGTCCTTCAAGCCGCAGGCCGCAGCCCGTCACCGAGTGGCGGGGAACGTGTTCTGACCCGCCCTGGTTCTGACCCGGCTCCACCTCGTTCTGACCTGGCTCCACGTGGTACCGACCCGGCTCCATCCCGGTCCTGACCTCCTGGTCCTGGCCTCGCGGCCCTGACTTCCGGTCCTGATCTCGCTCCGCCCGGATCCATCCGGCTCCATCCGGCTCAATCCGGTTCCACGTGGCTCCATCTGGTGACGGCCCGGCCGGCCCCGCTCCGCGACGGGGGCCGCCGTCCCGCCGACCCGGTACGCGCTGATACGCACGGTGAAGTGTCCTGTACATGGTGTGATGTGGATTCGGCGTTCACGGAAAGGAACGAGCGCTCATGCGCGAGATCCTCGGAAGGCGACGCAGGCTCCGGTTCCGGCGCAAGGCGAGGACCGCCCGACTCGACGCGGCGGTCACCTTCGCCGTCGAGTGGAACTGGCCCGTCCTGCCGGGAGCGGCCCTGAGGGCGACGACCCGTACGGGGGCGGTCTGCTGCTGCCCCGACCCCGAGTGCGTGGTGCCCGGCGCCCACCCCTACGACCCGGGCCTGCTCGCGGCCACCACGGACGAGCGGATGATCCGCTGGTGGTGGACGCGGCGCCCGGACGCCCCGGTGGTGCTGGCCACGGGCGGCACCGCGCCCTGCGCGGTCAGCCTGCCCGCGGTGGCGGGCGCGCGGGCGCTCGCGGCGCTCGACGCGATGGGCATGCGGCTCGGTCCGGTGGTGGCGACCCCGACGCGGTGGTCGATCCTCGTCGCCCCCTACGGCCTCGAACGGCTCGGTGAGCTGCTGTACGCGAAGGACAGCGTGCCGAGCTCGCTACGGTTCCATGGAGAGGGCGGCTATCTGTTGCTGCCGCCCTCGGTCGCCGGTACCGGACAGGTGCGATGGGAACGGGCGCCGCTCGCGGGCTCGGCCCGGCCGTGGCTGCCGGACGTGGAGGCGGTGGTCGACGCCCTGGTGGAGGCGAGCACGAGCACCCCGGGCGGCGGAAGCCGACTCGCGTACTGAGGCGTACTGAGGCGTACTGAGGGGTGCGGGGCGGGGCGCTTCCCCGTCCCCGAGGCCCCGGTCTCCCCGGGCCGTTCACCCGAACGGGTGTGTCCCGGCCCCACTTCTCCGGGAAACGGGCGCGCGCCCGACCGGGCGCCCGCCGCCCGCCGATATGTTCACCCCACCGTTCGAGATCTCCAGCCGAGCAGGAACAGGTGGGGCACATGGGTCCGGTGAACCTTCGCGTGGTCGGACTCGGGGCCGCCGTCACGGTCGCCGTCCTGCTTCCACTCGTCGCGATGGCGGGGCCCACGGGCGATCCCGTACGACCGGCCGGGGCGGCGGACGGGGCCGGCGGCGACGCGAAGCCGGGGGACCTGTGGTCGGGCCTCGGCCTCGGCACCCGTACGCCGGCGTCTCCCGCCCACACCGCTCCCGCATCCCCTCCCGCATCCGCCCCCGCCGCCCCGGCGGCCCCCGCCCGGGTGTCTCCGGAGCGGGTCACGCGCTGTGGGCCGGAACTCGCCTCCCCCGAGGGGGTCGAGGCGCAGACCTGCGTGCTGGCCGAGGGACCCGACAACTGGGCGCGTACGTACTACAGGAACGCCACCGGCCAGGAACTCGACGCGTTTCTGACCCTCATGGCACCCGGCGGGCGGACCGTACAGGTGCGCTGCCCTGTCACGGCGCAGGACGAACCGGGAACCTGTGAAACGCCCAGGGAGCGCGGTCGGGGCGCGGCCGGGATGTATACGGCGGTGGCGGAATTCGCGGGTACGGGCGAGGGCGACAGCACTCCGCTGCTGCTGCGGGCAGGCAGCAACACGGCAGACCCGGAAGGAAGTTGAGCGTCTACGCCCCGGGGCTCCCGGAAGCGGACATGGAAAGGCCCGATCGCTGGCGACGGGGGATGCACCAGCGACCGGGCTTCCAGAACGGTAACAAGAGATCTGCTGTTCGCAAATTCGATCTCGGTTATTCGGACAGGGATTTACCCGTCCGAAGACCGCCTTGTGGCGGAAGTCACCGACTGGTCGGTCTGTCAGTCACCGATACCACCTGGGGTATCAGCTGAGAGTCACCTGACGGTTCGTGAGGCCGCCGCGCGCACGCCGCTCCTCCGCGGTGAGCGGGGCGTCCGAGGCGAGCGCCCCGGCAAGCCGCTCGGCGAACTCGGCGGCCGGCTTCTCGCACTGCTCGGCCGTCATCGAGGTCGGCAGGTCCCAGACCGGCACCATCAGGCCGTGGGCCCGGAACGAACCGACGAGCCGGGTGTCCGCGCCGAGGGAGGTGCCGCCGGCCGCCTGGAGGCGGGCGAGCGCGTCGAGGAGCTTCTCCTCCGGGTACGGCATGACCCAGCGGAGGTGGTTCTTGTCCGGGGTCTCGCACCAGTACGCGGAGTCCACGCTCGTGAGCTTCACGGTCGGGATCGCGGCCGCGTTGGCCCGCTCGAGCGAGGCGGCGACCTCCGGGTCGGCGCCGTCGGCGGACTGCGGGATCCAGAACTCGAAGCCCGTGTGGACCTCGGGGGCGAACGGGGCGTCCGCGTCGAGCAGGTCCTGGAGGCGCGGGCCCTCGGCCGGGACGCGGCGGGCGGGGATCGGGGTGCCCGGCTCGGCCTCCAGGGCGCGCTGGAGGGTGTCGGCGAGGTCGCGGGCGAGGTCGCCGGAGGTGGAGTCGTTCTGCAGGGCGAGCAGGACGGAGCCGTCGTCGCGGCGCAGCGCCGGCCACGCCATCGGCAGCACGGTCGCGAGGTTCACGGACGGCACGCCCTCCGGGAGCCCGCCCTTGAGGGTGAGCGGCGCGGTGGCGGCGGGTACGAGCTCACGCAGTGCGACCCAGTCGCACTCGCCGGGCAGGCCCTCGAAGGGGCGCTGGACGAGCTCGGTCACGGCGTGCGAGGCGGCTCGGCCGTGACACGCCTTGTAACGGCGGCCCGAACCGCACGGGCACGGCTCGCGGGCGCCGACGACCGGGATCTCCCCGCTCGTGACCTGTGCCTGGCCGGACGTGCCGGCCTTCGTCTGGGGGCGCTTCTTGGCCATGGTGTGGCTTTCTCCCGATCGCGGCGGTGCGGTGCTTGTTCCGGCGCGAGCCTAGCCGCCCCGGGCACCGACACCCCTCAGGCGGGCCGCGCCATCCCCTGTCATGGACCAGACCGGCTGCCATGGGTGGCGACGGCGGACGCCGCAGAGGCGCCGCCGCCGAGTCGCCTCAGTCCAGATCGTTGTACGCGTCCAGGACGTCGAAGCGGGAGCCGCCGCCGACCCGGGTCGCGAAGTCCTCGCGGCGGTGTCCCTCGGTGACCACCACCCAGACCGTGACCTCGCCCGTCGCGCTGTCCCGTACACCCCAGTCCTGAGCCAGCGCGCTGATGATGTTCAGCCCGCGGCCTCCCCGTGCGGTGACCGAGGGCGTCGACGGAACCGGTCGTGTCGGACCACCGCCGTCCGTCACCTCGACCCGCAGGCCGCCCGCCGGGTCCACCCGCCAGGCCGCCCGTACATCCCCGTCGCCCCGATCCGCCCGCCCCAGCGGCCTGCCGTACCGGCAGGCATTGCTGAGCAGCTCGGAAAGGATCAGCACCGCGTCGTCGACGACCGAATCGGCCACTCCGCTGCGGTACAGCTCGTCCCGCATCCGGTGTCTCGCCGCACCCACGCCCGCAGGACCGTGGGGTACGGCCATGCTCGACGACGTGGGCACCTCTTGTGCCACCACAAACGCCACCCCCGAGACCTCCTTTGCCCCACGCCACCGTTTGGATGCCCCAATGGACTGGACCGGAAACCGGCCAATCCGCGTGGGATGAGGCACTCGTGACGATCGCGTACGTACGGAACGCGCCGGTGCACGCCCTGCGAGCCCCATAAACCCTTGTGCCGTATGGGAAAGGAGGGACCCAGGGGGTGGGAAGGCGTCAGCTGCGGCCGAGCTGGGAGAGCACCTGCTTGGGACGGTTCGTGATGATCGCTTCCACGCCGAGGCGCTCGCAGAGCTCGACGTCCTCGGGGTCGTCCACCGTCCAGACGTGGACGTGGTGTCCGGCCTTCTGGAGCCGCAGGATCACGGCGGGGTGGTGCCGGACGATCCGGATCGAGGGGCCGGCGATACGCGCGCCCGCGGGGAGGCGTCCGTCGCGCAGCCGCGGAGAGACGAACTGGGCGAGGGAGACGGTGGGGAGCGTCGGCGCGGCCACGGCGATCCTCTGCAGGGAGCGGGCCGAGAAGCTCATGACGCGCACGGGGGATTCCGCGGAGTACGCGGGCGCGTGCAGGTTGAAGCGCTTGAGGAGGTGGAGGAGCCGCTCCTCCACCTGACCCGCCCAGCGGGTGGGGTGCTTCGTCTCGATGGCCAGCTCGACCCGGCGCCCGGCGTCGGACACCAGCTCCAGGAGGCGTTCCAGGGTGAGGACGGAGGTGTACCCGGGGTCTCGCCAGTCGGGGACCTCGCCGGAGTCGTCGCGGCCCTTCCAGGTGCCGAAGTCGAGGGCGGTGAGGTCGGCGAGCTCAAGGGCGGAGACGGCGCCGCGGCCGTTCGACGTGCGGTCGACGCGTCGGTCGTGGACGCAGACGAGATGGCCGTCGGCGGTGAGCCGGACGTCGCACTCCAGGGCGTCGGCGCCGTCCTCGATGGCCTTCATGTAGGCGGCCAGGGTGTGTTCCGGTGCGTCCTCCGAGGCTCCACGGTGGGCGACGACCTGGAGCGGGACGCGGTTCGATTGCTGCCGTGCGTGAGTCACGGCGTCATGGTGCCATTGGCGGGGTGCGGCGGGCACACCGGAAGGTGTCCGTTCTGTCCGTATATAAAGGTGGGGGTGCAAACGCACAGCTCCGCCTTACAGCGGCCTGACGCCCTGTGGGAAAAGCTGGTGCAGCACCCTGGACTCAGCAGGTGCCCCGTAGGTACCACCACCCCGCGCAGTCAACGAGGAGAGCGAGCTGTGAGCACCGAGAACGAGGGCACGGCGGTTCCGGCGGACCCGTCCGCCCCGTCCGCCCCTCCGACACCTCCCTCGACGGCGACGCCGGAGCAGACGCCGACGACGCCGCCCATCCAGGAGCCCGCCCCGGCCCCGGAAGCGGCGACGGCTCCCACTCCGGTGCAGCCCCCGGCCCACCCCGCGGCTCCGGCCGACGCCCCGACGGTGGTCCATGCCCCTGCCCCCGCCCCGCCCGCCGCCCCCGCGGGCGCCGCGGGCGGATGGCCGCCGCCTCCGCCGGCCGTCCCGGCCTGGGGCGCCCCGGTCCCGCCCGCGCCGCCCGCCCCCACGGCACCGCGGAAGCGGACCGGCGGCCTCGTGGCGGCGGTGCTGGTTGCGGCGCTCGTCGCGGGCGGCATCGGCGGTGGCGTCGGCTACTGGGCGGCCCAGCGCGGTGACGACGGCGTCAGCTCGACGACGGTGTCCTCGGGCGAGGCCCCGGCGGCCTTCAAGCGCGACCCGGGGACGGTCGCCGCGGTCGCGGCGCAGGCGCTGCCCAGCGTGGTCACGATCCAGGCGAAGTCCGGCGGCCCGCAGAGCGAGGGCGGCGGCGAGGGCGGTACGGGCACGGGCTTCGTGTACGACCAGGAAGGCCACATCGTCACCAACAACCACGTGGTGGCGTCGGCGGCGGACGGCGGCGCGCTCTCCGTGACGTTCCCGGACGGCAAGGCGTACGACGCGGAGGTCGTCGGCCGGGCCGAGGGCTACGACGTGGCGGTACTGAAGCTCACGAACGCGCCGAAGGGGCTGAAGCCGCTGCCGCTCGGCGACTCCGACAAAGTGGCGGTCGGCGACTCGACCATCGCGATCGGGGCGCCCTTCGGCCTGTCGAACACGGTGACGACGGGCATCATCAGCGCCAAGAACCGTCCGGTGGCCTCGGGCGACGGCTCCGGCGGCAGCAACTCGTACATGAGCGCGCTGCAGACGGACGCGTCGATCAACCCGGGCAACTCCGGCGGTCCGCTGCTCGACGCGAGCGGCGCGGTGATCGGCATCAACTCGGCCATCCAGTCCACGGGGAGCGGTTTCGGCCAGTCCCAGGCGGGCTCGATCGGCCTGGGCTTCGCGATCCCGGTGAACCAGGCGAAGAACGTCGCCCAGCAGCTGATCAAGACGGGCAAGCCGGTCTACCCGGTGATCGGCGCGACGGTGAACATGAACGAGCGGGGCGAGGGTGCCACGATCGCCTCCCAGGGCTCGGGCGGCACCCCCTCGGTCACGCCCGACGGCCCGGCGGCGAAGGCGGGCCTGAAGGCCGGCGATGTGATCACGGCCTTCGACGACCGCCAGATCGACAGCGGTCCGACCCTGATCAGCGAGATCTGGACCCACAAGCCGGGCGACTCGGTGAAGATCACCTACGAGCGCGACGGCAAGACCTCCACGGCCACGGTCACCCTCGGCGAACGCACCGGCGACAACTGACCCCGACCGGCTAGGCTGTCCCCCGCGCCGCCCGTGACACACCGACGGCGCGGGGTGGGTTGCCCGAGCGGCCTAAGGGAACGGTCTTGAAAACCGTCGTGGCAGCGATGTCACCGTGGGTTCAAATCCCACACCCACCGCAGTTGAACGGCCCCTGACCAGGTAGATCGGTCAGGGGTCGTTTTCTCGTGCCGGTCGGGAGGAGCGGGGCCGGGCTCAGCGGATGCGGGACTCGGGTGCTGCCCTGATGCTGGAAGGGCTGGAACAGCGGCTAGGAGGGCCAGGATGTCTATGCTCGACAAGCTCAAGGGGATGCTGAAGGGCCACGAGGAACAGGGCTCCAAGGGCATCGACAAGGCCGGTGACTTCGTCGACGGCAAGACGCAGGGCAAGTACAGCGGTCAGGTCGACACCGCCCAGGCGAAGCTCAAGGAGCAGATGGGCAACACGGGTCAGGGGCCCGACTCCCCACGGCCGGACTCTCCGCCCCCGCCCCAGCCGTAGCGCGGAGGCGCGTATCGCTCCTCAGGGGCGCCCCGGATGTGTATCCGGGGCGCCCCTTCGGGGTTTCCGTCGGGGGGTTCAATGGACTCGTGACAACGGTGACCTGGGAGAGGTGACCTGGGAAAGGGGTTCTGGCGTGGTGCGGATCGTGCTCGTGCAGGGGGACATCACCGCGGAGGCGGCGGACGCGATCGTCAACGCCGCCAACACCTCGCTGCTCGGCGGTGGGGGAGTCGACGGGGCCATCCACAGGAAGGGCGGGCCCGAGATCCTCGCGGCCTGTCAGGACCTGCGCCGTTCGCACTACGGCAAGGGGCTGCAGGTCGGGCGGGCCGTGGCCACGACGGCCGGGCGGCTGCCGGCCCGGCACGTGATCCACACGGTCGGGCCCGTCTGGTCGCGGGAGGTGGACCGGTCGGAGTCGCTGGCCTCCTGTTACCGCGAATCCCTCCGGGTCGCCGACGAGCTGGGGGACCGTACGGTCGCGTTCCCCGCGATCTCGACCGGGATCTACGGCTGGCCGATGGAGGACGGCGCCCGGATCGCCGTGGAGACGGTACGGGCGGCCCGTACCGAGGTGGAGGAAGTGCGGTTCGTGCTGTTCGACGCGCGCGCGTACGCCGCTTTCGAGGCGGCTGTCGGGCAGGAGATCCCCTAAGGGGCATCGCCTCGCGGTCGAATTCTTCTTCCCGTCGGTTCGTTTGTTCGGTTTCCGGGTCGGGGGGACTCGCCGTCGCTCTCCTCCGCGAGAGCGATTGGCGGGAAATCTGCCGGAACGCTTCCTCCCTTGCGGCAGCCCGGTTCTGCCTGTCCTGAACCCGCTCCTCCCGGGGTGAGCTGGGGCTTTCCTCGTACTGACCTGGTTTATCTGCTTGTCCTCACGCTTGCGGGGGAATCGGGCGCTCCGGGGTGGTTCGCCGGGGATTCGGTGGGTAACTCTGGAGTCGCGACGTCGAGCACGAAACGACCGGGGCGGTCGGCCAACTGCCCTGTGAATGACCGTAGTTCAGAAGAGTTCCCAGCACTTCAGAAGCAGTTCCGTGCAACAGCACCAGCTTTCAGTTCCCGGAGGAACACACATGGCAAGCATCCGTACCGCCCGCATCTTCGCCGTCGCCGCCGCCCTGCCCCTCGCCGCCGCGCTCTTCACCGGGGTGGCCCAGGCCGACAATGGCGGGTTCGCGGACGACGGATCGAACACGAGCGTCGCCACGATCATCGGCAGCGGCGTGGGTGGGGACAACTTCGGCAACTCGACCACGACGCAGCAGGTGGCGACCGGTTCCGGTGCCTCCAACCAGAACAACACCGCCAGCGTGAACGGCTCCGCCTTCACCCACATCGCCCAGAACAACGCGGTGGTCAACTTCAACCCGTGGTGGTGACCGCCGCACGGCAGCCGGCCCGACGGGGGGCGTGACCGTGGTGTGAACGACGGCCTGTGCGCCGGTACTTCGGTACCGGCGTGCGGGCCGTCGCGCTTGTGTGCGCCCGGTCTTCCGCGCGGTCGGTCGGCGACCTTGACAGGGATCCTGAATCTGACGGACAGTCAGAAATCTCAGTCGTCCCACGGGAGGCCGTCGCCGTGCACCTCGCCCCGACCGAGCGGCAGCTGCGGCTGCGCGCCGAACTCCGCGCCTACTTCCGGGAGGTGATGCCCGAAGGGCCGCCCCCTGCCGCGGACACCGCCGCCCAGCGCCGGCTGCTGCGCCGCATCGGCGCCGACGGGCTCCTCGGTCTCGGGTGGCCCGAGGAGTACGGCGGGCAGGGCCGGGGCCCCGACGAGCAGTTCGTCTTCTTCGACGAGGCGTACCGAGCGGGCGCCCCCGTCTCGATGGTCACGCTGAACACCGTCGGGCCCACCCTCATGGCCTACGGGACCGAGGAGCAGAAGGCCTTCTTCCTGCCCCGGATCCTTCGGGGCGAGACCGTCTTCGCCATCGGGTACAGCGAACCGGAGGCCGGCACGGACCTCGCCTCCCTCCGGACGCGGGCGGTCCGCGAGGGGGACTCCTGGCGGATCGACGGGCAGAAGATCTTCACCTCCAACGCCCAGAACGCCGACTGGATCTGGCTCGCCTGCCGCACCGACCACGACGCGCCCCCGCACCGGGGCATCTCGATCGTCCTCGTCCCCACCGACGCCCCCGGTTTCTCCTGGACCCCGATCGCGACCGTCGGCGGGCTGACGACGACGGCGACCTACTACGACGGGATACGGGTCCCCGCGGGGAACCTCGTCGGGCCCGAGCACGGCGGCTGGGGGCTCATCACCAACCAGCTCAACCACGAACGGGTCGCGCTCGCCGCGATCGGCATGCAGGCCGAGGACTTCTTCACGGCCGCGCTCGCCCGGGCGCGCATCCCCGATCCGGTGACGGGCAGGCGTCGCGTTGACGAGCCGTGGGTCAGGATCCGGGCCGCCGAAGCACACGCCCGACTGTCGGCGACACGCCTGCTGAACTGGCGTTTGGTGAGTGATGTGGGGGCCGGCCGGCTCGCCCCGGGGGACGCGAGCGGCGTGAAGTTCGTGGGAACCGAATCGGCGGTGGAGGTGTATCGAATATGTCAGGAAATCACGGGCGGGCCGGGGACGGTGCGAGCGGGATCGCCGGGGGAAGTCGACGCCGGTGAGCTGGAGCGCATGAACCGGGCCGCCCAGATCAACACCTTCGGGGGAGGGGTGAGCGAGGTGCAGCGCGAGATTGTCGCGAGGATGCGGCTCGGCATGAAGGGGAGGGGGCGGCGATGACTGTCACGGAGCGGGACGCCACGCTGTACGACCGGCTCGTGGCCTACGAGGGCCGTGCCGCAGCCACCGCGGGCGTCGGCAAGGACCCGGTGAACCTGCCCATGATCAGGCACTGGTGCGAGGCCATGGGGGACGCGCACCCCGCCTACCGGGGGCCGGAGGCCGTCGCCCCGCCGACGATGCTCCAGGCCTGGACGATGGGCGGCCTCTCGGGGCATACGGGCCGCTCCTCCGCGTACGAGGAGCTGTTCGCCCTCCTCGACGCGGCCGGATACACGTCCGTGGTCGCGACCGACTGCGAGCAGGAGTACCTCCGGCCTCTGCGCCCCGGCGACGAGATCACCTTCGACACCGTGATCGAGTCCGTGTCGCGGCCCAAGACCACCAAGCTCGGACCGGGCTACTTCGTCACCACCCGGACGGACGTCCGCGTCGGCGCCGAACTCGCCGGCACCCATCGCTTCCGCATCCTCAAGTACGCACCGGCGAGCAGGCCACCGAAGTCCCCGGACCACGCCCCGAGGCGGCCCCGGCCGGTCATCAACCGGGACAACGCCGGGTTCTGGGAGGGGGTGGCGGCGCACCGGCTGCTCATCCAGCGCTGCGGCGACTGCGCGGCCCTCCGCTTCCCCTGGCTGCCCGGGTGCGCCGACTGCGGATCGCCGGAATGGGACACGGTCGAGGCGAGCGGCGCCGGGACCGTCTTCTCGTACGTGGTGATGCACCACCCGCCCTTCCCGGCCTTCGCCCCGCCCTACGCGGTCGCGCTGATCGAACTCGCCGAGGGCGTACGGATGATCAGCAACGTGGTGGGGGTGCCCTACGACAAGGTGCGGATCGGGATGCCGGTGCGGCTGGAGTTCCTGCGGGCCGACGAGGAGCTGGAGCTTCCCGTCTTCCGCGCCGGAGGGGAGGACTGACATGGACTTCACCCCCACCGAGGAGCAGGAGGCCGCCCGCGAGCTGGCCGGCCGGATCTTCACCGACCTCGCCACCCACGAGCGGCTCAGGGCGGCCGGCACCGCCACCGACGCCGAGCTCTGGAAGGCGCTCTGCGCCGCCGGACTGCCCGGCGCCGTCGAGGAGACCGGCCTGCTCGGCCTGGTCCTGCTTCTGGAGGAGCAGGGGCGGGTGACGGCCCAGGTGCCCTTCGCCGCGAGCTGCGCGTACGGGATCCTCGCCGTCGGCCGGCACGGTACGGAAGAGCAGCGGGCCCGGCTCCTGCCCGGCCTCCGGGACGGTACGACGGTGGTGACGGGGGCGTTCCCGGCGTCGGGCACGGTCTCCGCGCACGACGGGCGGCTCAGCGGGACCGTGGACTGGGTGCCGTGGCTCAGGGACGCCACGCATGTCCTCGTACCGGACGAGGACCGTGACCTGTGGCTGGTCCCGCTGGTCCCACTGGGCCCCACGGAGGAGGACGCGGTCCGGGTGGATCCCGTCGAGCTCACCGCACCCTGGTCCGCCGGGCGACTCTTCCTCGACGGGGCAGCCGGGGAGCGACTCGGGGAGCCGGCCGGCGCGTCCGGCGGTGCCTATGAGGACGTGCTCGCCGTCGCCCGGATCGCCTTCGCCGGACTGCAGGCGGGGGTCTGCGCGGGATCGCTGGCCAGGGCCGTGGAGCACACCTCCGTACGGGAGCAGTTCGGCCGCCCGCTCTCCACCCACCAGGCCGTGCAACTACGTGCCGCCGACGCCCACATGGACACCGAGGCCATCCGGGTCACCGCCTACGAGGCCGCCTGGCGACTCGACGAGGGACTGGACGCCGGTGGGGCGGCCCTGACCGCCGCCTGGTGGGCCTCGGAGGCGGGGAAGCGGGTCGTGCACGCCGGGCAGCATCTGCACGGCGGTACGGGAGCGGACCTCGACCATCCCGTCCACCGGCACTTCCTGTGGGGCCGGCAGCTCGACGCCTATCTCGGCGGCGGCACCGAACTCCTCTCCGAACTCGGCGCCCTGCTCGCGGAAGGAGACCTGTCATGAAGCCCGGGGACGAGCTGCCTCCGCTGACCATCCCGATCACCCGCACTCTGATCGTCGCGGGGGCCGTCGCCTCCCGCGACTACCAGGACGTGCACCACGACGCCGAGCTGGCCCGGGAGAAGGGCTCACCGGACATCTTCATGAACATCCTCACCACGAACGGGCTCGTCGGCCGGTACATCACGGACCACTTCGGTCCCAGCGCCGTCCTCCGCAGGGTCGCCATCCGGCTCGGCGCCCCCAACCACCCCGGCGACACCATGGTCCTCACCGGCACGGTCACCGCAGTGGACGGGGACACGGCACGCGTCCGGGTCGTCGGTGCCAACGGGCTCGGGCACCACGTCACGGGCACGGTCACCGTCACCGTGGAGGTGCCGCGATGAGCCTCCGCAGCAGGGACGGACTCGGCGGCCGGGCGGCCGTGGTGGGCATCGGGGCGACCGAGTTCTCCAAGGACTCGGGCCGCAGCGAACTCTCCCTCGCCGTCGAGGCGGTGCGAGCGGCCCTCGACGACGCCGGGCTCGCCCCCGCCGACGTCGACGGCCTGGTCACCTTCACGATGGACACCAACCCGGAGATCACCGTCGCCCAGGCCTCCGGCATCGGTGAACTGTCCTTCTTCTCCCGTGTGCACTACGGGGGCGGGGCCGCCTGCGCCACCGTCCAGCAGGCCGCGCTCGCGGTCGCCGCCGGGGTCGCCGAGGTCGTCGTCTGCTACCGGGCGTTCAACGAGCGTTCCGGGCGCCGCTTCGGCTCAGGCGTCAAGGAGCGCCAGCCCTCCGCCGAGGGCGCCGCGCTCGGCTGGCAGCTGCCCTTCGGGCTGCTCACCCCGGCCTCCTGGGTCGCGATGGCCGCCCAGCGGTATCTGCACACCTACGGGTTGAGCCCGGACGCCTTCGGCCATGTCGCCGTCACCGACCGGCGTCACGCGGCCCGGAACCCCGCCGCGTACTTCCACGGGAAGCCGATCACCCTGGACGACCACGCCGCCTCGCGCTGGATCGTCGAACCGCTCCGGCTCCTCGACTGCTGCCAGGAGACCGACGGCGGTCAGGCGCTCGTCGTCACCTCCGTCGAGCGCGCCCGTGATCTGCGGAATCCGCCCGCCGTGATCGTCGCGGCGGCGCAGGGCGCCGGGCGGAAGCAGGAGGCGATGACCAGCTTCTACCGCGACGAGCTGACGGGCCTTCCGGAGATGGGGGTGGTGGCCCGGCAGCTCTGGCGGACCTCCGGGCTCGCACCGTCCGACATGGACGTCGGCATTCTCTACGACCACTTCACCCCCTTCGTGCTCATGCAGTTGGAGGAGTTCGGCTTCTGCGGACCGGGAGAGGCGGCCGACTTCGTCGCGGCCGACGCGCTCCCGCTGAACACGCACGGCGGGCAGCTCGGCGAGGCGTATCTGCACGGGATGAACGGCATAGCGGAGGCGGTACGGCAGCTGCGCGGGACCTCGGTGAACCAGATACCCGGCGCGGAGCGGACCTTGGTCACGGCGGGCACGGGGGTTCCCACGTCCGGGTTGATCCTGGGCACGGACGGCTGAGGCGACGGCCTCAGCGGTGGCCGGGCGGAGCGGGCGGTTCTTCACTCGCGGCATGAGCACACACGAACCGCCCCGATCAGCCCCCGTAGTCGTACCCGTACCCGTACCTGTAGTCGCCGTCGAGCCCGCCTCCGTACCCGAGCCCGCCGCCGTACCCGTACCCGAGCTCGCCGACGTACCCGTACCCGAACCCGCCGCCGGATCCGCATCCGCATCCGTATCTGCTTTCCTGCCCGCGCTGTCTCCCGGAGTACGGACCGTGGTCGCCGCCCTCCTGGCGGCGCTGGCGGGGGCGGCCCTGCTCAGTGCCCCCGCTCCGGCGGTGGCGGCCCGACCGGGTGGTGCCGTTCCGAACGGTGCCGTTCCGTCCGGGGCAACTCCGGCAGGTGCCGATCCGGCCGGTGGCACGGCGACCCGTGGGGCCGCGCCCGCGCACTTCACCGGGCAGGCCTTCGACACCTGTGACGCTCCCTCCCTGGAGGTGATGAGGGCCTGGCGCAGTTCGCCGTACGGGGCGGTCGGGATCTACTTCGGCGGCCGGGGCCGGGGCTGCCCCGTCCAGCGGGAGCTGACCCCCGCCTGGGTCGCCTCCGTGAACGCCATGGGCTGGCGGCTGCTGCCCCTCTTCGTCGGCTCCCAGGCGCCGTGCGTGGTCTCCCCGGCCAAGCGGCCCTTCGCCATCGGCGGCAGCCCCTGGAGCCAGGGCACCAGGGAGGGCGGCGAGGCGGTGCGGGCGGCGCGCGCCCTGGGCCTCGACGCGAGCAGCCCGCTCTACCTCGACATCGAGGCCTACCGGCAGGGGGACGCGCCCTGCGCCGCGACCACCCTCTCCTTCGTCCGGGCATGGAACCGGGAGGTGCGGCGCCTCGGATATCTGCCCGGGTTCTACAGCAGTGCGGATACGGGGGTACGGGACATCGAGGAGCAGCGGAGGGCGGGTACGAAGGACCTGCCGGCCGTGATGTGGTTCGCGCGCTGGCGGGGGCGGCCTTCGCTGTACTCCGAGTCGGTGCTGCACCCGCAGGCATGGATGCCGCACGCCCGGATCCACCAGTACACGGGCAACGTCACCGAGTCGCACGGCGGCCGCCGCCTCTACATCGACCGCAACGCGATGGACGCGCCCGTGGCCCGCGTCACGGACGCCGCCCCCTGAGCCCTCGCCCCCTGAGCCCTCGCCCCCTGAGCCCTCACCCCCGGGCCCCTCCGACCCTGAGGGGGCCACGACGGGTCTCCACCCAGAGGAGGTGAGGCGGTCCCCACCCCTACAACCTGAGGCGGACGGAGGGTCGGGACCTGGGGCCGATCCGCCGAGCGCCCCTCCCCTCCTAGCGTGGAGTCATGACTCCGCCACCCTCTGGCCCCGTCTGCGCCGGTGCCTCGCAGTACGCGTCGTACCCGACCTTCTCCTCGTACGTACGGGCGCGGCAGCCCGTACTCCTGCGCACCGCGCGTTCCCTGACCGCCAACCCCTGCGACGCCGAGGACCTGCTCCAGACGGCGCTGGCCAAGACCTTCATGGCGTGGGAGCGCATCGAGGACCATCGCGCCCTGGACGGGTACGTCCGTCGCGCGCTGCTGAACACGCGTACGTCGCAGTGGCGCAAGCGGAAGGTCGACGAGTTCGCCTGCGAGGAGCTGCCCGAGCCCGCCGGTCTCCCGGAGCCGGACCCGGCCGAGCGGCAGGTGCTGCACGACGCGATGTGGCGCGCGGTGCTGAAGCTGCCGGAGCGGCAGCGCCAGATGGTGGTCCTCCGGTACTACGAGGACCTCAGCGAGGCCCAGACCGCCGAGGTGCTCGGGGTGTCGGTCGGTACGGTCAAGAGCGCGGTGTCCAGAGCGCTCGGCAAGCTCAGGGAGGACCCGGAACTGACCCCCGTACGGTGAGCAACCGGGACAGGACGGCGCCCCCGCCAGTGAACACTGGCAATTCACGTACTCCCGGGTAGTGACATACCGCGTGGTATGTGCGCAGAATCTCCACACCCTTTCTGCCACGTAGCGCCCACCGGGAGGACGCCCCGTGTACAGCACCATGCAGGACGTACAGCTGACCGTGAGCCGCATCCTCAAGCACGGGATGACGATCCACGGGAAGTCCATCATCACCACCTGGACGGGGGAGCCCGAGCCGCACCGCCGCACGTTCGCGGAGGTGGGAACGCGCGCACACCAGCTGGCCAACGCCCTGCGCGACGAACTCGGGGTCATCGGCGACCAGCGTGTCGCCACGCTCATGTGGAACAACTCGGAGCACGTCGAGGCGTACTTCGCGATCCCCTCCATGGGCGCCGTGCTCCACACCCTCAACCTCCGTCTTCCCCCCGAGCAGCTGGTGTGGATCGTCAACCACGCCGCCGACCGGGTCGTGCTCGTCAACGGCTCGCTGCTCCCCCTCCTCGCCCCGCTGCTGCCGCACCTGCCGACGATCGAGCACATCGTGGTGGCGGGCCCCGGCGACCGTTCCGTCCTGGACGGCGTGGCGCCCCGCGTGCACGACTACGAGGAACTGATCGCGGGCCGTCCGACCACGTACGACTGGCCCGAGCTCGACGAGCGTTCGGCCGCCGCCATGTGCTACACCTCCGGCACCACCGGTGACCCGAAGGGCGTCGTCTACTCCCACCGCTCGATCTACCTGCACTCGATGCAGGTGAACATGGCCGAGTCGATGGCCCTCACGGCCAAGGACACGACCCTCGTCGTCGTCCCGCAGTTCCACGTCAACGCCTGGGGCCTGCCGCACGCCACCTTCATGACCGGCATCAACATGCTCATGCCGGACCGTTTCCTCCAGCCGGCCCCGCTCGCCGACATGATCGAGCGCGAGAAGCCGACCCACGCGGCCGCCGTCCCCACCATCTGGCAGGGCCTGCTCGCCGAGGTCACCGCCAACCCCCGCGACCTCTCCTCGATGGCCCAGGTGACCATCGGCGGCGCGGCCTGTCCGCCGTCCCTCATGGAGGCTTACGACCGGCTCGGCGTCCGTCTCTGCCACGCCTGGGGCATGACCGAGACGTCCCCGCTGGGCACGATGGCCCACCCGCCGGCCGGTCTGACCGCCGAGGAGGAGTGGCCGTACCGTGTCACGCAGGGCCGTTTCCCGGCCGGTGTCGAGGCGCGGCTCGTCGGTCCCGGCGGCGACCACCTCCCCTGGGACGGCGAGTCGGCCGGTGAGCTGGAGGTGCGCGGCACCTGGATCGCGGGCTCGTACTTCGGTGGCGTCGACGGCGAGGTCATCCGCCCGGCCGACAAGTTCAGCGAGGACGGCTGGCTCAAGACCGGCGACGTCGGAGTGATCAGCCCCGACGGCTTCCTGACCCTCACCGACCGCGCCAAGGACGTCATCAAGTCGGGCGGTGAGTGGATCTCCAGCGTCGACCTGGAGAACGCGATCATGGCGCACCCGGAGGTCGCGGAGGCCGCCGTCGTCGCCGTGCCGGACGAGAAGTGGGGCGAGCGCCCGCTGGCGACCGTCGTGCTCAAGGAGGGGGCGACGGCGGACTACGAGACGCTGAAGGCCTTCCTCGCCGACGAGGGCGGCATCGCCAAGTGGCAGCTGCCGGAGCGCTGGGCGATCGTTCCGGCGGTGCCGAAGACGAGCGTGGGCAAGTTCGACAAGAAGGTCATCCGCAGGCAGTACGCGGAGGGCGAGCTGGACGTGACCCAGCTCTGACCCACCGGGGGCGAACATCAGTCGGCACCAACCGGCCCTGTGAACGGGGCTAGTTGGTGCCGATCTTCGCGAGCAGGTCGACGATCCGGGCCTGGACCTCGGCGCTGTTCGAGCGTTCGGCGAGGAAGAGGACCGTCTCGCCGGACGACAGCTTCGGCAGCTCCTCGTCGACGAGGTCGGCCGAGGTGTAGACGACGAGCGGGGTGCGGTTCAGCTGTCCGTTCGCCCGCAGCCAGTCGATGATCCCGGCGCGGCGGCGGCGCACCTGCATCAGGTCCATCACCACCAGGTTCGGCTGCGTCTGCGTGGCCAGCGCGACCGCTTCCGTGTCCGTGGCCGCCCGCGCCACCTGCATCCCGCGCCGCTCCAGAGTGGCCGCGAGCGCCTCCGCGATGTCCTCGTGCTCCTCGATCAGCAGGACACGGGACGGGTGCTGTTCGCTGTCGCGCGGTGCGAGCGCCTTGAGGAGTACGGCCGGATCGGCGCCGTACGCCTCCTCCCGGGTCGCCTGCCCGAGCCCGGCCGCGAGCAGCACCGGCACCTCGGCGGCGACGGCGGCCTGGCGCAGCGACTGGAGCGCGGTACGGGTGATGGGGCCGGTCAGCGGGTCGACGAAGAGCGCGGCGGGGAAGGCGGCGATCTGGGCGTCGACCTCCTCGCGGGAGTGGACGATCACCGGCCGGTAGCCCCGGTCGCTCAGCGCCTGCTGGGTCGAGACGTCGGGCGCGGGCCAGACGAGCAGCCTGCGCGGGTTGTCGAGGGGCTCAGGGGGCAGTTCGTCGTCGACCGGACGCGGCGCCGGCCGGTTGGCGACCTCGACGGCTCCGCCGGGGCCGTCGAGCGGCTCGGGACCCTCGGCGGAGCCGGCGGCGGGCGCTCCTATGGCGTACGCGCGGCCCTCGGGGGCGGCGGCGAGGCCGAGGGCGGCCTCGGGGTGCGCGGAGGGGTCCGCGTCCGGATGCGGCCTCGCCTCGCCGGCGGCCGGTACAGGAAGCGCGGCCGGGGCCGGCGGGTCGACGTCCGGCGGGGTGGCGAGCCTGCGCCGCCGCCCGGAGCCGTTGGAGGGCGCGGCGGGGGCCGCGGGGGCGGCCGGGCCGGAGGAGGTCTGAGGCGCCGCGGGGAGCGGCGAGGCCATCGGGGCAGGCGGGACGAAGGGAACGCCCTGCCCGAGAGTCCGGACGCTGAACGCCCGCCCCTGCGTCGAGTCCTTCGGCATCGGCGTCGGCGTCGGGATGGCGGTGGGGGCAGGGGTGGGCATCGGCAACTCGGGCGGCAGCGGTACGGAACCGGTGCCGGTGCCGGAACCCGTGCGGTCACGGGGCCCGGAACCCGTAACCGCCTCCGACTCCTGCGCCGACACCGGCTGCTGCTCCGGCTGCGGAGGCCTGACGGCCCGGCGGCGCCCGGTCGGTTCGGCGGGCGGCATCGCGGCCGGGGCGGGCGAAGGGGAGACCGCAGAGGGCACCGCGGAGGCAGCGGAAGGAACGACCGGCGGGACCGGCCCGTGGGACTGCGGGTGCGGGTGCGGGTGCGGCTGCGGAGGCGTGTGATCGGCGCCCGGGACACCCCGTACGGCCTCGTGACGACCTTCGTCGGAGACCGGCAGCGGCCCGGCGAACGGAACGCCGGCCGGAGTCGTGAACGGAGCGCCGTCCGGCGTGGCGGCCGGCTCGGGGCGGTCGGCCTCGGCCGGCGGGAGCGCGAACGGCGTCCGGGGACCGGCCTCGGCCGCGGCCGCCCGTTCCTGAGCGGCCGCCAGCGCACGCCGCCGGCGCCCGCTAGGCCGCGCCTCGGCCACCCCGTTGCCGTCGCCGTTTCCGTGCCCGTCCCCCGCCTCGGAGCCGGGACCGGAAGCGACGGCCGGCAGGGCGCGGGCCAGGGCTGGGGCGGACGAGGAAGCCGAGGGGGGAGCGGAAGCGGGGGCGGAAGCGCCGGTGGGTTCGACGGGGACGCCCTGCGGGGGCACGGCGGCACCGAGCGCGGCACGCCCCTGCGCGCTTTCGGCGGCGGTCACCACGGAGCCCTCGGCGGGCCTGCCCCGTCGGCGCCCGGTGGGCTCGACCACGGAGCCGCGGGGGCCACCCGGGCCGCTCGGGCTGGGTGAGGTTCCGGAAGCGGTGAGGGCGAAAGGAGAGCCGGACGGGGCGTCCGCGGCCGCGTTCTGCTGCGCCGGGATCAGCTCGGAGGCGCCGGTGGCGGCCTCTCCCGTACGGGCACGGCGGCGCCCACTGGGCTCCGTACCGCCGCCCTCGGGGGCGACCGGGCTCGCCAGGAAGGCGTCCGTGGAGCCGCGTCGTGCCCGCCGCCGCCCGCCACCGGAGGTCTCCCCGCCGACGGCCCCGGCATCGATCCCGGCCCCGGCCGCAACCTCGCCGGAAGACGCACTGACGGAAGACGCGTCGACGGGAGGCGCGCTGACGGAAGACGCGCCGACGGAAGACCCGCTGCCGGAAGACGCGTCGACGGGAGGCGCCATGGAAGGAGGCGTCGAGACGGGAGGCGTCGTGACGGGAGGGGTCATGACGGGAGGGGTCATGACGGGCTCACCGGCCTGCGCGGGCAGCGCGAGGGCCTCGCGGCCGCCACCGGCCGGTGCCGCGGCCCTCGTCGCCGCCGCGGGCACGGTGCCCCGCCCGGAGCCGAGCGGGACTTCGAGGACGTAGGCGCCGCCGCTCGTCCCCGGCACCTCATGGGTCTGCACGACCCCGCCGTGCGCCGCCACGATGCCGCGCACGACGGGCCCGTGGACCGGGTCGCCGCCCGCGTACGGGCCGCGGACCTCGATGCGTACGACGTCCCCGCGCTGCGCGGCCGCCACGACGATGGTGGAGTCGGCGGGCGCGGCGCCCGGGGCGGTGGCCCGGTTCCTGCCGGTCGCGTCGACGCCGGCGACGTCCGCGACGAGGTGCGCGAGCGCCGTCGCGAGCCGGGCCGCGTCGACCTCGGCCTCGATGGGCGGGGCGTGCACGGCGAACTGGGCACGGCCAGGACCGATGAGCTCGACGGCCGCGTCGATGCCGGCCGACACGACCCCGTCGAGGAGCGCGACGCGCCGGTCGAGCCGCTCCGCTCCGGCGTCCAGACGCTGGTAGCTCAGGACGTTGTCGACGAGCGCCGTCATACGGGCGTACCCGGCGGCCAGGTGGTGCAGGACCTGGTTGGCCTCGGGCCAGAGCTGCCCGGCGTCGTCGGCGGCGAGGGTGCCGAGCTGGGTGCGCAGCTCCTCCAGGGGGCCGCGCAGCGACTCGGCGAGGACGGCGGTCAGCTGTTCGTGGCGGGCGGCGAGCGAGGCGTACCGCTCTTGCTGCGCCTCACGTTCCGCCGCGCTCCGCTCGGCGCGGTCGGCGAGTTCGGCCGCGTTCCGCTCCTCGAGGGCGGCGAGTTCGGCGGCGTGCTGCTCTTCGAGCTGCTCGTACGGCCTGCGGTCGGTGAAGGTCATGACGGCGCCGACGAGCTGGTCGCCGTCGCGTACCGGAGCGGTCGTCAGGTCGACCGGGACCCGCTCGCCCTTCTTCGACCACAGGACCTGCCCGCGGACCCGGTGCTTGCGGCCGGACTTGAGTGTGTCGGCGAGCGCCGACTCCTCGTACGGGAAGTCCTCGCCGTCGGCGCGCTTGGCGAGGATCAGCGGGTGCAGCTCCTGCCCGCCGAGTTCGCCGGCGCGGTAGCCGAGGATCTGCGCGGCGGCGGGGTTGACCAGGACGACCCGGCCGTCGGTGTCCGTGCCGACGACGCCCTCGGCCGCGGCGCGCAGGATCATCTCGGTCTGCCGCTGCGAGCGGGCGAGTTCGGCCTCGGTGTCGAGGGTGCCGGTGAGGTCGCGCACGACCAGCATGAGCAGCTCGTCGCCGGTGTAGCCGCCGTACGAGTCGTAGGCCTCGCGGCCGTCCTCCAGGCTGGCGCTGGTCACCTCGACGGGGAACTCGCTGCCGTCCGTACGGCGGGCGATCATCCGGGTCGGCTTGGTACGGCCCCGCTCGTCGGTGCCCTCGGGGCGGCGCATGGAGCCGGGGATGAGCCGGGAGTCGAAGTCGGGCAGCAGGTCGAGCAGACCGCGCCCGACGAGCGCGGTGCCGGGTGTCTCGAACATGCCGAGGGCGATCGTGTTGGCGTTGACGACCGTGCCGTTGCAGTTGACGAGCACGAGGCCGTCGGGGAGGGCGTCGAGTATGGCTGCGAGGCGAGCAGCGCCTCGGGATGGCCTGCTGCTCACGAGACGCTTCCTCCCTGACCCACTGCACTTGCCTGTCGCACTTGCCTATCGGCCGGCGGGCTCCATCTTGCCCCTCGGGCCGCAGCCTGTCACTGAGGGGAGTCTAAGGGAGCCCGGGGGCGGGCTCCCTGCCTATCCCCGGAGGAGTGGAAGGACCGGCTCCAGGTTCTGCCAGCGGTCGATCTCGCAGCCGTCGGCCCGGGAGAAGCGGGCGTCGATCGTGCGGCCCTGCCAGGTGCCGGTGACGTGCGCGACGGCGGGTCCGCCGTACACCTGCGTACAGAGCTGATCGGCGGGCACGGGCTTGAACGGGTTCTCGCCCTCCTTCGCGAGCTGGTCGAGCCGCCTGCAGGCGTTGTCGCGGGCGGGGTGGTCACCGCCGGCCCGGTCGTCGCAGGTCAGCTCGAAGGTGCCGTCGGCGTTCGGATGGCCGCTCTCGGCCACCGTCACGGTCAGCCTGTCGGGCGGTGAGAGCAGGGGCAGCGGCGGCAGCGGGCCGAACCCGGCGGCGCCGGCGGCGGTGGTGGCGAGGGTCGCGAGGACGAGGCTGCGCAGCATGCGGATCTCCAGGAGCGGCGTGTGTGGCGGCGGGTACGACGGGGCGCGGACGCACGACGCGCCCCGTCCCCTCTAACGCTCCGGGCGCCACGGCGTTGCGCAAGCGGGGTGCGCCGGGCGGGGCTGGACAGGCGTGCCGGCGGCCGCGGTGGCCGACGCCGTCGGGGGCGGCGCGACCGTCCTGGGCTTTGCCCTCGACCCCGAAGGGCTAGTACGGTGAGAATCAATTGGTGACAGCCGGTTCGCCTGTGTCATCATCTGCACGCACCACTCGCGTATGCGCGGGGTGCATGGAGGCGTCGCCTAGTCCGGTCTATGGCGCCGCACTGCTAATGCGGTTTGGGTCTTAAAGCCCATCGAGGGTTCAAATCCCTCCGCCTCCGCCCCTACCGAAGCCCCGGCCCCCAGGCCGGGGCTTCGGCCGTTCCCGGCCCGTCCCACCGGACACTCCCACGGCCGCCCAGACGGTGTTTCCGCAGGTCACAAGGGGTGGGGTAATCGGATTTCACATGACGGCGGCAGTCATGTAATGTTCTTCCTGTCGCCGCGAGCGGGTCGAAAGACCGGGGAGCGAAGGCAAGAAACACAAAAGAACAAGCACTCGTAGCTTAACGGATAGAGCATCTGACTACGGATCAGAAGGTTGCAGGTTCGAATCCTGCCGAGTGCACACAGACAAGAGGCCCGGACGAGAGTCCGGGCCTCTTGCGTTTCCGGGGCGTACAGCGGCTGGCCGAGAAGCGGCCTGTGGGTACAGCCGCCGGGGGCTTGGCCTGGGGGTAGTGGTGAGGAGGATCTGGTGGCGATGATTTCAGGGGGCGACCTCGGGCCGCTGCCTGTGATGGGTAAGCGGGTGAAGCTTCGGCCTGTTCCGGGTGCCCCGGCCGGTGTCATGCGGCGGTCTGTCGCGGTTGCCGTCGACCTTCCCGTTGCCGTCGTCGTCCTTCTCGGGCCCCTTCTCGGGCTTGACCGGATGCTGGAGGCCATGGCCGTCCCGGAGGATTCGGTGCGGACCGTCTGGCGGGTCGCGGTCGGCGTGTGGCCGCTCGCTTTCGTGCTGGGCTACTCACCGGTGTGCGTCTCGCGTTGGGGCGGCACCCTGGGCAAGCGCGTCCTGGGGATGGAGGTGGTCCGCGTACGGGATGGCGGACGGCTCGGCTACGGCCGCGCGGTGCTGAGGCACGTCACGAATCTGGTGTCCAACCTCGTGCCCCTCTTCCTCGTCCCCCACCTGTCGGCGATGACCCTCAGCCCGGACGGGCAGGGCTTTCACGACCGGGCGGCGGGCAGCTCGGTGATCCACCGCAGGTGAGGCCCCGGGCGCTGGGCGCTGTGTCCGGGGCCGGTCGCCTGCGTCATGCCGTGGTCTCGGCGGGCACGCCCGCGTGCGGCTGGGCGGTGACGGTGCGGTGGCGGCGGGTCGGCATTCCGAGGGTCGGCTTGCCGACGCTCCAGGCCGCGCCCTTGCAGACGAGTTCCTTGTACGTCGCGGCGAGCCGGCCCGTCAGGGCCGACCGGACGGAGCGGTCGTCGGCCGTGACGTACTGGATGAGGCCGTCCTTGCGGCCGAGCGAGATGCACTGGTTGAAGTAGCGGAGCGGCACCGTCGGGATCTTTCCGCCGGTCAGGCGGGCCGCGATGGCGTCGGCGGCCTGCCAGGCCATGGGGCTGCCCGTGGCGCAGCACATCCGCAGCGGCTTGTCGCCGGGGCCCATGGCCATGGCGGCGTCGCCCGCGGCGTACACGTCGGGGTGCGAGACCGAGCGCATGGTCCCGTCGACCACGATCTGGCCCGCCTCTGTGACCTCGAGGCCGGTGGCCCGTGCGATCGGGTGGACCGCGAAGCCGGTGGTCCACACGGTGACCGCGGCCGGGACGGATCCGCCGTCGGCCGTGGTGACGCGGTCGGCCTCCACGCCGGTGACGGCGGCCCCCTCGTGCACGGTGATGCCGAGCCTGTCGACGACCCTCCGCAGGTGGTCGCGGCCCTTGGGCGAGAGCCAGTCGCCGAGCTCGCCGCGGGCGGCGAGGGCGACGGAGAGGTCCGGGCGGGCCTCGGCGATCTCGGTCGCCGCCTCCAGACCGGTGAGGCCGCCGCCGACGACGACCACGGACTCCCCGGCGCCGAGGCGGGCCAGGCGGTCGCGCAACCTCAGCGCTCCGGCGCGGCCGGCGATGTGGTGGGCGTGCTCGGCGGCGCCGGGGACGCCCTGGTCGTTCCAGTCGCTGCCGAGGGCGTACACGAGGGTGTCGTAGGCGAGTTCCGTGGTCTCTGCCCCCTCGCCTCCCGTGGCCCCGGAGGCGGCCGGGGCGCTCGCGGAGGCCGCGGAGGCCGGGGCCGTGACGCTGACGGTCTTGCGGTCGACGTCGACCGCGGTGACCCTCGCCACCTTCAGTTCGACGCCGGTGCCCGCGAACATCTCGGTGAAGGGGCGGGGCCTGAGCTCCTGGCCGACGGCCACCTGGTGCAGCCGGACGCGCTCGACGAAGTCGGGCTCGGCGTTGACGAGGGTGATGGCGACGTCCTCGCGGTGCAGCCGCTTGGCGAGGCGCCCGGCGGCGACGGCTCCGGCGTATCCGGCCCCGAGGACGATGATGCGGTGCTGCATGTCCGTACTCCTGTCTTCACGCTTTCTCGGCGGGCTGCCCCTTGAACCGGGCAGCCCGCCGATTCCTGACAGGCCTCAGGTGTGAAGCAGGTCACATCAGGGTCAGGAGGCGTGGAACAGGGGTTCCCCGTGGTCCGTGGCCGTCCATCGCCGCGTCGCGCGTTCGAGCTTGTCGGGGTTGACCTGGCTGCGGACGGCGGCGATGCCGTCGGCGCCGATCTCCACGCACATGACGCCGACGACCCGGCCGTCGACGACCGCCACGACGGCGGGGGCGCCGTTGGCGGTCGCGGCGTAGATACCGGCCGAACCGCCGACCAGTCTGCGCTTGGCCGTGCTGGGCTTGAACAGGCCACGCAGGAAGGTGGCGACCGCGCGGGCGCCCTCGAACGCCTTGGCGCGGGCCGGGACCTTGCCGCCGCCGTCGCCGATCGCGACCGCGTCCGTGGTCAGCATCCGTACGAGGGTGTCCGTCTGCCCGCTGGTGGCCGCGGCGAGGAACTCGTCGACGATCCGCCGGGCGGTGGCCTCGTCGATCTCGGTGCGGGCCTTGCCGTCGGCGACGTGCTTCTTCGCGCGGTGGAAGATCTGCTGGCCGGCGGCCTCGGTGATGTCGAGGATCTCGGCGATCTCCCGGTGCGTGTAGCCGAAGGCCTCCTTCAGCACGTACACCGCGCGTTCGTTGGGGGAGAGCCGCTCGAGGAGGGTCAGCACCGCGTACGAGAGCGATTCGCGCTGTTCGGCGGTCTCGGCGGGGCCGAGCATCGGGTCGCCGGCGAGCAGCGGCTCGGGGAGCCACTGGCCGACGTAGGTCTCGCGCCGCGCGCGGGCGGAGGTGAGCTGGTTGAGGCACACGTTGGTGAGCACCTTCGTCAGCCAGGCCTCGGGGACCTCGATGCGGTCCACGTCGGCGGCCTGCCAGCGCAGGAACGTGTCCTGTACGGCGTCCTCGGCCTCGCTCGCCGAGCCGAGGAGGCGGTACGCGATGGCCTCCAGGCGGGGCATGGCGGCTTCGAAGCGGTCCATGGCGTTCATGGTCAGGGCCATGGACCGGATCCTAACTCCCACCCCACCCTGCCGCCCCGGGAGTTGAGGTTAGGGTCGGTTGATCGTTCTTTCATTTCGAATGTGGGGGTTGGGGCATGGCACTCTTCGGGAACGCGCACGCGATCGATCCGGCGCAGGCGCAGCAGGACTTCGCGCGGCTGCTCGGGCCGGGGGAGCAGGTGCACGCCGCGTACCTGCTGATCCGCGACACCATCTTCTTCACCGACCGCCGGCTCGTGCTGGTCGACAAGCAGGGGCTCACCGGCAAGAAGGTCGAGTACCACTCGATCCCGTACCGGAGCATCACGCACTTCGCCGTCGAGACGGCCGGCACCTTCGACCTGGACGCCGAGCTGAAGATCTGGATCTCGGGCAGCCAGCTGCCCGTACAGAAGACCTTCACCAAGGGCGTCGACATCTACGAGGTACAGGCGATCCTGACGCAGTTCGTCGCGAAGTAGAGGCGTAGGAGCAGGGGAGGGGCAGGGGAGGAGTCGGGGGAAGCCGGGGAGTCGGGGAGGGTTTTCCGGGGAGAACCCGGAAAACCCTCCCCTTTTGGGTGAACCTGTCTGATTTGCATGTCAGTTGAATATGCCCTCGGCCTACCTTGCGTGGCGGAGGTGATGATCGATGGATGCGATCGACATCGATGACCTGGTGTACGCCGCCACCGGTGCGCCCCTGCGCCGGCTGACCGCACCCGACGGGGCCCACTGGTTCCCGGTGGTGGACGTGGCGAAGGGACTCGGGTACGCCGGGACCCGGGAGGCACTGCGGACGGTGGCCCTGCCAGAGGCGTGCCTCGCGTCCGCGCGGGAGGTCGCCGGAGAGGCGGAACTCCCCGGCAGGAGCGGGCTCAGGGCATCGACCCGGATGGTGAGCCTCCAGGGGCTCGTGCAGCTCGTCGGGGCGTGCCGAAGACCGGAGGCCGGGGCCTTCCGGGCGTGGACGGGCGAGGTCATGGCGGCGGTCCAGCGGTACGGCGGGTACGGGCTCGAACCCTCCCCGGTGCACGGCGGTTTCGTGCTGCCGCCGGAGCTCGTCGACGCCCTCGTCCGGCTTGAGGGGCGGTTCGACGAGCGGGCCGCCGCGTACACCGAGCACACCGAGTACGCGGAGCTGCTCCGCGAGACCCGGCTGAGCCTCTCAAGGGTCGCCGACTCCCTTGAGCGGCTCTCCGTGCCCCGTCAGCGCACCGGCGCCGCCGCCGTCGCCCTCACGCCGCAGGAGCTGGTCGAGTCCTGGGCGATCACCGGGGACGTACGGACGGTCGCCACCTGCCTCGCCCCCGCCCTGATCCGGGGCGGTGTCCGCCACCGGGACCAGGACGTCACCCGGCGCACCGGGCTCTCCCGGGAGCGCGTCCGGGACTGCGTACGGCTCCTTCTGGAAAGGGGCTGTATGCGGGAGGTCGGGGGGCCTGACGTGGACGGGGCGCGGATCTACGTCCTGCCGTGAGGCGTGACGGAGACTGCACGGAGACTGGGGGCAGGGGAGAGAGAGGAGGGCCGGGCCGGTGGAGTGGCGGTGTCGGGGGATCACCTGGAGCGGTGGGGCGCCGGGCCTGCGGTGGCAGGGCGGGAAGGTCAGCCCTCTCGCGTACGGGCAGCGGCTCGCCTTCCGAGCCGTGGGGCCGCGGCGGTGCGCCGGGGCCCGCGGCAACCCCTGCCCCCTGGGGGCCGTCGTGCCCGGCCGGTCCACCGGTGGGCGGTGCGCGGAGTGCGCGCGGCTCGACCGGGCCCACTCGGTCGCCGCCGACACCTTCCTGGACGATCCCCAGCCGTACCGCGTGTACCTCGCCTGGTTCGGGCCCGGCATGACCAAGGTGGGGATCACCGCCGAGGCCCGGGGCGAGGCCCGGCTCCTCGAACAGGGCGCCGTCACGTTCAGCTGGCTGGGGCGGGGCCCCCTGATGGCCGCCCGGCGGACCGAGGAGGTGCTGCGGCAGACGCTGGGCATCCCCGACCGGGTGGCGTACGAGCGGAAGCGGGCCGCCCGGCACGCCCTGCCGCCCGCCTCGGTGCGGGCCGGCGAGGTCGAGGAGCTGCACCGGAGCGCGCGGGCGGTCGGCGGCTGGACGGAGACCCTGGAACCGCTGGAGTTCGCGCCGCGCGACCACGTCGAAGCCTTCGGCCTCGACGGGCTGCCGCCCCTCGCCGGCACTGTCTTCGAACTGGTCGACGGGGGTGTCGTCACCGGGCGGCTGCTCGCCGCCGCCGGGCCCGATCTGCACCTGCTCGATCCCTATGGGCGCTGTCTGGCCCTCGACACCCGGCTGATGGGCGGGTGGGCGCTCCGGAGAGCCGGTGAGGGGACGGGGGAGGGCGTGTCGGGTCAGGACGGGGCGGACGGGGCGGACGGGGCGACGGGAACGGCGTTCTCGGTGCCCGTGACGCCGGCGGCCGCCACAGAGCCCGAAAGCGCTCAGGGCGAGCTCTTCTGAGGAGTGGCGGGTGCTTCGTACGGCGGGGGCGGGTGCTTCGTACGACGGCGGTGGGCGCTTCGTACGGCGGGGGCGGGCGCTTCCTCGGGCGGCGGTGGGCGCTTCGTAAAGTCTTGGATCCCTTTCCCCGCCGCCGTGGACATCCCCGCCCGGCCCCCGCGAGGGTGATCACATGACCCCCAAACTGGTGGCGGACATCCAACCGCCGTACTACACCGCTGTCTTCACCTCCGTCCGCCCCGAGGCGCCCGAGGGCTACTCCGAGACCTCCTCCCGCATGCAGGAGATCGTCAGGGACGTCCCCGGCTTCCTCGGCTACGAGGCCGCCCGCACTCCCGGTGGCATCGGCATCACCGTCGCCTACTTCCGCGACCTGGAGTCCCTCGACGCCTGGCGCCTCGACACCGAGCACCAGGCCGCCAAGGCGTACGGCCGGGAGCACTGGTACGAGAGCTACAGCGTCCACATCGGCAAGGTCGAACGGAGCTACAGCTTTGAGCGGGAGTAGCGGGGGCAGTGGGAGTAGCGAAATGGGCGAAAGTAGCGAAAGGGGCGGGGCTGACGCGAGCGTCGACATCCCGGCCCTCGTCGAGCGCCTGGGCATCCCCGGGCTCGTCGACGTGCACACGCACTTCATGCCGCAGAGCGTCCTCGACAAGGTCTGGGCCTACTTCGACTCCGTCGGCCCGCTGACCGGCCTGGAGTGGCCGATCACCTACCGCGAGGAGGAGGAGGAGCGCCGGCTCGCCCTCCTGCGCGGTTTCGGGGCGGTCGCGTTCACCGCGATGCTCTACCCGCACAAGCCCGGCATGGCCGCCTGGCTGAACTCCTGGGCCGCCGACTTCGCCGCTCGTACGCCCGACTGTCTGCACACCTCCACCTTCTTCCCCGAGCCGGACGCCCGCCGGTACGTCCACGAGGCGCTCGACGCCGGTGCCCGTGTCTTCAAGGTGCATCTCCAGGTCGGCGGCTTCGACCCGAACGACACCCAGCTGGACGCCGTCTGGGGAGCCCTCGCCGACAGTGGCACCCCCGCCGTGGTCCACTGCGGCTCGGGACCCGCGCCCGGCAGGTTCACCGGTCCGGAACCCATGGGACGGCTGCTCGCCCGCCATCCCCGGCTGCGGGTGATCGTCGCGCACATGGGGATGCCCGAGTACGGCGACTTCCTCGACCTCGCCCAGCGGTACGAGGGTGTCCACCTCGACACCACCATGGCCTTCACCGACTTCAGCGAGCGGCTCGCGCCCTTCCCCGGGGCGGAGCTCAAGCGGCTCGTCGACCTGGGCGACCGGATCCTCCTCGGCTCTGACTTCCCGAACATCCCGTATCCGTACGCGCACCAGCTCCACGCCCTCGAACGCCTCGGGCTCGGGGACGACTGGCTGCGACGGGTCCTCTACGAGAACGGGGCCGCGATGTTTCACGTGAAACAGCGTCCGGACGTTTGAGGTTCTTTCTCAGGGAATTCACAGGAAAGGGAAAGAGGGCTCTCAGCGGCGGCGGCCAGCGTGGAGCCATGACCGTCACCACACGCCGCCCCGGCACCCGCGCCGACATGCTCCGTGCCGACGGCACCGCCGTCCGCGTCCTCGTCGTCGACGACGAGGCCTCGCTCGCCGAGCTCCTCTCCATGGCCCTGCGGTACGAGGGCTGGCAGGTGCGGAGCGCCGGGGACGGTGCCGCCGCCCTGCGTTCCGTCCGCGAGTTCCGGCCCGACGCCGTGATCCTCGACGTGATGCTCCCCGACGCCGACGGGCTCAGCCTGCTGGGCTCGATCCGGCGTGAGCTGCCGGACGTCCCGGTGCTGTTCCTGACGGCGAAGGACGCCGTCGAGGACCGGATCGCCGGACTCACGGCCGGCGGCGACGACTACGTCACCAAGCCCTTCAGCCTGGAGGAGGTCGTCGCCCGGCTGCGCGGCCTCATCCGCAGGTCAGGAGCCGCCCAGGCGCGCAGCGAGTCGCTGCTCGTCGTCGGTGACCTGACCCTCGACGAGGACAGCCACGAGGTCACCCGGGGTGGGGAGTCGATCCACCTGACCGCCACCGAGTTCGAGCTGCTGCGCTACCTCATGCGCAATCCGCGGCGGGTCCTCAGCAAGGCGCAGATCCTCGACCGCGTCTGGTCGTACGACTTCGGCGGCCAGGCCAACGTCGTCGAGCTCTACATCTCCTACCTGCGCCGGAAGATCGACGCGGGCCGCGCGCCGATGATCCACACCCGGCGCGGCGCCGGATATCTGATCAAGCCGGGCGAGTAGCGCCGGTGTTCCGACGTGCACGGCGGCGCCCGTGGTCGCGTGTACGGCGGCGACCGTGGTCTCTGCGCACCCGGCTCGTCGTCTCTGCGGTCGCGCTGATCGCTGTCGTCGCGGCCGTCATCGGCACGGTCACGACGATCGCGTTCCGCTCGTACCTGTACGACCGGGCCGACGAGCAGGTCCGTACGGTCTCCAACCGGGCGGCGGGCCCGCCGGTCTCCCTGGGCCTCCGGCTGCCCGAACCGGGCGGCGGTCAGGACCCCCTCGGGTTCGTCGTGGGGCCCGGCATACCGACAGGCGCCCTCGGGGCGGTGCTGGTGGACGGTGAACTGACCTCGGCCGGGTACTCGGCGGAGGCCGATACCGAGGCCGGCGGCCTGTACGGGCGGAACGTCCGGACCGAACTCGACGCGGCCCAGCGTGCCGCGCTCGCCGCCGTCCCCCGCGACGGAGACCCGCACACCGTCGAGCTGCCCGGCCTCGGCTCGTACCGGGTCGAGTACGCGGAGGGCAGCCACGGCACCTTCCTCAGCGGCATCCCGCTCACCGAGGTCGAGGACGCCCTCTCCACGCTCGTCCTCGTCGAACTGAGCGTCACCGGCGCGGGCCTCGTCGCGGCCTCGCTCGCCGGGACCGTGCTCGTCGGGGTGGCCCTGCGGCCGCTGCGGCGCGTCGCCGCCCTCGCGGGCCAGGTCGCCAAGCTGCCGCTGCACAGCGGCGAGGTCGCGCTCCACCAGCGGATCCCGGAGACGCAGGCCGATCCCCGGACCGAGGTCGGTCAGGTCGGCGCGGGAATGAACCGGATGCTCGACCACGTCCACTCGGCACTCGACGCACGCCAGCAGAGCGAGACCCGGGTCCGGCAGTTCGTGGCGGACGCCAGCCACGAACTGCGCACCCCACTGGCCTCGATCCGGGGATACGCGGAGCTGACCCGGCGCGGCAGGGAGGAGTGCGGGCCCGACACCCGGCACGCGCTCGGCCGGATCGAGTCCGAGGCGACCCGGATGACCGGCCTGGTGGAGGACCTGCTGCTGCTCGCCCGGCTCGACGCGGGGCGCCCGCTCTCGTACGAGACCACCGACCTCGTCCCCCTCGTCGTGGACGCCGTCAGCGACGCCCGCGCCGCCGGTCCCGAGCACCACTGGCGCCTCGAACTCCCCGGCCCCTCCACGGACCACCCGGCCGTACGGGCCGACGGCGCCCGCCTCCAGCAGGTCCTCGTCAACCTCCTCGCCAACGCCCGTACCCACACCCCGCCCGGTACGAAGGTCACCGCCCGCGTCCGTACGGAGGCCGGGGCGGCGGTCGTCGACATCGAGGACGACGGGCCGGGCATCCCGGCCGCGCTCCTTCCCACCGTCTTCGAACGGTTCGCGCGCGGCGATGCCTCCCGTTCCCGGCACGCCGGATCCACCGGCCTCGGGCTCGCCATCGTGCGCGCGGTCGTCCACGCGCACGGCGGCGAGGTGGGCGTCGAAAGCGCCCCCGGCCGGACCGTCTTCACCGTCCGGCTCCCCGAAAGCGCGGACTCACAGGCAGGGCACAGGCGCATCACACAGCGGTGACAGCGGGCCCGGCGAGTGTCGTCGGCATGCGAACCCCAACGATCGCGGGTCCCCCGTCCGTGGCCTCCGGGAGGTCCGACGCCCTCCCCGCCCGGGAGCACCTGCCGGTGAACCTCGCAGGACGGCCCGTCCTGGACGTGGTGATTCCCGTCTACAACGAGGAGAAGGACCTGGAGCCGTGCGTCCGCCGCCTCCACGAGCACCTCCTGCGGACCTTCCCGTACGGCTTCCGCATCACCGTCGCCGACAACGCCTCCACCGACAGCACCCCCGCCGTCGCCGCCGGCCTCGCCGCCGAGGTGCCCGAGGTGCGCTCCGTACGGCTGGAGGAGAAGGGGCGCGGCCGGGCGCTGCGGACCGTGTGGTCCGGCTCGGACGCACCCGTCCTCGCCTACATGGACGTCGACCTGTCCACCGACCTGAACGCCCTGCTGCCGCTGGTGGCGCCGCTCATCTCCGGTCACTCCGACCTGGCGATCGGTTCGCGGCTCGCCCGCTCCTCGCGGGTGGTGCGCGGCCCGAAGCGCGAGTTCATCTCGCGCGCCTACAACCTGATCCTGCGCGGCTCGCTCGCCGCCCGGTTCTCCGACGCGCAGTGCGGATTCAAGGCGATACGGCGGGACGTCGCCGAACGGCTGCTCCCGATGGTGGAGGACACCGGCTGGTTCTTCGACACCGAGATGCTGGTCCTCGCCGAGCGGGCCGGGCTGCGCATCCACGAGGTGCCGGTCGACTGGGTCGACGACCCCGACTCGACCGTGCACATCGTGAGGACGGCGACCGACGACCTGAAGGGCGTGTGGCGGGTCGGGCGGGCGCTCGCGACCGGTTCCCTGCCCCTCGACCGGCTCGCCAGGCCCTTCGGGGACGATCCCCGCGACCGCGAACTCAGCGGTGTGCCCGGCGGGCTCGCCCGGCAGCTGGTCGGCTTCTGCGTGGTCGGAGCCCTGTCGACGCTCTTCTACCTGGCGCTCTACTCGCTCTTCCGGCTCGGCGTCGGCCCGCAGGCCGCCAACGCCGCCGCCCTCCTCGTCTCGGCCGTCGCGAACACGGCGGCCAACCGGCGCCTCACCTTCGGGGTACGCGGCCGGGACCGGGCCGTCCGCCACCAGGCGCAGGGACTCGTCGTCTTCGCCATCGGCCTGGCCCTGACCAGCGGTTCGCTGGCCGCCCTCGGCGCGGCGTCCGGCGATCCGGCGCACTCCACGGAGCTCGCCGTCCTGATCGTCGCGAACCTCGCCGCGACCGTCCTGCGCTTCCTCCTCTTCCGGCTCTGGGTCTTCCCGGACCGCGTCTCCTCAAGGACCGAACGATGACCTCCCTGTCCACCGCCGTCCATGCCGCGCCCCGCGCCGGCCGGCTCGCCCGGCTGCGGCGCGGGCGCGCCGAGGACGCCCCCTGGGTGCGGCCCGCCTTCCTCGTCCTGCTCGCCGTGACCACCGCGCTCTACCTCTGGAACCTGAGCGCGTCCGGCTACGCCAACTCCTTCTACTCGGCCGCCGTGCAGGCGGGCGGCGAGAGCTGGAAGGCCTTCTTCTTCGGCTCCCTCGACTCCGCCAACGCCATCACCGTCGACAAGCCGCCGGCCGCCCTCTGGCCGATGGCCCTGTCCGTCCGCCTCTTCGGCCTCGGGACCTGGCAGATCCTCGTGCCCGAGGTGCTGATGGGGGTCGGCACGGTCGCCGTGCTCTACGCGGCCGTACGGCGCAGGTTCGGCGCGGGCGCCGGTCTGATCGCGGGGGCCGTCCTCGCGCTGACGCCCGTCGCCGCGCTCATGTTCCGCTTCAACAACCCGGACGCCCTGCTCGCCCTGCTCATGACGGTCGCCGTCTACTGCGTGCTGCGCGCGCTCGAACAGGACAAGGGTGCGGCCAGGTGGCTGGTGTGGGCCGGGGTCGCCCTCGGCTTCGCGTTCCTCGCGAAGACCCTGCAGGCGTTCCTGATCCTGCCGCCGCTCGCGCTCGTGTACGCGGTGTGCGCGCCCGGCGGGTTCGGGCGGCGGCTCGGCCGGCTCGCCCTGGGCGGGCTCGCGATGGTCGGATCGGCGGGCTGGTGGGTGGCCGTGGTCGAGCTGTGGCCGGCGTCCTCCCGCCCGTACGTCGGAGGCTCGCAGACCAACAGCTTCCTGGAGCTGACCTTCGGCTACAACGGCCTCGGCCGGATCAACGGCAACGAGACCGGCAGCGTCGGCGGCGGGGGAGGCGGCGGTGGCGGTGGCCGGTGGGGCGAGACCGGGATCGGCCGGATGTTCAACGACTCCGTCGGCGGCCAGATCTCCTGGCTGCTTCCGGCCGCGCTGATCCTGCTCGTCGCGGGGCTCGTCGTCACCTGGCGGGCGCCCCGGACGGACACGGCGCGCTCCGCGTTCCTGGTGTGGGGCGGCTCGCTGCTGATCACGCTCGTCGTGTTCAGCTTCATGGCCGGCATCTTCCACGAGTACTACACGGTGGCCCTGGCCCCGTACCTCGCGGCGCTCGTCGGCATGGGCGCGGCCGTGCTGTGGGAGGAACGCACCCGGTGGCTCGCCTCGGCGACCCTCGCGGTGACGGTGGCCGTGACGACCTGGTGGGCCTTCACCCTGCTCGGACGTACGCCGGACTGGCTGCCGTGGCTGCGCTGGGCGGTCCTGGTGGCGGGCGCGGTGGCCGCGCTCGGGCTGCTGTTCGCGGGCCGGGTGGACCGCCGGCTCGGCCTCGGCCTTGCGGGCCTGGGCCTGGCGGCGGGGCTCGCCGGGCCGTTCGCGTACACCCTGGCGACGGTGGACTCGGCCCACCAGGGCTCGATCGTGACGGCCGGCCCGGCGGGCGCGGGCTTCGGCGGGATGCGCGGCGGACCCGGCGGGGGCCGGGACGGCGGCATGCGGATGCTGTACGGCCCGCCGGGCGCGGCCCAGGCTCCTGGTGGCCGGGCTCCGGCCGGCCAGGACCCCGGCGGCCAGATCAGTGGCGGACAGGGCCAGGGCCAGATGCCGCCGGGCCAGGGCTTCGCGCCCCCCGGCCAGGGCCAGGCGCAGCCGCCCGGAGCCACGGGCGGCACTACGGGCGGCACCACCCCCGGCGGTGAGCGGGGCGGGATGGGCGGCGCGATGGGCGGTCTCCTCAACGGCGCCGGCGTCGGCGCGGAGGCGAAGGCGGCCCTGCTCAAGGACGCCGACGACTACACCTGGGTGGCCGCCGCGGTGGGCTCCCAGAACGCGGCCAGTTACCAGCTCGCCACCGAGAAGCCGGTCATGGCGATCGGCGGCTTCAACGGCAGCGACCCGTCCCCGACGCTGGATCAGTTCAAGCGGTACGTCGCCGAGGGGAAGATCCACTACTTCATCTCGTCCAGCGGAGGCGGCGGGGGCGGCGGCGAAGGCGGCATGGCAGGCCCCATGGGCGGAAACGGCACCAGCGCCCAGATCACCGCCTGGGTCCAGGACACCTTCGAGCAGGTGACCGTCGGCAGCTCCACCTTCTACGACCTGACCTCCGCCGAATAACTCCTATACACCGTACGAGCGCCCCTTGTACGGTGTACGAGACCGAGTCCCGTACACCGTACAAGGAGTGCCTATGACCGCCACCGGCGGCCACCCTCCCCCGAGCTCTCAACTTCGTTCGAACAGGGGGGACCCCCATCGCTGGCTGATCCTCGGCGTCATCTGCCTCGCCCAGCTCACCGTGCTGCTCGACAACACCGTGCTCAGCGTCGCCATCCCCGCCCTGACGACCGAGCTCCACGCCTCCACCAGCGACATCCAGTGGATGATCAACGCCTACTCGCTCGTCCAGTCAGGCCTGCTCCTCACCGCGGGCAACGCCGCTGACCGCTACGGGCGCAAGAAGCTGCTCGCCGCCGGTCTCGCGCTCTTCGGCCTCGGCTCGCTCGCCGCGGGAATGGCCGAGACCACCGGCCAGCTGATCGCCGCCCGCGCGGGCATGGGCGTCGGCGGTGCGCTCCTCATGACCACCACCCTCGCCGTCGTCATGCAGATCTTCGACGACTCCGAGCGGGTCAAGGCCATCGCGCTCTGGGCCACCGTCAGCTCGCTCGGTTTCGCCGCCGGGCCGCTCATCGGCGGTGTGATCATCGAGCACTTCTGGTGGGGAATGATCTTCCTGATCAACATCCCGGTGGCGCTGATCGGTCTGATCGCCGTCCTCAAGCTCGTACCGGAGTCGAAGAACCCCCAGGGCGACCGCCCCGACCTGGTCGGCGCGCTGCTCTCCACCATCGGCATGACCGCAGCCGTGTACGCGATCATCACAGGTCCCGAGCACGGCTGGACCTCCGCCGAGGTGCTCGTCCCGGCCGCGATCGGCGTCGCCGTCCTCGCCGCCTTCGCGGTGTGGGAGCTGCGCGTCCCGTACCCGATGCTCGACATGCACTTCTTCCGGAACCAGAAGTTCGTCGGCGCCGTCGGCGGCGCGATCCTGGTCATGTTCGGCATGGGCGGCTCGCTCTTCCTCCTCACCCAGCACCTGCAGTTCGTCCTCGGGTACGCGCCGCTCGAAGCCGGTCTGCGGATGGCCCCGCTCGCGCTGACCGTCGTCGTGCTCAACCTCAGCGGCGTCGGCCCGCGGATCGTGATGAAGCTCGGCACCCCGCCGACCGTGGCCGTCGGCATGACGCTGGTCGCGGCCGGGCTCGGCTCGATCGCCGTGATCGGCGGCGGCACGGACGGCACCTACTGGGGCATGCTCCTCGGCCTGGTCCTGATGGGCATCGGCCTCGCCGTCTCCAATCCGGCCATGGCCAACGCGATCATGAGCGCGATCCCGCCGGAGAAGGCGGGCGTGGGCGCCGGCGTCAACGGAACCCTGGCCGAGTTCGGCAACGGCCTCGGGGTCGCCGTCCTCGGCGCCGTCCTCAACGCCCGCTTCGCCGCGCTCGTCGCCGTGACCGCGACCTCCCTGCCCGCGGCCCTCGCCGCCGCAGGGAGCGACGCCGAGCGGGCGGCGATCTCCGACGCCTTCGCCTCCGGCCTCCAGACCAGCCAGCTGGTGGGCGCCGTCGCCGTCTTCGCCGGCGGACTGCTCGCCGCGGCCCTGCTCAAGCGGGCCGAGCGGACGGAGAAGACCCTGGCGGCCGAGCAGCCGGTCGCTGCCTAGCATGGTCACGGACGACTGACAGACGGAGGACGCGATGGTCAAGGCAGCCGATCGGGCCAAGAACCCGGCGCGTTCCAGCGTCTGGCTGGAGAACCGGGCCGCCCGTGGCGGAGGCGGCCCGGCCGGGCTCGACCGGGACCGGATCGTCGCCGCGGCGATCCGGATGCTCGACGAGGAGGGTCTGGCCGGCCTGTCGATGCGCAAGCTCGCGGCGGAGCTGAAGGTCACCGCGATGTCCCTGTACTGGTACGTGGACACCAAGGACGACATCATCGAGTTCGCCATGGACAGCGTGTACGGCGAGTTCGACCTCGCGGCGATCGACGCCGCCGACGGCTGGCGGGACATGATCAGGGTGCTCGCCCTGGAATACCGGCGGATGCTGGTCCGCCACCCGTGGATGTCGCCGAGCGCCGGGCAGTACCTGAACATCGGCCCGCACGCGATCGCCGTCGGCGGAAAGATCCAGGAGGCGATCGGGGGCACCGGCCTGCCGATCGACCGTCAGCCCAGTGCGACCTCGGCGGTCTTCCAGTTCGTGTACGGCTACGGGACGATCGAGTCCCAGTTCGGGCGGCGTGCGGCGGAGGCCGGGATGTCGCAGGACGACTTCTACGTGGAGTCCGTCAAGGCCTTCCGTGACAATCCGGGCTTCGCGGAGGCCATCGAACCCATGGCGGAGATCCTTGACGTGCGGGCCTCGCAGGGCAGCGTCAGCGCCATCTGGGACCGCGACTTCGCCTACGCCCTGGACGTCCTGATCGCCGGGATCGAGGCGATGGTTTCACGTGAAACCGGAACGTGACGGAGCGGCGGGCCGTCCCCTGCCCGCCGCTCCGTACCCGACCCGGCCGCGCCTCCGCTCGAAGCGCGGCCGGGAGCTTTTCTAGCCTTCCCCGGAGCCCTCCTCGGCGCCCTTCGCCGAGCTGCTCTTCAGCGCGACCTCCTTGATGAACAGGGTCACCACGAAGGCGAGCAGCGCGAACGGCGCCGAGTAGAGGAAGACATCGGCGACACCGTGTCCGTACGCGTCCTCCATGACCGTACGGATCGGGGCCGGGAGCTTGTCCATGTCGGGGATGGAGCCGCCCGAACCGCCCTGGCCCATGGCGCCCGCGGCCTTCGGACCGAGTTCGGCCAGGCCCTCCTTGACGTAACTGGTGACCCGGTGCGCCATGACCGCGCCGAGCGCCGAGACGCCGATCGCACCGCCGAGGGAGCGGAAGAAGGTGACGACGGAGGAGGCGGCGCCGAGGTCGGCGGGGGCCACCTGGTTCTGGGTGCAGAGCACCAGGTTCTGCATCATCATGCCGAGGCCGAGGCCGAGGACCGCCATGAACAGCGCGATGTGCCAGTACGCCGTGTCGTAGCGGATCGTGCCGAGCAGGCCGAGGCCGCCGGCGGCGAGGGCGCCACCGCTGACCAGCCACGCCTTCCACCTGCCGGTCTTGGTGATGACCAGACCGGAGACGGTGGAGGAGACGAACAGGCCCGCGATCATCGGGATGGTGAGGACGCCGGACATCGTCGGCGACTCGTTCCGCGCCAACTGGAAGTACTGGCTGAAGAAGACCGTGCCGGCGAACATCGCCACACCCACGAAGAGCGAGGCGAGCGAGGCCAGGGTGATCGTGCGGTTGCGGAAGAGGCGGAGCGGGATGATCGGCTCGCTCGCCTTCGACTCGACGAGGACGAAGATCCCGCCGAGGGCGACCGCGCCGAGCACCATCACGCCCGTCTGCCAGGACATCCAGTCGTACTTGTCACCGGCGAAGGTGACCCAGATGAGGAGCAGGGAGACGGCGGCGCTGATGAAGAGGGCACCGGCCCAGTCGACCTTCACCTGGCGCTTCACGACGGGCAGCTTGAGGGTCTTCTGCAGGACGACGAGCGCGAAGATCGCGAACGGGACGCCGACGTAGAAGCACCAGCGCCAGCCGAGCCAGTCGGTGTCGGTGATCACGCCGCCGAGCAGCGGGCCGCCGACGGTGGCGACGGCGAAGGTCGCGCCCAGGTAGCCGCTGTACCGGCCGCGCTCACGCGGGGCGATCATCGCGGCCAGGATGATCTGGGAGAGGGCGGTCAGACCGCCGACGCCGATGCCCTGCACGACACGGCAGACGATGAGCATGCCGGTGCTCTGGGAGAGGCCGGCGACGATCGAGCCCGCGACGTAGATGACCAGGGCTATCTGGACGAGCAGCTTCTTGGAGAAGAGGTCCGCGAGCTTGCCCCAGAGCGGGGTGGTCGCGGTCATCGAGAGCAGTGCGGCGGTGACCACCCAGGTGTACGCGGACTGGCCGCCACCCAGGTCGGTGATGATCTGGGGAAGGGCGTTGGAGACGATCGTCGAGGACAGGATGGCGACGAACATGCCGAGCAGCAGCCCGGACAGCGCCTCCATGATCTGCTTGTGCGTCATCGGGGCGGTCTCGCCGCCGCCGGTGCCGGTGAGACCGTCCCGCACCCCGGTGTCGGGCGTGGTCGTAGCCATGGACTTCCTTTGTTCTCAAGCGTGGTGGGCCCGGCAGTCCCCGAAGGAGTCGCGGAGGCGGGCGAGCAGGTGGGCGAGGAGTTCGACGTCGTCGTCGGACCACTCCGCGAGGTGGCGGGAGAAGGCCTCGGTGACCCGGCGGTCGAGTTCGCCGAGCATCGCGTGGCCCGGCTCCGTGAGCCGGAGGATGCGGGAGCGCCGGTCGTCCGGGTCGGGCAGGCGCTCGATCCAGCCGTGTTCCACGGTGTGGGCCACATGGCGGCTGCACACGGACATGTCGACCGCCATGAGTTCGGCGAGCCGGCTCATCCGCATGTCGCCGTGGTGCTTGACCAGGGCGAGCACGGCCGCCGAGCCGCCCTGGCATTCGACGGGCAGGGCGCGGGCGAGTCCGCGTTTCACGGCGCCGATCGCGCTCACCGAGCGGGCGAGTTCCTCGTACCGGCTCCGTGTCTTCATCGGCCACCTTCCGGACCATCTTGTTGCTTAGGGCAACCATAGAGATGGATGGTTGCTCCAGGCAAACTAAATCGGTCAAACGGCGCTAAAGAATCGGCAAAGGCGCCCCAGGTGTGGGGCCGGTGTGGGTCGAGGGCGGGATGTGGGCGGTGGGCTTGGGTCCCTCGCTCCGACTTCGCTAGGGTCCTGGCCCATGGCACACAACCCCCAAGCACCGTACGGCCAGGGCCAGGGCCCCCAGGGGCAGAGCCCCGAGGGTTACGACCCCGCCGGCAACACGCAGATGTTCCGCGCCTTCGTCGACGAGGGCGCCCCGCAGCAGCGGCAGCCGCAGGCCGTCGCGGCCTCGGGCGGCCCGCGAGTCGGCCTGATCGTCGGCGTGGTCGCGGTGATCGTCGTCCTGGCGGCCGTCGCCTGGCTGGCCCTGGGCTGACGCTCGTACTTCCACAGAACAAAGGTGGGCCGGATCCGTGTCACGCGGATCCGGCCCACCGCTTTGCGTCACTGCCAGGTGGCGGTGACCTGACGCGTGTCGATCCGCATTCCCAGCGGAACCCGCCAGGAGTCCACGCACACGGTGTACGTCTCCGTCCTGGCCGACCCGGCGGCGATCGGGGCGGGCAGCGGCCGGCTGGAGGTGAGGGTCGCCCAGTGGACGCCGAGCGCGCCGATGACGTGCGTGGCGAAGGTGACCGTGCCCGAGCGGGCCGCCGTGCCTCCGCTGTTCCGGAAGGTGACGGTCACCCGCTCGCACCACCGCCGGTCGCCGTCCGCGAGCACGGGCGCGGAGACGGTGAGCAGGGCGGGCGCGGGCGCGGGCGTTGGCGTGGGAGTGGGGGTCGGCGAAGGGGCCGGGCCGCCGGTGCCGGGCGTGGGCCGGGGAGTCGCGGAAGGGGTACGGGACGGGGTGCTGCCGCCGGTCCCGGGAGCCGTACCGCCGCTGCCGGCACCGGGCCCTTCCGGCGAGGCCGTCGGTCCCGCCCCGGGAACCGTCGCCGTGCCCTTCGGGGAAGGCCCGTACGTACCGGCGGCGGGCGAGGAGGAAGAGGAGGAGGCCGGGGGCGCGGGTGACGGCGACGACGTGCTGGACGTCGTTCCGCTGGCCGTGGGGCTGTCCAGGGGGATCAGGGTGACCGCACCCGAGGGGGTGGCCGCGCCCTTGGGGGAGGGGCCGGCGCCGACCGCCGCGTACCCCTCGCCGTCTCCTCCGCCGCCACAGGCGGTCAGCGCTCCACCGAGGCAGAGCGCCACCACGACGAGTCCCGGTCCCGGCTTCGTTGGCCTCATGGCCACCAGTGTGGCTGACGAACCGTCAGTAAAGCCGGGCTTTCAGGGAAGTCAGTCGGCGATGAGGCCCTCGCGCAGCTGGGCGAGGGTGCGGGTGAGCAGGCGCGAGACGTGCATCTGGGAGATGCCGACCTCCTCGCCGATCTGCGACTGGGTCATGTTGGCGAAGAAGCGCAGCATGATGATCTGCCGCTCCCGGGGCGGGAGTTTGGCGAGCAGCGGCTTGAGCGACTCGCGGTACTCGACGCCTTCGAGCGCCGTGTCCTCGTAGCCGAGGCGGTCGGCGAGCGAGCCCTCGCCGCCGTCGTCCTCGGGCGAGGGGGAGTCGAGCGAGGAGGCGGTGTACGCGTTGCCCACGGCGAGGCCGTCGACGACGTCCTCCTCGGACACCCCGAGCACGGCGGCGAGTTCGGGCACGGTGGGGGAGCGGTCCAGCTTCTGGGCCAGCTCGTCGCTCGCCTTGGTCAGTGCGAGCCGCAGCTCCTGGAGACGGCGCGGCACCCGCACCGACCAGGAGGTGTCCCGGAAGAAGCGCTTGATCTCGCCGACGACCGTCGGCATCGCGAACGTCGGGAACTCGACGCCCCGTTCGCAGTCGAAGCGGTCGATCGCCTTGATCAGGCCGATGGTGCCGACCTGGACGATGTCCTCCATCGGCTCGTTGCGCGAGCGGAAGCGGGCCGCCGCGTACCGCACGAGGGGGAGGTTGAGCTCGATGAGGGTGTCGCGGACGTAGGTCCGCTCCGGGCTGTCGGCGGCGGCGCCTTCGGTGTCGAGGGCGCGCAGCCGCAGGAAGAGGGAGCGGGAGAGGGTGCGCGTGTCGAGGGCGCCCGAGGTGACGACCATCGGCGGAGGCGCGGTGTCGGGCGTCTCCGTGCTGTCGGTCGCGGTCGGCGCCGTCGTCTGCGTGGGCACGGGAACGGGCGTGAGCGTGAGCACCTTCGAGCTGCCCAGTTCTGTGGACATGCCACCCCCTTGAGGTCGCGGACGGTCGCGGTGGCCGCGACCATCTGAGGAACGCAGCCTCCACCTGAATACCGGCGGCGGGGCTGCGGCAAACTCGGTTCCTGCAGAATGTCACATGTCGGCAACACGCTGTAGTGACTTGTCGACAAGGCGAGGGGGTATTTCCGCAGGAAACAAGGGGTGTACGGCATTTGGGCCGCCGGAGAACCGCTCCGAACCGGTCTACCCGTTTCGGTTACGCCTCGATCCTGTTTGCGGATCTCAATCGTGCGAAGCTGCGGGCGAGGAGCCTTGACACATGCATCTGGGAGACGCCCAGTTCCTGACTGATCTGGGACTGCGTCAGATTGCTGTAGTAGCGCAGCATGAGGATCCGCTGCTCCCGCTCGGGCAGTTGCACGAGCAGGTGCCGGACGAGGTCGCGGTGCTCGACCCCGGCGAGGGCGGGGTCCTCGTAGCCGAGCCTGTCGAGCAGTCCCGGCAGCCCGTCGCCCTCCTGCGCGGCCTCCAGGGAGGTGGCGTGGTACGAGCGTCCCGCCTCGATGCAGGCGAGCACCTCGTCCTCGCCGATCCGCAGCCGCTCGGCGATCTCGGCGGTGGTGGGCGAGCGGCCGTGAGCGGTCGTCAGGTCCTCGGTGGCGCCGTTGACCTGCACCCACAGCTCATGGAGCCGGCGCGGCACGTGCACGGTGCGCACGTTGTCGCGGAAGTACCGCTTGATCTCGCCGACGACCGTCGGCATGGCGAAGGTCGGGAACTGCACGCCCCGGTCGGGGTCGAAGCGGTCGATGGCGTTGATCAGGCCGATGGTGCCGACCTGGACGACGTCCTCCATCGGCTCGTTGCGCGAGCGGAAGCGGGCCGCCGCGTACCGCACGAGCGGCAGGTTGGCCTCGATGAGGGCCCCGCGCACCCGGTCGTGCTCCGGAGTGCCCGCCTCCAGGTTCTTGAGCTGCCCGAAGAGCACCTGGGTGAGGGCGCGGGTGTCGGCGCCGCGGGTGCTCTGGGGGCGGGGGCGCGGGGTCTCCACGCCGCCTGCCTCGTGCTGGGGCGGGACTTGAGGCGCTGTACTGGCCGGCACGTTCACGCCACCCCTTTGGCTGGTCTTGCTGGTCGACTGAGTCAACTACGGTCAACTCATCCATCAAAAGCGGTCATAGCATCACAAGACATGTCCACTGTGTGCAAGCACCGCATAGTGACGTGTTGAGGGCATGATGGCGGAAAAAGGGGAGGTCACACACCAGGTCACACACCGAAAAAGCCCCCCGTCTCGACGACAGGGGGCCTCAGGAGAACGAGGACTAGAAGGCGTAGTCCGCGATCACCCAGGTCGCGAACTCGCGCCACTGGGCCACACCGGCCTGGTGCGCGGGGTGATCCAGGTAGCGCTGGAGCGCGTCCTTGTCCTCGACGGCCGAGTTGATGGCGAAGTCGTACGCGATCGGCCGGTCCGTGATGTTCCAGTCGCACTCCCAGAACCGCAGCTCCGGAATCTGCCCACCGAGCGCGCGGAACGCCTCGACGCCGGCCACGACGCGCGGCTCGTCACGGGCGACGCCCTCGTTGAGTTTGAAGAGGACCAGATGGCGGATCACGGAGGGCTCCTAATTGATGAGTTCGGTCATGAACTCGCCGACACCCTGGGCGGCGCTGGAAATGCCCTCGAACCCTACCTGCACGAGATCGGCGGCCCGGGCCGGAGACGTGACGATCGTGTACAGCACAAAGACCACGACCGCGTACAGCGCGACCTTCTTCGCTTGCACCATTGACCAGCCCTCCCCTGTTCCCCCGCCGTACGACCGCGCCACTCTAACCGAGGCCTTATGGACCAAGGACCCGGAGATCGAGGCCTTTTGCCGCCCCCCGGAAGGGTGACGGGCGAGCAGGATGGATGTCGAGCCCGGCGGATCTGGCAGGAATCGGCAGGGCTCCCTGGAACCGGCCCGCACTGCGGGGTCCGCGCCGCGCGCTTCCCCCGACTGCGGCGCAGGACTGGTGGGACCGGTTCTCATCGGGGGGAGCGGCTTGTCCCCCCGATGCCGCTCCCCCCGGCCTACGGATACGCGCTGTCCTACGGAGCCCCCAGGCCTACCGGATACGCGCTGTCCTACGGAGCCCCCAGGCCTACCGGATACGCGCTGTCCTGAGATACGCCGAAGGGCCCGGTGCTGATGCACCAGGCCCTTCGATCGAAGCGGTAGCGGAGGGATTTGAACCCTCGGTGACTTGCGCCACACTCGCTTTCGAGGCGAGCTCCTTCGGCCGCTCGGACACGCTACCGAGAGAGAGCTTAGCCGAAAGTGCCGCCGCGATGAAATCCGTATCCCCGAGGAGGTCAGGAGGGGGTTCAGCGGGTGCGGAAGAAGGCCGTCAGCTGCTCCGCGCACTCATCGCCGAGCACACCGTGGATCACCTCGGGACGGTGGTTGAGCCGGCGGTCCCGTACGAGGTCCCACAGCGAACCGGCCGCGCCCGCCTTCTCGTCCACGGCGCCGAACACCACCCGCTCGACCCGCGACTGCACGAGCGCGCCCGCGCACATCACGCACGGCTCCAGGGTCACGACGAGCGTGCACCCCGTCAGGCGCCACTCCCCGGTCGCGGCGGCCGCCCGGCGGAGGGCGAGGACCTCGGCGTGCGCCGTGGGGTCGCCGACCGCCTCCCGCTCGTTGTGCGCGCGGGCGAGCACCGAGCCGTCCGGGGCGAGCACGACCGCGCCGACCGGTACGTCACCGGCCGGCACGGCCGCGTCGGCCTCGGCGAGAGCGAGCCGCATGGCGTCCCGCCAGGGGTCCCGGACGGGATCGGCGGCCACCGGCGGGCCGCCGAGCGGACTGCTCGTCGGCCCGTCCGGCGGCCCGTTCGTCGGATCGGGGCCGGGTACCGCGTGTGCCACTAGCGGACGGCCTCCAGGACCTCGGCCGCGCCCAGCGCGTCCGCGATCTCCGCGAGCGCGTCGCTCTCCAGCGCGAGCAGGTCGGCCGGGGGCATGCCCAGGTCCGCCAGGATCAGCCGGTCGCCGACCGGAGCGGCCGGCACGGCCTCGGCGGCCACGCTCGTCTCCTCGTCGTCGTCCGGGACGCCGTCGAGCGGCTCCCCGTCCTCCGTACCGTCCAGGTCCAGCGACTCGAGCTCGTCGATGATGTCGTCCAGGTCGTCGCCGAGGATCTCCCGGGTGAGGATCTCCCCGTACGAGGAACGGGCGGCGGCTGCGCCGTCCGAGACGTAGATACGAGGGTCTTCCTCACCCTCGATCCGTACGATCCCGAACCACGCGTCCTCCTGCTCGATGAAGACGATCACCGTGTCGTCGTCCGAGGCCTCGCGGGCAAGCTCGGTCAGATCCGACAGGGTCTCCACGTCGTCGAGCTCCGTGTCGCTCGCTTCCCACCCGTCTTCGGTGCGCGCGAGCAGTGCGGCGAAGTACACCTGACTCTCTCCCACTGATCAGAGGTGTGACGTTCCGGCGGCGCGCTCCTGATGCCCGCCCAATCGGCATCGTGACAGAAACGACGCCCGCAGGAGAGGTCTTCTGCTCTTGCGTCGTGCATCAGTCTGAACGACCCCGCGATCGGGTGGGCGTACGACCCCGGCGCGCGCAGGGGGCGCACAGCGGGCCGGGGCCGGGGCCGCTCACCAGCGGAGAGCCGGGAGAGGCGGGAGAGACGGGAAGGGCGGGCGGGGCGGGAGGCCGCAAGGGCGGGCGGGGCGGGAGGCCGCAAGGGCGGGCGTGGCGGGAGAGGTGAGAAGGGCGGGCGTGGCGGCCCGGCGGGCCTCACCACCGGAAGGTGCGCATCCGCATCTGCTGACGCATCCGGGCGGCGCGCGCGCGTCTCGGCTGCACGCGCTCGCGCAGCGCCTTCGCCTCGTTCAGTTCGCGAAGGAACTGGGCGCGGCGCCTGCGGCGCTCCGCGTCGGTCTCCGGGCGAGGCTCCTCGGGGGGCTCGCCGCGCTTCTCTGCAAGGTCGGGCATCGGACACTCCACCCCATCGCTGGGTCCCCGTGCCACCCACCTTCCCCCAGCGGCGTGGGTCGATGCCAGTGCGCGGCGGGCTACTGTTGAGTCATGCGTCTCCACGTCGTCGATCACCCGCTGGTCGCCCACAAGCTCACCACTCTGCGCGACAAGCGCACGGACTCCGCGACCTTCCGTCGGCTCGCCGACGAACTGGTCACCCTGCTCGCCTACGAGGCCACCAGGGACGTCCGCACCGAGCAGGTCGACATCGAGACCCCCGTCACGCCCACCAGCGGCGTCAAGCTGTCGCACCCGCGCCCGCTGGTGGTCCCGATCCTGCGTGCCGGCCTCGGCATGCTCGACGGCATGGTCCGGCTGCTCCCGACCGCCGAGGTCGGCTTCCTCGGCATGATCCGCAACGAGGAGACGCTGGAGGCGTCGACCTACGCCACGCGGATGCCGGAGGACCTCTCGGGCCGCCAGGTGTACGTCCTGGACCCGATGCTGGCGACGGGCGGCACGCTGGTCGCGGCGATCCAGGAGCTCATCAAGCGCGGCGCGGACGACGTGACCGCGGTCGTGCTCCTCGCCGCCCCGGAGGGCGTCGAGGTCATGGAGCGGGAGCTCGCGGGCACGCCGGTCACCGTCGTGACGGCCTCGGTCGACGAGCGCCTCAACGAGAACGGCTACATCGTCCCGGGCCTGGGCGACGCGGGCGACCGCATGTACGGCTCCGCCGAGTAGAAGTCACGCCGGCTCCGCCGAGTAGAAGTCACGCCGGCTCCGCCGAGTAGCTCCTCAGCACTTTCCGGTCGGTACGGGCGCGGGCTTGGTCAGGGCGACCAGGGCCGCGTCCGCCGTCGCTTTCGGGGCCAGGTTCTTGAAGGCGGTCCCGATGATCAGGTCCACGTCCGCCGTGCCCCGCGTGTCCGTCTTGGTCGTGGCGCCCTTGAGCTGGGTGCCGAGGACCGGGAAGGCGCCCTTGGCGGCGGTCGTGGCGCCGAGGAGCAGGCCGGCGCCGGGGACCTTCTTGTCGTAGGCCGTGGGCGCGTTGCCCACCTTGCCGATCTTGAAGCCGCGCTTCCTGAGCTCGTCCGCGGTCGTCTTGGCGAGACCGCTGCGCGGGGTCGCGTTGTAGACGTTGACCGTGATCTGGCCGGGCTTGGGGAGGGCCACGGCGGGCGCGGTGGTCGCCCTGGCGACGGGTTTGCAGTCGGTCTGCTTCCCGGCTGTGGTCTTCTTCCCCTCTTCGCCGGAGAAGACGTCGACGAGCTGGAGCGTGCCCCAGCCGGCGGCGCCGAGCACGATCACGGCGGCACCTGCCGCGAGGACGATCCTGCGCCGGCGATGGGGGCGGCGCATGCGCGGGTAGACGTCCCCCGTGATGCGGTACTTTCCGCCCATTCCGGGGGGAGTGAGCATGCTCATGAACGCAGCGTAATGCCGCCCGTCGGCGATGCCTACTTGATGATCATGTGATCGCGTCCGGATGGGGGCGAACTGACCCCGAAAGGGTCAGTGGGAGCGGTGCCGGTCGGGCGCCGCTCAGTCCATTTCCAGGACGCGGGCGTGCAGCACCTGGCGCTGCTGGAGTGCCGCGCGGACGGCGCGGTGCAGTCCGTCCTCGAGGTAGAGATCGCCCTGCCACTTCACGACGTGCGCGAAGAGGTCGCCGTAGAACGTGGAGTCCTCGGCGAGGAGCGTCTCCAGGTCCAGCTGGCCCTTGGTGGTGACCAGCTGATCGAGGCGGACCGGGCGCGGGGCGACGTCCGCCCACTGCCGGGTGCTTTCCCGGCCGTGGTCGGGATACGGCTTTCCGTTTCCGATGCGCTTGAAGATCACACGGAAAGCCTACCGGGCGAGCGGCTACCGGCGCAGCCACGCGAGGACGGTGGGATGCTGGTGCGAACCGTGACATAAGGGAGATCGGGGTGCCGTCATGAGCGTGAGTGACCAGCCGCGGAACGCTCTGGCCGCCCCCGCCGCCGAGATCGCCGCCGGATACGCCTTCGACGGTGAAGCACTCGAACTGGGGGCCCTGCTCTGGGACGGCGTGTGTCACCCGGACGCGCCGGTCCGGATCCCGCTGTCCGTCCTCAACCGCCACGGCCTGGTGGCCGGAGCGACGGGCACCGGCAAGACGAAGACGCTCCAGCTGATCGCCGAGCAGCTGTCGGCGCACGGGGTGCCGGTCTTCCTCGCCGACATCAAGGGCGACGTCTCCGGCGTCTCGGCCCCCGGCGAGGACGGCGAGAAGGTCAGGGAGCGGGCCGCGCAGGTCGGGCAGACCTGGGAGGCGAAGGGCTTCCCCTGCGAGTTCTACGGTCTCGGCGGCACCGGCCCCGGCATCCCGGTGCGCGCCACGGTGACCGGTTTCGGCCCCGTACTCCTCTCCAAGGTGCTCCGGCTCAACCAGACGCAGGAGCAGTCGCTCGGCCTGGTCTTCCACTACGCGGACTCCAAGGGCCTGGAGCTCGTGGACCTCAAGGACCTGCGGGCGGTGGTGGCCTTCCTGGTCTCGGACACCGGGAAGGCCGAGCTGAAGGGGATCGGCGGTCTTTCGACGGTGACGGCCGGGGTGATCCTGCGGGCGCTCACGGCCTTCGAGCAGCAGGGCGCGGGAGGGTTCTTCGGGGAGCCGGAGTTCGACACGTCGGAGTTCCTGCGGACGGCGGCGGACGGGCGCGGCATCGTCTCGGTGCTTGAGCTGCCGGCCGTGCGGGACAAGCCGCAGCTCTTCTCGACCTTCCTGATGTGGATGCTCGCGGACCTCTTCCACGACCTTCCGGAGGTCGGCGACCTGGAGAAGCCGAAGCTGGTCTTCTTCTTCGACGAGGCGCATCTGCTCTTCGACGGGGCGTCGAAGGCGTTCCTTGAGTCGATCACCCAGACGGTGCGGCTGATCCGCTCGAAGGGGATCGGCGTGTTCTTCGTTACGCAGACCCCGAAGGACGTTCCCTCCGACGTGCTCGCCCAGCTCGGCAACCGGGTGCAGCACGCGCTGCGCGCCTTCACCCCGGACGACGCGAAGGCCCTCAGGGCGACCGTGAGGACGTTCCCGAAGTCGCCGTACGACCTGGAGGAGGTGCTCACGGGCCTCGGTACGGGCGAGGCCGTGGTCACCGTACTGAGCGACAGGGGCGCCCCGACCCCGGTGGCGGCGACCCGGCTGCGGGCGCCCGAGTCGCTGATGGCACCGATCGACGCCGCGGCCCTGGACGCGGCGGTGCAGGGTTCGCCGCTGCACGGGCGGTACGCGGAGGCGGTGGACCGGGAGTCGGCGTACGAGAGGCTGACGGCCGAGCAGCGGGCGGCGGAGGCGGCGGCGCTGGAGGCGGCGGCGAACGAGGCCGAGAAGAAAGCCGAGAACAAGGCCGAGAACAAGGCCGCGAAGGAAGCCGCGAAGGACGCCGCCGAGGCGCGGAAGGGGGCGAGGGCTCCCCGGGAGAAGGAGGAGCCCTCGCTGGCCGAACAAGTGGTGGGCAGCGGGATCTTCAAGTCCCTGGCCCGTTCGATCGGCACCCAGCTGGGCCGGGAGATCAGCCGCTCGGTCTTCGGAACGGCCCGCCGCCGGCGGCGGTGAGCCGTTACGCGGACAGACGCCGAGGCTGTTACTCGGTGACTTCGTGGTGGTCGTCGTGCAGGCCGCCGCCGCTGCCCGCGTCGCCCTCGGTCGGGACGGAGACGACCGGCTTGCGGAGCGAGGAGATGTCGTGGGCGTAGGTGCCCACGGCGTTGGCGATGACGTCGATGTTCACGTCGAAGGCCGTCATGTTGACGTTGCTGAGGTCGTCGCCCGCGGCGTGGTAGTTCACGTCGTACGCGACACCCGCCTCGCCGCCGTACTTGGCGGCCTGGGCGGTGGTCTTGACGCCCTCGGCGCCGGTGAAGGTGCCGCCGGAGGGGATGCCGACCGCGATGAACGGGCCGTAGTCGGAGCGGCCGGTGAAGTCGGTGCCCTCGTGCGGCACTCCGCGACGGTCCATGAAGTCGGTGATGTCACGCTCCAGCTGGGCCGAGCCCTCCGGGCCCGGGTCCGCGCCGACGCCGTCCGAGTTGTCGCCGTCGTACACGAACAGGCCGTAGTTCGGCGAGGCGATCATGTCGAAGTTGAGGTAGAGCTTGATCTCCTTCTTGTCGAGCGCCGTCAGGTTGTTCACGTAGTGCTTGGAGCCGAGGAGGCCGACCTCCTCCGCCGACCACCAGGCGAAGCGGACCTTGTTGCGGACCTTGTCCTTCGACTGGGCGAGCTCCAGGGCGGCCTGGAGGAGACCGGCGGAGCCGGAGCCGTTGTCGTTGATGCCGGGGCCGGCGGTGACGGAGTCGAGGTGCGAGCCGAGCATCACGGTGTTGGCGGCGTTGCCGCCCTTCGTCTCCGCGATGACGTTGTTGGTGACGCGCTTCTCCTGGAGCTGGCGGATCTCCAGGTCGAGCGAGACCGGGCCGTTGGCGAGGTCGGCGGCGAGCCGGTCGCCCTCGGCCTGGCTGATGCCGCCGGTCGGGATCTTGCCGGCGCCCGGCTCGCTGAGGGTGCCGGCGAGGACGCCGGCGACGTTGTTGTAGATGACGGCGGCGGCGGCGCCGGCCGCGGCGGCCTGCTGCTGCTTGATCGCGAAGGAGCAGCCGCCGCGCTTGATCAGCGCGATCTTTCCGGTGAAGGTGCCGGAGGCGTAGTCGCCCGGCTCGCAGCCGGTGGTGCCGTCGGCGTCGACGGGCACGGCCACGAGGGCGGCGGTGATGCCGCCGACGGGGGTGGACGTGGTGTACGTCATCGCCCTGATGTCGAGCGGCTGGGGCGTGGTGCCGACGACGGACGCCTTCTCGGTGAGCGTCTCCGTGTAGATGAAGTCGAACTTCTCGTACGAGACGTCGTAGCCAGCCTTCTTGAGCTGTGTGTACACGTACGCGGCCGAGGCGTCGTGGCCGAGCGTTCCGGCGGCGCGGTTGCCGCCGGCCGAGTCGGATATCGCCTGGAACTTCTGCAGGTGCTTGTACGCGTCCTGTGCGGACGTTTCGCGGACCAGCTTCTTCGCCAGCTTGGCGGCATCGCGGGCGGGTGCGGCCGTGGGGTCCTGCCCGGCGGTGGCCGGGGAGGAGAGGACCAGCGGGGTGGCGAGGGCGGCGGCGGCCAGAATGGCCGCGGCTCGGCGCTGGGTAGCGTTCACAGAAGTCCTTCCCGTTACGGACGAGGTTGAGGGGAAGTTAGCGATCCGCCGGGCGTTCTGTGAACACCTTCTCCACAATTCCTCTCGCAAGGAACAGGATTGGAATGTGGAATTAGCAATTCCCGCAGGATTAGAGGCGCTTGGTGCCTTTCGTGGCTTTCGCGGGGCTCTCCGCCTTCGCGGGGCTCTCCGCCTTCGTCGTGCTCTCCGCCTTCGAGGCCTTCTCGGCCTTCGCGGCCGCCTTCATCTCCTGCTTGTGCGCACGCACCTTCGCCAGCGACTCCGGCCCGGTGATGTCTGCCGCCGAGCGGTACGAGCCCTGCTCGCCGTACGGCCCCGCCGCCTCCCGCCAGCCGGTGGGCCGCACCCCGTACCGCTTGCCGAGCAGCGCCAGGAAGATCTGCGCCTTCTGCTTACCGAAGCCGGGCAGCGCCTGGAGCCGCGCGAGCAGCTCCTTCCCCGTGGCCGCGTCGGCCCAGACGGCCTCGGCGTCGCCCCCGTACTCCTCGACGAGGAACCGGCACAGCTGCTGCACGCGCTGCGCCATCGACCCCGGGTAGCGGTGCACGGCCGGCTTCTCGGAGAGCAGGGCGGCGAACTCCTCCGGGTCCCGGGCGGCGATCTCGTGCGCGTCGAGATCGTCCGCGCCGAGCCGGGTGGCGATGGTGTACGGCCCGGAGAAGGCCCACTCCATCGGGACCTGCTGGTCCAGGAGCATGCCGACGAGCGCGGCGAGCGGGGACCGGCCGAGGAGGGCGTCGGCCTCCGGCTGCTGGGCGAGATGGATCTCGGGACTCATGCCTCCGATCATCCCGCCGGGGCGGACCGCCCGCCCGGTGGACTCACCCCTTCGCGAAGCCGTCCAGGGCCGTCAGAAGATGCGTCTTGGTCTCCTCGCCGCCCAGGTGACCGGCGCCCTCGACCACCCGCAGCTCCGCGCCGGACCAGGCCCGCGCCAGCTCCCAGGCGGTGGTGAGGGGGCCCGCGAGGTCGGCGCGTCCGTGGACGAGGACGCCGGGGATGCCGGCGAGCCGGTGGGCGTCCCGGAGCAGCGCCCCCTCCTCCAGCCAGGCGCCGTGCGCGAAGAAGTGCGAGCAGATCCGGACGAAGCCGAGCCGGGCGTCGTCGACACGGTCGGTGTACGGGGTGCCCATGCCCTCCAGGGAGAGCACGGCGTCCTCCCAGGCGCACCAGTCGGCGGCGGCCTTGCGCCGGACGGCCGGGTCGGAATGGTTCATGAGGGCCGCGTAGGCGGCGACGAGCTCGGCGGCCGGGGCGCCCGTCGGGCGGTCCGCCCCCGCCCGGAAGCGCTCGTGGGCCTCGGGGAAGATCCGGCCGACCCCCTCGTACAGCCACTGGATCTCGGAGCGGCGGGTGGTGGTCACCCCGGCGAGCACGATGGCGGAGACGCGCTCGGGATGGGCCTCGGCGTACGCCAGGATCAGGGTCGATCCCCAGGAGCCGCCGAACAGCAGCCAGCGGTCGATCCCGAGGTGCTCGCGCAGCCGCTCCATGTCGGCGACCAGGTGCGCGGTGGTGTTCACCGCCATGTCGGCGGCCGGATCGCTCGCGTGCGGGGTGGAGCGGCCGCAGCCGCGCTGGTCGAAGAGGACGAGCCGGTACGCCTCCGGGTCGAAGAACCGCCGGCTGCGCGGGGACGACCCGGAACCCGGCCCGCCGTGGACGACGAGCGCTGCCCGGCCCGCCGGGTTGCCGGAGACCTCCCAGTGGACAAGGTTGCCGTCGTCCACGTCGAGCAGGCCCTGGTCGTGCGGTGCGGTCTCCGGGTACATCCGCCGGAGCCTACCGACCGGCGCGCGGGCGGCGGGGTGGTTTCCGCCCGGCCGGTGACCGGTCCAGGACACCCCCTAGCGGCCCTTGATCCGTACGGTCGGGTCCTCGCACCACTCCAGGACCGAGGCCCACTCCCCGTACCCCGAGTCGGGGTTGAGGTGCTCGCCGCCCGGTACGTGGTCCAGGTCGAGGCCGAGCGGGACGCCGTAGTGCAGGTCGGCGCCCTCGGGGCAGTACGGGTCGCCGTCGCCGTACACGAGCCGTGCGTCGAGCCCCTCCTGCGTCAGGTCGAGCCCGTCCGCGAACTCGGCGATCCCGGAGATCGACGCGGTCACGGGGGGCGACGGCGGAGCGACGAGCAGCACCCGGTCGGCGTCGGGCCGGCGCTCGCCGGCCCGCAGCCACAGCAGCACGGACAGACTGTGCGCGAGGACCACGAACTCCCCCTCGGCCGGCCGCTCCCCGTGCTCCTCAAGGGCCGCGAGCCACTCCCCGAGCACCGGCGCGTCGGCCTCGGGCAGCTGCGGATACCGCACGTCGTGCCCCCGCTCCCGCAACCGCCCGGCGAGCCAGTGCTGCCAGTGCCCGGCCGGCCGGTGGTTCTGGTAACCGTGCAGGATCAGAAAGGTCTTGGAATCACTGGTCATGGCGCGATCCTGTGCTCCACCGGGCGGCGCGGTCCAGATCGTTCCGACGGGTGGACGGGTGGACGGGTGGACGGGTGGACGGGTGGACGGGTGGACGGGTGGACGGGGCGAGGGACGCCAGGGGGCGGCCCGTGGGGGCACGCCCCCTGGCGTCCCTCGGGGCGCGCCCGTGGGGCCGCGCCGCCTCAGGCCCGCAGCCGGAGCAGTTCCCGTACGCCCGCCTTCAGGCGGTCCGCCGACAGTTCCTGTTCGACCGTCAGGTGGTGCACGACGTCGGGGGAGAAGGGCGCGAGCAGCAGATGGGCCAGGAGCGTGCTGTCCGAGCCGGGCCTGAGCCGGCCGATCAGCAGGGCCACGTGCGTGTGCATCACCCGGTACGCGCCGCTGTGATAGCGGGCGCGGGGCGCGGCGGAGTGGGCGGCGAGCAGGATCTCGCGCTGTTCGCCGACCCGGTCGACGAGCGCGTCGAGGAAGGCGTCGATCCGCTCGGCGGCGGGGGCGCCGGGCCCCAGCGGCGGCGGCCCGCTCATGTACGCCTCCTGGAACTGGCGCTCGCGGTCGTCGAGGAGCGCCCACAGGAGCTGGGAGACGTCGCCGAAGCGGCGGTAGACGGTGCCGACGCCGATGCCGCTGGCGTGGGCGACCTGGTTCATGGTGACGGCGTCGGGGCCGTCCTCCGCGACGATCCGGGCGGCCGCGTCGAGGATCTTCCGCCGGTTGCGGGCCGCGTCGGCGCGCTCGGGGGCGGGGGCGCCGACGGTGGGGAGCAGCCCGGGCAGCGGCGCCGCCGCCGCGCCTCCGGCCTGCGGGTTCTCCGTGCTCATCTGTCGGCTCCTCTGCCCTCGGTGCGCGTCCCGTCTCCCCGTTCGGGCCGCTCTCGCTCGTACAGCGCGCGCTCCGGTCGTTCCCGCTCCGGGCGGTCTCTGATGCGAGCATACCCGCCCCCCTTGCAAAACGGATAGCAATCCGTTTAGCGTGAAGCCGTCCACGGGAAACGGAAAGTAATCCGGTTGAGGAGAGTCCGCCATGTCCGTCAAGGTCGCCGTCATCTACTACTCGGCCACCGGCGCCGTCCATCAGCTCGCCCAGGCCGTCGCCGAGGGCGCCGAGAAGGCCGGCGCCGAGGTGCGCCTGCGCCGGGTGCCCGAACTCGCCCCCGACGGCGCCATCGACGCGAACCCGGCCTGGCGGGCGCACGTGGACGCCACGGGCGAGATCGGGACCGCGACGCTCGAAGACCTGGAGTGGGCGGACGCGTACGCACTCGGCTCCCCGACCCGGTTCGGCAACGTGGCGGCGCAGCTGAAGCAGTACATCGACACCACGGGCGGGCTGTGGCAGCGGGGCGTCATGGCCGACAAGCCCGCGACCGCCTTCACCAGCGCGCACAACCCGCACGGCGGCAACGAGTCGACGCTGCTCGCGCTCTACAACACCTTCCACCACTGGGGCTCGGTGATCGTCTCGCCCGGCTTCACGGACCCGGCGGTGTACGCGGCCGGCGGCAACCCGTACGGCACCGCGCACCCGGCCGCCAACGGCGCCCCGGGGGAGAACGTCCTCCAGGCCGCCCGCTACCAGGGCGCCCGCCTCACGAAGATCGCGCGGCGGCTGAAGGGTCTCGCGGACAGCGCCTGACCAGGCCTGATCACTGCCCAGGGGTGTCCCGGGGCGCCACCCTCGGGGGACACCCCCGGGGGCGCCGCTATGCCAGCGACAGGAACAGCTTCTCCAGGCGCGCGCGCATCGCGTCGCGGTCCTCGCCGTTCTCCTGGCCCTCCTCGATGCCGGTCAGGCACTGCTGGAGGCCGGTCGCGATGATCGCGAATCCCGCCCGGTCGAGGGCGCGCGAGGCGGCGGCGAGCTGGGTCACGACCTCCTCGCAGTCGCGCCCCTCCTCGATCATCCGGATCACTCCGGCGATCTGGCCCTGGGCCCGGCGCAGCCGGTTCAGTACCGCCTTGAGCTCCGCTCCCGCGAGATCGAGTTCCACAGTCACTCCTCCACAGATACCCCAGGGGGTAACTTACTCTTCAGCACGGGGCCCGTCGAAGACCAAGGATGACACCTGCCATGAACGCACCCCTCCTGCTCGACCCCGACCAGGCCCACGTCCGGCTGTCCGAACTGACCGTCGTCGACGTGCGCACGCCCGGCGAGTACGCCTCCGGGCACGTGCCCGGCGCCCTCAACGTCCCGCTCGACCGGCTCGACCAGGCCGTCCCCGTGCTCCGGGAGGCGGCGGCCCGTGGCGGGCTGCTCGTCGTCTGCCAGTCCGGCGGCCGTTCGGCCACCGCCTGCGCCCGGCTCGCGGCCCACGGCGTCACCGTCCACGACCTCGACGGCGGTACGAGCGGCTGGGCCGCCCGCGGTCACGGTCTGGAACGCCCGGCGGGCGCCCCGGCGAAGCCGGTCTGGGCGATGGACCGGCAGGTCCGGCTGGTCGCCGGTTCGCTCGTCCTCCTCGGGCTCGCCCTCGGGCTCCTCGTCCACCCGGCGTTCCAGCTGCTCTCGGCGGGCGTCGCGGGCGGGCTCGTCTTCTCGGCGCTCACCAACACCTGCGGCATGGCCCTGATGCTCGGCAAGCTCCCGTACAACCGGGGGAGTGCGGGCGCGGTCGACGCCCTGGACGCGACCCTGGCCCGGCTCCGTCAGGGCGCGGGGGCGGGCGAGTAGCGGCGGAGGAACATCTCGACCCCGTCGACGACGAGCCGCTCGCCCAGCTCCTCGGCGAGCTCCGTCCCGTACTGCTCGAACACCATCTGCGGGAAGACGAGCAGCGAGTAGAGCTGGAGGACGGCGACCTCCAGGTCGGGGATGTCGAGGCTGCCCCGGTCCGCGAGCGTGCGCAGGGCGTCGGCGACGGCGGGGTGGTGGCCGGCGGGGCCGTGCGCGTGCCAGGCGCGGCCCAGTTCGGGGAAGCGGTGGAGTTCGGTGGCGACGAGGGTGCGCAGGGCACGGCCCTCGGCGTCGCAGCGCACGGCCCGGCCCCAGGCGCGGCCGGCCTCGGTGAGCGCGGCCTTGAGTTCGTCGGGCCCCTCGGCCGCGACGAGCCGCGCGAGGTCGGGTCCTCCGGCGGGTCCGCCGTCGGCCAGGGGCTCGTCGAGGGCGCCGGCGACGACGGCGGTGAAGAGGGCTTCCTTGCTGCCGAAGTGGTTGTAGACGGTCACCTTGGAGACGCCCGCCTCGGCGGCGATGGCGTCCATGCCGACGCCGAAGCCCTCGCGCAGGAAGAGGTCGCGGGCGGCCCGCACGACGGCCTGACGCTTGCGGGCGGCGCGGGGGCCGGAGGGGCCGGAAGGGCCGACGGGGGCGGGTTCGGTGGGTTCGGCGGCCTTGTCGTCCATGGATCCACCCTACCAACGCAACTGTACTCTTGAGTTCAACTGAACTGACCCGTACAGTTCAGTTATGCCCACCCACTCTCCCGCGCCCTCCCCTGCCCACGACCCTGCCCACGACCCGGGCCACGACCCGGGCCACGACCCGGGCCCAGCCTCCACCCCGCATCCCGTCCCGCCCCCCGACCCCCGCCGCTGGACGGCCCTCGCGATGATCTGCGCGGCCCAGTTCATGCTGATCCTCGACGTGACGGTCGTGAACGTCGCTCTGCCCGCCCTCGCGGCCGACCTCGACCTCGATCGCACCGCCCTGACCTGGGTCGTGACCGCCTACACCCTCTGCTTCGGCGGGCTCATGCTGCTCGGCGGGCGGCTCGCCGACGCCCTCGGCGCCCGCCGCGTACTCCTCACCGGCCTCACTCTGTTCACGGCCGCGTCCCTGGCCTGCGGCCTGGCGCCGAACGCCACCGTCCTGCTCGCCGGCCGCGTCGCCCAGGGAGTCGGCGCCGCACTCCTCTCCCCGGCGGCACTCGCCCTGGTCGCCACCCTGTTCCACGGCCGCGAACGACCGAAGGCCCTGGGCGTCTGGGCGGCCATCGGCGGTACGGGCTCAGCCGTCGGCGTCCTCCTGGGCGGCGCCCTCACGGCCGGCCCGGGCTGGCCCTGGATCTTCTACGTGAACGTGCCGGTGGGCGTGACCCTGCTCGCCATGCTGCCGAGAACCGTCCCGAGGACCACCATGGGGAAGCGAAGGGCGGGCGGCCTCGACATCCCCGGCGCCCTCCTCGTCACGAGCGCGACCGGCGCACTGATCTACGGCCTGGTCCGGGCGGGCGACTCCGGCTGGACATCGGCCGCGACCCTCCTCCCGCTCCTAGGCGCGTTCGCCCTCTACGGAGTCTTCGCGGCGGCCGAGCGGAGGAGCCGTACCCCGCTGATGGACCTCCGGATGCTCACCCGGCGGCCGGTCGTGGCGGGCTCGTTCCTCATGCTGGTCGCGACGGCGCTGCTGATCTCGTTCTTCTTCCTCGGCTCGATGCGGCTCCAGCACGTCCACGGCCTCGACGCCCTCCGCACCGGCCTCCTCTTCCTCCCGGTCGCCCTCACCACGGCGATCGGCGCCCACCTCGGCTCACGCCTGGTGGCGACGGCCGGCCCCCGCGCCTGCGCGACGGGAGGCATGGCGGTCGCGGCCCTCGGCTGCCTGCCACTCGCGCTCCTGAGCCCCGACTCGGGTCCCTGGACCACTCTCCTGCCGGCCCTCGCGACGGCGTCCCTGGGCCTCGGCGCGGTCTTCGTCACGGCGACGACGACGGCCCTGGGCCTGATCACCCCGCACGAGGCGGGCCTCGCGTCGGGCATCGTGAACACCTTCCACGAACTGGGCGGCTCCATCGGCGTCGCGGTCGTCTCCACGGTCGCCCTGGGCGCCACGGCGCCCACCCCGAGCGGCTTCACGACCGCCTTCACCCTCTGCACGGCGGCAGCGACGACCACCGCCCTCGCCGCACCCCTCCTCATCCCCCGTGGCCGCCCCCACCTGACGGGAGGCCCGCACGGCATGCACTGACGAATCGACTCGGAAGAGGGTGGGGAGAGAGCTTCCGTCTCTCCCCTTCCCTTCCGTCCCCCGCCCCCTCAGTCCTGGCTGGGGCCGTTCTCGTCGATCGGGCGGATGACGACCGGGTACTCCGGGGCTCCGGCCGGCTGCGGGCAGCGGGCCACCCGGGCGGCGATCTCCGTCACGCGGTCGAGGGAGGCGCAGTCGAGGACCCAGTAACCGGCGATGACCTCCTTGGTCTCCGCGTACGGGCCGTCCGTGACGACCGGCTTGCCGTCGCCGTCCACCGTCACGAACCGGGTCGTGCCGGGAGCGGCGAGGCCCTGGCCGTCGAGCATCTCGCCGGATGCCGTCAGTTCCTCGTTGAGCGTGTTCATGTGGTCGAACATCGCGGTGAGGTCCGCCTTGTTCCAGGCGGGGCTGCTCGCGGTGGGGCGGCCCGTCATGGCCTCGTAGTCGGCCTGCGCGCCCTGCACCATCACCAGGTACTTCATGACGTCCTCCTCGGTTGCGGGTGGTACTGCCTCTCGCAGAAGAGTCGGAGCCGGGGGGCGGGTTCTCGACACCGCGCGGACGCCGGCGTGAAAAACGGGAGAAATCACCCGACCGCACCATGATTCCGGTGTGAACGCCTTCAGCTTCTCCGCCGCCTTCATCGCCTTCTTCTCCGTCGTCGGCCCCCCGAAGGTCCTCCTCGCCTTCGCCGGCCTCGCCCAGGTGCACCCCGCCGCCCAGCTGCGGACCATCGCCCTGATCTCCTCCGGCGCCGCCGTCCTCGTCGGGCTCGTCACCGGCATCACGGCCCCCTGGCTGCTCGACCTCTTCCACATCAGCACCCCGGCGCTCCAACTCGCGGGCGGTGTCATCTTCTTCATCTACGCCGTGGGGCTCGTGCTCGGCCTCCACCTCGGTTCCGACACCACCCACCAGGACGCCCCGGACCTGGCCAGCGGTGTGCGCGAGCTGCTGATGCCGTACGTCGTGAGCCCCCTCGCGATGACCGCCGTACTCATCGAGGCCGCCGCCCGCGACTCCTTCAGCTGGCGTTCCACGGTGGTCGGCGCGTACGTGACGGTCATCGCCCTCGACGTGGTCTGCGTCCTGCTGCTCGCGCGGATCCTGCGCCGCACCCATCACGCCACGATCGAGCTCCTCGGCCGTCTCCTGGGCCTGCTGCTGGCGGCCGTCGGCGTCGACCTGGTCCTCGACGGCCTCGCCGACCTGGGCGTGCCGGGCCTGTACGTACGCAAATGAGCCCCTGCGGCCCGCCGTACGCCCGGCAGGTCGACGGCCCGCCCCCTCCTGGCAACGGCCGCCGCACCCGGCAGGTCAGGCCGGGCCCGCGAGCTCCCGCTCCAGCGGCGTACGGAAGCGGGGCGTCACCCGCACGTCCCCCACCCAGCCCGCGAGCCGCTCCGCCTCCGCCCCGATGGCCCGCTCCGCCTCCGCGCCCACGTCCGTCAGGAGCCGGTGGACGATCCCGCCGTCCGGGCGCTGCGCCCAGCCGCCGACGATCCGGCCGTTCCACCACACGGTCGGCCCGATGTTCCCGCTGCGGTCGTACAGAGCCGCCCGGTGCTCCGGGTCCAGGTACCAGTCGCGGGCCTGCCAGCCCATCGGCGTCGGGTCGAGCGCGGGCAGCAGCGCCGCCCACGGCTCCGGCTCCGGTACGGGCCCGAGGTCGTCCGCCAGGACGAAACCCGTCCCCTCCTCCAGCGTCACCGGCAGCGCCCCGACGGCGGCCAGCGCCGCGCGCACGTCGGTCACCTTCCACCCCGTCCACCACTTCAGGTCCGCCTCGGTCGCAGGACCGCACGCCCCGAGCCACCGCCGGATCAGCTCGGCCCGCGCCTCCGCCGGATCCCACGTCGGATGGGGAGCGGCGGGCGCCCAGCGGAAGCGGCTGGACGTCCACGTCCCCTGCGGCCTTCCCCGTACGATCCGCCCCTCCATGCCGAGCACCCGCAGCACCCGGCTGGCGACGGACTGGACGCCTTCCTGACGCGTACCCGGCCCGTACACGTACGTCGACCTCAGCACCGGTACGGCCGTACCGAGGTCCGCGCCGGTCGCCTCTCCCCGTACGGCCAGCTCGGCGAGGACGAGCCGCTCGGTCTCCGCCAGCCACTCGGCGCCGAACGTGCTGCCGGCCGCCAAGTGCGAGAGGAGCCCGGCGCGCTCACGGACGGCGGCCGGGTGGGTCGTCGACGCCTGGACGGCGGGGGCGAGCACGGACGGGAAGACGAAGAGCGTGTGCCGCATGCCGTGCATCCGGACGAGCGACCGCTCCTCGTACAGGGCTCGCTCGACGGTCGCGACGGGGCCGTTCCGCCCGGTCAGCCGCGCCCCCACCGCGAGGAACACGCTCGCCGGGTCCGTCCCGTGCAGCGCCACGAGCGCGTCCGCGACCTCCTCGGCGGACCCGGCCCGCTCGGCGCCGGCCAGCCGGTGCCGTACGCCGAGCCGGGCCCGGCGCTCGGCGGCGTAGATCGTCCTCGTCCCACCCGTACCCATGCTCTTGCTCACGCTCATCCCCCTACTGTCGCGGATGAGCGTGGGCGCCCGGAACGGTTCACCGTCACCCGGGCGAGCCGGGTCAGGAGGCAGCGCGCTCCCCCAACGGCCGTCGGCGCGCGGCCGGTTCGGTGAGGGAGGACGGCCGCCAGGCCCCGTCCGGCTGGTAGAGGTTGGTCCCCGGCGGCACGATCGCGTCGATCCGGTCCAGGATCTCGTCCGTGAGCAGCACCGGAGCGCCCTTCAGCAGCCCCTCCAGCTGCTCCATGGTCCGGGGCCCGATGATGACCGAGGTCACCGCCGGGTGCGCGGCCGGAAAGGCGATGGCGAGTTCGGGCAGGGTGCACCCGATCTCGTCCGCGAGCGCGACGAACTCCTCGACCGCGTCGAGCTTGGCGGCGTTCCCGGGGAGCGTGGGGTCGAAGCGGTGCGGGGTGAGCGCGGGCCGCCCGCTGGTGAGGTCGATCGGCTGCCCCTTGCGGTACTTGCCGGTGAGGAAGCCGGAGGCGAGCGGGCTCCAGGTCAGCACGCCCATCCCGTACCGCCGTGCGACCGGCAGGACGGAGGCCTCCACGCCCCGCGCGAGCAGCGAGTACGGCGGCTGCTCGGAGCGGAAGCGGCGCAGCCCGCGCCGCTCGGCGACGCCGTGGGACTCGACGATCTCCTCGGCGGGGAAGGTGGAGCAGCCGAAGGCCCGGATCTTCCCCTGGGTGACGAGGTCGCCGAGGACGTCGAGGGTCTCCTCGATGTCCGTGCGGTGGTCGGGCCGGTGGACCTGGTAGAGGTCGATCCAGTCGGTGCCCAGCCGCTTGAGGCTGTTCTCGACGGCCCGGGTGATCCAGCGGCGGGAGGTGCCGCCCCGGTTGGGGCCTTCGCCGCCGACCGGGAAGTACACCTTGGTGGCGAGCACGGTCGCCTCGCGGCGGACCGGGTCGCGCAGAGCCTTGCCGACGATCTCCTCGGACTCGCCGGCCGAGTACATGTCGGCGGTGTCCACGAAGTTGATGCCCTGGTCGAGGGCGGCATGGATGATCCGTACGGAGTCCTGGTGATCCGGATTGCCGACGGCGCCGAACATCATCGTGCCGAGGCAGTACGTACTGACTTCGATCCCGGTCCCGCCGAGTACCCGATAGCGCATGGGCGGCACTCTAGGAATTGGAGTGCACTCCAAGGCAAGAGGAGACGGACGGGTCGGCGGAACCGGAGTCGCCGAGGAATCCGACGATCAACCGGTGCAGGACCTCGGGCTGTTCAAGGTGCAGGTCGTGCCCGGTACCGGGCACGCCGGCGCCGCGCAGCCCTGGCCGGAGCCGGACCATCTCCGCGTACTCCTCGCCGCCGATGATCCCGCCCTGGTCGCCCTGGCCGAGGACCGCGAGGACGGGGCAGGAGACGGCGGTCCACTCGTCCCAGAAGTCCCGGGCGGCGTTCTCGTCGAGGGACCGGACCATGACGTCGGGGTCGAAACGCGGCCACAGCCCGTCGGCACGCTCCTCCAGCCCACGGGCCCAGCCCTCCCCTACGGGCTGCCTGCCGCCGCCGAGGTACGTGGCGGCCGCCTCCCGCGAGGGGAACGGCACCGGCCAGGCCCGCAGCCAGGCCCCGATCTGCTCCTGGACACCGGGGCCCGCCCCGCCGGGCCCGGCCTCGACGAGGACGAGGGCGCGCGGCAGCCCGGGGTGGGCGGCGGCGGTGAGAAGAGCGGTGCTCCCGCCGAGCGACTGGCCGACCAACACGGGCCGCCGCAAGCCCAGTCCCCCGACGACGGCGACGGCGTCGGCCACGTACGCGGCGCGCGAGACGTCCCCGGGACGCCGCTCGCTGCCGCCGTGCCCACGCTGGTCGAGCGCGACGACGCGGTGGCCGGAGTCCCGCAGCAGCCGGGCGAGGGCGTCCCATTCGCCGGCATGCCCGGCGAGCCCGTGGAGCAGGAGCACATCGGTCCCGGAGCCGCCCCAGTCGTGGCAGCGCAGCCGCACGCCGTCACGCACCACGAACCGCTCGGACGGAGAGGAAGAAGTCATCCCCCATGATCGCCCGGCCCCTCGTCCGATTACGGGTTGAGGAGCCGATCGGCGATGGCGGTACGGGCGTAGAGGACGGAGCGTCCGCTGCGGTGGGCGGTGACGAGACCGGCGTTCCGCAGGGCGATGAGGTGCTGGGAGACACCGGCGGCGGAGAGGCCGCAGTGCGTGGCGAGCCGGGTGGTGGAGGCGGGGGTGTCGAGTTCGCTGAGGAGCAGGGTGCGGGAGCGCCCGAGCACGGCGGCGACGGCTTCCATGGCGTCAGTGGTACGGGGCTCCCATACGGCCCCGAAACCCCGTGCCGGGTACCCGAGTTGAGGCGGATCCGGATGGACGGACCGGGTGAGGACGCGGGGCCACGCGAAGACGGACGGAATGAGAAGCAACCCGGAGCCGACCTGGTCGCGGCTGAGCGAGCAGTGGCGCCGTACGAGACGCAGGGTGCCGTCGTCCCACCGCACGGTCTCGTGGAGTTCGCTCAGGACCCGGGCCGAACCGTGCTCGGCGACCTGCCGGGCCCGATGGAAGACATCGGCCTCCAGGACCTGCTGGATGCGGGCCCAGTAGGGGGCGAGGGCGAGTTCCCAGTAGGTCTGGATCTCGTCGGCGACCTTCAGGAGGGCGGCGTCGGTATCGTCGCGCAGAAGCCGCGCCCGTCCGGCCCGCCGCTCCCTCTCCCCCTTCCCCTCCCTTTCCCCCTCCGTGTCCTTCGCCAGCATGTCGAGATCGTTCCGCACCCGCTCGGCGGGGGTCCGGCGGATGGCGTCGAGCTCCGCGTCGAGGGTGGGGAAGGGCCCGGCGGGAGTGGGGTTGAGGAAGTCGGCGAGGTAGCCCTGGGCGGGAACGAGCGCGGCGAGCCAGCCACGGTCGAGCCCGGCCCGCACGATCCGGGGCCGGACCTGGGCGATCCAGCGCTGGTGCGGGACGGAGTCGGTGCGGCGGGCGAGGACGCGGAAACTGGTGACGACCTCCCACATGGGGGAGACCGCGAAGCGCGTCTGGGCGAGGTCGGCGGCGGAGAAGGTGAGCCCGGATTCCACGTGCGATGTCCTAGGGGTGCGCGCCGATGGGAGGGAAAGCGATCCGCTCAGGGGATTGGATTCGGCCTGAGCTTAATCAATGGAGGAGCTGACCTCACTCGGCGAATCTCCTCCCATGCCCTCAGACACCCCGTCCTCAGCCTCGCCCGCCGCCCGCCCCGCGTCGTCCCTCATCCCCTCCTCCTTCCGCGACCTCCCGCCGGTCGTCTGGACGATCTTCGCCGGCACGATCGTCAACCGCCTCGGCTACCTGGTCACCCCGTTCCTGGTCTTCTTCCTCGCCTCGCGCGGAGTGACCGGCACCGACACCTCGTACGTCCTCGGCGCCCTCGGCGCGGGCAACCTCCTCGGCCCCGCCGTGGGAGGCGTCCTCGCCGACCGCCTGGGCCGCCGTCCCACCATGCTCATCGGCCTGGTCGGCGCCTCGGCCGCGCAGGGCGCACTGTTCCTCGCCCCCGGTGTGTGGACGATGGCAGCGGCGGCGCTGCTGATCAGCGCGGCGGGTAGCGCGGTGTCCCCGGCCGCGTTCGCGCTCCTCGCGGACGCCGTCGACAGCGAACGCCGCCGGCGCGCGTACGCCCTCTTCGGCTGGGGCGTGAACATCGGCGCCGCCGTCGCGGGCGTCCTCGGCGGATTCCTGGCGGCGCACGGCTACTGGCTGCTCTTCGCGGTGGACGCGGGCTCGATGCTGGCCTACGCGCTGGTCGTCGCGGTCCGGCTGCCGGAGGCGAAGCGCACGACGACCGCGAGCGAGCCGGAGGGGAGGAAGGACGGCCTCGGCTACGGAGTGGTCCTCCGCGACCGGCTCGCCCTCCTCCTGCTCCCGCTCCTCGGCGTCCAGCTGTTCGTGTACTCGCTCACCGAGGTCGCCCTGCCGCTCGCGGTCCACGACAGCGGGCTCTCGCCGGCGGTGTTCGGAGCGATGGCCGCGGTCAACGCGATCCTGGTCGTGGCCCTGCAGCCGCTGTCGACCGCCTGGCTCGCCCGGTTCCCGCAGCTCGCGGTCCAGGGCGCGGGCGGCACGCTCATCGCCGTCGGGGTGGCGCTCACGGGCCTGGCCGACGGCATCGTGGGATACACCGTGTCGGTCGTGGTCTGGTCCCTGGGCGAGGTCGTGGTCGCCGGGATCGCCGCCGGCGTCGTCGCCAACCTGGCCCCGGCGCACGCCAGGGGCCGCTACCAGGGCGCCTTCAGCTGGACATGGGGAGTGGCCCGCTTCGCGGCCCTCACCCTGGGGGTCACCGTGTACACGACCGTCGGCCCGACGGTCCTCTGGTGGACGGCCCTGGTGGCGGGCACGGTGACGGCGGTGGCGACGGCGGCGCTGACGAGCCGCGTCGACGCCCGCACGTCCCACGAACTGACGGCGTGAGCGCGCCGGGCTACTTCCCCTCGGCAAGGAAGTGGGCCACGAGCGCGTTGGCGTGCCCGTGACCCATCCCGTACTCGGCCTTCAGCCAGCCGACGAGCTCCATGTGCTTGGTGAGCGGCGAGGACCGGATGAGCTCCTGCCACTCGGAGACGGGCCGCCCGTACTTCTTCTCGATGGAGGGGAAGTAGCTGGCGGGACCCTTGACGACGCTCTCGGCCATGGTGCTCTCCTGGGTGAGTGACGATGCGACGACCGGTAGACCGTCACCCGCCCGGAAACTAATCGCGCCGAATGTGCTCGGGATCGACGTGCCGCCGCACCATGGGCACGGAGGCGACCCCGGCCGCGAACAGCACCCCCAGCGCGGAGACGAGCAGCAGGGGCAGCCCGTCCCAGTCCCAGTGCACGGCGCCGCCCCCGGTGATCAGATAGCTGGACTCGGCCAGCCACCCGGTGACGATCGCCGCCCCCAGCCCCACCACCAGCGGCAACAACACCTGCACGACCTGCACCACCCGCAACGTCCCGGCCCGAGCCCCCAACAACACGAGCGCGGCAACCTGCCCGCGCCGCTCCATGGCCCGATCAGCCACGGAGACGACGAAGGCGGCGACCCCGATGACGAGCCCGAGCACCATCCCGACGAAGAGAAGACTTCGGATGACGGTGAGCTGAGCAAGGGCGTCGATGACGATCCCGACGGGGTCGACGGAGGACGTGGGAGCGATGGCCCCGACCCCGTCGAGAACGGAACGGACGGTGGCGGGGTCGGCGTCGCTGAGGAGAACGAGGTTGCCGTCTGCCATGACCGTCCCGCTGGGGATCATGGACGGGGGAATGAGCAAGCTTGGTCCGGAGAACTGGGAGGGCTGGTAGGACCGAACCGCGACGCTTGCCTCTGGGACGGTGACGTCAAGCTTGCGTCCATTACTCAGGAGGAACGGAAAGCTTTTGCCCGGCACGGCGTCGGCGTCGATGGAGAAATCCGCATCCTGGATGCGGAGCACCTTGTGTTCGATGCATCCCGTCGCCTTCTCCACGAATGCGGCGAGCTGCTGACATGTGGCAACCACGGCAGATGCAAGGGGATTGTCGTCGTCAGGGGATTCGCTCCATGAAGACGCGGACATCGCATGGACCCGGACACCTGCCACCTTGGTCGCCTCAAGTTGCTGACGGGCATCCAGATGGCCGAACGAAATCGCGTACTCCTGTACGGGACTGGTGGAGCGACTCACCTGGTCCAGTTCGACGAGCACGCCTTGAGTGAGCGACGCTCCGAACACCAGCAGGACGAGTCCTGTGACTACTCGCAAAGACGACCCGGGGTCGACCTCCGTACGGCGCATTGCCAAAGCCATCGGCAGTGACTTGGCTGTTCCCGCCAGCCGCCGAGCCAACCACGCGGTGATGGGCGCCAGGCCGAACACGAGCCCCGCACCGGTCAGTAGAACCGCACCAGGCACCAATACGGAGTTGGCCGACCCTCCTGAGGGGTCACGGCCCATCATGCTGAGCACGCAGTACCCGCTGATGACCCCGACGCCGGGGACCAACAGCAGCATCCCCAATTTCTTCGGGCGCTGCCCTTCCCCGGTCCGGCGCACGCTGATCGGAGACTGGGCGGCTCGGCGCGCGCTGGACTGCCCAACGAACCAGGCGAGCGCCGGACAGCCCAGCAGGCAAGCCGTAAGGGTCAACCCCGTCGGCCGGCCATCCGCCGGATACCAGTGCAGTCCTGGCAACCCGACACGTGCCATGACTTCGTTGGTCGCTAGATACCCCGCGACTCCGAGAACGGCTCCGACCGTGGCGGCGGCAGCGCTTTCCCCCGCATTGACCCGCAGGGTGTCCTTCTCGCTGAGTCCGACGAGGCGGAGGGCGGCGAGCCGTCGGGCGCGCGATTCACCGGAGAGCCGTGCGCAGACGGAGAGGAAGATGACGAGGGGAAGCAGCACGATGCACCCGAGGGTGAATCGGAGAATGGTGAGGGTCGACGGCTCGACGATCTCACGCCGTGATCGGCTGGTGCCGAAGCTTCCCAACTCCTCCGCTTCGGTGAGCTCGGCCGGGGTGGTGCCGATGTAGGCGTATAGATCCTCGGCGTCGCCCAACCCCTCCGGCGCGATGATTCCGGATACACGACCCGGGACAAGTCCGGCTGCCCTCGGGTTGGCGGCGAGCACCTCGGCGAGTTTCGGTGAAACGATCGCCTCGCCGGCGTCAGGAAGCCTGTCGACACCGGGGGGTACGGGAGTGGGGCCAGGGCTCGTGCGTGCGACGAACACACGGTGGAGCGGCTGCGACCCGTAGGGATCGTGAAACTCCTGGTAGACGACGTTACTTGTGCCGGAGTCCGGAGTGCGGGCGGCCGTCCGGTCGTCATGCGCGGTGAGGACGGACGGAATGGTCAGGACAGCGGCAAGGCACGCCACTCCGAGAGCCGAGCCGAACGCCATCAGGAGGAAGCGGGCCTGCCCTCGGCGCCCGCTGCCCCACAGCAGGCGCATCCCGAGAAGAAGCGGGCTCACACCGCCACCCGTTGAGCCAGAACACCGTCCGTCATCGTGTACTGCGTATCGGCTTTAGCTGCCACATCGGCATCGTGGGTGACGATGACGACGGCAGTCTTCTGCCTTCGTGCGAGCTGAAGAAACTCGTCCAGGACGGCGGCGGCGTTGACGCTGTCGAGAGCCCCGGTCGGCTCGTCCGCGAACACCACGTCCGGTCGGTGGACCAGCGCCCGCGCGACAGCCACGCGCTGGCTCTGGCCACCCGACAGCTTCGAGGTCCTGCGCCGCAGAAGATCACCCAACCCGAGCCGCCCCAGTACCTGGCCGGCCATCGCGTGCGCATGCGTCTTGCTGATGCCGGCGAGCCGGAGGGGAAGCGCCGCGTTCTCCTCGACGGTCAGTTCCGGTAGCAGTTCCCCGTACTGGAAGACGAAGCCGAGCCGCGTACGGCGCAGGGCACTCAACTCGCCGTCGGGAAGCGCGGAAAGTCGCACGCCATCGAAGGTCACGGCGCCCTTGCTGGGCGGCAGAACACCAGCCAGGCAGTACAACAGCGATGACTTACCGGACCCGCTGCTGCCCATGATGGCGGCCACCTCGCCGCGCTTGAGCACGAAATCGGCGTTACTCACGGCCTGCTCGGAGCCGTAGAACAGGTCCACGCCGTCGGCGCGGAGAATGACGTCCATCGTGGTCCGCACTCCCTATGAAGAAGGGGAGCCGCTGGTCGGCGGCTCCCCGAACTGGTGGCTGCTAGCGCTTGAAGAGTCGAGGGGGCGTGCAGTTGTTGGGTCGAAGCGCCCCTCGGTCCCGGCACACTCGCATCTCAGCGGAATTCGTGTAGCGGGTCGCGCCGTCGTGAACGGTGTTCTCCAGTGGGACGGTGCGCTTCTGCACGCCCTTGAATCGCTGCCATCCGTATTCGTGCGGCCTTACCTCCAGGTAGACGTTGTGGCCGTCGTTGTGGCTGCCGTCACGCAGGAGACCTTTGAAGCGGAAGGCGCCGCGCTTCGCCCCGGCGGGCTCCCACCTGTACTTCACCTCTTCGAAGTGGGCGCCAGTAGTGGAAATGTCCTCTGTGGAACGCCACGAGTCCGCAACCGCCACCCCCATCCCCCCGAAGAACAGCCCCGCAGCCACCACTGCCGTAGCCAACTTCCTCATCGATAACCCCTGTTTGGTTGAGCCGACTGGTCATCACAGAAAGTATCGGCATCACTACACACCGGTGACCGCAGTAACGTCCCTCCCCCTCATCACCCCTCGATCCAGTGAATGACGCCCCTTGACGGCGTGAGCGGCACTTCCCCGTAGGAGTGATCAACGGTGCGCCTGCGCCAATGAGAGGTCGGCGGCCTCAAAGATGCGTGCACGCGTTCTTCCTCTCCTTCCGGTCCCTCCGTCGCCGGTGCCGTGGAGGCCTGCGGTTCGGTCATCACGGCGCCGCTCGCCTGACCCGTATCCGCCGACGACCCCTGTCCCGGCACGGACCCCGTCGTGTGCCGGATCCACGTCCTAAGTACCGCAACCCGCTCGGCCCCACGGCGGGCCAGCTACGTCGTCGACCGCGAGCGCAGCCTCAAGTACCGGCCCTGCCCCGTGTAGTGGGGCGCACGGAACACTCGTATGCCGGAGGGCCGGACCGCATCAGCGGTCCGGCCCTCCGGCACGGGGCATGCCCTGCCCACGCGCGCGTACCTACTCGGCCCAGGGGAGCGTGCGGGTGCCCTCGGTGCCGGGGACGGTGGCGTGGGCGTCGGCGCGCATGGCGACGTGCGCCTCGGCCGCCTCGGGGGCGTGGACCTGTCGGACCAGGTCCGGCGGGAGGACGACGGTCTGCCCGGCCGCGACCTTCTCGGTACGGCCGGCGCAGGTGACTTCGAGGGAGCCGGCGGTGACCGTCCACACCTGTTCGCGGCTGATGGTGTGTTCGGGCCCGGTGGCTCCGGCGGCCATCTCGACCGTCCAAGTGCTGAGTTCGGCGCTGCCGCGGCTCGGGGCGGCCAGACCGGTCATGGTGGCGTTGGGGGAGACGGTGACGGCCTCGCCCGAGGGGCTGATCACGCGCACGGAGGTCACCTTTTCCTGTTCGGTCCGGAGGTCAGCGGTGTCAGCGGCGTCATCGGTGTCGGCGGTGTCGGCGGTGTCGGACGAGCCCGGCGTGACCCATTCGACGAGCTGGACGACGACGCCGTTGGGGTCGGTCAGCTGGAACAGACGCTCGCCCCAGGGCTCTTCACGGAGCGGCATCGTGATGGGGGCGCCCGCGGCGCGCAGTCGGGCCTCCTCCGCCGCGAGGTCGGTGACGGTGAGCGCCAGGATCAGGCCGGCCGCCCGCTGGTCGCGCTGCTCGGGCGGAAGGACCTCGATGCCGCGGCTGAGCAGCACGATGTCGACGGCGGCGTCCTCACGGGTGAGGGAGGCGAAACCGTCGGCGGCCATGGCCACCTGGTAGCCGAGGTGGGTGGTGAGGAACTCCCGGGAGGCGTCCACGTCGGCGACGGTGAGGGAGAGGGTGGAGGTAGAGACGTTCACGGCGGCTCCTCGGTAGGTGGGCGTGGGGGTACGGGCGGCGGTGCGGTGCTCTGGCTCGGTGCGGTGACCCGAGGGACCGGCCCCGGTCAGTACGTACGTCGCGGCGCGTGGATCCGGGTGCGGGCAGGCGCCTGGCGGCGGCCCGCACGGGGCAGCTCGCGGAGCGGGCGCGGTGCGCCGGCCAGGGGCTGGGTCCGGGCGGTGGTGAGCGGCGTGACCGTGAGGGGTGCGACGGCGAGCGGTGAGACGGCGAGCGGGCCGTCGGTGAGCGTGGCGAGGGGGAGCGCGATGGGGTTCAGCTTTCGCAACAGGTGGTCTCTTCCCGTGTCGTCCTACGAGGCGATTTTTGCAACGGGCGTAACTTTATGCACGGGCTTCGTCGTGCGTCAAGACTAAATTTGCGACGAGTGTAAGATTCGCTCATGGGTATCGAGAGCATGGGACTCCGCGAGTCCAAGAAGCAGGAGACCAGGCAGCTGATCTCCGACCACGCCACCAGGCTCTTCATGGAGCAGGGCTTCGAGCAGACGACCATCGCCGAGATCGCCACGGCGGCCCGCGTCGCCAAGAAGACGGTCACCAACTACTTCGCGCGGAAGGAGGACCTGGCCCTCGACCACCACGAGGCGTTCACCGCCTCCCTGGCGCGCGCGGTCGCAGACCGGGCCGCGGGAGAGTCGGCGCTCGCGGCGCTGCGCCGTGAGTTCCTCGCGGCGGTCGAGCAGTGCGACCCCGTCGCGGGCTTCGCCGGTCCGGAGTTCGCCCGCATGATCGCCGACAGCCCCACCCTCACGGCCCGCCTGCGAGAACTGCACGACCTGCGGGAGGAGGCCCTCGCCGCGGCGCTCGCGGACGACGCCCCCGCCCCCGCCGCCGCGCCGGCCATCGCCCCCCGGGCCGCCGCCGCGCTCCTGGCGGCCGCGCACCGTCTCCTGTTCCAGCGCATCCAGGAACTCACCCTGGCCGGGGAACCCAACGACCGGATCGCGGCCGCCGTGGCCCCGGAGGCCACGTACGTCTTCGGCCTCCTCGGCACCGGCCTCGGGGAGGACCTCCCGGCCACGAACACCTGACGCGGCCCCGGGCGAGCGCCGAGGCTGTCATCCTGGTCGGTCAACCGGTACGCGTTGCCTTCACGACAGGGGAGGGGAGCACGATGGCATCTGTTGCTGAACCTGAAGAGCTCGATCACGGGGCTCGACTGGGGTTTTCCCACGGCCTGGTGGTGCAGGAGCTCGGACAGGACGACGATGCCGACGACAGCCTGCGGGAATCGGTCGAGGAGGCCATCGGCGACAGCCTCGTCGGCTACGACCACCAGGGCCCGGTCGACGTCGTGCTCCTGTGGTTGCGGCAGGCGGATGGTGACCTCGTCGACATGCTGACGGAGGCGGCCGACCCGCTCGCGGCCGATGGCCACATCTGGGTGCTGACGCCGAACCCCGGCAAGCCCGGCCACCTGGAGCCCGGCGAGCTCGGGGAAGCCGCTGCGACGGCCGGCCTGTCGCAGACGGGCACCGTCACGGCAGGAGCCTGGACCGCCTCCCGACTGGTTCGACCCAAGGCGCTCAACGCTCCCGGGTAGAGGGCCTCGTGGGGGCGCCCGTGCGAGGCCCCCGCCGAGGACAACCAATACGGAATCGAGACGGCCGACGAAGAAGGGCCCCGCAGCAAGCTGCGGGGCCCTTCGACATCGTGCCCGGTGAGGCACTGGCGGAGGATACGAGATTCGAACTCGTGAGGGGTTGCCCCCGACACGCTTTCCACCTGTTCGTATGTGGGTCCGGCGGGAATCGTGGGTGTCCGGACCTGCGGCGGAGCGTCCAGCCTTGCCACGTCCGAACAGCTCTGGACGGGGGCGAATGAGACCAGGACTGAGACCGCCGGGCGCACGTTCATTTACCGGTCTCCGGGCCATACCACTGCATGGCTTGGCCTGTGACGGCGGCGACGCAGTCGAAGTCGTGGTCGCGGTGGAGAAGGGTGAGCCCCTGCAGTTCCGCCGTAGCGGCGACGACGAGGTCCACCGCGCCTGCACTGCGATGCTGGCCACGCTGGGTCAACAGCTCTTGGACTCGCCAGGCGCGGTCGTAGGCCCGGTCGTCGACAGGTACCCAGCTGAATACGAGCCGCATGTCCTCGATGCCTCGCGCACGGTCCGCGGCAGAGCGGGCGCTGTAGAAGAACTCCAACTCGGTGATCGGGCAGGTCGCGATGAGCCCGGCCGCCGCTGCCTGGTCCCAGCCGTACTGTTCGGCGTCGCCGCGCAGGAATCGCGCGAGTGCGCTGGTGTCGATCAGGAATCGTGCCGCGCTCACCGCCGGTAGTTCCGCTTGTCCTCGAAGAGGTCCAGGTCGAAGGAGCCGTCTGCGGTGGCAGCCCGCAGCCTGGTGAGCGCCAGGGCCCGCCGCCGGTTCTCCAGTACCTCGCGCAGGGCGGTGTTGACCGTCTCCTTCTTGGTGCTGGTCCCGAGAGCCTGGGCCACGTCGGCCAGCAGCTCGTCATCGAGGTCGATCACGGTTCGACTCATTCAGGCACCTCCTGTGATATCAGGTCGTACGCAAAGTATATCCGGAAGGGTGCCTACGCGGGCATGACGCAGTGGACACGGGACAGCGTGAAGACACGTTCGGCGTCACGTAGATGGCACCAGGCTTCGAGGTAGGGCGGATCGAGTCGGAGGCGGCTGAGGGTGCGCACGGTGCGGCTTCCCGACGCGGCGACGTATTCGGCGGTGATGGCCATACCGGTGTCGATGGCGTGGCCGAGCTGGCGGACGTCCGCGTACGTCAGCTGCTTCGCGTACCCGGCGACGATCTCCTCGGTATCCGTACCGAAGGGGACCCCGGTGCCGAAGGGATCGGGCTCCGGGGTGGGCGGCGGGGCGGTCAGCAGCCGGGCCGCCACGGCGTACGGGTCGGCGACGGCCGATGCCTCCGCCGCCCGGTACGTCGAGCGTCCGGTGGCGGCCTTGGTGGCGGCCTTCCGCGGGGCCGGAACGGCGGCGGCCCGTCGAGGGGGCGCCTTCTCGATGCGTACGGTCCCGTCCGGGGCCTCGGCGACGGGGGCATAGCCTTGGTCCCGGAGCGCGGCCAGGGTCTTGTCGGGCGGGCTGTCGCTGACGAGCACCGTCGGGGCGAGCTGCCGTAGCCCGAGCGCGGAGAGTCCCCGGTGCGCGGCGAGCTCGGCCAGGAGCGCCGGTTCGTCGCCGTGGATGACGCAGGCGGCAGGGGCGACCCGCACGTGGCCGTGGCGACGTGCGGCATCGGCGATGAGATAGGACAGAGGCTGTGGCAGAGCCCCGTCGGCGATGGCGGTCAGCTCGACCGAGATCTCGTCCAGAGCGTGACCGGCGTCCAGTGCGCGGCGCATGCTGTCGGCGCTGAACCGCCATAGCGAGGCCGTGCCGCTGATCTCCCGGTCCGCGGTCGCATCCAGGAACTCCGCGAGGCGTGCCGAGGGCGTGCCGGTGACGACGGCCGTGAGGTCGCCACCGAGCCGGGCCGTGTCGGTGGCCTCGGGCAGCAGGAGCCGGCACGCGGCGGTCAGTTCCTCGGTCTCACCGGCCAGCAGCGCCGCACCGAGCGGGGAGAGGGCGCCTCGGGCGATGACGCCCATCAGCTCGGCCTCGCGGACCGCCGCGGCGAAAGGCGTCTCGTCGGGGAACGATGGATGAGCGAACGGACGGTGCCATGCCACGAGTGGCCCCAGATCCGTGGCGGCCTTCACGCCCTGACCTTCGGCAAGCGTTGCCGCCGCTGTGAGCAGCCCGCGCCGAGCCTGTAGACAGCCGCCGCAGGGAGGAGCCCCGGCCACGGCGGGGAGCGCCTTGTAGTCCTCGTTGCGGGCCTGCGAGGGAGTGAACTGCAGGTTCCACCATGTGTGAAGCAGCTCGGCGAACCGCGCTGCGGGTTCCTGCGCCGCCCAGGTGTCGTACGCCGCGGTGGGTGCGACGTGATTGCCGTCGGCGGCCAGCACCCCGGCCGAGTACGCGATCTCCAGGGTGATGCGTACCGCTGCCTCGTCGGCCTGTGCCGCCTTGCCGATCCGAGCCAGTTCACGTGCGCCGATCCCGCCGGACTTCAGCCGGGCCGGGGGAGCCGCCGAGCAGGCTGACAGTACCGAGGCGGCGTGGGCCGCGAACGCGGTGGCAGCTGCCGCTGCCTCCCGGTCCACCTCCACCGCGGGGACGGACACCAGCTCCGGGGCAGGCGGTACGGGCGCGAACGGGGCTTGCCAGTCGGGCCCGCGCAGCGCGAGCGCCACTTCGACGGGCATGCGGGCCGGCCCGTGTCCGTGGCGGTTACGGACCAGGAAGCCGCGGTCCAGGGCCCATCGCTCGCCCGGCCGGGAGGCGGCCTCGGGAGTTCCGAACACGATGGACTCCGTTTCCCGCGGTGCGGACTTCGCTCGGCGCTCAAGCAGCTGCCGGGCGCCCGAAGGGGCCTTGGCGATCACGGAGGCGACACGTTGCGGATCGCCATGGTGTTCCAGGACGGCGGCCGTGCGCTGTTGCCTGGTGCCGGGCGGCTTGATGCCCAGTGCCGCGAGCATGCCGCGCAGTTCCTCGGAGGTCACGCCTTCCAGAAGCTCCTCCAGCGGAGCGTCCAGCCCCAGGGGCATCTCCCACGCCTGCCGCAACGGCGCGGCCAGGTGGAGCATTCCGTCGCTGTCCGGCCATACCAGGGCATGATCGGCCAGAGTCTCCAGCACGCCGTCCAGTTCCCGAGTGGCAGTGGCTGTCGTCGTACCCAGCCTCCTCGCCAGGGCGCTGCGCGACATGGGTGTTCCCAAGGCGGCTAGGGCCTCGGCCACCTGGAGGCACGGCAGGGGAAGCTGCGGCAAGACGAGCGCCACCGAGCCGGGTCGCAGAAGACGTTCCGACAGTTCCTCCATGGAGCGCGGCTCCGGTGGCACCGCGGCGTCCTTCCGCATCCCGAGCACGCGCGTCAGCTGTGGGGCGTCGAGACCGCGCAGCCGGGCTGTCAGCGTGGATCGGGACGTCATGGGGCACACCTCGCGAGGCCGGGACGCGACTGGGGACCGGAGCGGCCCCGAACGGAGCCAAGGATTGCGCATTCGATGGGTCCGCCGTCGGTACTCGGAAGGGGTTCACCCACGGAGGAGAGCTCTTGATGGGCCGGAGTGTGGGCGGGCCTGGCACGCGTGTGAAATGTCGTGAATGTCAGAGATGGAAGAGGCCGGAAGTGAGACCAGGGCATGCAGAAGACCCCGGCCGGTTTCCCGGTCGGGGTCTTCAAGTGCCCGGTGAGGCACTGGCGGAGGATACGAGATTCGAACTCGTGAGGGGTTGCCCCCAACACGCTTTCCAAGCGTGCGCCCTAGGCCACTAGGCGAATCCTCCGCCGCAAACAATACAAGACGTTGAGGGGTGCTCGCGAACGTGATCCACAAGAACGTTCCCCGGGCCCCCGTGGGGAGCCGCCCGGCCCCAGGATCGGGTACCCTTGGCGGAGCCCCTCACGCGGTGCTATCTGACTGAACTCCCCCAGGGCCGGAAGGCAGCAAGGGTAGGTCGGCTCTGGCAGGTGCGTGGGGGGCGCTTGCGTTCCCCGGGCGTCCGGCCTTCTCCGAGGGTCTGGCCTTTCCGCCATCGGGTTGCGGCGTGCCGGATCGGGCGCGGGAGTGGCGGGTCGTGATCGTCCCCGTCGTCGGTGGGCCCTGGTTGTCGGTGGGCGCCTATAACCTCGTATACGTGTCGTCTCTCGCGCTCTACCGCCGCTATCGCCCCGAGTCCTTCGCCGAGGTCATCGGGCAGGAGCATGTCACCGACCCGTTGCAGCAGGCCCTGCGGAACAACCGGGTCAATCACGCGTACCTGTTCAGCGGGCCTCGCGGGTGTGGCAAGACGACCAGCGCGCGGATCCTGGCGCGGTGTCTGAACTGCGAGCAGGGGCCCACGCCGACGCCCTGCGGGGAGTGCCAGTCCTGCCGTGACCTCGCGCGGAACGGGCCCGGGTCGATCGACGTCATCGAGATCGACGCGGCCTCCCACGGTGGTGTGGACGACGCCCGTGACCTGCGGGAGAAGGCCTTCTTCGGGCCCGCGTCCAGCCGCTACAAGATCTACATCATCGACGAGGCCCACATGGTCACCTCGGCGGGCTTCAACGCCCTCCTGAAGGTGGTCGAGGAGCCGCCGGAGCACCTGAAGTTCATCTTCGCCACCACCGAGCCCGAGAAGGTCATCGGGACGATCCGGTCGCGGACCCACCACTACCCCTTCCGGCTCGTGCCGCCCGGCACCCTCCGGGAGTACCTGGGCGAGGTCTGCGGGCGTGAGGGCATCCCCGTCGAGGACGGCGTGCTGCCGCTCGTCGTGCGCGCCGGCGCCGGATCCGTGCGTGACTCGATGTCCGTCATGGACCAGCTCCTTGCCGGCGCCGCCGCCGACGGTGTGACATACGCCATGGCGACGTCCCTGCTCGGCTACACGGACGGGTCGCTGCTCGACGCGGTCGTGGAAGCGTTCGCCGCCGGGGACGGCGCCGCCGCCTTCGAGGTCGTCGACCAGGTCGTCGAAGGCGGCAACGACCCGCGCCGGTTCGTCGCCGACCTCCTTGAGCGGCTCCGCGACCTGGTGATCCTCGCCGCCGTGCCGGACGCGGCCGAGAAGGGGCTCATCGACGCCCCGGTCGACGTGATCGAGCGCATGCAGGCGCAGGCGTCCGTGTTCGGCGCCGCCGAACTCAGCAGGGCCGCCGATCTCGTCAACAGCGGGCTGACGGAGATGCGGGGCGCCACCTCGCCCCGGCTCCAGCTGGAGCTGATCTGCGCGCGCGTGCTGCTGCCCGCCGCCTTCGACGACGAGCGTTCGGTCCAGGCGCGGCTCGACCGCCTGGAGCGCGGGGCGGCCGCCGCGCCCGCGCCCGTCTTCACGCCCGGGCCTCCGGCGCCCGCCATGGGGTACGTCCCCGGGCCCGACGCCCACACCCCGATGGCCCCGCCGCCGCCCGCACCCGCGCCTGTTCCCGCTCCTGCCCAGGCCGCACAAGCACCGCATCAGCCCGAGGCCGTCCAGGCCCCCGCCGCACCAGCCGCTCCCGCAGCCCCCGCCGCACCCCGGCCCGGTGCCTGGCCGGGTGCCGCCACCCCCGGCGGCGGCGCCCCCGGCGCCTGGCCCGGCGCGTCCGCCCCGGCCGCCGCGCCCGCTCCCGTACAGGCTCAGCCCGCGCACGCCCCCAGCCCGGCCCCCGCGCCCACCGGCGGGGGGGACATCGCCCAGGTGCGGAACCTCTGGCCGCAGATCCTCGACGCCGTCAAGAACCGGCGCCGCTTCACCTGGATCCTGCTCAGCCAGAACGCCCAGGTCGCGGGCTTCGACGGCACCACCCTCCAGCTCGGCTTCCTCAACGCCGGCGCCCGCGACAACTTCGCGAGCAGCGGCAGCGAGGACGTCCTCAAGCAGGCGCTCTCCGAGCAGTTCCACGTGAACTGGAAGATCGAGGCGATCATCGACCCCTCCGGCGGTGCCTCGCCGCCGCCCGCCGCCACCGGCTTCGGCGGCTCGGGCGGCACCGGAGGCTTCGGCGGCCGGCCGCAGGCACCCGCCCCTGCCTTCCAGCAGGCCCCGCCGCCCGCCCCGGCCCCGTCGCAGGCCCCCTCGGCGCCCGTCCCCTCCTTCCCGCAGGCGTCGGCCCCGGCCCCCGCGCAGGCTCCCGCGCCCGCGTACACGCCGCCCCCGCCGCAGCCCGTGGCGCCCGAGGACGACGTACCGGAGGAGGACGATCCCGACCTCGTCGACTCCGCCCTCTCCGGGCACGACCTGATCGTGCGCGAGCTGGGAGCCACCGTTGTGGAGGAATACACGAACGAGTAGGGGCGTCTCGTTCAGTGGCCCGCACAAGGGTCATCCCGGGCGGCGGGCTACCCTGGCTGACGTGAAGGTCCTCGTCATCGGCGGCGGCGCCCGCGAACACGCCCTGTGCCGCTCTCTCTCCCTCGATCCCGACGTCACCGCTCTGCACTGCGCGCCCGGCAACGCCGGAATCGCGGAGGTCGCCGAGCTGCACCCCGTCGACCAGCTGGACGGCGACGCCGTCGCGCGCCTCGCCACCGAACTCGGTGCCGGGCTCGTCGTCGTCGGCCCGGAGGCCCCGCTCGTCGCCGGCGTCGCCGACGCCGTCCGCGCGGCCGGGATCCCCGTCTTCGGCCCGTCGGGGGAGGCCGCGCAGCTGGAAGGCTCCAAGGCGTTCGCCAAGGACGTGATGGCCGGCGCCGGGGTGCCCACCGCCCGCAGCTACGTCTGCACGACCCCTGAGGAGATCGACGAGGCGCTCGACGCCTTCGGCGCTCCGTACGTGGTGAAGGACGACGGCCTGGCCGCCGGCAAGGGCGTCGTCGTCACCGACGACCTCGCGCAGGCCCGTGCCCACGCCCTCTCCTGCGACCGGGTGGTCATCGAGGAGTACCTCGACGGCCCCGAGGTCTCCCTCTTCGCGATCACCGACGGCACCACCGTCCTGCCGCTCCGGCCCGCGCAGGACTTCAAGCGCGCGCTCGACGGCGACGAGGGCCCGAACACCGGCGGCATGGGCGCCTACTCGCCGCTGCCGTGGGCCGACCCGAAGCTGGTCGACGAGGTCCTCGCGACCGTCCTCCAGCCGACGGTCGACGAGCTCCGCCGCCGTGGGACGCCGTTCTCCGGCCTGCTGTACGCGGGTCTGGCGATCACGAGCCGCGGCGTACGGGTCATCGAGTTCAACGCACGCTTCGGCGACCCCGAGACCCAGGTGGTCCTGGCCCGGCTGAAGACCCCGCTGGCGGGCGTCCTGCTGAACTCCGCCAACGGCACCCTGGAGGACCAGGCGCCGCTGAGCTGGAGCGACGAGGCCGCCGTCACCGTGGTCATCGCCTCGCACAACTACCCGGACACCCCGCGCACGGGCGACCCGATCGAGGGCCTGGACGAGGTCGCCGAGAAGGACGCCCCGCACGCCTACGTGCTGCACGCCGGGACCAAGCGGGACGGCGACGCGATCGTCAGCGCGGGCGGCCGTGTCCTGTCGGTCACCGCGACCGGAATGGACCTGGAGCAGGCGCGCGAGCGCGCGTACGCGGCGGTCGGCCGTATCCGCCTTGACGGCTCCCAGCACCGTACGGACATCGCGCGGAAGGCCGCCGAGGCCTGAACAACGCGCTGATGTGCTGATCTGTCGAGCGGCCGTGCGGGTGAACCGTACGGCCGCACGAGCGCCATCACCTTTACCCAAAGCCATTCCATCGAGTGACGGCTCGGCCATCCGGATGACGTCCGCCAAAGCCCCAACTAGGGTGCGGCAGAGGCGTTCCGGCACTTGGCCCACCGGCATTGCGATGTCGGTGGCGGGTGCCACAGTGGGGGAGTGACCAACACCGCCACAGGCAGTCCCGGCATGGACAGGAGGGGGTGATGTACGGCGTGTCCGGTACCGGTTCCGATGTCGGCGAGGAATGGGGTGTGCGCGCCGCGCGCTCCCGGGCCCTCGGTGTCCTCCGGGTCCGCGGCAGGGCCCTCGGCCTCGCGGTCCTCCCCGCGGCCGTGGCCGTCGTCCTGTACGCGGGCGGGGTCACCGGCCACTTCACCGGCTCTGGCTGGGACGCGGCCCGCTGGGTGGTGACCGTCCTCGCGGTCGTCGTCCTCCTCGCCGCCACGGCCGTCGCCCTCGTCGTCGCCAGGGCCCGCCCGGCCGCGACGCCGACGGTGGAGCTCTCCGAGGCCGCCGCCCCCGATCTCTACCGGCTCGTCCGGGACCTGGCCGACCGCCTGGAAGTCCCGGCCCCCGCCGGGATAGCCCTGACCCCGGACTGCGACAGCTGGCTGGAGGACCGCACCCACCGCGCCCATCGCACCGGCCGCACCCACGGGGTCCACCGCACCCACGGGGACCACCGCGCACGGCGTACGTCCGGAGACGGCGCCGACGAGGGCGCTCCCGTCCTCGTCATAGGCTCGCCCTTCCTCTGGTGGATGCGGGTCGGCGAACTGCGCGCGGTCCTCGCCCCCGTCGTCGCCGGCACCGGACCGGCCGCCCACCCCGACATAGCCGCCGCCCGCCGCTTCGTCCGGGGCCTGGACGCCGCCGTCGCCGTGCCCCGGACCCCCGGCCTCGACCCGCTCCGCAGACTCGGCGCGCACGGTGTCGGACAGGTCGCCCGCGTCCTGCTGCGCGCCTGCCGCGGGCACGCCGCCGAGATGGAGCGCGGGGTCGCCGTGGCCGGCTCGGAGCGCGCCCAGGCCGTGGACTACGGCGTACGGATCGTGGCGCAGGAGCAGGTCGGTCTGGCCTACGCGGGCTGGGACCGTCTCCTCACGCGGGTCGCGCTGCCCGCTTGGCGCATGGGCCGCTGGCCCTCCCGGCTCGACGCGGGCGTGGTCTCCGCCCTGACCGAACTGTCGCGCAGGGACCGACTGGCGGACGGCTTCTCGTCCCGCCTCGGCGAGCGGCCCGCCTGTGACCTCCTGGAGGAGCCGGGTGCGGTCGACGAGGCCACCTCGCTGCTCGCCGCCCGCCTCTTCCACGGCGGCCCCGCCGAACCCGGCCCCGACTGGTCGCCGGTGGAGTGGAGCCGGTACCCGGAGGAGGTCGTCGACCGGAAGTGGCGCACCGACGCGGCCCGGCTGCACCAGGTCCTCGACGGCCTCGGCGTGGCCGACGCTCCCGCCGACGCGTCGTCCGCGTCCGACGGCCCGACCCTGACCCGGGTGATCGCCCACCTGTCCTCGGAGCCGAAGAAGCCCACCGACACCCACGACGACGACCCGTCATTCCCGACCGTCGACGGCAGCGATCACACCGTCGCCGCCGTCGACGGCAGCGATCACACCATCGCCGACCACGAAGAGCTCGCCGGCCACGAAGAGCTCATCGGCCACGAAGAGCTCGACGACCAAGAAGAGCCCGTCAATCCCGCCGCCGAGGCGCTCGCCGGAGCCCTCAGCGCTCTCCTCTCCCGTGAGGAGGCCGCGCGCGAGGCGCGGGTGGCCGCCGCCGTCCTGAGCGCGGAGGCGGCGGCCGGGAGCGCGGACAAGGACGACCGGTCCGGCAGCGCGGCCCCCGTGGCCGTCTCCGGTCCCGACGGGCCCTTGCCGCTCTTCCCGCTCCAGCCGCCGCGTTCCGGCCGCGATCTGCTCGCCGACCATGTGACCGCGATGGTCTGCTGCGCGGCCGTGGACACCGCCGAGGCCGCCCCCGGCCTCGACTGGCTCGACGGGCCCGCGCTGCTGGTGGGCGGCGAGCGGGCGGTGGACCTCGGTCCCCGCGTCCTCGCCCTGGTCGAGGACGGCGACCCGGAGCCGCTGCGCGTCTGGCTGGCCCGTACGGGAGTGCGCCCGGAGAAGCCGGTACGGCTGGTCTGAGGCCCCGCCGACGGGCCCGGGAGGCGTCCGCGCCCGACGCCTTCCCGGAGCCTCGGCTTCCACTCTCGTCAATTCGCGACGAACGGTGACGGAGTGCGTGCGTTATGTGATGTGCTGGAGACCGGCACTGACAGAGACACGGACCAGAGGCACTGACCAGCCGACCCGGGGGAGTCGAGGGAGGGGCGCAGCATGGGGGCGGACCAGATCAGGCGGTGGGAGTCGGGCGCGCTCGCGCACGCCGTCACGGATCCCTTCGGCCAGGGGCCGCTGCCCTGGCTGCGCGGATCCGAGAACTACTTCGACGACACCGGCCAGATGGTCCCTTGGTACGCGGACGAGATCCTGGCCCGCGGCGGCAGTGGCGGCCCGCGCACGGCCGACGACGTCAGGCGCCAGATCAAGGGGTTCGCGTCCGACGGGGCCGTGGCGCCCGGTGAGTCGATCGACTTCCACGTCACGGTGGACCCGCCGCAGCAGTTCTCGGTCGACGTCTACCGGATCGGCCACTACGGCGGTGACGGCGCCGCGAAGATCACCACGAGTCCGCGCCTCTCCGGGATCGTCCAGCCGGCGCCGCTGACCGCCGACCGCACGGTGTCCTGTCACCACTGGTGGCAGTCGTGGCGGCTGCAGGTGCCGACGTACTGGTCGATCGGCGCGTACGTCGCCGTCCTCACCACCGCCGACGGCTACCGCTCCCACATCCCGTTCACGGTCCGCGACAACCACCCGGCGGATCTGCTCCTCGTCCTCCCGGACGTGACCTGGCAGGCGTACAACCTCTATCCGGAGGACGGTCGCACCGGCGCCAGCCTGTACCACGCCTGGGACGAGGACGGCAGGCTGCTCGGCGAGCAGGAGGCGGCCGTCACCGTCTCCTTCGACCGCCCGTACGCGGGCGCGGGCCTGCCCCTGCACGTCGGGCACGCCTACGACTTCATCCGCTGGGCCGAGCGCTACGGCTACGACCTGGCGTACGCGGAGACCCGCGACCTGCACGCCGGCCGGGTCGACCCGAGCCGCTACCGGGGTCTGGTCTTCCCAGGGCACGACGAGTACTGGTCGGCGCCGATGCGCAGGACCGCCGAGCTCGCCCGTGACCAGGGCACCTCGCTGGTCTTCCTCTCCGCCAACACGATGTACTGGCAGGTGGAGCTGGGCCCTTCGCCCTCCGGGGTGCCGGACCGGCTCCTCACCTGCCGCAAGCGGCGCGGCCCCGGCCGTCCGGCTCTGTGGCGCGAGGTGGACCGGCCCGAGCAGCAGCTCCTCGGCATCCAGTACGCGGGCCGGGTGCCCGAGCCGCATCCGCTGGTCGTGCGGAACGCCGAGCACTGGCTCTGGGAGGCCACCGGAGCCGGTGACGGCGACGAGATCCCGGGGCTGGTGGCGGGAGAGGCCGACCGCTACTTCCCCCGGACGGCGCTGCCCGAGCACCAGGGCCGCATCCTGCTCGCCCACTCGCCCTACCAGGACGGCGACGGGGCCCTTCGCCACCAGGAGACCTCGCTCTACCGGGCACCCTCGGGTGCCTGGGTCTTCGCCTCCGGGACCTTCGCCTGGTCGCCCGCGCTGGACCGGCCGGGCCATGTCGACCCCCGGGTCCAGCGCGCCACCGCGAACCTTCTCGACCGGATCTGTAAGAGGGACTGACCGGATCCGTACGCCTGTCGACCGAGGCTGACCCAGGACGGATCAGGACGGACCGGGCCCGCTCGCCGACGACCCGGTCCGGTGCGAGAGAATCGAAACGCTCCTGGATCAACCTACGCGGAGGAACCGTGTCCGGATTCGTAGAAAAGCCCGAGCCTGTCCAGGTCCCGGGCCTCACCCATCTCCACACGGGCAAGGTGCGCGACCTGTACCGGAACGAGGCCGGTGACCTCGTGATGGTGGCGAGCGACCGCATGTCCGCGTACGACTGGGTCCTGCCCACCGAGATTCCCGACAAGGGCCGGGTCCTCACCCAGCTCTCCCTGTGGTGGTTCGACCGGCTCTCCGACCTGGTCCCCCACCACGTGCTCTCGACCGAGCTGCCGGCCGGCGCCCCCGCCGACTGGGCGGGCCGCACGCTGATCTGCAAGTCGCTGAACATGATCCCGGTCGAGTGCGTGGCCCGCGGCTACCTCACCGGATCCGGTCTCGTCGAGTACGTCGAGTCCCGTACGGTCTGCGGCCTTGCGCTCCCCGAGGGTCTGAGCGACGGCTCCGAGCTGCCCGCCCCGATCTTCACCCCGGCCACCAAGGCCGCGGTCGGCGACCACGACGAGAACGTGTCGTACGAGGAGGTCGCCCGTCAGGTCGGCGCCGAGACGGCCGCGATGCTGCGTCAGACGACCCTGGCCGTGTACAGCAGGGCCCGTGACATCGCCCGCGACCGCGGGATCATCCTCGCCGACACGAAGTTCGAGTTCGGCTTCGACGGGACGTCCCTGGTGCTGGCCGACGAGGTCCTCACCCCGGACTCCTCCCGGTTCTGGCCGGCCGAGCAGTGGGAGCCGGGCCGTGCCCAGCCCTCGTACGACAAGCAGTTCGTCCGGGACTGGCTGACCTCCCCGGCCTCGGGCTGGGACCGCAAGAGCGAGCAGCCGCCGCCGCCCCTCCCGCAGGAGATCGTGGACGCCACGCGCGCGAAGTACCTGGAGGCGTACGAGCTGCTGACCGGCAAGACCTGGTCCGACAGCTTCTGAGGCCCTGGCCTTCGGATCCGGCCGGAGGGCCCAGGGTCCGAAGGCACGAGAAAGCCCCCGGTCGGATCGACCGGGGGCTTCTTCATGGAGCGGACGACGAGATTCGAACTCGCGACCCTCACCTTGGCAAGGTGATGCTCTACCAACTGAGCCACGTCCGCATGCGCCGTAGCGCGGAGCCAACTATACCCAACGTTTCGGGTGCGTGGGACACGCCGCCGTGTGGGGCCCTTCACACTGTCCGGGCGTACGACGAAGGCCCCGGTTCCTGAGAACCGGGGCCTTCGCAATCCTGAGCGGACGACGAGATTCGAACTCGCGACCCTCACCTTGGCAAGGTGATGCTCTACCAACTGAGCCACGTCCGCATTGCTGCCGCTCAGCTCTCACTGGGCGGTGCGAGCACTACTCTACCTGATCCACAACAGTGGTCGGTCGAGCTGTGCAGAGCGGGTGACAGGAATTGCACACTGCGCCTTCCCCCTGGAAGGGGGCTGTTCTGCTACTGAACTACACCCGCACGCTGCGTGAGGTTCGGCTTTTCGGCCTTGCCCCTCGGCGTGATCCAGACTCTACCTGATCATCGGGGGTGCAATGCAACTCGGCTCCCGGCGCCGCTCGGGCCGACCGCCACGGCACGGCCGGGCCGCCGGTCAGCTCGCGGCGCGGAAGGCCTCGTAGACGCGCTTGGGGATGCGCCCCCGGGCCGGCACCTCCATCTTGTTGGACTGCGCCCAGGCGCGGACCGCCGCCGGATCGGGGGCGAGGGAGGTGTGGGTGTACGTCTCCACGGACGGGTTCCGGCCGGTCGCCGCCCTGCCCGTGATCTTGCGCCCTGCGGTGAGGTACGGGGCGAGTGCCTTGCGGAGTTTCTCTGCATTGGCAGCATTCAGGTCGATCTCGTACATCTTCCCGTCAAGACCGAAGGCGACCGTCTCAGCCGCTTCTCCGCCGTCCATGTCGTCGGAGTAAGTGACCACCACACGCTGAGCCACGGATATCGGTCCTTTCCTGCGGCCGGTGCCGCGAAGAGGCCGCTTGTGGCGCCTCTGACGTGCGGCGATGCCGACCTTACGGCTGTGCCGGGACAATGCTTCTTTCTTCTGCATTCCTTTGTACAGCGGCAGGCGTCGCATTGTGAAGCCCTGGCAATTGTTTCAGCGTGTCCCGGAGCAATGGACTCCGCAATATTTCGCTCGAATTTTGTGTGTGGGGTCGGGTCCGCGGAGGGTGTGGCGTTCGCTGGCCGAGCGGCGTCGTGGCCTGGCTTTTGGAGGATCCTTCAGATCTCTACCCGCGTAGAATTTGGAGGCAGGTACGCTGATGGAACCGCCCACGCAACACACCACCGGGAGTGCCAGTGGCACGCGTCGTAGTCGACGTCATGCTCAAGCCGGAGATCCTCGACCCTCAGGGGCAGGCGGTGCAGCGTGCACTGCCCCGCCTGGGATTCGCCGGAATCGCCGACGTCCGCCAGGGGAAGCGCTTCGAGTTGGAGGTGGAGGGCCCGGTCGACGAGGCCGCCCTCGCCCGCATCCATGAGATGGCCGAAACCTTCCTTGCCAACACCGTGATCGAAGACTTCATCGTGAAGGTGGAATCGTGACCGCACGCATCGGCGTCGTCACCTTCCCCGGAACGCTCGACGACCAGGACGCGCTGCGTGCAGCCCGCCTGGCGGGCGCCGAGCCCGTCTCGCTCTGGCACCGCGACAAGGACCTCAAGCAGGTCGACGCCGTGGTCCTGGCAGGCGGCTTCTCCTACGGGGACTACCTGCGGGCCGGAGCCATCTCCCGCTTCTCGCCGGTGATGGAGACGATCATCGAGCAGGCGAAGGCGGGCATGCCCGTCCTCGGCATCTGCAACGGTTTCCAGATCCTCACCGAGGCGCACCTGCTGCCCGGCGCGATGCTGCGCAACAACCACCTCCACTTCATCTGCCGCGACCAGAAGCTGCGGGTGGAGAACGCGGAGACCGCCTGGACCTCTGACTACGTCAAGGGCCAGGAGATCGAGGTCCCGCTCAAGAACATGGACGGCCGGTACGTCGCGGACGAGCGTGTGCTCGACGAGCTGGAGGCCGAGGGGCGGGTGGCCTTCCGCTACCTGGACACGAACCCCAACGGCTCGCTGCGTGACATCGCGGGCATCACCAACGCCGCGGGCAACGTGGTCGGCCTCATGCCGCACCCCGAGCACGCCGTCGAGCCGCTGATCGGCACCGGCAAGACGGACGGCCTCGGTTTCTTCACCTCGATCCTCAAGAAGCTGGTCAACGCCTGATGAGCCTCGACACCGTCAAGCACGCCACCGGGACCCCCGAGGCCGAGCAGCCCTGGAAGGAGCTCGGCCTCAAGGAGGACGAGTACGCGCGCATCCGCGAGATCCTCGGCCGCCGTCCCACCGGCGCCGAACTCGCCATGTACTCCGTCATGTGGTCCGAGCACTGCTCCTACAAGAGCAGCAAGGTCCACCTGAAGCAGTTCGGCGAGAAGGTCCCGGAGAACGACGCCATGCTCGTCGGCATCGGCGAGAACGCCGGCGTCGTCGACGTGGGCCAGGGGTACGCGGTCACCTTCAAGGTCGAGTCGCACAACCACCCCTCGTACATCGAGCCCTACCAGGGCGCGGCCACCGGCGTCGGCGGCATCGTCCGCGACATCCTCGCCATGGGCGCCCGCCCGGTCGCGGTCGTCGACCCGCTGCGCTTCGGCGCGGCCGACCACCCCGACACCAAGCGCGTGCTGCCCGGTGTCGTCGCCGGCATCGGCGGCTACGGCAACTGCCTCGGCCTGCCCAACATCGGCGGCGAGGTCGTCTTCGACTCCTGCTACCAGGGCAACCCGCTCGTCAACGCCGGCTGCATCGGCGTGATGAAGCACGAGGACATCCACCTCGCCCAGGCCTCCGGCCCCGGCAACAAGGTGATCCTGTACGGCGCCCGCACGGGTGGCGACGGCATCGGCGGCGTCTCGGTCCTCGCGTCCGAGACCTTCGACGACACGAAGCCGACCAAGCGCCCCGCCGTCCAGGTCGGCGACCCCTTCCAGGAGAAGCTCCTCATCGAGTGCACCCTGGAGATCTTCAAGGAGAAGCTGGTCGCGGGCATCCAGGACCTCGGCGGCGCCGGGCTCTCCTGTGCCACGTCCGAGCTGGCCTCCGCCGGTTCCGGCGGCATGCGCGTCGAGCTCGACCGGGTGCACCTGCGCGACGCGACCCTCTCGCCCGAGGAAATCCTCATGAGCGAGTCGCAGGAGCGCATGTGCGCGATCGTCGAGCCGCAGCACGTCGAGCGCTTCCTGGAGATCTGCGAGAAGTGGGACGTCATCGCCACCGTCATCGGTGAGGTGACCGAGGGCGAGCGCCTGGAGATCTTCTGGCACGGCGAGCAGATCGTCGACGTGCCGCCGCGCTCCGTCGCCCACGAGGGCCCGACCTACCACCGGCCGTTCGCGCGCCCGTCGTGGCAGGACGCGCTCCAGGCCGACGACGCCGGCAAGCTGCCCCGTCCGCAGAACGGCGCCGAGCTGAAGGACCAGGTCCTCAGGCTCGTCTCCTCCCCGAACCAGGCCTCCAAGTCCTGGATCACGGACCAGTACGACCGGTTCGTGCAGGGCAACACGGTCCTGGCGCAGCCCGAGGACGCGGGCATGGTCCGTATCGACGAGGAGACCAACCTCGGCGTGGCCATGGCGACCGACGGCAACGGCCGGTACGCGAAGCTCGACCCGTACACGGGTGCGCAGCTCGCCCTGGCGGAGGCGTACCGCAACGTCGCCGCCTCGGGTGCCAAGCCGCTCGCCATCTCGGACTGCCTGAACTTCGGTTCGCCCGAGGACCCGGACGTGATGTGGCAGTTCGCGGAGGCCACCCGTGGTCTCGCGGACGGCTGCCTCCAGCTCGGCACGCCGGTGACGGGCGGCAACGTCTCGCTCTACAACCAGACGGGCGAGACCGCGATCCACCCGACGCCGGTCGTGGCCGTCCTCGGTGTGATCGACGACGTGAACCGCCGTACGCCGATCGCCTTCGCGGAAGAGGGCCAGCTCCTCTACCTGCTCGGCGACACGCGGGGCGAGTTCGGCGGCTCGGCCTGGTCCGAGGTGATCCACCAGCACCTCGGCGGCATGCCGCCGGCCGTGGACCTCGACCGGGAGAAGCTGCTCGGCGACATCCTGATCTCGGCCTCCCGCGACGGCATGATCGACGCGGCGCACGACCTGTCCGACGGCGGTCTCGTCCAGGCGGTCGTCGAGTCCTGCCTGCGCGGCGGGAACGGCGCGCGTCTGGTCGTCCCCGAGGGCCTGGACGCCTTCACGTTCCTCTTCTCGGAGTCGGCGGGCCGCGCGGTCGTCGCCGTCCCGCGCAGCGAGGAACTCCGCTTCACCGACATGTGCGGTGCGCGGGGCCTGCCGGCGACCCGGATCGGCGTCGTCGACGGGGACGCGGTCGACGTCCAGGGCGAGTTCGCGCTCTCCCTGACGGAGCTGCGCGAGGCGCACGAGGCGACGATCCCGGCCCTGCTGGCCTGATCCGACGCGGTACGTGAGGCGGCCCCCGGTTCCGGGAACGGGAGCGGGGGCCGTCTCGTGTCCGTGTCACGTTCAGTCGGGCGGTCCCCAGAAGGCGTCGGACTCCTCGATGTCCGCGACGCACTCGTCGACATCGGTCATCTTGCCGCCGACGATGCTGAAGAAGAGCCCGCCCTCCATCTCGATGCCGCGGTCGCCGCGGTCGCCGTGCCACTTGTGCACGGCCATGACATGGCCCCGGCCGTCCGGGTAGACGCCCTTCAGTTCGACCTCGAACGTGCCGCCGGTGAGCTCCATGAGCTGCCCGTAGTGTTCGAGGATGTTGTCCGCGCCCTTGAAGTGGCCGGACATCCGGCTGCTGCCGGGCGAGTGGTGGGTGCAGTCCGCGGTCATCAGCGACCGTATGGTCGCCATGTCTCCCTTGGAGAACGCGGCGTAGCCCTGGCGGACCAGGGCGGCGTCAGGGTGCTCAGCCATGGCTGATCGACCCCTTTCGTACGCGTAGACGCTGTGCTGGAGGCCTTCCCTCTCCCGTCTCTCGACCTCTCCAGTCTCCGACTACGCTCGCCCCCATGCCACCGGCCAAGAAGCGCACCCGCAGTTATGACTCCGCCAGGATCCGGTCCGCCGTGCTCGCCCAGTTCGGCCACGTACGGGAGGCGGTCGGGGCGCTCACGCCCGGGCAGCTCGACGGGCCGACCCGGCTGGGGGAGTGGTCGGTACGGGATCTGGCGGCGCATCTGGCGTGGATGGTCGACTCCGTGCCGCAGCTGCTCGCCATGCCGGAGCGGTCGAAGGACCGGCTGGCGCTGCTCGACTGGCCGTTCGTCACGGCCGGCGCGTCCGAGCGGATCGACGCGTACACCCGCGGTCTCGACGCCTCCGACCTGTCCGGGCTGTACGCGCGCGTGGCGGACGATTACGGGCGGGCGGTGGCGGGCGCCGAGGACGAGCGCGTCCTGCCGGTGAGCTTCGGCGGGATGACGCTCGCCGATTTCCTCGTCACCAGAACCGTCGAACTCGTCGTCCACACCGACGACCTGAACGCGGCGACCGGCGCCGGCATCCCGTACGACCGGCAGGCGCTCGCGGCGTGCACCCGGCTGCTCGCCGACGCGCTCGCGTCGAAGGCCCCGGGCGGGGCGGTCGAGGTGCGGGTGCCGCCGTTCGCGGTGGTGCAGTGCGTGGAGGGCCCGCGGCACACCCGGGGCACTCCGCCCAACGTGGTCGAGACGGACCCCATGACCTGGATCCGGCTCGCGACCGGCCGGGCGGAGTGGGCGAAGGAGCTCGACGGGGCCCGGGTCAGCGCGAGCGGCGAACGCGCTGACCTGGAGCGGCTCCTGCCCCTGATGGGCTGAGGGAACCGACTCGTACGCGCGGCCGTCCCACCGCCATGCAGACGCAGACGCCGCGCACCCTCGCAGCCGCCGCCCTGGTCCTCCTCCTCGCCGCCTGCGGTACGGAGGGAGGCTCCGGGTCCGGCGCGGACACCGCCTCCCCCGACCTGCCCGTCGCCGGTACGTACTGGACGATCGGCGCCGTGACGCTCGACGGGCGGAGGTCGACCGCCCCGGACGGCGCCCGCGTCGACTTCGCGGAGAGCGGCCGTGCCCGGGGGCACAGCGGCTGCAACGGCTTCGTCGCCGATGTCGCCGTGAAGGGGGACACCCTCACGGTCTCGGCGCACGGGATGACGGAGATCGGCTGTCCCGGCGACCGGCAGCGCTTCGAGTCGGACCTGGTCAAGGCCTTCTCGGGCCCGCTGAAGGGAACCATGAAGGGCGAGTCCCTCACGCTGGCCTCCGCGGACGGCCGGAACGGTCTGGAACTGACCGCCGAGCCCGCGGCCCCGCTGCGCGGCACGACCTGGAAGATCGACGGGCTCGTCTCAGGGGACACCGTGGCCTCCGCGCCCGCCGGCAGCGGGGACAAGGCGCGGTTCGTCCTCGGCAAGGACGGCCGGGTCAGCGGCAACCTGGGCTGCAACAACTTCTCCGCGACCGCCACGGTGGCGGAGAAGACGATCACGGTCCAGGGCCCGGCCGCGACCACCCGCATGATGTGCACGAGCCCGCAGATGGAGCTGGAGACGAAGCTGTACGAGCTCCTCGACGGCCCGCTCACGTACCGGCTCGACCACCGGACCCTGACCCTCACCGACGCCTCCGGCGAGGGCCTCACCGCGGTCGCGGCCGCGGAGCCGGGCAGCGGTGCCTAGGGGGCGTCACGCCTTGCGATCCACGGCACCGGACCCCGCTCCCTGATCCGGCCTGATCGACAAGACACCCCCTAGTAGCGCAGGAGTCCCGCGTCGATCCGTTCCCAGGCCGTCCGCAGCGAGGCGGTGAGACCGGGCTCGACGGCCGCCAGGTCCGCCTGTTCGCGTACGTCCCCGCCGAGGTGGAAGAGCTGGTCGCGGCCGGACTTGCCGCGGTAGTACTTCCAGTCGCCCCGCCGCAGGGCCCGCTCGCCGCGCACCCGCCAGAACAGGTCCCGCTCGGGGACCTCGTCGCCGCGCAGCAGGTACCGGGCGAGGCTCGTGCCGTCGAGCGGGTGGGCAGGGTCGGGCCGGGCCCCGGCGAGTTCGAGGAGGGTGGCGGTCCAGTCGGGGCTGAAGAGCGGGAGGCGGCTGACCTGGCCGCCGTCGATCCGGGCCGGCCAGCGCAGCACGGACGGGACGCGGATGCCGCCCTCCTGGAGGGAGCCCTTGTTGCCGGCGAGCGGCCAGTTGTAGGAGAAGCGTTCGCCGCCGTTGTCGCTGGCGAAGACGACGAGGGTGTCCTGCTCCTGGCCGGAGCGGCGCAGGGCGTCCAGGACCTTGCCGATCGACCGGTCGAGGTCCTCGACGAGCTGGGTGTACTTCTCGACCGAGCCGCCGTCCTGGTGCCACAGGGCGCGGCCGTCGCCCGCCTTGATGCGCCGGGTGATCTCGTCGCTGGTCTCCTTGTCGCCGTCGGCGACCCACGGCCAGTGCGGGGTGGTGAAGTTCAGGTTGAGGAGCCAGGGCCGGTCGTGGTCGCGGCCGACGTACTCGCTCGCCCGCTCGGTGAGGATGCGCGTGTAGTAGCGCAGGTCCTTGTACTCGGCGTCGCCCTCGTAGAGGTCGTACTCGCCGCCGAGACCGAGCTTGGAGTAGTACTCCAGGGCTCCGCCGAAGTTGCCGAAGAACTCGTCCCAGCCGGATCGGGTGGGGGAGTAGTCGGGCAGGTAGCCGCAGTGCCACTTGCCGATGAGGGCGGTGGCGTAGCCGGAGTCGCGGAGCAGCGAGGCGAGTGTGGGGTGGGTGGGCTCCAGGCCGACGGAACGGTCGGCGATGGGTTCGGCGAGGCCGCCCGCGGTGCGGCCCGGGTAGCGGCCGGTGTAGAGGCTGAAGCGGGTGGGGGAGCAGGTCGCGGAGCCGGAGTAGGCGTCGGTGAAGCGGACGCCCTGGCGGGCGAGCCGGTCGAGGTGCGGGGTGCGGATGTGCGGCGAGCCGTACGAGGAGAGGTCGGCACAGCCGAGGTCGTCGCCGAGGATGAAGAGGATGTTGGGGCGCCGGGAGTGGCGGCGCGGGCTCGCGGCGCGGAACTCGCGCTCCTCGGGTGCGGCGGCCTGGGCCGGGGCGGCGGTGACGCCGAGGGCGGCAGCGGCGGCGGCTCCGGCGGCGGCGCCGCCGAGGGCGCGGCGGGACAGGGATGCGGACACGGGGTCTCCAGACGGGCGTGCGGGTACGCCTCCGGGCCCGGTGCCGCCGGACGGGGTGGGGGACGGCGGCACGGAGGGGGCGGAGACGAAAAGGGGGAGGGGAAGGCAGAGGGGGAAGGCGGAGGACCGGGAGACCGGTCAGAGGCAGCGACAGCCGGCGCTGGTGACACGGACGAGGTCCACGTGTCGGCGCTGGACGAGGGTGACCGAGCGGTCACGCGAGGGCTGCATGGGGCTGGAGCTTTCTCCAGCGTCCGCGTACCTGTCAACGGCGTCTCGCACCCCGGGACCGGGTGTGGCGGCGGTGTTGCGGCGGTGTTTCGGGCTCCGGGATGCCGCCGGATTGCGAACTCCGTCACATCGCGGACGGCTTCCGGGGCTGGTACGAGCGTCCGCTCGCCGGGGCGCCGGGGGCCGGATCCCTTTCCCCGCCTGGTTCGTAGGCCCCTCCAAGCCGGAGATGATCATTTGGTGCGATCGTACAAATGCAGGGGTGCCGGATTTCGCCAATTCGGACCAGTGGTCGACCACGTCTACACTCGGAAACGTGCCACGTGGTGACGGTCGACTCAATCACGATCTGCTTCCCGGTGAGAAGGGCCCCCAGGACGCTTGCGGCGTCTTCGGTGTCTGGGCTCCGGGTGAAGAGGTCGCAAAGCTCACGTACTTCGGGCTCTACGCCCTCCAGCATCGGGGCCAGGAATCCGCGGGTATCGCGGTCAGCAACGGCTCCCAGATCCTCGTCTTCAAGGACATGGGGCTCGTTTCCCAGGTCTTCGACGAGACCTCTCTCGGTTCCCTCCAAGGTCATATCGCGGTCGGTCACGCCCGCTACTCGACCACCGGTGCCTCCGTGTGGGAGAACGCGCAGCCGACGTTCAGGGCAACCGCCCACGGCTCGATCGCGCTCGGCCACAACGGCAACCTGGTGAACACGGCGCAGCTCGCCGAGATGGTCGCCGACCTGCCCAAGAAGGAAGGCCGCTCGACCCGGGTGGCCGCCACGAACGACACCGATCTGCTCACCGCGCTGCTCGCGGCCCAGGTCGACGAGGACGGCAAGCCGCTCACCATCGAGCAGGCCGCCGCGAAGGTCCTCCCCGACGTCCGGGGCGCCTTCTCCCTCGTCTTCATGGACGAGCACACGCTCTACGCGGCCCGTGACCCCCAGGGCATCCGCCCGCTGGTCCTCGGCCGTCTCGAGCGCGGCTGGGTGGTCGCTTCGGAGTCCGCCGCCCTCGACATCTGCGGCGCCAGCTACGTCCGCGAGGTCGAGCCGGGCGAGCTGATCGCGATCGACGAGAACGGCATCCGTACCTCGCGATTCGCGGAAGCGAAGCCCAAGGGCTGTGTCTTCGAGTACGTGTACCTGGCTCGCCCGGACACCGACATCGCCGGCCGGAACGTGTACCTCTCCCGCGTGGAGATGGGCCGCCGCCTCGCGAAGGAGGCGCCCGTCGAGGCCGACCTGGTCATAGCGACGCCGGAGTCCGGAACCCCGGCCGCGATCGGCTACGCCGAGGCATCGGGCATCCCCTTCGGCGCGGGCCTGGTGAAGAACGCCTACGTCGGGCGCACCTTCATCCAGCCGTCCCAGACCATCCGCCAGCTCGGCATCCGGCTGAAGCTGAACCCGCTCAAGGAAGTCATCAAGGGCAAGCGCCTGGTGGTCGTCGACGACTCGATCGTCCGCGGCAACACCCAGCGCGCGCTCGTCCGGATGCTCCGCGAGGCCGGCGCGGCCGAGATCCACATCCGGATCTCCTCGCCGCCGGTGAAGTGGCCCTGCTTCTTCGGCATCGACTTCGCCACCCGCGCGGAGCTGATCGCCAACGGCATGTCGATCGACGAGATCGGCAAGTCGCTGGGCGCGGACTCGCTCTCGTACATCTCGCTCGACGGGATGATCGAGGCGACCACGATCCAGAAGCCGAACCTCTGCCGTGCCTGCTTCGACGGCGAGTACCCGATGGAGCTGCCGGATCCCGAGCTGCTCGGCAAGCAGCTCCTGGAGACCGAGCTGGCCGCGGGCCCGGCCGCCACCGCGGCATCCGACGCCCTGCGCCGCCCGTAAGACCCCGCTGCACACCCCGCAGTACGACACGAAAGTTCTTCAGCATGTCTGAGTCCACCAGTGCCGGAAGCGGCGCCAGTTACGCGAGCGCGGGCGTCGACATCGAGGCGGGCGACCGCGCCGTCGAGCTCATGAAGGAGTGGGTGAAGAAGACGCAGCGTCCCGAGGTCCTCGGTGGCCTCGGCGGTTTCGCCGGTCTCTTCGACGCCTCCGCCCTCAAGCGCTACGAGCGTCCGCTGCTCGCCTCCGCCACCGACGGCGTCGGCACGAAGGTCGACATCGCCCGCCAGATGGGCGTGTACGACACGATCGGCCACGACCTGGTCGCGATGGTCATGGACGACATCGTCGTCTGCGGCGCCGAGCCGCTCTTCATGACCGACTACATCTGCGTGGGCAAGGTCCACCCGGAGCGGGTCGCCGCCATCGTCAAGGGCATCGCCGAGGGCTGTGTCCTGGCCGGCTGCGCCCTGGTCGGCGGCGAGACGGCGGAGCACCCGGGCCTCCTCGGCCCGGACGACTTCGACGTCGCCGGCGCGGGCACGGGTGTCGTGGAGTACGACCGGCTGCTCGGCGCCGATCGCATCCGTACGGGGGACGCGGTCATCGCCATGGCCTCCTCGGGTCTTCACTCGAACGGGTACTCGCTCGTGCGCCACGTGGTCTTCGACCGCGCCGGCATGACCCTCGACCAGCAGGTCGAGGAGCTCGGCCGGACCCTGGGCGAGGAGCTCCTGGAGCCCACGAAGATCTACTCGCTGCACTGCCTGGCCCTCACCAGGACCACGGACGTCCACGCGTACAGCCACATCACGGGCGGCGGTCTGGCCGCCAACCTGGCCCGGGTGATCCCGGACGGCCTGCACGCCACGGTCGACCGTTCCACCTGGACCCCGGGCGCGATCTTCGACCTGATCGGCAAGGCCGGTCAGGTGGAGCGCCTGGAGCTGGAGAAGACCCTGAACATGGGCGTCGGCATGATGGCCGTCGTGCCGGCCGATTCGGTGGACGCGGCCCTGACGACGCTGGCGGACCGGGGCGTCGAGGCCTGGGTCGCGGGCGAGATCACCGAGCGCGGCGCGCACACCACCGGCGCGGAGCTGGTCGGCGACTACGCCAAGTAGAGCGGGCGGAGCAGTACGCGAACGGGGCGCTCCTGAGGGGCGCCCCGTTCGGCGTACCCCGGGACCCTGGGCCGCGCCCGTACCCCGGGACCCGGGGCCGCGCCCGTACCCCGGGACCCTGGGCCGCGCCCGTACCCCGGGACCCGGGGCCGCGCCCGTACCCCGGGACCCGGGGCCGCGCCCGTACCCCCGGACCTTGGGCCGCGCCCGTACCCGGACGCGGACAGCACAGAAACCCGGCCGGGTGTCCCCGGACCGGGTTTCTGCGGTGCGATTCAGAAGGTCAAGCGCGACGCGGGGACGACGCGGGACCGGACTCGTCGTCCTCGTCCTCGTCGTCCGTGTTGTAGAGATCCGCGTACTGGGCGTACGGGTCGTCTTCCTCGTCGTCGTCCTCGAACGGCTCGCCATTCGGCGGCTGGCTCGAAGTCGAAGCGCCCAGCTCATTGGCCAGACGCGTCAGGTCCGTCCCGCCGCTGCTGTACTTCAGCTGGCGGGCGACCTTGGTCTGCTTGGCCTTTGCCCGGCCGCGCCCCATGGCTCGACCCCCTCGGTGACGGGGCTCGGTGGCCCCAGAGTCTTGACACGCGTTCATGAGTCGGAACGGACTCTCGACAGAGAGACCGGTCCGTAGAGCTTCAACGGTACCTGTTTCCGCGGGTCTACGGTACGCCGCGCGCATCACATACCCCGGTACAGAACCTTCGAGGAGCCCTTTCCTCGCTGGTCAATCGCGATTTTAACCTCTTCTGGAGGGCCGACCCGCCGAAGGGCGTGAGCGAAGTCTCTCCGCGGGCCGCCCTGGGGCCGCCTGTGGGCCGCCTGTGGACTCCGTGAGTCGCCCACAGGCGGTCCGGCGGCGGCCCTGGCGGGGCCCGGCCTCCGGTACGGCTCAGCCGCGCTTCGCGTCCGTCATTCGCTGCTCGGCGATCCGGTCGGCTGCCGAGGCCGGCGGAATCCCGTCGGCCTTCGCACGTGCGAAGATTTCGAGGGTGGTGTCGAAGATCTTCGTCGCCTTCGCCTTGCACCGGTCGAAGTCGAAGCCGTGCAGCTCGTCGGCGACCTGGATCACGCCACCGGCGTTGACCACGTAGTCGGGCGCGTAGAGGATCCCGCGCCCCACGAGGTCCTTCTCGATGCCGGGGTGGGCCAGCTGGTTGTTGGCCGCGCCGCAGACGATGCCCGCCGTGAGGAACGGGACCGTCTCCTCGTTCAGGGCGCCGCCCAGCGCGCAGGGCGCGTAGATGTCGAGACCCTCGACGCGGATCAGCGCGTCGGTGTCGGCGACCACGGTGACCTGCGGGTGCTTGTCGGTGATCCGGCGCACCGACTCCTCGCGCACATCGGTGATCACGACCTCGGCGCCGTCCTCCAGGAGGTGCTCGACGAGGTAGTTGCCGACCTTGCCGACGCCCGCGACGCCGACCTTGCGGCCGCGCAGGGTCGGGTCGCCCCACAGGGTCTGCGCGGAGGCGCGCATGCCCTGGAAGACGCCGAAGGCGGTGAGGACGGAGGAGTCGCCGGCGCCGCCGTTCTCGGGGGAGCGGCCGGTGGTCCACTGGTTCTCGCGGGCGACGACGTCCATGTCGGCGACGTAGGTGCCGACGTCGCAGGCCGTGACGTACCGGCCGCCGAGGGAGGCGACGAATCGCCCGTAGGCGAGGAGCAGCTCCTCGCTCTTGATCTTCTCCGGGTCGCCGATGATGACGGCCTTGCCGCCGCCGTGGTCGAGACCGGCCATGGCGTTCTTGTACGACATGCCGCGGGCCAGGTTGAGCGCGTCGGCGATCGCCTCGGCCTCGGTGGCGTACGGGTAGAAGCGGGTGCCGCCGAGGGCGGGGCCCAGGGCGGTGGAGTGGAGGGCGATGACGGCCTTGAGGCCGGTGGCGCGGTCCTGGCAGAGCACGACTTGCTCGTGGCCACCCTGCTCCGAGTGGAACAGAGTGCGCAGTACGTCAGCAGGAACGCCGGTCACATCGGTCACGGTGGTGACTCCCAAGTACGAAGCGGCGGGTTCGGTCCTCCCTGCGGGTGGGGGAGGACCAGTTCGGCAAGAGGGTAAGTCCTACCTGGGCGTAGATCGGCCGCAGTGCTCAGGATCACCCCCTCCCGGAGTACCTCCGTGGAAGGATTTGCGACATGTCGGTCGCCTCCTCGCTCCTCGTCCCCTACGCGTCCTATCTGCGGGTGTACGAGCCGCTGGCCGCGTTCCCCGAGCCGGAGCGGACGCACTGGGCCCGGTACGCGCGCCGGCCGCGCATCCCGGGCGCGCAGGACGAGCTGCGCCGGTCGCTCGCGGACCTGTTGGCGACGCCGCCTGTCCCCGTCCCGGTCCACGAGAGCGCGGAGGCCTTCGTCGCCCATCTGGACGGGGTGGTGGTGATCTGTCCGTGGCGGACCCGGCTGCGCGGGTGGCTGGCGCTCCAGGACCTCGACGGCCAGTTCCCCGGGCCGGTGCTCGACGCGATGCTGCCGCCGGTGGTGCGTGTCCAGGTGGCGAGCGACTACGAGCGGTGGCTCGGTGTGAACCCGGACGCGCGGCCGTGGATCCGTACGGCGGTCTGGCACGTGCCGCTGCGCTGGTTCGCGCTCTTCGGGGACGAGGACCGGCAGTACGAGCCGGGGGAGCCCGGGGACGGCGCGGGGGCGGCGGGCCGGGCGCCGGTGCTGCGCTACCGGACGACGATGGCGCAGGCGCGCCGCCGGCTCGCGCGGGCGCTGCGGGCCCTGCGGGAGTCGATCGACGACGGTCCCATGACGGAGGGGCTGATCGAGGTGGGGCGCTGGCTGGAGGAGTTCCATCCGCGGGCGCTGGTGGAGCTGGACTTCGGCGGTCTGGTGCACGCGGTGACGGAGGAGTGGCTGGCCGACGACCGGTCGGCGGCGCAGATGGCGGAGGGGATCGCGGCGCTGCGGGCCGGGGACGGCGAGGGGGCGAGCGAGGCGTACGGGCGGCTCGCGGAGCGCTGGCGGGCGGTCCGGGAGCTGCGCTTCGCGAATTGACATCAGTCGGGCATCTTCGTCAGGTCGGTATCGACAAGACATGTCCGGCCGGTGTAAATGATCTTCAGGGATGTCCGGATCCCGACTGCCGGATTTCGGCGATCGGGGGGTCTGGACCTCCTGGGGGCCTTTCGGCACTTCCCGGCGGGGACGTTGGTCCCGATCCGGGCCTTTGGCTCAAGCGTGACGGACAGCACTTACCGCACCCTTGCGCCCATCGCCCACCCTCGTGCCAAAATAGGACAAGGAGTCCGGGGAGGGTTCCTTCCGCCCATCTATGGGCGGAACGCTCGACATTGCACTCTATGGGGGGTCTGAGGACTCCTGATCGCGGCTGTGACTGATCGTCACAGCCGCGTGACTGTCCGTTATGGCATGGTCCATCGACTTCCGCCGCTGATGAACACCTGCGAGGGCAATTCCATCGGTTTGGCCGACGTGGCTGGACGGATGGTGTAGTTGTAGTGCCGAGGACAAGCCGTTCGTCCTATAACCGACTCGGCCCGCTTCTGCCATTTCGGGCAAGGCGGGTCAAGGTGCAGAATTTAGAGGAAAGAACCGAGATGGTTCGGTTCTCCCGAGGAGGCCGCTCATGACCGCTCGCACCCCTGATGCCGAGCCGCTGCTGACCCCTGCCGAGGTTGCCACGATGTTCCGTGTGGACCCGAAGACGGTGACCCGTTGGGCGAAGGCCGGGAAGCTCACGTCCATCCGCACCCTGGGTGGACACCGCCGGTACCGCGAGGCTGAGGTCCGCGCGCTGCTGGCGGGCATTCCGCAGCAGCGCAGCGAGGCCTGAGGCCGCGCGAACACCCCGTATCACCCCGTAACACCGGGTCTTTCCGGATCCCCCAATCCGGTTGCCCACCCCTAGCTCTGCCGACGGAATCCTGCCCCAACAGGCCTTCGTCAACGATCGCGCTGGACTCCGCCGGGTCTGGCGCGATCTTCTTTTGTGCCCGGCGTCACTCCTCGGCCGGTGGTGCAATTGCACATATTAAATTGGGTCGGTGTAGGGAGGGTGTAAGTGAAGCGGTTTCTGAAACTGTCTCAGTGACTCCCGTCACACTGGGGAAGCCTTGCCAAAGAACAGCCTCCCACTGCGCGGAACGCGCCCAACCCGCCGTTGGTCATGGGTCGGTGGGACTTTCGTCCCCTGGGGACGAGTCCGCCGCCGGCGGCTGCTCCTCGGGCTCCCCGGCCTCCGCGAGCTCCATGGAGAGCCGCAGGAGGCGATGGCAGACCACGCAGTGGCGCGTGACGTGTCCGTAGCGGGAAGCGGCCGCCAGATGGGCACGCAGCAGCGCTCGTGTCTCGTGCCGTGCCGCCGACGCCGCGGCCATGCGCGACCACCTCCGGTGTGGGCGCCCGATTCCCTGATGTCCGGGGTACCGGCGGGCGCCCGGCCCCGTCAAGACACCGGACCGCAACGAACACGGGAACACGACGAAAGGCCCGCATCGCGAGATGCGGGCCTTTCGGTGAAGCGAACCTGACGGGACTTGAACCCGCGACCTCCACCTTGACAGGGTGGCGAGCTAACCAACTGCTCCACAGGTCCTGGCTTGCTGCCGCTCGTAAGTGGCTGCGAGAAAGACTGTACAGCAGGTCAGCGGTCTGGTCGAACTCACCGCCGGACGGGTGCGACGAGGCCCCCCGGTCAGGGGGCCGCCGCGTCGATCGCCTTCACGATCCGCTTGTCCGAGACGGGGTACGCCGTGCCCAGCGCGTGCGCGAAGTAGCTCACCCGCAGCTCCTCGATCATCCAGCGGATGTCGGTGACCTCGGACGGCACCGGCCGGCCCTTCGGGAGCTGCTCGAGCAGCCAGGCGTACTCGTCCTGCATCTCCCGGACCTTCTCCATCCGGGTGGTGTCCCGCTGCACCCCGGCCGGCATCTGCTGGAGCCGCCGGTCGACCGCCACCAGGTAGCGCATGAGGTCGGGCAGTCGCTTCAGCCCCGTACGGGTGACGAAGCCCGCCGGCATCAGCCACGCCAGCTGCGCGCGCACGTCGCTCAGGTTGTCGATCAGCGCCAGGCTGTTCGTCGACTTGAGCCGGCGCTCGCAGGCCTGCCAGGCCGCCAGGATCTGCTGGACCTGGCCCACCGTCCGTACGGTCGTGTCGACGAGGTCCGCGCGGACCTTGTCGTACAGCTTCCGGAAGGACTCCTCGTCCCACGCCGGGCCGCCGTGGTCCGCGATCAGCTTGTCGGCGGCCGCGGTCGCGCAGTCGTCGAAAAGGGCCTGGATCGAGCCGTGCGGGTTCGCGGACAGGGCCAGCTTCTGCTGGTTGGTCAGCTTGTCCGAGGCGAACTTCGCCGGGTTCACCGGGATGTTCAGCATGACCAGCTTCCGGGTGCCCCGCCACATCGCCTGCGCCTGCTCGGCCTCCGTGTCGAAGAGGCGTACGGCGACGGTCGCGCCCTCGTCCACGAGCGCCGGGTACGCCTTGACCGGCTGCCCGCCCCGCTTGGTCTCGAAGACCTGCGTGAGCGTGCCGATCGTCCACGCGGTGAGCCCCGTGCGCTCCAGGGAGGGCCCGGAGCCGTCAGGGCCCGCCGTGGCCGCCGCCGCGGCCTGTGAGAGGGCCTTACGGGCCTTGGGGCGCAGCTGGAGCCGCAGCGTCTCCAGGTCCTTGTCCTCGGCGAGCTTGCGGCGCCGCTCGTCGACGATCCGGAACGTCACCTTGAGGTGCTCGGGCACCTTCGCCCAGTCGAAGTCCTCGGCCGTGACCGGGACGCCGACCATCCGCTGGAGCTCGCGGGCGAGCGCGCCGTCCAGCGGCTCCTGCACGGGCACGACGGCGTCCAGGAAGCGGCTCGCGAAGTTCGGCGCGGGCACGTAGTGGCGGCGGATCGGCTTCGGGAGCGACCGGATCAGCTCGGTGACGACCTCCGCGCGCAGCCCCGGGATCTGCCACTCGAAGCCGTCGTCCGTGACCTGGTTGAGCACCTGGAGCGGGATGTGGACGGTCACGCCGTCGGCGTCCGCGCCCGGCTCGAACTGGTACGTCACCCGGAACTTCAGCGGCCCCTGCCGCCAGGAGTCCGGGTAGTCGTCCTTGGTGACCCCGGCGGCCTTCTCGTTGATGAGCATCTCGCGCTCGAAGTCGAGGAACTCAGGCTCCTCGTGGCGCTTGTGCTTCCACCAGGAGTCGAAGTGGGCGCCGGACACCACGTGCGCGGGGACGCGCTTGTCGTAGAAGTCGAACAGCGTCTCGTCGTCGACGAGGATGTCCCGTCGGCGGGCCCGGTGCTCCAGCTCCTCGACCTCAATGAGGAGCTTGCGGTTGTCCGAGAAGAACTTGTGGTGGGTGCGCCAGTCGCCCTCGACCAGCGCGTTCCTGATGAACAGGTCCCGGGAGACCTCCGGGTCGATCCGGCCGTAGTTCACCTTGCGGTCGGCGATGATCGGCACGCCGTACAGCGTCACCTTCTCGAAGGCCATCACGGCCGCCTGGTCCTTCTCCCAGTGCGGCTCGCTGTACGTCTTCTTCACCAGGTGCTGGGCGAGCGGCTCGATCCACTCGGGCTCCACGCGCGCGTTGACCCGGGCCCACAGCCGCGAGGTCTCCACCAGCTCGGCGGACATGACGAAACGCGGGGGCTTCTTGAAGAGTGCCGAACCCGGGAAGATCGCGAACTTGGCGCTCCGGGCGCCCAGGTAGTCGTTCTTCGCGCCCTCCTTCACGTCCTTCATGCCGATGTGCGAGAGCAGACCGGCGAGGAGCGACACGTGCACGGACTGCTCCGGCGCGTCCTCCTCGTTGACGTGGATGCCCAGCTGCTTCGCGACCGTCCGCAGCTGCGCGTAGATGTCCTGCCACTCCCGGATGCGCAGGAAGTTCAGGTACTCCTGCTTGCACATCCGGCGGAAGGAGCTGGAACCGCGCTCCTTCTGCTGCTCGCGGACGTACCGCCAGAGGTTCAGATAGGCGAGGAAGTCGCTGGTCTCGTCCTTGAAGCGGGCGTGCTGCTGGTCGGCCTGCGTCTGCTTCTCGGCCGGCCGCTCGCGCGGGTCCTGGATGGACAGCGCCGCCGCGATCACCATGACCTCGCGGACACAGCCGTTCTTGTCGGCCTCCAGGACCATCCGGGCGAGCCGCGGGTCGACGGGCAGCTGGGAGAGCTTCCGCCCCTGCGGGGTCAGCCGCTTCTTGGGATCCTTCTCGGTCGGGTCGATGGCCCCCAGCTCCTGCAGGAGCTGCACGCCGTCCCGGATGTTGCGGTGGTCCGGCGGGTCGATGAAGGGGAACTTCTCGATCTCGCCGAGACCGGCGGCGGTCATCTGGAGGATGACGGAGGCCAGGTTCGTACGCAGGATCTCCGCGTCCGTGAACTCCGGCCGGGTGAGGAAGTCGTCCTCCGAGTACAGCCGGATGCAGATGCCGTCGGACGTACGGCCGCATCGGCCCTTGCGCTGGTTGGCGCTCGCCTGGCTGACCGGCTCGATCGGCAGCCGCTGCACCTTGGTGCGGTGCGAGTAGCGGGAGATGCGGGCGGTGCCCGGGTCGATCACGTACTTGATGCCGGGGACCGTCAGGGAGGTCTCGGCGACGTTCGTGGCGAGCACGATCCGGCGGCCCGAGTGCGCCTGGAAGACGCGGTGCTGCTCGGCGTGGGACAGGCGCGCGTAGAGGGGGAGGACCTCGGTGTTGCGGAGGTTCCGCTTCAGGAGCGCGTCCGCGGTGTCGCGGATCTCGCGCTCACCGGAGAGGAAGACCAGGACGTCGCCGGGGCCCTCGGCCTGCAGCTCGTCGACGGCCTCGCAGATCGCGGTGATCTGGTCCCGGTCCGACTCCTCGGAGTCCTCCTCCAGGAGGGGCCGGTAGCGGACCTCGACCGGATACGTACGACCGCTGACCTCGACGATCGGGGCGTCGCCGAAGTGACGGGAGAAACGCTCCGGGTCGATCGTCGCGGAGGTGATCACGACCTTGAGGTCGGGGCGCTTCGGGAGCAGCTGGGCCAGATAGCCGAGCAGGAAGTCGATGTTGAGGGACCGCTCGTGGGCCTCGTCGATGATGATCGTGTCGTAGGCGCGCAGCTCGCGGTCCGTCTGGATCTCGGCGAGCAGGATGCCGTCCGTCATCAGCTTCACGAAGGTCGCGTCGGGGTTCACCTGGTCGGTGAAGCGGACCTTCCAGCCGACGGCCTCACCGAGCGGGGTCCTCAGCTCCTCGGCGACGCGCTCGGCGACGGTGCGGGCGGCGATCCGGCGGGGCTGCGTGTGCCCGATCATGCCCCGGACGCCCCGGCCCAGCTCCAGGCAGATCTTCGGGATCTGGGTGGTCTTTCCGGAACCCGTCTCACCGGCGACGATCACGACCTGGTGGTCGCGTATCGCCTCCAGGATCTCGTCCTTCTTCTGCGAGACGGGCAGCTGCTCGGGATAGGTGACCGCGGGCACGCGGGAGGCGCGCCCGTCGACGCGCTCCTTGGCCTTGGCCGCCTCTGCGGCGATCTCGTCCAGGACGGCCTCGCGGGCCTCGGGCTTGCGGATGCGGCGGGCGCCTTCGAGACGGCGGCCGAGCCGGTGGGAGTCCCGCAGCGAGACCTCGGCCAGGACGGACTGGAGGGCGGCGAAGGAAGTAGACATACGGAATCCAGGATCGCACCTGCGGCCGAGAAGCGGCGAACCGATTTACGAGTGGCCTCATCGGGGGCCGGTGATCGGGTGCGTACTATTTCGGACACGCCGCCCGGACGGAGAGGTTTCGCATGTTCCGCACCACCCGCGCGCCGGCGGCGTTCGTCGCGCTGACGGGTCTGGTGCTGGGCCTCCTGCTCTGCGGGGTGACGACGGGGACGCCCCAGGCGGTCGCCCCCGTGGCCGTGGGCGCCGCCGTGGCCGTGGGCGCCGCCGTGGGCGCGCCCGTGCCGGGCTGCGATCCCGGCCACCCCGCCGACGAGGGGGCCACGGGGCCCGTCGTCCCACCGCGCGCGCACGGTTTCGCCGAGCTGCTGCCGGCCCTCGCCGCGAACCGGGAGCCGTGCGGGGTCCGCATGGCGGATCCGGGCGGCCGGGGCGTGCCGGCGGGGCGGGAGCCACCCGCGCGCGTACAGCCGTCTCCCGTGGAGCTGTCGGTCCTGAGGGTCTAGGGGGGCCGCCCCCCTCGTCCTCTCCCTCTTCTCCTCAGGAGCGCTTCCGCATGTCCAAGGCCAAGTCCAAGTCCAAGCCGATCGCCGTCGTCTCCGGGGTCGCCGTCGCCGCCGTCCTGCTCGGCGTCGTCTCGTACACCGCCACCAAGCCGTCCTCGCCCGGCGCCTCCGGCTCCGCGGCCGGCTCCTCGTCCGTCGCCGAGGTCTCCGCGGACCCCTCCGCCGGCGTCTACGCCGAACTGGAGGCGTACGCCCGCCGTGACGCCTCCGACAAGCTCGCCCTCGGCCGCGCCGACGCGCCCGTCGTGCTGATCGAGTACGCCGACTTCAAGTGCGGCTACTGCGGGAAGTTCGCCCGGGACACCGAGCCGGTCCTCATCGAGAAGTACGTGGAGAACGGCACCCTGCGCATCGAGTGGCGGAACTTCCCGATCTTCGGCGAGGAGTCGGAGGCCGTCGCCCGCGCCTCCTGGGCGGCCGGGCAGCAGGGCCGGTTCTGGGAGTTCCACAAGGCCGCCTACGCCGAGGGGGCCAAGGAGAAGGGCTTCGGCAAGGCCCGCCTCGCCGCCCTCGCCAAGGAGGCGGGCGTCCCCGACGCGGCCCGGTTCGCGAAGGACACCGACGGGGCGGCGGCCCGCGCGTCCGTCCGCGCCGACCAGGAGCAGGGGTACGCCCTCGGGGCCACCTCCACCCCGTCCTTCCTGGTCAACGGCCGGCCGATCGCGGGCGCGCAGCCCCTGGAGACCTTCACGGAGGCCATCGAGGCGGCGGCGAAGGCGGCGAAGAACGCTCCCGCGAAGGCGAAGCCGTGACCTCCGGCATCGGCTACTTCGCCGCGTTCCTCGGCGGGCTGCTCGCCCTCCTCAGCCCGTGCAGCGCCCTGCTCCTGCCCGCCTTCTTCGCGTATTCGATCGACACGCGCGCGAAGCTGGTGGCCAGGACGGGCATCCTCTACGCGGGCCTGGCGACCACCCTCGTGCCGCTCGGCGCGGCCGGCTCCTTCGCGGGCCGCCTCTTCTACGGCCACCGGGACCTTCTCGTCACCGCCGGCGGCTGGCTGATCGTCGGGCTCGGCGTCCTCCAGATCCTCGGCCTGGGCTTCGCCTCCCGACGGATCGCCGAGGCGAGCGGCCGGATCCGGCCCACGTCGGCGCTCTCCGTCTACGCCCTGGGCCTGGTCTACGGGCTCGCGGGCTTCTGCGCGGGCCCGATCCTCGGCAGCGTCCTGACGGTGGCCGCGCTGAGCGGCAGCCCGGCGTACGGCGGGCTGCTCCTCGCCGTGTACGCGCTCGGCATGGCGGTGCCGCTGTTCGTCCTGGCACTGCTCTGGGAGCGGTACGACCTGGGCGGGCGGTCCTGGCTGCGCGGCAGGCCGGTCCGGCTGGGCCGCCTGACGCTCCACTCGACCTCGCTGCTCTCGGGCCTGTTCTTCGTCGCCCTCGGCACGCTCTTCCTGGTCTTCGACGGGACGACCGCGCTGCCGGGCCTGCTGTCGGTGGACGACTCGTTCGCGGTGGAGCAGCGGGTCGCCTCGCTGGGCCGGGCGGTCCCGGACTGGGCGCTGCTGGTCGCGGTGGTGGCCGTGGTGGCGCTGGTGCTCGCGGTGCGGGGCCGGAAGGCGCGGCGGGGCGAGGAGGTCTGAGCGGTACGGGGGAGGGGCGCGGGCCTCTTCCCCGTACGGCCGCCATTCCCGGTGCACGAAGAAGGCCCCGTTCTTTCGAACGGGGCCTTCTGTTTGTGGCTGGGGCCGGGGTCGAACCGGCGACCTATCGCTTTTCAGGCGATCGCTCGTACCAACTGAGCTACCCAGCCACGAAGCTGTTTCCAGCTTCAGCGACTCTGACGGGACTTGAACCCGCGACCTCCACCTTGACAGGGTGGCGAGCTAACCAACTGCTCCACAGAGCCTTGCTTTGTGCGATCACTAGTCTCGCACATAGTAATGCGTACCCCCAACGGGATTCGAACCCGTGCTACCGCCTTGAAAGGGCGGCGTCCTGGGCCACTAGACGATGAGGGCTCTAGACCCACCATCGCGCTTCTCAGCGCGTCGGGGACGTGAGAAGCATATGGGATCCCGGCCGCTATCGCCAAAACGGTTTCCGGCGGGGGGAGAATGGGCGCGTGCTGGAGATGACGCGCGAGGAGTTCGAGGAGCTTGTCGCCGAGGCCTTGGACCGGATCCCGCCGGAACTGACGCGGCTGATGGACAACGTCGCGGTGTTCGTCGAGGACGAGCCGTCCCCGGACGACCCGGAGCTGCTCGGGTTGTACGAGGGGACGCCGCTGACCGAGCGCGGGGAGTGGTACGCGGGCGTGCTGCCGGACCGGATCACGATCTACCGGGGGCCGACGCTGCGGATGTGCGAGTCGAAGGAGGACGTGGTCGCGGAGACCGAGATCACCGTCGTCCACGAGATCGCCCACCACTTCGGCATCGACGACGAGAGGCTGCACGCGCTGGGCTACGGCTGAGCCGAGCGGGCGCATGGGGGCCGTGTCCCTTGTGGCGCCCGGGGAGTTGGGCAGCGCGACGCGTTCTGTTCCTGCCTGCTGTCCTCTGGAGGTGCCCCCGTGCGCCATTTGCCCACCCCGGTGCGATGGGCCGCCACCGCGCTGGCCGTCGCGGCCTGTGCCGGTCTGAGCGGCTGTATGAGTGTGAGTGACGAGGGGGCGAAGCCGGCGCCCGGCGCGTCCGGCGCCAAGCGGGGCGTGGCGACCGGTTCGGAGGGCGGCGGGTCCGGAGCCCCCGACGGCGGCGGTGACTCCTCGAACGGGCGGCAGGGCGGCGCGGGCGGACCGGCGGCGGCCGGCGCGGGCACGGAGTCCCCGGTCCCGAGCGGCTCCCCCTCGGGCACCACGAAGCCCTCCCCGGGCGCGGTGATGCCGGTGGAGGGCCCCGGCGGCCACGGCGGCTCGCCGAAGCCGCAGCCGACGGGCGGGGGCCAGAACGGTCCGTCCGGCGGTGCGGGCGGCTCCGGGGGGAGCGGGAGCGGCGGGAGCGGCGGAAGCGGGGACGGCGGCGGCGGGAACGGCGGCGGGGGCAGCGCCGGCGGCTCCGCGGGTGCCGGAGGCGGCGGATCCACACCGACCCCGGAGCCGACGGTGCCGACCCCCGAGCCGACCCCGGAGCCGACGGTGCCGACCCCCGAGCCGACGCCGGAGCCGACCTCGAATCCGACCGATCCGCCGTCTCCCGGACCCGACACCCAGATGGGTGGCGTGCGGGCCGCGGACGGGCCGGAAGCGCCCGCGGAGCCGGCGGCGTCTCCGCAGGTCGGACCGGTGTGACGGAGTCCGGTTTGCCATAGGTGGGGGAGGGTGCGTATGGTGGTAGATCGTTTGATCCCATTGCCCGGCGCCGACACAGAAGAGCGCCGTGTGGCGCGTACTCTCCCTAGCCGTGGCTGACCGCATTGAGGCGGTCGATTTGCGAAATCACGGAGTTACGGGCGCGTGCCGAGACTCCGGAAGGTTTCGCATTTCGCATGTCCATTTTCAGTTCTGACCACGCCGTCATGCCCGAGAACGACGAGATCGTCGAGGCCGCCGCGGCCTCCGAGACCGTCGACGCCATCGTCGAGGCCATCGACGCCATCGAGATCATCGACGACGCCATCGAGGCGCTCGACGACGCCGACGCGGAGCCGTCCGAGCCCACCGTCACGTTCGGCGACCTCGGTCTGCCGGAGGGCGTCGTGCGCAAGCTCGCGCAGAACGGCGTGACCACCCCCTTCCCGATCCAGGCGGCGACCATCCCGGACGCCCTGGCCGGCAAGGACATCCTCGGCCGCGGCCGTACCGGCTCCGGCAAGACCCTCTCCTTCGGTCTCCCGCTGCTCGCCGGTCTGGCCGGCGGTCACACCGACAAGAAGAAGCCCCGCGGCATCATCCTCACGCCGACGCGTGAGCTCGCGATGCAGGTCGCGGACGCCCTCCAGCCGTACGGCGACGTGCTCGGCCTCAAGATGAAGGTCGTCTGCGGCGGTACGTCGATGAGCAACCAGATCTACGCCCTGGAGCGCGGTGTCGACGTCCTCGTCGCCACCCCGGGCCGTCTGCGCGACATCATCAACCGCGGCGCCTGCTCGCTCGAGAACGTCAAGATCGCCGTCCTCGACGAGGCCGACCAGATGGCCGACCTGGGCTTCCTGCCCGAGGTCACCGAGCTGCTCGACCAGATCCCCGGCGGCGGCCAGCGCATGCTCTTCTCCGCCACCATGGAGAACGAGATCGGCACCCTGGTCAAGCGCTACCTGACCGACCCCGTCACGCACGAGGTCGACAGCGCGCAGGGCAACGTCACGACCATGACCCACCACGTCCTCGTCGTGAAGCCGAAGGACAAGGCGCCGGTCACGGCCGCGATCGCCGCCCGCAAGGGCCGCACGATCATCTTCGTCCGCACCCAGCTGGGCGCCGACCGCATCGCCGAGCAGCTGCAGGACAACGGCGTCAAGGCCGACGCGCTGCATGGCGGCATGACCCAGGGCGCCCGTACGCGCGTCCTCGACGACTTCAAGAAGGGCTACGTCAACGCGCTCGTCGCGACCGACGTCGCCGCCCGAGGCATCCACGTCGACGGCATCGACCTGGTCCTCAACGTGGACCCGGCCGGCGACCACAAGGACTACCTGCACCGCTCGGGCCGTACCGCCCGAGCCGGCAAGTCCGGTGTCGTCGTCTCGCTCTCGCTGCCGCACCAGCGCCGCCAGATCTTCCGGCTGATGGAGGACGCGGGCGTCGACGCCTCGCGTCACATCATCCAGAGCGCCGGCGCCTTCGAGCCCGAGGTCGCCGAGATCACCGGCGCCCGTTCGCTGACCGAGGTCCAGGCCGACTCGGCGAACAACTCGGCCAAGCAGGCCGAGCGTGAGGTCGTCGACCTGACCAAGCAGCTGGAGCGCCTGCAGCGCCGCGCCGTCGAGCTCCGCGAGGAGGCCGACCGCCTGGTGGCCCGTGCCGCCCGCGAGCGTGGCGAGGACCCCGAGGCCGCCGTGGCCGAGGTGACGGAGGCCGCCGAGGCCGAGATCGCCGCCGCCGCCGTGGAGGCCGAGCGCGCCGCCGCCCGCGTCGAGGAGCAGCGCCGCGAGGAGCGTCCGGCCGCCCGCGACGACCGGGGCAACTACGAGCGCCGCGACCGCGGTGGCTTCAACCGTGACGACCGTGGTGACCGCGGTGGTTTCCGTGGCGGCGACCGCGGTGGTGACCGTGGCGGCTTCCGTCGCGACAACGACCGTCCGTCCGGCGGCTTCCGCCGCGACGACCGTCCCTCCGGTGGCTTCAACCGTGACGACCGTCCCTCGGGTGGTTTCCGTCGGGACAACGACCGTCCGGCGTCCGGTGGTGGCTTCCGTCGTGACGACCGTCCGTCGGGTGGCTTCAACCGTGACGACCGCGGTGGCGACCGTGGCGGCTTCCGCCGTGACGACCGTCCCTCCGGTGGTTTCCGTCGGGACAACGACCGTCCGGCGTCCGGTGGTGGCTTCCGTCGTGACGACCGTCCGTCGGGTGGCTTCAACCGTGACGACCGCGGT
>NZ_JBITBZ010000005.1:0-36679 GCF_044452745.1 Streptomyces sp. NPDC051822 | reverse complement strand
GTGGCGACCGTGGCGGCTTCCGCCGTGACGACCGTCCCTCCGGTGGCTTCAACCGTGACGACCGTGGCGGCCGCTCCTTCGAGCGTCGCGACAACGACCGTCCGGCCGGCGGCCACCGCGGCAGCGACCGTCCGTTCAACCGCGACCGTCGTGACGACCGTCCGGCGACCGGCGGCTTCCGTCCGGCCGGCGGCGACCGCCCGTACGGCCGTCGTGACGACCACCGCGGCACCGGCTCGACCGGTTCCGCCGGCGGCGGCTCCTCCTTCGGCCGCCGTGACGACAAGCCGCGCTGGAAGCGCAACGGCTGATCCGCAGTGAGCAGCCGGCAGCCACGGAGCTGACGGCCGGCGACTGAACGGACCTCAGGGCCCGCCCCGCACTTCGGTGCCGGAGCGGGCCCTGAGGCGTTTCCGTACATGCGCCCCTGAGTCGTACTCGCGTGCGACGGAGGGGATACGCTCAGGCCGTTGACGTGGTGAGGAGCGCCGGCCAGGGGGCCCGGCGGAGGCTCCTCCCCGTATCCCGCACATCAGGTTGCCCTGGGGAGGGACCTCTTTGTCTCGTTTCGCACGCGTGCGGCGTCCCCGCGCGCGTATCGCCGTCCTCGCCACCGCGCTCGTCGCCACGGCGGTCGGCCTCTCACCCGCCGTCGTCGCCCAGGCCTCGCCGGTCGTCGGCGTGGACCAGATGGACATCGCGCCCAACTGGCGGGCCCTGCCCCGGCAGCAGACCGTCACCGCCGTCGGCCCCACGGGGTACGTGCACGAGACGGAGGACCCCGACCGGTCGTACGGCGGGGAACTGGAGTGGACGGACTTCACCGACCCCGCGAAGAACACCGGACTGGGCTACGACAAGGGAGCCGTGCCCTTCGCCAAGTCGGGCAACGGCGGACGCTATCTGTACGTCGAGCCGGGCCTCGGCCTCCACGCCGTCCGTGACCTGGAGACCGGCACCGAGCGGCCGTTCGACATCCCCACCGACACGAGTTACGTGGGCCTCGTCGGCGACGTCCTGCTCTTCCGGCAGGGCGCATCCGCCGCGACGGGCACGAGCGGCGGCTACCACCTGGTGCGCGCCGACGACCCGAACGGGACCCGCACGCCCGTCACCGGCTGGCCCGCGGACGCCAACTTGGAACAGGCGCAGCTCGCGGCCGGCGACGGCTCCACGGCCGTCCTCCGCTTCGCCCGGGGCGTCGACCCGAACGCGTACGGCTTCTCCGACCTCGGCCTCGTCGACCCGGTCACCGGACGGATGACCGTGATCCCCGCGCCCACCGCGACGGGCAACGCGCCCGTGGCACCGGTGGCGCTGAGCCCCGACCGGATCGCCTGGATCGACGGCAGCCGCACGGTCCACATCCGCGAGCGCGCCGCGCTCACCGGCCCCGAGCGGACCGTCGTCCTCCCCGAAGGACTGAGCACGGCCCGCATCGCCCTGGCCGGCGACTGGGTCCTCGCCCTCGGCCAGGTCCCCGGCATCGGCGCGTCCCTGCAGCGCAAGCTCGTCGCGCTGCACCCCGACAAGCCCGCGCAGACCCTTCTGACGGGTGCCGAAGCGGAACTCACCCAGATCGCGGGCGGAGGCGTGGCCGTCGTCGGCGGCAGCTCCGCCACCGACTGGTCCCTCCTCAAGGCCGTCCCGGCGAAGGACGGCGGCGCCCCGGTCCTGGAGAAGCTGCGCCGTGTGGAGCCGATTCCGGCCGGGGTGGCGTCGCTCGCCCTCGGCGCGGGCCGGCTCTCCACCCTGGAGCTGAGCACCTCGAAGGGCAGCGGCTTCTACGGAAGGACGCTGCCCGTCGGGCCGATGCACACCGGCGATCCGCAGCCGGAGTGGGCGGGGGCCGAGTCGAAGCGGCTGCGGAACACCACGCCGCTGTTCGACAGCGGGGACGGCCGTACGGTCTATCTGGCCCAGGACGACTTCAAGCCGCTGGAGGTCACCGCCCGTACCTCCACCGGTCAGGTGAGCCGGGTGTCCACCGGCGAGACGGACGGCCGGATCGTCGACGCCTTCGGCCCGCGGGCGGTCTTCACGGGACGGGGAAAAACGCTCGTCGTCGACCTCGACGCGCAGACCGTCGTCCGCGAGCAGCCGCAGACGGCGGCGGCCCTCTGGGGCGCCACCCTGTACGCGGGCACGGCCACGGCGGGCGAGGTGGCGCGTACCGACCTGGCCACCGGCAAGGACCTCGGTAAGGTCACGACCGGCGCGGCGTGCGTCCCGACGGAGCTTCAGGCGGCTGCCGGGCGCTGGCTGTACTGGGGATGCGGGCCGACCCAGCAGCGGGGCGTGATCGACCTCAGGACGGGCACGAAGGTGCCGTTGTCCCTGGGAGCGGCCGACGGGGCCCTGCTCGGTGACGGCTACGTCGTCGACCGGGACTCCGACGCGTACCTCCGGCTCACCGACCTCACCTCCAAGGACTCTTCGGGCAAGCCCGTGGTGCGCAGGCTCGTCGACTCCGAACCGGTCGGCGGCGCCCGCCGCGAGTACTGGACCGTCGACCGCTTCGGCGGGGCGGTCGCGTACAAGGACCGCCACGACCTCCTCCACGTGGTGTGGCCCGGCGTTCCCACCTCCGACCTCACCGCCGCCTCGGCGAAGGTGCCGGCCAGCATGCGGCCGCAGGACGGCTGGAAGGCCTCCTGGGCGCTCTCCAAGCCCGCGTCGATCTGGCAGCTGACACTGCGCGACCGGTTCTCCGGAGCCGTGATCCGCACGCTCGGGGCGTACGAGACCCGGGGCCGCGTCGACGTCTCGTGGGACGGCAGGACGGCGGCGGGCCAGACCGTCGTGAACGGCACGTACTCCTGGCACCTGGCGGCCGGCACGGCCGACGGGCAGGGCAGGGACCTCTCCCTGACCGGCACGATCTCGGTCACCGGCGGCAAGCCCGCCTGGCGGGACATGGCCGGGAACGACACGCAGGGCGACCTCCTGGCGATGGACACGGCGGGTCTGGTGTCCCTGTACAAGGGCAACGGGTTCGGTGGCTTCGCGCCGCGGATCGCGGGCACGGGCACGGCGTTCGCGACCACGTCCGTCCTGGTGCCGTACGGCGACGTCAACAGCGACGGCTGCGCGGACGTCCTCGCCCGCGTGGGCGACCAGCTGCGGGCCTACCGGCCGGGCTGCGGGAAGGTGGTCTCGGCCTCCTCGCCGTACACGCTGATCGGTTCGGGCTGGGGACAGTACGACGTCCTGACGTCCCCGGGCGACGCGAACGGCGACGGGTTCACCGACCTGATCGCACGCCAGACGTCGACCGGTGACATGTACTTCTACGCCGGTACGGCCGACCACCGGGTGAAGAGCCGGGTGCGGATCGGCACCAACTGGAAGCTGTACAAGAAGATCGTCGGCGCCGGGGACATCAACCGGGACGGGCGCGGCGACCTGCTGGGCGTCGACGCGGACGGCGGGCTGTGGCGCTACTACGGCACGGCGACCGGCGGCGTGACGGCACGGGTGAAGATCGGCACCGGCTGGGGGATCTACTCGTCCGTGGCGGGCGTCGGCGACATCTCGGGCGACGGCTGCCCGGACCTGGTCGGCCGAGACAGCGCGGGCCGGCTGTACAGCTACGACGCCACCTGCGGCGGCGCGTACCGCTCCCGCTTCCTGATCGGCGGCGGCTGGAACACCTTCAAGTCCCTGTTCTGACCGCGGGAACCCTCCCGCCCCACCGCGGGCCCGGCCACGTCGCCCGGGCCCGCGGCCCGGCACCCGGCACGGCGCACCGCGAGGCTCACCGCACGCGCAGCGCGAGGCACACCGGCGCGGCCCGTGTCGGATACCCGATCGGTTCGGGGAATCTCTCGGGCTATGCTGCACGGGTGTGCTTGTCCACGGGCCGTTAGCTCAATTGGTCAGAGCAGCGGACTTTTAATCCGTTGGTTGTGGGTTCGAGTCCCACACGGCCTACGTGTGGCAGGGGAGGGGAAACCCTCTGACCTGCAGGGGAGCGCCCCGACCGGTTCCGACCGGTCGGGGCGCTCCGTCGTTCCCGGCCGGATGCCCGTGGGTCTGTGCCTTCCCCGTGCCCGGCGCCGGACGCCGGACGGGCATGGGTGAACTCCTGGCAGAGTTGAGCCCGTTGGGCAAGGGAAGCCTGATCCTGACCGCGGTCCGGCGGGTCATGACTCGCCTGGCGGTCACTCTGGTTCGGGCATCCTTGCGGGCGCGGTTCGCGTCACTCTGGACGAACCTGGAACGTGGCGGCGAGCTCGGAGGTGGGGACGGTGACGGTGATGGTGAGTGGGTCCGGTGATCCGGTGGCGGGAGCCCGGCGGCTGGCCAGGGGGGCGCTGGCCGCGGCGGCCGCCGCCGTGTTGTTCCTGCTGACCGGCCTCGGCCACGGCGGGATGGTGGTCCTGCTGAGCGGGGTCGTGGGGCTGGTCTGTTCGGCCGCGGGGATCTGGTGGTTCCTCGCCCACCGCGGGCTGCTGCGGGTGTTCGGCGGGCTGCTCGCCGTCGGCGCGCCGGTCGCGGTGCTCACCCTGTACATCGTCGGGGGCCTCTGGCTGACCGCGCTCGTGGCCCTCGGCCTGTGGGGCGTGGCGCTCTTCTGCGCGCGGGCCGCCCTGCGCCGGCCCGTGAGCGAGCGGGAACCGACGCGTACGCGCGGGGAGCGGCGGCCCCGGCCGCGCCGGCCCGTGCTGATCATGAACCCCAAGTCCGGGGGCGGGAAGGTCGCCCGGTTCGGGCTCGTCGAGCGCGCCGAGAAGCTGGGCGCCCGGGTCGTCCTCCTCGACACGTCCGCCGAGACCGATGTCACCGCGCTCGCCCGCGAGGCGGTGTCCGAGGGCGCCGACCTGCTCGGTGTGGCCGGCGGCGACGGTACGCAGGCCCTCGTCGCCGCCGTGGCCGCCGAGTACGACCTGCCGTTCCTCGTCGTCTCGGCGGGCACCCGTAACCACTTCGCCCTCGACCTGGGCCTCGACCGCAACGACCCCGCGAGCTGTCTGGACGCTCTCGTCGACGGCGAGGAACTCCGGGTCGACCTGGGCTCGGTCTCCGGGCGGCCCTTCGTCAACACGGTGTCCTTCGGCGTGTACGCCGATGTCGTCCAGCACCCGGACTACCGCGACGCGAAGGCGGGCACCGCGCTGGACCTCCTGCCCGATCTGCTCCAGGGCGGTGAGGGCGACCGCCTCGACGCGATCGCCGACGACCGCCGGCTGCCCGCCCAGCAGGCGCTCCTGGTCAGCAACAACCCGTACGCGGCACCCGATCCGTTCGCTGCCTCCGCCGCCCGGAGACCGCAGCTCGACGGGGGTGAGCTGGGGGTGATCGCCATCCGGGTCGACGGGGCGGCCCAGGCCGCGGAACTGGCCGTACGGGGCACCCAGGCGGCCGGTCTGAACGTCCTCACGGCCGCCCGGGTCGAGGTGACGGGGAAGTCCGTGGGGGCGGGGGGCGGCGATGCCGGTTCCGGTTCCGGTTCCAGCCCCGGATCCGGCTCTGGTTCCGGCACCAGCTCCGGTTCCGGTGGGGCCAGTGGGAGGAGCGGGGCCCGTGATCTCATTCCCGTCGCCGTCGACGGTGAGGCGCTGATCCTGCCCACCCCCGTCGTCTGTACCCTCCGCCCCGGCGCCCTCCGGGTCCTCGTGCCCCGTCACCGGCCCGGCGTCATCGAGCCCCAGCCGCCCATGGACTGGCGGCGCATCACCCGACTGGCCTTCCACCATCCCTCCCCGAGGAGCGGCACATGACGGAAACGAGCACCACGAGCACCACGACCACCACGGGCCCCCTGAGGGGCGTCCTCAAGGACCTCCGGGCGATGGACGGGGCCGTGTACGCCGCCGTGGCCGCCACCCCCACACCCACGCTCGACACCGGGCTCCGCAGGCTCTCGCACACGGCCGACCACTCCAAGATCTCGTTCGCCCTGGCGGCGGGGCTCGCCCTCGTCCCCGGCCGGCCGCGCCGGGCGGCCCTCGCCGGGGTCGGGGCCATCGCCGTGGCCTCCGCCGCGGCGAACCTGCTGGGCAAGCGTCTGGTGCGCCGTCAGCGGCCGGACCGCGAGGCGGCCCGGGTGGTGGCGGGCCGTCACGTGCCGATGCCCGACTCGGCCTCGTTCCCCTCGGGCCACACCGCGTCGGCGGTCGCCTTCGCCACCGCCGTGGGGGTGGTGCTGCCGCCGGCCGCCGTTCCCCTGCAGGTCCTGGCGATGGCCGTGGGCTACTCCCGGGTCCACACCGGGGTGCACTACCCGGGCGACGTCGCGGCCGGCGCCGTACTCGGCATGGCGAGCGCCGTCGTCTCCCTGGCGGCCGGAGCCTCCTTGGCGGCCGCCAGGGGGACGTCGGCCGTCGGGACGGCCGGCCGCAGGGCGTGAGAGGGCGTCAGTAGGTCGCCCTCGCCAGGTCCTCCTCCGAGAGGGCGAGCGTGGCGAGCCGCTCCGGGTCCGCCAGGATCTCGAGCCCGACGATCCGGTCCCCGGCGATCGTGAACGACATGAGCACGGCCGGACGTCCGTCGACGACCGACAGGTACGCGGGCGCGCCGTTGACCACGACCGGCAGCGCGGCTTGCTTGAACTTCGCGTACATGAGGGCCTGCGCGATGACGGCCTCCGCGCCCCTGACGATCTTCGAGACGGCCGCGAGGGTCCTGCCGCCGTCCGCACGCAGCACCACGTCCGGGTCCAGGACCGCGAGCAGCCCCTCGAAGTCACCGCCGCGCGACGCGGCGAGGAAGGCGTCGGCGATCTCCCGCTGTCTGCGCGCGCCGGGCCCGGCGGCCGGGGTGGCGTCCCGCACCCGTCGGCGGGCGCGGCTGGCGAGCTGGCGGGTGGCGGCCGGGGTTCGGTCCACGACTTCGGCGATCTCGTCGAAGGTGACGGCGAACATGTCGTGCAGGACGAACGCGAGCCGCTCGGCCGGAGACAGCGTCTCCAGGACGACGAGGAGGGCGAGGCCGACGGACTCGGTCAGCTCGGCGGCGTGTTCGGGGTCGGTGCCGTCGACGACCCGGACGACCGGGTCGGGGACGTGGTACTCCAGCGGGTCCTCGCGGCGCGAGCCGCGGGAGCGCAGCATGTCGAGGCAGACGCGGCCGACGACCGTGGTCAGCCAGCCGCTGAGGTTCTCCACCGCGCTGACGTCGCTGCGGCTGAGCTTGAACCAGGCCTCCTGGACGGCGTCCTCGGCCTCGCCGAGCGAGCCGAGCATCCGGTAGGCCACCGCCCTGAGGTGGCCCCGGTCGGCCTCGAAGCGCCGGGCGAGGAGTTCCTTGTCGTGGTGGTCCATGCGTCGATCTCCCCGTTCGCGGCCCGTCATGCCGTCATGCCGTCATGTCCTCATGACGGATGGAATCCCGCCCATGTGACACGTCCGTGGCGGCGTTCGGCGGCTCATTCAGTCCCGAGACGTGAGATCCATGCCGTCTCGCGGAGGGCGCCGGGGATTCCCCGGCCGATGGCCAGGACCGCCGTGGATCGACACTTCAACGCCCGGTCCCTCGTCCGTAGATTGATCACCATGACGACGACAACGACGCAGCTCAACCCGGTCAACGCCGTACTCCGCACCCCGCCGGCCTCTCCCGCCGCGGCGGCGGCCTACTTCTCCGCGAGCCTCGCCTTCCACGCCGACGTCTCGGATGTGGCCTCCGCGCTCGCCGCCGCTGCGGCTGACGGCACCGACCCCGGCTTCGTGGTGCTCGACTCCCGGTCGACCGCGTCCTGGGACCAGGGGCACGTCCCCGGTGCGATCCACCTGCCGACCGCGCTCGTCCCCGAGCAGGCGGAGCAGCTGCTCGACCGGTCCGTGCCGGTCGTCACGTACTGCTGGGGCCCCGGCTGCAACGGCGCCACGCGCTCCGCGCTCGCCCTCGCCGAGCTGGGCTTCCAGGTGAAGGAGATGCTCGGCGGCTTCGAGTACTGGGTGCGCGAGGGCTTCGCGTACGAGACCTGGGAGGGGCCCGCCGAGAAGGCCGCGGACCCGCTCACCGCACCCGTCGACTCCGACGACTGCGGTTGCTGACGTAAACCGATTTCGTGATTGCCCCGCCCGTAGCGTAGAGTCAGGTTTACCGACGCGGGGTGGAGCAGCTCGGTAGCTCGCTGGGCTCATAACCCAGAGGTCGCAGGTTCAAATCCTGTCCCCGCTACTCAGTAGCAAACGAAGGCCCGGATCCAGTCACTGGATCCGGGCCTTCGTCGTATGCCCCGTGTGCCCCCAGCGACGTGCCCCCGCGTGGCGTCGCTCGGCGCTTGACCTTGACGCGACGTCAAGATTTAGCGTTCTCGGTATGGAGTGGTCGATCCAAGAGATCGCCAAGAAGGCCGGCACCACCAGCCGCACCCTCCGGCACTACGGAGAGCGCGGACTGCTGGAGCCGAGCCGGATCGGCGCGAACGGTTACCGGTACTACGACCAGGCGGCGCTCGTGCGGCTGCAGCGGATCCTGCTGCTGCGCGAGCTGGGGCTCTCGTTGTCCGCCATCGCCGAGGTCCTCGCGGGGCAGCGGGACACGACCGCCGCCCTCCGCACCCATCTCGCCCTCCTGGAGCAGGAGCGCGAGCGCATCGGACGCCGGATCGCGTCCGTGCGGACCACTCTCCACAAGACCGAGAACGGAGAAGAACTCATGGCCGACGAAGTGTTCGACGGTTTCGACCACACGGTGTACGAGGAGGAGGTGTCCGAGCGCTGGGGCCGCGACGCGTACGAGAAGGGTGACCGCTGGTGGCGGTCGCTCGACGCCGACCGGAAGAAGGCGTTCATGGACGAGCAGGCCGGCATCGCCCGCGACTTCGCGCGGGCGCTGAAGGACGGCCTGGCGGCCGGCAGCGAGGAGGTGCAGGCGATCGCGCGGCGCCAGGTCGACTGGCTGTCGCACACCACGGCCCCGAGCAAGGAGTACGTGATCGGCCTCGGCCGGATGTACGTCGACGACCCGCGCTTCACCGCGAACTACGACAAGCACGGGGAGGGGACCGCGGTCCTCGTCCGGGACGCGCTGGAGATCTACGCGGAGCGGAACCTGTAGGCAGCCGCCCCCGCGGCACCCGCGGCAAGCACTGCCCGAAGTAAACGGTGGCCGAATCCGGGCCCACGTCTTTGCGGAGCCACACTTCCCCACCGTAGTCTCACGCGCACCATGAGTGACGAGCGTGTGAGCGATGTGAACCGGCGGGCGCCCGCCGTTCTCGTCCTGCTCGCGCTCCTCGCCCTCCTCGTGAGCGTCTGCCACGGCTCCCACGGGCACGTCCTGCCCACCCCTTACGGCACGACCACCGTCTCCGCCCCCGCGCTGCCGCACGGCTGCGAGCGGTCCGGCGAGGCGTGGTCCTTCGACGCGCACCTCCCCGCGCAGAGCGCCGCCTCGCAGCTCGCCGTGCCGGACGCCGGCGGAGCCGTGACCCTGCCGTACGAAGCGGACCACCGCACCGATCCCCGCGCGCGCTGCGTACGGGGCAGGGCGGGGCCCGGCCCCGAGCCGGGCCGTCTGCTGATCGCCCTCGGAGTGGACCGGAACTGAACCGGGTCCCGCCCTCGCGTGACCAGGTCTTTTTCGCGTACCACCCCAAGGACGTCCCCATGAACAACCTGCTGTCCGGCAGCAAGACGCCCGCCGCCGAGCAGACCGTCGGCAACACCCCCGTCCTGTGGACGGACGACGGCTACTGGGCCAAGCTCGAAGGCTTCAACTTCGGCGGCATCAAGGACCGCGCCGCCCTCTACATGGTCGAGCAGGCCCGCCGCCGCGGTGAGCTGCGGCCCGGCGCCCCGATCGTCGAGTCGACCTCCGGGACCCTCGGTCTCGGCCTCGCCCTCGCCGGTGTCCTCCACGGGCATCCGGTGCACGTCGTCACCGACCCCGGTCTCGAACCGATCGTCGAGCGGATGCTCGTCGCCCACGGTGCCCAGGTCCACGTCGTACGCGAGCCGAGCGCGCTCGGCGGCTGGCAGCAGGCCCGGATGGACCGGGTCGCCGAGCTGCTCGCGGGGCTCGACGGGGCCTGGTGGCCCAACCAGTACGGGAACCCCGACAACCCCGACGCGTACGCCGGGCTCGCCGCCGAACTGTCCGGGCAGCTCGACCGGATCGACGTCCTCGTCTGCGCGGTCGGCACCGGGGGCCACTCGGCCGGGATCTCCCGGGCCCTGCGCGCCACCAGCAGCCCCGCCCTCGAACTGGTCGGCGTCGACTCCGTCGGGTCGACCGTCTTCGGCCTGCCCGCCGGGGAGCGGCTGATGCGCGGGCTCGGCTCGTCCATCCACCCGGGCAACGTGGACCACGGGGCCTTCGACGAGGTCCACTGGGTGGGTCCCGCGGAGGCGGTACGGGCGGCCCGCCGACTGGCCTCGCGCCAGTTCGCGACCGGGGGCTGGAGCGTGGGCGCGGTCGCGCTCGTCGCCGGGTGGCTGGCCCGTACCCGGCCGCGCGGGACGCGGATCGCGGCCGTCTTCCCCGACGGGCCGCAGCGGTACTTCGACACCGTCTTCAACGACGAGTTCTGCTCGGCGCACGGCCTTCTCGACGGGCCCGTACGAGAGGACCCGGCCGGGTACGAGGCGGGCGCGCCCGTCGAGGGCTGGACCCGCAAGGCCATGGACCGGGCGGGGCTGGGCCGTTGAGCACCACGACGGCCGCTCCCCGGGGCGGGGTGTGGAAGCGGAGCCGTACCTTCGAACCGGCCGTACGGCTCCTCTTCCTCAACCAGCTCACCATCAACCTCGGCTTCTACATGCTGATGCCGTACCTGGCCGCGCACCTCGCGGACGGGCTCGGCATGGCGGCCTGGGCCGTCGGCCTCGTCCTCGGCGCCCGGAACCTGTCCCAGCAGGGCATGTTCCTCGTCGGCGGGGCGCTCGCCGACCGGCTCGGCTTCAAGCCGCTCATCGTCGCCGGCTGTGCGCTGCGGACGGCCGGCTTCGGAGCCCTCGCGTTCGCCCAGTCGCTGCCGATGCTGATCGCCGCCTCGCTCGCGACCGGTCTCGCGGGGGCGCTGTTCAACCCCGCCGTGCGGGCCTGCCTCGCCGCGGAGGCCGGAGAGGAGAGGAGGGTCGAGGCCTTCGCGCTGTTCAACGTGTACTACCAGGCGGGCATCCTCCTCGGGCCGCTCCTCGGGGTGGCCCTGACAGGGGTGTCGTTCCGGCTGACGTGCCTGGTGGCGGCGGTGCTGTTCGCCGTCCTCACCCTCGTACAGCTCCGGTACATGCCCGTACGGGGAGGGGGGACGGCGCCGACGGGGGATGAGCGTGGCCAGTTCCGTACGGTGCTCGCGCACCGCACCTTCTGGCTGTTCTCGCTCGCGATGACCGGCTCGTACGTCCTGTCCTTCCAGGTCTATCTGGCGCTGCCGCTCGCGGCGGGCGGCACAGGGCTCACGACCGCCCTGTTCGTCGTCTCGGCCCTCGTCGCGCTCGTCGGGCAGCTGCGGATCACGGCCTGGTGCAGGCGCCGGCTGAGCCGGGAACGGTGTCTGGTCCTCGGGCTCGGTCTGATGGGCGGGGCCTTCCTGCTCCCGGCGGCCCTGGGCAGGGGCCCGGTGGGGCTGCTGCTGTGCGCGGCGGTGCTGGCCGTCGGGAACGCGGTGCTCTACCCGTACGAGATGGACACCGTCGTGGCCCTGTCCCGGGGGCGCTGGGTGGCCACCCACTACGGGCTCTACAACACGGTGTGCGGGATCGGGATCACCCTCGGGAACCTGGGGACGGGCGTGCTGCTCGACGTAGCCGGCTGGTCGGCGGTGCCATGGCTGGTGCTGTGCGCGGTCGGTCTGGGGTGCGCAGCCGCGATGGCCCTCCTGGCGCGGGGCGGGCGCCTCGCGGAGGGGGCGACGAAGGACTGAGCCCTCCGCTGCGAGGGGCTGAGCCCTCCGGGGCGGAGGACTCAGCCCTCACCTTCAGGGGGCCGCCGCCCGGTCCGTACGCCAGTCGGCCCCGTGGGAGTCGCCGCCCCCCGCGGCGGCGGCCACCCTTGAAGGGCGCGGTGCGGACCGCGGCCGGTACGGACCGGGCAGGAGAGCACAGGTGGGGCACCCCCTAGGAACGGTCGGCGGTGGGCGGCGGCGGGACGGCGAGGGCCGCCGGTCGTACGGGCGGGCCCGGCGGTTCATCCGCGCCCTGCCGCCCCTGGTGATCGCCGGCGGGGTCGTGTTCGACCTGTCTACCCCGCCCGCGTACACCGCGGCTCCGCTCTTCTCCGCGGCCCCGCTGATCGCCGCGCCGTTCTTCTCCACGCTCACGACGCTCCTCACCGGGATCGCCGCCGTCCTCGCCTCCGTCGGGCTGCATCTCTACAACGGCACCGCCGCCGAGATCCCGACCCTCACCGAGACCCTGACCGTCCTCACCGTGTCCGCGCTCGCCCTCCTCATCAGCCGGGTCGTGCGCCGCAGCGGCGAGCGGCTCGCCTCGGCGCGGGTCATCGCGGAGACCGCGCAGAAGGCCGTGCTCCCGACGCCCGCCGAGCGGATCGGCGGGCTGCAGTGCGCGGCTCGTTACGAGGCGGCGCAAGCGGACGCGTTCATCGGCGGCGACCTGTTCGCCGTCCAGGACACCCCCTACGGGGTGCGGCTCGTGGTCGGCGACGTCCGGGGCAAGGGCATGGAGGCGGTCGAGGCCGTCGCCGTCGTCATCGGCGCCTTCCGCGAGGCGGCCGAGCAGGAGCGGAGCCTGGAGGGTGTGGCGCAGCGCCTCGAACGGGCGCTTGCCCGCGAGGGCACCCGGCGCGACGGGCTCGACGCCTTCGAGGGGTTCACCACCGCCGTCCTTGCCGAGATCCCGCGCGGCGACGGGAACGGCACCTTCGACGGTTTCGTAAGGGTCGTCAACCGCGGGCACCCGCCCCCGCTGATGCTGTACGCCGACGGGCGCCTGGACACGCTCGAACCGACCGAGTCGGCGCTGCCCCTCGGCATGGGCGATCTGGCGACGTGGCCGGACCGGGCCGAGGGGCGGCCGTACCCGCCGGGCGCGACGCTGCTCTTCTACACCGACGGCCTCTCGGAGGCGCGGAACGCGGCGGGTGTCTTCTACGACCCGGGGGAGCGCCTCGCCGGCCGGATCTTCCCGGGGCCCGAGGAACTGCTCGACGCGCTCGTGGACGACGTACGGCTGCACACGGGCGGCGGGTCCACGGACGACATGGCGCTCCTCGCGCTGAGCCGCCCCGCGGCGGGGCAGCCGGAGCGGCGCCGGACGATGCCGGTGGTGCCGCCGAACGGATCCCGTCACGGGCCGTAGTCGACAGGTGTCCCTGCGATAACAATTGACTCAACGTCAGGTCGCGGCGGTTTGCGTGGCCGTTGTTGAAGGGGGGTCAACTCGGGCTATTCTCCCCCAATTCAATGAATGATCAAGAGGAACGGCTTGGAATAGGGACCCCCTGTCTATTAACGTTCGATAACGCAGTGCGGTCGTCCCAGCCGTCGCAAGAGGCGGCACCGTGCGCACGCGCCGAATCCTGAAAAGGAACCGGGGAACCACTACTTGGGGTGAATCGGGCCCGTCGCACCTGTGCGAACGTGCCCGTAGGAGACCTTCCTGCTCCGAACCCGTCAGCTAACCCGGTAGGCGAGAAGGAAGGAAAGGAGCGCGCCCTAGTGGCGTCCAACACTCCCGTACCCGAAGCCCCCTTCGATGCCTTCGGTGGTGGTGCGGGTCCCGCCGCCGCCCCGGACACCGAGTGGAACCCCAGCGAGGAGTCCCTCCGCGCCCAGAGCCGCTCCGGCGGCCGGCACCGGGTCGTCAAGCAGCGCTCCAACTTCGCACGCTCCTCCACCGTCCTCGGCGTCGGCGTCATCGCGGCCGTCGGCGCGGGCGGCCTCGCCACCGCGCAGGACAAGCCGCCGGTCGCCATATCGCTCCCGGACCTCCCGGACCTCGGCCTGCCGGACGCCCACGACCTCCCCGGCGTCGGCGACCTCCTTCCCGACTCGGACGCGGAGATGGAGACCGCGAGCGCGGCGGGCTCCAACCCGAACCCGCTCACCGCCGCCACGTACACCACGCCCGACACCGAGCAGGGCGCCACGGCAGGGCAGGCCGAGGCCACCGCCCTCACCGCCGGCACCGCCGACGCGGGCGAGGCCCTGCGCGCCCGCATCCTCCAGCAGGCCGAGCAGCAGCAGGCCTCCGCCGACGCCGCCGACATGGCCGCGGCGGAGAAGGCGGCTGCCGAGAAGGCCGCCGCGGAGGCCGCGGCCAAGGCCGACGCCGCGGAGAAGGCGGCCGCGGAGGCCGAGGCGGAGGCCAAGGCCAAGGCCGAAGCGGAGGCCAAGGCGAAGGCGGAGGCGGAAGCCCGGGCGAAGACCGAGGCCGAGCGCCTCGCCCAGCTCGCCGCGAGCTACTCGATGCCGCTCTCCTCGTACTCCCTCACCGCCACCTACATGCAGTCCGGCTCGATGTGGTCCTCCGGCTACCACACGGGCCTCGACTTCGCCGCCCCCACCGGCACCCCGCTCAAGGCGGTCCACGGCGCCACCGTGAAGTCGGCCGGCTGGTCCGGCTCCTACGGCTACCGGATCGTCCTGGAGCTGGAGGACGGCACCGAGGTCTGGTACTGCCACCTGTCGTCCATGACGGTCGGCGTCGGCCAGACCGTGGGCACCGGCGAGACGATCGGCCGCGTCGGCGCCACCGGCAACGTCTCCGGCGCCCACCTCCACATGGAGGTCCACACGCCCGGCGGCGACGGCATCGACCCGGCGTCCTGGCTCCGCTCCAAGGGCCTCACGGTCTGACCGGTTCACGTCGCGGAATAGCTCCGGCGGCGGAGAGAGTTGACCGACTCATGACCTCTCTCCGCCCGCTGGGCAGCTCGGACCTCCACGTCTTCCCCCTCGCCCTGGGCGGCAACGTCTTCGGGTGGACCGCCGACGAGGCGCAGTCCTTCGCCGTCCTCGACGCCTACGCCGCCGCCGGCGGCAACTTCGTCGACTCCGCCGACGTCTACTCCGCCTGGGCCGAAGGCAACGAGGGCGGCGAGTCCGAGACCGTCATCGGCCGCTGGCTCGCCTCCCGCGGCAACCGCGCCGACATCGTCGTCGCCACCAAGGTCGGCGCCCACCCCCGCTTCAAAGGGCTCTCCGCCACGACCATCAAGGCCGGCGCGGAGGAGTCGCTGCGCCGCCTCGGCACGGACCACATCGACCTCTACTACACGCACTTCGACGACGAGTCGGTCCCCGTCGAGGAGATCGTCACCGCTCTCGACCAGCTCGTGAAGGACGGCAAGGTGCGGGCGGTCGCCGCCTCCAACATCTCCCCCGAGCGGCTCCGCGCCTCCCTCGACTTCGCCGAGACCGAGGGCCTGGCCCGGTACGTGGCCCTCCAGCCGCACTACAACCTGGTCTCCCGCGAGACCTATGAGGGCCCCCTCCAGGAGACCGTCGATCAGTCCGGGCTCTCCGCCGTCCCGTACTACGGGCTCGCGTCCGGCTTCCTCACCGGCAAGTACCGCCCCGGCACCGCCGTCGACAGCGCCCGGGCCGCCGGAGCCGGCAAGCACCTGGACAGCGAGCGGGGCCGGGCCGTGCTCTCCGCCCTCGACGCGGTCGCCGAGGCGCACGAGGCGGAACCCGCCTCCGTCGCCCTCGCCTGGCTCGCGTCCCGCCCGACCGTCGTCGCGCCGATCGCCTCGGCGCGTACGGTCGAGCAGCTCCCCGCCCTGATCGCGTCCGCCCGCCTCACCCTGACGGAGACCGAGCTGACCCTCCTGACGGAGGCGTCGAACACGCCTTAGGACCTGTCTCTCGGATCAGGCCCTAACTCCGGTACGGGTTGTAGCCGCCGTAGTCCAGGTACTGCGGCGGCGCCCACACCCGGCCCGTCGCCCTGGCCGCGTACGTGAGCGAGGGCGAGGCCACCTCACGGCGCTGCCACAGATGGTGCAGCAGCTCCCGCTCCCGGGCCGGGAAGTCGGGTCCCGCCGTGCCGCGCCTGGCCCGGTCCCGCAGGAAGGCCAGCGTCGTCGCGAACGACTCGTACTCGCCGACCGTCCGCGCGGCCGCCGGGCCGTACGTCCTGGCGGCGAACGAACGGGCCATCTCACGGGCCCGCATCGAGGACAGCGCCAGCGGCTCGGCGGGGGAGAGCCAGCCGGCCTCCGCGTACGCCGGGAGCTCCCCGGATATCGTGCGCAGCTCCCGCTGCCGGCTCCACACCGCGAGCCAGGTCAGCAGGCCGAAGGCCGGGACCATGAGCGCCCCGTACACCGCGTAGAAGGCCCACGGGCCACCGAAGGTGGCGGAGCCGTTCCACGCGGCGTGCAGGCCCATGGAGAGCAGCAGCCCCGCGAGCGGCAGGAGCACCTTCCGGACCCGCTTCCCGCGCGGGGCGAGCGCGGCGAGGCCGAAGCCGATGCCGGTGAGCACGGTGAAGAGCGGGTGCGCGAACGGCGACATCACGACCCGTACGAAGAAGGTCCCGGCCGTCACCATGCCGATGCCGGAGGAGCCGAACTCCTGGTCCTCGCCGAAGGCGTTGCCGAGATAGAGGATGTTCTCGGTGAAGGCGAAGCCGGTCGCCGTGAAGCCGGCGAAGACGACCCCGTCGACGAGACCGCCGAAGTGGCGGCGGCGGAAGAGGAAGAGCAGCAGGATCGCGACGGCCTTCGCGCTCTCCTCCACCACCGGCGCGACGACCGTGGCACCGAGGTTGTCGGCCGAGTGCGGGTCGGCGGTCGCCGTCGCGATCCAGCGGATCGCGAAGGTGTTCGCCAGGATCGCGACGAGGGCGGCGGCGAAGGCGCCCCAGGCGAAGGCGAACAGCAGGTTCTTCCAGGGGCCCGGCTCGACCCGGTCGAGCCAGCGGAACGCCGCCATCAGCAGCGGTACGGGAAGTACGGCGAGGCCAAGACCCACCAGGAAGCCCTCGGTGCCGGTCTGCTCGCGGACCAGGCCCAGGATGACGAGGGCGCAGATCGCGAGCACGGTGACGAGGGCGACGGCCCGGACCACCCGGCTGCGCCAGAAGGCCCGCCGTGGCCGGTAGCGCCACTGGGACCGGTCGGCGGCGGCGCCGAAGGCCGGCTCCTCGGCGTCCCTGAGCGGGACGGGAGCGGCTTCCGGCTGGTCGGCGGGGACGGATTTCGACACGTGAGCGACCCTAACGACCCCCACCGACACCGGGCGACGGAGTTACCCGATCTCGGTCACTTCCGACGGAAGAGGAGGTCGTGCACGACATGGCCCTTGTCCAGGCCCTGCCCCTCGAAGCGGGTGAGGGGCCGGAAGGACGGGCGGGGCGTGTAACCGCCGTCGGCCTGGGTGTTCTCGAAGTCCGGATGGGCGGAGAGCACCTCCAGCATCTGTTCGGCGTACTCCTCCCAGTCCGTGGCGCAGTGCAGCACGGCCCCGGGCTTCATCCGGGTCGCGAGGAGAGTGAGGAACTCGGCCTGGATGAGCCGCCGCTTGTGGTGGCGGGCCTTGGGCCACGGGTCGGGGAAGTAGACCCGGCAGCCGTCGAGGGCGTCGGGGGCGAGCATCTCGCGGAGCAGGATGATCGCGTCGCCGTTGGCGACCCGGACGTTGGTCAGGCCGTTCCGGTCGGCGAGACCGAGCAGATTCCCCTGGCCGGGCGTGTGGACGTCCACGGCGAGGATGCCGGTGCCGGGGTCGGCGGCGGCCATCTGCGCGGTCGCCTCGCCCATGCCGAAGCCGATCTCCAGGACGACCGGGAGACCGTCGAACATCTTGCCGAGGTCGAGGACGCTCTTGCCGTCGATGTCGAGGCCCCAGTCGGGCCACCGCTTCAGCATCGCCTCGGCCTGACCGGTGGTGACGCGGCTGCGGCGCGGCTGGAAGCTGCGGATCCGGCGCTCGTGGTGGGACCCGGCGGGATCGGGCAGGGGCCCTTCACCGGGGGCGAACCTCCGACTGCCCCGCTGCGCGACGGGCTGGGCGGGGTCGGCGGCGGGGTGCGGGGTGTTCTCAGGCTGCTCAGACACAATGCCCCCGATTCTACGGTGGGCCCGGGCGGGGGCGCGCGGTCCGAGGTCCGACCGGCGGGGGCACGGGGTACGGCCGGCGGGGCGCGGCGTACGGGCCGGGGTAATCGGCCTGCGAGGGCACGGCGTGCGGGTTGGGGCGCGCTACAGCAGGGCCAGTGCCCGCCCCGCCACCTCCCGGCCGATCGGCAGGGACGCCGTCGCCGCGGGCGAGGGCGCGTTCAGGACGTGGACCGTCCGCGCCCCCTCACGGATGAGGAAGTCGTCGACGAGCGTCCCGTCCCGCAGCACCGCCTGGGCCCTGACTCCGGCCGCCGCCGGGCGCAGGTCGGACTCCTCCACCACCGGAAGCAGCCGCCGCACCGCCTCCGTGAAGGCCCGCTTCGACAGCGACCGGTGCAGCTCTCCCGCCCCGTACCGCCAGTGCGCGCGGGCGATGGCCCAGGAGCCGGGCCACGCCAGCGTGCCGGCCAGCTCGCGCGGCCGGACGACGGACCAGCCGTATCCCTCGCGGGCGAGCGCGGGGACCGCGTTCGGCCCGATGTGGACTCCGCCGTCGATGCCCCGCGTCAGATGCACCCCGAGGAACGGGAACGCCGGGTCCGGCACCGGATAGACCAGGCCCCGCACGAGCGAGGGGTCCGCCAGCTCGTAGTACTCGCCCCGGAAGGGGACGATCCGCATGCCCGGGTCGTCGCCCGCGAGCCGTGCGATCCGGTCGCAGTGCAGTCCCGCGCAGTTCACCAGGACCCGCGCCCGCACCACCCGGCCGTCGGCCGTCCGCACGGCGACGCCCCACGGCCGCCGGTCGATCACGGTGACCTCCGCGCCGTACAGGATCCGGGCGCCCGAGGCCTCGGCGAGCCGGGCGGAGACCGCCCCGTAGTCGCAGATGCCGGTCGTGCCGACGTGGATCGCCGCCAGGCCCCGTACCCGCGGCTCGTACTCGCTGATCTGCGCCGGCCCGAGCTCGCGCACCGGGATGCCGTTCTCCCTGCCGCGCTGCACGAGCGCGTGCAGCCGGGGCAGCTCCTCGCGCGCGGTGGCGACGACCAGCTTGCCCGTCACCTCGTACGGAATGCCCCACTCCGCGCAGAACTTGACCATCTCGGCCGCGCCCTCGACCGCGAAGCGCGCCTTGAGCGAACCCGGCCGGTAGTAGATCCCGCTGTGGATCACGCCGCTGTTGCGCCCCGTCTGGTGGCGCGCGAGGGCGTGCTCCTTCTCCAGGACCGTGACCCGCGTGCCGGGAGCGGCGCGCGTCAGCGCGTACGCCGTCGACAGACCGACGATCCCGCCGCCGATCACCAGCACGTCACAGTCAAACACCAGAGCCACCTCCCACCCCCGATAGTGCACTGGCCCACTGACAATCCCGTGAAACCTCGCGCGACATCACGAGACGCAGGTCACGTGCGGGGGGAGGGCCGGCGTCACGCCGGGGCGACGAGCAGCGGCCTGGCCCGCTCCCGCAGCTCCATGACGCGCGGCTCGTCCCCGTACGGTTCGAGCCGGTGCAGCAGATCCCGTACGTACTCCGTCGTCCGCGCAGAGGAGATCCGGCCCGCCACCTCCACCGCGCGCGTACCCGCCGCGCAGGCCGCGTCCAGGTTGCCCGACTCCAGCTCGGCGACGGCGGAGACCACGAGCCGCAGCCCGTGCGAGCGGACGAACTCCTCGGTCGGCCGCAGGAGCGCCTGCTCGGTGAAGCGCCGCACCTCGTGGGGCGCCTTCAGGTCGCGGTAGCACTCCGCGGCGTCGGCGCAGAACCGGTCGTACGAGTAGAAGCCCAGCCAGGTCGGGTCGCCGTCCCCGTCCCGTGAGCGCTCCAGCCAGCCTTCGGCGGACTTCAGCGCGGCCGCGGCGGCGACCCCGTCACCGGCCTTCGCGTGCGCGCGTGCCTCGACGAGCCGGAAGAAGGACATGGTCCGGGCGGTGGCGAGGCCGCGGTTCCGTTCGAGCGCGGCCTGGGCGAGGTCCACGCCCTCGTCGGCGAAGCCCCGGTAGGTCGCCTGGAGGGACATCGAGGCCAGGACGTAGCCGCCGAGGGGGACGTCGGCGGCGGCGCGGGCGAGCCGCAGGGCCTGGATGTAGTAGCGCTGGGCGGCCTCCTGCTGTCCGGTGTCGAAGGCCATCCAGCCGGCGAGCCGGGTGAGCTCGGCGGTCGCGCCGAACAGGGCCCGGCCGACCTCGTCGGAGTACGAGGCGAGGAGGAGCGGCGCGGCGTCCACCCGTAAGCACTCGGGGACCATGGAGGAGCGCCAGTCCCCGCCGCCGTACTTGGAGTCCCAGCGGCGCGCGTCCTCCGCGGCCTCGCGGAGTTTCGCGACGTCGCTGTGGCCCACGCGCGTGTGCTCCGTGACGGCGGCGGCCGCGATGCCGCCCGCCGGGCGGGGGGCGTCCCGCTCCACCGACGGGTCGGCGGGGGTTATCAGCCAGCGGGACGCGGGCGTCGCGTACGCGCTCACCGCGAAGGATCCGGCGAGCGACTGCCAGATCCCGCCCCCGCCGGCCCGGCGCCCGGCGAGATCCAGCCGGTACAGATCGGTGGCCGAGCGCACCGCCTCGCCCACGTCGCGCGGGAAGGCGAGCCCCACCTCGGGGGCCGGGTCGGCGTCGGCGAGCCCGATCTCGTGCAGCGGCACGGGACGGCCGAGCTTCTGCCCGATCGCGGCGGCGATCAGGTGCGGGGCGGCGCCCTGGGGCACCATGCCCTTCGACACCCATCGGGCGACGGAGGTCTTGTCGTAACGAAGCGTCAGTCCACGCTGCGTTCCGAGGTCGTTGACGCGCCGGGCGAGCCCGGCGTTGCTGATTCCCGCGAGGGCGAGAACCGTGCCGAGCTTTTCGTTCGGCCCGCGTTGCTCCCTGGACATGACGCCACCCCTCGACAACACAGACGGCCGCCACGACGCCGGGCATAGGCGTGCGGCATTCGTAAACACAGCGTAGTTCGCCGCATCCCTACCGTTAAGGGGCGGTGTTCCGTATGGCGAGATTGTTGTGTGAACGTCGGGTCGGCGGATCTCCCGGCCGGGTCCGTGCTCCCGCCGTGTGGTCGTGCGCCCGGCCGTGCGCTCTCGTCGGGGTCGTCCGGGGAGCGCTTCCATGGATGGTGCGTGGGTCGGCCCGCTCGGCCGGGACGGAGTCCGGACCAGTGGGCTGGGGGACACCGCCGCTCCAATTCCCCGCGGGCGGCGGACGGCTCCGGGAGGCGTGAGCGCCTCCCGGACTGCCGATGCCCGGTGAGAGGCCGTGGGCGTGAGGCCGGCGCCGGACGCCTTGGGGCCCCTCACGGAGGGGCGATATTTGGCCGAATGACGCCGGTTCCCAACTGGCCCATGCCAGGGGCGCATTCGGCTTTCACGCGCGTGCACCCGGACCCCGCCCCGTGCGCCGTTGTCGTGGCAGCATGTCTCCCACCGAAACGGACGTGGAGGCGCCGATGCGATGGCTGGTGGGCTGGAGCAGTGTCGCCGCGAGCTACGCCACGACGTCAGGGGCGCGAGCGGGCTCGATGAGCGGCTCGTACGGCGGCGGGCACGGCGCCTCGTACGGCAGCGGTTACGACGACTCCCCCTCCTCGCCGTCCGCGGCGGCCGCCACCGAGGGGCGCACGGTGCAACCGGTGGGCGCACAACTCCTCTGGGGCGACCCCGACCCCCTGTGGGCGGTCGGCGACTGGCGCCCGGACGAGGTCCGCGTGGTGGCCGTCGACGACCACACCCGCCTCGCCGTGCTCGGCTGTTGCGCGGCGACCGACGAGGAGCTGCGGATCGGCCTGCTCACCGCGCGCGGGGGCGCGTTGCGGCATCTCACGGCCTGGCCCGGCAGTTACACGGCGGTCGTCAAGGCCGGTCGCCGCGTCACGGTCACCGGCGATCTGGCCGGCGCCCGGCCGGTGTTCCACACCCCGTGGCAGGGCGGCACCGCCTACGCCACCGCAGCCCTGCCGCTCGCCGACCTCGTCGAGGCCCAGCTCGACATCGGCCACCTGGGGGCGCTGCTCGCCTGTCCCGAGACCCCGGAGGCGCTCCGCGACTCGACCCCGTACGAGGGCGTCCGGCGGGTGCCGCCCGGCCACGCCCTGATCCTGCGGGAGGGCTCGCGCGAGATCGCCGGGTACGAGCAGGTGGCCTCGCTCGCGGTCGCGGCGGCCGAGTCCGACGCCCGGCAGTCCGTCGAAGCGGTCAGGGACGCCCTGATCGAGGCCGTACGCGCCCGGCTCACCGCCCCCCGGCACGCGCCGGAGGCCCCGCTTCCCGACCCGGGCCCCGTCCCCGGCATGGGGCCCGCGGACCGGCGGGCGGCCCGCGGCGCGGGCCCGGCGGCGGGCATCGGCGCCGACCTGTCCGGCGGCAGCGCCTCCGGCACGCTCGCGCTGCTCGCGGCCGGGCTTCCCGGGGTGCCGGGCACGGTCACCGGACACGGCGCGGGCGCGGGGGAGCGGCTGCTCGCCGTCACCTTCAACGACCTGGCGACGCGGGCCGGTTCGGGCCGCGAGGAGGAGCTGAAGCGGGCCGGGGAGATCGCCGCAGACCCGCGCCTGCACCACGTGGTCGTCGCGGCGGGCGAGGAGGCGCTCCCGTACGCCGCTCTGGACGGTCCGCTCACCGACGAACCGGGTCCCGCGCTCGTCACGGCCGAACGGCACCGGAGGCGGCTCGCGGGCGGCAGCGCCGACCACTTCACCGGCATGGGCGCCAAGCAGGTCCTGGACGCGCACCCGGCGCGCCTCGCGGACCTCCTGATGGACCGCAGGCGCCGTTCCCTGGTGCGTCCCGTGACGGCGCTCGCGAAGGCGGCGGGTCCTTCGGCCGGGTCGTTCCTGGTGCCGCTGACCGTGTACCGGGCGGCGCGGAAGCTGGCGCGCACCCCGTACCGGGCCGGCCTCGAGGCGGCGGCCCAGCGGGTCCTGGAGGCGAACCGCACGGCGCCGGACGGCTTCGGCCCCCTGGAGGCGTCCCTGTCCGCGCTGACCTGGTCGCGGCCGGGTCCCGCGGCGCGCTGGCTGACGGGGGAGGCGCTGGCTGAAGTATCGGTTCGCCTGAACCGGGCGGCGACCCTGCCGACCTCCGTCCAGCGCCCGGGCGAAGCACGCGCGCGTGCCGCGCTCGCGCGGGCGGCGGCCGACCACCGGGTCCTGGAGCAGGCCGCCGAGATCCGTGGCCAGCGCCTGCACGCCCCCTTCCTCGACAACCAGGTCGTACGGGCCTGCCGTGCCCTGCCCGAATCGCTGCGGGTCCAGCCGGACGCACGCGCGGGCGTACTGCGTACGGTCCTCTCCGGCGCCGGCGTCCACGACCTCCCGTCGGGCTGGGGCGCCCCCCATCCGGCGGTCCCGGCCGCCGCCGCGCGCGCGGGCCTGCGGGCCGCGCTGCCCGGGCTCCTCGCCCTCTTCGACGCCCCGCTCCTCGCCGACGCGGGCCTGATCGAGGCGCGGGTGGTCCGCGAGGCGCTCCGGGCGGCGGCCGACGGCCAGCCGGTCCCCCTGGACGGCCTCGCCGACCTCGTCTCCACGGAACTCTGGCTCCGCCGCCTCCTGACCCGCCGCGGCTCCTGCTGGACCAACACCACGGAACCCCGCGCCCACCGCGCGGTCCAGGGCCCCTTGATCCCGGCATCGAGATCACTGCCCGCGTGAGCTCCGCCGAGGGTGAAGAATGCCGCCATGACGATGGTGGAGCAGGCCTTCGAGCTGTTCAGCGCACAGGAGCCCGAGGGGTGGCGGGTGGAGCTGGTCGAGGGCGAGATCTGCGTGACCTCGCCCAACGACGGGCAGCACGCGGAGATCGTGGCGGAGCTACGTGACCAGGCGACCGACCCGGACCGGCGGCTCGGCTGTTACACCGGCATCGGACTGAAGGTGCCGGGAGCAATGGGCAGGATGGGCGGGACGGGCGGGTCGGACAGAACAGGCACGCCTGACGGGCCGACCGGGAGCCGGCTCCTCCCGGACCTCACGATCGCCCCCAAGGGCAGCTTCCGGAACCAGCTCGTCTGGCAGGACCCCATCCCTGTCCTCCTCGTCGCCGAGGTGACCGCCGCCTTCACCGCCCACCGTGACCGCGTCCGGAAGAAGCGGGCGTACGCGCGCGCGGGCATCCCTCTCTACCTGCTGATCGACCGCGAGGCGGGTGAGGCCGTCGTGTGTGCGGAACCGTCGGGCGACGGCTACGACCACAGGGTCATCCACAAGCTGGGGACACAGGTCCCGATCCCGGCCCCCCTCGGCTTCACACTCGACACGTCCGAGTTCTGAGGGTCGCCCCCGGGTAAACCCCGAGGCGTACGCACGGCCCACCCGCCACAATGAGCCGGTGCGGTATCTCATCCTCGGCACCACCGAGGCCCTCGGCTCCGACGGCACCCCCCTCCCCCTCGGCGGCGCCCGGCTCCGCGCGCTCCTCGCCGCCCTCGCGCTGCGCGGCGGACGGGCGGCCTCCGCCACCGAGCTCGCCGAGGACGTGTACGGGGACGACCCGCCGCAGGACGCGCCCGCCGCCCTCCAGGCCCTCGTCGGCCGCCTCCGCCGGATCCTCGGCAGGGAGACCGTGGTCTCCACCCCCGGCCCCGGCTACCGGCTCGTCGCGACCCCCGACGACATCGACCTGTACGTCTTCGAGCGCCACGTCAGGGACGCCGGCGCCCGCCTCGAAGCGGGCGACCCCGACACCGCCGCCGCCCTCCTCCGGGAGGCCCTCGGGCTCTTCAGGGGCCCCGCCCTCGCCGACCTGCCCGACCCGGCGGGTGTCCGGCCGGAGGCCCAGCGGCTCGCGGCCCTGCGACTGCGCGTCGAGGCGGACCTGCGCCGGGGCGCCACCGACGGACTCGTACCGGAACTGACCGAGCTGACCACCTCGTACCCGTACGACGAGACCTTCCGCGCCCACCTCATCCGGGCCCTGCGGGCCGAGGGCCGCCACGCCGACGCCCTCGCCGCGTACGAGTCGGCCCGCCGCACCCTCGCGGACGCCCTCGGCACCGACCCCGGCCCGGAACTCGTATCCCTGCACGGGGAACTCCTCACGGGCCCACCGCCCCCGAAAGCGGCCTCCGACCCGGCCGGACCGGTCCGGCCGACCACCACACCGCCACCCGGACCGCAGACCGCCAGCCCCGGCCCCATCCCCAGCCCCACTCCCGACCCCGGCAACATCCGCCCCCGCCTCACCTCCTTCGTGGGCCGGGAACCCGAGCTCGCCGCGCTCCGCGCCGACCTGGCCCGCTCGCGGCTCGTCACGCTCACCGGGCCCGGCGGCTCCGGCAAGACCCGGCTCGCCGAGGAGGCCGCGCTGCGCGCGGTCGGACCGGCCGCCTGGATCGCCGAACTGGCCCCGCTCGACGACCCCGAGGCGCTCCCCGGCGCCGTCCTCTCCGCGCTCAGGCTCCGCGAGATCAACCTGATCACCCGCGACGGCGTACCCCTCCACGACGACCCCACCGCCCATCTCGTCGAGCACCTGGCCAGCCGCCCCCTCCTCCTGGTCCTCGACAACTGCGAGCACGTCATCGACGCGGCCGCCGCCCTCGCCGAGACCCTCCTCACCCACTGCCCGCAGCTCCGCGTCCTCGCCACCAGCCGCGAACCCCTCGGCGTCCCCGGAGAATCGGTCCGCCCCGTGGAGCCGCTGCCACCGGACCCCGCGCACCGGCTCTTCGCCGAGCGCGCCCGCGCCGTGCGCCCCTCCTTCGACCTCGCCCGGGACGGCGGCGAGGCCGTCGACGAGATCTGCCGCCGCCTCGACGGCCTGCCGCTCGCCATCGAGCTGGCCGCGGCCCGGCTGCGACTGCTCACCCCGCGCCAGATCGCCGACCGCCTCGACGACCGGTTCCGTCTCCTCACCTCGGGCTCCCGCACGGTCCTGCCCCGTCAGCAGACCCTGCGCGCGGTCGTCGACTGGTCCTGGGACCTGCTCGACGCCGACGAGCGAACCCTGCTCCGCCAGGTCTCCGTCTTCGCCGGCGGCTGGGACCTCGCGGCGGCGGAGGCGCTGTCGCCGCGCGCCGCCGACTCGCTCGGCGCCCTGGTCGACAAGTCGCTCGTCGTCGCCGCCCCCACCGAGGGCGGCGAGATGCGCTACCGCCTCCTGGAGACCATCCACGAGTACGCGGCCGAGCGCGCCGCCGAGACCCCGGAACTCCTGGCCGCCGCCGAGGCCACCCACACGGCGCACTTCACGGCGCTCGCGGAGGCGGCCGAGCCCAGACTCCGCTCGGGCGAGCAGCTGCCGTGGATCGGGCGGATCGAGCGCGACCTCGACAACATCCGCGCCGCCCTGCACCGGACCCTCGTCACAGCCCCCGACGAGGCCGCCGCCCACCGTCTCGTCTTCGCCATGGGCTGGTTCTGGTGGCTGCGCAACTACCGTCCCGAGGGCCAGGCCTGGGTGGAGCGCGCGGTCGCGCTCGGCGAGGACCCGGCCGACCCGGCCGATCCCCGCCACTGGCCGCGCATGCACCTGCGCATGCTGCAGTTCTTCCTCGCGGTCGACAGCAGCACGATGGGTGACTACCAGGAACCCGGGAAGCTCGCGATCGTCCGGCGCGTGCGCGCCGCGTTCGGCGAGCCGCCCGGCCCCGAGGGGGCCCGCTTCCCCGGCCTCCTCTGGCCGTTCACCGCGTACCTCACCGAGGAACCGGCCGTGATACGGGACCTGCTCGACGTCGCCGTCGACAACTGCCGCCGCCACGGGGGCGACTGGGAGGTCGGCGTCAGCCTCATGTTCCGTACGCACATGGTCGTCGACATGCCCGGCGGGCTGCCCGGCATCGACGAGGACCTGGCCGAGCTCCGGTCGCTGTCCCGGCGGGTGGGCGACCGCTGGATGGGGGCGCAGATCGCGAGCGCGGCGGGCGAGGCCCACATGATGCGGGGCCGCCACGAGGAGGCCGCCGAGGCGTACGAGGAGGCGCTCGGCCTGGCGCGTGAGGTCGGCGCCCATGCCGAGAGCCCGTTCCTCCTCGCCCGTATGGCCGAACTGGCTTTCCGGGCCGGTGACATGGAAGCCGCCGAGCAGGGCGTCGACGAGGCCGCGCGGGAGGCCGAGCGCTACCACGTGCGGGACACCCAGACGTTCGTCTGCTTCCTGCGCGCCTCGCTCGCCCTCTACCGCGGGGACGTCGCGGGAGCCCGTGCCCAGGTGGAGGAGGCGGGCCGGACGGTCGCGCTCGGCGCCCCGCCGCCGCACTTCGAAGCGGTCGTGACCGGCCTGGCGGCCCGCGTCGAGGCGGCCGAGGGCAGGGGCGCCGCCGCCGTCGCCACGGCCGCTTCGGCCCTGCGCGCCGCGCTGGACGCCCAGTGCGCGGACTTCGTCACCTCGGGTCTCGCGGAGGGCCTCGCCGTCACCCTGTCGGAGGCCGGCGAGCACTCCCCGGCGGTGAGGATCATGGCCGCCGTCGAGGACTGGCACGACACGTCGCACCACCGCTCGGTCCCCGGAACGCGGGACCGCGACAGCGTGACGGCCAGGGCGCTCGCCGCGCTCGGCCCGTCCGGCCTCGCCGCCGCCCGTGCGGCCGGGTCCGGCCTCGGCATCGAGGACGTACTCACCCTCGCGAAGACCGTCACCACGGAGACTGCGACGGAGACGGAGACGGAGACAGCGAGCGACGGGACCGTCAGGAGCAGCTGATCTGGGACTGCGCCCAGTCGGCGACCGCGGCCTGCCCGAACGGCGTGTGCTCCTCCACGACGAGCCGGATCGTGCTCCGACCGGAGATGTCCACGTGCACCGGGACCGGCGGGTCGCCCGGCCGGACCACGTCCGACCGCCAGAGCCGCTCCTCGTCCCCGTAGACGGAGAAGCGGACGCCGCCGACGCCGAGCGGCGCGCTCAGGTCGTCGACGCCGACGATCGCGTCGTAGCTCGTGCACTGCCGGTTGAGGTCGATGAACAGCGAGGACGGCGCGTGGACGCTCACCCCGTGCGCGTACTGGGTGCCGCCGATGGAGAGGCCGTCGCGCTGCCACATCCAACTGCTGCTCTCGAGGGCGACCTCGGGCTTGGTGCCGTCGCCGAACATGCCGTACTCCAGCTCACGGACCTGGTAGACGGACGGCGGCGCGGGCGTCGGACTCGGCTTGGCCGAGGGCTTCTCGGGGCTCGGCGTCGGCGTCGGCGGGGGCGGGGGCGTGGGTGTCGGCTTGGGGCTGGGCGTCGGCGAGGGCTTCTCGGGACTCGGGGTCGGCGAGGGCTTCGCGGGGCTCGGCGCGGGCGGGGAAGGCTCGGACCGTACGGGCGGTGGCGGCGGTACGGGCTTCGGTGTCGGCTTCGGCGGCGGCGCGGGCTCCGCCGGCACGACCGGGGTGACGACCGGTTGCGTCGGCCTGGGCGCGGCCACGGGCTGCGGGTCCCCCGACATGGCCCAGACGAGCCCGGCCGCCGCGGCGACGGCCATGGCCGCCGCGATCCCGGCCTTCGCGGGCGCGCCGAGCCCCTCGGCGGCGGCACCGCCGGAGGCCGCGCCGCCGGAGGACCCGGAGGCGGCGGCCGCGGCGCCCGCGCCCGCGGCGGCCGCGGTGCCACCGGCGACGACACCGGCCGCCTTGAGCGAGTACCCGGCGGCGAACCAGCCGATGACGGCGACCGGGAGCAGCGCGGGGATCCCGGCGTTGACGTGGGCCAGTTCACCGGCGGCGAGCCGGCACTTGGCGCACTCGTCGAGGTGCTTGCGCAGTCCGCGTTCGGCGCGCATCCGCAGGCCGCCGCGCGCGTAGGCGCCGAGCCGGTCCGCGTAGCGGGCGCAGTCGCCGCCCGCGGTCAGGGACTGGCTGACGTGGGCCTGGAGGTACGCCTGCTTGAGTCCCTCGCGGGCGCGGCTGGCGAGTACGGCCGTGGCGTTGGCGGTGAGACCGAAGAGCGGGGCGACGTCGCTCGGCGACTCCTCCTCGACGGTGGTGTGCCACAGCACGGCCTGCCAGCGCTCGGGCAGCGAGCGGAAGGCCTGCATGGCGAGCGACTGCTCCGCCTCGTGCATGGCCAGGACGTCGGCGCCGAGGTCGAGGCCCGCTCCGAACGAGGCGTTCTGGTCGGAGACCTCGGAGGCGCGGGCGGCGTCCGCCGCGAACAGGGCGAAGTCCTCGACGAGGTGTTCCCGCTTCTGGGTCCTGGCCCAGTTCGCCGCGACCCGGCGGACGGTGGTCATCAGGTAGGCGCGGACGGCCTGTTCGGGACCGGCCCCGCCCCTGACCGCCTGGAGGGTGCGGGCGAAGACCTCGGCGGTGAGGTCGTCGGCGGTGTGGGCGTCCCGGCAGCAGGTCCTGGCGTACCGGCGCACGGCATCGGAGTGGCGGCGGAACAGTTCCTCGTACGCGGAGCCGTCGCCGTCCCGCATGAGCTGGACGAGCTCGGAGTCGGAGGGCGGCAGTTCGAGGGGCGGCGGGAGGACGGTGTCGTGCTCGTCGTCCTCGCCGTCCTGGCCGATGTCCTGACCGGCGTCCAGACCGCCGTCCCGACCGGCGTCGTACATGGTCTCCTGGCCGGAGAATCCCGGGGAGACCGCCGCCCCCGCGGCAGGAGTGGAATGGCGCCGCGGGCCCTCGCGCTGCTGCGGCACGCTCGCGTCGAACGGCTCGGCGGGGTCCGGTGCACCGGAGAGGCCTCCCGGCCCGCCCTGGCTCGGCACCTGGCGCGAGGGCGGACCCCCGGTCTCCGCGGTGCCGCCGTCGACCAGCGGATCGTCCTGACCGTCACCGCTCATCGCGGAAGCCCCCGTACGCACGCTCAGACCCGAACACCGGGCAAGACTGCCACAGCGCGCGGGCACGCCGAAGCGCCGCGTCGACTTACCACTCGTCCGGGCAGACTTCGTGTATCCGGGCGTAACCGCTCACACGTTCGTGTCATGCTCGTTGGTCCGCCCGGACCACGAAAACGTCACGTACCGGCGGCGCGACGGTCGAGGCGTCCCGTACCGGCGGCACGGCCAGTACGGGAACGGGACCGTCGTCTACCGGGAGCGCAGCCCTTCGAGCAGGATGTCGAGGAGCCGGGTCGAGGCCGCCGCCTGCTGCACCGCGTCCGGTAGGGCCGGTGCGGCGGTGGCGATGACGAGGAGGACGTCCGCCACGGTCACGTCCGTCCGCAGCTCACCCGCCTCCCGCGCACGGTCGACCAGCCGGCCGACCACGTCGAGCAGCTCCGCCACGCCCGCGTCGTCCCGCTCCTCAGCCGGTACGGCCCGCGGCGCGATCACCCGCGCGTCGACCTGCCCGGCGGCACCCGCACCGACTCCGGCACCCGCGCCCAGGCTCCGCTGCGACGGCACACGCGCCGCGTCGTCCGACTCGTCACCGAGGGACGGCACCGCGGTGTCGTCCGCGCCCACCCGCAGCACCTGCGGCGGAAGAAGACGTCCCGCGCCCGAGGCCACCGAAGTCCGCAGGAACCGGGAGAGCGCCGACCACGGCTCCTCCTCCTGGCCCAGCGCGGCCCGCGCCTGCTCGGTCAGCCGGGAGGTCTCCTCCTCGGCTATGCGCCGCACCAGCACGTCCTTGCTCGGGAAGCGCCGGTAGACGGTGCCGACGCCGACTCGGGCGCGGCGCGCCACGTCCTCCATCGGCGCCCCGTAACCGAGCTCGCCGAACACCTCGCGCGCGGCGCGCAGGACGTGCTCCAGATTGCGCTGGGCGTCCACCCGCAGCGGCGCGGCCCTGCCGCCCGCCGGTGCGCCGTTGCGCTCCAGGCCGACGGCGCCCGCGTGGAGGCCGTCGTCCACGGTCGCCGTGCCGGCGCCCGTCTGCCATCGTGAATCCTGAATCTGCATAAGCGTTCCCCCGCTCATGATGTCTCCCCCCGGAGACTCCCCGCCCTGAAACGGGGCTTCCGGTCGACGAGCGCATTCGGTCCACGCGCTCGCATCCGCCACCCCGACGAACTACGAACATAGTTGAGTCCGGGTCAATTCAGAAGGGGGAGTTCCGTACGGTGCGCCCCCCGATCGGAGCAAGGACCGGAACACTCCCGATTCCGACCCCCCACCCGACCGGGTCCGACCACCCTGACCTGCGCCGTTTCCGTCGTACACCCCTCGCGCGCCACCCCACGCCTCCGTACCCCTCCGGTCACACAATTTGCCGGGGCTGTGGACAAACCACGAACGGGGGTGCGTCATGGGACAGTGACCGAACCTGCGCGCATTCTCGTCGTCGGCGGTGGCTACGTCGGCATGTACACCGCGCTGCGCCTGCAGCGGCGGCTCAGGGCCGAGCTCAGAGCCGGCGCCGTCGAGATCGTCGTGGTCACTCCCGAGCCGTACATGACGTACCAGCCGTTCCTGCCCGAGGCGGCGGCCGGCTCGATCTCCCCGCGCCATGTCGTCGTGCCGCTCCGCAGGGTCCTGGACCGCTGCCGCATCGTCATCGGTGAGGTCCGGTCCGTCGACCACTCCAAGCGGACCGCGTCCCTCTCCACCCTCGCCACCGCCGAAGAAGGCACCGGCGCCGTCGACCTCACCTACGACGAGCTGGTCATCGCGCCCGGCTCCGTCTCCCGCACCCTCCCGGTCCCGGGCCTGCGCGACCACGGCATCGGCTTCAAGACCGTGGAGGAGGCCATCGGCCTGCGCAACCACGTCATCGAGCAGATGGACATCGCCTCCTCCACCCGTGACCCGGGGCTCCGCGACGCCGCCCTCACCTTCGTCTTCGTCGGCGGGGGGTACGCGGGCGTGGAGGCGCTCGCCGAGCTGGAGGACATGGCCCGCTACACGGCGCGGTACTACCACAATGTCAAGCCCGAGGACCTGAAATGGGTCCTCGTCGAGGCCTCGGACCGGATCCTGCCCGAGGTCGGCGAGAAGATGGGGCGGTACGCCATCCGCGAGCTGCGCGGCCGGAACATCGACGTACGCCTGGGGACCCGCCTCGAATCGTGCGAGGACCGGGTCGCCGTCCTCAGCGACGGCACTCGCCTCCCCACCCGTACCGTCGTCTGGACCGCGGGCGTCAAACCCGCGCCCGTCCTCGCCGAGACCGACCTGCCGCTGAACGAGCGCGGCAGACTCCGCTGCACGGCCGGGCTCGCCGTCGAGGGAGTCGCGCACGCCTGGGCGGCCGGCGACGCCGCCGCTGTCCCGGACGTGACCGCAGCCGAACCGGGCAGGGAGTGCGCGCCCAACGCGCAGCACGCCGTCCGCCAGGCCAAGGTCCTCGCCGAGAACATCGCGGCCTCCCTGCGCGGGCAGCCGCTCAAGGAGTACGCGCACACGTACGCGGGCTCCGTCGCGTCCTTGGGACTCCACAAAGGCGTCGCCCACGTCTACGGACGGAAACTCAAGGGATATCCGGCATGGTTCATGCACCGCGCCTACCACCTGAGCCGGGTGCCCACCTTCAACCGCAAGGCCCGGGTCCTCGCCGAATGGACCCTGTCCGGCCTGTTCAAACGGGAGATCGTCTCCCTGGGATCCCTGGAACACCCACGCGCCGAATTCGAACTCGCCGCCGCACCGCCCCCCGACCCCGGCGACAAGCCGTCGTCCTGACATCACTGTCAGTGCACTCGTCCACACTGGACGTGTGACCATAGGTGGGCTCACACCTGCACAGCGTGACTCTGCACGGCACCGACACCACGAGGCATAGAGATCCGTGAACTTCACCCGTTGGAGCGCCCGGCTCCCCGGCACACAGCGCCGCGCGGCGCGGGGGACCGAAGGCTCAGTGCCCGCCGCCCGCGGTGAGTACGCGCGGCAGCAGGGGCAGCTCGGCCACGAGGCACCCGAACCGGCCGAGGCCGGCGAGGCCGCCGGCGTCCCCACCCTGGAGGACTTCTCCGTGCGGGAGCTCCTCGGCCGTCTCCCCGGCCTGGTCGCGCTCGTGTACGGCCCGGAGCACCGCATCGCGTACGTCAACGACGCCTATGCCGCCGCCTTCGGGCCACGCCCCGCGGGCGCCACCGTCGCCGACACCTGCCCCGAGGCCGAGGAGCTCGGCCTGCTGCCCCTCGTCGACCAGGTCCTGCGCAGCGGCAAGCCCCGCACGGTCAAGTCCCGCCGCACCCAGGACGGCGGTTCGTACACGGTCACGTGCCTGCCCGTGGACAGCCCCCACCTCGACGACGGGGTCCTCGTCCACGCCGCCGACGTCACCGACCACGCCGAGGCCGCCGAGCGGCTGCGCGCCAGCGAGCGGCGCCACCGCGAGACCGCCGTCACCCTCCAGCGCTCCCTGCTCCCGCAGGACCTCGAACAGCCCGACGACCTGCGGATCGCCGCCACCTACCAGCCTGGCGGCACGGACGCGGCGGTCGGCGGCGACTGGTACGACGTGATCACCCTCGGCGCCGGACGCACCGCGCTCGTCATCGGCGACGTGATGGGCCGCGGCGTCCGCGCCGCCGCCGTCATGGGCCAGCTCCGCACCGCCGTCCGGGCCTACGCGCGCCTGGACCTGCCCCCGCACGAGGTGCTGCAGCTCCTCGACGGCCTCGCCGCCGAGATCGACGCCAGCCAGATCGCCACCTGTGTGTACGCGATCCACGATCCCAACGAGGGAAAGCTGGTGTACGCCTCCGCGGGCCACCTCCCGATCCTCGTACGGGACGAGGACGGCAGCGTCCGCCGCGCCGAGGACCCGACGGGACCGCCGCTGGGCACCGGCGGCTGGCTGCACGCCTCCGGCTCCATCGCGCTGCCGCCCGGCTCCACCGCCGTCCTCTACACCGACGGCCTGGTCGAGCGCCGCCGCGAGGACATCGACGAGGGCGTCGCCGCCCTGGCCCGTGCCCTCTCCGGCGCGAGCGGCACCCCCCAGGTGGTCTGCGACCGGCTGCTCCGCTCCCTGGGAGTCACCGCGGAGCACGACGACGACGTCGCCGTCCTGGTCGTCCAGCACCCTTCCCGCAAGGGAGCGGACGCGGAGCTCTTCCACAACGCGGCCCTGGAACTCCTCGGCGGGGTGGAGGCCGCCCCCCGCGCGCGTGCCTTCGCCTCCGGGGTCCTGTCCTCCTGGCGCTTCCCGACCGAGCTGCGCGACCTGGGCGTCCTCGCCACCAGCGAACTCGTGGCGAACTCCCTCCAGCACGGCACTCCGCCGATGCGGCTGCGCCTGCGCCGCACGGACCGCCGCCTGATCATCGAGGTGACGGACGGGGACGACCACCTCCCGCGCCGCCGCAGAGCGGAGACGGAGGACGAGGCGGGCCGCGGAATCTCGATCATCGCGACGATCGCCTCGTCCTGGGGGAGCCGCCGCACCCCCGGCGGCGGCAAAGCGGTCTGGTGCGAGTTCGCCCTCCCGGACAAGTCCTAGCCCAGGACAAGCCCCAGGCCAGGACAAGTCCCAGCCCGGGGCAAGCCATAGCCCGGGGCAAGCCCTAGGCGGACGCGGCCTCGCGGACCGGCTCGTGCCGCGCGACCACCTTCGACGGCTTCACGGCCAGGGAGGGCTGGTTCTGCTCCGGGGTCAGCTGCTTGCCGAGTCGCACGGCGAGGAAGGTGATGCCGAGCGAGAAGAGCACGAAGGTCACGATGTACGGACCGTGCAGGGCGGCCCCCATGGGCCCGCCCACGGCCGGCCCCACGGCCAGCGCCAGCTGCTTGACCAGCGCGAAGGCCGAGTTGTACTGCCCGACCATCGACTCCGGCGCCAGATCGGCCACCAGCGGGGCCACGGTCGGCGACAGCATCGCCTCACCGAGCCCGAAGAGGGCGTACGTGGAGACGAAGGCGGCCGTCGCCATGGCCTGGCTGCCGTGCCCGAGCCCCGCGTACCCGGCGATGAGCCAGGCCACGGTCCAGATCAGACCCACGGCCCCGATCACCCGGGTCCGCTTGCGGCGCTCGACGAACTTCAGCACCAGGAACTGGGCGGCGACGATCACCGCCGTGTTGGCGGCCAGCGCCATGCCGAGCGCCGAGGGCTCGATGCCGGCGGCCTCGGTGCCGTACGCGGCGAGACCCGACTCGAACTGTCCGTAGCAGGCGAAGAAGAGGACGAAGCCGAGCACACACAGCTGCACCATCGCCTTGTGCCCGAGCAGCGCCCGGAGCCCGCCGCCCTTGCCGCCCTCGGCGGGACGGGTGTCCCGGAGCGCCGGGGAACCCGGCATGCGGACGGTCCCGACGACCGCCCCGAGGACGAGGAACATCGCCGCCTCGATCGAGAACAGCAGGATGAAGCTGCCCGGCTTGCTCGTGTCGACGAGGAGACCGCCGATCAGACCACCGATACCGAGCCCGAGGTTCTGCAGGAAGAACTGCATGGCGAAGGCCCGGGTACGGCCGACGGGCGTCGAGCACCAGACGATCATCGTGGCGAGAGCCGGCTGAAGCACCGCCGTACCCGCGCCGAGCAGCGCCGCGGCAGCCACGGCGGCGGGCACGCTGGAGGCGAAGCCCATCCCCACGGCGCCGAAGGCCGCCACCACCGAGGCCACCAGAAGCACGGGCACGGGCCCGCGCCGGTCGATGGTCCGCCCGCTGAAGGGCAGCACCACCAGTGCGGCCATGGCGAAGACGGCGAGGACGATCCCCGCCGTCGCGGCGCCCAGATCCCGCACCTGAGACACGTACACATAGAGGTACGGAACGGTGAAGCCGAGTCCGAACGCGCTCAGCGCGCTGCCTGCCTGAATACGGCGCATCGCTGCGCCCCTCGCCTTGGTCACACTCACCCACTTCGGTCACCGGTTCAGAGGTGAACGCCTGAACCTTGAAGACTTCAACGCTAAAGTTAACGTGTTAACAGTACACACCGAAGGACTTCAACGCCAACGAGACCCGTGGGATACTCGCCCCCATGTCCGACAACCCCGAGCGATCCGGCCCGCAGGCTCCCCAGGAGCCGAGCCTCGACGAGCAGATCGCCGCCTATCAGCGCGAGTTCCGCGACCTCGACCCCCAGGTCGAGAAGGTCGTCTCCGCCCTCGGCCGGCTGAACCGCCGGATGAACGTGGCGTACGGACGCCAGCTCGCCGACCTCGGCATCAGCAACGCGGAGTGGGAGGTCCTCAAGACCCTGGTCCTCGCCGGAGAGCCCTACCGCCTGGGCCCCGGCGAGCTCGCCAAGCGTCTCGGTCTCACCCCGGCCGCGATGACCCATCGCATCGACCGCATGGCCGGCGAAGGCCTGGTCACCCGCGACCGCGACGAGAACAACCGGGTCCGGGTGATCGTCGAGCTCACCGACGAAGGCCGCTCGAAGTGGCTGGAGGCCATGCGGATGGCCACGGACTTCGAGGAGGAGCTCGTCCAGGACCTCTCGGGAGAAGAGAGGGGAGTCCTCGGCGAGATCCTCATCCGCCTCCTCCGCCGCGTGGAGCTCACCCAGCCGGACGCCGGCGGCCGTCTGACGGACCTCGACTGACCCCTCACGCCCCGCCGGGCGGGGGTTGACACGCCCCTCCCGGATGCGTAGTGTTCTCCGAGTTGTCACGGAGCCGGAACGGTTCTTCGACGGCCACTCCGCCGCTGATAGCGGCACCTCTACTCCGCACGACCTCCCCACCGGGACGAATTTCGGCATGCCGAAATTAATTTCGAAAGGCTCGATTATGGGCCGCCGGGGAAATCCGCTAGAGTCGAGACGTCGGAACGGCCCAACAGCCGCAAAGACAAACCCCGCTGACTGGGAATCAGACGCCGAAAGGATCTGATAGAGTCGGAACCGCAGGAAGGGCCCGGAGCGAAAGCGAAAGGGACCGGAAAGCACCGAGGAAATCGGGTCGGAAAGATCTGATAGAGTCGGAAACGCAGGAAAACGAAGTACCGAAGGGAAGCCCGGAGGAAAGCCCGAGAGGGTGAGTACGAAGGAAGC
>NZ_JBITBZ010000004.1:0-591117 GCF_044452745.1 Streptomyces sp. NPDC051822 | reverse complement strand
CGGATGTGGAAGCCCAGTAATGGGTGGAGCTGACCGGTACTAATAGGCCGAGGGCTTGTCCTCAGTTGCTCGCGTCCACTGTGTTAGTTCTGAAGTAACGAACTCCCGTATGCCGGTTGAGTTCCAACTTCATAGAGTTTCGGTGGTCATAGCGTTAGGGAAACGCCCGGTTACATTCCGAACCCGGAAGCTAAGCCTTTCAGCGCCGATGGTACTGCAGGGGGGACCCTGTGGGAGAGTAGGACGCCGCCGAACACCCGCCCTTTTAGCTCAGTCGGTAGAGCGTCTCCATGGTAAGGAGAAGGTCAACGGTTCGATTCCGTTAAAGGGCTCAAAGTAAAAAGGCCCCCGCCTTGTGGCGGGGGCCTTTTTGCGTTCCTGGGTTCCAGGAGTTGTCCGGCCGGCGGTCCCCTTTCGGGACCGCCGGTGTCGTCAGTGGGGGTCCGGTTCGCGGAGGCGCATCGCCAGGATGGCCATGTCGTCGGAGGCCGGGGCCTGGGCGAAGCGCTCCACGGCTCGGAGGACTCGGGAGGCGACCGCGCCGGCCGTGAGGCCCGTGCACGTCTTGAGGACTTCGGCCAGGCCGTCGTCGCCCAGCATGCGGGTGCCCTCACGGCGTTCCGTCACGCCGTCCGTGACACAGAGAAGGACGTCGCCGGGGTCGAGCGTGATCTTCTGCTCGTACAGCTCCAGGTCCTCCATGACGCCGAGGAGCGGCTGTGGTTCGGCCGCGGGGCTGACCGTGCCGTCCGGGCGGAGACGGAGAGGGAGCGGGTGGCCCGCGCAGACGACCTTGAGGATCGCGGAGCCGTCCTCCTGCGGGAGCATCTCGCCGTAGAGGAGGGTCAGGAAGCGGCTGCGGGCGCCTTCGTCGAGGATCGCCGCGTTCAGCCGTTCCAGGACGGCCGGGCCGCCGAAGCCCTCGCGGGCCAGGAGGCGCAGTGCGTGGCGGGCCAGACCGGTGACGGCGGCGGCCTCCGGGCCCGTACCGCAGACGTCGCCGATGGCGAAGCCGTAGACGCCTTCGCGGATCGGGAAGAGGTCGTAGAAGTCGCCCCCGACCTCGTTGCCCTCGCCGGCCGCGCGGTAGATGACGTCGACCTCGACGCCGGGGATCACCGGGAGGCCGGGCGGCAGGAGGCTGCGCTGGAGGGACTGGCTGATCGCCATGCGCTCCGAGTACAGGCGGGCGTTGTCCAGGGCCAGGGCGGCCCGGCGCGAGAGGTCCTCGGCGAGCTCCAGGATCTCCTGGCGGAAGTGGTCGTCCGAGGGCCGGCCGAGGGTCAGCATGCCGATGACCCGGTTGCGGGCGACCAGGGGCAGGACGACCGTCTCGCCGGCGACCGTGCTCGCGGTGGCCAGGGTGGTGTCGATGCCGGAGGAGAGCGGGCTCGTGGGGTGGTCGAGGGCGCGGACCGAGGCGCTCAGCGCCGCCCGGTGGGCGGCGTCGGCGGGTGCCGTCCAGACGCGGGCGCCCGGCGTCGGCACCGGGTCGGGCGGGGCGATCGAGGAGAGCAGTTCCTTCAGGCCGTCGATGCGGTCCTCGTCCTCGTGCAGCACGTACGAGAGGTACGGGTCGGAGGACTGGTCGGCGATCGTGTAGACCGCGCACCAGGTGGCGAGGGTCGGGACCGTCATCTGGGCCATCAGGGCCAGCGTCTGGTCGCGGTCGAGGGTGCCGGCGAGGAGGTCGGAGGCCTCGACGAGGAAGCTGAGGGAGCCTCGGCGCAGGCGTTCGAGCTCGCCGAGGCGGGCGGACTCGACGGCGAGGGCGATGCGGTCGGCCGCGAACTGGAGGCGGAGGGCCTCCTCGTTGGAGTAGCGGTTCGCGGACTCGGCGGCCACGCCGAGGGAGCCTGTGAGACGGCCTTCGACCTTGAGGGGGACGGTGACGACCGAGCGCATGCCGGTGCCTTCGAGGAGCGGGACGGCGCCGGGGACCGCGGCCAAGTCCTCGTGGACCGCGGGCATCCGAGCGGAGCCGTAACGGCTGGCACCGGTCTCGACGGGGACGCGGGCGAAGCGCTGCCGGGCGGCCGGGAGGCCCGTGGTCGCCCGTACCTCCAGCTCCGTCTCGTCGTCGGTGGCGAGGAGCAGGAAGGCGGCGTCGCCGTCGAGCATGTCGCGGGCGCGTTCGACCGTGCGCTGGAGGAGGCCGTCGAGGTCGTCGGGGGCGGGGGAGCCGATGAAGACCTCGAAGGGGTCGGCGGCCCGGTTCTCGGAGCCCTCCGCGGTGGGGCGGTGCGGGGTCTGGAGGACGGCCCGCTCGTGCTCGCGTACCAGGAGGCAGACGGTGGAGGGCTCGCCCTGGGCGTCGCGGACCCGGAGGTGCGCGGCGTAGACGGGGATGACGCGACCGTCGGCGCAGCGGATGCCGTAGCTGCCCTCCCAGCGGGAGAGGCGCAGCGCCTCGGCGAGGCCGGTGCCGATTCCGGGGGTGTGGGGCCAGGCGGCGAGGTCCCCGAGGGGCTTGCCGGTGACCTGCTCGGGGTCGTACCCGAAGAGGTCCTGGGCGTGCTCGTTCCAGGCGGTGACGGCTCCGCCGCGGTCGATCTGGACGACGGCGACGCGGACGCGGCTGTCGGTGACCGGGAGGAGCGCGTCGGGGAGGACGGGGCCCGCGGAGCGGGTGCCGACCGGGCGCTGCGCGAGGTCGAGGTGGAACCAGACGTGCTTGCGGGTGGGGGTGTAGTCCACGCCCCAGCGGTGGGCGAGGGCGGCGCAGAGCAGCAGGCCCCGGCCGTTCTCACGGTCGGGGCTGCCGAGCGAGCGGCCGCCCTGGACGGGGATCTCGCGTTCGGGGTAGCGGTCGGCGACCTCGACGCGGATGCTGTCGTCGGCGCGGAGGCAGAGGACCTCGGCGGCGGTGCCGGCGTGGATGACGGCGTTGGTGACGAGCTCGCTGGTGAGGACGACGGCGTCGTCGACGAGTTCGGGGTGGCCCCAGCCCTGGAGGGTGTCCCGGACGAAGGCGCGGGCGGCCGCGACGGACCGCCCGACGGGCTCGAAGCTGGCAGTCGCCCGCGCGGTGATCACAGCACTCCTCGTACGCGTCTCGACGCCCGGCTCTGCCATGCTCGGTCTGTCCCTCCCGCTGCCCGGTGGTCGTGCGCACACCACACCGCCCCTGCCGGGCGGACCGGGGCGGCTGGACAGCCGGAAGCCAGGTTACTTACCTTCTCGGTGCGCGCGGATGCCGGTCGTGGTGATTCCGTCCCCCGGGGGTAGGGACGCTGTGCGAAGCTGCCGAACTGTTATCGCCTGGTTGGGTGGCGGTGAAACACTGGGCAGGCTATCGGCGGAAGCCGGAGCGGAACGGTCGACCCCTTTCGGGAGGGACACGGTGGAACCTGGCACGGCGGCGCGGCGCGGCGGAGGCAGCGGTACGCGCGCGAGGGGCGGGCGTTCCCGTGGGGGGACGGTGCAGGTGGACGCTGCGGCGTTGGAGCGGCTTCTGGGCGCTCTGGTGTCGATGCGGGACGGGAACCTCCGCAGGCGGCTCACGGTCTCCGGCGACGGGGTCATGGCGGAGATCTCCGCCGTGTTCAACGAGGTCGCGGACCGGCAGATGCATGTGACGGGCGAGCTGTCGCGGGTCCGCCGGGTGGTGGGGCGCGAGGGCAAGCTGTCCGAGCGCCTGGAGGCGGGTGCCAGTGAGGGGGCGTGGGCGGCGGCGATCGAGGCCGCGAACGCGCTGGTCGACGATCTGGCCCGGCCGGTCTCGGAGGTGGGCCGGGTGCTCTCGGCGGTGGCCGAGGGTGATCTGGACCAGCGGATGGACCTGCGTTCGGAGGGTGCCGACGGGGCCGTACGGCCCCTGCGCGGCGAATTCCTGAAGGTCGCTCGTACCGCCAACAACCTGGTCGACCAGCTGTCGGTGTTCGCCTCAGAGGTGACCCGGGTCGCCGTCGAGGTGGGTACTGACGGGAAGCTGGGCGGGCAGGCGCAGGTGCGCGGGGTGTCCGGTTCGTGGAAGGACCTCACGGACTCGGTCAACACGATGGCGAACCGGCTGACGGCGCAGGTGCGGGACATCGCCCTGGTGACGACGGCGGTCGCGGACGGTGACCTGTCGCAGAAGGTCACGGCGAACGTCGCCGGCGAGATGCTGGAGCTGAAGAACACCGTCAACCGGATGGTGGACCAGCTGTCGTCGTTCTCCTCCGAGGTGACCCGCGTCGCCCGTGAGGTGGGTACGGAGGGCGAGCTCGGCGGTCAGGCCGAGGTGGCCGGGGTCGCCGGTGTGTGGAAGGACCTCACGGACTCCGTCAACACGATGGCGGGCAACCTGACCAACCAGGTGCGGGGCATCGCCGAGGTGACGACGGCGGTCGCCAACGGTGACCTGTCGCAGAAGGTGCGGGTGTCGGCGCGCGGTGAGATCGCGCAGCTGGCGGACACCATCAACCAGATGACCAAGACGCTGCGGACGTTCGCCGACGAGGTGACCCGCGTGTCCGGCGAGGTCGGTGCGCAGGGTCTGCTCGGTGGTCAGGCGCAGGTGCCGGGGGCGGCGGGGACGTGGAAGGACCTCACGGACTCCGTCAACACGGTCTTCCGGAACATCACCACGCAGGTGCGGGACATCGCGCAGGTGACGACGGCGGTGGCCAACGGCGACCTGTCGCAGAAGGTCACGGTCGACGTGGCCGGCGAGATGCTGGAGCTGAAGAACACCGTCAACACGATGGTGGACCAGCTGTCCGCGTTCGGTTCCGAGGTGACCCGGGTGGCCCGTGAGGTCGGCGTCGAGGGTCTCCTCGGCGGTCAGGCCGAGGTGCCGGGGGCTGCGGGGACGTGGAAGGACCTCACGGACTCGGTCAACACGGCCTTCCGCAACCTGACCGGTCAGGTGCGGGACATCGCGCAGGTGACGACGGCGGTGGCCAACGGCGACCTGTCGCAGAAGGTCACCGTGGACGTGGCCGGCGAGATGCTGGAGCTGAAGAACACCGTCAACACGATGGTGTCGCAGCTGTCGTCCTTCGCGGACCAGGTGACCCGGATGGCCCGTGACGTGGGCACCGAGGGCCGGCTGGGCGGTCAGGCGCGGGTGGACGGCGTGTCCGGGCGCTGGCGGGAGCTCACCGACTCGGTGAACTTCATGGCCGGCAACCTGACCTCGCAGGTGCGGCAGATCGCGCAGGTGACGACGGCCGTCGCGCGGGGCGACCTGTCGCAGAAGATCGACGTGGACGCGCGGGGCGAGATCCTGGAGCTGAAGAACACCATCAACACGATGGTCGACCAGCTCTCCGCCTTCGCCGAGCAGGTGACCCGGGTGGCCCGCGAGGTGGGCACGGACGGGCGGCTCGGCGGTCAGGCGCAGGTGCCCGGCGTGGCCGGCGTGTGGCGGGACCTGACCGACTCGGTGAACGGCATGGCCGGGAACCTCACCACCCAGGTGCGCAACATCGCGCAGGTCGCCACCGCGGTGGCCCGCGGTGACCTCTCGCAGAAGATCGACGTGGACGCGCGCGGCGAGATCCTGGAGCTGAAGAACACCCTCAACACGATGGTGGACCAGCTGTCGAACTTCGCCGAGCAGGTGACCCGGGTGGCCCGCGAGGTGGGTACCGAGGGCATCCTGGGCGGTCAGGCCGAGGTACAGGGGGTCTCCGGCACCTGGAAGGACCTGACCCAGTCGGTGAACTTCATGGCCAACAACCTCACCATCCAGGTGCGGAACATCGCCGAGGTCACGACGGCCGTCGCCAAGGGCGACCTGTCGAAGAAGATCACGGTCGACGCCCGGGGCGAGATCCTGGAGCTGGTGACGACCGTCAACACGATGGTCGACCAGCTGTCGAACTTCGCGGACGAGGTCACCCGCGTGGCCCGCGAGGTGGGTACCGAGGGCATCCTCGGCGGTCAGGCCCGGGTGCGGGGAGTCACCGGCACCTGGAAGGACCTCAGCGACAACGTGAACCTGATGGCCAACAACCTGACCAGTCAGGTGCGGAACATCTCCCGGGTCTCCGCGGCCGTCGCCAACGGCGATCTGACGAAGAAGGTGACGGTCGAGGCGCGGGGCGAGGTCGCCGAGCTCGCCGAGACCGTCAACACCATGGTGACGACCCTGTCGTCGTTCGCGGACGAGGTCACCCGGGTGGCCCGCGAGGTGGGTACCGAGGGCGAACTGGGCGGTCAGGCGCGGGTGCCGGGCGTCTCCGGCACCTGGAAGGACCTGACCGAGTCGGTGAACTCGATGGCCGACAACCTCACCGGCCAGGTGCGGCAGATCGCGGCCGTCACCACCGCCATCGCCAAGGGCGATCTCACCAAGAAGATCGACATCGACGCGCGCGGTGAGATCCAGGAACTGAAGAACACCATCAACACGATGGTCGACCAGCTGTCGAACTTCGCCGAGGAGGTCACCCGCGTGGCCCGCGAGGTGGGCACCGACGGGCAGCTCGGCGGCCAGGCACGCGTCCGGGACGTGGAGGGCACCTGGAGCGACCTCACCGAGTCCGTGAACGAGATGGCCGGGAACCTCACCCGCCAGGTGCGGGCCATCGCGGCCGTCGCCACCGCGGTGACCCGCGGCGACCTCAACGTCAAGATCGACGGTGTGGACGCTGCCGGCGAGATCCAGGCGCTGCAGGACAACATCAACACGATGATCTCCAACCTGCGCGACACGACCCTCGCCAACGACGAGCAGGACTGGCTCAAGAGCAACCTGGCCCGCATCTCCGGCCTCATGCAGGGCCGGCGGGACCTCGACGACGTGGCCTCGCTCATCATGAGCGAGCTGACGCCGGTGGTCTCGGCCCAGCACGGCGCCTTCTTCGTGGCCATGCCGACGGGCTCCGCCCACAGCGACGCCGAACTCGTCGGCGAGGGCGACGGCTCGTACGAGCTGCGGATGCGCGGGAGTTACGGGTACTCCACCGGTTCCATGCCGACCTCGTTCCGGCCCGGGGAGACGCTCATCGGCACGGCCGCCGAGGAGAAGCGGACCATCCAGGTCAACGTGCCGCCGGGCTACCTGAAGATCTCCTCGGGGCTCGGGGAGGCCTCGCCCGCGCACGTGATCGTGCTTCCGGTGCTCTTCGAGGGCAAGGTCCTCGGGGTGATCGAGCTGGCCTCGTTCCAGCCGTTCACACAGATCCAGCGGGACTTCCTCAACCAGATCGCCGAGCTGATCGCGACGACGGTCAACACCATCAGCGTCAACACCAAGACCGAGGTGCTGCTCCAGCAGTCGCAGGAGCTCACCTCGCAGCTCAAGGAGCGCTCGGCCGAGCTGGAGCACCGGCAGAAGGAGCTCCAGGGCTCCAACCTGGAACTGGAGGAGAAGGCCGAGCTGCTGGCCCGGCAGAATCGCGACATCGAGGTGAAGAACACCGAGATCGAGGAGGCCCGGCAGGTCCTGGAGGAGCGGGCCGAGCAGCTCGCCGTCTCCATGCGCTACAAGTCCGAGTTCCTGGCGAACATGTCGCACGAGCTGCGCACCCCGCTCAACTCGCTTCTCATCCTTGCCAAGTTGCTCGCGGACAACGCCGAGACGAACCTGACGCCGAAGCAGGTCGAGTTCGCCGAGACCATCCACGGAGCCGGGTCCGACCTGCTCCAGCTGATCAACGACATCCTCGACCTGTCCAAGGTCGAGGCGGGCAAGATGGACGTCTCGCCGACCCGGATCGCCCTCGTCCAGCTCGTCGACTACGTGGAGGCGACCTTCCGGCCGCTCACGGCGGAGAAGGGGCTCGACTTCTCGGTGCGGGTCTCGCCCGAGCTCCCGGCGACGCTCCACACCGACGAGCAGCGGCTGCTGCAGGTGCTGCGCAACCTGCTGTCCAACGCGGTCAAGTTCACCGACACGGGCGCGGTGGAGCTGGTGATCCGGCCGTCCGGGGCGGACGTGCCGCAGTCGATCCGGGAGCAGCTCCTGGAGGCCGGCTCGCTGCGGGACCCGGAGGCGGACCTGATCGCCTTCTCGGTGACCGACACCGGGATCGGGATCGCCGCGAGCAAGATGAGGGTCATCTTCGAGGCGTTCAAGCAGGCCGACGGCACGACCAGCCGGAAGTACGGCGGTACGGGTCTCGGTCTCTCCATCAGCCGGGAGATCGCGCGGCTGCTCGGCGGTGAGATCTTCGCGGCGAGCGAGCCGGGCCGGGGGTCGACGTTCACGCTCTATCTGCCGCTGAGCCCGACGGAGCTGCCGTCAGGTGCCTTCGGGCAGGGGACGCAGGACGCCGACGATCCGCAGGATGCCGAGCACGGGGCGGCCGGGGCCGTCCACCCCTTCCCGCACTTCCCGCCGCCGCCCGTGCGGACGGAGGCGCGGTCGGGGGCCGGGGCGCTGTTCCGGCACCGGCGGAAGGCGGCGGCGGAGGCGACCGGGGCGCGGATGGCGGTGCCGGGGCAGAACGGTCAGCAGCCGGCGGCCGAGCAGGCGGAGCAGGAGGCGGAGCCGCGCCGGACCTTCTCCTTCTCCGGCGAGAAGGTGCTCATCGTCGACGACGACATCCGTAACGTCTTCGCGCTCACGAGCGTCCTGGAGCAGCACGGGCTCGCGGTGCTCTACGCGGAGAACGGGCGGGAGGGCATCGAGGTCCTGGAGCAGCACGACGACGCGTCGATCGTCCTGATGGACATCATGATGCCGGAGATGGACGGGTACGCGACGACGACCGCGATCCGGCGCATGCCGCAGTTCGCGGGGCTGCCGATCATCGCGCTGACGGCGAAGGCCATGAAGGGCGACCGGGAGAAGGCGATCGAGTCGGGTGCGTCGGACTACGTGACCAAGCCGGTCGATCCGGATCATCTGTTGTCGGTGATGGAGCAGTGGATGCGGGGGGAGTGACTCCGCTCCGGGGGCCCGCGGGCAGCGCCGCGCGGGCCGCGGCTCCTCGCTGACGGACTGTCGCCAAGGGGGTGTGAGAGGCCGGGATACGGGGAACCTTCTGGTCTCCCACCGCGTTTCAGGTACGTGCACAGTGACATCGCGGTGACAGGGTGTGGCGACGGGCGGGGTGCGGCTACGATGACCGGCACAAGGACGGACGGCGTTAGGGAGTCGTCTTCTGGGGCGGCGCCCGGTGCTTCTCCTGGTTCGGGGAGCCGGGGAGAGCCGTTGCCGGGACGAGGAGGACGGGGCATGGTGCAGAAGGCCAAGATCCTCCTGGTCGATGACAGGCCGGAGAATCTGCTGGCGCTGGAGGCCATTCTCTCCGCGCTCGATCAGACGCTGGTGCGGGCATCGTCCGGGGAGGAAGCGCTCAAGGCGCTGTTGACGGACGACTTCGCGGTCATCCTGCTCGACGTCCAGATGCCGGGGATGGACGGTTTCGAGACCGCCGCGCACATCAAGCGGCGGGAGCGGACCCGGGACATCCCGATCATCTTCCTCACCGCCATCAACCACGGCCCCCACCACACCTTCCGGGGGTACGCGGCCGGGGCGGTCGACTACATCTCGAAGCCGTTCGACCCGTGGGTGCTGCGCGCCAAGGTCTCCGTCTTCGTCGAGCTGTACATGAAGAACTGCAAGCTGCGCGAGCAGGCCGCCCTGCTTCGGCTGCAGTTGGAGGGCGGCGAGGGCGGTCACGGCAAGGAGTCCGCCGGACTGCTCGCCGAGCTGTCCGCCCGCCTCGCGGCGGTCGAGGAGCAGGCGGAGGCCCTGTCCAAACAGCTCGACGACGACTCCGCCGACGCGGCGGCCGTCGCCACCGCCGCGCATCTGGAGCGCAAGCTCACCGGGCTGCGCCGGGCCCTGGACGCGCTGGAGCCCGGCACCGGCGCCGCGCCGACGCTGCCCGCGCAGAGCTGACCCGCCGTCACCGAGGCGTCGCGGCGGCGCGATCCGCCGTGATGCGACGTCAGCTCGGCGCCTCCGCAGGGGCGACACGAACGGGTGAGGCGGACAGCCGGTCCTCACACCGGTAACCTCGGCACCATGGCTTCACGTACGTCCGGCAAGGGTTCCCAGGGCACGGCGGGCACCGCAAAGCCGCGCGCCGGCCGTACGACGGGCGCCGCGAAGAAAGCGGCCCCCGCGAAGCCCCCCGTCAAGCCGCCCGCGAAGAAGGCACCGGCCAAGAAGGCCGCGCCCGCCAAGCGGCCGCCCTCGCGGAAGACGGCGGCGAAGAAGGCGGCGCCCAGGCCCGCGCCGTCCCCCACCGGGGGTGTGTACCGGCTCGCCCGCGGTGCCTGGCTCGGTCTCGCCCATGCGGTGGGGGCGATGTTCCGGGGGATAGGGCGTGGTGCCAAGGGCCTCGACCCGGCCCACCGCAAGGACGGGCTCGCACTGCTCCTCCTCGGCCTCGCGCTGATCGTCGCCGCGGGCACCTGGTCCAACCTCCGCGGGCCCGTCGGCGACCTCGTCGAGATGCTGGTGACCGGGTCCTTCGGCCGGCTCGATCTGCTCGTACCGCTGCTCCTGGGCGCGATCGGTGTGCGGCTGATCCTCTATCCGGAGAAGCCCGAGGCCAACGGCCGGATCAGCATCGGCCTCTCCGCGCTCGTCATCGGTGTCCTCGGCCAGGTCCACATCGCCTGCGGTTCGCCGGGGCGCGGGGACGGCAGCGAGGCCATGCAGGACGCCGGCGGTCTGATCGGCTGGGCCGCGTCCCAGCCCCTCGTCTTCATGATGGGCGAGGTCCTGGCCGTGCCCATGCTGGTGCTGCTCACGATCTTCGGGCTGCTCGTCGTCACCGCCACCCCCGTCAACGCGATCCCGCAGCGGTTGCGCGCCCTCGGCGCCAGGCTCGGCATCGTCGAACCCGCGTACGAGCCGGCGGAGGAGCGCGGCGACGAGCGGGAGGGGTACGAGGGGTACGACGAGGAGTGGCGGGAGGCGCGGCCGCGGCCCCGGCCCGTCCGGCGCCGCGCGGCCGGTCCGGCGGAGCCGTACGACGTGGACCGGGCCGAGGAGGAGATGCTGGAGCGGCGCGGGCGTGCGGCGCGGCGCCCCTCCGAGCGGCCCGCCTTCGACCCCGGTCTCGACCCGGTGGACGTCGCCGCGGCGGCCGCCGCCGCGCTCGACGGCGCGGTGCTCAACGGGATGCCGCCCTCGCCGATCGTCGCCGACCTGACCAGGGACGTCACCGCCGAGCGGAAGGCCGCGAAGGCCGCCGCCGCGAAGAGTGCCGGGGAGGTGGGGGAAGCGGGGGCAGGGGCCGCTCCCGTGCCGCCGGCCCGTGGTGGGGACCAGCGGCCCGGCGGAGGCGTACCGGATCTGACCAAGCCCGCGCCCGAGCCGACGGATCTGCCGCCCCGTGCCGAGCAGCTCCAGCTGTCCGGCGACATCACGTACTCCCTGCCCTCGCTCGACCTGCTCGAGCGGGGCGGGCCGGGCAAGACGCGCAGCGCCGCCAACGACGCCGTGGTGGACGCGCTGACCAACGTCTTCACCGAGTTCAAGGTCGACGCGGCCGTCACCGGCTTCACGCGGGGGCCGACGGTCACCCGGTACGAGGTCGAGCTCGGGCCGGCCGTGAAGGTCGAGAAGATCACGGCCCTGACCAAGAACATCGCGTACGCCGTCGCGTCCCCCGACGTGCGGATCATCTCGCCGATCCCCGGCAAGTCCGCGGTCGGCATCGAGATCCCGAACAGCGACCGGGAGATGGTCAACCTCGGGGACGTGCTGCGGCTCGCCGCCGCGGCCGAGGACGACCACCCCATGCTGGTGGCGCTCGGCAAGAACGTCGAGGGCGGCTACGAGATGGCCAACCTGGCGAAGATGCCGCACGTCCTGGTGGCGGGCGCCACCGGCTCCGGCAAGTCCTCGTGCATCAACTGCCTGATCACCTCGATCATGATAAGAGCGACCCCGGAGGACGTCCGGATGGTCCTGGTCGACCCCAAGCGGGTCGAGCTCACCGCGTACGAGGGCATCCCGCACCTGATCACCCCGATCATCACCAACCCCAAGCGGGCCGCCGAGGCCCTCCAGTGGGTGGTGAAGGAGATGGACCTCCGCTACGACGACCTGGCCGCCTTCGGCTACCGGCACATCGACGACTTCAACCAGGCGATCCGGGACGGCAAGATCAAGCTGCCCGAGGGAAGCGAACGGGAGCTCAACCCGTACCCGTACCTGCTCGTCATCGTCGACGAGCTCGCCGACCTGATGATGGTGGCGCCCCGGGACGTCGAGGACTCGATCGTGCGCATCACGCAGCTCGCGCGCGCCGCCGGCATCCACCTGGTGCTCGCCACCCAGCGGCCGTCCGTGGACGTCGTCACCGGTCTCATCAAGGCCAACGTGCCGTCCCGGCTCGCCTTCGCGACCTCCTCGCTCGCCGACAGCCGCGTCATCCTCGACCAGCCCGGTGCCGAGAAGCTCATCGGAAAGGGTGACGGTCTGTTCCTGCCGATGGGTGCCAACAAGCCCGTCCGCATGCAGGGCGCGTTCGTCACCGAGGCCGAGGTCGCGGCCGTCGTGCAGCACTGCAAAGACCAGATGACCCCGGTCTTCCGGGAGGACGTCACCGTCGGCACCAAGCAGCGCAAGGAGATCGACGAGGACATCGGCGACGACCTCGACCTGCTGTGCCAGGCCGCCGAACTCGTCGTCTCCACCCAGTTCGGCTCCACGTCGATGCTCCAGCGGAAGCTGCGCGTCGGCTTCGCGAAGGCCGGCCGGCTGATGGACCTGATGGAGTCCCGGAACATCGTGGGGCCGAGCGAGGGCTCGAAGGCACGTGACGTGCTCGTCAAGCCCGACGAGTTGGACGGGGTGCTCGCCGTCATCCGCGGGGAGTCGCATCCGGGCGAATAGCGGGCGGACAGCGGGCGAGTGGAGGTCGAGCGGCCGGGGAGCGGCGGCGGAGTGGGCGTGGGCGCGAGGCGGCGGGGTACCCGATCGAGACCGGGCCGAGACTCACTCGTAAGGGAACGGAGGGCAACCGTTTCCCCTGGCCGTACGTCAAGTTGGAGGGAGGGACAGAAGGATGTCCCATCCTCATGGCGTACAAACAGCACCCGCCCGGTTGCCCCACCCTTTCGTACCACCCATAGACTGAACGTCCAGCAGGTGGCTACACGCTCGAAAGGCGCTCTCGTGTCCATCGGCAACTCCCCCGAAGACGACCGGACCTTCCCGGCAGACGACCGGGACTCGATCGGTCGCGCTCTCCAGCAGACCCGCATCGCCGCCGGTCTCACCGTCGAAGAGGTCAGTGCCTCCACCCGTGTCCGGATCCCGATCGTGCACGCCATCGAGGAGGACGACTTCTCGCGGTGCGGCGGCGACGTCTACGCCCGCGGGCACATCCGTACCCTCGCGCGCGCCGTCGGCCTCGATCCGGCCGCGCTGATCGAGCAGTACGACGCCGAGCACGGTGGCCGTCCGGCGCCCACCCCCGCCGCCCCGCTGTTCGAGGCGGAACGCATCCGCCCCGAGCCGCGCCGGCCCAACTGGACCGCCGCGATGGTCGCGGCCATCGTCGCCGTCGTCGGTTTCGTCGGCTTCACGATGTTCAACGGCAACGAGGCTCCGAAGGGCACCACCACCGCCGAAGGCGGCCCGGCGCCCGCACCGGAGAAGGCCACCTCCGCCGCCAAGCCCACGCCCGTCAAGCCCGCCCCGAAGCCGACCGAGAGCGCCATCGCCGCCGTCCCACAGGACAAGGTGACGGTCAAGCTCTCCGCGATCGACGACAAGAGCTGGATCTCGGCCAAGGGCCACGACGGCAAGCTGCTCTTCGACGGCCTCCTCCTCGAGGGCGAGTCGAAGACCTTCCAGGACGACGAGCGCATCGACCTGGTGCTCGGCAACGCCGGCGCGATCGAGCTCCACGTGAACGGCAAGAAGATCGCGGACAAGTTCGAATCCGGCCAGGTCGAGCGGCTCACCTACACCAAGGGCGACCCCGAGGCGGGCTGAGCCCCGTGATCCCGGCCCCGATGTGACCTCTGTCGCGCAGGTGAACCCTGCGCGACGGGGGAACGGCCGGGACGAAGTAGTCTTGAGTCCATGCCCGAACGCCGTACCGTCGCCCTTGTCACTCTTGGCTGCGCCCGTAACGAGGTGGACTCGGAGGAGCTCGCAGGCCGCTTGGCAGCGGACGGCTGGGAGCTCGTCGAGAACGCCGAAGAAGCGGACGTCGCCGTCGTCAACACCTGCGGATTCGTCGAGGCCGCCAAGAAGGACTCCGTCGACGCCCTGCTCGAAGCCAATGATCTGAAGGACCACGGCAGAACCCAGGCCGTGGTCGCCGTCGGCTGTATGGCCGAGCGGTACGGCAAGGAACTCGCCGAAGCCCTCCCGGAGGCCGACGGCGTCCTCGGCTTCGACGACTACGCCGACATCTCCAACCGCCTCCAGACCATCCTCAACGGTGGCAGCGTCGAGGCCCACACCCCGCGTGACCGGCGCAAGCTGCTGCCGCTCTCCCCCGTGGAGCGCCAGGAGGCCGCCGCGGCCGTGGCCCTGCCGGGACACGGCTCCGTGGACGTGCCCGAGGCCCCCGCCGACCTTCCCGAGGGTGTCGCGCCCGCCTCCGGGCCGCGCGCACCTCTCCGGCGCCGTCTGGACAGCAGCCCCGTCGCCTCCGTGAAGCTGGCCTCCGGCTGCGACCGCCGCTGCTCCTTCTGCGCCATCCCCTCCTTCCGCGGCTCCTTCGTCTCGCGCCGTCCCTCGGACGTCCTGAACGAGACGCGCTGGCTCGCCGAGCAGGGGGTGAAGGAGGTCATGCTGGTCTCCGAGAACAACACCTCCTACGGCAAGGACCTCGGCGACATCCGGCTCCTGGAGAGCCTGCTGCCCGAGCTGGCCGCCGTGGACGGCATCGAGCGCGTCCGCGTCAGCTACCTCCAGCCCGCCGAGATGCGCCCCGGCCTGATCGACGTCCTCACGTCGACCGAGAAGGTCGTGCCCTACTTCGACCTGTCCTTCCAGCACAGCGCCCCGGACGTGCTGCGGGCCATGCGCCGCTTCGGCGACACCGACCGCTTCCTGGAGCTCCTGGAGACCATCCGCTCCAAGGCCCCCACGGCCGGTGCCCGCTCCAACTTCATCGTCGGCTTCCCCGGCGAGACCGAAGCGGACTTCGCCGAGCTGGAACGCTTCGTCACCCACGCCCGGCTCGACGCCATCGGCGTCTTCGGCTACTCCGACGAGGACGGCACCGAGGCCGCCACGTACGAGCACAAGCTCGACCAGGACGTCGTCGACGCCCGGCTCGCCCACCTCTCCCGGCTCGCCGAGGAGCTCACCGCACAGCGCGCGGAGGAGCGGATCGGAGAGACCCTTGAGGTACTGGTCGAATCCGTGGACGAGGAGGACGGCGTGATCGGCCGCGCCGCCCACCAGGCCCCCGAGACCGACGGTCAGGTGCTCCTCACCACGTCCGACGGCACGAGCCCCGACCTGACCCCGGGCCGTATGGTCAGTGCGAAGGTCGTCGGCACGGAGGGCGTCGACCTGGTGGCCGAGTGTCTTTTCGAGGAGGCGGGCAGATGACCGGAGTCCCGGCATCCGCGACGGGCGAGACCGGGAGGCCGGCGCCCCGCGGCAAGCTGGGCGCGGCGGCCGTCAACCAGGCCAGCCTGTGGAACATCGCGAACATCCTCACCATGATCCGGCTGGTTCTCGTGCCGGGATTCGTGCTGCTTCTCTTCCAGGACGGCGGCCACGACCCCGCCTGGCGCGCCTGGGCATGGGCGGCGTTCGCCGTCGCCATGATCACGGACGTCTTCGACGGACACCTCGCCCGTGCGTACAACCTGGTCACGGACTTCGGGAAGATCGCCGACCCGATCGCCGACAAGGCGATCATGGCGGCAGGGCTCATCTCGCTGTCCGTCCTCGGCGACCTGCCCTGGTGGGTCACCGGGGTCATCCTCGCCCGCGAGCTGGGGATCACCCTGATGCGGTTCTGGGTGATCCGGCACGGGATCATCCCCGCCAGCCGCGGCGGCAAGATGAAGACGCTGGCCCAGGGCACGGCGGTCGGCATGTACGTGCTGATGCTCACCGGCCCCCTGGCCACCCTGCGCTTCTGGGTGATGGCGGTGGCCGTCGTGCTGACGGTCGTCACCGGCCTGGACTACGTACGACAGGCGGTCGTGCTGCGCCGCAGGGGGCTCGCGGAGGAGCGGGCGGCGCGGGCGGAGACGGCGACGCGATGACCGAGGCCGCCCGGGTGCTGGCAGTGCTGGCGGAGCGTGGTCACACGCTGGCCGTCGCCGAGTCGCTCACGGGTGGTCTGGTGGCCGCCGAGCTGACCGGTGTTCCGGGAGCCTCGGTCGCCTTCCGGGGCTCCGTCACGGCCTACGCCACGGCCCTCAAGCGGGAACTGCTCGGCGTCGACGGGGGCCTCCTCGCGGAGCGCGGGGCGGTGGACCCGGAGGTCGCGCTGCAGATGGCGGCCGGTGTACGGGACCGGCTCGGCGCCGACTGGGGGATCTCGACGACCGGAGTGGCGGGGCCCGACCCGCAGGACGGACAGGCGGTCGGGACCGTCTACGTGGCGGTCGCGGGACCTGCCGCGACAGGCGCCGGCGCCGGGAAAGTGGTCTCGTTGAGGTTGAACGGCGCCCGGGCGGAAATCCGTAGAGAGAGTGTACGGAGCGTGCTGGAACTGCTCCTTGAGGAACTCTCGGGAAATGTGCGGGCACAGGATACGGAACACAACGGGGGGAATTGATGTTTGCAGCCCTGAGTGAACACGACATCGCTCCCCGCACGGCCGCAGCGCGAGGCGGTACGGTGGGGCGTGAAGGATGCGGCTACGCGGTCCGAGGAGGGAGCCACCGATGATTCTGCTCCGTCGCCTGTTGGGTGACGTGCTGCGTCGGCAGCGCCAGCGCCAAGGCCGTACTCTGCGCGAAGTCTCCTCGTCCGCCCGAGTCTCGCTCGGCTATCTCTCCGAGGTGGAGCGGGGGCAGAAGGAGGCTTCCTCCGAGCTGCTCTCCGCGATCTGCGACGCGCTGGACGTACGGATGTCCGAGCTCATGCGTGAAGTGAGCGACGAACTGTCACTGGCCGAACTGGCCGAGTCGGCACGGGTGAGCGAACCGGTGCCGACGCCGGTGCGCCCGATGCTCAACTCGGTCTCGGTGACGTCGGTGGCGGGTGTGCCCACCGGGCGGGTGACCATCAAGGCGCCCGCGGAAGCGGTGGACGTCGTCGCTGCCTGAACCGAAGTGGGGCGAAGCCCCGGTCGGTGCCTCTTCGTGAGGCGCTGACCGGGGCTTTTCTCCTTTTTCGGTGACCTGTCTCTCCTTTGTTGAATTTGGGCCTGATTGTCTGAGATGCCGGGATCCGGTGTGCCGTGCCATGGTGGGGGGACGCACGACTGGGCCGTGCGCGCCGGGTCTGCCTCCGGTGCGCCCTCCCGCAGGGTGATCCTGCCGGTCTAGCGTCATCCGCAGGAGGCGGCCATGGTACGGCGACGGGTTACGCCGGCGACGCTCGCGCTGGTCGCGATCGGGCTGGCGGCCGGGGGGCTCTGGTGGTGGGCGGTACTGCGCCTGCTCCTCGCGCCCGGGGAGACCGGTCCTGTCGAGGGTGCGGTGGCCGCGGGCGGCTGGGGGCTGAGCCTGCTGCCGGTGCACGTGGCCGCCGCGGCGCGGCGGCCGGGCGTGCTCGGGCGGCGCGTCACCAGGGCATCGCGACGCCGCCGTTCGGACGCAGGATCTGGCCTGTCGTGAACGCGGAGGCGTCCGACGCGAGGTGCAGGACCGCGTGCGCGATGTCCTGGGCCTCCCCGACCCGGCCCAGCGGTGAGTGACGGATCATCGCGGCTTCCGCCTGCTGCTGGGCGGCCGGCTCGTGGCGGTCCGTCATGGGCGTGCGGATCCAGCCCGGGGCGACCGCGTTGACCCGGATGCCGTATCGGCCGGCCTCCGTCGCCAGCGTCTTCGTCAGCTGGACCACGGCCGCCTTCGTGACGCTGTAGCAGAGCAGCCCGGGGCTCGCGGTGTCCATCGCGCCCGAGGCCATCGTGACGATGGAACCCGGGACGCCCGCGGCGATCATCGAGCGGGCCGCCTCCTGGCAGGCGTACAGCACGCCCTTGAAATTGACGGCGAGGACGCGGTCGAGGTCCTCGTCGCGGGTCTCCAGGACCGAACTCGTGTGCATGATCCCGGCGACCGCGGCCATGACGTGGAGGGGGCCTGCGGCGCGGACGGCGGCGGCGAGGGCGGTGCGGTCGGTGACGTCGAGGGTGTGCGGGTGGGCGGTACCGCCCTCGCGCGCGGTCATGGCCACGGTGTCCAGGAGGCCGGCCTCGTCCCGGTCCGCGCAGTGCACGGTGGCACCGGCCTGGGCGAGGAGGACCGCCGTCGCGCGGCCGATGCCGCTCGCGGCGCCCGTGACGAACGCGGTGCGGCCGGTGAGGTCGTACGCGGGGAGTGTCGGCATGTCCGGACGGTACGGCGAAATCTGACGGGCCGTCAATCGGGTGGCTGCGTCGGCTGCGTCGTCTGTGCCGTCTCGGTGGGGCCGTGCTGGCAGCCGGGGCACCAGTACGTGATCCGGTCGCCCAGCTCCGCCTTGCGGATCGGGGCGCCGCAGCGCAGACAGGGCTGCCCCGCGCGGCCGTAGACGTGCAGCGGGGTGCCGGGGTGGCGCGCGGTGGTGGTGCGCCGGCCGGGGCCGTTCTTGTTCGCCTCCAGGAGACGGTGGGCCGTCGCGATCAGACGGGCGGGGATGCCCGGGGCCAGCTCGCCGACGGGCAGCCAGGGGGTGACGCCGGCGAGGAAGGCCAGCTCCGACTTGTACACGTTGCCGATGCCGGCCAGGTTCCGCTGGTCGAGCAGGGCCTCGCCGAGCGATCTGTCCGGGTCGGCGGCGAGCCGGCGCTCCGCCTCCTCGGCGTCCCAGTCGGGGCCGAGCAGATCCGGGCCGAGATGGCCCACCACGCGGGACTCCTCCGCGGTGCGGATCAGCTCCAGGACCGGGAGCCGGTAGCCGTACGCCGTGGACTCCTCGTTTCCGAGGATCGCCCGGATCTGGTGGTCGGGGCCCCCGCGCGGGCGCTCCCCGGTGGCGTACACCCGCCATGCGCCGTCCATCCGCAGATGCGAGTGGAGGGTGAGGCCGCCGTCGATCCGGGCGAGGAGGTGCTTGCCGCGCGGAGTGACGTCGAGGAGCGTCCGGCCCGTGAGGTCGGCCGTGGCGAAGCGGGGCACCCGGAGGTCCGCGCGGGTGAGGTCCCGCCCCGCCAGCGCGGCGTGCAGGTGGTGGGCGGTCCGCCAGATGGTGTCGCCTTCGGGCACGGGTCCATTGTGCCGGGGAGTGTCGGTGTCCGGGGTGTGGGGGTTCAGGCGCGGAGGCGGAGGCCTCTCGGGGTGGCCAGGAAACCCGCCGCCTCCAGGGGGCGGGCGAGGGGGGACGTCAGGGACGTCGTGCCGTTGATCCGTTCCACCGTGACCGTGCCCAGGGCGCCCCCGCGGGCCGACGCGGCCAGCGCCTCCGCCGCGGCCGTCAGGGCGGGGTCGTCCGGCTCGGTCGGCCAGCAGAGGAGCGTCTTGCCGCCGCGCTCCATGTACAGCGTGAGCTCGCCGTCGACCAGGACCACCAGCGCGCCCGCCTTGCGGCCCGGCTTGTGCCCGGCGCCCGTCGGCGGCTCCGGCCAGGACAGGGCCGCCCCGTACGCGCTCGCGGGATCCGCCGCAGCCAGGACCAGCGCGCGCGGGCCCGCCGCCGCCTCCACGCCCCGGTCGCGGGCGGTCGCCGCGGCCCGCAGCCGGTCCACCGCCCCGTCCATCGCGAACTGGGCCGCGCCGAGACCCTCCACGACATAGCCGCGGCGCGCCTGGCCGCTGTCCTCGAAGGCGGCCAGGATGCGGTACGTGGCCGAGAAACCGCCCTGTACGCCCTCGGCGGCCACCGCGCCCCGGGTGACCACTCCGTGCCGGTCCAGGAGGGTGCGGGCCAGGGCGTGCGCCCGGTGCGTCGGCTCCGGTTCGAGCGGGGGCAGCAGCGACCAGCGGCCCGAGACCGTCGGCGGGCCCGTGCGGGAGGCGGGGCGGGCGGCCGCCGTCAGCGTGCCGTACCGGCCGCGGGGGACCGTGCGGCGGGCGCGGTGGGCGGTGGATCCGGCCGTGCGGCCCGAGCCGAGGAGCGAGCGCAGCGGCGCCAGGGTGTCGTTGGTGAGCCGGCCCGACCAGGCCAGGTCCCAGAGGGCGTCGGCGAGCTGGGGATCGGTCGCGTCCGGGTGGGTGGTGGCCCGGACCTGGTCGGCGATCTGGCGGAAGAACAGGCCGTACCCGCCGGAGAGGGTGGTCAACAGCGACTCGTGCAGCGCGGACAGCTCCAGCGGATGCGGCGGCGGGAGGAGCAGCGGTGCCGCGTCCGCGAGGTACAGCGAGACCCAGCCGTCCTTGCCGGGCAGGGACCCGGCGCCCGCCCAGAGGACTTCGCCGGTGGTCGTCAGCTCGTCGAGGAGCGCCGGGGTGTAGTCGCGGACCCGCGACGGAAGGATCAGCTTCTCCAGGGCCGAGGCCGGGACGGCCGCGCCCTGGAGCTGCTCGATCGCGCGGGCGAGGCCGTCGATGCCGCGCAGGCTGTTGCCCCCCAGGTGCTGCCACTGGGGAAGGAAGGTGGCGAGCGCCGTCGGGGGCACCGGCTCCAGCTCGTGGCGCAGGGCCGCGAGGGAGCGGCGGCGCAGCCGGCGCAGGACGGTCGCGTCGCACCACTCCTGGCCGATGCCGGAGGGATGGAACTCGCCCTGGACGACCCGGCCGGAGGCGGCCAACCGCTGCAGGGCGCCGTCGGTGACGGCCGCGCCGAGGCCGAACCGGGCGGCGGCCTGGGAGGAGGTGAACGGGCCGTGCGTGCGCGCGTACCGCGCGAGCAGATCGCCGAGCGGGTCCTTGACCGGCTCGGTGAACGCCTCGGGCACACCGACCGGCAGGGCCGTGCCCAGGGCGTCCCGGAGCCGGCCCGCGTCCTCGATGGCCGACCAGTGATCCCGGCCCCCGATCCGCACCCGGATCGCGCGGCGCGCGGCGCCGAGGTCGGGCGCCCAGCCGGCTTCGGCACCGCGCTCGACGAGCTCGGCGTCGGTGAGTGGGCCCAGGACCCGCAGCAGGTCGGCGACGCCCTCCACGTCCTTGATCCGCCGGTCCTCGGTCAGCCACTGGAGCTCCCGCTCCAGCTCGGTCAGGACCTCCGGGTCGAGCAGCTCGCGCAGCTCCGCCTGGCCGAGCAGCTCCGCGAGCAGCCGCGAGTCCAGGGAGAGCGCCGCCGCCCGCCGCTCGGCGAGCGGGGAGTCGCCCTCGTACAGGAACTGCGCCACGTAGCCGAAGAGCAGGGAGCGGGCGAAGGGCGAGGGCTCCTGGGTGGTGACCTCGACCAGGCGGACCCGGCGGGCCTCGATGTCCCCCATGAGCTCCGTCAGACCGGGGAGGTCGAAGACGTCCTGGAGGCACTCGCGGACGGCCTCCAGGACGATCGGGAACGAGCCGAACTCGCTCGCCACCTGGAGGAGCTGGGCCGCGCGCTGCCGCTGCTGCCAGAGCGGGGTGCGCTTGCCGGGGTTCCGCTTGGGCAGCAGCAGGGCACGCGCGGCGCACTCGCGGAAACGGGACGCGAACAGCGCGGAGCCGCCCACCTGGTCGGTGACGATCTGCCCGATCTCGCCCTTGTCGAAGAGGGCGTCGGCCGCGCCGACGGGCGCCTTGTCGGCGGCGTACGTCGTGTCCAGGTGCCGGCTCTGGTCGACCGGTTCGTGGTCGAGGAGGTCCAGGCCCATGTCCAGGCCCATCAGGTCGGCGTCCGGGAGGCGCAGCACGATGCCGTCGTCCGCGTGCATCACCTGCGCGTCCATGCCGTACCGCTCGGCGAGCCGCGCGCCGAGCGCGAGTGCCCAGGGGGCGTGCACCTGCGCACCGAACGGTGAGTGGATGACGACCCGCCAGTCCCCCAGCTCGTCCCGGAAACGCTCGACCAGGATCGTCCGGTCGTCCGGCACGTGGCCGCAGGCCTCGCGCTGCTCCTTGAGGTACGCCAGGACGTTGTCGGAGGCCCAGGCGTCCAGGCCCGCGGCGAGCAGCCGCAGCCGCGCGTCCTCGTCGGCGAGCGCGCCGACCTCGCGGAGGAACGCCCCCACGGCACGGCCCAGTTCGAGGGGGCGGCCCAGCTGGTCGCCCTTCCAGAACGGCAGCCTGCCCGGAACGCCGGGCGCGGGGGAGACGAGCACCCGGTCCCTGGTGATGTCCTCGATCCGCCACGAGGTGGTGCCCAGGGTGAACACGTCGCCGACCCGCGACTCGTACACCATCTCCTCGTCGAGCTCGCCGACCCTGCCCCCGCCCTTCTTGGGGTCCGAGCCGGCGAGGAACACGCCGAACAGGCCCCGGTCGGGGATCGTGCCGCCGGAGGTGACGGCGAGCCGCTGCGCGCCCGGCCGCCCCGTGACCGTCCCGGCGACCCGGTCCCAGACCACGCGGGGGCGCAGCTCGGCGAAGGCGTCCGAGGGGTAGCGGCCCGCGAGCATGTCGAGCACGCCCGTGAACGCCGACTCGGGCAGCGAGGAGAACGGCGCCGCCCGGCGCACCAGGGCGAGGAGGTCGTCCACCTGCCAGGTGTCGAGCGCGACGATGGCGACCAGCTGCTGCGCCAGGACGTCCAGCGGATTGGCGGGGATCCGCATCGACTCGATCGCCCCCGAGCGCATCCGCTCGGTGACCACGGCGGCCTGCACCAGGTCGCCCCGGTACTTCGGGAAGACGACGCCCGTCGACACCGCGCCCACCTGGTGTCCTGCGCGGCCCACGCGCTGGAGACCGGAGGCGACCGACGGCGGCGACTCGACCTGCACGACGAGGTCGACGGCGCCCATGTCGATGCCCAGCTCCAGGCTGGAGGTGGCCACCACGGCGGGCAGCCGGCCGGCCTTCAGGTCCTCCTCCACCTGGGCGCGCTGCTCCTTCGACACCGAGCCGTGGTGGGCGCGGGCGAGCAGCGCGGGGGCGCCCTGCGCCGCCCCCGACTGGGCCATGATCTCGGCCGGGGAGGCCGTGTCGGGGAGCGGTTCGCCCGTCGCCCGCTCGTACGCGATCTCGTTGAGCCGGTTGCACAGGCGCTCGGCGAGACGCCGGGAGTTGGCGAAGACGATCGTGGAGCGGTGCGCCTGGACGAGGTCGGCGATCCGCTCCTCGACGTGCGGCCAGATCGACGGCTTGTCGCCGCCGTCCTTGCCCTCGGAGGCCGGGGAGCCGCCCAGCTCGCCCATGTCCTCGACGGGGACGACGACGGAGAGGTCGAACTCCTTCCCTGACGGCGGCTGGACGATCTCCACGGCGCGCCCCGGGGACAGGTAGCGGGCCACCTCGTCCACCGGGCGGACCGTCGCCGACAGCCCGATCCGGCGCGCGGGGCGGGGCAGCAGCTCGTCGAGCCGCTCCAGGGAAAGGGCCAGATGCGCGCCCCGCTTGGTGCTCGCGACGGCGTGGACCTCGTCCAGGATGACCGTCTCCACGCCGGCCAGGGCGTCGCGGGTGGCGGAGGTCAGCATCAGGAACAGCGACTCGGGGGTGGTGATCAGGATGTCCGGCGGCCGGGTCGCGAGCGACCGGCGCTCGGCGGGCGGCGTGTCACCGGAGCGGATGCCGACGCGCACATCGGGCTCGGGCAGTCCGAGCCGCACCGACTCCTGCCGGATGCCGGTCAGCGGCGAGCGCAGGTTCCGCTCGACGTCCACGGCGAGCGCCTTCAGCGGTGACACGTACAGCACGCGGCAGCGCTTCTTCGGCTCGGCCGGCGGGGGCGAGGAGGCGAGCCGGTCCAGGGAGGCGAGGAAGGCGGCCAGCGTCTTGCCCGAGCCGGTCGGGGCGACGACGAGCACGTCGGAGCCCGCGCCGATGGCCCGCCAGGCACCCTCCTGCGCCGCCGTGGGCGCGGTGAAGGCCCCGGTGAACCAACCACGGGTCGCGGGGGAGAACGAGTCGAGCGCGGACCTGACCATGCCCCCCATCGTGCACCCACCCACTGACAACCGCCCGGACCTGCGGGAACCCCTCGTGTGGCGGGTGGCCGCGGGAATCTGCGGTGTGATCAATTGAACACCTCGCTGCGGCGGCTACACATTGCTCACCGGCACGTGCATCGCATGCGGACCGATCCGGGCGGGGGATGTGGCTGAAAGTTGTCGCCACCGTCACGTCGGGAGGGCCGTCGGGGGCGTTGCGCGCCACCATCGCGCCGATCTTCGACGGGCCGCACAGGGCGCTGTCGGTGCTCCGGCCCGGTGGCCGACTATCGCCCTTGTCAATTGCCAAGGAATCCCGGCAAAAAGCCTGACGGCGCCCTTTCGGGATCAGTACAGCAATTCGGGTGGGCTCGTCGCTCTTGGTGACCTTCGGTTCCAACGCCGTCGGGTGTGAGGTGATCAAGGGCCTTCTCGTCCCGGCAGGGATGACCTAGGTTCCTCGTGATTGCGAGGGGTGCGGGCGGCGCCCCCGGCTGGTCTGAATTCGGGAACTTCCCTCCGCTCCACCACGGGTTTGCACGAAAGGGAATCGATGGCTGACGAGATGGTGCTCCGCGCGCAGAGATTCATCAATACCACGTACGGGGACGGCGCCACGCTCGGCATCTCCAAGCTGGCGGAGGACGGTCGTACCGGGTGGGTCGTGATGTACGCCCTCACGCGTGCCCTCCAGTACGAGATGGGAATCTCGTCGCTCTCGAACAGCTTCGGGCCGACCACCCTTTCCACGATCCAGTCGAAATACGGAAAGCTCGACGAGACGACGATCCCGTCGGCGAACTTCTGCCGGATCATCCAGTCCGCCCTTTACTGCAAGGGTTACGACGGAGGTGATATCGACGGGACGTACAACGCCCGTGTCAAGGCCGCGGTGACGAAGCTGAACGAGAACATGGGCGTCAGCGTCACCTACCCGGGCAGTTCCCTGTGGCCGAAGGTGGTCAAGGGCCTGTTCAACATGGACGCGTACGTGACCGTGAACAACGGCTCGGAGTCCGTACGGGCCATCCAGCAGTGGCTGAACGGCCGGTACGTCCTGCGCAAGGACTACTACGTCATCCCGTGCGACGGCCACCACTCGCGCGATGTCGCCAAGTCGATGCTCCTGGCCGTCCAGTACGAGCTGGGCATGGCGGACGGCGTCGCGAACGGGGCCTTCGGGCCCGGCACCCAGTCCGGCCTGAAGAGCCGCACCGTGGCCGCCGGCTCCTCCGGCGTGTGGGTCCAGCTGTTCACCGCCGCCATGGTGCTCAACCAGCGACCGGTGTCGTTCTCCGGCTCCTTCACCGCCTCGCTGGCCGACGGCGTCGCGACCTTCCAGTCGTTCATGAGGCTTCCGGTGACGGGGCAGGGAGACTTCCAGACCTGGGCGTCGCTGCTGGTGTCGTACGGCGATCAGACGCGCCAGGGCGAGGCGTGCGACGGGATCACGAAGATCACCCCGGCCCGGGCCCAGGCGCTGAGGGCGGCCGGCTACAAGTACGTCGGCCGGTACCTCTACAACCCTTCGACCACCTCCCTGCCGGAGAAGGAGATCCAGCCCGGCGAGCTCGCCACCATCAAGGAGTACGGGCTGCGCTGTTTCCCGATCTACCAGACGTGGGCGCGCTCGGTCGACTACTACAGCGTCGCGCAGGGTGTCACCGACTGTCTCACCGCCGCTTTCAAGGCGGAGGAGCACGGATTCAAGCCGGGCACGCGCATCTACTTCGCTGTCGACTACGACGCGGTGGACGAGGAGGTCACCTCGCACATCCTGCCGTACTTCCAGAGCGTCAAGGATCAGATGGCCCGTCTCGGGAGCCCGTACAAGATCGGCGTCTACGGTCCCCGCAACGCGTGCTCCCGCATTTCCGCGAAGGGCTACGCGGACGCCAGTTTCGTGTCGGACATGTCCTCCGGATTCTCCGGGAACCTGGGCTATGCCATGCCGGAGAACTGGGCCTTCGACCAGATCGTCACCAAGACGGTCGGCTCGGGTGACGGACTGATCGAGATCGACAACAACATCTCCTCGGGCCGCGACACCGGGCAGGGCGATTTCTACCCTCCGGCCGCCCAGAAACTGGACATCGGTTTCGACATCTCCCTGTGGTCCGCCATGCAGAAGGAGATCGAGGACTACATGAACTCGATCGGCAAGCCCGGCGGCACGGGGCGCATCTACACCATGGGCGAGTGTCTCGAAACGATCCTGAGCCACGACGCCGCGATCACCTCGGCGTCCCGCAGGTACCGGATGCGCAAGGCGCTCATCCAGACCACCGCGTTCTGGGAGTTCTGCCACTACAGCTACAAGGACGTGGTGGAGGACGCGAGCGTCGTCATGTACCACACGGGTGTCATACCGGACTGGGGCAAGGACCTTCCCGTCGTCGAGAACGTCGTCGACAGCAGCACCGGTGTCGCCAAGATCTCGGGCCGCACCTGCATCCTGTCGCGGAACAACTCGATCCGCGCGGGGCTCCTGGAGGGCGACATCCTCGACCCGACCTCCGACGCCGACCGGTGGTCCATGTGGCAGAAGGTGAACCAGGACAACGTGTTCAACCTGAGCACCGTCCCGCACCTGCACATCTGGGCGGCCGACGGAAAGCCGGGGGACCACGCCGAGACGCCGATCCGCCGGCCGGCCCTCGACTACGACAACACGGAGATCTTCCAGATCCTGCGCCGGTACCAGGGCTTCGGCGACCTGGCGGAGGAGCACGCGACGGAGCGGATGTCGCTCTACGCCATCTTCGAGAAGTACAACAGCGTCGTCCGCGGTGCCTGACGGATCGTGGTCATGCGCATGGTCCTGGCATCCGATCCCTGGCAGGGGCACGACATCGGGGGGTCGCTGACCGCCCTGTTCGTCGGAGCGGTGACCCTGGCGGGTCTCACGGCGTACCTGGGCTCACGGCTCTCGCCGCGGACCCTCCGCCGCTATACACCCGCCCGGGTCTGGCGGGACGTGTCCCTGGCGGCGCTCGCCGCGGCCACCGCCCTGTACCTGTGGGGGCTCCTGCACGTCGTCCTCACGGACGAGCAGAAGCAGGCGGAGGAGTGCGAACTGCTGCGCCCCGCGGACGTACCCCGTCTCGTCGGCCTCCGAGGGGACTTCGTCCCCCTGCGGCTCGTCTGCGAGACGCCGAACGGCCATGACTACAACGTCGTCGTCCCCGACCACATCAACCCGTCCCTAGCCGTCCTGCTGCCGCTCGCGCTCGTGGGCGCCGCGGTCTCCGGCCTCCTGCACCGCACGCACAGCACGTCCACACGGAAGAAAGGCTGAGCCGTTGAGCACCTCCGGATTCACCCGTAGACACACCCTGACAGCCGCCGCGGGTGTCACCGCCGCCGCGGGCCTCGCCTCCACCGGTCTTCTCGCGGCCCCGGCCGTGGCCGCCCCGCCGGTTCCCGTCCCGCCCGTTCCCCTGAGGAACGACGCGCTGAAGGAGGCGCTGCGGAGGGCCGAGGCCCGGCGCCGCCGCCTCTCCACCGGCCGGCCTTCCGCCAACGGATGGGAGATGCAGAACGCCGTCGACGCCGACGGCGACATCGTCACCTGCCCGGTGCCCGGCACCGGCCTGACCGTTCCGCTCCGCGCGGGAGACACCGCGACGGTCCTGGTCCACGCGGTGCGCCGCTTCCACTACGAGGTCGACGCGCTCGACCGGGACGGCGAGCCGGAGGCGCTCGCGGGGTGGGTGGCGCCGACGGCCGTACGGGACAGCCGACGCCCCGAGTCCAACCGGGCCTCCGGCACCGCCGTCGTCATCCGCCCGGGCTCCTACCCGGCGGGCGCGCGCGACGGGTTCACCGCGGCCCAGCGGCTGGTCATCCACGACATCGTCGCGGACACCGAGGGCGTCGTCCGCTGGGGCGGCGACGACCGCCGCCCGTACGAGGGGCTGTTCTACCTCGACGTGCCGCCGGAGGAGAAGCGCCTTGCACTGGTCGCGGCCAGGATCCGCGCCTGGGCCGAGACCCCCGGTGCCGGCGCGGGCACCCTCCCCGACGTGACGGAGCCCGCACGCCGGAGCCGCGCCGCTCGCTACCGCTGAGGGGCATGACCGCGGGGGCGGGGGCTTCGGGCGGGCGCCCCGGGCCCCGTCCGCGCCGCCCGCCCCGCCAGTGCGCGAGAACGCGCAGGACCGGGTCGCCGGGGTCGCCGTACCATCGCTGACGTGGCAGAACAGACAGCATCCCCCGTCATACGCGACGGCACGCCGGCCAAACCCGACGCCGCCGTCGTCCGCGACGCCCTCGGTGTCGGCGTCGCCGTCGGGCTCTCCGGCTTCGCCTTCGGCGTGACGTCGGCGGGCTCGGGCCTCAGCGTCCTCCAGACCTGCGTCCTCAGCCTGCTGGTCTTCACGGGCGCCTCCCAGTTCGCCCTAGTGGGAGCACTCGCCGCGGGCGGCAACCCCTTCACGGCCGCCGCCGGGGCCTTCTTCCTGGGCACCCGCAACGCCTTCTACGGACTGCGGCTCTCCCAGCTGCTCGCGCTGCCCAGGGCCGTCAGGCCGGTCGCCGCCCACTGGGTGATCGACGAGACCACGGCCGTCGCCCTCGCCCAGCCGTCCCGGCGGGCCGCCCGCATCGGCTTCACCGTCACCGGACTCACGCTGTACGTCCTGTGGAACGCGACCACCCTGCTCGGGGCGCTCGGCGCCGAGGCGATCGGGGACACGGCTGCCTGGGGGCTCGACGCGGCCGGTCCCGCCGTCTTCCTCGCCCTGCTCGCCCCCATGCTGAAGTCCGCGACCGAGCGGGCCACCGCCGGGATCGCCGTCCTCCTCGGCCTCGGGCTGCTGCCCGTGCTGCCCGCCGGTGTCCCCGTCCTCGCGGCGGCCCTCGCCGCGCCCGCCGTGCTCTGGGCCCAGGGCCGCCGCGCGGCCACCGCGGCCGGACGAGAGAAGGACTCCCGATGAACGTCTGGATCGCGATCGGCCTCACCGCCGCCGGGTGCTACCTGGTCAAACTGCTCGGCCTGCTCGTACCCGCGGGAACGCTGGAGCGGCCGCTCGTCCGGCGCCTCGCCACCCTGCTCCCCGTCGCGCTGCTCGCCGCGCTCACCGCCCAGCAGACGTTCGGCTCGGGCGACGCCGTCGTCCTGGACGCCCGCGCCGCCGGACTCGCCGCGGCGGCCGTCGCGCTCGTGCTGCGCGCGCCGTTCCTGGTCGTCGTGGGCGCCGCCGTCGCCGTCACCGCGGGGGTACGTGCCCTGGGCTGGTGAGGCCGCCGGCAGGCGAGTGGGCCCCTGGTCAGTCGACGGTCCGGCCGTGGGCGCGCAGGGTGCGCAGGGCCTCGACCGTGACGATCGGCCGTGACTCCAGGGCCGAGCCGGGAGCCCAGGCGCGCCAGCGGATCGGCCAGCCGCCGTCCTCCTCCTGGTCGGCCGCGAGCCGGTCGAGGGACCGGGCCATCTCCTCGTCCGTGAACCAGCGCGCGGCCAGCGAGTCCGGCACGCGCGCGTAGTCGTGCGGGAAGTGCAGTTCCCCGGGCGCGTAGCCCTCGGCCACCGGATACTCCTCCTCCCGGTCGGGGTCGAGGACGGCGAGCCGCTGCTCGCGCACCAGGCGTCCGAGGCGATCGGCCGCCGCCTCCGCGCGCGAGCGGTCCGGGGCCCCGTCCAGGAAGGCGACGGCGGCCTCGACCTCGTACGGATGGGTCTTCTCCAGCGACTCCACGGCCGACCAGCAGAACTCGGTCGCCCGGAACAGCCACGCGTGCCACACCTGGTTGCGGTGCAGCAGCCCGACCACCGGCCCGGTCGTGAGCAGCGCGCTCGGCGGGGAGTCGACGACCGGCACGAACGGCGCCGACGGGTAGGGGCGCTGCGAGGGATGGATCGCAGGGAGGGCGCCGTCGTGGGTGGACACCTCCGTCAGGTACCGGCAGATCCGCTCCACGCGCAGCCCGCCGCAGCGGCCGATGGAGTCGAGCACCCGCAGCGCGTGCGCGGTGTGCAGCGGCTGGCTGACGGGACCGCGCAGATCGGGTTCGAGCGCGTGGCCGTAGCCGCCGTCCTCGTTGAGGTACGCCGCGAGCGCCGTTTCCACCTGGTCCGCGCCACCGCGCAGGAAGTGGTAGGCGAACCGGCGCTGTTCGAGGACGCGGGCCGTCAGCCAGACGAATCGCTCGGCGCGGGCCAGGGGGGTCGGGGGCGGGGAGGAGAGGGGTTTTTCGGCCATGGTCCGACCGTAGGGCGGAAAGGCGCGGTGACAAGGCCTACGGAGCGGGCTGCACTCTTGGGAGCGGGATACTGGGGTCATGCGGTTGACGATTTTCTGGGAGCGGATGGCGGACCACTTCGGTGGGTCCTATGCCGAGTCCTTCGCGCGTGACCATGTGATGACCGAGCTGGGGGGTCGGACGGTACGCGAGGCGCTGGACGCCGGCTGGGAGGCGAAGGACGTGTGGCGGGCCGTCTGCGCGGCCGTCGACGTACCGGCGGACAAGCGGTAACGGTCGGTGGGGGGACGGTCGACCGGCGGGGATGTGAGGGGTCCAGGGTGGAATGTCCGTCCGGTGCGCGAGACTGGCGGGGTGGCCCCGACTGACGACACCGAGAAGACCTCCGCGACCGAGACGACGAAGAAGCCCGACACGACGAAGACGCCCGACCCGACCTCCGCGATCAAGGGGAACGGCGCGGCCGAGACGACCGGTACGACCGACGCGGCCGGCACGACCGGCGCGGCCGAGGCGATGTCCGCGGCCGGCGCGGCCGGCAGAGGCGACGGCGGCGGCGGTGGCAAGGTCCCGGTGAGCGGCGACTCGGCCGCCCGGATGCCGCGCTGGCTGCCGCGCGCGCTCGTCCTCGCGTTCGCGCTCTACGCCTGCTTCCTGCTGGGCAACTGGGCCTTCCACCAGCTCGTCGGGCTCCTCGTCAACATCCTGCTCGCTTTCTTCCTCGCCCTCGCCATCGAACCGGCGGTCGGACGGATGGCTGCGCGCGGGATGCGGCGCGGCCTCGCCACCTTCCTCGTCTTCATCGCCGTCCTGATCTTCGGCGTCGGCTTCGTCGTGCTCCTGGGTTCGATGCTCGCCGGCCAGATCGTGGACATGGTCGAGAACTTCCCCCAGTACCTCGACTCGGTGATCAGGTGGATCAACCAGACCTTCCACACGGACCTGTCGCGGGTCGAGGTCCAGGACAGTCTCCTGAGCTCCGACTGGCTGCAGAAGTACGTGCAGAACAGCGCGTCCGGTGTGCTCGACGTCTCCGCCACCGTCCTCGGCGGCCTCTTCCGGCTCCTGACGATCTTCCTGTTCTCGTTCTACTTCGCCGCCGACGGGCCCCGGCTCCGGCGCGCGCTCTGCTCCGTCCTGCCGCCCGCCCGGCAGGCCGAGGTGCTGCGGGCCTGGGAGATCGCGGTCGACAAGACCGGCGGCTACCTCTACTCGCGCGGTCTCATGGCACTCATCTCGGGTCTCGCGCACTTCGTGCTCCTCGAGATCCTGGACGTGCCGTACGCGCCCGCGCTCGCCGTGTGGGTCGGCCTGGTCTCGCAGTTCATCCCGACCATCGGCACCTACCTGGCCGGTGCGCTGCCGATGCTGATCGCCTTCACGGTCAACCCCTGGTACGCGCTGTGGGTGCTCGGATTCGTCGTGGTCTACCAGCAGTTCGAGAACTACGTGCTCCAGCCGAAGCTCACGTCGAAGACGGTGGACATCCACCCGGCGGTGGCCTTCGGTTCGGTCATCGCGGGGACGGCGCTCCTTGGCGCCGTCGGCGCGCTGATCGCGATCCCGGCCGTCGCCACCCTGCAGGCCTTCCTCGGCGCCTATGTGAAGCGGTACGACGTGACGGACGACCCCCGGGTCCACGGCCACCGCAGATACGGCGAGGCGGTGGTGGCCCGGCTGCAGAAGGCCCTGCACCACAAGAAGGAGACGGGCGGACCGGACGGCACCTGAGCCTCAGAGGTACGAAGGCCCGGTGACCCGGTGCCGGAAGGTGTGCCAGATCCACGCCTGGACGGCCACGAGCAGCGGGGTGACGCACAGCAGCGCGGGCACGAGCAGCGTGAGCGTGCCGGGGGCGGCCGTCCGCTCGGCCAGCGGGAGCGCGGTCCCTGCCCAGAGCGGCAGCCCGCCCATCAGGACCGCCGTGAGCGCGAAGGACTGCCAGGGCCGCCCGGCGTGTCCGACGAGCCTGCGGGCCCGCTCGTACGGCAGACCGGTGAGCCGGAGGCCGGCGAAGCCGAGCCCGTGCGCGGCGAACAGCGCGGCGACGGCGAGCGCGGCGGGGAGGCCCGTGGGGCCGGCCGCCGGCGCGTACGGCCGGCCGGTCAGGAGGGCCGCGAGCAGCCACCCCCAGGAGAGCGCGACGGCCCAGCTGCCGCACGTCACGGCCCCGTCGCAGGCAGCGCGCCAGCGCGGACCCGGGCCACGGCCGCGCGACCAGAGTCCCGCGTCCCGCACGATCCAGCCGGTGAGCAGGGCCACGAGGGCCGGGACCTGCGCGCTCAGGAGCTCCCCTTCGAGGGCCGGGAAGCATCCGACCAGGACCCCGGCGGTGGCGACGAGCCAGACCTCGTTGCCCAGGAAGAAGGGGGCGAAGGAGGCCAGGACGAGCCTTCGCTCGCGGTCGCTCCGGCCGAGCCAGGGGAGGAGCATGCCGGTGCCGACGTCCGCCCCGGCGAGGACGAACCAGCCCGCCGCGAAGAAGGCGAGCAGGGCGATGGCCAGGGTCTCCACGGGGGCTCCTCGGGTACGTGGCGGGGGAGGTCAGGGGTTCAGGGGAGGTCAGGGGCTCAGTAGCGGGGCGCGGGCAGCGCGTCGGCCGGGTCGGGCGCGTCGCCCTCCGCCCGTTCGGTGGGGCGCTCGTCGTGGCCGAGGCCGGATTCGACGGGCCCCCGGCGGCCGTGGCGGGTGAGGAGCCAGGCGTTGAGGGCGGCGAGCAGGACGAAGACCGTGGTGAAGACGGTGAGGGAGATGCGCATGGTGCCGGGGGAGAGGGCCGAGACGGCGTCCTCCGTCTTCAGCAGCCCGTACACCACCCACGGCTGCCGCCCGGACTCCCGGAAGACCCAGCCGCTGATCATCGCGAGATACGGCAGGGGCACGGCCGCCATCAGGACGAGATGCCAGAGCCGGAACCGGAGGACGACCTTCTTGAAGGAGGCCAGGATCACTCCGGCGAAACACAGGTACATCATCAGGGCGAAGCTGATCAGCATCAGCAGCGCACCGCCCCGGGTCCACGCCTCCGAGGGCACGTAGTCGCCCGGCCCGAAACGTTCCGCCATCTCCGCCTGGACCCGGGCGATCTCGGCCGCCTTCCCGCTGAACACCGCCGACTTCATCGGCTGGAAGGAATCCAGGACGGCGAACTGCACGCCGCCGAAGACGGCGGCCGCCATGAGTGCGGGCGCCGACAGGAACACCCCGATCCGCAGGCTGCGGCCGAAGAACTCCCACTCCGGGCTGCGCCGGAAGAGGTGGTAGGCGCTCACCCCGGCCATGAAGAAGCCCGCGGTGAGCAGCGCCCCCGCCAGGACGTGCCCGAAGGCGAGCAGCGCGGAGGGGTTGGTGAGCACCGCGAGCGGATCGTCGAGGACCAGCTCGCCGCTCTCGGAGCCGTACCCCACCGGGTGGTTGAGGAAGCCGTTGGAGACGAGGATCCAGTACGCCGACAGATAGGCGGTCAGGACGACGATCCAGATCGCGGCCAGGTGGGCCCAGCGGTTGAGCCGGTTCCAGCCGAAGATCCACAGCCCGAGGAAGGTCGACTCGACGAAGAACGCCACGATCGTCTCGACGGCGAGCGAGGCCCCGAGGACGTTCCCCGCCTCGTGGGTGAGTCCGCTCCAGGCCATGCCGAACTGGAACTCCATCACGAGGCCGGTGACGATCCCGACCGCGTAGTTGATCACGTACAGCTGGCCCCAGAAACGCACCATGCGCGCGTCCAGCGGCTTCCGGCCGAACGTGGCCTTCGTCTGGAGCACGGCGACGACGGTCGCGAGCCCCAGGGTGAGGGCGACGAAGAGGAAGTGGCCGGCCGCCGTGAGGGCGAACTGCAGCCGCGCGAGATCGAGTACGTCCTGTTTCACCCGCTCAGCGTCGGCGTACGGTCACGGGCCCGTCGTCACCCCCCGGTGGACACCGGCCGTACCCCACCGGTTGTGGCGGTCCACGCGCGCGTACTCCCCGAGTCGTGGGGGCCGGCCCCCATCCCCTACGGGTCAGGCCAGCCAGCCGGGGGTGATCATCCCGGACTCGTACGCCAGGATCACCAGCTGCGCCCGGTCGCGTACGGCCAGCTTGGTCATGATCCGGCTGACATGGGTCTTCGCCGTCGCGGGCGACAGGACGAGACGACCGGCGATCTCGTCGTTCGAGAGCCCCGCGCCCACCAGGCCGAGGACCTCGCGCTCCCGCTCGGTGAGGGCGTTGAGCCGGGGGCTCGGATCCGGCTGCCGCTCCGCCCGGCCCGCGAACTCGGCGATCAGACGGCGGGTCACGGCCGGGGAGATCAGGGCGTCGCCGCGCGCCACGACCCGCACCGCGTGCAGCAGTTCCATCGGCTCGGTGTCCTTAACGAGGAAACCCGACGCGCCCGCGCGCAGCGCCCCGTACACGTGGTCGTCCGCGTCGAACGTGGTCAGGACGATCACCCGGACCCCTTCGAGCCGCTCGTCGGCGGTGATGCGGCGGGTGGCTTCGAGGCCGTCGAGCACCGGCATGCGGATGTCCATGAGGACGACGTCCGGGCGCAGTTCACGGGCCAGCGCGATCGCCCGCTCCCCGTCCCCGGCCTCGCCCACGACCTCGAGGTCCTCCTCGTCGGAGAGGATCGACCGGAAGCCGGCCCGGACCAGGGTCTGGTCGTCGGCGAGCACGACACGGATCATCGGGAGTCCCCCTCGGACGCGGTGGGTACGGAGTACGGCAGTCTGGCGTCCACCAGGAAACCGCCGCCGTCCCCATTCTGGGCGGTCAGCCCGCCGCCGAGGGCACGAGCCCGCTCGGTCATGCCCCGGACGCCGCTGCCCAGCGGGCGGCCCTCCGGCGCGCCCCCGCCGTCGTCCTCGATCCGGAGCCGCACCGCGTCCGCACCCCAGTCGAGGGTGACGCGGACGGTCCGCGCGCCCGCGTGACGGGTCACGTTCGTCAGTGACTCCTGCACGATCCGGTACGCGGCGAGGTCGACGGGCGGCGGCAGGGGCACGGGCGTGCCCGTGGTCTCCGTACGGACGTCGAGACCGGCGCTCCGGGCGCGCCCGGCGAGGTCGCCGAGGAGTGCGAGACCGGAGGTCGGGGCGGTCGGCGTGGGCTCGTCGGCGCGGCGCAGCACCCCGAGGGTCGCCCGCAGCTCGCGCAGCGCGTCCTTGCTGGTGGCCTTGACCGCCTCCAGGGCCTCGGTGGCGGTGACGAGCCCGGCCTCGGGGGCGGGACCCTTGCCGAGCCGGTGCAGCGCCGCCCCGCACTGGACGTTGATCAGCGAGATGCTGTGGCCCAGCACGTCGTGCACCTCGCGGGCGATCCGCAGCCGCTCCTCCGTGGCGCTCTGCCGGGCACGCGCCTCCTGCTCCCGTTCGGCGGCGAGCGCCCGCTGCTCCACCTCGTGGAGGTAGGCGCTGCGGGTCCGCTGGGCACGGCCGACGGCGACGAGGCTGATCAGCCAGCCCGCCAGCATGGCGAGCGAGGTCTCGTCGATCTGCCGGTGTCCCGGTTGCTGACGGATCTCGCCGACGCCCACCGCGAGCAGGGTGACGGCGGCGAGCGCGACGGCGGCGGCGAACCTGCCCTCCGCGGCGGTCGTGTACAGCGCGAGCGCGAAGGCGATCATGAGCGGGCCGTCCTGGGCGGACAGCGGGTAGTACACGACGCAGGCCAGCAGGGTGACGACGGCGACGCCGACCGGCTGCCGCCGCCGGAAGCAGAGTGCCCCGCATCCCACCAGGATCAGCGCCCAGCCGAGCACCGTACGGACGGCGGGTTCGCTCGCCCAGTGCGCGGAGACGAGCGTCCAGACGGCGACGACGGCCAGCACGACACCCGCCACCAGGGCGTCTGCGGCACGCGGCGAAAGACGTCCGCCGCCGGGGGAACGGAGGGGGAGGGACATGCGTCGAAGGATAGGCGGGGGTTCGCGGTGGGGCGGGTCGTGCTGGGGTGCCTGTGCGGGGTGCTTCGGGCGGGGGGTCGGGTTCCGGCGGGGCTCGTGCGGGGGTTCGGGTTCTGGTTCCGGACGTGGGTGTTGCGGGACAGGGGCGGGACGAGGGGGCGGCTTCGATGATGTTCGGTGCGTCGGACGAGTGGTGGGCCCTGCTGCTCGTCCCGGCGGTGCTGTGGGTGCCGATCGGGCCCTTCCTCATGGCGGGCACGGGCGTGTGGTGCGCCCGGCGGCCCGGCAGGTGGCCGCGGCTGTCGTCCGTGCTCCTGCCGCTGGTGCCGGTCCTGGTCTCCGCCGCCGTCGTGGTGCTTCCCCTCGACTCCTGGAGCCTCGCCGAAGAGGCCGACGACATCCTGGGCTACCTCCTCGTGTACGTCCTCGGCATCACGGTGCTGCCGTGGCTGCTCGGATACGGCACCACGCGCGCGATTCGGGCCGTACGCGCGCGTCGGGCCGGGCGCGTGCGGGACCTCAGAGAGAACCCGTGAGGGGGTTGGGCACGGGGAGGTAGTGGGGGGCGGTCGCCTTCGCGCCGATCCAGCGGGAGAGCAGGTTCGCCTTCCCGGGAAGGGTGGGGGAGTCGAGCAGCGCCTTGACGTCGGGGAGCGCCGGCAGCCGGCCGCCCCGCTCGAACTCGGCGCGGGCCAGGTCCCACAGGGCCGGGGCGGAGCCCGGGAAGCGGTGGGTGAGGGCGCCGGCGACCTCGGAGAGGTTGTTGACGACGAGGCAGTAGACCAGCCTTTGCCAGGCCGCCGCACGGGGCGTCAGCGGGACCGTCTTGGCGCCCTCCGCGTCGCGGAAGACGGACTGGACGGGCATACCTCGCCCGTCCACGGCGATCAGGGTGTTCTGCAGGTGGCACTCCACGACGACGCCGAAGCGGGCGAACGCCTCCAGGACGGGTGCCACGACACACCGCAGGTAGGCCGACCACCAGGGCCGGGGATCGGTGATCCGGTCGAGGGGGTTGCCGGGGAAGCCCTCGGCGAGCGCGGCGGCGAGGACGGCCGTCGAACCCGGGGGCAGATGCCGGTCCAGGCCGTCCCGGACGACGACGGCACAGGTCTCGATGAGGCCGTCCACCGTGCGGAAGCCGCGGTCGCTCAGCCAGGACGCCGGGCCGTCCATGGCGGCGAAGGCGGCGCTGACCAACGGGTCGGTGCGGCGTACGTGGAGCAGTTCGTGCCGTCGTATCCGTCGGACGTCGTTGGTGATCCGGACGTCGAGGCTGAACTTCAGGAACAGGTCCCTGTCGTCCCGCGAGCCGTCCCCCTCGACGTACAGGGTGCGCACGGAGGCCGTCGGCCTGGCCGGCCGAGGGGTGACGCCCAGCCGGACCAGGCGGCCGTCGGAGAAGGCGGCACGCACGCGTGGAGCCCGCTCGGACAGTTCGAGCTGCCAGGGATGGGCCGGCAGGAGCCGGTAGCCGGGGGGAGCCTCGCCGAGGGCGTCCAGGGCCCGTGTGTCGCCGTCCTCGACCAGTACGTCCTCGCGTACGCCGAGCAACGTGAGCGGGAACCGGGCGTACGCCTCGGGCGCGTAGCGCAGCCAGGCCGTGGGGGAGCCGTCGCTCGTACGCGCCTTGGGGGCCGGGTGGTACGGGTGGCCCATGACCAGGGCCTGTTCGGAGCGCAGCCAGGGGTCGTCGGGCGGTGCCGTGCGGGCGCGCGCGGCGAGGACGGCCCGCACCGCGGCGCGGCTCGCGGCCATTTCGGCGGCCAGGTCGGGGTTATGCCGTCCGGTGGCGGCGTGCATCTCCTGGACGGCGAGGTCGACGAGGCCGGCGTGGCTCAGGGCGCGCCAGGCGTGCCCCGTCCACAGCTCGGGGCCGGAGGGGCGGTGGCCGGGGCGGACCCGCAGGAGCCGGCCGCTGAAGCGCAGGCGGTGGACGGCGTACTCGGGGGGTCGGCTTTCGGCTTTCCGTTCCTGGGATCGGTGCACAGCCGGCGGGTTCGCGGCCGGGTCGGCGGTCGGATCCGGCGCCGGGTGCGCCGCCGCGTTCGCGGTCGGGTCCGCCGCCGGGTCCGCGGCCTCACGGAGCAGGCAGTTCAGCAGAGGCGTCACCGCCAGCGCGTCGGCGGCCCGCGTGAGTGCGTTCATCGACATCAGTATGTGTGGATTGCCCCCGGCCGCGATAGAACAACCGCATGTGCCGAACTGCCGCGGAGCGGACCCTCGCCGCCGAGCTGGACGCGGTCCGGCCGGGGCTGACGGCGGCGTACGTCGCCGGACTCCCCGGGGCCAGGGCCGCGGTGCTGACCCGGCTGTGGCGCGGCCTCGTCCACGAGCCGCTGCCCTGGGTCGCCGGGCGCGCGACCGGCCGGGACGGGGTCACCCTGCGCCTGGACGACGGGCGGCGTCTGCACGGGCCGCTCTCGGACCCCTGGGCGACGGCGGTGTCGGTGACCGGGCTCGACCTGGACGGGGTCCGGTACGACCATCCGGCTGAACTGGTGACGGCCCTGGCCGTGCCGGGCGGCGGGCGACTGGCCGCCGAACTCGACCACAGCGTCGCGTCCATGGCCCTCTCCCGTACGACCCCCCGGCGGACGGCGCCGCCCGTCCACCCGTGGGAATGGGAGCAGGGCGAGACCGACGGGCACCCGTACCATCCGGGCTGCCGCTCCCGGCCCGGCTTCTCCGCCGCCGAGCAGCTGGCGTACGCACCGGAGCACCGGCCCGTCGTCGCCCTGAGGCTGGCCGCGGTCGAGGACGCGGCGGTGACGGGGGAATGGCCCGCCGAGCTGCGCGACGGCGCCTCCGTGCTGATTCCCGTCCACCCCTGGCAGGCGGAGCACGTCCTGTCCGGCAGACCGCTGCGGCGCGGCCCCGCCGCGCACCCGCTGCTGTCGCTGCGGACGCTCGACATCGGCGGGGGCACGCACGTCAAGACGTCGCTGAGTACGCGGCTCACCTCGACCGTGCGGGACATCTCGGCGTACACCGTCACCCACGCCGTCGCGACGTCCGACTTCGTCGAGCGGCTCGTCCACCGGCTCGACGGGCGGCTGCGCATCGCCCGCAACCTGGCGGCGGCCGGAGCGGGATCGGCCGACCTGGCGGTGCTCCTGCGCGAGTCACCCCAGGTCCACGCGGACGCGGCGGCCGGGGAGAGGGCCGTCCCGGTGGCCGCACTCCCCGCGCTCCTCGCGTCCCGCGCACCGGCGGAACGGCTGGACAGGGCCGTCGAGTTCGCGCGGCTGGCGCTCGGCGCCTGCCTGGAGCTGCTCGACCTGGGGGTGGCCCTGGAGGCGCACGGTCAGAACCTGCTCGCCGTCGTCGACGCCGAGGACCGGGTCGTGCGCCTCGTCTACCGGGACCTCGCCGACATCCGGATCAGCCCCGCCCGCCTGACCCGGCACGGCATCCCGGTCCCGCCCCTGCACGGCCGGCTCCTGGACGACGACCCGGCGGTGCTCCGGCGCAAGGTCTTCGGCAGCCTGGTCACCGGGGCGCTCGGCCCGCTCGCCGGTGACGCGCCGACCCTCGGGACGATCCTGGAGGCGGCGACCCGGGACCTCGCCGCCACCCCGGACGTACGGGCCGTGCGGTCGGAACCGCTTCCGGCGAAGGCGCTCACGCTGATGCGACTGGATCCGAACGGCGGCGGGGACCTGTGGACGGGACTGCCGCATCCGTCGGTGAGCCGGTCCTGACCCCCGCACGGCTCCGCAGGTCAGGTCGCGGGGCCGAGGTCTCCGTCGAGGAGCGTCCGGACGATCCCGGGCCGGTCCCGGAGAGCGAGGATCTCGTCGGCGATCGCCACGACGGGCAGATGGTCCTGGTCCCGTGCCGTGACCGCCGCGGCTTTCAGGGTCCGTGGGACGGCTCCGGCGTCCAGGAGGGCACGCCATTCCTCCGTGCCCAGTTCCAGGTACTCCAGGCCGGTCAGACCTGCGACCTCCAGCGGGTCGGCCAGTGTTCCGGGGGAGGCGGTGAGAGTACGCAGGCGGGGCAGCCCGGAGACAGGCGCGAGGCTGAACGGTGCGCCGTCCCCGGCCGCCCCTATGACCAGGACCTCCAGGTCGGGATGAGCGGCGGCCCGTACGGTCTCGGTGCTTCCGGTGCTTCCGGTGCTTCCGGTGCTTCCGGTGGCGACTCTGGCCACGGCCGGAAGCCCGACTCCGCGGCGGTGAGGGTGGTCGCGGCGTTCCTCCCGCAGCCGGCCCAGCACGAAATCGGTGAGGGAGTCGGCCACGAGCTCGGCACCGAAGCTCTGCTCGTGATTGACCAGGATGACCTGCCCGAGATACCCGGCAGGACCGGGAGTCAGGTCGACCGCGAAGTCGTCGCCGCCGTTGCCCCCGAAGCGGATCCACCCCGGTGAGCCGGCCAGGCCCTGCACGGCGGCGTCGGGCGACGTGCCGCCCGCGTGCGTGGCGCCGCGTTGCCAGCCGGGGTGACGGACCGCCGCGTCGACGCCCTCCAGGTCGTCCAGGCCGGACAGCTCGCAGCCGACCGCCTCGCCGGCGCGGACCGCCGCCTCGAAGTCGTCGATCCAGTCCACCCGGGTCACCCGGTAGAGCGCCTTGAGCTCGTCGGACAGGGTGACACCGAGGCGCGCTTCGGTGGCGGCGATCTCCGCCTCCGTGGCACCGACGGCGTCGGGCAGCCGTTCGCGGAGCGTCCACTCGAGGGACTCCGGATCCGCCGAAGGCGCCGGCGTCGCCTCGGGCACCGGCTCGGGACGGCGCAGCCAGGGCTCGGCGAGGGAGTTTTCGGCCAGGACGAGCACCCCCAGGTCAGGGCGGCCGACGGCAGGCTCCACGACCGGGCTCGGCCAGACAAGGGCGAGCGTCGTCCTTCCGTCCGGCCGGACCTCAGCGCTGAACGAGACCTCCTGGACCCGGCCGCGCGCGAGCGCCCTCTGTATGCCCTCCACCGCGATCCGCGCCGCCGACGGCATCGAACCCCGGTGGGCCAGATTCCACCCGTACTGGCCGACACGTCCCGCGACACGCGCCGTCCTGCCGGCACGCCGGTCCGATTCGTCGCCCAGCATGAGCCGCAGCACGGGTTCCCAGACCGCGAAAGCGCCTACGGAGGACAGGGGAAGACTCTGATCGACCATGCGGCAGACCGTACGCGGAGCCGATGACAGCGAGGGCTCCGTGGCCGGGCACGGCACCCGGCGGGCGGCGGCCGCCACACCCCTCCGTCACCGGCGCGGCTCGCTTGACACTGAAATCGAACATCCATTCTTATGGAAGTCCGGCCCTTGGAATCACGGGCTTGTCGGCGAGTTGTCCACAGGCCGGAGGGGACGTCGGGGCCCATTGTCAGTGGCAGGGGTTAGCGTCTTTCACATGAAGCGATCGACTCAAGCAAACCGGGTGGAACCCATGGCAGGAACCGACCGCGAGAAGGCGCTCGACGCCGCGCTCGCACAGATTGAACGCCAATTCGGCAAGGGCGCCGTGATGCGCATGGGTGACCGTGTCCAGGAGCCGATCGAGGTGATCTCCACCGGATCGACCGCCCTCGACATCGCGCTCGGTGTCGGCGGCCTGCCGCGCGGCCGTGTCGTGGAGGTCTACGGACCGGAGTCCTCGGGTAAGACGACCCTGACCCTGCACGCCGTCGCCAACGCACAGAAGGCCGGCGGCCAGGTGGCGTTCGTGGACGCCGAGCACGCCCTCGACCCCGAGTACGCCAAGAAGCTCGGCGTCGACATCGACAACCTCATCCTGTCCCAGCCGGACAACGGCGAGCAGGCCCTCGAGATCGTCGACATGCTGGTCCGCTCCGGCGCCCTCGACCTGATCGTCATCGACTCCGTCGCCGCGCTCGTCCCGCGCGCGGAGATCGAGGGCGAGATGGGCGACTCGCACGTGGGTCTCCAGGCCCGACTGATGAGCCAGGCGCTCCGGAAGATCACCAGCGCGCTCAACCAGTCCAAGACCACCGCGATCTTCATCAACCAGCTCCGCGAGAAGATCGGCGTGATGTTCGGCTCGCCGGAGACCACGACCGGTGGCCGCGCCCTGAAGTTCTACGCCTCGGTGCGCCTCGACATCCGTCGTATCGAGACCCTCAAGGACGGCACGGACGCGGTCGGCAACCGCACCCGCGTCAAGGTCGTCAAGAACAAGGTCGCGCCCCCCTTCAAGCAGGCCGAGTTCGACATCCTCTACGGCCAGGGCATCAGCCGCGAGGGCGGTCTCATCGACATGGGCGTGGAGCACGGCTTCGTGCGCAAGGCCGGCGCCTGGTACACGTACGAGGGCGACCAGCTCGGCCAGGGCAAGGAGAACGCCCGCAACTTCCTGAAGGACAACCCCGACCTCGCCGACGAGATCGAGAAGAAGATCAAGGAGAAGCTGGGCGTCGGCGTCCGGCCCGAGGCCGCCAAGGCCGAACCGGCGACGGACGCGGCGGTCGCCGCGGACGCGGCCGGCGCGGACGACGCGGCCAAGAGCGTTCCGGCACCCGCGAGCAAGACCGCGAAGGCGACCAAGGCCACCGCGGTCAAGAGCTGAACCGGTGACCGGTCGAACCGAATGGCCGGGTGACAGCCCCGACTCGTCGAGGGCCGAGAAGGAGCTGTCACCCCAGGACCCGGCGGAGCGGGCGCGGGCGATCTGTCTGCGCCTGCTCACCGGGACCCCCCGCACGCGCAAGCAGCTCGCCGACGCGCTGCGCAAGCGGGAGATCCCCGATGAGGTGGCGGAGGAGGTCCTCTCCCGCTTCGAGGACGTCGGGCTCATCGACGACGCCGCCTTCGCGGGGGCCTGGGTGGAGTCCCGCCATCACGGCCGGGGCCTCGCCCGGCGGGCGCTCGCCCGCGAGCTGCGGACGAAGGGCGTCGAGCCGACCCTCATCCAGGAGGCGGTGGAGCAGCTCGACTCCGAGCAGGAGGAGGCCACGGCGCGGGAACTCGTGGCCCGCAAGCTGCGCGCCACCCGCGGCCTCGACCGCGACCGGCGTCTGCGCCGGCTCGCCGGGATGCTCGCCCGCAAGGGGTATCCCGAGGGCATGGCCCTGCGCGTCGTCCGCCAGGCCCTCGAGGCCGAGGGCGAGGACACGGACGGGCTCGACGAGTCTCTCTGATCCCCGGGGGGAGATCAGAAGGACTTGTCGAGTCGTACCTCTGGGGGGCCAGCCCTGTCGAGCCCGCTATGGCGACCGCTATGTCGAGCCCGCCATGCCGATCCGGGGCCGAGCACGGCCGGGCGGTCGGGGTGGGTCGGGACGGGCCGCATCCGTCAGGCGCCCGCCTCTCAGCCGCCCGCGTCTCTCAGCCGCCGGTGCCTCTCAGCCGCCGGTGCCTCTCAGCCGGTCGTGACCGGTGGCAGGACCGGGAGGCCCTCGGCCTTCCACGCCTGGAAGCCGCCGATCAGGTCGGTCGCCCGGTGGAGACCCAGGCGGCGCAGGGACTCGACCGCGAGGGAGGAGGCGTACCCCTCGTTGCAGAGGACCACCACCCGCAGGTCGTGGCTGTTCGCCTCGGGCGCGCGGTGGCTGCCCCGGGGGTCGAGCCGCCATTCCAGTTCGTTGCGCTCCACCACCAGCGCGCCCGGGATCAGCCCGTCCCGATCGCGCAGGGCGGCGTAGCGCGTGTCCACCAGGAGCGCGTCGCCCGCCTCGTACGCCTCGTGGGCGGCCCGGGGCGTGATCCGGTCGAGGCCCGACCTGACCCGCTCCAGGAGCTCGTCGATGCCGACCCGCTCGCTCTCGTGTGGGTCGCTCACTGCCAGTCCTCCGGACGCTCGACCTGCTCAAGACGGAGTACCGCGCCCGTCCGGCTGAACCGCCGGATCAACGGAAGCGGCGGATAGTAGGCGTGCACCGACACCGCATGGGTGTCCGGGGACTCGTTGAGCACCTCGTGCACATGGTGGGTGCCGAAGGCGCGGCCCCTGCCCTCTACGAGGCGGCGGGAGCGGTCGAGGCCGTCGGCCAGTTCCAGGGTCTTCCAGCCGCTCGCCGGCAGCCGGACCGCGAGCGCGTTCTCGGTCAGCGTGCCGCGCGCGGTGGCGAAGGCACCCAGCGACTCGGCGTGGTCGTGCCAGCCGGTGCCGGTGCCGGGCGGCCAGCCGATGAGCCAGGCCTCGCTGCCGCCGGGTCCTTCGAGCCGCACCCAGGTGCGGCCCTCGGGGTCGAGCGGCAGGGAGTCGACCAGTTGCCGGTCCGCCGCCGTGCGCCGGACGAAGTCGAGGAGATCGGCCGCCGTGGGGGCGCCGGTGGGAGCGGCAGGGAGGTGGGCGTTCGCGGTGGTGGACGCAGGGGTGGGTTGAGACACGGGTGACCGTCCAGGTTCGCTGAGAGCGCGCGGCGGCAGCACGGCACACGTACGTGCGTACGTCTGCCCGTGGCGGGCGCGCGGGGGAAGGGCGAGATCAGCAGGACGGGCGACACACGCAGCCCGCGTAGCGGACGAGGTCCATATGGACCCTCCGCCACAGGCGCACATCGGTGTCGGTCACGCTCCGGAGTACACCATGAGCGCCCGGGGGAATCAACGCATGTCCGCCGTGCGGTCGCTGTCGGCGGACACCGCTGCCGCCACCTCTTCCTCCGTCTTCGCCTCTGTCTTCGTCTCCGGCCCGTCCGTCTCCGCGCCGCCGCGGGCCGCGTCCGCCGCCGCGTACAGCTCCTCGGCGCGGACCCCGGAGAACGCGGCGACGAGGTGCCCGTCGGGCCGAACCAGCAGGACGGCGTGGGCCGGCGCGCCCGGGTACGCCTCGGTCACCAGGACCTCCGCCTTCGCCGGGAGGGCGCGTACCGCCTCGTCGAGCCGGGGCATGACCCCCGCACCCTGCCAGTGGCGCCGGTCCCACACCCCGGTGCCGGGAGCGACGAGGACGACCAGGAGGCGGCCCTGACCGAGCCGGTCCCTGAGCCGTACGGTCGTGCCGTCCGGGGCGGTCACGCGGACGTCCTCGACGGGGGCGCCCTCCGGGGTGCCCACGGGCGTCCGTCCCTCGGTGTACGGGGGTGCGAGGGGGGAGTGCGGGTACGCGGGGGGCGCGCCGAGCGGGCCGCGCCCCACGTGGCCGTCGGCCAGCAGGGCGTCGTGGCCGCGGGTGCCCCCGGGGAGGTAGGTCCGCAGGCCTCCGCCGCCGCGCAGGGCGGGAAGCGACTGGTCCGCCGCGCGCAGCCGGTGGGCGACGGCCGTACGCCGCTCGCTCTGGTAGCTGTCGAGCAGTCGCTCCGAGCCGCCGTGGTGCCAGGTGTGGGCGAGTTTCCAGGCGAGGTTGTCCACGTCCCTGAACCCCTCGTCGAGTCCCTGGGTGCCGACCGCGCCGAGCAGGTGCGCCGCGTCCCCGGCGAGGAGGACCCGGTCGACCCGCCAGCGGCGGGCGAGCCGCTGGTGCAGGGTGTGCACGCCGGTGTCGATGAGTTCGTACGGGGGTGGTGTCACCCCGTCGCACCAGCCGGCGAGGGTCTCGCGGATCCGGGCTACCAGCGCGTCCGGGGTGACCAGGTCGCCACGGGGCGGCAGCAGCCAGTCGATCCGCCACACCCCGTCGGGCAGCGGGCGGGCGGTGATCTCCTCGGGGGCGCCCCGCCAGGGGGGCTGACGGTGCAGCAGTGCCTCGCCGGGCCAAGGGAGTTCGGTGCGAAGGGCCGCGACGGCGTGCCGTTCCACCGCCGTACGGCCGGGGAAGCGGATCCCGAGGAGCTTGCGCACGGTCGAGCGGGCCCCGTCGCAGCCGACGAGGTGGCTGCCGCGCCACCAGGTGCCGCCGGGGCCCCGGGTGTGGGCGACCACCCCGTCCTTGTCCTGCTCGATGGTGTCGAGCCGGGACTCGGTGACGAGCCTGATGAGCTTCTGGTGGGCGATGGCGTCGCGGAGTCCGCGTGCGAGGGCGTGCTGGGGGATGTGCAGCGGCGCGGCGGGGGTGGCGGGGGCGGCGGGGTCCTCGGACCACTCCTCCGTGCCGCCGAGGCCGAGGTCGAGCTCGTGGTGGCGTACCAGCTGGCGGCGGCGCATACCGCGCCAGCCGACCCAGCGGAGGCCCTCGTCACGGAGGGTGGTGCAGCCGAGCCGCTCCACCATGGCGGCCGTGTCGGCGCGCAGGACGACGCTCCGGGCGGGGCGTGGCTCCTCCTTGCCCGAGCCCTCGTCGAGGACGACGCTGGGCACACCCTGCGCGGCGAGCGCGAGGGAGAGCGCGAGGCCGACCGGCCCCGCGCCCACGATGATCACCGGGTCCACGGCGCGGCTCCTGAAGGCCGGACGGTCATGGGGGCAGCACAGCTGAGTGTGGCACGAGCCCGGTGCTTGATCACAGACCGTATGCAACCCACTGAGGGTGCTTGCGTCAAGCGACGGGGTGGGCGCGGTGCGGCCGACCTGAAGTCGGTTCCGCTCCGGCCCACCCCTGTTGTCCCACGGACCCCGTCGGGGTCAGGCGTCGCTGACGGCCTTCTTGACCTCGTCGGTGGCTCCGGCCTGGGCCGGGATGATCACCGCGGCGGACTTCCTGCCCTGCCGCAGGCGCCTCTCCAGCCGGCTCGCGAAGGTGGTCAGGACGAAGTTCAGGACGATGTAGATCAGCGCGATGACCACGAGGGTCGCGATCGTGTTGGCGCCGTAGTTGGCCGTGATCTGCCGGTTCTGGCTGAGCAGTTCGCCGAAGCCGAGCAGGGCGCCGCCGAGCGCGGTGTCCTTGACGATCACGACGAGCTGGCTGACCAGGGCCGGGAGCATCACGGTGACGGCCTGCGGCAGCAGGACGTACAGCATGGTCTGGCCCTTGCGCATGCCGAGCGCCACGGCCGCGTCGCCCTGGCCCCGGGGCAGCGAGAGCACTCCTGCGCGGACGACCTCGGCGATCACCGAGGCGTTGTAGAGCACCAGGCCGGTGACGACCGCGTACAGCGGGCGGAAGTCCGAGCTCACGGTCGTGAACTCTCGGTAGAGCTGGCTGGCGAACATCATCAGGAGCAGCACCGGAATGGCGCGGAAGAACTCCACGACGGCGCCGACGGGCACCCGCACCCAGCGGTGGTCGGAGAGCCGGCCGATGCCGAGGACCGCGCCGAGGGGCAGTGCGATCAGGATGGAGAGCGCGGCGGCCTTGAGGGTCTCCATGAGGCCGGGCAGCAGGTACGTCGTCCAGACCTGGGAGTCGGTGACGAACGGGCTCCACTTGTCCGCGTCCAGCTGGTGCTTCTCGTTCAGGGCGGCCAGCACCCACCAGCCCGCCAGGGCGAGGACCGCGAGGAAGCCGATCGTGTAGAGGATGTTCCGCCGCTTGGCGCGGGGCCCGGGGGTGTCGTACAGGACGGAGCTCATCGCTTCACCGCCAGTCGCTTGGCCGCCCAGCCCAGGATCAGGCCGGTGGGGAGGGTGAGGGCGATGAATCCGAAGGCGAAGACCGCGAAGACGGCGAACAGCGCGTCGGCCTCGTTCTCGATCATCTCCTTCATCAGGAACGCGGCCTCGGCGGCGCCGATGGCGGCCGCCACGGTGGTGTTCTTGGTGAGGGCGATCAGGACGTTGGCGAGCGGGGTCACCGCGGCGCGGAAGGCCTGCGGGAGGACCACGAGCGTGAGGACCTGGGTGAAGCTCATGCCGAGCGCGCGGGCGGCCTCGGCCTGGCCCGCCGGGACGGTGTTGATCCCCGAGCGCAGTGCCTCGCAGACGAAGGTGCCGGTGTAGGCGATGAGTCCGAGGACGGCGAGCCGGAAACCGATGTCCTCGGAGCGCTGCCCGCCGAGCGTGATGAGCAGGGTCTGGTTGAGGCCCAGCAAGCAGGCCACGATGACCACTGTCAGCGGAGTGTTCCGGACGATGTTCACGTACGAGGTGCCGAAGGCGCGCATCAGCGGGACCGGGCTGACCCGCATCGCGACCAGGGCGGTGCCCCAGATCAGCGAGCCGATCGCCGAGTAGAGGGCGAGCTTCGCCGTCACCCAGAAGGCGCCGAGCAGGTCGTACTGCCCGGAATCAAGAAAGTCGAACACGATGCCCGCGCTCTCCCCTGGTGGTCGGTCGGTGTGACGGCCGGTGCGTGGGCAGCGGCCGGTGCCGGTGTGACGGCCGCCCCGCGGAGGGGCGGCCGTCACGGCCGGAGTGGGTCAGATCAGTTCTCGACCTTCGGAGCGGCCTCGTACTTGTAGCCGGAGGGGCCGAAGTGCTCCTTGACGAGCTTCTCCCAGGTGCCGTCGGAGACCATCTTCTCCAGCGCCTTGTTGATCTTGCCGCGCAGCTCGTCGTCGCCCTTCTTGACGCCGATGCCGTACTTCTCGTCGCTCATCCGGAGACCGGCGAGCTTGAACTTGCCCGCGTGCTCCTTCTGCGAGGCGTAGCCCGCGAGGATGGAGTCGTCGGTGGTCAGGGCGTCGACGGCCTTGTTCTCCAGGCCGGTGAGGCACTCGGAGTAGCCGCCGAGCTGCTGCAGGTCGGCCTTCGGGGCCAGCTTGTCCTTGACGTTCTGCGCGGAGGTCGAGCCGGTGACCGAGCAGAGCTTCTTGGAGTTCAGGTCCTCGACCTTGGTGATCGAGCTGTCGTCGGCGCGCACGAGCAGGTCCTGGTGGGCCAGGAAGTACGGACCGGCGAAGTCGACCTCCTTCTTGCGCTTGTCGTTGATCGAGTAGCTGGCGACGACGAACTTGACGTCACCGTTCTTGATCAGGTTCTCGCGCTCGGCGCTCGGCGCCTGCTTGAAGTTGATCTTGTCCTCGGCGTAGCCGAGCTCCTTGGCGACGTAACGGGCGACGTCCACGTCGAAGCCGGCGTACTTGCCGTCCGGGGTCTTCAGGCCAAGGCCGGGCTGGTCGAACTTGATGCCGACGTTGATCTTGTCACCGTTGCTGCCGGAGTCCGAGCCGCCGCCACAGGCGGTGGCGGTCAGGGCGAGGACGGCGGCGGCCGCGACGGCGGTGGAGATGCGACGAAGCTTCATCGAGGAATGTCCCTTGATCTAGAAGTGAGTTGGGAAGAATAGGCCCGAACTCGCTCAGTGGTGAAGGATCTTGGAGAGGAAGTCCTTGGCCCGGTCGCTGCGCGGGTTGCTGAAGAACTCCTCGGGCGTGGCCTGTTCGACGATGCGTCCGTCGGCCATGAACACGACCCGGTTGGCGGCGGAGCGGGCGAAACCCATCTCGTGGGTCACGACCACCATCGTCATGCCGTCCCTGGCCAGCTGCTGCATGACCTCCAGGACCTCGTTGATCATCTCGGGGTCGAGAGCCGAGGTCGGCTCGTCGAACAGCATGACCTTCGGGCCCATCGCGAGGGCGCGGGCGATCGCCACGCGCTGCTGCTGGCCGCCGGAGAGCTGCGCGGGGTACTTGTCGGCCTGGGTGCCGACCCCGACCCGGTCCAGCAGGGCGCGGGCCTTGGCCTCGGCGGCCTTCTTCTCCGTCCTGCGGACCTTGATCTGCCCCAGCATCACGTTCTCGAGCACCGTCTTGTGCGCGAAGAGGTTGAACGACTGGAACACCATGCCGACGTCGGACCGCAGCCGGGCGAGCTCCTTGCCCTCCGCCGGCAGCGGCTTGCCGTCGATGCTGATGGAGCCGGAGTCGATGCTCTCCAGCCGGTTGATCGTGCGGCACAGCGTCGACTTGCCGGACCCGGACGGTCCGATGACGACCACGACCTCGCCGCGGCTGATCGTCAGGTCGATGTCCTGGAGGACATGCAGTGCGCCGAAGTGCTTGTTCACGCCGGACAGTACGACCAGGTCGTCCGCGGCGCGCGGGGTGTCCTCGGGCCCTACGGGCGCTGACTTGGACACAGACTCTCCGCTCATCGGGCTCTTGCTCCGTCCTCCTCGGTTGGGGAGGACACTAGAGACCCGATGTGAGGACCGTCATTACATCTGAGCGGAAATTGAGGATAACGATCCGGCCGCAACCGGACACAGTGCGTGAACGGGACACCCGCAGTCGTACCGGGTGCATAACAGAAACACCGGCGACACAAGGTGACACTTGACTGTGACACCGAAGATCGGTGTTCATGCCCTGGTACCACCTGGTACACAGAGAGCCGCCGATCGGCGCATCACCACGGAGGAGGTACGTATGCGACTGCTGCTCGTCGAGGACGACGACCATGTCGCCGCAGCCCTCTCCGCGATCCTCGCCCGGCACGGCTTCACCGTCACCCACGCCCGCAACGGCGAGGAGGCGCTCCAGGCCGTCCTGCCCACGGCGCAGGGCGAGCGCCCCTCCTACGGGGTGATCCTGCTCGACCTCGGCCTCCCCGACCAGGACGGCTACCAGGTCTGCGGCCGCATCCGGAAGCTCACCACCACCCCGGTGATCATGGTGACCGCGCGCGGCGACGTACGCTCCCGGATCCACGGGCTCAACCTCGGCGCCGACGACTACGTCGTCAAGCCCTACGACCCCGGCGAGCTCCTCGCCCGCATCCACGCGGTCAGCCGGCGCAACGCGGGCACCGAGGAGACCGCCGGGAGCGGCACGGGAGCCGACGCCTCCCTGCTGCGGCTGGGATCCGTCACCATCGAGCTGCCGACCCGGCGGGTCAGTGTCGAAGGCGAGAGCATCCCCCTCACCCGCAAGGAGTTCGACCTGCTCGCCCTCCTCGCCCAGCGCCCCGGAGTCGTCTTCCGCCGCGAACAGATCATCAGCGAGGTCTGGCACACCAGTTGGGAGGGGACGGGCCGCACCCTGGAGGTGCACGTCGCCTCCCTGCGCTCCAAGCTGCGCATGCCCGCCCTCATCGAGACCGTGCGGGGCGTCGGCTACCGCCTGGTCGCCCCCGCCGCCTGACCGCGGGACGGCCCCTCCGTGCGCACCCGCCTCCTGCCGCTGCTCATCATCCTGATGGCCGGCGTCCTGCTCGCCCTCGGCTTCCCCCTCGCCGCCAGTCTCGCCGCGTCCGAGCAGCAGCGGGTCATCGTCGACCGGCTCGACGACGGCGCGCGCTTCGCCGCCCTCGCCCAGTTCGTCAGGGAGACCAGCCCCGGCACCGACGAGCGGCGCGACACCCTCCGCGGCGAACTCGCCAGCTACCACGACGTGTACGACATCCGCGTCGGCATCTTCTACCGCGACAACCGGGCCATGGCCGCCGCCCCCGAGGACTGGGCCCTCCCTTCCGAGGGGGAGGGCCGCCGCGCCTTCCGCGAGGCCCTCCTCGGCCGCCGCAGCCACGACCCGCCCCAGGTGTGGCCGTGGCAGGGCCACGCCCGGATCACCATCGCCTCCCCGGTCGTCAGGGACGGGGACGTCGTCGCCGTCGTCGTCACCGACTCGCCCACCGGACAGCTGCGTTCCCGCATCCTGCGCGGCTGGCTGCTGATCTTCGCGGGCGAGGCCGCCGCCATGCTGCTCGCCGTCGGCGCCGCCTTCCGGCTCACCGGCTGGGTCCTGCGGCCCGTCCGCGTCCTCGACTCCGTCACCCACGACATCGCCACCGGCCGGATGAACTCCCGCGTCGCCGCGACCGGCGGGCCGCCCGAACTGCGCCGACTCGCCCTCTCGTTCAACGAGATGGCCGACAACGTCGAGGAAGCGCTCGAACAGCAGCGGGCGTTCGTCGCCGACGCCTCCCACCAGCTGCGCAACCCGCTGGCCGCGCTGCTCCTGCGGATCGAACTGCTCGCCATGGAGCTCCCCGAGGGGAACGAGGAGATCGCCTCCGTACGGACCGAGGGCAAGCGCCTCTCGCAGGTCCTCGACGACCTCCTCGACCTGGCGCTCGCCGAGCACACGGCGGCCGAGCTGCGGCTCGTCGACGTCGGCGCGCTCACCGCCGAGCGGGTCGCCTCCTGGCGGCCGGTCGCCGACGACAAGGGCGTCCTGCTGACCGGGGAGTGCGGAGCCGCCACGGGCTGGGCGGACCCGGTGGCGCTCTCCAGCGCCCTGGACGCGGTGATCGACAACGCGCTCAAGTTCACGCCGCCAGGGGAGGAGGTCACCGTCACGGTCCCGGTGCCGAAGGGCGTCGACTGCGTCTCCGTCGTCGTCGCCGACCACGGCCCCGGCCTCACGGAGGACGAGCTGGTGCGGGTCGGCGACCGCTTCTGGCGCTCCGGGCGGCACCAGAACGTCAAGGGCTCGGGGCTCGGCCTGTCCATCACGCGCGTCCTGCTGACGGCCGGCGGCGGAAGCCTCGCGTTCGCCCCGAACGAGCCGCACGGACTACGGGTGACGGTGACCGTCCCCCGGCACGCGCCCGCCGACGGCGGCAGGAGCACCGGTCAGGGCTTCACCGAGCGGTAGTAGCGGCGGGCGCCCTCGTGGAGCTTCAGGGGTTCCGTGTAGACGGCGGTCCGCAGGTCCACCAGCTGGGCCGGGTGGACCTGGCCGCCGATCCGGTCCCGGCTCCTGATCACCGTACGGGTGAAGCCCTCCACCAGGTCCCGGTCGGCCCCGACCGTGGTGACCAGGAGGTTCGCCACCGCCAGCGTCTCCACCTGCTGCCCGTCCTGGGCCTTCGTGTACGCGTCGGCGGGGATCACCGCGGACCGGTAGTGGCGGGTCGCGTCGCCGGCCTGGTGCATCCGGTCCACCAGGGCCGCGTCGAGCGGGATCAGCCGGATCGGGAAACGCTCGGACAGGTCCTGCACCGCGTGCGTGGGCAGCCCGCCCGACCAGAAGAAGGCGTCGAGCTCGCCGCGCTGCAGGAGCCCCGGCATCGTGTCGATGCCCGCCGACACCGGCTCGACGTCCCGGGTGGGCGTGAGGCCGGCCGCCGCGAGGACCCGGTCGGCGATCAGCCGTACGCCGGACCCGTCCTGGCCGACCCCGACCCGCAGCCCGCGCAGGTCCTGCGGCTCGCGGATCTCCGAGCCCTTGCGGACCACCAGCTGGACGTAGTCGTCGTACAGCCGGGCGCAGCCGCGCAGCCGCTCGAAGCCGGGCCTGCCCTCCCGCTGGTACTGGGCCACCGCGTCGGCCGTCGCGACGGTGAAGTCCGCCTCGCCCGTGGCCACCCGGGCCAGGTTCTGCTGGGAGCCCTCGCTGTCCTTGAGCCGTATCGACACCTCGGGCAGGTCCGTGGCGAGGGCCTGCTTGAGCAGCTCCCCGTACCGCTGGTAGACGCCGGTGGGGACGCCCGTGCTGAAGGTGACCGTGCCGCTCGGCGCGGGCGCGCCGAAGGGTGCCAGCCACCACACCAGCACCCCGCACACCGCGAGCAGCGCGGCCGAGACCGCCAGGACACGGCGGCGGGCGGCACGGGAGAGGGAGGCGAGCATGACGGCGATCCTGCCAGCTCACCGCCGTCCCTGGCCAGGATCGGGCGGTGTGGGCGTCCGCACGGACCCGGGCGAGCGGGCCCGTACGGACGTCAGGGGACTGGTACGGACCCGGGCGAGCGGGCCCGTAGGGCGGGCTCGTCAGTAGGCGAAGCCTGACTTGCCCGTCTTCGTCGTGGTGACGTGGGTGATGCCGCTGCCCGGCGGCAGCGCGACCGTGGTGACGCTCGGCGCGGTGGGCGCGGTCGTCGATCCGTCGCCGAGCTGGGCGGCCGCGTTGGCGCCCCAGCCGATCACCGAGCCGTCGTCGAGCGCGGCGAGAGTGAAGTCGGCGCCGCCCGCGATGTCCTGGACGCCCTTGATGCCGTCCAGGACGACCGGGGTGGTGCGGTTGGCGTTGGTGCCGTCGCCGAGCTGCCGGTCGGTGTTCTTGCCCCAGCCGACGAGGCTGCCGTCGTCGAGGACGGCGAAGGCGGACGCCGAGGTGGCGAAGATCCTGGCGACCGAGTCGATGTAGGCGACGTCCACCGGCTTGTTGCTGTCGGTGGTGGCGTCGTTGCCGAGCTGGCCCTCGGCGCCCTTGCCCCAGGACTTCACCGTGCCGTCGGCGGTGAGGGCGATCACATGCTCGCAGCCCACCGAGATCGACTCGACGTCGACGAGGTCGGGCACCTGCTGCGGGGTCTCGCGGGTGGTGTTGTTGCCCGTGCCGAGACGTCCGTTGGTGCCCAGGCCCCAGGTCCAGACCGTGCCGTCCTGGCGCAGCGCCACGCTGAAGTCGCAGCCCGCGCCGACGTCCTTGACCTTGTCCAGGCTCTGTACGGGGATCGGGTTCTTGTACGGGTTGGTGACGTCCTGGCCGGTGCCCAGCTGCTTCGAGGCGTTGCTGCCCCAGGCGAGGATCCGGCCGCCTTTGACGGCGAGGACGTGGTTCGCGCCGGCGGAGACCTCGCTCACCCCGGAGAGGCCGCTGACGGTCGCGGGGAAGCTCTGGGCGGTGGTGGTGCCGTTGCCGAGCTGGCCGGTGGCGTTGGAGCCCCAGCTCTTGACGGTGCCGTCCTTGAGGAGGGCGACGGCGAAGCCGTTGGCGGTGTTGCCGGCACCGCCGCCGCCTCCGGACATCTCACGGACGTCGTCGCGGGTGATGCCGGAGACGGCCGTGGGGGTCTGCTGGGCGAGGACACTGCCGTTGCCCAGCTGCCCCACGGTGTTCTCGCCCCAGGCCCGCACCCAGGGGTCGGTGCCGGCGGCGGCGTGGGCGGTGACCACGGGGGTGGTGAGGGCGGTGGCCGCCGTGAGGGCGGTGAGCAGATACGTACGTACGGGGAGACGCATGGGGACCTTCCGGGTCAGTAGGCGTAGCTGGACTTCCAGACGGTGGAAGCAGCGACGCGGGTCACACCGCTGCCCGCGGGCAGGGCGGTGACCGGGGTGAGAGAGCTTGTGGTGGTGCCGTCGCCGAGCTGGCCGGAGCTGTTGTCGCCCCAGGACCGGACGGACCCGTCGGCGAGGACGGCGATCGTGTGCTTCCAGCCGCCGGCGACGGCGGTCACGTCGGGGGGCGCGGAGACCGGGACCGGGGTGGTCCGGTCGACGGTGGTGCCGTCGCCGAGCTGCCCCGCCGAGTTCCAGCCCCAGGCGCGGACGCTGCCGTCGTCGAGGACGGCGAGGCTGTGATAGCCGCCGCTGAAGAGGCGGGCGACGCCGTCGAGGTGCCGTACGTCCACGGGCGTCGGGCTCGATTCGACGGTGCCGTTGCCGAGCTGGCCGAACGTGCCCCGGCCCCAGGCCTTCACGGTTCCGTCGGCGAGGAGGGCGAGGGTGTGATGGCAGCCGATGGCGATGGCCGCGGCGTCGGTGAGTCCGGGGACCTTCTTCGGTGTGTTCTGGTCGGTCGTCGAGTCGATACCGAGCTGACCGTCGGCGTTCCGGCCCCAGGTCCAGACGGTGCCGTCCTCGCGCAGGGCCACGGTGTGATAGCAGCCCGCCGCGATGTCCTTGACCTTGTTCAGGCTCTGCACCGCGACCGGGCGGTTCGTCCCCTCCGTGCCGCCGTTGCCGAGCTGGCCGTAGGCGTTGTCGCCCCAGCCCAGGACCCGACCGTCGCGCACGGCGAAGGCGAAGTGGACCCCCGCGGCGACTTCGGAGACGCGGGACAGGCCCGCGACCGTCGCCGGGAACGGCCGGGCGGTCGTTGTTCCGTCTCCCAGCTGCCCGTTGTTGTTGCCGCCCCAGGACTGGACGGTGCCGTCGTTCAGGAGGGCGACCGCGAAGGAGTTGGCGTTGTTGCCGCCACCGCCGCCGAGTTCGCGCACATCGGCCAGGGCCAGGCCCTTGACCGGTGACGGGGTCTGCTGGTCCAGCGTGCTCCCGTTGCCGAGCTGGCCCGCGGTGTTCAGGCCCCACCCCCGTACCCACGGATCACGTGGTTCGGCGTGGGCCGGGACCGCCGCGAGGGCGAGCAGCGCCAGGGCCCCGGCGGCGAGGCGTGCGTACGCGTACGTCATGGGCGCAGCCCCCTCAGTACGCGTACGTCGTGTTGCCGCCGAGCGACACCGCCACCGCCTTGATCGCCGAGCCCTCGTTGAGGATCTTCACCGACTCGTAGCGGGAGACCGTGGTGCCGTTGCCGAGCTGGCCCTCGCCGTTGTGGCCCCAGGCGAAGACGTCGTCGGCCGTGACGGCGACGCCGTGCCGGGCGCCCGCGGCGAGGTGCTGGACGCCTTCGAGGCGCGGGATCTCGACGGGGGCGGTGCGGTTGGTGCGGGAGACGTTGGAGTCGAAGGCCTCGTCGGACTCCAGGAGCTGGCCGTACTGGTTGTTGCCCCAGCCCCAGACATGGCTGTCGCTCGTCTTGACGTAGTTGTGGTGCGCGCCCGCCTCGATGTCGGAGACGCCCTCCACCCAGTCGACGTCGACCGGCAGGGTCGAGCTCTTGGTGCTGGAGTTGCCGAGCTGGCCGTAGAGGTTGTAGCCCCAGGCCTTGACGGTGTCGTCGGAGGTCAGGGCGAGGGCGTGGTGGCAGCCGGCGTCGATCTCCACGACCTCCTTCAGGCCCTCGACGAGCCGGGGTACGGAGCTGGTGGCGCGGTTGCCGGTGCCGAGCTGGCCGTGGATGCCGCGGCCCCAGGCGTACACCTTGCCGTTCTCCAGGAGGGCGAGGCTGAAGTCGCAGCCGGCCGAGATCTGCTTGACCTTGGGCATGCCCTGGACGCGGTCGGGGACGGTGCGGCTGTCGCCGGTGCGGTTGTTGCCGAGCTGGCCGTAGGCGTTGTCTCCCCAGGAGTAGACCTGGCCGCTGGTGTCGAGGGCGAGGGCGTGCTTGCCGCCGGCCGCGATGTCCTTGATGTTGTTCAGACGGGGGACCGTGGTGGGCACGGTCTGGTTGGCGTTTCCGCCGTTGCCCAGCTGGCCGGAGGAGTTGTGGCCCCAGGACTTGACCGTCTTGTCGGTACGGGCGAGGGCGAAGGAGTCGGCGGACGAGGTGCCGCCCGCCGACATCTGGTCCACGTCGCCGCGGAAGAGGCTGGTGACCGAGGACGGGCTGAGGCTGTCGCCGAGGGTGCCGTTGCCGAGCTGGCCGGTGCGGCCCGCGCCCCAGCTCAGGACGGTCGGGTTGCCCTCGTTGGCGGTCGCGGCCGGGGCGAGGGCCGGTACGGCGGTCAGTGCGGCGGCGGTGAGGACGGCGGCGGTGAGCCGCTTGGAGCGCGCTGTCGTGTGCGAGGAACTGCGTCGTGAACGGGACATGGCTCTGCTCTCCTTCGACGGGGACATACGGGAGCGCGGCGTCCGGACCGTGGCGTCCGCGGGGAGGGCGGAGGTGTACGGGGCCGGTCGCGGGTCATGCGAACACGGTGTGCCGGGCCTCTGGGCATGGGGCGCCCACGGCCGGGTGCGGCGGCCGGGACGGGCCGCCGGGCACAGGAGCAGACTGTCCGAAAATGATCACCATGGCGACCGGAAAGCGTTGAAACACCCGTTTGTCGGACCTCCGTTCGGGGCGGCGTCCCAGGGGGCGCACTCGACCCGGAACGCCCCTTCCGTCGGCTCGCTTGGGGCGCCCCGGCGCGCCGCCGAACGGCGGCGGCCGGGGGAGTGAGGAGCCCCGCCGTACCCGGTCGCCCGCGCCCTCGCCCGTACCCCCGAATCCCTGCGAACGGGTGGACCGGCACGTGCGGGCGACGGCTCGCGGACACCCCCGTCCGGCCCCTCGCCGCGGACCCGAGTGCGCTCCGCCGAAGTGGTGAGCGGCCCCCGGCGTGCACGCCGCGCCGTGTGTCCTGCCGGGGCGCCGGGGCCCCTGCGGTTAGCGTCGGTCTGCGCTCGGTGATCTTGAGGACAGTCCCCTGTCCGCCCCTGGCGTCCCTGGCCGAGCCAGCCAACCACCCCCCGTCCCAAGGGAGTTCCCATGCCCGTGTCGAAGGCGTCGCCACGTCGTGTGCTGACCGTCGCCCTCCTCGCCGCAGCCCTCGCCCTCCCGCTCGCCCCCGCCGCGTACGGCGAGGAGTGCAAGCCCGAGGACCAGGCCTGCCAGGACAAGGAGGCCAACGCCAAAGAGGCGAAGGAGATCGAGGAGCAGCAGAAGAAGACCCAGGAGGCGGCCACCAAGGCCGACAAGGACATCAAGGACGCCGGGAAGAAGCTGGAGGAGTGCCCGCCCGACTCGTCCTCCTGCATGAGCAAGCTGACCGGCGGCAAGGGCGCCGCCGAGGAGCAGGGCCTCAAGGACATGACCGACACCATCGCCTCGAACGAGCCCGAGCCGAAGAACAACGCGGCCCAGGCCGTGACCTCGACCTGCGAGTCCTTCCCCGGCTCGCTGCCGCAGGGCTCCACCGACCCGGGACAGTCCCCCTTCCCGGTCGACCAGCTCTGCGGCCTCCTCGGCGGCTGAGCCGCACCTCGCGCACGTCCCCTGCTTCCTTCCCTCCCCACTCCCCACTTGCCAGTCCCCGCTCCCCTCTGTCCCGAAGGGACCCTCCGTCATGCCCGCGTGCCATCGCCGCGCCGCCCTGCTGCCCGCCCTTTCCGTCCTCCTCGGCCTCGCCGCCGTCTCCCTCGCGCCGCCCGCCGGCGCCGCCGCCGAGGGAGGGCCGGGCGAGACGCCCGTCCCCCGAGCCCTCACCGCCGACGGCCGCCCGGCCAAGGTCGGCGACGTCCTGAAGTACTGCGGCACCAAGCGTTCGGCCTGCACCTTCACCATCGACCCCAAGCTCGGCCGCGAGTACGTCACCACCGTGAAGTCGCTCGGCAACGCGGTGATCAACTGCACCCAGAGCGACATGGCCGTCGACCGGACCGTCACCCTGAAGACCGGCAGCACCGACAACATCGGCGGCGAGATCTCCGGCAAGATCACCGCCGAGGGCTCCGTCAGCGCCTCCGGAGAGGTCACCACCAACCTCTCCAACGACATCACCAGCGAGAACAAGACACCCAACCTCAAGGACGGGCCCACCTCGACGAACGGCACCAAGACCTCCGTCGCCGGCGGCGCCAAGGTGTCCGGCTCCATGAGCGCGAAGCTCGCCTTCGAAGCCGCGTTCAAGGCCACGTACTCCAAGTCCTGGACCATCGAGAACACCGAGACGACCGTCTACAAGTCGACCGTCAAGGCGCACGACATGCTCGTCTTCGGTGCGAGCGCCGCCATGCGACGCGTGGTCGGCAGCCTCGTCGCCGACACGGGGCAGCGGATCCTCGGCATCGTCGTGGACAGCCCCTCAATGGTCACCAGCAGCAATTTCATCGCCCAGACGTACGCGGCCCCCGCCGGCGTCTGCGGCGGCACGCGGCCTTCCGGGAACACCGCCCCGGCTCCCGCTCCCGGCCCTGCCCCGGCTCCCGCTCCCGGACCGCCTTCAGCCCCCGAGGTCCCCGCCGCGCGGGCGGTGCCTCCGGGCGCAGCGCCGAAGCACGTCGTCACCCTGCCCGCCGACGCTTCCTGACCCGGGAGAACCACCATGAACCGCACCACGCTCCCGGCCCTCGTCGTCCTCGGGGCCACCGGACTGCTGCTGCCCGTCGTGCCTCTCTCGTACGCGGCACAGGCCGCTCCCGCGTCCCAGGCCGTCCCCGTCCTCAACGGCGACTTCGCCGACCCGGTCATGAAGGGCGACGGCCCCACCACCGTCGGCATCGACTCCTGGACCGGCCTCAACCAGCGCTACTCGCCCACCGCTTCGGGCCGGACCGACGGCTCCCACGGCGTCGCCCTCCAGAAGGACGGCAACACCCTCCAGCAGCGGCTGCGCGGGGTCCGGGCCGGAGCCCGCGTCACCGTCAGCTACGAGGACAGCCCCGCCGTCTCCAAGGAGTGCACCGGCGAACAGGTCGTCGACGGACAGCCGTACACCGTCGGCGGCTCCGGCGGCCCCGTCCGGGAGGTCACCACCGCCGGGGACCCCGACCGTACGAAGGGGAAGCCCGGCACCGGCCGCTGGACCGCCCGCAGCTACGTCTTCACCGCGGGCGAGAACGAGCCGCTGCTCACCTTCACCTCCAAGGTCACCGACTCCCGTACGCACGTGACCTGTTCGCCGATGATCGCCCGGATCCGCGCGGTCGAGGTCCCGACGGCCCTCGACGAGACCGTCGACAAGACGGCGCTCGGGACCTCGGAGGCGTACAAGGGCAACGAACGCGAGAGCACCCTCCACAACGCGGCCGCCGCCTGCAACGGCGAGAACTCCTGCACCTTCCGGCCGGACACCCGCACCTCCTTCCGCTACTACGACCGGGCGCGGGTCATCGGCGAGGCCTTCGTCAACTGCACCCGCAACACACTGGAACACTCCCGGCTCCTCTCCTACTCCGAGCGCGGGCACGACAGCGTCTCCCAGACGTACGCCGACGCCGGCCTCGCCCTCAACGAGGTGGCCCGGCTGCCCACGTCGGGCGTACGCGAGGAGGACGAGAAGCGGGTCAAGGAGCGGCCGATGGCGACCCAATTCGCCCTCGCCTACGAGAAGGGCTGGCAGCGGCCCTGGCAGTGGTTCAGCAGCGACCAGCGGACCGTGGTGGAGAAGATCCAGCCGGGCGAGGTCAGCTGGGTCGAGATGCAGCCCAGCCGTGAGCGCGTCGAGGGCTGGTTCGTCAGCAAGAAGGACGACTACCGGCTGCACGCCGTCATCGACGGCCCCTCGCGGGCCGTGCCCGACCGGCTGCTCCAGCGCACCGGACCCATGTCGCAGGCCGAGAAGCAGCGCTGCGCCGCCGCCCGGCCGATGACCACCACCCCGGTCGGCGCCGACGCGCCCGCGAGCTCCAGCGACAAGGGGCTCCTCAAGATCCCCGCGCCGACGGCTCCCGGTGTGCGGTCCTCGGACCGGAGCATGCCGCTGGACTGACCGGGAGACCCGTACCGCGCCGCCTCACCCCGCCACGGCGGTGAGGCGGCGCAGCACCTCCTCCGCCCCGAGCACCCGTGCCACCGCGAACAGGTCGGGGCTGCGGGTGGCGCCCGTGAGGGCGACCCGGACCACGTTCGCGACCTCCCTCGGCGGGCCCGCCCAGCGGCCCGGATCCCGGGGCCAGGCCGTCGGCGATCCCCCGATGACGGACGAGGACCGACGCCAGTTCCGGATCGTGCTCCTCCGCCCAGGCGAGGAGCTGGGCGTACAGCTCGTCCGCGCCGAGCGAGGCGATGAACTCCCGGCCCAGCGACCGCAGTTTGGGAAGATCGAGGAGCGGGCCCGAAGGGCGCATCCCGTCGAGGCGGACGGGCGCGGCCAGCGTCTGGGACGTGGGGACGTCCATCAGCCGGATGTTGGCCAGACCCCGCAGGTAGTGCCGGACCGCGGCCGGTGGATACCTCGCGGTCAGGTAGTAGTCCACCGACGCCTCGGGGTCCTTGCGCTTGCTGAGCTTGCGGCGCGAGGGCCCCTCGGCCTTCATCAGCGGCGCGAGATGCGCGTAGGCGGGCGGCTCGAAGCCGAGCGCCGTGTGCAGCTGGAGATGGACCGGCGAGCACACCGAAGAGGTCCTCGCCGAGTGGCGCCGCTGAAGCTCCTCACCGCCCCGCACTCGCGGCCGGCCTACGACTCCAGGTAGCGGAGCACCGCCAGGATCCGTCGGCTGTAGCCGCTGGTGCGGGACAGCTCCAGCTTGTCGAAGACGGCGTTGAGGTTCTTCTCCACCGCGCTCAGGGAGATGTGCAGCTTCCCCGCGATGGCCGTGTTCGTGTGCCCCTGCGCCAGCGCCTCCAGGACCGTGCGCTCCCGGGGAGTGAGCCGGGCCAGCGGGTCGGCGCGGGTGGTCCGTACGACCAGCTGCCGTACGACCTCCGGATCGATCGCCGCCCCGCCCGCGTGGATCCGCTCCAGGGCGTCGAGGAACTCCTCGACCTGCCCGACCCGGTCCTTCAGGAGATAGCCGACCCGTTCGGCGTTCGAGGCGAGGAGCTGCGCCGCGTAGGCGCGCTCGATGTGCTGCGAGAGGACGAGCACGCCGACCCCGGGGAAGAGCTCCCGGATCGCGACGGCCGCCCGCAGCCCCTCGTCCGTATGGGTCGGGGGCATCCGGATGTCGACGACGACGATGTCCGGCCGGCGCTCCTCGACCTCCTCCAGGAGCGTCACCGCGTCCCCCAGCGCGGCGAGGACCTCGTGGCCCTCCTCGGCCAGCAGTCTGACCAGACCCTCGCGCAGCAGGGTCGAGTCCTCGGCCAGGATCACACGCACGGCAGCTCCGCGGTCACGGTGGTGGGTCCCCCCAGGGGGCTGTGGATGTGCAGGACGCCGTCGAGCGCGGCCACTCGGCTGCGCAGGCCGGTCAGCCCGCCGCCGGCCGCGTCCGCGCCGCCCGTGCCGTCGTCCTCGACCCGGACGGTGAGCCGCGCCCCTTCGCGCACCACCGCCACCGAGATCGCCGACGCCGAGGAGTGCTTGGCCGCGTTCGTCACGGACTCCGACACCACGAAGTAGGCGGCGGTCTCCACCGGCCGCGGCAGCGGGGCGCCGACCTCGAAGCGGGTCCGCAGCGGGATGGCGCACCGCTCGGCGACCCCGCCGATCGCCTCCTCAAGGCCCAGACCGTCCAGGGCCGACGGATACACCCGCCAGGCCACCTCGCGCAGTTCGGTCAGCACGCCCTGGGACTCCTCGTGCGCCTGGAGCAGCAGCGCGTCGGCCTGCCCGGGGTCACGGCCCCGGCGCGCCCGGCCGATCAGCATCGAGAGCGCCACCAGACGCTGCTGGACCCCGTCGTGCAGATCGCGCTCGATGCGTCGCCGCTCGGCGTCCACGGCCTCGACGACCGCGGCCCGGCTGGCGGCGAGTTCGTCGATCCGGCGCCGGAGCAGTTCCCGCTCGGAGGGACCGAAGCACTCACGGGCGGTACGGGCGTCGAGCGCGGCCAGCGAGTGCAGGCCCTGCAGGTCGAGGAAGAGCAGCACCCCGCCGAGCAGGACCTGGCCGAGCAGCTCCCACCGTCCGAGGGTGCCCCGGACGGCGCCGTGGACCAGGAGCCCGGCGAGGACGGCACCGAAGACGAGCAGTCCGACGACCACCGCGCAGAGCAGTCCCGTGGCGGCGCGGACCGCGAGGTAGCGCAGGACCTTCCGGTCGGAGGCCTGGTACCGGCCGGGGAAGCGGTCGCCGAAGAAGGCGGAGCGGCGGAGCCGTTCGAGACCGGCCAGGCGCCGGGCGCCGGCCATCAGGATCCCCAGGGCCGCGGCCCGGGTGCGCGGCCGGAGCAGGAACGGTCCGAGGGCCACGCCGGCGACGAGGAAGTGGAGCGCGCCGAGCAGGGCGGTCGCACAGCCGGCGAGGGTCCCGAGGCCGCGCCGAGGCCAGGACGCGGTCCCTCCCGGCTCCCCCTGCACGGGATCCGACAGTAGTGCGCCCGTAGGACCCGGACAAGATCGCTCCGGCGGCCGTACGGGAGGCGGTGCCGTACCGCCGGGGAGGGAGCCCGGGGTCACGAGGCGCGCCGGTGCCGGGCCCCGCTCCGGCCGCGCAGCCGGACCGCCACGTAGGCCGCGACGGCGGCGACGGCGAGGAGCAGGACCACCTTCGACAGGACCCCGACGTAGGTCTCCACGACGTCCCAGCGGTCGCCCAGCCAGTACCCCGCCACGACGAGCACGCTGTTCCAGACGAGGCTGCCGAGGGTGGTGAGCACGATGAACAGGGGCATCGGCATCCGTTCGACACCGGCCGGCACCGAGACCAGGCTCCGGAAGATCGGCACCATCCTGCCGAGGAAGACCGCCTTGGCGCCGTGCCTGGCGAACCACTCCTCGGTACGGGCCAGGTCCGAGGCCTTCACCAGGGGCAGCCGCGCCCAGATCCGGTGCATCCGCTCCCGGCCGAAGAGGACCCCGATCCAGTAGAGCGCCACGGCCCCGACCACCGAGCCGAGTGTGGTCCAGAACAGCGCCGAGGCCAGGCTCAGGACGCCCTGACCGGCCGCGAAGCCGGTCAGCGGCAGGATGATCTCGCTGGGCAGCGGCGGGAAGAGGTTCTCCAGGGCGATGGCGAGACCGGCTCCGGGACCGCCCATCGTGTCGACGAGACCGGCGGCCCAGCCGGCGACACCGTCCGCCGGCTGCCGGCCGAGAGCCAGGGGCGTGAGGTCCGTGAGCGGGTTCATGAGCGACTCCAAGAGCGGCGGGAGAGCGGCGGGGAGGACGACCGGGGCGGGCGCCCCGTGCTCCGTCATCGAACCTAGGAACCCCTGCTCGGCGGCGGTATGAGGAGGACCGTCCGGCCCGGTGCGGCTCCCCGCACCCCCGCCCCTGCGGAAAACCGCAGGGTGCGCCCCCCCCCGAGGACCGGGCCCGGTTCGCCGTACGCCCTCCCGGAGCCGTACGCCCTCCGGAGCCGTACGCCCTCCCGGACCCGGGCGGAGGCCCTCCCCGGACCGCCTACCCTTGGACGCATGACGAGCAGCAGCGACCGGAGCACCGCAGTGAGCGTTGACGGCACCAAGACCTATGAGATCCGCACCTACGGGTGCCAGATGAACGTCCACGACTCCGAGCGGCTCTCCGGTCTGCTGGAGGAGGCGGGTTACGTCAAGGCCCCCAAGGGCTCCGACGGGGACGCCGACGTCGTCGTCTTCAACACGTGCGCGGTCCGCGAGAACGCCGACAACAAGCTGTACGGCAACCTCGGCCGGCTCGCCCCCATGAAGACCACGCGCCCCGGCATGCAGATCGCCGTCGGCGGCTGTCTCGCCCAGAAGGACCGCGACACCATCGTCGCGAAGGCCCCCTGGGTCGACGTCGTCTTCGGCACGCACAACATCGGCAAGCTGCCCGTCCTCCTGGAGCGCGCCCGCGTGCAGGAGGAGGCCCAGATCGAGATCGCCGAATCCCTCGAGGCCTTCCCCTCCACGCTGCCGACCCGCCGCGAGTCCGCGTACGCCGCCTGGGTCTCGATCTCCGTCGGCTGCAACAACACGTGCACCTTCTGCATCGTCCCGGCCCTGCGCGGCAAGGAGGAGGACCGCCGCCCCGGCGACATCCTCGCCGAGATCGAGGCGCTGGTCGCCGAGGGCGTCTCCGAGATCACCCTGCTCGGCCAGAACGTCAACGCGTACGGCTCCGACCTCGGCGACCGCGAGGCGTTCTCCAAGCTGCTGCGCGCCTGCGGACGGATCGAGGGCCTTGAGCGGGTCCGCTTCACCTCCCCGCACCCGCGCGACTTCACCGACGACGTGATCGCGGCGATGGCCGAGACGCCGAACGTCATGCCGCAGCTGCACATGCCGCTCCAGTCCGGCTCGGACTCGATCCTCCGGGCGATGCGCCGCTCCTACCGGCAGGAGCGTTTCCTCGGGATCATCGAGAAGGTCCGCGCGGCCATTCCGCACGCGGCCATCTCCACCGACATCATCGTGGGCTTCCCCGGCGAGACCGAGGAGGACTTCCAGCAGACGATGCACACCGTCCGCGAGGCCCGCTTCGCGAACGCCTTCACCTTCCAGTACTCCAAGCGCCCCGGGACCCCGGCGGCCGACATGGAGGACCAGATCCCCAAGGAGGTCGTGCAGGAGCGCTACATGCGGCTCGTCGCCCTCCAGGAGGAGATCTCCTGGGAGGAGAACAAGAAGCAGGTCGGCCGCACCCTGGAGGTCATGGTCGCCGAGGGCGAGGGCCGCAAGGACGGCGCCACGGACCGCCTCTCGGGCCGCGCCCCCGACAACCGGCTCGTCCACTTCACGAAGCCCGGCGAGGACGTCCGCCCCGGCGACGTCGTGACCGTCGAGATCACGTACGCCGCCCCGCACCACCTGCTCGCCGAGGGCCCCGTCACGGCGGTCCGCCGCACCCGCGCCGGCGACGCCTGGGAGAAGCGCACCACGCAGGCCGCGTCGAAGCCGGCGGGCGTCCTGCTCGGCCTGCCGAAGATCGGCGTCCCGGAACCCCTCCCGGCGATGGACGCCCCGGCCTGCGGAAGCCACTGACCCACGACACGGGTCGGCGACGGGCAGATCGGCGACGGGTAGATCGGCGACGGGCAGTCGGCGGCGGGGCACGGCGGCGGGGCACGGTGCGGCCGGGTGCGGCGGCGGGGCTTCGCCGGTCGGGGACCGCGTGTCGCGGGACCCGGACTCCCCGGGCCTCGCGCAGTAGGCTGCCGATCATGCTTGTCGCCGCAGCCGTCTGCCCCTGCCCGCCGCTCCTCGTACCCGAGATCGCGACCGGCGCCGCCCCCGAGCTGGACTCGGCGCGGGCCGCATGCCTGGACGCCGTCGGGCTGCTCGCCGCCGCCCGCCCCGACCGGCTGTACGTCGTGGGGCCCGCGCCGGAGGGCGTCCACGGCGTCTTCCCCGCCGGGTCGGCGGGCTCCTTCGCCGGCTTCGGAGTCGACCTCTCCGTACGCCTGGGCGAAGCCCCGAAGGGCGACCGGCAGCCCGGCACGGACCAGCCCGGCACCGACCAGCCCGGCACCGACCAGCCAAGCACCGCTCCGGCCGGCACGGCCTCGTCGGACGACCGCCCCCTGCCCGACTCCCTCGCGGTCGGTGCCTGGCTCCTCGACCGGGCCGACTGGGCCGACGCGCCGATCGAGGGCCTGGGCGTCGACGAGGCGGCCACGCCCGGCGTCTGCGCCGGCCTCGGCCGTGCACTCGCCGCCTCCGCCGAACGGGTCGCCCTGCTCGTGATGGGGGACGGCAGCGCCTGCCGGACCGTGAAGGCCCCCGGCTACCTGGACGAGCGCGCCGCCGGCTTCGACGCCGAGGCCGCCCGCGCCCTGGGCACGGCCGACGTGGCCGCACTCCTGGCCCTGGACCCGGAGCTCGCGTACGAACTCAAGGTCGCCGGCCGCGCCCCCTGGCAGGTCCTCGCGGGCGCCGCCGAGGACACCGGGCTCGACGGCCGGCTGCTCTTCGAGGACGCACCGTACGGGGTGGGGTACTTCGTCGCCGCCTGGTCCTGAGGGAACCGCGACGATCCGGCGGACGGCCGAGAACGGACGGCCGAGAACGGCGGACGGCCGCGGAGCGAGGTGCTCCGCGGCCGTCCGCCGTGCGGGAGGGACTGTCGGGTGACGCCGGACGTCAGGCGGCCGGCGGCGGTGTCGTGCCGCCGCTCCCGGGCGTGCCGTCGTCCTTGTGACCGATCCGGTCGATGGCCTCCTTGGCCTTGCCCGTACCGGACTGGATCTTGTCGCTGTACTTGCCCTTGGTCTTCTCGTCGACCAGCTTCGCCGCCTTGTCCAGGCCGTGGTCGATCTTCTCGCCGTGCTGCTGCGCGAGACCGGCGACCTTGTCCTTGGCGGGGTTGAGCTTGGCCTTCAGCGAATCCAGGAGACCCATGGGGCACCTTCCCTCCGCGGACCCCCGGGGGTCCGATTGCCGTGTCCTGCCCCCAGGGCCCCGGGGGCTCAGCGACGGGCGCCTTCGCCCGCCTCGTTATCCGCGGCGGCCTCGGCCGACTGCTGCTTCGGGATCTCCACAGCGTCCGCGGCGGCCTCCACGGCTTCCGCCGCGACCGTCTCGTCCGCGTCCTCCGCCTCGACGTCCGTCACCTCGGCCGAGGCTACGGCCTCCGGAACGTCCGCCCCGGACGCCGCGTCGCCGTCCTCCGCCGGAGCCACGCCCGCGGCCACGGTCCCGGCCTCCTCCGACGCCATCTCGGGCGAGACCGCCGCCACATCCTTCTTCTTACGGCGAAAAACTGCAAAAACGCCCATATTCACTCCATAGCGTACTCGGATGGGGGTGGTTCCATGGCGATCGACGGCCGGAACCTCGCAACAGGCAACGAAGCCGGATGGGGCCCGTCACGTAGCTCGTTCGGGGACGGGCCGTGAGGTTTGCGAGACTGGGACGGTGAGAAGCGCAGCTCCCGCCCCGCGGGTCATCGCCGTCGTCGGCCCCACGGCAGCCGGAAAGTCCGATCTGGGTGTATTCCTGGCCCAGCAGCTCGGGGGCGAGGTCGTCAACGCAGACTCGATGCAGCTCTACCGGGGGATGGACATCGGGACCGCCAAGCTGACGCGGGAGGAGCGCGGCGGCGTTCCGCACCACCTCCTCGACATCTGGGAGGTGACGGAGGCGGCCAGCGTCGCCGAGTACCAGCGGCTCGCCCGTGCCGAGATCGACCGGCTGCTCGCCGCCGGCCGCACCCCCGTCCTCGTCGGCGGTTCCGGCCTGTACGTACGGGGGGCCGTCGACGCCCTGGAGTTCCCCGGCACCGACCCCGCCGTCCGGGCCCGGCTCGAGGCCGAGCTGGAAGAGCGCGGCTCCGGCGTCCTGCACGCCCGGCTCGCCGAGGCGGACCCCGAGGCGGCCCGGGCGATCCTGCCCAGCAACGGGCGCCGCATCGTCCGCGCCCTCGAGGTGATCGAGATCACCGGCAAGCCCTTCACCGCCAACCTGCCGGGGCCCGACTCCGTCTACGACACGATCCAGATCGGTGTCGACGTGGCCCGCCCCGAGCTGGACGAGCGGATCGCCACGCGCGTGGACCGGATGTGGGAGGCGGGCCTCGTCGACGAGGTGCGCGCCCTGGAGGCGCGGGGCCTGCGCGAAGGCCGCACGGCGGCCCGGGCCCTCGGCTACCAGCAGGTCCTCGCGGCGCTCGCGGGGGAGTGCACCGAGGACGAGGCGCGCGCGGAGACCGTGCGGGCGACGAAGCGCTTCGCCCGACGCCAGGACTCGTGGTTCCGCCGCGACCCGCGCGTCCACTGGCTCAGCGGAGCCGCCGATCACCGGAGGGAACTCCCGGGGGAGGCGCTGTCGTTGGTCGAACGAGCGGTTACAGCCTGATCACGTGATGGCATCGGGACGCCCTGCCCGTCATTCCGGCGGTCGGGAGCGTGCCATCATCGAGCATCGATCGACCAAGGTGGAGTCCGAGTGGGGAGGGCGCGTGGCGATGGAGGCCGGCCCTCGCGACAGAGAACAGCACGAAGCGGCCCCGGGTGACCCGACGGGTGACACACCGGGCCGTGCGACCGCCGCCGACGTACCGGTCGGCGCTTCGGGGCTGACCCCGGACGGTCCCGACGACGCGGTGGGCACCGCCGTCGAGGTGGACGCCGACGAGGTCGAGGTCGAACTGCGGCCCCAGCGCCGCCTGCGGATCTGGCAGCTCGCCCCGATCGTGGGTCTGGCCGCCGTCGGCTCCCTGATGTTCGCGTTCCCGCTCGCCTTCGGTTCGGGGGACGGCGGAGCCGTCCTCGCCATGCTCGGACTGCTGATCAGCTCCTGCGCGGCGGGCTGGGGCATGATGGCCGCCCGCAAGGTCGGCTACACCTGGCCGGGCCTCCCGCAGCGCGGTTCCGGCGAGCGCCCGAACTGGCGGTACGTCGCCCTGTACGCGACGACGACCGCGGCCCTGGTCGCCCTCGCGGTCTGGCGCGTCGCCCGCCTCCGCTGAGGCACGCCCCCACCCCGTACAGTGGATCTCGTGACCAGCGCGCAGACCTCACCCCTCCCCTTCCTCAAGGGGCACGGCACCGAGAACGACTTCGTGATCGTCCCCGACGCGGAGAACGCCGTCGACCTCCCCCCCGCCGCCGTCGCGCGGCTCTGCGACCGGCGGGCCGGCATCGGCGGCGACGGACTGCTGCACGTCGTGCGCAGTGCCGCCCACCCCGAGGCCCGGCACATGGCCGACGAGGCCGAGTGGTTCATGGACTACCGGAACGCCGACGGCTCGGTCGCCGAGATGTGCGGCAACGGGGTCCGGGTCTTCGCCCGCTACCTGGAGCACGCCGGGCACGTCACCGCGGGCGAGGTGGCCGTCGCCACCCGCGGCGGGATCAAGCGCGTCCACCTCGACAAGGACGGTTCCGTCACCGTCGCCATGGGCCGCGCGGTCCTCTCCGAGGCCGGGGTCATCGTCACCGTCGACGGCCGCAGCTGGCCCGCGCGGAACGTGAACATGGGCAATCCGCACGCGGTCGCCTTCGTCGAGGACCTCGACCACGCCGGCACCCTCTACTCCGAGCCGCCGTACGAGCCCGCCGCGGTCTACCCGGACGGCGTGAACATCGAGTTCGTCGCCGACCGCGGCCCCCGGCACGTCGCCATGCGGGTCCACGAGCGCGGCGCCTCCGAGACGCGCTCCTGCGGCACGGGCGCGTGCGCCGTCGCCGTCGCCACCGCCCGCCGGGACGGCGCCGACCCCGCCGAGAGCGGCGTCCCGGTCACGTACACCGTCGACGTACTCGGCGGGACGCTGACCATCACCGAGCACCCCGACGGCCGGATCGACATGACGGGCACCGCCGTGATCGTCGCGGAAGGCACCGTCGACCCGGCCTGGCTCGCCTCCTGACCCCTGACCGGGTCGCGTGAATCGAAGAATCGAAACAGTCAACGACTGATTTGTCGCTCGAATGGGTGATCCGATTCACGCTGAGCGAGAGGGCGACTGCGGCGCGTGGTGGGGTCGGTAGCATCAAGCACCGGCCCCCCGGGCACGCCTGGCCCGCCCACCGCCGGTCGACGTTGCCGGAGGTGCCCCATGAGCGCAGAGGCCACCAATCCCGTGAGCGCGGCGGAAGCCGCCGCCGATGTGACCGTACGCAGACGCGGACGCGCCCGTATCGACCTGCGCCGGCTCGGCCGGGCCGCCCTGCTGGGCGCCACCGCGGGACCGGCGCCCCGTGACCGGTTGCCCGACGCCATCAGCCATGTCGCCGAGGCGCACCGCGCCCACCATCCCGACGCCGACCTCACGGTGCTGCGCCGGGCGTACGTGCTCGCGGAGTCCTCTCACCGCGGCCAGTTCCGCAAGAGCGGCGAGCCGTACATCACCCACCCGCTCGCGGTGACTCTCATTCTCGCCGAACTCGGCGCGGAGACCACCACCTTGACCGCCTCCCTCCTCCACGACACCGTCGAGGACACGGAGGTGACGCTCGATCAGGTGCGGCGGGAGTTCGGCGACGAGGTCGCCTATCTCGTCGACGGCGTCACCAAGGTGGAGAAGATCGACTACGGCGCCGCCGCCGAACCGGAGACGTTCCGCAAGATGCTCGTCGCCACCGGCAACGACGTCCGGGTGATGTCGATCAAGCTCGCCGACCGGCTCCACAACATGCGCACCCTCGGGGTGATGCGGCCCGAGAAACAGGCCAGGATCGCCAAGGTCACCCGCGACGTCCTCATCCCGCTCGCCGAACGGCTCGGCGTCCAGGCCCTGAAGACGGAACTGGAGGACCTCGTCTTCGCCATCCTCCACCCCGAGGAGTACGAGACCACCCGCGCGCTCATCGCCGCGAACCCGCACGCGGGCGACGCGCTGAACGCCGTCGCGGAACAGGTGTCGGCGGTCCTGCGCGAGGCCGGCATCGGCGCCGAAGTCGGCGTCCGCCCACGCCACTTCGTCTCTGTCCACCGGGTCCGCCTCAAGCGCGGCGAACTGCGCGGCTGCGACTTCGGACGGCTCCTCGTCCTGGTCGCGGAGGACGCGGACTGTTACGGGGTCCTCGGCGAGCTCCACACCTGTTTCACGCCGGTCATCTCCGAGTTCAAGGACTTCATCGCGGCCCCGAAGTTCAACCTGTACCAGTCCCTGCACACCGCGATCGCAGCCCCCGACGGCGCCGTCGCCGAGGTCCTCATCCGGACCCACCGGATGCACAAGGTCGCGGAGGCGGGGGTCGTCGCCCTCGGGAACCCTCACGTGGGCCAGGAAGGCGCCGGCCGCCCCGACGCCACAGCGGACGGGAGCACCGCCCCTCCGCCGACCCCGTCGTCCCTCTCGGGGAACGGCGACGGTGCCGGCACCACGGCACGGCAACGAACCGCCGCCGGGCGGCCGGCCACCACTCCCCGACCCGGTACCGCTCGCCGTCTCGGTACCGCTCCTCGGCCCGGCGCCGACGACGCGCCCTCCTCGACCGGCACACCGACCTCGACCGACGTGCGCTCCTCGACCGACACACCGGCCTCGACCGACACACCGACCTCGACCGACGCGCCGGCCTCGACCGGCCTGCCCACCTCGATCGCCCCGGCCGGCCGGCCGTCCTCGCAGGACCGGCCCGGCACCTCCGACCGGCCCGGGACCCCCTCCCGGCAGCCCGCCGAGGCCCACCCATCCGTAGACGCCGACGCCGATGCAGACCGCCCCGTCGGCACGCCTCCGCCCGAGGACGGCGAGCGCGTCGACCCCACCCGCCCCGGCTGGCTCTCCCGGCTCCTCGACTGGCAGCAGGCCGCCCCCGACCCGGACACGTTCTGGACCTCCCTCCGGGCCGACCTCGCCGAGGACGACGAGATCACCGTCTTCCGCGCCGGCGGAGGCGCTCCCGGCACGATCAGCCTGCCCGCCGGTGCCAGCTGCGTAGACGCCGCCTACGCGCAGCACGGCGAGGCCGCCCACGGCTGCCTCGGCGCCCGCGTCAACGGCCGCCTCGCGCCGTTGAGCACCGTTCTCGGCGACGGCGACACCGTCCAGCTGCTGCTCGCCCAGGACCCCGTGTCCGGGCCGTCCCCCGAGTGGCTCGACCACGCCCGTACCCCGGCCGCCCGGATCGCGATCACCCGATGGCTCCAGGCGCACCCCGAGAGCGCCGCGCCGGTCGCCGCCACCGCCGGGGGCGCCCGGCCCCAGGCCCAGGCCGACGCCGACCAGCGCTCCGGCGTCGAACTCCACGCCGACCTGGAGGGCGAGCCGGGCGCGTCCGTCCGGCCGGCCGGCTGCTGCACCCCCGTACCGCCGGACGAGATCACCGGCTTCCGGGTACGGGGAGGCTCGGTCACCGTCCACCGTGCGGGCTGCGCGGCCCTCGACACCATGCGCGGGCTGGGCCGCGAGCCCGTCTCCGTCCGCTGGGGCGACACGGCCCAGGGCAGGGTCACCCTGATCGCGGAGTCCTTCGGCCGCCCTGGCCTCCTCGCCGACCTCACCGAGGCCATTGCCGCCGCCGGAGCGGCCGTCGTCTCCGCGAACGTGGAGCCGCCGAACGAGCAGCGGGTCCGCCACACGTACACCCTCCACTTGCCCGACGTGGCCGGGCTCTCCGCCCTCATGCGCGCCATGCGGGACGTGCCCGGGGTGTACGACGTGAGCCGTGCCCGCCACCGCTCGTCCCGGGAACCGCGCCGGGACTGAAGCGGCGAGGAGTACGGCGGGGCTACGGAGAGGAATGCGGCGAGGAGTACGCCGGGAGCGGCGTGCGCTCCGTATCGTGTCCCCCTTCGGGTGGCGGGCGAGCGCGCCGCCCGGGGGAGCGGCCGATCCGCTGGTAGCCGTAGGGCCAGTCCTCCGGAAAGGCCTGGCCCATGCCGCTCGTCCGAACACTCCTGCCCCGCGCGCGGTGGCTCCGCTCCGCCGTCCTGGTCGCCGCCTCGGCCGGCCTCGTCGCCGCCGCACTGCCCGCCCCGGCGCCGCTCGGCATCGGCGACCCGCTCTTCCCGTACCTCGGGAACCCCGGCTACGACGTCCTCGCGTACGACCTCGACCTCACCTATCGCGGGGTGAACACCGAGCCGCTGGCCGCCGTGACCCGGATCGACGCGCTCGCCACCGCAGACCTGGAACGGCTCAACCTCGACTTCACCCACGGCACGGTCTCCGCCGTCACCGTCGACGGCCTGCCCGCCGCGCACACCGGCAGCGGCGAGGACCTCGTCATCACCCCCGTCGCGCCGATCGACGCCGGCGAGTCCGTCGAGATCACCGTCACCCACACCAGCGACCCCAGCGGTCCCGCCGACACCGGCGGCTGGGTCCGTACCGGCGACGGCCTCGCCATGGCCAACCAGGCCGACGCCGCCCACCGGGTCTTCCCGTCCAACGACCACCCGGCGGACAAGGCGCTCTTCACCTTCAGGATCACGGCCCCCAGCGAGCTGACCGCCGTCGCCAACGGCCTGCCCGACGGCCGCGTCACCCACGGCGCCACCACCACCTGGACGTACCGCACGCGGCACCCCATGGCCACCGAGCTCGCCCAGGTCTCCATCGGCCGCTCCACCGTCGTGCACCGGGCCGGCCCGCACGGCCTGCCCGTACGGGACGTCGTGCGCACCGCCGACCGGGACCTCATGGAGCCCTGGCTGCGCAAGACCCCCGGCCACCTGGCGTGGATGGAGCGGCAGGTCGGCCCGTACCCCTTCGAGACGTACGGGGTGCTCGTCGCGGACGCCGACACGGGTTTCGAGCTGGAGACCCAGACGCTCTCGCTCTTCGAGCGCGGACTCTTCACGGAGCCGGGCTACCCGAAGTGGTACGTCGACTCGATCATGGTGCACGAGCTGGCCCACCAGTGGTTCGGCGACAGCGTCTCCCCCCGGACCTGGTCCGACCTGTGGCTCAACGAGGGACACGCCAGCTGGTACGAGGCGCTGTACGCCGAGGAGACAGCGGGCAGGTCCCTGGAGGCGCGCATGAAGGCCGCCTACGCCGCCTCCGACGGGTGGCGGGCCGACGGCGGCCCCCCGGCGGCCCCCGAGCCCCCCTCGCCCACCCACAAGATCAGCCTCTTCCGGCCCGTCGTCTACGACGGCAGCGCCCTCGTCCTCTACGCGCTCCGCCAGGAGATCGGCACCGAGGCCTTCCAGCGCCTGGAGCGCCGCTGGGTCGCCGACCACCGGGACGGCACCGCCACCACCGCCGACTTCACCGCCCTGGCCTCCGAGATCGCGGGACGCGACCTCACCGCCTTCTTCCGGGGCTGGCTGTACGAGGCGAAGACCCCGGCGATGCCCGGCCACCCGGACTGGCGCAGCAACCCGGCCGCGGCCCCCAGGACCACCCCGAAACCCGGGTGACGGGCGCCGCCGGGCCGTGTCACCATCGTCAGGTCGGCGACGCGGCCGGCGGCCCGGGAATCTTCCGGCGCCTTCACGCGTTGTGACGGCATCAGACTCATCGCTTCATCGAGACGATCGACATGAAGCAATCGACGTAAGGATCAAATGACCTCCTCTTCTTCCCCTTCCCAGGACGAGCAGAGCTTCGCGGAGACGAGCCGTACCGAGAGCCTTCGGGCCGATGCCCTGATGGAAGAGGACGTCGCCTGGAGCCACGAGATCGACGGAGACCGGGACGGCGACCAGTTCGACCGCTCCGAGCGCGCGGCCCTGCGCCGCGTCGCCGGCCTCTCCACCGAGCTCGAGGACGTCACCGAGGTCGAGTACCGCCAGCTGCGCCTCGAGCGCGTCGTGCTGGTCGGTGTCTGGACCTCCGGGACCGTCCAGGACGCGGAGAACTCCCTCGCGGAACTCGCGGCCCTCGCCGAGACGGCGGGCGCCCTCGTGCTCGACGGCGTGATCCAGCGCCGCGACAAGCCGGACCCGGCGACCTTCATCGGCTCCGGCAAGGCGCGCGAACTGCGCGACATCGTGATCGAGACCGGCGCCGACACCGTCGTCTGCGACGGCGAGCTCAGCCCCGGCCAGCTCATCGCCCTCGAAGACGTCGTCAAGGTCAAGGTGGTCGACAGGACCGCCCTGATCCTCGACATCTTCGCCCAGCACGCCAAGTCCCGAGAGGGCAAGGCGCAGGTCGCGCTCGCGCAGATGCAGTACATGCTGCCGCGCCTGCGCGGCTGGGGTCAGTCGCTCTCCCGGCAGATGGGTGGCGGCGGCGGTGGCGGCATGGCCACCCGTGGTCCCGGTGAGACCAAGATCGAGACCGACCGGCGCCGTATCCGCGAGAAGATGGCGAAGATGCGCCGGGAGATCGCGGAGATGAAGACCGGCCGTGACATCAAGCGGCAGGAGCGGCGCCGGAACAAGGTGCCGTCGGTCGCCATCGCCGGATACACCAACGCGGGCAAGTCCTCCCTGCTCAACCGGCTCACCGGCGCGGGCGTGCTCGTGGAGAACGCGCTGTTCGCCACGCTCGACCCGACCGTCCGCCGGGCCGAGACGCCCACCGGACGGATCTACACCCTGGCCGACACCGTCGGCTTCGTCCGGCACCTGCCGCACCACCTGGTCGAGGCGTTCCGCTCCACCATGGAGGAGGTCGGCGACTCCGACCTCATCCTGCACGTGGTGGACGGCTCGCACCCGGCGCCGGAGGAGCAGCTGGCCGCCGTGCGCGAGGTCTTCAGGGACGTCGGCGCGGTGAACGTCAAGGAGATCGTCGTCGTCAACAAGGCGGACGCGGCGGACCCGCTGGTGCTCCAGCGTCTGCTGCGGATGGAGAGGCACTCCATCGCCGTCTCGGCCCGTTCGGGCCAGGGCATCGAGCAGCTGCTCGCGCTCATCGACTCCGAGCTGCCCCGCCCGCAGGTCGAGCTCGAAGCCCTCGTGCCGTACACGCACGGCGGTCTGGTCTCACGGGTGCACGCCGAGGGCGAGGTGCAGTCCGAGGAGCACACCCCGGAGGGCACCCTGCTCAAGGCCCGGGTGCACGAGGAGCTGGCGGCGATGCTCGCGCCGTACGTTCCCGCCGCGCACTGACCCACGGCTGAACGACAGAGGGCGCTGCCCTCCTCCCGTCACAGGAGGAGGGCAGCGCCCTCTGTCATGGGCGTGCGTGGATACCGGTGCCGTGGACCGGTGCGGTGGACCGGTCCACGAACGGGTGTCGCGGGCCGTGCGTCAGCGGGCGAACTTCTTGCTGACCATCTCGTGGGCGTTCTTGGCGCCCCGGCCCAGCTGCGGTCCGGCGAGCCAGCCGCTCCGACCGGCCGGGCCGATCGAGGTGTTCGACACGAGCGCCGTCTTGCCGTTCGACATCACGCGGAACCAGCCGCCGCCCGAGGAACCGGCGGTCATGGTGCACCCGATCCGGTACATCGTCGGCGTGGCCGGAGCCGTCGTGTAGCGCGTCGCCCGGTCGAGGCACTTGTGCATGATCATGCCGTTGAACGGCGGCGCCGCCGGGTATCCCCAGGCCCCCACCGTTCCGGCCCGCGCGGGCGCAGGCGCGGAGAAGTCGACCGGCAGCGCGGCGCCGACGGTCTCCTCCAGGGACTTGCCGCCCCGCTGCGGCTTCACGTGCAGCACGGCGTAGTCGTACGGCCAGGCCTGGTTGCTGCCGCCCGACTTGATCCACTCGCCCGAGGTCACGGCCCAGTCGGCCCAGTACTGGCCGTACGGGTACACCTCGTGCGGCTTCGCGTTGTTGAGCGCGGAGGGCGACTTGCCCAGGTCGTTGAAGGCCGGGACGAAGGTGATGTTGCGGTACCAGCCGCCCTTCTTGCCCGCGTGGACGCAGTGGCCGGCCGTCCAGACGAGGTTGGACTTCCCGGGCCGGCGCGGGTCCTTCACGATGGTGCCGGAGCAGACCATGTGGCCCTGGGGCGAGTCGAAGAAGATCTTTCCGACCGGGGCCGCGTTGCGGTGGTACGGCGTCTTCTCGCGCTGCGCCTGGACGGGGCGGGGCGTCGGGTCGGAGCCGCTGCTGCCGGCCTGCGCGGTGATCGTCGGGTCCGGGCTCTTCGCCGACTGCATGCGCGCCGGGTCCCAGAGGTCGTCGATCACCGGGTTGACGAAGTCCTCGGCCTCACGGAGCCAGGTCTTCGTGTCCCAGTTCTTCCATTCGCCGTCCTTCCACTTGTCCACGTCGACGCCGTGCTTCTTGAGCTTGTCGGCGAGGTCCTTGGTGAGGTCGGTGTCACCGCCTTCGGTGGCCGGCGCGGAACTGCCGGCCTCGGCGGACGGCTTGTCGGAGGCCGGGGTCTCGGTGGGGCCGCAGGCCGTGGCGGTCAGCGCGAGCGCGGTGACCAGGCCCAGGGCGGCGGGCAGGAGTCGTACGGAACGCATGTGGTGAATTCCCCCTGTGATGATTCCGCGTCCGGGAGCGGCCACGATTCCGGCGCGATACCGCCTTGACGTTGCCATGGACGCGTCACTTGCGGTGCAACAGTATGCCGGTCGGACCGGACGCGGGTGAGGTGTGGTGGAGGTCTGGTGGAGGTACGGGGACTGCAGGCCCGGCGGGCGGGCATGGGGGAGGCGGGACCCCAGGGCCCCGCCTCCCGATCCACCGCGCCTACTGGGCGGCGTACTTCTTGCTGACCTCGTCGAAGATGGCCTTCGCCTCGGGGCCGAGGCGCGGACCGGCGAGCCAACCCGCCGTCGACGGGCCGATCGAGGTGTTCGACACCAGCGCGGGCTTGCCGTCACTGCCCTGGGCGACCCAGCCGCCGCCGGACGAACCACCGGTCATCGTGCAGCCGATGCGGTACATCGTCGGCTGCTCCGCCTTCAGGGACAGCCGGCCCGGCTTGTCCTCGCACTGGAACATCTTCTGGCCGTCGAACGGCGGCGCCGCCGGGTAACCCGTCGCCTCCATGCTCGCGATCTTCGGCACCGCCGGCGCGTTGAAGTCCACCGGGAGCGCCGAACCGACCGTCTCCTCCAGGGACTTGCCCGAGCCACCCTTCTCCGGGGTCACCTGGATGACCGCGAAGTCGTAGGGGGCGCCCGCACCGCCGGTGGACGCGCCCTGGGCGATCCACTGGTCGGAGGTCTTCACCCAGTCCGCCCACCACACGCCGTACGGAGCGATCTGCTCCCGCGTCGCCTTCTCGAGGGCGGACGTCGGCAGCGCGGAGTCGTTGTACGACGGCACGAAGGCGATGTTGCGGTACCAGCCGCCCTGCTTGCCCTTGTGCACGCAGTGGCCGGCCGTCCACACCATGTTCGACTTGCCCGGGTGCGCAGGGTCCTGCACGACCGTGGCCGAGCAGACCATCGAACCCTCGGGGCCGTCGAAGAAGACCTTCCCGGACTCCGGGGCGTTGCCGTGGTACTTCGCCGGAACGGCCTTCGCCCGCACCGGATCCGGCGTCGGGTCGGTCACGCCCTCGTCACCCGAGATGTCCTCCTCCTCGACCGGCTTGTCGGGACGCTCGGCGTCCCGCATCCGGTCCGGGTCCCAGAGGTCCTCGATGATCGGGTTGACGAAGTCCTTGGCCTCACGCAGCCACTTGTCGCGGTCCCAGTTCTTCCACTCACCGCCGCGCCACTTGTCGAGGTCGATCCCGTGTTCCTTCAGACGGTCCTTCAGGTCCTCCGGAATCTTGATCTTGTCGGCCGGGTTCTGGCTCGCGGGCGCGCTGGGCTTGTCTCCCGCGTTCTCCTCGCTCGGCCCGCAGGCCGTAACGGTGAGCGTCAGCGCCGCGACGGCGGAAGCCGCCGTAAGGAGCGGACGAATCGATCGCATCTCGTGATCCCCCTGGGACTACGTCAACTGGTGCATGGATGAACAGCGGCCGTGCCCGGCGTGGACAGCGGCCGACGGCCCCCACTATGCCGGTGCCGGAGGGGACGGTACGCGGCCGGTCGCCGGTTCCGGCCATCGTCGGTCCGTTGCCGTGCCGTGATCCGGGACACGCCAAGTTCTCGCCTCCGGCCCGTGATCCCGGGCAGTTCGCGTCGTTGGTACGTACGGGGGACACAACGGTGGCGCACAGGGCGGCCCTTGCGGCGGCTCCACGACGTCCCGATGTGCAACGCAACTGTTACAGCGGGAGGACACCGAGCCGTGGCCGTGACCGAATCAGCTCCGGCCGTCCCACCGGCCGCGCGGACGCAGACCCGGACGCCCGACGGGACGCCCGACGCCCCCGGCACCGGGGCGCACGACCCCGCGGTCCGGGGCGCCCCGGACCGAGGAACTCCCGACCAGGGCGGTGGCGGATACGAGGGCATCCTGCGCAGGCAGTCCCTGCGCGAGTCCGCCGCCCGCACCTACGCCCGTTCCCTCCCCATCGTGCCCGTCCGCGCCCGGGGGCTGACCATCGAGGGCGCCGACGGCCGCCGCTATCTGGACTGCCTGTCCGGCGCCGGGACGCTCGCCCTCGGGCACAACCACCCCGTGGTCCTGGAAGCGATCAAGAAGGTCCTCGACTCGGGTGCGCCCCTGCACGTCCTCGACCTCGCCACCCCCGTGAAGGACGCCTTCACCTCCGAGTTGTTCGCCACCCTCCCGGGTGAACTCGCCGACAACGCCCGCGTGCAGTTCTGCGGTCCGGCGGGAACGGACGCCGTGGAGGCGGCCCTCAAACTCGTCCGGACCGCCACCGGCCGCAACGGCCTCCTCGCCTTCACCGGCGCCTATCACGGCATGACGGCCGGCGCCCTCGCCGCCTCCGGCGGAGCGACCGACGTCCGCGTCACCCGGCTGCCCTACCCGCAGGACTACCGCTGCCCCTTCGGCGTCGGAGGCGCCCGCGGAGCCCGACTGGCCGCCCACTGGACCCAGAACCTCCTGGACGACCCCAAGAGCGGTGTCGCCGCCCCCGCCGGGATGATCGTCGAGGCCGTCCAGGGCGAAGGCGGGGTCATCCCCGCGCCCGACGACTGGATGCGCCGGATGCGCCGGATCACGGCCGACCGCTCCATCCCCCTCGTGGTCGACGAGGTCCAGACCGGCGTCGGCCGCACCGGCACCTTCTGGGCCGTCGAGCACAGCGGCGTCGTGCCCGACGTGATGGTCCTCTCCAAGGCCATCGGCGGCTCCCTTCCCCTCGCCGTCATCGTCTACAGGTCCGAGCTCGACGCCTGGGAACCAGGCGCCCACGCGGGCACCTTCCGCGGCAACCAGCTCGCCATGGCCGCGGGCACGGCCACCCTCGCGTACGTCCGCGAGAACAAGCTGGCCGAACGGGCCGGCGTCCTCGGCGACCGCATCCTCGGCCGACTCCGGGGCCTGGCAGCCGCCCACCCCTGCGTCGGCGACGTCCGAGGCCGGGGCCTGATGATCGGCGTCGAACTCGTCGACCCCGACGCGGCCGGGCCGGACGACCTCGTCCCGCCCGCCTCCCCCGCCCTGGCCGTCGCCGTCCAGCAGGAGTGTCTGGCCCGCGGACTCATCGTCGAACTCGGCGGCCGCCACTCCGCGGTGGTCCGGCTGCTGCCCCCGCTCACCCTCACCGACGAGCAGGCCACCGCCGTCCTGGACCGCTTCGCCGACGCCCTTGCCGCGGCCGAACGGGCCCATACCCCCCAGCCGCCCGCCTCCCGCCGGGCCACGGCCCCCGCGACCGCCGCCCCCGGGCCGTCCCACTGACCCGGCCCCCCCCGGCCCCACCCCCAAGGAAGCCCCCGTGAACGCCACGCCCCCCTCCCCGGCGCCCGAGACCGAGGCCCCCTTCACCGTCAAGGAACTCGCCTCCCAGATCCTCGCCGCCGAGGCACTCGCCCCCCAGCCGCCTCCCTCCGCGGCCCTCGGCCCCGAACCCGCCACCCCTCCCGGCGCCACCACCTTGGGCCCGAGCACCTCCGACCCCAGCACCCCCGGCAGCGCCCCCGCCGCCACCTCACCCGGCACGGCCGCACCGGGCACCGCCGCGTCCCTCGCTCCGGCGTCCCTCGCCCCGGCGTCCCTCTCCACCGCGGCCGGTCCCGACGAACCCACCGTCCCGCGCCAGCACACCGGTCCGTACGATCCGAGGCCGCACCGCCCGGCCACCGTCGCCGACCCCCTGGACGACCCGGACCCGCACCGAGCCGCCGACGCGGCCGCCGTCGAGAACCTGCTCCGCTGCTGGGTCCGGGAGAAGAACCTGCCCGCCCCCGCCTCCCCCACCCTGCGGATCCCTCTCGCCTCCAGCGGCACCGCCCTCCTCGTCCCCGTCATCTACTGGTCGCCCACGGGATGGCACCGCTTCGGCGCCCCCACCCTCGAAGGGCTCCCGGTCACCGCGCCGACCGTCGACGCCGTGACCGTCGCCGCGCTGCTCAGCCGGGAGACGGGCCGGCCCGAGGGCACCGATCTCGTCGGCAGGGTCGCCGACTCCGCCCGCCGCACCGCCGACTTCCTCACCGAGCGACGCCGCCGGCCCCTGCCCCACCCGGACGCCGACCTCTTCCTGGCCGCCGAACAGTCCCTGCTGCTCGGCCACCCCCTCCACCCCACCCCCAAGAGTCGCGAAGGCCTCTCCGAGGCCGAGGCCCGTCTCTACTCACCGGAACTGCACGGCTCCTTCCCGCTCCACTGGATCGCCGTCGACTCCTCCCTCCTGGCCTCCGACTCCGCCTGGACCGAACAGGGCCGCCCCGTCACCGCGGAGCAACTCGCCCTCGGCCTCGCCGAAGGCCTCACCCTCCCGGCCGGAACCGCACCCCTGCCCGTACACCCCTGGCAGGCCCGTGAGCTGCTGCACCGCCCCGACATCCGCGCCCTCCTGAACGCGGGCCTCCTCCACGACCTCGGTCTTCACGGGAGCCCCTGGCACCCCACATCCTCCGTCCGTACCGTGCACCGCCCCGGCGCGCGGGCCATGCTCAAGCTCTCCCTCGGCCTGCGGATCACCAACTCCCGCCGGGAGAACCTGCGCAAGGAACTCCACCGCGGCGTCGAGGTCCACCGGCTGCTCCGCACCGGCCTCGTCGACGAGTGGCAGGCCGCCCACCCGGGCTTCGACATCGTCCGCGACCCCGCCTGGCTCGCCGTCGACGCCCCGGACGGCGTCCCCGTCCCCGGACTCGACGTCATGATCCGCCACAACCCCTTCGGGCCCGGCGACGACGCCGTCTGCATCGCCTCCCTCACCGCCCCCCGCCCGTGGCCCGGGGCCACCGCCATGCGGTCCCGCCTCGCCGACGTCATCGGCCGCCTCGCCGCCCGCACCGGCCGCCCCCTCACGGCCGTCTCCGCGGAGTGGTTCCTGCGCTACCTCGACCAGGTCGTCCGCCCCGTCCTCTGGCTCGACGGACACGCCGGCATCGCCCTGGAGGCCCACCAGCAGAACACCCTGGTACTCCTCGACCCCGACGGCTGGCCGGTCGGCGGCCGCTACCGCGACAACCAGGGCTACTACTTCCGGGAGTCCCGCCGGAGCGAACTGGAGAGCCGCCTCCCCGGCATCGGCGCCGAGAGCGACACCTTCGTCTCCGACCCGGTCACCGACGAGCGTTTCGCCTACTACCTCGGCATCAACAACGTCCTCGGCCTGATCGGCGCCTTCGGCGCCCAGCACCTCGCCGACGAACGCGTCCTGCTCGCCGCCTTCCGCAGCTTCCTCACCTCCGCCACCAGCCTGGGTTCACCGCTGCCGCACCGGCTCCTGGAGGCCGCGACCCTCCGCAGCAAGGCCAACCTCCTCACCCGCCTGCACGGCATGGACGAACTCGTCGGACCCGTCGACACCCAGTCCGTCTACGTCACGGTCACCAACCCCCTCCGTACCTGAGCCCGTCCTCCGAGCCCCCATGTCCCGACCGCACCGCCGAGAGGAGAGCGACACCGTGTCACCCACCCGCCCACCGGCCGACCCGCCCGGCGACGACACCCTCGACCTGAGGCTCGACGAGCTCGTCGCCCTCCTAGAAGGCGGTCACCCCGGCGGCGGTCACCTCGAAGGCGATCACTCCGACGCCGAGCTCCTCGACGGCGACCTGCTGGACTCCGTCGCCTCCTGGGACCCGGCCGTCACGCCCGTCGGCACCTTCCGCCTCGTCCCCGTGCGACTCGAACGCGACGTGTCGCTCCTCGCCGGGTGGATGAACGACCCCGCCGTCGCCGCCTTCTGGGAACTCTCCGGACCCGAAGCCGTGACCGCCGAGCACCTCCGCGCCCAACTCGAGGGCGACGGACGCAGCGTCCCCTGCCTCGGTCTGCTCGACGCGACGCCCATGAGCTACTTCGAGATCTACCGCGCCGACCTCGACCCGCTCGCCCGGCACTACCCGGCTCGCCCCCACGACACCGGTATCCATCTGCTGATCGGAGGAGTCACCGACCGCGGCCGCGGCGTCGGCACCGCGCTTCTGCGCGCCGTCGCCGACCTCGTCCTCGACCACCGTCCCCGATGCACCCGGGTCGTCGCCGAACCCGACATCCGTAACACCCCCTCCGTCTCGGCCTTCCTCAACGGCGGCTTCCGCTACGCGGCGGAAGTCGACCTTCCCGACAAGCGAGCGGCGCTCATGATCCGTGACCGCGCCCTTCGTCACGTTCTGTGAACAACCCTCTGCCTTCTATACACCGCTCGTCCCACAGCGGTTCCCACCCCGAGGAGTCCTCGTGTCGATGTCCCCTGCACCCCACGACTCCGCTCAGCCCACACCGCCCGCCCCGTCCCCCGGCGCCGAACCGGCCCCCGAGCTGCTCGCGCCCCCCGAGCTGAACGCCGCCGCCTGGAGCCGTGCCTCGGCCCGCCTCCTCGCCAAAGCCCTCGCCGAGTTCGCCTACGAGGAGATCATCGAGCCCGCACCGGCGGCCGCCGGCGGACCCGGAGACCACGTCCTGCGGCTCGACGACGGGACCGCCCTCGCCTTCCGGGCCCGCCGCGGCGCCTACGGCAGCTGGTACGTGGCCGCCGACTCGATCACCCACGACGGCCGGCCCATGACCGACCCCCTCGAGTTCCTGGTCCGGGCCCGCCGCCTGCTGCGGCTCGACGGCGCCACCCTCGGCCACCTCATCCGCGAACTCTCCGCCACCCTCGCCGCCGACACTCGCCTCGACGACACGGCTCTCTCCGCCGCGCTGCTCGCCGACCTCTCCTACGCGGAACTCGAAGGCCACCAGACCGGCCACCCCTGGCTCGTCCTCAACAAGGGACGCATCGGCTTCTCCGCCACCGACGCCGCCCGCTGGGCCCCCGAAGCCCGGCGCGCGACCAGGTTGCCGTGGATCGCCGTCAGCAAACGCCTCGCCGCCTACCGCGGCGTGCCGGGCCTCGACACCCCCGACCGCCTCTACGCCCGGGAACTCGACCCCGAGGTCCGCGCCGCCTTCCGCGCCGAACTGACCGCACGCGGCCACGAACCGGACGGCTACCTCCTGCTGCCCGTCCACCCCTGGCAGTGGGACGAGATCCTGCTCCCCCTCTACGCCCCGTACATCGCCGCCGGGACGGTCGTCCCCCTCGGCGCCGACGGCGACCTCCGGCTTCCGCAGCAGTCGGTCCGCACCTTCCTCAACACCAGCCACCCCGACCGGCACACCGTCAAGCTCCCCCTGTCGGTGCTCAACACCCTCGTCTGGCGCGGCCTGCCCACCGAGCGGACGCTCGCCGCGCCCGCCGTCACCGCCTGGGTGCACGGCCTGCGTGACGCCGACCCGTTCCTGCGGGACGAGTGCGGGGTGGTCCTCCTCGGCGAGGTCGCCTCCGTCACGGTCGAGCACCCCCTGTACGACCGGTTGCCCGAAGTCCCTTACCAGTACAAGGAACTCCTCGGCGCGATCTGGCGCGAACCGCTGCGGCTGCCCCCGGGCGAGCGGGCCCGCACGCTGGCCTCCCTGCTCCACACGGACCCCGTCGGCCGGGCGTTCGTCGCCGAACTCGTCGAGCGCTCGGGACTCGCTCCCGCCGTCTGGCTCCGGCACCTCTTCGCCGCCCTGCTGCCCCCGCTGCTGCACTTCCTCTACCGGTACGGCACGGTCTTCTCCCCGCACGGCGAGAACGCCATCGTCGTCTACGACGACCAGGACGTCCCCGTGCGCCTGGCGATCAAGGACTTCGTCGACGACGTGAACATCAGCGCCCGGCCGCTCCCCGAACACGACACCCTGCCGGACGACGTCCGTGCCGTGCTCCTGACCGAGGAACCCGACTTCCTCGTCCAGTTCATCCATTCGGGGCTCTTCGTCGGCGTCTTCCGCTACCTGGCGCCGCTCTGCGAGGCACAACTCGGAGTACCCGAGACGACCTTCTGGTCCCTCGTCCGGACGGAGATCCTCCGCCACCAGGAGCGCTTCCCCGAGCTGAAGGAACGGTTCGAGCTGTTCGACCTCCTCACCCCCCGGATCGAGCGACTCTGCCTCAACCGCAACCGTCTGCACCTGGACGGATACCGCGACCGCCCGGAACGGCCCCACGCGGCCGTCCACGGCACCGTCCCCAACCCGCTCGCGTGACGCTCGCACGTGACCGGGCTGTCAGTGGAGCCCCGTAGGCTGGAAGGGCTATGACGAAGCCATCCCTCCCCGACCTCCTCCACGCCGCCGTCTCCGCCGTCGGCGGCACGGAGCGGCCCGGCCAGGTCACCATGGCCGAGGCCGTGGCCGAGGCCATCGACGACAATTCCCACCTCCTGGTCCAGGCCGGCACCGGCACCGGAAAGTCGCTGGGCTACCTGGTCCCGGCACTGGCCCAGGGCGAGCGGGTGGTGGTGGCCACGGCCACCCTGGCGCTGCAGCGCCAGCTCGTCGAGCGCGACCTTCCGCGGACGGTCGACGCACTGCACCCGCAGCTGCGTCGCCGTCCGCAGTTCGCCATGCTCAAGGGCCGGTCCAACTACCTGTGTCTGCACCGGCTCCACGAAGGGGTCCCGCAGGACGAGGAGGACGGCCTCTTCGATCCCTTCGAGGCGGCCGCGCCCACCAGCAAGCTGGGCCAGGACCTGATGAGGCTCAGGGACTGGTCGGACGAGACGGAGACCGGGGACCGGGACGACCTGACGCCGGGCGTCTCCGACAAGGCATGGGCGCAGGTCTCGGTGTCGTCCCGGGAATGCCTCGGCGCGAGCAAATGCGCCTACGGGGCGGAGTGCTTCGCCGAGGCGGCGCGTGAGCGTGCCAAGCTCGCCGATGTGGTCGTGACCAACCACGCCCTCCTCGCCATCGACGCCATCGAGGGTGCCCCCGTGCTTCCCCAGCACGAGGTGCTGATCGTCGACGAGGCCCATGAGCTGGTCTCCCGGGTCACCGGCGTCGCCACCGGCGAGCTCACGCCCGGCCAGGTCAACCGAGCCGTGCGCCGGTCCTCCAAGCTCGTCGACGAGAAGGTCGCCGACCAACTGCAGACGGCCGCCGAGGGCTTCGAGCGGGTCATGGAGCTGGCCCTGCCGGGGCGCCTGGAGGAGATCCCGGAGGACCTGGGGTACGCCTTGATGGCACTGCGCGACGCCGCCCGGGCGGTGATCACGGCCCTGGGCTCGACCAGGGACCGGGCCGTGCAGGACGAGGACGCCGTGCGCAAGCAGGCCATGGCCTCCGTGGAGACGGTCCACGGTGTCGCGGAGCGGATCACCCAGGGCTCGGAGTACGACGTCGTCTGGTACGAGCGTCACGATCGTTTCGGGGCCTCGGTTCGGGTCGCTCCGCTCACCGTCTCGGGGCTGCTGCGGGAGAAGCTGTTCACGGAGCGCTCGGTGGTCCTCGCCTCTGCGACGCTCAAGCTGGGCGGCGACTTCAACGGCGTGGGTGCTTCGCTCGGTCTCGCGCCCGAGGGCACCACGGGCGACGACCTGCCGGTCTGGAAGGGCATCGACGTCGGCTCCCCGTTCGACTATCCCAAGCAGGGCATTCTCTACGTCGCCAAGCACCTCTCCCGTCCCGCGCGTGACGGGGACCGAGGCGACATGCTCGACGAGCTGACCGAGCTGATGCAGTCGGCCGGCGGGCGGACGCTCGGTCTCTTCTCGTCCATGCGCGCGGCACAGCTGGCGGCGGAGGAGCTGCGGACCCGTGTCCCGGAGCTGCCGATCCTGCTCCAGGGCGAGGACACCCTGGGCGAGTTGATCAAGAACTTCGCCGCCGACCCGAAGACCTGTCTGTTCGGGACGCTCTCGCTCTGGCAGGGCGTGGACGTCCCGGGGGCCAGCTGTCAGCTGGTCGTGATGGACAAGATCCCCTTCCCGCGCCCGGACGACCCGCTGATGAGCGCCCGGCAGAAGGCCGTCGAGGAGGCCGGGGGCAACGGCTTCATGGCGGTCGCGGCGACCCACGCGGCCCTGCTGATGGCCCAGGGCGCCGGCCGACTGGTGCGTGCCACGGGTGACCGAGGTGTCGTGGCGGTCCTCGACCCCCGGCTGGCCACGGCGCGGTACGGCAGCTATCTCAAGGCCTCGCTGCCCGACTTCTGGTACACCACCGACCGCAACCAGGTGCGGAGGTCGCTCGCCGCCATCGACGCCGCGTCGAAGGCGGCAGGTGTCTGAGGCGGCCGGCGTCTGAGGCGGCGGGCGTCACGCGCTGTGCGGGACATGGCAGGGCCCCGGAACCGGCGCAGAGGGTTCCGGGGCCCGGTCAGAGCCGGCGGGTGTGTCACACCCGCCGCAGTACCGCCACGACCTTGCCGAGAATCGTGGCCTCGTCGCCGGGGATCGGCTGGTACGCCGCGTTGTGCGGGAGCAGCCAGACGTGACCGTCCTCGCGCTTGAAGCGCTTGACCGTGGCTTCGCCGTCCAGCATGGCGGCGACGATGTCGCCGTTCTCCGCGACGGGCTGCCGTCGGACGGTGACCCAGTCGCCGTCACAGATCGCGGCCTCGATCATCGAGTCGCCGACGACCTTGAGGACGAACAGCTCTCCGTCGCCGACCAGCTGCCGGGGAAGGGGGAACACGTCCTCGACGGACTCCTCGGCGAGGATCGGGCCGCCGGCCGCGATCCGGCCGACCAGGGGCACGTAGGACGCGGCCGGCTTGCCGGTGGTGTCCGTCGGCTGGGTGCTCGGCTGGTCGGAGCCCCGTACCTCGTACGCCCGGGGCCGGTGAGGGTCGCGGCGGAGGAAGCCCTTACGCTCCAGCGCCATGAGCTGGTGCGCCACCGAAGAGGTGCTGGAGAGGCCGACCGCCTGCCCGATCTCACGCATCGACGGCGGGTAGCCGCGACGCTGGACCGAGTCGCGGATGACTTCGATGACCCTGCGCTGCCGGTCGGTGAGACCGGAGCTGTCGGCTCGGATGCCTGGAGGTCGCCCGGGGAGGGCCCGGGCGGGTCGCCCGGGGTCCTCGCCGTTCATGCCTGTGTCATTCATGGCGTGCACCGGCTCGAGTCGGCCCTGGGAGCGGTCCTGGGCGGTGATGGTGGCACTGTCTGCGGTGGTGGTCACGTCGTCGGCCCCTCTCGAATGGTCTCCCTGGCTGGCACAACGGTAGTGGCTTTCGAAAGGTTGCGCCAAACACACGTTCGAGTGAAAATTCGCAGATTGCCTTACGTCTGTTCGCATACGGGTGTATGAGCGCTCTCACGCGGCCGCCCCGAATCAGCCGTTACGGTAACCTTCCCCGCTGGGTCGCGAGCTTCCGTGCGCCCTCCCAGTGTCGCATCCTGAGGGCCGGCGGGGCGGAATTTCGGGACCGGGTGCGCCGCGACACGCGGAGTGCCCCAAAACGCCCCCAACCCAAGATCTAGTGGTTGGATGGCACCGGCCACCCAGGGGTAGTGGTCCCCGGTCTGCCGGGGGTGCCCACATCGCCTATGCTGGTGGTCGCTTCGCAAGGCTTTGACGGGTCGGGCGAGGCTCACCAGTCGTGCCGTGAGGGAGGGTCGGAACCAATGCACTGCCCCTTCTGCAGGCACCCCGACAGTCGTGTCGTCGACAGTCGCACCACGGACGACGGGACGTCGATCAGGCGTCGTCGCCAGTGCCCCGACTGCTCCCGTCGTTTCACGACGGTGGAGACGTGCTCGCTGATGGTGGTGAAGCGTTCCGGTGTCACCGAGCCCTTCAGCCGTACCAAGGTCATCTCCGGCGTACGCAAGGCGTGCCAGGGGCGACCGGTCACCGAGGACGCCCTCGCCAAGCTCGGCCAGCGGGTCGAGGAGGCGGTGCGTGCCACCGGCAGCGCCGAGCTGACCACCCACGACGTGGGTCTGGCCATCCTCGGCCCCCTGCAGGAACTCGACCTCGTCGCGTACCTGCGCTTCGCGTCCGTGTACCGGGCGTTCGACAGCCTCGAAGACTTCGAGGCCGCCATCGTGGAACTCCGCGTGCGGCCTCCCGCTGAGAACCGCGGGACCGGTGCGACCCCTGAGGTCCCCGTTCCCGCCACCGCCGCCGACTGACCGGCGGTCCGGGCCGACAGTGCCCGGCGGCCGGCCGCCGAGCGGCCTGGCAGACGTGCCCCGAGCGACCCCCGTGGCGCTCGTGGCAGCAGTACAGAACGACGTACAGAAGACGGTGCCCTGGGACTTTCTGGGTGCCAAAGTGTGTTTTGCCCGTATATGGGAGGCGGCATGACAGAGACGGCGAGCGGTCCGGCACGTGGTTCTCGTTCCAAGGGAACCAAGGCGGCGAGCAAGGGCCTGCGTATCGAGCGCATCCACACCACCCCCGGCGTGCATCCGTACGACGAGGTGACCTGGGAGCGCCGAGACGTCGTCATGACCAACTGGCGCGACGGCTCGATCAACTTCGAGCAGCGTGGCGTCGAGTTCCCCGACTTCTGGTCGGTGAACGCGGTCAACATCGTCACCAGCAAGTACTTCCGCGGGGCCGTCGGCACCCCGCAGCGCGAGACCGGTCTCAAGCAGCTCATCGACCGGATCGTGAAGACGTACACGAAGGCCGGCGAGGAGTACGGCTACTTCACCTCGCCCGCCGACGCCGAGATCTTCGAGCACGAGCTGGCCTACGCCCTCCTGCACCAGATCTTCAGCTTCAACTCGCCGGTCTGGTTCAACGTCGGCACGCCCCAGCCCCAGCAGGTCTCCGCCTGCTTCATCCTGTCCGTCGACGACTCCATGGAGTCCATCCTCGACTGGTACAAGGAAGAGGGCATGATCTTCAAGGGCGGCTCCGGCGCCGGCCTGAACCTCTCCCGCATCCGCTCCTCCAAGGAACTGCTCTCCTCGGGCGGCAACGCCTCCGGCCCGGTCTCCTTCATGCGTGGCGCCGACGCCTCCGCGGGAACGATCAAGTCGGGCGGTGCGACCCGTCGCGCGGCCAAGATGGTCATCCTCGACGTCGACCACCCCGACATCGAGGACTTCATCCAGACCAAGGTCAAGGAGGAGGAGAAGATCCGCGCCCTCCGTGACGCGGGCTTCGACATGGACCTGGGCGGCGACGACATCACGTCCGTCCAGTACCAGAACGCCAACAACTCCGTCCGCGTGAACGACACGTTCATGAAGGCCGTCGAGTCCGGTGGCAAGTTCGGCCTCACCTCCCGTATGACCGGCGAGGTCATCGAGGAGGTCGACGCCAAGTCGCTCTTCCGCAAGATGGCCGAGGCCGCGTGGGCCTGCGCCGACCCGGGCATCCAGTACGACGACACGATCAACCACTGGCACACCTGCCCCGAGTCCGGCCGGATCAACGGCTCGAACCCGTGCAGCGAGTACATGCACCTGGACAACACGTCCTGCAATCTCGCCTCGCTGAACCTCATGAAGTTCCTCAAGGACGACGGCAAGGGCAACCAGTCCTTCGACGTCGAGCGCTTCGCCAAGGTCGTCGAGCTCGTCATCACCGCGATGGACATCTCCATCTGCTTCGCCGACTTCCCCACCCAGAAGATCGGCGAGAACACCCGCGCCTACCGCCAGCTCGGCATCGGCTACGCCAACCTCGGCGCCCTGCTGATGGCGACCGGCCACGCGTACGACTCCGACGGCGGCCGCGCCCTCGCCGGCGCCATCACCTCCCTGATGACCGGCACCTCGTACAAGCGCTCCGCCGAGCTCGCCGCGGTCGTCGGCGCGTACGACGGTTACGCCCGCAACGCCGAGCCGCACCAGCGCGTCATGCGGCAGCACGCCGACGAGAACACCAAGGCCGTCCGCATGGACGACCTGGACTCGCCGATCTGGGCCGCCGCCACGGAGGCCTGGCAGGACGTGATCCACCTCGGCGCCAAGAACGGCTTCCGCAACGCCCAGGCCTCGGTCATCGCCCCGACCGGCACCATCGGTCTCGCGATGTCCTGCGACACCACCGGCCTCGAGCCCGACCTCGCCCTGGTCAAGTTCAAGAAGCTCGTCGGCGGCGGCTCGATGCAGATCGTCAACGGCACCGTCCCGCAGGCCCTGCGCCGCCTGGGCTACCAGGAGGAGCAGATCGAGGCGATCGTCGCCCACATCGCCGAGCACGGCAATGTGATCGACGCCCCCGGCCTGAAGACCGAGCACTACGAGGTCTTCGACTGCGCCATGGGCGAGCGTTCCATCTCCGCGATGGGCCACGTCCGCATGATGGCCGCCATCCAGCCGTGGATCTCCGGCGCCCTCTCCAAGACCGTGAACCTGCCGGAGACGGCCACGGTCGAGGACGTCGAGGAGGTCTACTTCGAGGCCTGGAAGATGGGCGTCAAGGCGCTCGCGATCTACCGCGACAACTGCAAGGTCGGCCAGCCGCTCTCCGCGAAGAAGAAGGAGACGGAGAAGGCCGAGGTCACCGCGAAGTCCGAGGCGACGATCCGCGAGGCCGTCGAGAAGGTCGTCGAGTACCGCCCGGTCCGCAAGCGCCTGCCCAAGGGCCGCCCGGGGATCACCACCTCCTTCACCGTCGGTGGCGCCGAGGGCTACATGACCGCCAACTCCTACCCGGACGACGGTCTCGGCGAGGTCTTCCTCAAGATGTCCAAGCAGGGCTCGACCCTCGCCGGCATGATGGACGCCTTCTCCATCGCCGTCTCCGTGGGCCTGCAGTACGGCGTCCCGCTCGAGACGTACGTCTCGAAGTTCACCAACATGCGCTTCGAGCCGGCCGGCATGACGGACGACCCGGACGTGCGGATGGCGCAGTCGATCGTCGACTACATCTTCCGCCGCCTGGCCCTGGACTTCCTGCCCTTCGAGACCCGCTCCGCGCTCGGCATCCACTCCGCCGAGGAGCGTCAGCGTCACCTGGACACCGGCTCGTACGAGCAGTCCGAGGAGGACGAGGTCGACGTCGAGGCGCTGGCCCAGTCCGCGCCCCGCGCCCAGGAGCTGAAGGCCGTCGCGGCCCCGGCCCCGAAGGCCGAGGTCCCGGCCCCGAAGCAGGCGCACACCTCGGCGGAGCTCGTCGAGATGCAGCTCGGCATCAGCGCCGACGCCCCGCTCTGCTTCTCCTGCGGTACGAAGATGCAGCGCGCCGGCTCCTGCTACATCTGCGAGGGCTGCGGCTCGACCAGCGGCTGCAGCTGACACCGGGTGGAATCGCGTCGGACGCACGTCCGGCGTAGGCCGCGCGCATAGCTGAACCAGCAGCTCACGAAGGGGATCGACCACAGGTCGATCCCCTTCGTCGTGCCTGCTGCAGGGCAGGGGCGGGGGCTCGCTCCGGTGACGGCCGGCGTGACAGGAGCCGCTTCATCGCGACGGTGAGCCGTACCCCGATGAGGGATCGCACCGTCGGCGGCAAGGGCCGCGGGCATCCGAGGACCGGCGACTGGCCGGCAGGATGATCGTCCTCGACGCACCACTTCGCACGGCCCTCTGGCCTCGCCGGTGAATTGGCGCACGCTCTCCTGAGTGACGCTCGTCCGCGCAGGTGGCTGATCAGCGCATGCTGATCAGCGCTTCATGAAGGGGACCGGCCTCCGGGCGGTCCCCATTCGTGTGGCCGGGTCGGGGTCAGGGGCGGGCTGAGCCCAGCAAGGTGGCGAAGGCCTGGGGGGTGGCGTCGAAGCCGTGGCTGAGGGCGCGGTACGCCCAGCCGTCGGTGCCGTCCCTGGTGAACTCCACGACCGTCGCCGACAGGGCGTCCGGCACGTCCGCGAAGTCGTGGACCAGCAGGTCCGTGTAGCCCTCGCGGACCCGGATGCCCGTGTTCGCTATGTCGCCGAAGGTCCGTCGTCCGCCGGCCTGCTGTATCGCGACTCCCACCACCACGCGCGCGTACCGCGGTGCCAGCCGGTCGAGTTCCAGGGTCATCGCCTCGTCGTAGCCGAAACCCTGCCCCGTACGGCTGTCGCGGTGGAGCGTGATCGTGCCGTCGGGGGAGCGGCTGCCGAAGTGCACCAGATGGGCCGGCGCTCCGTGCGGGTCGTCCGACGTGAAGACGCCGGCGACGATGTCGAGGTCGTGGGCGGGCGCGCCGATCGGGGCGGGGTCCCACTTGAGCGTCACCTCGACGCGTCCCACTCCCTTGTTGAGTCCGCTCATGGTGCTTCCCCTCTCCGCGTACGCCCCCGCGCACGCCTCGCTCCGTACCGCTGACCCGTTCGAAAGCCCGTGGTCGTGGGCAGATCGCCCATGGTGTCATGTGGCTACGACAGAGGACCCGAGGTGGAGGGGGGAGAGCGGTTTGTGGAGCGGTGACGAGCTGGATCTCGACGCATATCTGGCTCGAATCGGATGGCAGGCGGGAAGGGAAGCAGAAGTCGCGCCTGATATGGGGACGTTGAGGCGTCTTCATCGGGCGCATGTGCGTGCCGTGCCGTTCGAGAATCTCGACGTCGCCCTCGGGAAGCCGGTTTCCCTGGACCTGAAGAGCCTTCAGGACAAGCTCGTCGGACGGCGTCGCGGAGGGTACTGCTACGAGCAGAACTCCCTGTTCGCGGCGGTCCTCGAACGGATCGGCTTCACGGTCGCGGCGCGCGGCGCCCGCAACCGTTCTCGCGGCGCGACGCTGCCACCCGTCACGCACGCTTTGCTCGTGGTGACGGTCGACGGCGAACACTGGCTCTGTGACGTCGGGTTCGGCTGGCAGGGGCCGCTGGAACCGGTGCCCCTGCGGGACGGGGTCAGGGTCGAGCAGAGTGGCTGGACGTTCGGGATCAAGGCCGAGGGTGAGGGCATTCTCGTACTCCGCTCCCTGCGACCGCAGGGCTGGACCGATCTGTACGCTTTCGCTCCCCAGACCCTCTATCCCGGCGACTTCCTCGTGATGAACCACTACAGCTCCAGTCATCCGCAATCGCGCTTCCTCGGCCAGGTCGTGGCCCAGCGGCCCGGCGAGGAGGCGCGCAGGGCGCTGGTCCGCGAGACGCTCTCGGTGGTGCGGCCGGACGGTACCGCCGAGAAACGGGTGGTCACTGCCGCGGAGTTGATCGCGACGCTCCGGTCCGAATTCGGTATCGAACTGGACGAGGAGGAGCGCGCGGGCCTGGAGCGCATGCACCCGGAGGGCGTCTGACGGGGTCCGCGAGGGTCTGCCGGGGCGCTCGTCGGCCCCGTACGATGGCGCGGTGCTGGTCAAGTGGATTCGCTGCACCGTGATGGACCGTCGAGGGTTCGAGCGGGGGCAGCGGAAATGGGCGGGGCTGCTCGGTGAGCCGGGATTCCGGGGCCAGGGCGGCGGGTGGAGCCGGGCTCGGCCGGACGTCGCCCATGTCTTCGCGTTCTGGGAGAGCCGGGCCTTCTACGACTCGTTCATGGCGCGCTCGCACGATCGGCTCGCGGCCGCGCAGGCGGGCACGTTCAAGGACGCCCAGGCCAAGCTGTTCGACCACCGCTTCGACGTGAAGATGGGCTTCGAGCCGCGGTTCTCCGACGCCGACGTGGCGCGGGTGGCGCACTGCCGTGTCCACGAGGACCGTGCCGAGCACTTCGCGCTCATGCAGGAGAAGGTGTGGAACCCGGCGATGGCCGGCTCTCCCGGCATGCTGCGGGGCATGTTCGGCGAGGCGCCCGGCAGCGAGTTCCTGGTGCTGTCCATGTGGCACTCGGCGGCGGAGCACGGGAAGTACCGGGTGGAGCGCATCGAGCGGCTCGGGCTGCGGGCCAGGACCGCGGCCGACGTGGCGGCGCTGACCGGGGACGTGGTGCAGCTCGAGCCGACCTGGACGGTGTGAAGGCCGGATCCGGTACGAACACGCCGCCCCGCGTGCGCCCGCGTACGCCGGATGGACTCCGGACACCACCTCGGCTGCGCCGGTCCGGAACCGGCGATCTAGGGTCGGGGTATGGCACGACCGCGGCGCATCGTTCTCGTACGGCACGGAGAGTCCGAGGGCAATGTCGATGACACGGTGTACGAACGTGAGCCCGACCACGCGCTGCGGCTCACCGCGACCGGGCTGCGCCAGGCCGGGGAGACGGGGGAGCGGCTTCGGGAGCTGTTCGGTGAGGAGTCCGTCAGCGTCTACGTCTCGCCGTACCGCCGCACCCATGAGACCCTCCGCGCCTTCCGGCTGCCACCGGGACAGGTGCGGGTACGGGAGGAGCCGCGCCTCCGGGAGCAGGACTGGGGCAACTGGCAGGAGCGCGAGGACGTCCGTCTGCAGAAGGCCTACCGGGACGCGTACGGGCACTTCTTCTACCGCTTCGCCCAGGGTGAGTCCGGTGCGGACGTCTACGACCGCGTCGGGGCGTTCCTGGAGAGCCTGTACCGCAGTTTCGAGGCGCCCGACCATCCGCCCAACGTCCTGCTCGTCACCCATGGGCTGACCATGCGCCTGTTCTGCATGCGCTGGTTCCACTGGACGGTGGCGGACTTCGAGTCGCTCTCCAATCCCGGCAACGCCGAGACCCGCGTGCTCCTGCTCGGCGAGGACGGGAGATACCGTCTTGACCGGCCGTTCGAGCGCTGGCGTACCCCGGAACCGTACGGCCATACCGGATAGAGTGGCAGACCGATGACCGCTGACTCCTCATTCGACCGGCGCTTCGACCGCGCCCTGGCCAGCCTGCGCGGGCTGTCCGTGGGAGACGCCCTGGGCTCCCAGTTCTTCGTACCCGCCCACTACCCCCTGCTGAAGCGGCGCGAGCTGCCCGACGGCCCCTGGCAGTGGACCGACGACACCGAGATGGCCTGCTCCGTCCTGGCCGTCCTCGCCCGCCACGAGCGGATCGACCAGGACGCCCTGGCGATGTCCTTCGCCCAGCACCACGACTTCGACCGCGGCTACGGCCCGGCCGTCAACCGGATGCTCCGGCTGATCCGGGAAGGCGGCGACTGGCGGGAACTGGCCGCCGCGCTCTTCCAGGGACAGGGGTCCTGGGGCAACGGCGCCGCGATGCGGATCGCCCCGCTCGGAGCCTGGTACGCGGACGACCCGGAGCAGGCGACCCACCAGGCGGAGATCTCCGCGTACACGACCCACCAGCACCGCGAGGCCGTGGTCGGCGCCATGGCCGTGGCCGCCGCCGCCGCGCTGGCCGCCGACCCCGCCGGGCCGCCCACCGCCGAGAAGCTGCTCGACGGCGTCATCGCCCTCGTGCCGCGCAGCGCGGTCGGGGCGGGGCTGCGCCGGGCCCGGGACATGCTCGACTACGGCGACGCGGGCACCGTCGCCGCGGTGCTCGGCAGCGGCCGGCGGACGAGCGCGCACGACACGGTTCCGTTCGCCCTCTGGTCGGCGGCCCGGGGCCTCGGCGATTTCGAGCGGGTGTTCTGGACGACCGCGCAGGTCGGCGGCGACGTCGACACGACCTGTGCCATCGCGGGGGGTGTGGTGGCCGCCGCGGCGGACGGTGCACCGCCGGCGGACTGGCTGCGACAGACCGAGGCCCTGCCGGAGTGGGTCCTGGGCGGCGCGGGGGCCTGAAATCGCGTGATGGCCTGAGGCGGCACGACAGGGGCGGCACCACGCGCTTGACGCGGTACGAGGCGCCTGAGGCGGCGCGATGCCCCCCTGAGCCCTCTGCGGGCCCAGGGGGGCATCGTGGTGTTCTCAGGCCGTCGGCCCCGCGGCCTCCGCGCGGCCGCTGAGCGCCTCCAGGTCACTCTTGCGGACCCGGATCACCAGGACCGCCGTGAGCAGCGCGATCAGCACCATCGCGACGGCCGCCGTGAACGCCGAGGCGATGCCCGAGGTCAGCACTTCGTGGCCCCAGGGCGCGGGCAGCTCCTTCGTCTTCAGGGCCTCAGCCTGCTGCTCGGGCGTCGCGGCCTTGAGGAAGCCGGGCATCTGCTTCTCGGCCTCCTCGCGGCTGGCGGTGCCGAAGACCGTGACCAGGATGGACAGGCCGAGCGAACCGCCGACCTGCTGGGTCGCGTTGAGCAGGCCCGACGCGGCGCCCGCCTCGTGCTGGGCCACTCCGGAGACGGCCGTGAGCGTGAGCGTCACGAAGTTGAGGCCCATGCCGAAGCCGAACAGAACCATCGGGCCGAGGACCCCGCTCGCGTAACTGCTGTCCGGGCTGATGAACGTCAGCCAGAAGAGGCCCGCACCGGTGATCGCCGAACCGCTCACCATGAACGGCTTGGGCCCGAGTGTCGGCAGCAGCCGCTGGGCGAGCCCCGCGCCGGTCACGATCGCGACCGTCACCGGCAGGAAGGCGAGACCGGACTGGATCGGGCTGTATCCGAGGACGCCCTGGACCCACAGCACGATGAAGAAGAACATGCCGAACATGGCGGCTGCCAGGCTGAGCATGATGACGTACGTGCCCGACCGGTTGCGGTCCGCGAACATCCGGAGCGGGGTGATCGGCTCCTTGGCGCGTGACTCCACGACCGCGAAGGCCACGAGCAGGATCACCGCGGAGACGAAGGAGCCGATGGTCAGCTCGTCCTTCCAGCCCTTCTCCGAGGCTCGGATGAACCCGTAGACCAGCGCGGCCATGCCGAGTGTCGAGGTCGCGGCGCCCGCGATGTCGAACCGGCCGGGGTGACGCTCGGACTCGGCGATGTAGCGCGGGGCGAGGAAGGCGATCAGCAGGCCGATCGGCACGTTGACGAAGAGGACCCACCGCCAGTCCAGCCACTCCGTGAGCATGCCGCCGGCGAGCAGACCGATCGCGCCGCCACCGGCGGAGACGGCGGCGAACACGCCGAACGCCCGGTTGCGCTCAGGCCCTTCGGGGAACGTCGTGGTGATCAGGGCGAGCGAGGTGGGCGAGGCGATGGCGCCGCCCACGCCCTGCAGGGCCCGTGCGGCGAGCAGATGCCAGGGCTCCTGGGCGAAGCCTCCGAGCAGCGAGGCGAAGGTGAAGAGCAGGATGCCGGCCATGAACACCCGGCGGCGCCCCAGGATGTCCCCGGCCCGTCCGCCGAGGAGCAGCAGTCCGCCGAAGGTGAGCGTGTAGGCGCTGAGCACCCACGACAGGTCGGTGGTCGAGAAGGAGAGCGCGTCCTGGATGTGCGGCAGCGCGATGTTCACGATGGTGGCGTCGAGGACGACCATCAGCTGGCAGGCGGCGATGACGGTCAAGGCGATACCCGGCCGACCTCCGGCGCGAGCGGGTCCGTCCTTGGTCTGTGTGTCCACCGGAGAAGTTGTCACTATGGATCCCCCACGGAAGAATTAGTGAACGCACCCGTTCACTGTCCATCACGGTAGTGAGTCCCCCTCAGTGAACGCAACCGTTCACTGGGCACTGCCGAGGACGGACATCGCCTCAACGGAGAGATCCTGATGGTTACTTCACGCTCCACGGCCGCCGCCCGGCCGGAAGGGGTGTCCCTGCGCCGCCGCGGTCCCGTGCTCGAGAAGGCCATCCTGGAGGCCACGCTCGAACAACTGGGCAGCGTCGGCTGGAACGGTCTGACGATGGAGGGTGTCGCCGTCGGCGCGCAGACGGGCAAAGCCGCGGTGTACCGGCGCTGGCCGTCGAAGGAGGACCTCGTCGCGGACGCGCTCCAGGCCGGACTGCCGGTGCTCGACGAGGCGCCGGACCTCGGAGAGGTGCGCGAGGACCTGTACGAGCTGTGCCGCCGGGTCCGGGACGTCATGTACTCCAAGCCGGGCTTCGCGCTGCGCGCTGTGCTTCACGAATGCGATGTCGAGTCCGCCGAGAGGTTCCATGGCCTGATCGTCACGGGAGTCGTCGAGCCCTCGGCCCGACTCTTCAGCGAGGTGTTGCAGCGCGGAATCTCAAGGGGGGAGGTGCGTGCGGACGCGAACGACGACCTGGTTCTCGACGTCATCCCGGCCATGCTGATGTACCGCTCGAAAGTGTGCGCGAGCGAATGGCCGGACGCCGAGATCGCCGATCTGATCGACCGGATCATGCTGCCGCTGCTACGGGTGTGACCCGGAAGGAGCGCCTCCGAGGGGTGGCCCGCCGAGGCCTCGCGCCCCCGCGCGCACGCCCCTCGGGCCCCTGGGGGGAATCCGGGTATCGCGGGCGGCACCGAGCGGCGTAACCTGTCAGGCGCCATGCCCTACGAACCACCCACCCACACCGTCGAGCGGTCGCTCCGAGCCACCACCGGCGCCAGGATCGTCGCCGGAGTGGACGAGGTCGGACGCGGCGCCTGGGCCGGCCCCGTCACGGTGTGCGCGGCCGTCACCGGTCTGCGCCGGGCGCCCGAAGGGCTCACCGACTCCAAGCTGCTCACCCTCAAGCGCCGTACCGCGCTCGCCGTGGAACTGGAACGCTGGGTCACGGCGTACGCGCTCGGCGACGCCACCCCGCAGGAGATCGACGAGCTCGGCATGACCGCGGCCCTGCGCCTGGCCGCGGTCCGGGCCCTCGAAGGGCTCCCCGTACGGCCCGACGCGGTGATCCTCGACGGCAAGCACGACTACCTCGGCAGCCCCTGGCACGTCCGTACGGTGATCAAGGGCGACCAGTCCTGCATCGCCGTGGCCGCCGCCTCCGTGATCGCCAAGGTCCGGCGGGACGCCGTCATGGCCGAGCTGGCCACCGGGTCACAGGAGTACGCGGCGTACGCCTTCGGAGCCAACGCGGGCTACCCTTCGCCGGTCCACAAAGCGGCGCTCGAAGAGCTGGGGCCCACCCCTCACCACCGTCTCTCCTGGTCGTACATGGACGCCATGCCCAGGTGGCGCCACCTCAAAAAGGTCCGCCTCTCGGCCGAGGCGGTCGCGCTGGAAAGCGGGGGCCAACTCGGCTTCGACTTCTGATCTTCCGGTCGCGGGACCCTGTCGAAGGGCCTCCCGTACGACCGGGGTGCACATGCGTGCCCACCCGCCGGTGCTTCCCGCAGCGGCGTTTGATAGACATCCACTCATGCCTCTCATCCCCGAGGAGCCTCAGATTCACGAGAGCGCCCAGGGTCCCCGCGCCACCGCGGCCACCGGCCGCCCCGCGTCGACCCCCCGTCCCGTACCCGGCCCGCGTTCCGCGGCCGCTCCGCGGCCCGGACGCCCCGTCCCCGGTCCTGCCAGGCCCGCGCCGCCGGCCCCGCGGCCGGCCCCCGTCGCCGGCTCCACCCCGGCGAACACCCCGACTCCGGCGAACACGCCGGAGAATCGTTCCGACCAGCGGTCCACGCCGCAGCTCCAGCTGATCCCGGCCCCCGTCGACGGCGCGCTCGACGCCGCCGAAGAGGCCCTGGACATGCTCCTGGAGAGCGGCCGGGCGCCCGGCGAGATCCTCGTCCTCACCACCGGCGACCCGCACCCGTGGACCACGCACGAGCTGTCCTTCGGCGAGGCGGCCTACTGGGCGCAGCAGGACGCCGGGGACGACGTGTTCTTCGCGCCCGCCGCCTCCGTCGAGCGGGCGGCCACCCGGCCCGTGGTGATCGTGGCCGTCAACGGCGGAGACGACGAGACGACCGCCAAGGCCCTGCCGTCGGCGATGGCCCGCGCCGGCGCGCTGCTCATCGTCTGCGGCGACCAGCAGCGCGTCACGACGCTCCTCGGAGCGGGCGCCGGCGTCTGACCGGCCGCGCCCACCTGCCGTCCCTCCGCCGGACCGGACCCGGCTCGGCGGAGGCCGGCGTCGCCCGCGCGATCAGCGCGCGGCGGCCCGGCGCAGCGGTTCCGCCGAGCCGCTCGCGGGTCTCGGCGTGAGCCGGCCGAGCTCGGCCGGTCCGTCGCCGAGCGGCAGCGGGAGCGAGTCGGAGCTGGGGCGCCGCCCGCCCCGGCCCTCGCCGAGCACCTGCCAGCCCCCACGGGTCAGCGTGATGTACGCGCCGCAGCGAAGACCGTGCAGGGTGCAGGCGTCCCGCAGCCCCCACATCCACGCACCGTCCTCCTCCGTCCAGCGCTCGTCGCCCTCACGGCAGTACAGCAGGACAGCGGTCCGCACCGGCGTACGCCTGCGGAGGTCGTGCGGAATGACCCGCCGCAGATGCGCGAGCAGCGCGTTGCGGAACTCCCAGCCGTCCGCCGGGACGGGCCGCCGCACGAACGAGGCGCTGGCGGCGAGGCGGTCCTCGTGGTCCAGGACCGCCAGAACCGCCGTCGAGGGCGTGGGCGTGTGGCGCGAGTGCAGTCCGCTGACGACCTCACGCGGATTGCGCAGCAGCGGGACCCCCGCCGCGGACCACTCGGCCGGTTCGAGTACCCGAGCGAGGCGGCTGGCGGACTCGGACGACGATCTGAGCGAGGCGGCTGTGGACGGAGCGAATCCGAGGGTCACGGTCCTCCCTTCGGATACGCGCCCGCGAGGCGGGCAAGGTCGGGCGAGGGCGCACCACGGCACAGTCCTTCAGGGCCGCTGACGGGCCGTGCGGGGCGGTTTCCCAATTCTTGCGGGCCTGTGCGCGGGCGGCAACGAGCAATTGGGTCCGCTGACGGGAATGCGTTGGTATGCCACTCATATCCCTGCCCAGTTGCCCATTGTTCACTCCCCGTTTCCCCTCCTGTTTCACCTCCGGACGGGGAGCACCAGCGGAAACGTCCCTTCCGCTCCGCCACCGGGGCGGCGCGCGGCGACCGCCCACCGCGGGGACGGCGGCACGACGGGTGGATTCGCCGATTGTCAGTCCCATCGGGTTGCATGGGGGTATGGACAACCTGGAGCTCCGTGCGGAAGCCGATGCCATCCTCGCTGAACTCGTCGGCGCCCCGGCGGGCTCGGCGCGGCTGCGGGAGGACCAGTGGCAGGCCGTGGCCGCCCTGGTGGAGGAGCGACGCCGTGCGCTGGTGGTGCAGCGTACCGGCTGGGGCAAGTCGGCGGTCTACTTCGTCGCCACCGCCCTGCTGCGCCGTCGTGGCTCCGGGCCGACGGTGATCATCTCGCCGCTCCTCGCGCTGATGCGCAACCAGGTCGAGGCGGCGGAGCGGGCCGGCATCCGGGCACGCACCATCAACTCGGCCAACCCCGAGGAGTGGGACACGATCTACGAGGAGGTCGAGCGCGGCGAGACCGACGTCCTCCTCGTCAGTCCTGAGCGCCTCAACTCGGTGGACTTCCGTGAGCAGGTGCTTCCCAAGCTCGCGGTCACGACCGGTCTCCTCGTCGTGGACGAGGCGCACTGCATCTCCGACTGGGGACACGACTTCCGTCCCGACTACCGCCGCCTGCGGGCCATGCTCGCCGAGCTCGCACCCGGCGTGCCGGTCCTCGCCACCACCGCGACCGCCAACGCGCGCGTCACGGCGGACGTGGCCGAGCAGCTCGGCACCGGCGCGGGGGAGGCCCTGGTGCTGCGCGGCTCCCTGGAGCGGGAGAGCCTCCGGCTGGGCGTGGTCCGGCTGCCGGACGCGGCGCACCGCCTGGCCTGGCTCGCCGAGCACCTCGACGAGCTGCAGGGCTCCGGGATCATCTACGCCCTGACCGTCGCCGCGGCCGAGGAGGCCACCGCCTTCCTGCGGCAGCGCGGCTTCAACGTGGCCTCGTACACGGGCCGTACGGAGAACGCCGACCGGCTGCAGGCCGAGATCGACCTCCAGCAGAACCGGGTCAAGGCGCTGGTCGCGACCTCCGCGCTGGGCATGGGATTCGACAAGCCGGACCTCGGCTTCGTGATCCATCTCGGCTCCCCGTCCTCGCCGATCGCGTACTACCAGCAGGTGGGGCGCGCCGGGCGCGGCGTCGAGCACGCCGACGTCCTGCTGCTGCCCGGGCAGGAGGACGAGGCCATCTGGCGGTACTTCGCCGACACCGCCTTCCCGCCCGAGGCACAGGTCCGCCAGACCCTCACCGCCCTCGCCGACGCGGGGCGGCCGCTGTCCGTGCCCGCCCTGGAGGCCGCGGTGGACCTCCGCCGCACCCGGCTGGAGACCATGCTCAAGGTCCTCGACGTGGACGGGGCGGTGAAGCGGGTCAAGGGCGGCTGGACGTCGACCGGCGCGCCGTGGGCGTACGACTCCGAGCGCTACGCCTGGGTGGCCCGCCAGCGGGCCGCCGAGCAGCAGGCCATGCGCGACTACGTGAGCACGACCCGGTGCCGGATGGAGTTCCTGCGGCAGCAGCTGGACGACGAGGGCGCGACCCCATGCGGTCGCTGCGACAACTGCGCGGGCGCCTGGGCCGACACGTCCGTGTCGGCCGAGACGCTGACGGGGGCGGCGAAGGAACTGGACCGCCCCGGCGTGGAGGTCGAGCCGCGCCGCATGTGGCCGACGGGGATGCCCGCCCTGGGCATCGACCTCAAGGGGCGTATCCCGGCCGGCGAGCAGTGCTCCACCGGGCGTGCCCTGGGGCGGCTCTCGGACATCGGCTGGGGCAACCGGCTGCGCCCCCTCCTCGCGGACACCGCTCCCGACGGACCGGTCCCCGACGACGTGCTGAAGGCGGCGGTGGCCGTCCTCGCGGACTGGGCCCGCTCACCGGGCGGCTGGGCGCGGGACACCGCTGACGCCTCCGCCCGCCCGGTCGGGATCGTCGCCGTACCGTCCCTGTCCCGACCGCAGCTGGTCGGCTCCCTCGCCCAGGGGATCGCGAGCATCGGGCGTCTCCCGTACCTGGGCACTCTGACCTACACCGGGCCGGACGGGGCCCACGCGGCACGCCGCAGCAACTCCGCACAACGCCTCAGAGCACTGTCCGGTGCCTTCGCCGTCTCGGAGGAGCTGGCCGCCGCCCTGGCCGAGTCCTCAGGCCCCGTGCTGCTCGTGGACGACTGCACCGACTCCGGCTGGACCCTCGCGGTCGCTGCCCGTCTGCTCCGCAGGGCAGGCAGCGGCCCGGTTCTTCCGCTGGTCCTCGCGGCGGCGGGCTGAGCGTCCGGGGCGGGCCCGCGCGATCGGGTCCGCCGGGCGCCGCCGGACCGCCGGAAGCGCGGCCGCGCATGCGGCACGCCCGGCCGGGAAGACCCGGCCGGGCGCGCCGCGGACTGCCGGGACGTCAGCCCCGGGCCTGGAACGTCACCTCGCTCACGTCCCAGAGGAACTCGCCGCCCAGCGGGTTCTCCGGCCATTCGGCGCGGAAGTTCCGGACGAGGAACTCCACCATCCCGCAGTCGTAGCGGCTCCACAGGGAGCCGTTGCGCTGGTAGACGACGACCGGCCACGTGGCGGGATCGTCGTTCGACGCGTCCCAGCACAGCATGTCGGCGGTGGCGTCGACGCCCCAGGTGATCAGGACCGGAGAAGTGCCCTCCAGTTCGGGTGTCTTCTCCTCCGTCTCCCAGTCGGCCTCGGCGTTCGCCGTCTCGATCACCATGCCGTCCCGCGGTGCCTGATCCAGCGGCACCTTGGGCTCCGGACTGCCGATCGACAGGTAGTTCTGCAGCGCGCCGGCGCCGTAGACCTCCATGTAGCGCCGGTAGTCGGGCGGGAACGGCTTGCCCCACGTCGCGGCGAGGGCGGTCCAGTCGACCGTCGCGCCCCCGTCCTTCGGCGGCGGCATGAGCCGTCGCAGGTCGTCCAGGCCGGTCGGCTCACTCATCGGTATCTCGCTCCGTCTCCGTTCGGGGGTGTCCGTCGGCCCGCGTCATGGGGTGCTCCCCGTGGGCGCCGGCACACCGCCGCTGCTCTGTGTGCCGAGATTGTCCCCGGTGCTCAGTTCGTTCGGTATGAACACGTCGAAGTCGATCCCGACCGAGCCGTCGGGGTTGATGCCGTACGCCGACATGTCGTACCCGGTCGGCACCGTCCTGCTGCCCTCGTAGCGCGGCGACACGGTGTACATGACGTCCTGGCCGGCCATCACGGCCGTGTAGACCATGCTCTCGTAAGCCCGCATGTGCTCGTCGCCCTGCGTGGAGCCGATCTGCTTGGCGTTGGCGCCGCGGGCGCACGGGGAGAGGTTCGCCAGGACGCCCTTGCCCGCCAGCTTGTTGCCGATGAGGTGACAGGCGTTGACGTTCTTCTGCTTGTCCAGCCCCTTGCTGTCGGCGAAGTTCTGCGCCCACTCGTATCCCGGCGGGTTCGAACCCACGGCGGTGCCCTTGTTCTTGCTCAGGTACTCCTTCGTCAGGCAGGCCTCCGCGGCCGTGGCCCGGTTGCCGTTGGACGCGTCCCGGTCGCCGTACTTGATCCAGCCGTCGCCGCAGCCGGACCGGTCGTCGTCGCTGTCGGGATCCGGCTGGGGGCGCGGGACGGGCCGCGGGGAGGGTGCGGGTGCGGGGCTGTCGTCGGCGTCGTCCCGGGAAGCCTCGTCGATGCGGTCCCGTACCTCGTTGACGACGTACTCGACGGCGGCGGCGACGGCGATGATGGCGACCGTGACCACGACGGCGGCGACGAAGGCCACGGCGACCACGGGGATCGCGAGCGCGAACCAGTGGCCGTCGATCTCGACGTTGCTGATCGGGTTGCCGCCGGTGAAGGCGTAGCGGTTGCCGGTGAAGGGGTCGCTGCCCAGACCCATGTCGGCCAGGGCCCCGTTGTACATGTCGCGGCTGGTGAAGCGGTTCAGCCCCGGGTCGTAGTCGCGGAAGCCCATGTCGTACGTGCCGGAACCGGCGTCCCAGCGCTTGGCGTTGTAGCGGTAGGAGTTGTACTCCTCCTTGGTCGGATCGGCGGCGTCCGGCTTGTCGATGCCGGTGAACTCCGAGGTGTCCGCGTTGCCGTACGCCGTGTAGCCGTAGGTGGCCTTGGTGTTGCCGCTGCCGTCGGTCAGGGTCTCGACGTCGGTGTGGCTGTTGTAGCCGTAGTACGCGTCCTCGGTCGTCCCGTTCTCGTTGTGCTTGACCTGCGACAGGCGCTGGCCCCACGGGCTGTACTGGTAGGACTTGGTGAGCCGGCCGGCCACCTCCTCGGTCAGCACCTCCTTGGAGAGGCCGAGGTAGCGGTAGTCGGTGGTCTTGCCGTCGGCCGTCTTGGACGACGTACGGTCGAGCGGGTCGAAGGCGTACGTCGTGGACTTCATCGCGCCGGACGCGTCCCGCTGCTGGGACTCGACGACGTGGTCGAAGCCGTCGTAGACGTTGCGCGAGACGACCTGCCCGTCCCGGGACGTCGACTCCTGACGGCCCAGCGGGTCGTAGGCGAAGGAGGTGACGGACCCGGCGGTGGTCGACGTCTGCAGCCGGTTGCGGTCGTAGCGGAAGTCCGTGGCGGTGCCGCCGACGGACTGCTGGACGACGTTGGCGTTGTCGTCGTGGACGTACGTCTCCGTGGCGGCGCCGTTGCCGGTCTTCACCGACTTGGCGATCCGGTCGACCGGGTCGTAGGTGTACTCGGTGGTGGACTCCAGGTACGCCGAGTGGTTGTCGGCGTTCATCTTCTTCGCCGTGTCCTTCGCCTTGTTGCCGTTGGCGTCGTAGGCGTAGGTGTGCGAGGCGACCAGTGTGCCGTCGGCCTTCTTCTCGGCGCTGGTGTTCACCGTGCCGTCGAGGAAGTAGGTGTGGTCGACGGTGTTGCCGTTGTCCTTCGTCTCCCGCAGAACCTCACCGCGGTCGGTGTAGGTGTAGGCGGTGACCTTGGGATCGGTGTCCGTGGGCGACTTGCCCACCGAGACCGACTTGACCTTCTCCCTCAGGTCGTAGGTGTACTTGGAGAACTGGTCGGGGTGGGTGATCGTCTCGGGCTGGTCGTTGGGGTCGTAGGTGTAGGCCGTGCTCGTCTTCGTCTGGCCGGCCAGGGTCTCGGTGACCTGGGACACCCGGTTCAGGCCGTTGTACGAGATCGTGTACGTGTCGACCTCGGCGCCGGACGACAGGTCGTCGATCAGCGAGAGGTTGTCGTTGAGGTCGTACGCGTAGCGGAAGTGGTGCTTCTCCGCGTCGATGTCGCCGCTCAGGTCGCGCACCAGCTTGACGCCGTCGGCCACGACCTTGCCGTCGGCGGCCTGGAACAGCTCCAGCTTCGCCGTGTTGCCCTGGGTGAAGTCGAACGTGCCGAGGCCGACCCAGGTGCCCGCCGCGGTGGACTGGTCGACGGTCTTCTCGGCGCTTCCGCCGGTGTGGGTGACCTTGTACCTGGCGGTCTTGCTGGCGCCCGCGACCTGCGGGAACTTCACATACGCGGTGTACTTGCCGTTCTTGGGGATGTTCAGCGTCCAGGAGTACGCGTCCGTCCCGCTGCCGGCGGCGTGCACGCGGTGGTCGAAGCCCTGCTGACCGGTGAGGCTGGCCGTGGTCCAGGTCCCCGTCGAGCCGGTGTGCTGGACGTCGGAGTTGTCGACGAGCGGCACCGCGGTGCCGACGGGCACGCCGTCGTCGGTCTTCTCCTTCAGCTTGCCGTTCGGGTAGTAGCTCCAGCCCATCGTCCGGCTGACGGACTCACCCGCGGAGCTCAGCGTCCTGGAGGTCTGCAGCCCCAGGTCGTTGTACTCGTAGCGGGTCCGGATGTCCCACGGGTCGGTGGAGCTCTTGGTCCATCCGTTGTCGTAGTAGGTGAACTCGGTGTCGTTGCGGACCGTCTGGCCCTCCGAGGGCGGCAGCGAGGTCCGGGAGACGCGGCCGGCCGCGTCGTAGAACGTCTGCGTGTAGACGTTCGGGTCGTTGTAGCGGGCGTCCGTCGGGCTGTACGGCAGGTACTGCTTGACCGGCCGGTTCAGCTCGTCGTACTCGGTGCGCTTGGTGAAGTCGTCGGCGGTCGCGGTCTCCGTGCCGCGCGGGGTGATCACCCGGGTGGCGTTGCCGACCTGGTCGTACTCGTACCGGGTCGTCCGGTACGTGATGTCGCCGCCGGAGCCGGAGTGCGGGACCTTGACCTCGGTCTTGCGGCCCCGCTCGTCGTAGCTCGACAGGGTCTTGTTGCCGTGGGGGTCGGTGTCGACGACGACCAGCGCGTCCTTGTCGTACGCACGGTGGGTCGTGTTGCCCAGCGGGTCGGTGACCGAGGTGACCCGGTGCTCCAGGTCGTAGGTCATCTTCGACGAGAAGTCGTCGGGGTCCGCCGTCCGGTTCTTCTTCGGGTCGACGACCTTGACGCTGTTGCCCACCGAGTCGTACGTGTACGAGACCTTCTCGCCGGCGGCGTTGACCACCGAGGCGAGCTGGTAGATCTCGTCGTAGTTCTGGGTGGTGGTGTAGTCGTCCGGGACGTCGGGCGTGGCCACGCCCTTCGGCTCGGTCGTCGTCCGCAGGTGGCCGGTCTTGTCGTAGGTGTAGGTGGTCCGGCGCAGGGGCGCGGTCGGCGAGTCCTGCGGCGAGGTGGCCTCGGTGATCTGGTCGGCCGGGTCGTAGACCGCCGTGGAGACCGCCCCGGTCGGCGCGACCGCCCTGGTGACGTTGTCGTTGGCGTCGTAGTCCGGTGCCGGAACGGTGATGAGGTCGTTCGCGGCCTGGTCCCTCGGCACCGTCCTGACCTGCGGCCGGCCGTACGTGTCGTACGTCTGCGTGGTCCGGTGGCCCAGCGGGTCGGTGGCCTTCGTGACCTTGCCGCGCACGTCGTACTCGTACGTCGAGCTGTTGTTCAGCGCGTCCGTGATCCTCGCCGGGGAACCGGTCGGGGCGAACTCGCTGTTCACCGTGGAGCGGCCGTTGGCGTCGGTGGCCCTGGTCAGCTGACCGTGCGCGTCGTACTCGTACCGGGTCGTGTAGTCGCCCTCGGTGGGCGTCGAGACGCCCTTCGGGTCGGTGACCGTCTTGAGGTTGCCGAAGGAGTCATGCCCGAACTGCCAGGTGCGGCCCTCCGGCGACGTCTTGCGGTACAGGTCGGAGGAGTAGCCGTCCAGCCGCTTGACGTACTCGAACTTCTGGGAGTCGACCGGGTACCTGCCGGGGGCGCAGTCGCTCTGCGGCGGGACTCCGCCGGTGTTGCGCTCGGCGGTGCGCTTCCACAGCGGGTAGCCGGTCAGTGCGTCGTAGCAGTACGCGGTGACGGCGCCGTTGTTCTCCTCCATGTAGGTGACGTTGTTGTCCGCGTCCCACGCCAGCTCGGTCTGCTGCGACTTGGCGTTGACGGACCGCACGGGACGCCCGAAGTCGTCGGTGACGTACGTGGTGCCGTGGCCCTCGGCGTCCGTGACCACCGTGGACGTGAAGCGCGTGTCACCCGTGTCGGGGGCGTAGGCGAAACCGGTCGTGCCACCGATGCGGTCGGTGATCGTCTGGGTCCACCAGTGGTACTTCGGGTCGTCGCCCTCGCTCGGGTAGTAGTAGTCGAGACGGGTGGTGTTGCCGCGCGGGTCGGTGATCGCGACCAGCTTGACGTTCTTGTTGCCCTGCTCGGCGTCGTACGTGAAGCCGAAGACCTTCGGCTGGGACGAGCCCGCGCCGTCGGTCAGTCTGGTGAGCAGCCCCTTGTCGGAGTACTCGAAGGTCAGCTTGCGGCCCGAGATGTCGGTCATCGACTTGAGGTGGTCGACGATCTTCGGGCTGCTGGTGTCCGCCTTGGTGTAGTACGTGGCGGTGAGCGTCTGCCGCCCGGTGGGGTCGGTGATGTACGAGAGGAACTTCGTCGGCTTGTTGTTGGACTTGCGTTCCTCGTAGGTGAACGTCTGGGTGTTGCCGTTCTTGTCGACGACGGACGTCTGGTAGCCGTCGCAGCCGAACACGAACCTGGTGCCGTCCGGGCGGGTCAGCGTCCAGGCGTCCGGTACCGGGTCCTTCAGCGGGGTGCAGTCGAGGCCGGGCTTGGCCGTCAGCCTGAAGTGGACGCCGGCCGGCGCCTTCCACGTGCCGTCGTCCTGCAGCCGGAAGACGTGGGTGGTGCCGTCCCCGTCGGGCAGCCGGATCTCACGCGGGTTCGGGTTCGGGTGGAAGTCCAGCGGGGCGCCGAGCCGGATCGGCCCCGCGGCCTGCGCGGACCAGCCGTGACCTGCGACGGTGTCCGAGGTGTCCTGGGTGTTGTAGGCGAACCGGACGAAGGTGTTCAGCCCCCGGCCCGGGTTGCTGAGCGCGTTGTACTGCCAGACGCTGTTGCCCGCCGCCGTGTTGTTCATCAGCGAGGAACCCGCGCCGGTGTTCTTGCCGTTGTACGAGTAGTACTTCTCCAGGCCGAGCTGGTCCGAGGTGGGGTCCTCGACGGTGACGTTCTGCCGGAGCCCGGGGATGCCGCCCGTGCCGGACAGCCAGGTGCCCGCGGCCGTGTCCCTGACGTCCCAGGTCAGGACGTACTCGGTGCGCTTGTTGCCGGAGCCGGAGTTGATGGGGGCGCGCAGCGCCGCCTGGACGGTGACCGAGTCGCCGGGCAGCAGATCGGCGGCCAGGGCGGTCTGGAGCTGGTTGCCGCCGGTCGTGACGTCCGTGCCGTCCGGCAGCGCCCACCGGTAGCTCAGGGCGTGGGTGCCCGCCTTCCAGACGGACGTGGTGGTGTTGGTGAGGGTGAACTCGACGGTGTGGTCGCTGTTCGGGGTGATCCGCGCCGGGGTCTGCGGCGCGTAGTACGTCGACTCGGTGGTGGAGTCGATGTAGGTGACCACGATCCGGGGGCGGAGGCGCTGCTCGGTGGCCTCGGAGGACAGGAACAGGGTGCGTTCCTGGGAGGCGGCCTCGTCGGCCATCTTGAGGAGCACGCCCTGCTGGGAGGCGGGGGCGCTCACCCAGGACTGCGCGAGGGACGTGACGTTCCAGTCGTGACGCTCGGGGTCGTTCGTCATGCCCGCGGTGTCACCCGCGACCGCGCCGAAGTCGCCGCCCGCCGACGTCCAGTCCGTGGTCGCGTTCGCCTTGGCCCAGGTGGCGGTGGACTCGTCGAAGTCACGAGACAGCGGCCGGATTTCGTAGCGCGCGCCGGCGTTGTCCGTCGCGGTCTGCGTCGACCACAGGCGCACGTTCGCGTCCAGGACCCGGGCCGTGGCGGGGATGCCGAGGGCGGGGAACTTCAGCAGCGCGCGGGTGTCGCCGTAGGTGGCGGAGTTGTTGCCGACGCTGAGCCAGTTCTTCGGGCCGATCTCGTCGATCGTGTCGTGCGTGGAGGTGGTGCGGACGGACGACAGGGTGGTGTCCTGCGTCGCGTTGAACAGCTTCGTCGTACGGCCGGCCTTGGGCAGGCGTACGAGCTGGGTGGGGGCGGCGACGACCTGGCCGTCCTTCGTCTTGACCGCGACCATGTAGTAGTAGGCGCGGCCGAGCGGGTCCGGGTCGTCCGCCCTCGTCGGTACGGCCGTCGTGTCCGTGAACGAGGTCACCGTGGACGCGACCGGCGCCACCAGCGTGGCGGCCGAGGGGGTGAAGGTCTGGCTGATCGAGCGGTGGACCTGGTACTCGACGAGGTCGTCGCCGGTCCCGATCGGGTCCTTGTCCTGGTACGCGGACCAGTTGAGCTCCGCGCCGGTGGCGTGGATCGTGGTCGGTGCCCCGAGCTCGACGCCCTGACGGCCGAAGGTGAGGACGAGCCGAGGGTAGTTGACGGTCTCGCCGTTGTACGCGTACTCGCTGCCCTCGTAGCGCGGTCCGCCCTTGGGGCCGTTGGCCGACTCGTCACCGGCTTTGATGACGAAGCCGTTGTTGGCGTGTGTGCCGTCGATCCACTGCTGGACCGTCTTCGTGACAGGGAAGCTGTGCCAGGTGTTCAGCTCGCCGGGCTGCTTGGTGACCACACCGCCCTTGGTGAACCGGACCGCGTCCGCGATCACCGAGGTGCTGGTCGAGGCCGGACCGTCCCCGAGGGCGATCTTGCCCAGGGTGCCGGCCTTGAACGGGTGGGAGCCCAGCGTCTTCCAGACCCCGGCCGTGCCGGCCTGCTGGTTGACCGTGTACGCCTTCGATCCGCCGTCGTACGTGACGGTGTACGGCGCACTGGTGGCGCGGTCCGAGGCCGGCACGTAGTGCGCCTCGACCTGGTACGTACCGTCCTCGGGAAGATTCGGCTGCCAGGTGTACGTGTCACCCGCCACCGAGTCCTTGTTGTACAGGTAGTCCTGGTTCACCGCGTACTGCGTGAACGCCGTGTTCCCCGACGCGGGCCAGGCGCCGACAGCGGCCGTCCGTCCCGCGTCGCCGTCGTCCACGACGACCGCCGTGCCCGACAGCTCACCGGTGAACGTGTTCGCGCTGTTCCAGGTGGCCGTCTCCTCGGTCCACGCCTGGGTGGCGCGGTGCGCCTCCAGCTGCACCTCGGTGTCGCCGGTGGTGTGCGTCTGGTCGTAGTACAGCTTCAGATCGGCCGAGTCGAGCTTGGTGCCGGCCGGAATGCTGCCGACGGGGAACCGCAGCAGGGCACGAGAGGCGCCGGTGCTCGTGTTGCCGACCGACAGCCGCCAGTTGTCCTTGTAGTTCGCCGTCGGACCGTCCGAGGAGATCATCACGTCCTGCGCCGTCGACGGCGTCGGAGCGATGGCGATCGTCGGATCGATCGTGACCGGATACTGCCGCTCGGGCGCCGCGAGCCACTTCGCGTCCGGCGTGACCGTCAGCTTCCAGGTCTTGCCCGCCCGGGTGAGCTTCTGCTCGACGGCGGAGCTGTAACCGGTGCCGTACGGGGACCCGGCGTCCTTCTTCGCGTCCGTCATGAACGCGGCCGGGATGACGAGGACCGGATCGGCACCCTCGTCGTAGAACCGGACCGAGCCGTCCCTGCCCGCCTTCGGCGTCAGCCCGCCCGCGTCGAGCGTGAACGTGAACGACACCGGACCGGACGGCCGCGTGTCCAGGACGATGTTCTCCTTGACCTGCCCCGGACCCACTTGGTACGTCAGGTCCGAGCCGGCCACGGCGTCCTTGTACGTGACCGTGTCGCCCTTGGCGACGGGGGCGAGCCTCCCCGCGCCTTCCAGGCCGAGGGTCACCGCGTGACCGCCACCGGCCTCGAACCGGAGCAGCCTCGCGGCGTCCGAGCCGAACGAACTACGGCTGATGTTCGTCGTGTTGGTGAAGGCGAAGCCGCCGGAGCCGGCGGGTGTGACCCTCGGGTCGATGTCCTTCCACGACGTCCCCGACCGGTACGCCGTCGGGACGGTCGAGACCTCGGCCTGCACGCGCCCGTCGGACAGCTGCCAGTACCGGGCATTCGGCGTACGACTGGCCGTCAGTTCCGCGACACGCTTCGGTTTCGCGGCCGCCTTTCCTTGCGGCAGTTTCTCCCGACTCGGCAGCATCGGAGTCCCGCCGGTCGACGGCTCCTCCGGCCTGTCCGACCGGCCCTCGTCATCGGAGAGCCATCCGGTAAGGGAATCGAAGATACCCTCACTGCTATCGTTCGAAACCGGAGCCGCGTAAGCGACTTGTGGAAGCATGGTTCCGACGACAGCCGAAACCACGAGGCAGGCTATTGCCCGCCCGTATCTCGCTTTCACGCCATTCCCTCCTCCGGCACCTTCCGCGCTGTGCGGAAAAGTGCGCCGACGCGCCGGCGTGGGCTGCTCCGTGGCCGGTCGCGGTGGACCTGACCTCGATCGGAGTGCCTCAAGGCGCGCGGAACCAGGCCACTTCCGAGTGCGGAAGCGGCCTTGCCGGAGGTGCTCCGATCGTGGCGGAGGGATTCTTCACCATGGAATTGATGCGCCGTCAACCAGTCGGCCATTCAGGGCATTTCGCTGACAGCTCCACGATGATTGAGGACGCCTTGTCCGACTTTTCCGTGGCCTGGCGCCGGTCTCGTCGAATGGTGTATAACCCAGGCCCCTTCACCTGCGACAGAAAGCGCCGCCATGCCGATGACCGAACAGCCGGCGGAACCGGATGAGACCGAAATTCCGGACACCGCAGAGGATTCCCCGGCCGTGAAGGATCGCCGCATCGACCGCAGCGGTGTGGCCGTCGCCGCGGCTCTGCTGCTCGCGTGCGGCGCGTTCGTGGCCTACGGAGTCCTCGACGGTGGGGACAAGGACACCGGCAAGGGCACGACGGCGACGCCCACCGCCGTGGCGACCTACGACGTGACCTACGAGGTGCTCGGCGAGGGCACCGCCGACATCTCCTACCGGGGGACCGGCGGCGACAAGGCGGACGTCGCCACGCAGGTCGGCCTGCCGTGGCGCAAGACGGTGAGTGTCCCGATCGGGGCCTCCCCGATCGTCAACGTCACCCTCGGGGAGAAGGGCGGCACCGCCAGCTGCACCCTGGCGGTCCGCGGCAAGCACGTCCAACGGGCCACCGCCACCGGTGCCTTCGGGCGGACCACGTGCGGAGGCGAGCCCATTGGGCCGGCTGACGATCGCGGCCGCTGATCCCGGGCGGGGACGGAGCGCCGCACGCAGGCGGAGCCTCACACGCTGACGGAGCGCCGTACTCTACGGCCCTGGGCGGCCCGGTGTGCGAGCGAGTCGCCGAATCTGTGGACAACTCGGCGGGCCGGAGATGCCCCGTTCCGGGGGTTATCCACAGGGGTTTCGCATGTGGGCGGATCACGAGACCGTTCTGACCATGAACGCGAATCACCACGAAACCAGCGGACCCTCCCGTACCCAGCAGATCACCCTGCGCGGCCCGGCGGAACTGGCCGACGCCCTCCCGTTCATGCTGGGCTTCCACCCCACCGACTCCGTCGTCCTGGTCGCCCTCCACGGCGAGCGCGGCCGCTTCGGAGGCCGGGTCAGGCTCGGAATTCCCCGGTCGCCGGGCGAATGGGCCTCCACCGCCGACCACCTCGCCGAATGCCTCGTCGAGGGCGGCGCCAGGAACGGCACCCGGCCGGACGGCATCGTCGTCTTCCTCTGCCAGGACCCTGAGGCGGGCGAGACGGGCCGCAGGGTCATGGAGCGGCTGCGGCCCTTCGCCCAGCGGCTTCGTACCGCCTGCGGAGCCCTCGACATCCCCGTCTACGAGGCCCTGTGCATCTCCGACGGGCTCTACTTCTCCTACTGCTGCCCCGACGCACGCTGCTGCCCGCCCGACGGCACCCCCCTCGCCCTCAGCGGTACGTCGGTCATGGCGGCGACCGCGGCGTACGCGGGCGTCCGGGTGCGGGGCTCACTGCGGGACATGGAAGGCAGGTTCAAGCCGTCCGGTGGCCCCGACGAGGAACGGCAGCGCGCCGCACTCGACGCGACGGCGGCCCAGCTCGTCCCCCGGATCCTCGAAGACGCCGAAGGCAAGGAGCGGGAGGAGGTGCGGGAGACGACTCTGGGCCTCGCCCGTGAGGTGCTCCGCCGGTTCGCCGCCCCGGAGCGGCCGAGCCGGAAGAGCCCGCAGGGCCCGCCGGATGCCGGACGGACCGCCGTGGGGACGGCCGCCGACGACGCGGCCGACGACGCCGTGGTCGGCATCGACGAGGCGGCCGCGCTGATCCTCGGTCTCCAGGACCGGGTCACCAGGGACCGCGCCGCCGAGTGGATGGAGGGATGGGAGGGCACCGCGGCCCTTCGGCTCTGGCGCGTCCTCGCCCGGCGCTGTGTCACCCCCTACCAGGAGCACGCCGCCGCACCCCTCACCCTCGCGGGCTGGACGGCCTGGTCCACCGGCGACGAGCCGACCGCCCGGGTCGCCCTCGGTCTCGCCCTCGACGCCGACCCCGAGTACGTCTTCGCGCGACTGCTCCACCAGGCCTGCAACGAAGGACTCGACCCCGAGTCGCTCCGCTCCTGTCTGAGGACGGAGCGGGACGGCCGGACCGCCTCGGAGCAGGCCGCCACCTCCGCGTCCCGCCGGGTCCGCATGCGCACCGCACGCCCGCAGAGCACCCGGCAGACCCTCCGGAAGCCCGGCCGCCAGACCCGCGGCGGGGCGAGCCGGCCGACGGCCGGGGTGCGGCCCGGAGGGCCCGCCGCCGCCAAGCCGGGGAGCAAGACCCCGCGGCCCGGTGGACAGCGCGGCACCAGGAGTGGCCGATGACGACCGTGACCCGGCCGCCCGCGAACGCGTTCAGCTCTCTGGCGGAGTCGTCGGAGTCGTCGGAGCCGTCCCGCCGACACATCGCCGGCCACCCGGTTCGCACAGAGAGCACCCCGTACCCACCATGGCCCTCAGCCCCGTCCCGGCCCCCGACCGCCCCACCGGACATCCGCTCGGTCCCTCCTCCGGGCGGGCGGCGGGCACCGGCGCCGCCGTCGCGCCGCCGCGCGCGGCCCGCCCCGCGGAACTCCCCTCGGTGCACGGCGCGCTCCTCTGCGTGGCCCTGCCCGCACTCGCCGTCTGCGCCGACCACGGCCAGCTCACCGGCGAGGGACCCGAGGGCGTGTACGCGGCGGGGCGGCGCCTCCTGTCCCGCTGCGTCCTCCGGGTGGCGGGGCGCGAGCCCGTCCCCCTCCAGGGCCGCATGGCGGCCGCCGACCGCGCGGTGTTCCTCGGCGCCCTCCGCGTCCCGGGAGACTCCGGGCCCGATCCCGGCCTCACCGTCGAACGCACGCGGAGCGCCGACGGAAGCGAACGGATCACCCTGCGCAGCGCCGTCGCCCGCCCCCTCCGGCTCCCCGTGGAAATCGCTCTGGGCACGGATCTCGCGGACCTGGGCGCGGTGGCGTCCGGCCGGGCAGGACCCGAACTCACCGCGAGCGTCCACGGCACCGGCCTGCGCTGGACCGGCGACGGGCGGTCCGTCGCCGTCACGGCCGACCCGCCGCCCACGGACTCCCTCGCTGCGGCCGGAGTCCTGCGCTGGGAGGCGGAACTCCCGCCCGGAGGCACCTTCACCGTCCGGCTCCGGGTCCACGACGGCCCGGCCGCCCGTCCCACCGCCGTCTCCAGCACGGGCACAGGCCGCCCCGGTGGCCATCTCCTCGCCGACGCCCACGCCGAGGGCGACGACCCGCGCCCGGGCGAACTGCTCCGCACGTCCGTCGAGGACCTCCGGGCCCTGCTCCGAAGAGACCCGGCGCACGCCGCCGACGTACACCTCGCGGCAGGCGTCCCCTGGCGCTGCGGACCGGTCACCGCCGAGGCACTCTGGGCGGCCCGCATGGTCCTTCCCCTCGGCACCCGCCTCGCCGTCACCACCCTGCGCGCCCTCGGCCGTACCCAACTCTCCGGGCCGGGGCCCGAGTCCGGACGCATCCCCGGGCCCCTCAGGGACGCGGGCCCGCACCTCCCGCCCCGCTGCACCGGTATCGAGGCCACCCTCGCCTTTCCGGTCGTGCTCGCGGAGGCCCGCCGCTGGGGACTGCCGGCGGCGGACCTGGAGGGACTGCTCCCCGTGGCGGAACGCAGCCTCGGCTGGCTCCGCCGGGCGGCCGCAGCGAACGGGGACGGCCTCGTGCCGGACCCGGGGCCCGCCGGACCCTGGCGGGCCGAGACACAGGCACACGCGCATCGCGCGGCGCTGCTCGGAGCGGATCTGCTCGACGCCTGCGGACGGCCGGGGTCAGACGCGCTGCGGGACACCGCACGGACCCTGCGCGAGCGCTTCCGGCGGGAGTTCTGGCTCGACGACCGTGCGGGCGGCCGCCCCGCCGTCGCTCGCGGACAGGACGGACGGACCTGGCCCCACCTCGGCGGCTGGGCCGCGCACCTGCTCGACACCGGGCTGCTGGGTGGGGGCCGCCACGCTCAGGGCCTGCTGGAGAGGGCGGAGACCGAACAGGTGGCGAGGCTGCTCGGGGCCCCGGCCCTCGACTCCGGCTGGGGGCTGCGCGGCCTCGGCGCCAAGGAGCCCGGGCACAACCCCTTCGGCCACCGGTCGGGCGCGGTGCGCGTGCACGAGACGGCGGTCGCGGTGGCCGGCCTCTCGGCCGCGGGGCACGAGAAGGAGGCCTCGGCGCTGCTGCGCGGACTGCTCGACGCGGCGGAGGCCTTCCACCACCGGCTGCCCGAGATGTACGCGGGGGAACAGCGCACGGCCGGCGGACGCCCGGTGCCGCACCCGGCCGCGTGCCGGCCGGCGGCCGTCGCCGCCGCCGGAGCCGTGCACGCACTGCTCGCTCTCGCCGGAGTCCGGCCCGACGCACCCGGCCGCTCCGTGTCGGCGCACCCCCTGCGGTCGGCACCGCTCGGCGCGATCCGGTTCTCGGGACTCGTGGTCGCGGGCGAGCCGTTCGCCGTGCGGGTCGGCAGGCTCGGTCTCGGTATGGTCGAGGAGGCTGCGGAAGGCCTTCAACTGGGGGTGTGACGCGATGCCGGGCACGAACACGGGGGAAGCGCCGTGGCGAGCTGAGGAAGTCGTCGCGGATGCGCCGGAGGGGCGTGTTTATCGTCAGGAAGACGACTATGATCGCGGCATGCCTCCCTACGACCCGTCGGCCTTCCCGCCCTTCGCCGTCACCGTCGATCTGGTCGTGCTCACCGTGCGCAGACACGCACTCTGCACCCTGGTCGTACGGCGGGGAGAAGCGCCGTACCAGGGGCGCTGGGCGCTGCCCGGTGGCTTCGTGCGCGCCGAGGAGGACCTCGGTGCCGCGGCGGCGCGCGAGCTGGTCGAGGAGACCGGGCTCTGTGCCCACGATCCGGCCGCCCCGTCGCCCGTACCCAGCAACGGCGCACACCTGGAGCAGCTGGCGACCTACGGTGCTCCCGACCGGGACCCGCGCATGCGGGTGGTCAGCGTCGCGCACCTGGCGCTGGCCCCGGACCTTCCGGCGCCGAGGGCCGGTGGCGACGCGAACAGCGCCCGCTGGGCCCCGGTGGAGGAACTGCTCGCGGAGGACGCGATCGCCGGGGCGGCGTCGACCGCTGGGACGGCGTCGACCGTCGGGACCGCGTCGACCGTCGGGGCCGCGGAGACGCCCGGAGCCGGCCTGGCCGCCGCAGCAGCCGATGACGACGGCGGTGAGGAGAAGGACGGGGGGCCGGGGGCGCTCGCCTTCGACCACGCCCGGATCCTCGCCGACGGGGTGGAGCGCGCCCGCTCGAAGATCGAGTACTCCTCGCTCGCCACGGCCTTCTGCCCGCCGGAGTTCACGGTCGGAGAACTGCGGCGCGTCTACGAGGCCGTCTGGGGTGTGACCCTGGACCCGCGCAACTTCCACCGGAAGGTGACCGGCACGCCCGGCTTCCTCGTCCCGGCCGGCGGGACCACGACCCGTCAGGGCGGCCGCCCGGCCCAGCTCTTCAGGGCAGGTGGGGCCACTCTCCTCAACCCGCCGATGCTGCGCCCCGAGGTCTGACGGGTCGGTACATCCGGCCTCCAGGACGCCGACCCTGCGCTGAAAGTCCGAAATGTAGCGTTATCTTGCTGCGATAGCGCCGCCCTGCCGCGGAGCGGTGTCACCTACCGCGAGAGAAGCGATGCTCCAGGCAATCGGACTGACCAGCACTCCCCGTCGTAATCGCCCGCCCGCCGTGGACGATCTGACCTTCGAGGCCCCGCCGGGCGCCGTGACCGCGCTCCTCGGCTCCCGAGGCTCCGGCAAGACCACCGCACTCCGGCTCATGCTCGAACTCGAACCGGGCCGCGGGATCACCTACTTCCGGGGCCGGCCGCTGCACCGCATCGCCCACCCTCCCCGCGAGGTGGGCGTGCTCCTCGGCGACATCCCCGGACATCCCTCCCGTACGCTCCGGGGGCAGCTGCGGATGCTCTGCGCCGCCACCGGGGTTCCCGCCTCACGGGCCGAGGAGCTGACGAGGGCCGTGGGCCTCGCCGGCCTGGAGCGTAGGCGCATCGGCACCCTGCCGATCGGGGCGGACCGCAGACTCGGCGTCGCCTCCGCCCTGTTGGGCTCCCCCCACACCCTGCTCCTCGACGAGCCGGGCGCCGGACTCTCCGTACCCGGGAGCGCGTGGCTGTACGACCTCCTCCGCGCGCACGCGGCCGACGGGGGAACCGTGCTCTACGCCACGGAGGACCCGAAGGACGCGGCCCGCAACGCGGACCGGGTCGTCACGCTCGACGGCGGCCGGCTCGTGGCCGACCAGGACGTCACCGAGTTCGCCCGCACCCGGCTGCGCCCCCGGGTCGCCGTCCGCACGCCCCAGGCCGCGAGGCTCGCCGCGGCCGTGACCCAGGAGGCGAGGGCCGCCCGCCGCCCGGTCGAGGTGGTCGCCGAGGAGGGGAACCGGCTGTCCGTCTACGGGAGCGACTGCGCCGCCGTCGGTGACACGGCGTTCCGTCACGGCGTCCCGATCCACAAGCTCGCGGCGGAGACCGGGGACAGCGGGCCCGTGCCGCGTACTCCGGAGAACGGGGTACTCGGGGAGTGCCCGTCCGACTCGACCCCTCCCGGCAGCGTGCCGCCGTCTGCCGACGGGCTGCCGTCCGCCGACGGGGCGCGTGAGGCCCCGGTGGGGCCGACGGGTGGTGCCCGGAGGCCGGCCCGCTCGCCCCTGCGGCCGCTGCGGTACGAGATCCATCGGCTCCTGGGGGTGCCGTCCACCCCGCTCGTCGTGGCGGCCGTCCTGCTCGGTTCCGTGACGCTCGCCCTGCTGCTCGGCCGGGGCGGCCGGGCCGCGCTGCCCGCCGTGCTGGCGGGCTGGCCGGCGCTCTCCCCGCTGCCGCCCGCGGCGCTCGGGGCGGGACTGCTCGGGGCCTTCTCCTTCGGTGAGGAGTACCGCTATCCCGCGCTCACCACCGGCCGGGGAGCCGTGCCGCGCAGGCCCGGCCTGCTTCTCGCGAAGCTGGTCGTGGCCGCGGCCGTCGCCCTGCTGCTCGGCGCGGTCGTCGTCGTGATCGACCTGGAGGCCCTGCGGTTCGTGTACGGCAGCGAGTTGATCAGCCTGCCGAAGAACTGGCCCTCGCTATGCGGGAGTTGGCTCGGCCTGCTCGTCGGATGCGCCTGGGCCGGGGTGCTCGGCGCCGGGGTCTTCCGGGCCGCGGCGGCCGGGGTGGCGGCGGTCCTCGCGGTGCCGGTCGCCTTCGTCCCGCTGCTGCAGAAGGTGCTGTCCGGACCGTCGGTGCGTTCGGCCGCCGGACTTCCCGCGCGGCTGCGCGAGTTCGCCGGCCCGCAGTGGTCCCCGGCGGTGGACCGTTGGCTGACAGGAGGGCTGCGGGTGATCGGGCAGCCCGCGGGAGTGGCTCTCTCGCTGACGTTGACCGGGTTGCTCTGCGCCTATGTGTTCACCGGCCTTCGTCGTAAGGCCCGTTGGTGATCACTTGTGGACAAGATCCTTCCGTTTCCTCGCCAACTTCCTTGAAAACCGCCCAGAATGTCCGATTAATCGTCAATTGTGTAGGGGGTGCCGATCACCCTTTCGTGTGCTTTTCACCAAAGACCTCAAGGGTCACGGAAGCAACGCCGACAAATGATGCGTGAGTACCCTTGCGCACACCATGATGACCGCCGCCCGCTCCGTCGACTCCGGCCTCGGCACCCCGGGCGATCTCGACCGCTACCCCTACGCGGAGGCGCCCCCTGCCGGCCGCGTGGGGCCGCCGCCCTCCTGGGACGGTGTGGAGACCGACCTGGGCCGCGTCGGCCGCCGGAGCACCGGCAACCGGGGGCGCGGTCTGCACGGGCAGCTCGTCCAGCAGCTCGGCCAGATGATCGTCTCCGGCGATCTCGGCGCAGACCGCCCGCTCGTCCCCGAGGAGATCGGCCAGCGGTTCGAGGTCTCGCGCACCGTCGTTCGCGAGTCGCTGCGCGTGCTGGAGGCCAAGGGGTTGGTCAGTGCCCGCCCGAACGTCGGCACCCGCGTCAGGCCCGTCAGCGACTGGAACCTCCTCGATCCCGACATCATCGAGTGGCGCGCCTTCGGCCCGCAGCGCGACGACCAGCGCCGCGAACTGAACGAACTGCGCTGGACGATCGAGCCCCTGGCCGCCCGCCTCGCCGCGGGGCACGGTCGGGAGGAGGTCCAGCAGCGTCTCGCGGACATGGTCGAGATCATGGGACACGCGTTCGCCCAGGGCGACGGCATCACCTTCTCCCGCGCCGACACCGAGTTCCACTCGCTCCTCATCCAGCTCGCCGGCAACCGGATGCTGGAGCACCTCTCCGGCATCGTCGGCGCGGCGCTCCAGGTGTCCGGCGGCCCCGTCACGAACTGTGACCGGCCGAGCGAGACCTGCGTCGGTCACCACGCCCGGATCGCGGACGCGCTCGCCGCGGGGGACGCGCACGGCGCCGAGACCGCCATGCGGCAGCTGCTGACGGTCCACCCCGAGGTGGAGCGCGTCGTCCCCGCCCCGCGCGAACACTGACCCGCGGGCGTGGACGGCAGCGCGGAGGCGCGGGCATCGCGCGCCGCCGGATCCGAGCGGCACCCGGGGCTGGGTTCCCCGGGTGGCTCCAGGGTTCCGGCGGCGCGAATGTACCCTTACCTATCCCTCTGGGTTGATTCGTCGCACATGAGGTGTGACTCGGGCCACGAAGATTGGGCGTAACACTCCTCCGAGCCGTGCGATGACTTAAGAGGTGACCGCCGAGGAAGGAATACAGCAGCCGATGGAGGCGCTGTCCAGTTCCCCGGTCCAGCCCGCGCCGTCGGCACATTCCCCGTCGACGGTCGTCGGCTCCAGCCCGATCCAGGGCGGGGCCGGAAGCCGTTTCCATCGTTCCGAGAGGTTGTTCGTGTCGGCCAGCACATCCCGTACGCTCCCGCCGGAGATCGCCGAGTCCGAGTCTGTGATGGCGCTCATCGAGCGGGGAAAGGCTGATGGGCAGATCGCCGGCGATGACGTGCGTCGGGCCTTCGAGGCTGACCAGATTCCGCCAACCCAGTGGAAGAATGTTCTGCGCAGCCTCAATCAGATCCTCGAGGAAGAGGGTGTGACGCTGATGGTCAGTGCAGCGGAGTCGCCGAAGCGCGCCCGCAAGAGCGTCGCAGCGAAGAGCCCGGCCAAGCGCACCGCCACCAAGACCGTCACCGCCAGGTCGACCGTGACGAAGAGCAGTGTCACGGCTGCCACGGCCTCCGCGGCCGAGGACGCAGACCCGGCCGACGAGGCCGGATCCGCTGCCAAGAAGGCGGCTGCGAAGAAGACCGTCGCCAAGAAGGCGGTGGCGAAGAAGACCGTCGCCAAGAAGACGGCGGCCAAGAAGACCACGTCCAAGAAGGACGCCGACGACCTCGCCGAGGGCGAAGAGCTGCTCGAGGACGTCGCGCCCGGCAAGGGCGAGGAAGAAGAGACCGAGGGCGAGAGCAAGGGCTTCGTCCTGTCGGACGAGGACGAGGACGACGCTCCGGCGCAGCAGGTCGCCGTCGCCGGTGCCACCGCCGACCCGGTCAAGGACTACCTGAAGCAGATCGGCAAGGTCCCCCTCCTCAACGCCGAGCAGGAGGTCGAGCTCGCCAAGCGCATCGAGGCCGGTCTGTTCGCCGAGGACAAGCTCGCGAACTCGGACAAGCTCGCGCCGAAGCTCAAGCGCGAGCTGGAGATCATCGCCGAGGACGGCCGCCGGGCCAAGAACCACCTCCTGGAGGCCAACCTCCGCCTGGTGGTCTCCCTGGCCAAGCGCTACACCGGCCGCGGCATGCTCTTCCTGGACCTGATCCAGGAGGGCAACCTGGGTCTGATCCGTGCCGTCGAGAAGTTCGACTACACCAAGGGCTACAAGTTCTCCACGTACGCCACCTGGTGGATCCGTCAGGCGATCACCCGCGCCATGGCCGACCAGGCCCGCACCATCCGTATCCCGGTGCACATGGTCGAGGTCATCAACAAGCTCGCGCGTGTGCAGCGTCAGATGCTCCAGGACCTGGGCCGTGAGCCCACCCCGGAGGAGCTGGCCAAGGAACTCGACATGACCCCTGAGAAGGTCATCGAGGTCCAGAAGTACGGCCGTGAGCCGATCTCCCTCCACACCCCGCTGGGTGAGGACGGCGACAGCGAGTTCGGCGACCTGATCGAGGACTCCGAGGCGGTCGTTCCGGCCGACGCGGTGAGCTTCACGCTCCTCCAGGAGCAGCTGCACTCGGTGCTCGACACGCTCTCCGAGCGTGAGGCCGGCGTCGTCTCGATGCGCTTCGGTCTCACCGACGGCCAGCCGAAGACGCTGGACGAGATCGGCAAGGTCTACGGCGTGACCCGGGAGCGGATCCGCCAGATCGAGTCGAAGACGATGTCGAAGCTGCGCCACCCGTCGCGTTCCCAGGTGCTGCGCGACTACCTCGACTGATCCGTACGAGCCGCGGAGACGCGGCCCGGAGCAGTACGCGGAAGGGCCCGGTTCCCCCCAGGGGAGCCGGGCCCTCCGGCTGTGCGCGGGTGCACGGCGCGTGCGCGTGCTGGACGCTGGGTGAACCGACAACACCGGAGAGTCAGGAGGCTCCATGCGTGGTTCCCTCACCCGAGCATTGACGGGTGCTCTGGGCTTGATCGCCGCAGCGGCGGGGCAGGCCGTCACCGCCGCTCCTGTAGCCGCCGACAGCGTCGTGGTGGGTGGGCGTCCGGCCCAGATCGCGGACGCGCCGTGGGTCGTGGCGCTGTCCAGCCGTGACCGGTTCGGGGGTACGCGCGCGGGGCAGTTCTGCGGGGGAGTGGTCGTGGCGCCGACCAAGGTGCTCACGGCGGCCCACTGCCTGGGGCGGGAGGTGCTGGGCGGCGAGCCGTGGGAGGTGCGCGACTTCCTGGTCATCGCGGGCCGCGCCGCGCTGCGCGGCCAGGGAGGGCAGGAGGTGCGCATCTCGGACACCTGGGTGAACCCCGACTACGACCCGACGACCAACTCGGGCGATCTCGCGGTGCTGACGCTGGTGAGCCCGCTGCCGCAGTCGTACGTGATCGGCGTCGTCCGGGAAGGCGACGAGGCGCTCACGCCGGGCACGGAGGCGGACGTGTACGGCTGGGGTGACACGACCGGCAACGGGACCTACGCGTCCACGCTGCGGACGGCGCCCGTGCAGGTACTGCCGGACAGCACGTGCGAGCGGGCCTATCCCGGCGGCGTCGGCGCCCCGTACCGGGGCGACACGATGCTGTGCGCGGGAGACCCGCAGGGCGGCAAGGACGCGTGCCAGGGCGACAGCGGGGGACCGCTCGTGGCAAAGGGGCTTCTTGTCGGGCTGGTGTCCTGGGGCAGTGGCTGCGGGCAGGCCGAGAACCCGGGTGTCTACACCCGTGTCTCGGCCGTGCTGCCGGCCCGCTTCTGAAGCCGGCGCGGTCGCTGCGGATACGAGTGCGGGCGGTCACCCCCCTTTGAACGCGGGGGTGACCGCCCGCCGTCCGGTCATTGGCCGGATCTGGGCTCGTCGTGGATGCGAAGCGTCAGTGCTCGTCGCCCACCGTGCGCGCCGGCACGTCCGTCAGCCGGTCCGTCTCATCCTGTATCTCAACGGCGATCTTCTTGAGTTCCGGCTCGAACTTACGTCCGTGGTGGGCGCAGAAGAGCAAGTCACCTCCGCTGGTCAGGACGACGCGCAGGTACGCCTGGGCGCCGCAGCGGTCGCAGCGGTCAGCGGCCGTCAGGGGGCTCGCAGGGGTCAGAACAGTAGTCACGTCGCCTCTTCTCTAGCTCGACGAGCTGTCGTACCAGGGTCAACATCCAACCAGGCCGAAAACGTTCCCGCTCGTGGCTTTTCCTTGAAACTTCTTCCCAAGGTGGCTGTCTGCTGCCGGTTGGCGGCGAATGAGCCGTATTGCTTCGCTCTACGGATTTCGCGTTGCTTGTCTCGGTCGGCCCTCCCGGCGTGGTTGCCGGTTGTTCATGAGGACGTGCCCGGAGCCTAAATGGTTCATGCCTGGAAGGGAACGTGATGTTCGCGTCACCCCATCGAGGGATCGAACATCCATACGACCCTGGACTAGCATGAGGAATCGGGGAGGGTGGCGTTACAACGGCTCTACCAGGCATCGGTACCCTCTGACCGGTGACCGACGCCGGGCCTTACCCCACCGGGCCAGTTTTCAAATTCAGCGAGGAGCGAACCGCGTGACCGCCGAAACGTCCGTGCCGTCCAGTGCGCTGCTGACCGCAGACCGTGACGCTTCCAACTACACCGCGCGGCACCTGCTCGTACTCGAAGGGCTCGAAGCGGTCCGCAAGCGCCCCGGTATGTACATCGGGTCCACCGACAGCCGCGGCCTGATGCACTGCATCTGGGAAATCATCGACAACTCGGTCGACGAGGCCCTCGGTGGCTACTGCGACCACATCGAGGTCATCCTCCACCACGACGGTTCCGTGGAAGTGCGGGACAACGGCCGGGGCATCCCGGTCGACGTCGAGCCGAAGACCGGACTCTCCGGAGTCGAGGTCGTCATGACGAAGCTGCACGCCGGCGGAAAGTTCGGCGGCGGCTCGTACGCGGCCTCCGGCGGTCTGCACGGCGTCGGCGCCTCCGTGGTCAACGCCCTGTCGGCCCGTCTCGACGTCGAGGTCGACCGGAACAGTGCCACGCACTCGATCAGCTTCCGCCGGGGCGTCCCCGGCATCTTCACCGAGCAGGGCCCCGACAGCCCCTTCGATCCGGCCAACGGCCTGCTCAAGGGCAAGCGCGTCCCCAAGAACCGCACCGGCACCCGCGTCCGCTACTGGGCGGACCGCCAGATCTTCCTCAAGGACGCCAAGCTCTCCCTGGAGACGCTGCACCAGCGCGCCCGGCAGACAGCCTTCCTCGTGCCCGGCCTCACCATCGTCGTCCGCGACGAGCGGGACCTGGAGGGGATCGGCAAGAGCGAGGAGACGTTCCGCTTCGACGGCGGCATCAGCGAGTTCTGCGAGTACCTCGCCCAGGACAAGGCCGTCTGCGACATCCAGCGCCTCACCGGGCAGGGCACCTTCAAGGAGACCGTCCCCGTCCTCGACGAGCGCGGTCACATGACCCCGACCGAGGTCACCCGCGAGCTCGTCGTCGACGTCGCCCTGCGCTGGGGCACCGGCTACGACACCACGGTCAAGTCCTTCGTCAACATCATCGCCACCCCGAAGGGCGGCACTCACGTCTCGGGCTTCGAGCAGGCCATCACCAAGACGGTGAACGAGGTCCTCCGTTCCACGAAGATGCTGCGCGTCGCCGAGGACGACGTCGTCAAGGACGACGCCCTCGAAGGGCTCACGGCCGTCGTGACGGTCCGCCTCGCCGAGCCGCAGTTCGAGGGGCAGACCAAGGAGGTCCTCGGCACCTCCGCGGCCCGCCGGATCGTGGCGACCGTGGTCGCCAAGGAGCTCAAGGCCTTCCTCACGTCCACCAAGCGGGACGCCAAGGCGCAGGCGCGAGCCGTCCTGGACAAGGCCGTCGCCGCGGCCCGTACCCGGATCGCCGCCAGGCAGCACAAGGAGGCCCAGCGGCGGAAGACCGCCCTCGAGTCCTCCTCGCTGCCGGCCAAGCTCGCCGACTGCCGCAGCGACGACGTGGAGCGCAGCGAGCTGTTCATCGTCGAGGGCGACTCGGCCCTCGGCACGGCCAAGCTCGCCCGCAACAGCGAGTTCCAGGCCCTGCTGCCCATCCGGGGCAAGATCCTCAACGTTCAGAAGTCGTCCGTCTCGGACATGCTGAAGAACGCCGAGTGCGGGGCGATCATCCAGGTCATAGGAGCGGGCTCGGGCCGCACCTTCGACATCGACGCGGCCCGTTACGGGAAGATCGTCCTCCTGGTCGACGCCGACGTCGACGGCGCCCACATCCGCTGCCTGCTGCTGACGCTGTTCCAGCGCTACATGAGGCCGATGGTGGAGGCGGGGCGGGTCTTCGCCGCCGTGCCCCCGCTGCACCGGATCGAGCTCGTCCAGCCCAAGAAGGGCCAGGACAAGTACGTCTACACGTACTCGGACAACGAGCTGCGGCAGACCCTGCTGGAGTACCAGCGCAAGGGTGTCCGCTACAAGGACGCCATCCAGCGGTACAAGGGCCTGGGCGAGATGGACGCCGACCAGCTCGCGGAGACCACGATGGACCCGCGCCACCGCACCCTGCGCCGGATCAACATCGGCGACCTGGACGCGGCCGAGCAGGTCTTCGACCTCCTCATGGGCAACGACGTGGCTCCCCGCAAGGAGTTCATCACCGGCTCCGCCGCCACTCTCGACCGCTCGCGCATCGACGCCTGAGGCGCTCCACCCGTGGGTGGAGCCATCTGCTCCACCCACGGGCCGATCACACGGCCCCGGACTCTCCGTAGCATCGAGATGACGGAGGGGGACGGGCATGGGAGAGAAGTGCGACCGGGCGCGTACGACGGGGAGGTGGGCGCCCCAGGAGGGTTCGTCCTGGGGCGCCTGGCCCTCGCGGGAGGCGCTCACCCGCCTGGGAGTGCCGCGGGGCAGGGTCGTCATCGACTACAGCATGATCATCGCCCTGAGCGTCTGGGTGGTGGCCGGCTGCTACACCTCGGGGGCGTTCGCCGGGTGGTACGCGGCGCTGCCCCCGCTCGGATTCGGGATCTGTGTGGCGGCGGCCCTCGGCTACCACCACACGACGCTCGACCACCGGGCGGCGGCGTCGCTCGGGCTGCTCGGCGTGATGGCACTCTGTGGACTCGGGGCCTACGCGGCCGGAGCCCCCACGCCCGCCACGGTGATGTGGATAGTCATCGCGATCATGGCGATGGAGCGGCTGCCGCTTTCCGCAGGCCTGGCCACCGTGGCGGTACTCGTCCCGGGGTTCGCGGAGGCCGATGAGACCGGGATGCTCGGGGCCGCCCTGACCACGGCGGCCGTGCTGCTCGCGGGTTACTCGCTCAGGCTGGACGCCCAGGCGCGCGGTGCGGGGTTCCGGCTGCTCGCCCAGGAGCGGCTCGCCCGGGAGGCGGAGGCCGCGTCGGCGGCGCTCGCCGAGCGGGCCAGGATCGCCCGGGAGATACACGACGTGCTCGCCCACAGCCTCTCCGCCCAGATGGTGCACCTGGAGGTCGCGCGGCTCCAGATCGAGGCGGGGGCGGACCGGGCGGAGATCCTCAGGCTCGTGACCTCGGCCCGCTCCATGGCTCGGGAGGGACTCGCCGAGACCCGTCACGCGCTGTCGGCGCTGCGCGGTGACATGGTGCCGGTCGAGGACTACCTGAAGGACCTGGCGCGGGAGGGCCGCGCCGAGGTCGACGTCACCGGCGAGCGTCGGCAGCTCCCCGCCGAAGCTTCCCAGGCGGTGCGGCGGGTCGCGCAGGAAGCCCTGACGAACGTGCGCAAGCACGCCCCGGGTGCCCGGACGCGGATCAACTTCGCCTACGAGAAGGACGGGATCTCCCTGGAGATACGCGACGCCGGGCCGCCTCCGACGGCCGAGGACGCCCGAGAGGGGGACGGGCTCGGTTCCTCCGGCGCCGGGTACGGGCTGCTCGGCATGAAGGAACGGGCCGAACTGCTCGGCGGCAGCCTGGAGGCGGGGCCCGAGGGACGGGGGTTCGCGGTGCGGCTGCGGGTGCCGGCATGAGCGACGGGGCGAGTGGCGTGAGCGACGGCATGAGTGGCGTGAGCGGCACGGGCGAGACCGGCGGTCAGGAGGGTGGTCGCGCGACTGAGGGGGTCCGGGACCTGAGGGTGGTGGTCGCCGACGACCAGGCCGCGGTGCGCGAGGGGATCGTGATGCTGCTCGGGCTCCTTCCCGGGGTCGAGGTCGTCGGGGCGGCACGGGACGGGGAGGAGGCGGTGGCGCTCACCGCGGAACTCGCGCCCGACGTGGTCCTGATGGATCTGCGGATGCCCCGGTGCGACGGCGCCGAGGCCACCCGCCGGATCCGCGAGCGGCATCCCGGGACGGAGGTCGTCGTACTGACCACGTATGCCGACGACGACTCGCTGTTCCCGGCGCTGCGGGCCGGAGCGCGGGGGTACCTGACCAAGGACGCCGGCGGGGAGGAGATCGTACGGGCCCTGCGGGACGTGAGGGACGGACGAGCGGGGCTGTCGCCGTCCGTGCAGCGACGACTGCTGGAGCAGCTGCTGGGGGCGGGGCCGGAGGGCACGGACGCTCCCGGTGCACCCGCCGCACCACAGGCCGACGGGCTCACGGAGCGGGAGACGGAGGTGCTCGTGCTCGTCGCGGACGGGCTCTCCAACCAGGAGATCGCCGGCCGGCTGCGGATCTCCACGGCCACGGTGAAGACGCATATCAACAACCTCTTCGCCAAGACGGGGGTGCGGGACCGCGCGCAGGCCGTGCGGTACGCATATCAGCACGGACTGGTCAGGGCTCCTGGGAGAAGCGTCACCTGATGGGGTGAACAGAGAGGGGAGAAGAGTCCGGGATCTTCCCGCTCTGTCCATCCTTGGGCACGCGGCCGAAACGGTTCGCTGACAAGGAGTTGGCCGGTGGAGAAGGTGGACAAGCAGGAGGGGCTCGACGCTTCGGCGATGCCGGTCGACGACCCCTGGTACGAGGCGACGGACTCCGGTCGGGGAGAGCGGACGGAGGTCGGCGCGCCAGGCGACGGCCGCTCCGACGCGGTGGTGCGGCAGCGGGTCCACAGCGCGGCGGACATCTACCTGGAAGTGCAGCGGAGCCCCGCCTTCCAGGAAGTGCGCAGCCGCTACCGAAGGTTCGTCTTCCCGGCCGCGCTCGCGTTTCTCCTCTGGTACCTGGCCTACGTCGTGGCGGCCACCGCCGCGCCCGGACTCATGGCCAGGCCCGTCGCCGGAGTGGTGAACGTGGCGATGGTCGCGGGACTCGGGCAGTTCCTCACCACCTTCCTGCTGACCTGGGCCTACGCACGCCACGCGCGGCTGCGCAGGGACCGTGCCGCGCTGGAACTGCGCTGGGACACCCAGGAGATGACCCGAGGGGTGGTGCAGCCGTGACAGAAGACCACCAGACCCTGGCGCTGGTGCTGTTCAGCGTCTTCGTCGCCGTCACCCTGGGGATCACCACCTGGGTGAGCCGCAACCGGCGCGGCTCGGCGGAGGAGTTCTACGCCGGGGGCAGGCTGTTCTCGCCCATGGAGAACGGTTTCGCCATCGCGGGCGACTACATGTCCGCGGCTTCCTTCCTCGGCATCTCCGGACTGATCGCGCTCTACGGCTACGACGGCATGCTGTACTCCGTCGGGTTCCTCGTCGCCTGGCTGGTCGTGCTGCTGCTCGTGGCCGAACTGGTCCGCAACTGCGGCCGGTTCACCCTCGCCGACGTCGTCGCCGCGCGCATGGCGGAGCGTCCCGTGCGCATCGCCGCCGGCACGTCCTCGGTGGCCGTCTCCGTGCTGTACCTCGTGGCCCAGATGGTCGGCGCCGGAAGCCTGGTCGCGTTGCTCCTCGGGGGCACCAGCGAGGCGGCCCGTTCGTGGACGGTCATCGGTGTGGGCGCGCTGATGGTGATCTACGTGTCGCTCGGCGGCATGCGGGCCACCACCTGGATCCAGATCGTCAAAGCGGTCCTGCTCATGGCGGGGACGGTCACGCTCACCGTTCTCGTACTGCTCCGGTTCCACGGCGACGTGAACGACCTGCTCTCCGCCGCGGCCGAGCGCAGCGGCCACGGCCTGGACTTCCTCGCCCCCGGGCTCCGCTACGGCGGGGACTGGACGGCCCGCCTCGACTTCATCAGCCTCGGGATCGCCCTGGTCCTGGGCACGGCGGGACTGCCCCACATCCTGTCGCGCTTCTACACCGTCCCGACCGCCAGGGCCGCCCGTCGCTCCGTCGTCTGGTCCATCGGGCTCATCGGGAGCTTCTACCTGATGACCATCGTGCTCGGGTTCGGCGCGGCGGCCCTGATCGGTCCGGACGAGGTCCGCGCGTCCAACGCCTCAGGCAACACCGCGGTACCGCTGCTCGCCCTCGACCTCGGCGGGGGAGCGGGCTCCACCGGCGGCACCGTGCTTTTCGCGATCGTCGCCGCCGTCGCCTTCGCGACGATCCTCGCCGTCGTCGCGGGGATCACCCTCGCGTCCTCGGCCTCGGTCGCCCACGACCTGTACGCCTCGCTGCGCCGCCGGCACGCGAAGCAGTACAGCGAGGTGACCGTGGCCCGGATCGCCGCGGCGGGCATCGGGGCGGCCGCGATCGGCCTGGGGCTGCTCGCCCGCGACCTCAATGTGGCCTTCCTCGTCGGGCTGGCCTTCGCGGTCGCGGCCTCCGCGAACCTGCCGGTGCTGCTCTACTCCCTGTTCTGGCGGAAGTTCACCACCAGGGGGGCGGTCTGGTCGGTGTACGGGGGTCTGATCCCCGCGGTGCTGCTGGTGCTGGTCTCGCCGGTCGTCTCGGGGAGTCCCGAGTCGCTGTTCCCCGGCGTCGACTTCCACCTCTTCCCGCTGCAGAACCCGGGGGTGGTCTCCATTCCGCTCGGCTTCCTCGCGGGCTGGTTCGGCACCGTCACCTCGACCGAACCGCCCGACGAAGCACGGCACGCGGAGGCCGAGGTCAGGGCGCTGACCGGCGCGGGAGCCGTCTGACGAAGAACTCGGGCGTCGCCTTGCCGGTCATGTCACGGTGAGGTCGCCCAGGCGTAGCGGTGTTCGGGGCGGCCCGTCTCGCCGTACCGGAGCGAGAGACTTACCCGGCCGGTGCGTTCGAGGAGCTTGAGGTAGCGCTGCGCCGTCTGACGGCTGACACCGGCCCGCTCGGCGATCTCCTGGGTGGGCAGCGGACCGTCCGCGGCGAGCAGGACCTGCCGGACCAGTTCGGCGGTGGTGGGGGAGTGTCCCTTGGGCAGGTCGGGGGCGACGGAGCCGGCCGACAGGACCCCGAAGATGCGGTCCACCTCGGCCTGCTCCGCCTCGCCCCCGCTCTCCAGGGTGCTGCGGAGCGTCGCGTACGCCTCCAGCTTGGAGCGCAGACCGGCGAAGTTGAACGGTTTGACCAGGTACTGCAGGGCGCCGTGCCGCATCGCCGCCTGCACCGTAACCACGTCCCGGGCCGCCGTCACCATGATCACGTCGCACTGGTGGCCGCGCGTGCGGAGCTCCCGTACGGCAGCGAGCCCGTTCTCGTCCGGCAGGTAGTGGTCGAGGAGGATCAGGTCCACCGGCCGCTCGTCCAGGGCGGCGAGGGCCTCGGCGGTCGAGTGGGCGGTGGCGACGACCCGGAAGCCGGGGACCTTGGCGACGTAGGCGGCGTTGATCCGTGCCACCAGCACGTCGTCGTCCACGACGAGGACGTCGATCATCGGGCCTCCTCCGCGGGCTCCAGCGAGGGCGTGTCCGTGTCCGGTTCCGGCTCCGGTTCCGGTTCCGTCAGGGCGTCCGGCAGGACGACGGTGAACTCGGCGCCTTCCTCGGGACCGTCGGCGACGCGGGCGGTGCCGCCGCGGCGTTCGGCGAGGCGTCGTACGAGCGCGAGACCGAGCCCCCGCTTGCCGTGGGACGGAAGCGCCTTCGTCGACCATCCCTCGGTGAAGATCAGCTCACGGTGCTCCTCCGGAACCCCCGTGCCGCTGTCCGTGACCCGCAGCACGACCGTACGGCCCTCGGTGCGGAAGGAGACGTCGATGCGGGCGCCGGGGGTGCCTGCGACGGCGTCCAGGGCGTTGTCGACCAGGTTGCCGACGACGGTGACCAGCTCGCGCGGGTCGACGAGCCGGTCGGGGAGCAGCGAGCCAGGGGCGATCCGCAGCGAGACGCCCCGCTCGGCGGCGACGGTGGCCTTGCCGACCAGGAGCGCGGCGAGCAGCGGGTCGTGGACCTTCTCCGTGACCTGCTCGGCGGTCGCCCGGTGCACGCCGACCACCTCGGTGACGAACTCGACCGCCTCCTCGTGCATCTCCAGCTCCAGGAGCCCGAGGAGCGTGTGCATCCGGTTGGCGTGTTCGTGGTCCTGTGCGCGCAGCGCGTCGATCAGGCCCCGGGTCGAGTCCAGCTCGCGCCCGAGCCGCTCCAGCTCGGTGCGGTCGCGGAGGGTCGCCACGGCGCCGCCGTCGTCGGTCGGCATCCGGTTGGCGATCAGGACCCGCTGCCCGCGCACGGTGAGCAGATCCTCGCCGGTCACCCGGCCCGCGAGGACGTCGGCGGTGCGGCCACGGCCGAGGACCTCGTCGAGCGGCCGGCCGGCCGCCTCGGGGCCGAGGCCGAGGAGTCGCTGCGCCTCGTCGTTCATCAGCCGCACGGAGCCGTTGCGGTCCAGGGCCACGACGCCTTCGCGGATGCCGTGGAGCATGGCCTCGCGTTCGGCGAGCAGCGCGGAGATGTCGGAGAAGGCCAGGTCATGGGTCTGGCGTTGCAGGCGCCGGGAGATCAGGTACGCGGCCAGGGCGCCGGCCGCCAGTGCGGCGCCCGCGTAGGCGAGGAGGCCCGGGATCGCGCCGAGGAGACGGTCGCGGACGCTGTCGTACTCGATGCCGACCGAGACGGCGCCGACGATCCGCCCGTCCGCGTCCCGCAGCGGCGTCTTGCCGCGCGCCGAGCGGCCCAGGGTGCCGCTGTCGATCTCCATCACCTCGCGCCCGGAGAGGGCGGTGCTCGGGTCCGTGGAGACGCGCCTGCCGATCTCGGCGGGGTCGGTGTGCGACCAGCGCACTCCGCGGGTGTCCATGACGACCACGTACTCGGCGCCCGTGGAGGTACGTATCCGCTCGGCCTCCCGCTGCACCGGGCCGCTCGCGGACGGCGGGGTTCCGGTGAGGTCCGCGGCCAGCCGGGGTGACGCCGTGGTCCCGGCGATGGCCAGGGCCCGCCGCATGGCCTGGTCGTCGAGCTGGGCGCTGAGCGGGGCGAGGAAGAGCCCGGTGGCGAGGACGGTCACACCGGTCGCGATGGCCAGCTGCATCAGCAGGACCTGCGAGAACACCCGCTGGGGCCACCCGAACCGCCGGCGGCGCGCGAGGGGGCGCGGGGGGCCGGTCTGTGCGGGGTTCATGCGGGAAACGGTACGGGGCCACGCCCCGGGACCGGAAACGGCGGCGGAGCGGTTGCCTATTCTGGGGTTTCCCACAGCCGTGGGAAGGGGTGTCTCCCGCAGCCGTGGGAGACGAAGGAACCGGAGGCACGTCCCTTGACCACGCAGCAGATCCCCGTCGTCGTCCTGGCCGGGTTTCTCGGGGCCGGGAAGACCACCCTCCTCAACCATCTGCTGCGCGGCGCCCGGGGCACCCGTATCGGGGTCATGGTCAACGACTTCGGCGACATCGGCATCGACGCGATGAGCGTCGCGGGACAGGTCGGCTCGACCGTCTCCCTCGGCAACGGCTGCCTGTGCTGTGCCGTCGACGCCAGCGAGCTCGACGAGTACCTGGAGGTCCTCACCCGCCCCGAGTCGCGGCTCGACGTGATCGTGATCGAGGCGAGCGGCCTCGCCGAGCCGCAGGAACTCGTCCGCATGGTGCTCGCCAGCGAGAACGAGCGGATCGTGTACGGGGGGCTCGTCCAGGTCGTCGACGCGGCCGAGTTCTCCGCGACCCGGCAGCGGCACCCGGAGACCGACCGGCATCTGCCGATCGCCGACCTCGTGGTCGTGAACAAGGCCGACCGGGTCTCCGGGGCCGAGCTGCTCGCCGTCCGCGAGACGGTGGCCGGACTCGCGGGGAAGGCCGTCGTGGTGGACGCCGTGCACGGCCGGATCGACCCGGAGCTGCTCTTCGACCGGGTGGTCCCCGAGGGGGAGATCGAGGGGCAGCTGTCCATCGAGGACATCCTGTACGGCGAGGACGAGCCGCACGCCCACCCGCACACCGGGTACGAGACCGTGTCCCTGACGGCCGCTGCGCCGCTTCATCCGCGCCGGCTCATGGCCTTCCTGGACGCGCGGCCGGAAGGCCTCTACCGGATCAAGGGCTTCGTCGACTTCGGCGCCGCCGACCCGGACAACCGCTACGGCGTGCACGCCGTCGGCCGTTTCCTGCGCTTCTACCCCGACCGGTGGCCCGACGGCGAGGAACGGCTCACCCAGCTCGTCCTGATCGGCTCCGGCATCGACGCGGCCGGCCTGCGCAAGGAACTGGCGGAGTGCGAGCAGAACGGCCCGCGGGACGCACCCGACGAGCACAGCATGTGGGGCGTCCTGCGGTACGTGCAGCGGACCGAGGAGGAGGAGCCGGCCTGACCCTGGTCCGGCCCCGGTCTGATGCCGGCCCGGCCGGCCCGGCCGGCCCGCCCGGTCCGTCCGGATCAGAAGACCTCCGCGAGTTCCGCCGCCTCCTCGGCCTCGACGTCGGCCTCGTCGAGTACGAGGGCGGCGTCCGCACCGTCGTCCACGATGACCTTGCCCATCTCGGAGGAGACCCGCGCGAGCAGGGCCGCCTTCCGGGCGGCGAAGAACGACGTGAAGTCGTCGAGTGCCATCAGTTCCGGCGTGACGAGGTGGGACCGGATGTGTCCGTGGACCACCTCGGGCGTCGACTCCGCGCTCTTCGCCAGTTTCACCAGGTAGTCGGAGGGCGCGCTGCCCCCGATGATCCGGTTCGTGCGGGCGGTCAGCGGGGTCTTGTTGATGATCGAGTTGTAGCGCCCCGGGTCCTTCCCCGCCCCCTGGCACCACACCTTCGGGAAGATGTGGTGGATGTCGATCGACTCGTCGAAGTACGCGGTGATCTCGGCCTTCTCGCCGGTACGCCAGTCCATGGCCCCGGCCTTGAGGAGCAGCGCGTAGATGCCCTTGTACGCGGCGCTGTTACGGGTCCGCAGCGTCAGGAGACGGCTGGGCGCGAACTCCGCCACCTCGACCGTGCGCGGTTCGCCCGAGGTGCCACGGAGCCAGCCGACCACGTCCGGCAGGTCGTGGCTGAAGCGCGTCTCGGTCGAGCCGCCGTACAGCTCGCCGAAGACTCCGCACCAGTACCAGCGGGCCAGCTTGTGCTGGGCGCCGGCGCTCTGGGCGTCCTCACCGGCGAGGGCCAGGATCGCGGCGAGCGGGATGAGCTGGGTGCCGTACGGCAGGAACTTGGTGTCGAAGACGAACTGCTGGTGCAGGAACTTCGCAGCCCGCTTGAAACCCTGGACGACCAGGGGCGCGAACCGCTCGTACTCGTCGAGCCGGAGCTCCAGCATGTCCTTGCGCTTGCAGCCGATGCGCGGCAGACGATCCTCCGCCACCCCGCGCGCGACGGCGTCCTCACGCCGGGCGGCCGTGGCGAGCAGGGTCACCGACTGGAGGAAGTCCGTGTTCGACACGTCCTTGAGGATGCGGTACTCCGGCGCCCGCCAGGCGGCCTTGACCTCCTTCTCCCAGTGCCGCCTGAGGTCGAACTCGTCCGCCGCGAAGGTGGCGGTGAGGAGTTCGAAGACGGTGAGGGAGACGCCACCCGTGTTGACGTTCTCGAAGACCTGGCAGACGGCCTGACGGGCCGTGTTCCTGCCGAGGGAGATGACGGGGACCTGGTAGTGGGCGAAGGGCTTGAGGAACGCGTTCTCGAACGCCTTCCAGAGGCGCCGCTTCTCCCTGCCGAGCTTCCAGTACTCCTCGTAGTCCGACTCCCACTGGTCGGGGTCCAGGGCGCAGTTCAGCGGGAAGAAGTGGGCCTCGCACTCCTTGTCCCGGGTGGAGAGGTCCCGGGTGATCTCGCCCCGGAAGGTGCGGACGACCCGGTCCTCGGGCAGGAAGTGGATCGCGTCCTCGCGATCGGTCTGCTCGTCCAGGACCGCACGCATGTCGACGTAGAACCAGCCCGACACCCGGTGTTTGCGCAGGTCCTGGGTGACCACCGGCCGGCCCAGCTTGATCGACTGGTAGAGGGAGGTGAGCCGCTGCTGGCCGTCGAGCACCAGCGTCTCCGGCTCGGTGCCCGGCGGTGGCGTCGCCCCCTCGATCGGCCGGTGCTTGAACCGGACGTCCCCGCCGGACTGCAGCGTCATGACCGTGCCGACCGGGAAACCCTGCGACACGGACGCGAGCAGCGCGGTGATGTTCGGATGGGGCCACACCCAGCCCCGCTGGAACTCGGGGAGCTGCGCCCTTCCCTCCTCGACCTGCCGGAGCAGATCGCGGAGCGGGCGCTTGTCGATGCTGAATGCTTCGTCCGTCAACGCGGCCATCCTTCACTCGGGCGTCAGACGTGCCGGAGCAGCCCCCCGGCCGGTCACCGGGCCGAGGCTACCCGGCAGCCGCGGAGCCCGTCCGGCGTCCCGCGACAAGAGACCCCGCCCGAAAGGCGGTTCGCCTTTCGGACGGGGTCTCTTGTCGTCGTCGGTCCGGTCAGGAAGCCGGGCCCGCCACCACGTCCACCGGCTGGGGGAGCGGTGTGCCCGAGCCGTCGCGGCGCGGGTCCATCTCAGGAAGCACCACCGGGGTGCCGTTCTTCTGGGCGGCACGGGCCGGGGTGGCGCCCGCCCAGGCCAGGATCAGGACGTCCTCGCCCTTCAGGAAGCGCTGGCAGCGGACGCCGCCGGTCGCGCGGCCCTTGCGCGGGTACTGGTCGAAGGGCGTCAGCTTCGCCGACGTACCCGAGGCGTCCAGGGTGCCCGTGGAGCCCGCGACGGTGAAGACCACGGCGTCGGCCGCCGGGTCGACGGCGGTGAACGAGATCACCTCGGCGCCCGCCGTCAGCTTGACGCCCGCCATGCCGCCGGCGGGCCGGCCCTGGGGCCGTACCTGCGAGGCCTGGAAGCGGAGCAGCTGGGCGTCGGAGGTGATGAAGACCAGGTCCTCCTCACCCGTACGCAGCTCGGTCGCGCCGACGATCCGGTCACCGTCCTTGAGGGTGATGACCTCCAGCTCGTCCTTGTTCGCCGGGTAGTCCGGGACCACGCGCTTCACCACGCCCTGGAGCGTGCCGAGGGCGAGCCCCGGCGAGGACTCGTCGAGCGTGGTGAGGCAGACCACGGTCTCGTCGACCTCCAGGGACAGGAACTCGGACAGCGGCGCGCCGCCCGCGAGGTTCGGGGCGCTCGCGGTGTCGGGGAGCTGCGGCAGGTCGATCACCGCGATCCGCAGCAGCCGCCCGTCCGAGGTCACCGCGCCGATGTCGCCGCGCTGGGTGGCGGCCACCGACGACAGGATCACGTCGTGCTTGACGCGGGTCGCGTCCGGGTCGGCCTCGGGCAGGTCCGCCGTCGCCGTACGGGCGAGGAGCCCGGTGGAGGACAGCAGGACCCGGCACGGGTCGTCCGCGACCTCCAGGGACACGGACGCGACGGGCGCGCCCGCCGACTCCAGCAGGACCGTCCGCCGGTCCGTGGCGAACTTCTTGGCGACCGCGGCCAGCTCCGCGGAGACCAGCTTGCGCAGCTCCGCGTCGGAGTCCAGGATCCCGGTCAGCTCGTCGATCTCGCCGTTGAGGCGGTCGCGCTCGCTCTCCAGTTCCATGCGGTCGAACCGGGTGAGGCGGCGCAGCGGGGTGTCCAGGATGTACTGCGTCTGGATCTCGCTCAGCGAGAAGCGCTCCATCAGGCGCTCCTTGGCCTGTGCGGAGTTGTCGCTCTCCCGGATGAGGCGGATGACCTCGTCGATGTCGAGCAGCGCGATGAGCAGGCCGAGCACCAGGTGGAGGCGGTCGCGCTTCTTGGTCCTGCGGAACTCGGAGCGGCGCCGGACCACCTCGAAGCGGTGGTCGAGGTAGACCTCCAGGAGCTCCTTGAGGCCGAGGGTGAGCGGCTGGCCGTCGACCAGGGCGACGTTGTTGATGCCGAAGGACTCCTCCATCGGCGTCAGCTTGTAGAGCTGCTCCAGGACCGCCTCCGGCACGAAGCCGTTCTTGATCTCGATGACCAGGCGCAGCCCGTGGTTGCGGTCGGTGAGGTCCTTGACGTCCGCGATGCCCTGGAGCTTCTTGGAGCCGACCAGGTCCTTGATCTTGGAGATGACCTTCTCGGGGCCGACCGTGAAGGGCAGCTCGGTCACGACGATGCCCTTGCGGCGGGCCGTGACGGTCTCGACGCTCGTCGTGGCGCGGATCTTGAACGAGCCGCGGCCCGATTCGTACGCGTCCTTGATGCCGGAGAGGCCGACGATCCGGCCACCGGTCGGCAGGTCGGGTCCCGGCACGAAACGCATCAGCGTCTCGAGGTCGGCGCCCGGGTGGCGGATCAGGTGGCGGGCGGCGGCGATGACCTCGCCGAGGTTGTGCGGGGGCATGTTGGTGGCCATGCCGACCGCGATGCCGGACGCGCCGTTGACCAGCAGGTTCGGGTAGGCGGCGGGCAGTGCCACCGGCTCCCGCTCCTGGCCGTCGTAGTTCGGCGTGAAGTCGACCGTGTCCTCGTCGATGGACTCGGTCATGAGCAGCGCGGCCGGGGCCATCCGCGACTCGGTGTACCGCATGGCGGCGGGCGGGTCGTCGTTGCCGAGGGATCCGAAGTTCCCGTGGCCGTCGACGAGGGGGAGCCGCATGGAGAAGGGCTGTGCCATGCGGACCATGGCGTCGTAGATGGACGCGTCGCCGTGCGGGTGGAGCTTGCCCATCACCTCGCCGACGACACGGGCGCACTTGACGAAGCCGCGGTCGGGCCGGAGCCCCATCTCGCCCATCTGGTAGACGATGCGGCGCTGGACGGGCTTCATGCCGTCCCGGGCGTCGGGGAGGGCACGCGAGTAGATCACCGAGTACGCGTACTCGAGGAAGGAGCCCTGCATCTCGTCGACGACGTCGATGTCGAGGATTCGCTCCTCGAACGCGTCGTCCGGCGGCGGTGTCTTCGTGCTGCGGCGGGCCATCGCGGCTGCGGCTCCTTCACCAACAAGGTTGATCTGACGCGGACCATTGTGGACCGTGCCACCGACAACGCCGACCGCGACCCGGAAGAGGGACATCCGGAAGGGGCGGGAACTTCGCGAGGTGTCGGCGCGCTTGCATACAGTGGCAGGACTTTTTCACATCGCGATCGAAGGGACGTACATGCCCATGGGTCACACGGCCACGGCCGAGGCCGGCTCCGGCGGCCTCACAGCGACCGAGCACCGGCTGGCGAACGGCCTGCGTGTGGTGCTCTCGGAGGACCACCTGACCCCGGTCGCCGCGGTCTGCCTCTGGTACGACGTCGGCTCGCGCCACGAGGTTCCCGGCCGCACGGGGCTCGCGCACCTCTTCGAGCACCTGATGTTCCAGGGCTCGAAGCAGGTCCACGGGAACGGGCACTTCGAGCTGGTGCAGGGTGCGGGCGGCTCGCTCAACGGCACGACGAGCTTCGAGCGCACCAACTACTTCGAGACCATGCCCACGCACCAGCTGGAGCTCGCGCTCTGGCTGGAGGCCGACCGCATGGGCTCGCTGCTGGCCGCCCTGGACGACGAGTCCATGGAGAACCAGCGGGACGTCGTCAAGAACGAGCGCCGCCAGCGCTACGACAACGTGCCGTACGGCACGGCCTTCGAGAAGCTGACCGCCCTCGCGTACCCGGAGGGCCACCCGTACCACCACACGCCGATCGGCTCCATGGCCGACCTGGACGCGGCCACCCTGGAGGACGCGCGGAACTTCTTCCGCACGTACTACGCCCCGAACAACGCGGTGCTGTCGGTCGTCGGCGACATCGATCCGGAGCAGACCCTCGCCTGGGTCGAGAAGTACTTCGGCTCCATCCCCGGCCACGACGGCAAGCCCGAGCCGCGCCCCGGCGACCTTCCCGAGGTCATCGGCGAGCAGCTGCGCGAGGTCGTCGAGGAGGAGGTCCCGGCCCGTGCGCTGATGGCCGCCTACCGGCTGCCGCACGACGGCACGCGCGAGTGCGACGCCGCCGACCTGGCCCTGACGGTCCTCGGCGGCGGTGAGTCCTCCCGTCTGCACAACCGTCTGGTCCGCCGCGACCGCACGGCCGTCGCCGCCGGCTTCGGGCTGCTGCGGCTCGCCGGAGCGCCCTCGCTCGGCTGGCTGGACGTCAAGACCTCCGGCGGTGTCGAGGTCCCGCAGATCGAGGCGGCCGTCGACGAGGAGCTCGCCCGGTTCGCGGCCGACGGCCCCACGCCGGAGGAGATGGAGCGCGCGCAGGCCCAGCTGGAGCGCGAGTGGCTCGACCGCCTCGGCACCGTCGCGGGCCGCGCCGACGAACTGTGCCGGTTCGCCGTGCTGTTCGGCGACCCGCAGCTCGCCCTGTCGGCCGTCGACCGTGTGCTCGACATCACCGCCGACGAGGTGCGGGCGGCCGCCGCGGCCAGACTGCGGCCCGACAACCGTGCGGTGCTCGTCTACGAGCCCCTGGCGACCGAGCAGAGCGACAACGCCGAGGGCGATGACGAAGAGGGAGCGGACCAGTGACCGACGCCGCCGTGTCTTTGACGAGCATGGACTTCCACCCGCAGCCGGAGCCGGGCGCCGCCAGGCCCTGGGCCTTCCCGGCCCCCGACCGCGGGAAGCTGGACAACGGCCTGACGCTGCTGACCAGCCACCGCCCCGGCCAGCAGGTCGTGGCCGTGGAGATCTTCCTGCCGGCCCCGCTGGACGCCGAGCCCGCCGGTCTCGACGGCGTCGCCACCATCATGGCCCGCGCGCTCTCCGAGGGCACGGACCAGCGCAGTGCCGAGGAGTTCGCGGCCGAGCTCGAGCGCTGCGGTGCCACGCTCGACGCGCACGCCGACCACCCGGGCGTACGGGTCTCCCTGGAGGTTCCGGTCTCCCGGCTGCCCAAGGCGCTCGGGCTGCTGTCCGAGGCCCTGATCGCCCCGGCGTTCCTCGAGACGGAGATCGAGCGTCTGGTGCGCAACCGGCTCGACGAGATCCCGCACGAGACGGCCAACCCGGCCCGCCGCGCGGCCAAGCAGCTCTCCAAGGAGCTTTTCCCGGCCGAGGCGCGGATGTCCCGGCCGCGCCAGGGCACCGAGGCGACCGTCTCCGCGATCGACGCCGCCGCCGTCCGCGCCTTCTACGAGGCGTACGTCCGGCCCGCCACGGCGACCGCCGTGGTCGTCGGCGACCTGACCGGCGTCGACCTCGACAAGGTCCTCGCCGAGACCCTGGGCGCCTGGACGGGCGAGCCGGCCGAGCCGCTCCCGATGCCGTCGATCACGGCCGACGACACCGGACGGGTCGTCATCGTGGACCGGCCGGGCGCCGTTCAGACCCAGTTGCTGATCGGCCGGATCGGCGCCGACCGGCACGACCGTGTCTGGCCGGCCCAGGTCCTCGGCACGTACTGCCTCGGTGGCACCCTGACCTCGCGTCTCGACCGGGTCCTGCGCGAGGAGAAGGGCTACACCTACGGGGTGCGGGCCTTCGGGCAGGTGCTCCGCTCCGACGCCCAGGGGAACGGCGCCGCGATGCTCGCCATCAGCGGTTCCATCGACACCCCCAACACGGGCCCGGCTCTTGACGACCTGTGGAAGGTGCTGCGCACCCTGGCCGCCGAGGGTCTGACGGACGCCGAGCGCGAGACCGCCGTGCAGAACCTGGTGGGGGTCGCGCCGCTCAAGTACGAGACGGCCGCCTCCGTCGCCGGGACGCTCGCCGACCAGGTCGAGCAGCACCTTCCGGACGACTTCCAGGCCCAGTTGTACGCGCGTCTGGCCGAGACCGGCACGGTCGAGGCCACCGCGGCCGTGGTCAACGCCTTCCCGGTGGACCGGCTCGTCACCGTCCTGGTGGGCGACGCGGCGCAGATCGCGGACCCGGTGCGCGCGCTCGGCATCGGTGAAGTCACCGTTGTGACCGGCTGATTCCGGCTGCCGATCCGGCAGGGGGAGGGCTCCGACGACCTGTTTCGTCGGAGCCCTCCCCTTTGTCCGTATTGAGGGCTTGGGTGGCCCTATGACCTGTGGCATGTCTTACAAACTGCCGAGTCCGGTTGGTGATTGAAAGACGATCCGCATAGCGTCGGTGCGTCTGTCCGGCAGTTGCACCTGCCGCACCCGCGGCATCCGGACAGTCATCGCCGAGTCCCCGTCAGGCGCGAGCCTGGGGAGCCGGGGACCCACGCGTAGTCCCTGGGGTGAATCGGGCGCCTTCGTCTCGTACGGAGGGGCTCGTAGGAGACCTTCCTGCTCCGAACCCGTCAGCTAACCCGGTAGGCGAGAGGGAAGGAAAGGATCAGCCACTACATGGCGTTCACCCGTGCCACCGGGAAGCATCGTGGTCCGAGCCGTATGGCGCGCCGCAGCGTAGGCATCGCCGGCGCAGCGACCCTCGCCACCACCGGCGTCATCGGCACCCTCGCCTCCCCGGCGCTCGCCGCCGAGACGGACAACCGCTCCGTCGAGGACACCGGCCTCACCAAGGTGATCACCGAGGACTCGCTCGCGGACCGGCTCAACGCCCAGGCCGCCGCGCAGGAGCAGGAGGCCTTCGAGGCCGCCGCCAAGGCGAAGGCCCAGGCCGAGGCGAAGCGCAAGGCCGAGGCCCGCGCCAAGGAGATCCGCGAGGCCGAGCAGCGCGCCGCCCGTGAGGCCGAGCGCCGCCGCCTGAACTCCTTCCAGCTCCCCGTCGACGGCTCGTACGTGTCCACCGGCTACAAGACCGGTGGCTCGCTCTGGTCCTCCGGCAGCCACTCGGGCGTCGACTTCCACGCGGCCTACGGCAGCAGCGTCGTCTCCGTCGGCTCCGGCACCGTCGTCGAGGCCGGCTGGGGTGGCGCGTACGGCAACAACATCGTCATCCGGATGAACGACGGCACGTACACCCAGTACGGGCACCTCTCCTCCATCGGAGTCCACGTCGGCCAGACCGTCGAGCCCGGCGAGCGGATAGGCATCTCCGGCTCGACCGGCAACTCGACCGGCCCGCACCTCCACTTCGAGGCCCGGACGACGGCCGAGTACGGCTCCGACATCAACCCGGTCGCCTACCTCCGCGCCCGCGGCGTCAACGTCTGACCGCCGCACCCCGCGCTTCGCAAAAGCCCCGGCTCGTCCTGAGCCGGGGCTTTTCGTCGGTCAAAAGACATCCATATTCCGCTGAGGCATCGGAAATTCCGGCGCGCTGCAATAGAGTCGCAGATCGGGCGCAGAACAGGCGCCGTAAGAATTGTCTCGCGCAGACCAAGGCGGAGGTCGGACATGCGTATTCCCGCGCACTCGGTATGCACGGCGATCCGGGACGACATCGTCTCCGGCGTCTTCGAGCGGGGCAGTCGACTGACGGAGGACCAGCTCGCCCGCCGCTACGGGGTCTCCCGTGTGCCGATCCGCGAGGCCCTGCGCACCCTGGAGTCCGAGGGCTTCGTCGTCACCCGCCGCCATGCCGGCGCGCATGTCGCCGAGCCCACCGAGCAGGAGGCGGCCGACCTGCTCGACATGCGGGCGCTGCTCGAACCGCTCGGCGCGGCGCGCGCCGCCCAGCGGCGTACGGAGGCCCATCTCAAGGTGCTGCGCGGCCTGGTCAGGCTGGGGCAGGAGCGGGCCAGGCGAGGTCAGGGCGAGGATCTGCGCTCGCTGGGCGGCTGGTTCCACGAGACGCTCGCGCAGGCCTCCGGCAGCCCCGCGCTGACGGCGCTGCTGACCCAGCTACGGCACAAGATCGCCTGGATGTACGCGGTCGAGCAGCCCTCCCAGCCGGTGGAGGCGTGGGCGGAGCACGGCGCGATCGTGGACGCCGTGGCGCGCGGGGACGCCGAGCGGGCGCGCGTGCTGACCGCGCTGCACGCGGAACGCTCGCTCTCCCTGCACCGCCTCAAAAGACCGGAGCGCGGTCGTGTGAGGGATTCGCAACATGTAGTCAACACGGCGAGTGCCCGGAATTAACGTGAGCACCGTATACAAAGAATAGGAATTCAACGGGGGCATGTTCCGTGCTGCCCGGAAAGCGGGCGGCGCAAATGCGAAAGACCGTGACCACCGGAATTCCGGTGGTCACGGTCTTTCGTCGTCGCGGGAAGGTCGACGCGGATCAGACGGTCTCGGGAAGCTCGTCGAGACCCTCGGCGACCAGCTTCGCCAGACGGTCCAGAGCGGCCTCGGCACCCTCGGCGTCCGAAGCGAGGACGATCTCCTCGCCGCCCTGCGCGCCCAGGCCGAGCACCGCGAGCATGGAGGCGGCGTTCACCGGGGTGCCGTCGGACTTGGCGATCGTCACCGGAACGCCGGAAGCCGTGGCGGCACGGACGAAGATGGACGCGGGGCGGGCGTGGAGGCCCTCGGCCCAGCCGACGTTGACGCGGCGCTCAGCCATGGTGTTGCCCTTCAAGTCTTAAGCGGTTGTCTAGACCAGTCTCTCACGGGAAGCTCCGTGCTCACGCCGACCTCCGGCCCGGATCGGACCGCCGTTCGGTCCTCGCCGGCGACGGCGGCGCGCTCCCCACTGTGCACGGTGGTTCCCCCGCGTCGCACGGGGGTGCCCCTACCTTGCACGGCGCACACCCGTCACGCGACCGGTGCCACCGTCGTGTCGCGGCCGTAGGCTGGCCCCATGCAGAGCGCGTCGGAGCAGTCGGGAGCGGCGGAACGACCGGCATCACCGGCCCGCCAGGGACCACGGGACCCTGATCGCCCGGACTACCCCGACTACCCCGATCACTGGGAAGCGGACGTGGTGCTCCGCGACGGCGGCACCGCGCGCATCAGGCCCATCACCGCCGACGACGCCGACCGCCTCGTCAGCTTCTACGAGCAGGTCTCCGACGAGTCGAAGTACTACCGCTTCTTCGCCCCCTACCCCCGGCTCTCGGCGAAGGACGTCCACCGCTTCACCCACCACGACTTCGTCGACCGGGTCGGACTCGCGGCGACCGTGGGCGGCGAGTTCATCGCCACCGTCCGCTACGACCGCATCGACGAACGCGGCCTGCCCGCCTCCGCCCCGGCCGACGAGGCCGAGGTCGCCTTCCTCGTCCAGGACGCCCACCAGGGACGCGGAGTCGCGTCCGCCCTGCTCGAACACATCGCGGCGGTCGCCCGGGAACGGGACATCCGGCGCTTCGCCGCCGAGGTCCTCCCCGCCAACAACAAGATGATCAAGGTCTTCACGGACGCGGGCTACCTCCAGAAGCGCAGCTTCGAGGACGGCTCCGTACGGCTCCACCTCGACCTCGAACCCACCGACCGCTCCCTCGCCGTCCAGCGCGCACGGGAGCAGCGGGCCGAGGCCCGCTCTGTGCAACGCCTCCTCACCCCCCGGTCCGTCGCGGTCGTCGGGGCCGGGCGGGCACCGGGCGGCGTCGGCCGCACCGTCCTGCGCAACCTCCTCGGGGCCGGCTTCGCGGGCCGGGTGTACGCGGTCAACGCCGCGCTCCCCGCCGGCGATGCGGCGGAGCTGGACGGGGTCCCCGCGTACCCCTCCGTCGGCGCCATCGGGGAACCCGTCGACCTCGCCGTCGTCGCCGTCCCCGCCGAGCGGGTGCCCGAAGCCGTCGCGGACTGCGGCGAACACGGCGTACGGGGTCTCGTCGTCCTCTCCGCCGGATACGCGGAGAGCGGGGCCGACGGCCGCGAGCGGCAGCGCCAGCTCGTCCGCCAGGCGCGCTCGTACGGGATGCGGATCATCGGCCCCAACGCCTTCGGGATCATCAACACCACCGACGACGTCCGGCTCAACGCCTCCCTCGCGCCGCAGATGCCTGCCGCCGGACGGATCGGGCTCTTCACCCAGTCCGGTGCGATCGGCATCGCCCTCCTCGCCGGTCTGCACCGGCGGGGCGCCGGGCTCTCCTCCTTCATCTCCGCCGGCAACCGCGCCGACGTCTCCGGCAACGACTTCCTCCAGCACTGGTACGACGACCCGGGGACCGACGTCGTCCTCCTCTACCTGGAGTCCATCGGCAACCCCCGCAAGTTCACCCGGCTGGCCCGCCGCACCGCCGCCGTCAAGCCGGTCGTCGTGGTCAAGGGCGCCCGCCACAGCGGCAGCGCCCCGCCCGGCCACCGGGTGCCGGTCACCCGCATCCCGCACGCCACGGTGTCCGCGCTGCTCCGGCAGGCGGGAGTGATCCGGGTCGACACCGTCACCGAACTCGTCGACGCGGGACTGCTCCTGGCCGCCCAGCCCCTGCCGGCCGGGCCCCGGGTCGCGATCCTGGGCAACTCCGAGTCGCTCGGCCTGCTCACGTACGACGCCTGCCTGACCGAAGGACTGCGCCCGCTGCGCCCGCTCGACCTGACGACGGCGGCGGAGCCGGCCGACTTCCGGGACGCGCTGGCGGCGGCCCTCGCGGACGAGACGTCGGACGCGGTCGTCGTGACCGCGATCCCGTGGGTGGGCGAGAACGGTGCCACAGAGTTCGGCGACGGCGAGGTCCTCGCGGCCTCCCTCCGCGAGGCGGTCGCCGCCGCCCCCGCCCCCACGAAACCGGTCGTCGTCGTCCACGTCGAGATGGGCGGCCTCGCGGAGGCCCTCGCGGTCGCGACGAGCACGCGCCCGGCGACCCGGGGGCGGGGAGCGGGGAGCGGCACGCCCGCATCTGCGCCCGCGCCCGCGACTGCGACCGCACCTGCGGGTGCCGGCGCCGCCGCCGCGACGGAGTCCCGCCCCGGGGCGCCGACCCGGCCGAGCCCCGACGGCCCGGCCCGGCCCACCCCGGCCGCGCCCGTCACTCCCGTCACACCCGGCACGTCCGGGAGCCAGGCGGAGCCGACGCAGAGGCCCAAGGCCGCCGACAGCGCGCCGTCGACGACCATCCCCGCCTACCCCGCCGCCGAACGGGCCGTCCGGGCGCTGGCCGAGGCCGTGCGGTACGGGCAGTGGCGGCGCCAGGCCGCCGACCCCGGGCGGGTGCCCGAGTACGAGGACATCGACGAGGCCGGGGCCGCCGCGCTCATCGAGCGGGTGCTCGGCGGTGGCGCCGAAACCGACCCGCGCGGTGTGACCCTCGACACCGACCAGACCCAGGAGCTGCTCGCGCGGTACGGGATCGCCGTACTGCCGACCCTGCCCGCACCCACCCCCGGCGCCGCCGTCGCCGCCGCCGGCCGGCTCGGTTACCCGGTCGCGCTCAAGACGACCGCGCCCCACCTCCGCCACCGCCCCGACCTCGGAGGCGTACGGCTCGACCTGATGACCGAGGAACAGCTGCGCACGGCGTACGCCGAGCTGACCGAGGTCCTCGGCACCCCGGAGGAACTCCAGCCGGTCGTGCAGGCCATGGTTCCCCGGGGCGTCGACACCGTCGTCCGCTCCGCCATCGACCCGGCCGTCGGGGCCGTCCTCTCCTTCGGCCTGGCGGGCGCCGCGTCCGAGCTGCTCGGCGACACGGCCCACCGACTGGTTCCGGCCACGGACCGGGACGTCGCGGAACTGGTGCGTTCCCTCCGCACCGCCCCGCTGCTCTTCGGCTGGCGCGGCTCCGCCCCCGTCGACACCCCGGCCCTGGAGGAGGTCCTGCTCCGGGTCTCCCGGCTCGTCGACGACCACCCCGAGGTGGTCGCCGTCTCCCTGGAGCCCGTGGTCGTGGCACCGCGCGGCCTCTCGGTCCTCGGCGCCACCGTCCGACTGGCCCCGCCACCGCCCCGAACCGACCTGGGCCCCCGCAGCCTGCCGAGCTACTCAAGGGCCTGAGGGCCCCCCACCGCCCCGTAGGATGGAGTCCATGGCGAAGACCGGTACGACGACCCAGGGGCTGCGCGCGGCGATCGAGCGCAGCGGCTACTACCCGGCCCTCGTGGCCGAGGCGGTGGAGGCCGCCGTCGGCGGCGAGGCCGTCGCGTCGTACGTGGTGCACCAGGAGACCACCTTCGACGCGAACGAGGTCCGGCGCCACGTCACCGTGCTCGTCCTGACCCCGCACCGCTTCATCGTCAGCCACACCGACGAGCAGGCCGCCGACACCAGCTCCCCGACGCCGTACGCCACGACGTCCACCGAGTCCGTGAAGCTCGACAGGATCTCGTCCGTCGTCGTCAGCCGCGTCGTCGCCAACCCGGAGTCGTACACCCCGGGCACGCTGCCCCGCGAGGTGGTCCTCACCATCGGCTGGGGCGCCGTCTCCCGGATCGACCTGGAGCCCGCCGCCTGCGGCGACTCCAACTGTGACGCCGACCACGGCTACACGGGCAACGCCACCGCCGACGACCTGAGCCTGCGGGTGAGCGAGGCCGGTGACGGCCCGGACACCGTGCGGCAGACCCTCGTCTTCGCCCAGGCGCTCTCCGAAGCCATCGCGGCCACCGCCGCCCCCACCCGCTGATGGTGCAGCCCGCCGCCGTGACCCATGGCTGGCCCGACGATCCCGTCCCGCTCGCGCTGGAGACCGCGCCGGTCCCCGAGTACACCTTCGGCTCCCTCGGCGATCTGCTGCCGACGCTCGTCGCCGGTCAGGGCGTGCCCGGTTTCACACCGCGCATCGCCGAGCTGGCCCCCGCCGACCGGAACTGCGTCTTCCTGATCGACGGGCTCGGCTGGGAGCAGATCGCCGCGCACCCCGACGAGGCCCCCTATCTGACCTCGCTCCTCGGCTCCTCGCGGGGCGGCACGGGCCGCCCGGTCACCGCCGGCTTCCCCGCCACCACGGCGACCTCGCTGGCCTCCGTCGGCACCGGCCGCTACCCGGGTACGCACGGTCTGCCCGGCTACACCGTGCGCAACCCCGCGACCGGCGAGCTGATGAACCAGCTGCGCTGGAAGCCGTGGACCGCACCGCACGTCTGGCAGCCGTACCCCACCGTCTTCCAGCTCGCGCACGACGCCGGGGTCCACACCGCCCAGGTGTCCTCCCCGATCTTCGAGCAGACCCCGCTCACCAAGGTCGCGCTCAGCGGCGGAACGTTCCACGGGCGGCTCTCCGGCGAGGAGCGCATGGACTTCGCCGCCGAGCAGCTCGCCGCCGGAGACCGCTCGCTGGTCTACACGTACTACAGCGAACTCGACGGCGCCGGACACCGCTTCGGCATCGACTCCGACGCCTGGCGCGGCCAGCTGATGTTCGTCGACCGGCTGGTGCAGCGGCTCGCCGAGCAGCTGCCGTCCCGCTCCGCCCTGTACGTCACGGCGGACCACGGCATGGTCGACATCCCCTTCGACGAGCAGCACCGCATCGACTTCGACGAGGACTGGGAGCTGCGCGCCGGCGTCGCCCTCCTCGGCGGCGAGGGGCGGGCCCGCCACGTCTACGCCGTGCCGGGTGCCGAGGCAGACGTCCTCACCTGCTGGCGCGAGGTGATCGGCGAGCAGTTCTGGGTGGCGAGCCGCGACGAGGCCGTCTCCCTCGGCTGGTTCGGCGACGAGGTCGACGAGCGCGTGTACGGCCGGATCGGCGACGTCGTCGCCGCGGCCCACGACGACGTGGCGATCACCGCCTCCGTCAACGAGCCCCACGAGTCGGCGATGGTCGGCATGCACGGGTCGATGACCCCCGCGGAGCAGCTCGTCCCGCTGCTCGAAGTCCGTTCCTGACCCCCTGCGCCCCACGCCCCCCACGACCTGAAAGGTCCCCGACCCGTCATGCCCGAGCTGGTCTTCTTCTCCGGAACCATGGATTGCGGGAAGAGCACCCTGGCGCTCCAGATCGCCCACAACCGTGACGCGCGGGGTCTTCAGGGCGTGATCTTCACCCGTGACGACCGGGCGGGGGAGGGCAAGCTGTCCTCCCGGCTCGGCCTGGTGACGGAGGCGGTCGAGGCTCCGCAGGGCATGGACGTGTACGCGTACCTCGTGGCCCAGCTCTCGCAGGGCGGCAAGGCGGACTACGTGATCGTGGACGAGGCGCAGTTCCTCGCCCCGGAGCAGATCGACCAGCTCGCGCGGGTCGTGGACGACCTCGGTCTCGACGTCTTCGCCTTCGGGATCACCACGGACTTCCGTACGAAGCTGTTCCCCGGTTCGCAGCGGCTGATCGAGCTGGCGGACCGGATCGAGCAGCTCCAGGTCGAGGCGCTGTGCTGGTGCGGTGCCCGGGCCACGCACAACGCCCGTACGGTCGGCGGGGAGATGGTCGTCGAGGGTGAGCAGGTCGTCGTCGGCGACGTGAACCGGCCGGCCGAGGAGATCGGCTACGAGGTGCTCTGCCGCCGCCACCACCGGAAGCGGATGACGTCGGCCTCCTCGCACGCCGGTGCCCTCTCCCCGGACGTCCTCCCGGTCAACCACGCCTGACGGCTCCGGAGCGCGCTTCCCTCCCACCGGCGGTGGCAGGATCGTGCACGGTGCGGAGGCAGGAGCATGCCACGGCGGAGTCCTGTGGTGGAGGGCGTTCGCTGCGATGCTTCTGGTGTGGTCGGGATCTCGTCCCGGGCACCTCTGAGGCACGGCGCCGGGGCGCCGGGAGGGGAAGAACCATGATGCGTACCGCCACCAGCAAGGCTGCCCGGGGGATCGCGGCGGCGATGCTGACCGCGCTGGCGACGGCGGGGGCGTTCACCGCCCTCGTGGGGAGCGTCACACCGGCGAGCGGCGACGCCGTCGTGGTGGCGGACGGCTGTCTCGACCCGCGGAGCGCGTGCTGGGTCAACGGCTGGCAGGAGAAGCCGGGCACCTGATCCCGTGCGGCGAGCCTGCCACGGGGGGCGGGTCCAATGGTCCGGGTGCCGAGCACGACGCGCGGACCAGCGCTTTTCCAGTACTCGTCACCGACCGACCGTGGAGCCCCGCCGATGCACCGCATGCAGATCCTGGGAATCACCCCTGCGGAGGAGGAGACGTACCGCCACCTGCTCAGGCACCCCGGCAGCGGCGTCGGGGAGATCGTCGCCGCGCCCTGGCACCCCTCGGGGACCGGTGCGGCCGCCGTGGGGCGACTGACGGCTCTGGGCGCCGTGGTCGAGCGCGACGGCGCGCTGTGGCCGGAGGAGCCGAAGGCGGTGGTGGCCCTGCTGGCCGAGCGGCTGCTCGCCGAGCTGCACACCATCACCCGCAGCCTCGCCCAGGTCTACACGGTGGTGCGCTCCCTGGAGGACGAGGCGGCCGCCGCCGGCCGGCCCGAGGAGGGGGACACGTCTTCGCCGGACAGTCGGCTGGTGGAGCGGATCACCGATCCCGCCGAGCTGCGGGCGAGAGTGGAGGCCCTCGCCCTGAACACCCGCTCCGAGGTGCTGGCGGGCGGGCTCTGCGAGGAGGTCGACGGCCGGGTCCTGCGGCTGACCCTGCCACTGGGCCTGCGGATGCTGGGCCGCGGCGTCACCGTGCGGCTCCTGGTGTGGCGGTCCATGCTCACCGACCCGGTGGTCGTCGACCACCTGCGCCGACTGGCCGACGCGGGCGCGCGGGTGCGGGTGCTGGCCTCCTCGGACAGCCCGATGGCGGTGTGCGACGGCGGGACCGCGCTGGTGCCGGTCGAGCCCTCGGACATCGCCAAGGGCGCGTTCGTGACGGCTGAACCCGGCATGGTGAGCACGGTCGTCAACCACTTCGAGCGGCTTTGGGCGGACGCCCGGGAATTCGGGGACGGCTGACAGCCGGGCAACGCCCCGACTGCCAGACCGGACCCATCGCTGTCAGACCCACCGGCCGTCAGACGCCCGGGCTTTCAGACGCACCGGCCCTCAGACCCACCCTCGTTCTCGGGCCAGCAGCGCCGCATGGGCGCGGTTCTCCGCGCCGAGGAGCCGCATCAGCTCCGATATGTGGCGGCGGTACGTGCGCAGTGCGGTACCCACCTGGCGGGCGCCGGTCTCGTCCTTGCCGACCGTGCACATCGCCCGCAGCACCTGTACCTGCAGATCGGTCAGTTCGGCATCGCCCGACGGGTCGTCCCCCTGCCCGACCAGGTCGGTGAACTCCTCGGCCCCCGCCCACAGACGCTCGAAGTTGTTGACGACGGTGGTGACGATCCCCTCCTCGCTCGAACAGAGGGCGCCCTTGGACGTGTTCTTCGGGTCCACCGGCACCAGCGTGGTGTGGTGGTCGTACACGATCATCAGCTCGCTCAGGTCCTCGACCACCCGGATCCGGGCCCCGGCGGCGGTCAGTTCCTGGAGGTAGGCCCGCGTGGTGTCGTCCGCCACCGCGGAGGCGCGGACCAGGCTGCGCAGGACGACGCCACGGCGCAGGCAGCGCAGGTCGAGCGGGCGGGAGTGCTTGATGTTCTCCGGGGTGAGCGCGTCGTAGGGCTCGGAGGCAAGAACCTCCTTACGGGCGAAGAACGCCAGTTCGTCCAGGCGGTCCCGTATGGCTGATAACCCCATCAGCCTTTCCACCGGGGCGTGTTCGGAGTCCGGTCCCTGGTCGCGCGCGTCACGCGTGAGGGAGTCCACGATGGGCTTCAGGTCGGACAGCGTGCGGATGGTGCTGTAGAACTCCTCCAGGCGCTGCTGGGCCAGCCGGTTGACCACCAGGTCCGGCTTGTGCGGCCACGCCTTGCCGTCGTCCTCGCGGATGACGTGCAGTTCCCGCAGCCGGCGCACCGCCGCGTCCAAGGTGAGGGGTTCCTGTCGCAACAGGACGTGCACTTCGTCGAGTTCGACGCCGGGGTTGCGCAGCAGGTGCCGGTAGAGCTCCTCTTCCGCCGCAGTGAGACCGAGGACCGCCATGTGGTGCACGAGCAAGAGGCACTCCCGTGGGAGAGGACATCGGGAAGGATCCGGCCGGCGTGTGTTGCCGGAATTGTAGAAGGGAGGTGCCCGAAGGGTAAAGGTTTCGCCAGGAGCCCCTGGTGACTCAGCAGTAGGATTTCCGGTTCAGGAACGATCAGGCCGGATCCTGCATCGGGTTGGCCATATCTGGCCAACAGGCCTTGTTCCTCGCCGTCCCGGGCGCTGCCATATTCGGTCGGGAGGGAGGCGTGGTGCTGACCACACGACGCGAGGGGGGACACGCCGCCGCCGGCGGCCCTTGTGGTCCGGGGCCGGTACCTGCCTCAGCACTCCACACGAGAGGTGGCAGAGCCAGATGCTTTTCCGACTGCTGGGGCCTGTGAGGATCGCGGGCGGTGCCGAGATGCAGTCGGCCGCCCGCCGCGCGCTGCTCACCGCGCTGCTCCTGCGCCGGGGACAGTTCGTCGGCATGGGCGAGCTGACCGAGCTGTTGTGGGACGACCCGCCGAGCTCGGCGGTGGCCAACATCAGGAGCCATCTCACGGGGCTCCGCCGCGGCCTGGACTCCGCGCAGCCGGGACTGAGCGAGCGGCTGACCACCAGCCGCGGCGCGGAGACCGGGTACGCCCTCGACGTCGACGCGGACGAACTCGATCTGTCCTGCTTCCTGAAGCTCGCCCGGCAGGGCAGGGAACTGCTCGCCGCGGGCGACCACCGGGCCGCGGTCGGCCGCCTGGACGAGGCCCTCGCCCTCTGGCGCGGCCCGTTCGGCCAACGGCTCCCGGCCACCCGGTGGTTCCACGCGCACACCGTGGGCCTCAGCAACACGCGCTTCGAGGCCTGCCAGGACTTCTTCACCGCCTGCCTGCTGACCCATCGGACCGAGATGCTGTCGTACCGCATAGAGACCGTGCTGGCCGAGGCCCCCTACCGGCAGCGGCTTTGGCAGTTGCTCGCCGCCACCTACTGCACGCAGGGCGACGTGGCCGGCGCGCTGGGCGTGATCGAGCGATGTCGGACCGTCTTCGCCGACGAACTGGGCCTGGACGTCCCTCCCGGCGTCGAGGCCATCCGGGCCGCCGCGCTCACCTGGGACACGGCGCGGGCGCACCGCCTGGTGGCCGAGATGGCGCGCCAGTGACGGCGGGCACGCGACCGGCCGGAGGCCGGGTCCGACGGCGGCTTCGGTCGCTCGCGGCAGGGGAACTGGTCAACGTCCCGTTGCAGGCGGCCGTCTGGTTCGGCGTGGTCGGCGTGCCCGCGACCGCCGTCAACATCCTCGGGTTCGCCCTGGTCACGCTGCTTCTGCTGGAGGGCGCCGCGTACTGGACGGTCAAGCTCCGTGCCCTGTCCGCCGGTGCCGGCGCGCCGCTCCCCGGGGCGGCGGTGTTCGCCGCCGCTCGGGTGGTCAACCTGGTGCTGCTCGGGCTCGGCGTGCCGCTCACCGCTCTCGCGGTGGCCGAAGACCCCGGGACCGGGACCGTCCCGGGCCTGCTCTTCACGCTCTTCGCCGTCCTGGAGCACGTCAACTACTTCCACACCCAGCTGATGTACGACACCCCCGAGGACCGGCGAGGCCGCCGCAGGAACGGACGGCGCCGGGCACATCTCGCCCGCGACCTGGAGCGGACCCGGAAGCTCGGGACCGGCCGGCGGTCCGCCGACGGGCCAGGCGCTCCTGACGTCCCGGGCGAAGGGTGACCGGCCCGGTCACGGCGCGGCCTTCAGGATCTCGTAGAGGTCGGACGCGGCGGCCCGGGGTCCGTGCACCGCGCCGACCCCGGTGACGTTGAGGACCACCTCGTCCACGCCGAGCGCCCGGTAGGCGTCGAGCCGCTCATGGATCTCCTCGGCCGTCCCGTAGAGGAAGATCCCGCCGTCCACCAGGGCGCGGACGTCGTCGGGCCCGCCGTCGCCGGTGACCTGGATCCCGGCCCGCCGCAGGACGGCCTGGTAGTGGGGGAACTGGATGTGCCCCCCGCAGGTCGCCCGCAGCAGCTTCGCCATGTCCCGGTCGGGGCCGGCCAGTGCCACCGGAACGTAGGCGGTGACCTTGACCGGCTGCTCCGGACGCCGCTCCTTCGCGCTCCGCAGGGCCGGGATCAGGAACTCCTCGAGGTACGCCGCCGAGGCCATCCAGGTGATGGCCACGTCGGCCAGTTCCCCGGCGAGTTCGGCCATCCGCTCCCGCAGGACGCCGAGGCCCAGCGACACCTCCGGCTTGTGGAACGGCATGAGCTGCGCCTTGGCGGAGAAGATCTCCCCCTCGCGGTCGCTGATCCCGCCGTCCAGCAGGTCCCGGACGATGGTGACGTACTCCCGGCAGGCGGTGAGCTGGCTGGCGTAGGGCCGTCCCATGGCGCAGGTCTGCGCGGCGAGCGAGCCCGGACCGTAGCCGGCCACCACCTCGTGCCCGGTGGCCAGCGCCGCCGACCGGGCCTCGATCGCCGCGTTGTACGGCGAGCGGTACGGCATCAGCGACACCCCGAAACCGGCGGGCACCCTGATGCCGGAGCCGGCCAGCCAGCTCACGATCTGATGGCTGTCCAGGACGAGACCCTGGCCCTGCCACAACCGGGCCGCGCCACCCCATTTGACGAGATTGGCGAAGGGGATCACCTGCTCGGGGCGGGTGGCGTTGACGGGGAGGAGGATCGAGTGCCGCATCCCGGCAGCCCTTTCGACGAGTGGTGGAGCGATGACAGGCGGGCGGTCGGCTCAGGGAAGGGAAGGCGCGGACAGCTCCAGCGGGAGGCGCAGACCGGCCGGGTCCGCGCCGCCGAGCAGGGCGTCGACCATCAGGTCGGTGTCGCCCACGCCGGCCCAGCCGAGCATGTAGCCGATCAGCGAGGTCCGGCCGGCCGCACCGGTGAAGTAGCCGTCCTCGCGGATCCGGTCGAGGACCTCGGTCTGATGGGCGACGGCCCGCTCGAACAGGTCCGCGCGTCCCAGGGTCCGGCCCGCGCCGATCAGGCACTGGACGACGCCGCTGCTGCCGTGGCAGGCGGAGAGGTCCACCGCTCGGCCTGCCTCCAGGGCGGTCGCCCGGCCGACCAGGTCGGCCAGCCGGGACTCGGTCAGCCAGTCCTCCCGGCCCGCCGCGACGAGGATCTCCGAGCCGGCCAGCAGGAGGCCGGCGGCGCCCTTGCACCAGCCGTGCTCCGCAGGGACGCCGTCCCGCTCCCAGCGGCCGATCAGCCAGTCCGCCGCCTCCTTGGCGGTGCGATCGAGGCCCAGAACGGATCCGGTCCTGGCGGCCGCCCAGCGCAGGCCCAGTTCGCCGTGGGCCAGGTCCGACCAGTGGGTGTCCCGTTCCCTGCCCAGGTGGGACAGGGCCAGGTCGGTGAGCCGCTCGACCGTCGTGGCGTCGGCGGGGAAGGAGGAGCCGTCGCGGCGGAGACGGTCCAGCAGGACCATCAGCAGTCCGGCCGGCCCGTTGGAGAGGTCGGTCTCCAGGACGCCTTCCGCCGCGCGGTCCTGGAGGGCCTGGAGCAGGCCGGCCAGCCGGGCGGACGCGGTCTCCGGGTCCTCGGGGCGGACAAGCAGAAGCGAGGCGGCGCCCGTGAACACCGACTCGGGGCGCTGCAGCAGCGCCTCGCCGTACTCGGCGAGCAGGGTGGTGAGCCCCCGGTCGGCGCTGCCGGCCGGACCGGTCAGGCTCTCGTCGCGGGCGGCGGCGCGGTTGAGGAAGGTGACCACGCCGGCCGAGTCGTGGAAGGAGACGAAGTTGCCCGGGGTGATGGTGGAGGCGTCGCGGTCCGGGCCGATGCCGCCGACCCATCCGCACTCCTCCTGCCCGCCGGGAGCGGTGACCGGCACCCGTACCTCGGCGATCCGGCCGGCGATCGCCCGCCACCAGGAGCCGGGACGGGTCCCGGCCAGCAGGTGTCCTCCGAAGACCCCGGAGGCCGACAGCCCGCCGGGCGTGTCCTCGCCGCACAGCTCGCCGAAGCACTCCTCGAGGAGGAAGTGGTGGTAGGCGTCGGTGCGGGCCCCGTTGTGGGCGATGCCGCGCCGGGCGAAGTCCAGCGCGGTCGCGGAATACACCCCGGGTGCCGCCCCGTCGACCGTGGCGAGCGCGTCGGAGTCGCCCCGGGTGACGAAGTACGGCACGTTGCCGCCGTGCAGCGAGGCGCGCTCCGCGTCCGCCGCGAAGCGCTCCGCCTCCGGGGACAGGTAGTCCTGGTGCATCTTCAGGAGCCCGAACAGCCGCTCGGCCTCCTTGGGGTCCACCAGGTACTTCGGGTGGGTGGACGCGTCGATGAAGCGACCGTAGATCATCGTGGAGCGCAGCAGCAGCCGCACCGGCACCCCGGGGTGGTCCTCCAGGACGCGGGTGACGGCTCCGGCCCGCAGGGCCGTCAGGGCCGCACGGCAGCCGGCCAGGATGGCGTCGAACCACTCGGTGGCGATCAGGTGCGTCTCGCCCAGCCGGGGCACGTTGTCGCCCTGCCGGTAGTTGAAGGGCTCCCGTGACACCGCGATGGCGTCCGTTCCCGGGTCGCGGATCACGGCGCTGGTCATGGACGACGGCTGGTCGCCCGCCACGCCGACGCCCGCCATGATGAAGTCGACCGGCGAGGTCGGGTTCACCATCGGCACCAGCATGGTGGAGGCGACGGACAGCTTGGTGTGGTTCATCAGCGCGTCGGGGAGCGAGTCGTCGCCCACCCCGGCGTCCGGCCGGAGCATCGTCTCGGTGTCGATGACGCACGGGTGCTCGCCGCAGGCCAGCAGGTTCTCGTCGTGCAGGTCGGTGGCGCCGATGGAGCCGAAGAGCACCGCCAGCGCGCCGATCCGGTAGAAGTAGCGGCCGGGCTGGTCCGCCCGCTCCATGGCGGTCGGCACGGTGAACTCCTGCCAGCCGTGCGTGCCCACGGTGAACGACCGGGGGACGCAGCGGGACAGCGGGTGCTCCAGGTACGGGTCGACCGCCCGGTACAGGTCGCGGACGAAGTCGTCCGCGGTGAGCGGCCGCGGCTTGAACACCAGCCGGGTTCCGTTGGCCAGGTGGAGGATGTGTACCTGACGGTTGTCGTTGTGCAGGTCGGAGCCGCTGGGCGAGATCCCGGACAGCAGCCGGCCGTCGTCGCCCGGCTCGCCGAGCAGTCCGGCCTCCGCGAGCAGCGGGTGGTCGTCGGCGAAGGCGGTGAGGAACTCGCGGTAGGCGTCCAGGGAGTGCGACAGCATCGAGGTCAGCCGCACCCGCAGCACCGGGTACTTCTCAAGGAGGGCGTCCGGGACGCCGGGCTCCTCCAGACGGGCCGTGAAGCGGCGCAGGGCGGTGTCGCCACCGGACTCCATCGGCAGGCCAAGCTGCTCGCGGAAGGCGTGGAACTCGCCGATGAGTATCCGGTAGGACTGCGTCTCCACCGTTTTCAGCAGGGCCTCGTGGGCCTGGTCCAGCACGCTGTCGCGGCGGTCGGGGACGGCGGCCCGCAGCAGCGGCTCGCGCAGCTCCCTCTCGACCGCGGACCGGGGGACCACATGCGAGTAGAAGGGGAGGAAGGCCTCGACGGACACCATGCTCTCGCTCATGCCCCGGCACCTTCCACCAGCAGTTCGGCCGTCCGGCCGGCCTCATCGGCTGTCGCCGCGTACAGGTCCCGGTACACGCTGCCTCCGTCCATCAGTTCTGAATGTGTTCCTTGCTCGACGATCCGCCCCTGGTCGAACACGTAGATGAGGTCGGCGGACTCGATCGTCGACAGGCGGTGCGCGATGACGATCTGGGTGGCGCCGATTCCCTCGATCAGCCGGGTCACCCGGCGTTCGTTGACCGTGTCCAGGGAGGCGGTGGCCTCGTCCATGACGAGGATGGAGGGCCGCTGCAGGAGAGTGCGCACGATCGCCAGCCGCTGCCGCTGCCCACCGGAGAAGTTGGAGCCCATCTCGGCGACCAGGGTCTGAAGGCCCATCGGCAGGTCGTCGAGGAAGTCGAGGATGCCCGCCTCGCGGCAGAACTCCCGGACGGTCTCCTCGTCGATGTCCTGGCCCAGGGTGAGGTTCTCCAGGATCGACCGGTTGTGCAGGTGGACCTCCTGCGGGATGTAGCCGATCACCCGGCGCAGGGAGTCCCGGTCGTACTCGCCGGCGTCCCGGCCGCCGAAGAGGACCGAGCCGGAAGTGGGTTCGTGCAGGCCGCAGATGATCCGGGCCAGGGTGCTCTTGCCCGACCCGGAGGCGCCCACCAGGGCGACCCGGGCGCCGGCCGGGATGTCCATCGTGACGTCGCGGACCACCGGTTCGCTGTGCCGGGTGTAGCGGAAGGACACCTGGTCCAGTCGGACGGAAGCCGACGCCAGCTCCTTGCGGTCGCCGCCGGGGCCCTCGGGCTCGGTGCGGGTGATGTCGCTCAGGCGGGACATGTAGCGGCTGGTCTCGGTGAACTCCGCGTACGCCTGGAACACCGAGGTGGAGATCGCGAAGTAGGTGGCGGCGACGGTCTGCACCGCGATCGCCCCGCCGATGCTGATGGTGCCCCGGCCGACGAAGTACAGGCTGGCGAGGAGCAGCAGCAGCGGCCCGAACATCTGGATGGTGGCCGCCACACCGGTCACCTGGCCCTGCTGCAGCCGCATCCGCGCCTTCATCGCGTCGAGGGAGGCGGCGTAGGTCTCGCGCCAGGTGTCCAGGTACTGGTCGGCGTAGCCCCCCATCTTGATGGTGGGGATGGAGACGATGGCGTCCAGCTGCAGCGACTGGCTCCTGCCCAGGTGGGTGATCTCCATGTCGACCGCCTCGAGCACCCGCAGCCGGGTGGCGGCCAGATAGCCGGCGTTGGCGAGCACCAGGGCGAGCGCCATCAGCCCGAGCCGCCATTCCACGTGCAGCAGGTAGCCGCTGACGCAGACCATGGTGCCGATGTCCAGCACGCCCTGGGCGACCCGGGAGGAGAGCATGTCGCGGACGGCGTTGACGCTGCCGAGCCGGAAGAGCAGCTCGCCGGGCTGACGGGTGGTGAAGAACCGGTACGGCAGCAACAGCAGCCGGGTGAAGGCGTGGTCCATCAGATGCCGTCCGAGCACCGCCACCAGCGAGGACAGCAGCAGGATCCTCAGGAGATGCAGCAGGTAGTAGCCGACGGCGGCGCCGGCCACCATGCCGATGACCCACAGATGGTCGCCGAGCTCCGTCCAGCCGGAGAACCGGTCCACGGACCACTCGGTGAGCAGCGGGATCCCGAGGACCGCGGCGTAGGCGGCCAGCGACAGCGCGCCGACACCGGCCATTCGGCGCCCCGCGCCCCCGGGCAGCAGGGGCATCGTCCGCCAGTCGGCGAAGGGCCGGCGGCGCAGCCGGCGGAACGCCGGCCCGGGCTCGGCGGTGAGGACCACGCCGCTGAAGTGCCGGGCGAGTTCGTCCGAGGTCATCCGGCGGCGGCCGACGGCCGGGTCCATGACGACGGCCTGATCACCGTCGAAGCTCTCCAGGACGACGAAGTGGTGATCGTCCCAGAACAGGATGACCGGCGAGTCGAACCGGGTGAGCGCCGCGACGCTCCGGGCGCTCAGCAGCCGGCTCCGCATGCCGCGGGACTCCAGGAACCGGGCGAGCTGCCGGGCGCTCAGACCGTCCCGTCCCGCGTCCATGTCCTCGCGGACCTCGGAGAGGCCCTCGTCCCGCCCGTAGTAGCGGAGCAGGGCCACGCAGCAGCACAGACCGCACTCGGTCTGGGCGACCTGGGTGACGGCCGGCACGCGTCGCGCGGTCCGACGTGATTCCGGGCGAGCGCCCATGGCTACCGCACCTCCGGGTTGTGGGACGTCGGGAAGTCGGGGAAGTCGGGGAAGTCGGGGAAGTCGGGGAACGAGAAGGGCTTGCGTCGAGGCGACGTCGGACGGGGCGGGAGACCGGGAAGGCCGGCACGGGCCGCCGGACTCGGTCCGGCCCACCCCCACCCCGTCCGTCGTGACCGATGCGGCGGTCCGGTTCAGCGGGCCGCGCGTATCAGAGCCGTCAAGGGCTTCAGCACTGGCTGGTGCACTTGGTGGTCGGGCAGGCGGAGGCGGACACCAGCGTCGCCACGGCGGTGACGATGGCGCAGCTCCAGGTCGTACCGCCGTACACGTCCGCCTCGCCCATCTCGACGAGCTCGAACTCGTCGTAGCCGCCGAGGACGTCGGCCTGCATCTTCTCCATGGTCTTCTCCTTTTCGTATTTCTTCCGACGCGCGCCCGGAAATCGGCTGGCGAAATACCGGAACGCGTACCCTCCGCCTTCGGAGGACGTTCCCAGTCTGTCCGCCCTCAATTCGTCGAACGCATAGACCCGACGCCTTTGTACGCACACGCTGAAATGTGCCGGAAAACGCGCAGGGCCCCCACACATTCGTGTGGGGGCCCCATTCACGTGGTACGAGGTCGTCGACCCTCAGACATCCCGCCGCACCGTCACCCAATGGCCGAGCGCCACCGCCCCCACCGTCCACACGGTGAGCACGCCAAGCCCGGACCACGCTCCCAGCACCTCGTCGCCCCCTGAGCCGCGCAGCACCATCCCCCCTGCCACATCCGGCAGGAACCGGGCCACCTCTCCGACCCCCGGTATGTTGCTCAGGATCGTGGAGAGCATGAAGAACAGCGGAAGCAGGATGGACAGCGCCGCCGCCCCCGACCGCAGCAGCGTCGCCACTCCCATGGAGAACGCCACCAGCAGCACCGTGTAGAGCACCGCCCCCGCCACGTGCCCCGCCGTGACGAGCCCCGCCTGCGCCCGGTGCTCCCCGATCCCGCTCTGCACGATCAGGAACGCCGGCACCACGCCCACCACCGCCAGCGCCCCGCTGACCAGGCTGACGAGGCCCACCTTGGCGTAGTAGAACCGGGCCCGGTCGGGGACGGCCAGCAGACTGCTCCTGATCGACCCCGACGCGTACTCGCCCGTCACCGCGAGAATGCCCATGATCACCAGGACGATCATCCCGAGCGGTACGGCCGACAGGCCGAGCCCGACCGGGTCGAACCCCGGCGCCGTCAGCTGCCTTTCGCCGGGAACCATCCCGTAGACGAAGGCCAGTCCGATCATCAGGACGAGATAAACCGCCGGGGACCATTTCGGAGACCGGAGCGTCGTCAGTTTGACCCATTCCGCGGCAACGGCGTGCCTCATCAGAAACCCCCCGTCGATGCCCGGTATTCAGCGTGCTCCCGGGTCAGCTTCATAAACGCCTCCTCAAGCGAACCCGCGGAAGCGGTCAGCTCGAAAACAGCAATACTCTCCGCGCTCGCGACGAGCCCGACCTTCTCCACGGACGCCCCGCTCACCGCCAGCGTCGCGTCGTCCTGCCGCACGGACTCGATGCCCCGCTCCCGCAACGCCCGCCGCATCCCCTCCGGATCGGCCACCCGGGCCAGCACGGTCCTGTCCGAGTGCGCGGCGATGAATGCGTCCACGGGGGTGTCCGCGAGCAGCCGGCCCCGGGCGACGACCACCAGATGGTCGGCGGTCACCGCCATCTCGTTCATCAGGTGGGAGGAGACGAGCACCGTCCGCCCCTCCGCGGCCAGCCCCCGCATCAGCTCCCGGATCCACCGGACACCCTCGGGGTCGAGCCCGTTGACCGGCTCGTCGAACAGCAACACCTCGGGGTCGCCGAGCAGCGCCGCCGCGACTCCGAGCCGCTGCCCCATGCCGAGGGAGAACCCGCGCACCCTCTGCCGGGCCACCGCGAGCAGACCGACCCGGTCCAGGACCTCGTCGGCCCGGGTGGCGGGCAGGCCGTGGGAGGCGGCAAGGACCCGCAGGTGGTTCCTGGCGCTGCGGCCCGGGTGTACGGCCCTGGTGTCGAGCAGCGCTCCCACCCGGGTCAGCGGGCGTGCCAGGCTCCGGTAGGGGACGCCGAAGACGGTGGCCCGGCCGGCGGTGGGCTCGTCCAGACCGAGGATCATGCGCAGGGTGGTGGACTTGCCGGCGCCGTTGGGGCCGAGGAATCCGGTGACCTTCCCCGGGGTCACGGAGAACGACAGACCGTCGACGGCGACCTTCGCACCGTACCGTTTGGTGAGGTTCTCGACCTCGATCATCACAGCACCTCTCGTCCTTGAACTGTCGTGACCGGGCGGCCATGCCCACCGGCCCTCATACGGCCCCCGCCACCGGCTCCGCGTACAGCCCCGCGTACACCCCGCCCAGGGCCAGCAACTCCTCGTGCGTTCCCCGCTCCACGATCCGGCCGCGGTCCAGGACGTGGATCAGGTCCGCGTCCTGGATCGTCGCCAGCCGGTGCGCGATGACGATCTGCGTGGCGCCGGTCTCCGCGATGATCCGGGAGACCCGCCGCTCGTTGGCGGTGTCCAGCGAGGCGGTCGCCTCGTCCAGGACGATGACCCGCGGGCGTTGCAGCAGCGTCCGCACGATGGCCAGCCGCTGCCGCTGCCCGCCGGAGAAGTTGTAGCCCATCTCGGACACCAGGGTCCGCAGCCCCATGGGCAGTTCCTCGACGAAGTCGAGGATCCCCACGGCCGCGCAGTACTCCCGGACCGTGGCCTCGTCGATGTCCTGGCCCAGGGTCAGGTTCTCCAGGACGGTCCGGTTGTGGAGGTGCACCTCCTGCGGGACGTACCCGATCTGCCCGCGCAGGAAGTCCGTCCGGTAGGCGCTCATGGGGCGGCCGCAGAACTCCACCGCCCCTCCGGTCGGCTGGTGGAGCCCGCAGACGACGCGCCCGACGGTGGACTTGCCCGAACCCGACGCGCCGACGAACGCCACCTTCGCGCCGGCCGGGATCTCCAGCGACAGGTCCTCCAGCACGGGCCTGCTGTGCCGGGTGTAGCGGAACGACACCTCCCTCAGCCGTATCGAGGTGTCGGGGAGTTCCGTGAGGGGACCGCCCTCCGGCTCGCTCTCGTGCGCCGTGATGTCGCTCAGCCGGCTCACGTAGCGGGAGGTCTCGGTGATCTCCGTCAGCATCTGGAAGACGGAGGTGCTCAGCGCGAAGAAGGTGCCCGCCACGGCCTGCACGGCGATGGCCGAGCCGATGGTCACCGTCCCCCGCGACACGAAGTGCAGGCCGGCGAGGAGCAGCGCCAGCGGGCCGAACATCTGGGTGGTGGCGGCCATTCCGGAGATCCAGCCCTGCTGGATCCGCATCCGGGTGCGCATCGCGTCCAGCGAGGCGCGGTAGGTCGCCTCCCATTCGTCGGCGAACCGGCCGGCGTAGCCGCCCATCTTGATGGTGGGGACGGACACGATGGCGTCGAGCTGCGTGGACTGGGAGCGGGAGAGCAGCGCGAGCTCGGTGTCCGTCACCTCTTTGACCCGGTGCCGGCTCAGCCACAGGAAGCCGCCGTTCAGCAGGAACAGCGCGAGCGCCAGCAAGCCGATGCGCCACTCGGTGACGAACAGGTAGACGCCGATGCAGGCCAGGGTCCCCACGTCCAGGACACCCTGGGCGATCCGCGAGGAGAGCAGGTCCCGGACGCTGTTGACGGTGTTCAGACGGAACAGCAGCTCGCCGGGCTGCCGGGTGGCGAAGAACTTGAAGGGCAGGGAGAGCAGTCTCCTGAAGACATGGCTCATCAGATGATGGCCCGTCACGGCGATCAGCCCCGCGAGCGCGGCGGTGCGCAGCATCCACAGCAGCAGGTAGCCGATCGCGGCCCCCGCCACCGCCCCCGCGATCAGCCCCGTCTGGGACAGGTCGCTCCAGGCGTCGTCCCGGTCGACGGCCCATTTGGTCAGCGCCGGAATGCCCAGCACCGCCGCGTAGGAGCCCAGCGACAGCAGGGCGACCAGGGCGATCCGGCGGCCTGCCCGGGCAGGGACCAGCGGCAGCGACCGCCAGTGCCGGAAGGCGGGGAGGGACTGCCGGGCGAAGTCCGGGCCGGGCGAGGCCGCGATCACCACCTGGGAGAAGCCGGCCTCCAGCTCGTCGCGGGTGAGGCGCTTGCGGCCCACGGCCGGGTCCATCACCCAGGCCGTCGTACCGTCGAAGCGCTCAAGGACCAGGAAGTGGTAGTCCTCCCAGAAGAGGATCACCGGCTCGGTGAAGCCCCGCAGGGCCTCCACGCTCCGGGCCCGGAACGCCTTGACCTCCATGCCGCGCGAGCGCAGGAAGTCCGCGAGCTGCTTGGCGCCGAGACCGTCCCGGCCGGCCTCCAGGTCCTCCCGTACGGTCCGGAAGTCCTCGGTGCGGCCGTGGTACCCCATCACCGCGACGCAGCAGCACAGCCCGCACTCCGTCTGGGTGACCTGGGTGACGGAGGGAACCCGGAGGCCCATCAGAGGGCCCCGTGCCAGATCGGCGACACCCGGGGCCGCGCGTCGTCGAGGCGGCCGAGCAGGTGCAGCAGCACACCCGAGGAGCCCACCATGGCGCTGTCCGTGTGCGCGTAGCGGGAGCCGGTGTCCGCGAGCTTCTCCGCGACCACGTCAGGACCCAGCCGGCGCGCCTCGACGGCGGCGGCCCGCTCCAGCAGCTTCCGGTCGTCGCCGGCGATCCGGCGGACCACGTCGATGTTGCCGAGGTCGCCGTGACACCAGGTGAGGTTGCGTCCGAAGCCCTGCCGGAAGGTGTTGTCGAGGGCCGCCTCCAGGCGCTCGGCGCTCCGTACGTCCGCTGTCCGGGCGGTCACGGCGGACAGCGCCATGGCGATACCGGCGGCGCCGTGGCACCAGCCGGTGGAGAACCGGCCCGGGAAGGCGGAGTTGGTGGACCAGTTCCGCTCCTGGGGTACGTAGAAGGACTCCAGGCGGTCCGTCAGGACGCCGATGGCGGCGTCGACGCGGTGTCCGGTGTCGTGTCCGGTGTCGTGAGCGGTGGGGTGACCGGTGTGGTGTCCGGTGCGGTCGGGCAGGGTGGCGAGGGCGTGCAGGACGCCCGCGACGCCGTGCGCGAAGCCCGACTGCTCCCACCAGGAGCCCGACGGCTCCTCCACGTGGCGCAGCAGCCGCCCGGTGAGCCCGTCCAGCGCCTTGAGGCTGTGGTCGCCGCCGATCGAGGCGACCATCGTGGCGATGCCGGAGATCCCGGAGATCACCTCCGGGGTGTTCTCGGGGCCGAGCTGCTCCACGACCAGCGGCACGGCGTCCTGCGCCGCCTCGACCCAGCCCGGCTCCCCCAGGATGCGCCCGGCCTCGCAGAGGGCGAACAGGAGGCCGGTGGTTCCGGTGTAGGCGCCGGCGCCGCTCTGCCGGATGCTGCGGAGCTCGTAGACGCCGTCGGTGAGGATGCCGGCGCTGCGCTCGAAGACCTGGCGTGCCACCCGCTCGTAGCGTTCGTCGCCGAAGTGGGCCGCGGCCGCGGCCAGGGCCAGGGCGGGGCCGGTGCGTCCGGTGTACAGGTCGTACCCCAGGACGCCGGAGGGCCAGGGGCGGGCGGCCTGGGCGGAGGCCAGCGGGCCGATCCAGGTGGCGGGGAGATGCCCGTACTGGTCGGGGAGGCTGCCCGCCGTCAGGCCGTCGGCCAGCGACCGGGCCAGCCGCTCCAGGCCGGTGCGCTCTCCGGTGGAGGTCCGGCCGTTCCAGGAGGTCCCGCCGGAGAGGTGGTTGTCGGGGAAGCGGGAGCAGAAGGCCGAGTGGAGCAGCCGGAGCTGCCGCCGCACCGCCTGCTCGTCGAGCGCCGCGACCTTGGCAAGGGCCCGGGAGAGCGGGGTGCGGTCGAGCCGGACGCCGGTGTCCTCGCCGTCGCAGTCGTGGACGGTGGTGCCGGTGGCGGGCACGGTGAAGTAGGGGACGTCGCGTTCGGCCATCTGCCGCAGCTCCGAGCCGACCAGCCTGCGGTCGGAGAACCGGGAGGGGATGGCGATCCTGTGGAGCAGGGCCTGGGCGAGCGCCGGGTCGGCCATCGCGGCGGCGGAGGCCGCCATCCGCAGGATCTGCGCGTACTGCGACGTCGGGTTGTGGATGTAGCGGAGGCGCATGACCGGGGCGAGCCGCTCAAGCAGGGTGGTCCACCAGGAGGGCCGGCGCATCACCGCGTCGCAGACCTGCCGGAACCCGTCGGCCATCTGTCCGGCGAGCCCGTGGATCTCCTGTTCGGTGCTCTCCCGGACCACGGTGGAGCGCTGCTCGGACGGGCGGGCCTGGAGGTGCACCCGGATCCGGTCGGTGAAGGGGTCCTCGAAGACCATGGTCTTGAAGGGGGAGACGCCCTGGTTGTCGCCGCCGAGGAAGCCGAGGTCGACATAGCCGGAGTCCTCGTTCTTGCCGGCCAGGACCAACGGGAGGATCCCGATGCCGTAGACGCTGCGGCCTATCTCGTCGTACGCGTTGCCCTCGGCCTCCTGCGTGGGGCCGGTGTGCACCCGGGAGGGGTGCAGCAGCGTCTCGAGGTCGATGGCCACCGGGCCCAGGCGGGTGGGCAGGATGTTCTCGAAGTGCATGTCCCGCGCGTCCAGCAGGTAGAACACGGCGGCCAGTTGGCCGCAGGCCCGCATGAACGGCACGCTGAGTCCGCCGATGTCCTCCTGCTCGACGTACTCGACGTACCCGTACCCGTCGCGCACCAGGGTGCGGGCGGCGGGCAGTGCGCAGTCGGCCTCCGCGTTGACGCGTTCGACGACGGTCTCGAAGGCCGCCTCGCACGAGACGTCCCGGGGCTTGTAGACGAGGCGGGCCCCCGAGGCGAACGTCAGGATGCTCACCGCCCTGCCGTGGGCGTGCGAGTCGCCGTCGGCCCCGCCGATGGACAGCAGCGGGTCGCCGGGGTCGATGCGGGAGAACCGGAAGACCTCGTCCCGGTCGGCGTGGAGGCGCCGGACCAGTTCGCGCGCGGCCTCACGGGCGTTGCGCACCACGTGGCCGGCCGCGGAGTGGAGCACCGGGAACGGCTCCAGGGCGTCTTCCCACACCCGGCTGACGAAGTCCTGGTAGCGCTCGTGCGGGGTCTCCCCCCGCAACAGCCCTTCGGTGGAGGCCTTGTTGACCGCGGCGACGAGGGTACGGGTCGCCACGTCGCGGAGCCGGGCCTCGGCCCGGCCGAGTACCTGGAGCGTGAAGGCGTCCGGGTCGGCGACGGCCTCCGTGAGCTCCCCGGGGAGGAGCCGGTCGGCGGCCGGCAGTGCCAGCCGCCGGATCACGTGCTGGAACGGATACTCCTCGGGCTCCAGCGACCAGGCGTGCGCGGCCGGCGAGGGGGCCTCGGGAGCGACGCCGGACGGAGCCGAGAGCTTGACGTGGACGGCGGGCGCGAAAACGCTGAGGGGCTCGATGGTTTCGCGGATTTCGACGCTGTCGAGTTCTGGGTAAAGATTCGCGGGCGAGATCAATGCTCCGGCTCCCTGCGCGGACGATGATAGATTTCCACGTTGCGCCGGGGGCGGGGAGCATGAGCCGCTCCCCGCCCCCGGTCCGTGCCCGGCCGTTCGGGCTCAGTTGCAGTTGGGCTGGCACTCCTTGGTCAGCGTGCACCAGCCGCCCTGGTTGCCGAGGAAGTCGGACAGCGAGAACGTGTTGGTCGAGCACGCGCCGTAGGCGACGCCGTCGAAGTCCTGCTCCGCGATCTCCTCGATGAGCGAGATGTCACCGTCGAAGTTGTTCATGTGAATTCACATCCAATCCGACCGCATATATCCGATGGGCCATTCTGCGGAAAAACTCCGGCCCATGGTTCGTCGCCAGGCTGAGCGACGAGGGAAAGCTATGCGCGCCATTGGTCGGTCCACAACCCATCGGTTGTCGGCCGGATCACTGAAATGTGTTTCCGCTGATGCTGCGGGAGCCCCCGATGACGTCGCTGAGCTGCGGCTTCGATGTCATGTGGCCGAATCCTGCCAGGGGCCTGGCAACTTGGTGCAGTTCATTTCCCGACGGATTCGGGCGCGCTCGTATGCGCGACCGGATGCACTGGATATGCGCAGCGAATAGGGGGCCGAATGCGATCGGCCAATTTCCGCTCGCGATACTTTCGTAGCCGCTGGTCCCGAGGTCAGTCGGGCGGTGGGGCGAGATCTCCGCGCAGCCTCCGGGTGCGGAGGGCCAGCTCCAGTTCGAAGCGGCGGTCCGGGTCGTCCAGGTCGTCGCCCCACAGCTCACGGAGCTGCCGCAGGCGGTAGCGCACGGTCTGCGGGTGGACGCCGAGACGGGCGGCCACCTCGGGAGCACCGCCCCGCGTCTCCAGCCAGGCCAGCAGTGTCTCGGCGAGCCGTTGGGCGTGCGCCGGGCCGCCGGCCTCGTCCAGCTGCGCGAGGCGTCGGCGCGCCAGATCGTCGATCAGTTCACCCGCGGGCAGCAGCACCAGGGCTTCGACGTGCTCGCCGCAGTGCAGGAGCCGCCCTCGCGGCAGCAGGCCCTGCTCGATCATCCCGACGGCGGCCTCCGCCCAGCGCAGTGACGTGACGGCCTCCGCCAGGGGGACCGACGGGCCGATCGCACCGGACCAGCCGGTCACCGCCCGGTCCAGCAGCTCCGCGCGCCCGGGGGCGTCCGGGTCCGGTACGACCAGACGCGGCCGCGTGCCCTCCATGTCGAGCAGCATCTCGTCGCCCACCGCGGGGGCGACGGCCTCCTGGGCAGGGCGGAGCAGCACCGCCACCGCCACCTTCCCGGGCAGCTGCCAGCCCAGGTCGGCCGCGCGGTCGGCGAGCACGGCGGTCGGATCCGTACGGTGTTCGGTGAGCAGGAGATCGACGAGCAGCCGTTGCAGGCGCAGGCGCTCACCGGCCTGGCGGGCGACGGCCTCGGCGTAGCCGCGTACCGACTGGGCCACCATGACGTCGAGGTACTCGAACGCCGACTCGGCGAGTTCGTACATGGCCGAAGGCGGGATGTCGACCTGCTGGCCGACCTCCGCCATGCGCCGCCAGGAGAGGCGGACGCCCAGCCGGTAGATCCCCTGAAGGGAGTCCAGGCTGCGTCCCTGGGAGACCTCGCCGCGCCCGAAGTCCCGGAACAGTTCCGGGAGGGCGCGCGGACGGGCCGACCCCGTGGTCATCTGCTCCACGAAGAGTTCGAGGGCGTGCCGGATGGCCACCAGGGCCTTCGGCTCTCCGGACTCGTCGGGGAGGAGGACCAGGCCCGGATACTCCCGCCGGATCTCGGCGAGGATGTCCTGGGCCAGTTCGGGGACCTGCTCCAGGGCGCGGTCGGCGAACTCCTGAATCCGTTCTCGTGGCACGTCGTGCCACGCTGACGACGTTTCCACCACACCGCTCCTGGGCGTCCGGTCGGTACGCGTTCGGTCTGCCGGCCGCATGTTCCAACCTAGCCCGCGCCGGAGCCGGCCGTGCTGGATGCGTCGTCCGTGGGCGGTTCGGGGAACGTGACGAGCGGCACATTCTGCTGCTCGGGTGTGGCGTCGAGAGCGGTGACGATTCCGAAGGCGGCGCCCGCGGCCAGGAGGGCGGCGGCGACGCAGGTCAGGAAGGCGGCAAGCAGTCTGGGCATGGGGATGATCGGCCTCTCGGTCATCGAGGTCTGTCACCCAGCGCGCCGGCCCGGTCCGGCGCCGCCAGTATGAGAGGCGCATTGACAGGTGGTCAAGAGCCGCCTAATTTCGCCGCCACAAGACTGTTACTCCCGGGTACGCACTCTCGCCCCGGTCAGGCTGCACCCCGTGTGTGCGCCTCCTTCCCCACACGGCCCACGAGCCCCTCGCACGTCGCGCCCGTATTGGAGTACCCGTATGCGCCGTTCAATATCACCTTTGTCCCTGATTCTGCTGGGTGCAGGAGTCTTCCTGCTGGTGCTCACCCAGCTGCTCGTCTGGTACGTGGAGCCGCGCGCCAAGCGCACGCCGACCGACGTGGACTCCACGACGGTCTTCAGCGGTCGGGGCAGCTACTTCGACACCGGGTCCGTCTCCGCGGTCGACGGCCAGACGCTCACGATCACCCGCCGTGTCCTGGGCGACGTCGCCGCGGGCGAGCGCACCGGAAACGCGATCTGGGACGTGTCGACGCAGATCGACTCGCCGAAGACGCTCGCGCTGGGCGACCCGCGCAAGTCCCTGCAGTGGACCACCGAACGCTGGGTGACCGACCGCAGGACCAACCGGCCGGTGCGCTGCTGCGAGGAGAAGCCCGAGTTCGAGGGCGAGGCCTACCTGAAGTTCCCGTTCGACGTCGAGAAGCGCGCCTACTCCTGGTGGGACAGCACCCTGGGCGCCACCGTGCCGCTGGAGTTCGACAAGGTCGCCAAGGTCGACGGGCGCGAGGGCTACCGCTTCGTCGGCAAGGTCGAGGCCACCCCGACCGGCACCCGCCTGGTGCCCGGCGTGCTGGTGGGCAGCACGAAGGGCGGCCAGATCCTGGCGGAGGAGTGGTACTCCAACCCGAGGATCGAGCTGACCGTGGACCAGCGCACGGGGCGGATCATGAACGCGCTGATCGCGCCCAAGAAGACGCTGCGGGCCCCGGGTTCGCAGAAGGACGCGGTCACCCTGCTGGCCAGTGACGGGCTGGAGTTCACGGAGGAGACCCGGCGCCAGCAGGTCGCGCTGGCCTCCGACGACAGCGGCCGGCTGGAGCTCCTCGGCGAGACCGCACCGCTCGTGGGCGGCGTGGCGGGCGGTCTGCTGGCCGTCGCCGGCGCCGTGCTGCTGTTCCGTGGCCCCCGGCGGGGCGAACACTCAGCAGAGTGAGTGAAACGGGCCCGCCCAAAGTCCCGAAATTGTCATCGGCGTGAGTAGCCGGAACGAATGCTTGAACGAACACTGATGTTACCCCGCGGTAAGGCCAATGTTTCCGCTCGAACCGGCCGCCACCCCCGGCTGCCTGCCACCGCGGTGTCCGCAGTGCCCGTACCAGCAGTCCCGTATCCCGCAGTACCCGTGCCCGCAGTACCCGACCCGTACCCGCAGCACCCCCTACGAGCCAGCCCAGCGCTTCATCCCCGGAAGCCCGGCACACCCTCCATGCGTATCCCCATGCGCATCCCACCCGCAGCCGCCGAGTTGGAGCACCTCTATGCCCCAGCGCTCGTCCGCTCTGGCCCCCGGCCAGAAGGACTCCCGTTCCGTCCCCGCTCAAGCACGCACCGGCAGCCACGTCACCGACTCGCTCGCCCTCGACCCGCACACCGCGTCCCCCGGGGCGCCCGTGCCGGGTCGGATCACCTTCCTCGCCCGCCGCGACCTGGCCAACCGGGCCGCCGGCGGATCGGAACTGCTCATCGACCGGATAGCCGACGGTCTGACCGCCGACGGCCACGACGTCACGCTCGTGTGCGGCGGTCCGGCCGCCGCACGCGACTACCGGGTGGTCTCCGCGGGAGGCGACGCGAGTCACTTCCTGCACGCCCGGTCGACCTTCGCCCGCGAGGTCGGCGACTGCGACCTGCTGGTCGAAGTGTGCAACGGCATGCCGTACCTGGCGCCGCTGTGGCACCGCGGACCCACGTTGTGCCTGGTCAACCACGTACACACCGATCTCTGGCAGATGCGATACCCGGGCCCGGCGGCACGGCTCGGACGCAGGCTGGAGCACTGGGCACTGGCCGGCACCCATCGCGACAACCTGATGGTGGCCGTCTCCGAGTCGACCGCCGCCGAACTGCGCGCCATCGGCGTGGCGCCGGACCGCATCCGGATCGTCAACAACGGCGTCGAAGAGCCCGCCCCCCTGCTGCCCGAGGCGAAGGAACCGCTGTTCCTGGCCGTCGGCCGGCTGGTGGAGTACAAGCGCGTCGACCTGCTCCTACGGCTGTGGGAGCGGGTGCGCCCCGTCACCGGCGGCCGGCTCGTCATCGTCGGGGACGGCCCCGAACGGGAGCGGCTCGAAGCCATGGCCGGTCCCTCCGTGACGTTCGCCGGCCGGGTGTCGGAAGCCGAGAAGCACCGGCTGATGTGCGAGGCGTGGCTGCTGCTGCACCCCTCCCTCGTCGAGGGCTGGGGCCTGGTCGTCACCGAGGCGGCCGCGCGGGCCACCCCCGCGATCGGATTCGACATACCCGGCCTGCGCGACTCCATCGAGGACGGGGAGACCGGGGTGCTCGCCCGGGGCGAGAGTTCGTTCGCCGCCGCGTGGTGCGCCCTGTCCCTCAGTGCCGACCGGCGCGCGGCCATGGGGCGTGCCGCGGTGCTGCGCGCCAAGCGCTTCCGCTGGAGCGCGACGGTCCGTCAGTTCCAGGAGGTCGCCGCCGAGGCCGTGGCCCGCGCCGCGTCCCGCGGACGCGGCAGGAGCGTCCATGGCTGAGACCACCGAGCGCGAGCACAGAGCCCCGTCGGCCGACGACACCGAGCACGGCTGCAAGGACCCGTCGGCCGAAGACACCGCACAAGGTGTCAAGGACCCGCCCGCCGGCGCCGCCGAACGCGGCTTCAAGGACCCGTCGTTGAGGCGGTCGGCCGCCCTCTTCCGGGCGTTCATGCGTGAACCCAGCGATCCCGAGCGGTGCTACAGCCTGCTGGCCCGCGACTCGGTCGCCCAGGTGGCACGCCATGTCGACCTGGCCGGCAAGATCGTCGTCGACGTCGGCGGCGGCAGCGGCCACTTCACCGAGGAGTTCCGCCGCAGGGGCGCACAGAGCTACCTCTTCGAGCCCGACCCGCGGGAGCTGAACGCCCGCGGCCGTACCACCGAGGACGCGGTCCTCGCCGACGGATACCTGCTGCCGCTCGCCGACGGCGTCGCGGACGTGTGCTTCTCGTCCAACGTCCTGGAGCACGTGTCGGACCCGCAGACGTTCATCAGCGAGATGGCGCGCGTCACCCGCCCCGGCGGGCTGATCTACCTGTCGTTCACCAACTGGCTCTCGCCCTGGGGAGGCCACGAGACCGCACCGTGGCACTACCTCGGGGCGGAGCGGGCCCGCGCGCGCTACGAACGCCGCACCGGCCGCGCGGCCAAGCACACACTCGGGGAGAACCTCTTCCCCGTCCACATCGGTTCCACCCTGCGGCACGTCCGCGGTCGCGACGACGTGCAGGTCGTGACCGCGCGGTCACGCTACTGGCCGTTCCTCGCGAGCACGATCACCCGGGTGCCGGGACTCCGCGAGATCGCCACCTGGAATCTGCTGCTGATTCTCAGGCGAAGCCCATGAGCATGCGAAGCGAGGAACGGTCATGACCACTACGGTCCAGGCACCCACCCGGGTGCCGCAGCCCGGCCCGACGCCGGCGGAGGCCTCCGGCGAACCGCGCGGACGCCGCCTGCTGTTCGGCTTCTGGGCCCTCGTCCTGGTGGCGTTCCTCGCGGTGTCGCCGGGGAAGATGACGTTCGAGACCAAACTCGGCGTCGCCCTCGACCCGTGGCGCTTCCTCGGCGACCTCGGTTCGCTGTGGAACGGGAACGTCGGCCTCGGCGGCATAGCCAACCAGTACGTCGGCTACGCCTTCCCCGCACTCCCTTACTACGGGCTCATGGACCTGCTGCAGGTGCCGGTCTGGCTGGCCGAACGGCTCTGGCTCTCGATCATCGTGACCGCCGCCTTCTGGGGCGCGCTCCGGCTCGCCGAGCGGCTGCGCGTGGGGACGCCCGCGACCCGGGTCCTCGGCGCCGTGGCCTACGCGCTGTGGCCCACCTTCACGATCGTCATCGGCTCGACCTCCGCCGCCGCGCTGCCCGGCGCCCTGCTGCCCTGGGTGCTGCTGCCGCTGACCTCCGCGGCGTACAGCCCCCGGAAGGCCGCCGCGCGTTCGGCCCTGCTGATCCCCTTCATGGGCGGTGTGAACGCCGCCTCTACCCTGGCCGCGCTGCTGCCCGTGGGCCTGTACCTCCTCAGCCGCCCGGCAGGCCGGCGCCGCCGCGCGCTGCTCGGCTGGTGGATACCCGGCGTCTTCCTCGCCACCGTGTGGTGGGTGGTGCCGCTGCTCCTGCTCGGCGCGTACGGCGAGAACTTCATGCCGTACGTCGAGCAGGCCGACACCACCACCGCCACCATGTCCGCGACCGAGCTGCTGCGCGGCGCCGGAAACTGGGTGGCCTATCTGAACTTCGGCGAGGCGTGGCTGCCGGCCGGCTGGACGGTCGCGACCTCCGTCGTCACCGTCCTCGGCTCCGCGTTCGCCGCGGCGCTCGGCCTCGCCGGCCTGGCACGGCGGGACCTGCCGGAGCGTCGCTGGCTGCTCCTGACCGTCCTGGCCGTCGTCCTGATCGCGCTCGCCGGGTACGCCGGGTCCTTCGGCGGTCCCTTCCACGGCGCCGTCCAGGACTGGCTGAACGGGCCGCTGAAGCCGTTCCGCAACATCTACAAGTTCCAGCCGGGACTGGCCCTCGCGCTCGTCCTCGGACTCACCCATCTGACGGCCGTACTGTCCGAGAGCAGGGGCTCCCGCGCGCTCCGCGGTCGCCGCTGGGTGCCCGCGACCGCGGCCGTGCTCGTACTGCCCGGTCTGGCGCTCCCGTACGTCAACGGCTCGATCCTCCAGCCCGGGGCGTTCACCAAGCTGCCCACCCACTGGGAGAAGGCCGCCGACTGGCTGGAGGACAACGCCCGGGACAGCCGGGCCCTGGTCGTCCCCGCGACGGCGCACGGCATCTACACCTGGGGTTCCCCCATCGACCAGCCGTTCGACGTGCTGGCCGAGACCCCCTGGGCACAGCGTGACTTCGTCCCCTTCGGCACCCCCGGAGCACGCCGTATGACGGACGCCGTCGAGCAGGCCCTGCTGTCCGGCGCCGAGGTCCCCGGCCTCCGGGCCTACCTCGCACGGGCCGGCATGCACGAGGTGGTCGTCCGCAACGACCTCGACCCCGACCAGATCGGCTACGTCCCGCCGCAGACGGTGAAGCGGACCCTGGAGTCGTCCGGCTACCGCAAGGTCACCGGATTCGGCCCGCTGGTGACCGGCGGACGCATCGCCGCCGGCACCCCGCTCCAGGTGCAGGGGCTCTACCCGCGGCTCCAGGCCGTGGAGATCTACCAGCCTCGGGACACCGGGCGGCCCGACAGGGTCGGCGTCTCGTCCGTGGCCGACACGGCCGTGGTCAGTGGCGGACCCGAGTCGCTGCTCCAGCTGTCCGCCGATCCCTCGATGACCGGCCGTCCGGCCGTACTGGCCGGGGACACGCTTCCCAAGGGTGTCGTCGCACCGGTGAAGGCGGTCGCGGACGGGCTGCGCCGGGCCGACACCCGGTTCGGCCTGGTCAACAACAACACCTCGTACACCTACACCGCGGAGGAGCGCAACCACTCCGGCAGCCTGCAGAACCCGGGCGAGAAGCCCAAGCAGATCCTGCCGTCGGAGGGCACCGAGCACCAGACGACGGCGGTGCTGCGCGGCGCCCGGTCAGTGACGGCCTCCAGCAGCGGCAACTGGCTGTTCCACCTGCCGCAGCACGACCCGGTGAACGCCTTCGACGGCAACCCGGACACCGCGTGGGCCGAGGGCAGCCCGGGCGAGCCGGTCGGACAGTGGCTCCGGGTGGAGTTCTCCCGGCCGACCGACATCCCGGCCTCCGTCCAGCTGACGCCACTGCCGGGCGACGCCATGCGCGCGGCGCCGACGCAGATACGGATCGAGACGGACCGCGGTTCGGCCGACAGCCCCCTGCGGACGGACGGCCTGCCGCAGACCGTCAAGGCCCCCGCCGGCGAGGCCTCCTGGATGAAGATCACCGTCCTCGCCGCGCAGCAGGCGCGCCCGGGGCTCTCCGGTGCCGGATTCTCCGAGGTGTCGATCCCGGACGTACAGGTGACGCGCCTGCTGGAGCTGCCCGCCGACGCGAAGAACACCGACGCTGAGGCGACCGTGTACTCCCTGCACCGCGGCACCGACGCGGGCGGCCTGTCGCCCTCCTCGGCCGAGGTGGGACTGCACCGGCAGTTCAGCACCCAGGAGTCCGGCGAGTACCGGGTGTCGGCGCGAGCCGTCGCCGTACCCGGCGGCGCGCTGGACGGACTGCTCGACCGTTCGGCCCCCGGGTCGAAGAACCGGCTGACGGCCGCCGTGGACTCCATCAGCCGCAACGGCACGTCACTCGGCGCCCGCAACCTGGTCGACGGCGATCTGACGACCGCCTGGATCGCGGGCGACCGACCCGTCGTCCACCTGAACTGGCCCAAGATGACGAAGATCGACGAGATCATCCTCGCGCCGGCGGGCGGGGTGTCCACCCGGCCCGAGCAGGTGATGATCAGCTCCCCGCACGGCGCCGCGGTGGCCGACGTGGACGAGAACGGGCGCGTCCGCTTCCCCGCGATCGAGACGAACCGGCTCGACATCACCATCACCAGGGTCGCGCCGCTCACCGTCCACAACCCGGTGGCGGACGCCCAGCTCCAGCTGCCCGTCGGGCTGAGCGAGGTGCACGTTCCGGCGCTCGCCGACCTGCGGGTGCCGCGGCCCAAGCCGTCCGCACGCTTTTCGCTGGCGTGCGGCGAGGGCCCGGATCTCGCCGTGGGCGGCGTCCTGCACAAGACGAAGGCCTCCGGACTCGTCCGGGACCTCACCGAGCGGCGCCCCATCGCCGTCGCCCTCTGCGCGGGTGAGGAGAAGGACGGCACCCTGGAACTCCCGTCCGGCGATCACGAGGTGGAGGCGAGTGACGCGGGCCCGCTGGCGATCACCGACGTCACGCTGACCAGCGGCACCCCGCGGGCCATGGACGGAGCGGCGGGCCGCGAGGCCACCGTCACCAGGTGGGCCGACGACAGCCGGACCGTCTCGGTGTCGGCGGGCGCGGGCGAGGCCGCCTACCTGCGGACCTTCGAGAACGCCAACGACGGCTGGAAGGCCACCCTGGACGGCAAGCAGCTCGAGCCGGTGCGCCTCGACGGCTGGCAGCAGGCCTGGGTCATCCCGGCCGGCGCCTCCGGCACGGTGACCATGGAGTTCGAGCCCTCCGGCTCGTACCGGACGGCCCTCGTCGGCGGTGCGCTCGCGCTCGTCGCCCTGGCCGCCCTGGCCTTCGTGGGCCGTCGGCGCGACGACGGTGGCACCGACGAGAAGCTGCCCGAACCCGCGGCCCCGGGCATGCTGCTCGGCACGCTGGTGCTGACCGCGGTCGTCGCGGTGGCGGCGGGGCCGCTGGCCCTGGTCGTGCCCGTACTCGCCGTGGCGGCGCGGTTCCGGCCGGGCGTGCTGGTGCCGACAGCGGCGGTGGCGATGGGCGGCGCCGGACTCGTCGCGGCCCTGGGCGCCGGGGATCCGGTCGCCGACGGGACGGGCGCGTTCAGCGGCCTGGCGCAGGTGCTCACGTTGGTGGCCCTGTCCGCCGCGCTGGTGACTGCGGTACGGCCGACGGCCGCGGCCACCGGGCACGGGGACGCCGACGGGTACGGAGGCGACGACGGCTGGGCGGACGGTGACGGGCGTGAGGGCGACGGGCATGAAGGCGACGGCGGTTCCGCCGCGCCGGAAGCCGGGCCGGTGGTCACGGCCAGGCCGCGAGGCACCGGCGACGGGCACCGGCCCGAGCAGCCCCTCTGGCGGCCGGAGGGCGGTGGCCCCTCGTGACCGAGCCGTGGACAGCGGCCGGTAGGGGGACCGTTCCCGAGCAGGAGACCGCAGCCGGGAGGGGGACGGCCACCCCTCCCGGCGGGGCCCGGATTCCCTTTCCGACCGTCGACGAGGTGTCGCGGCACTGCCTCAGTGACGACGAACCGGAGAGCGTGCACATCGAGGTCCATCTGCCCGGCACGCCGGACCCGGTACGGCTGCGAACCGCGTTCCTGCAGGCACTGCTCACCCACCCCCGGGTGCTGGCACGAGAGGTGCCCGGTCGTGGGCACCGGCGGTCCTTCGCGTGGGAGCTGACCGGACGGCCGGACAGCGATCCGGTGCGTTTCGCGGGGCCGGGACCTGACGCCTTGGCGCAGGCCCGGGCCCGCGCCCTGACGGACTGCCCGCCGCTCACCCTGGCGCCGCCGATGCGCCTGGAAGTCGTCCCGTCTGAAGAGGGCGGGACCGTCCTGCTGCTGACGTTGCATCACACCGCTCTCGACGCCCCGTCGGGGCTTCGGGTGCTCGCCACGACCGCCGAACAGTACGGCGGCACGGCAGCCCTCCCGGTCCCCGGGCGGGTCCGGCCGGAGCGCTCGGGTCCGGCTCCGAGCGGGACCGGTGCCACCGGCCGCACCGTGCGAGACCGGCCCGTACGGCTCGCGCCGGACACCCGGCCCGCGCCGGTACGCGCGCGTGCCGTGGGCAACGGCATGGTCCAGGCGGACCTTCCCGTTCCGCGGCGTGCGGCGCGGAACGGAGGCCTCCCGCCCTGGACCGTCAACGACCAGCTCCTCGTCGCCACCTCACTGATGGTGGGGCGCTGGAACGTGTCGAAGGGCCGACCGGCCGGTCCGGTACGGCTCACGATGCCCGTGGACGACCGCCCGCGCGGCACGGACATGCCGATGGGCAACGGAACCCGGCTCGTCGAGGTGGCCATGACCTCGGAGGACCCGCGCGACTCGGAGCTGCTGCTCCGTGACCGGCCGGACCCGGAGGCCGTGGCCCGGCTGCTGCGCACCACCGCCCGGCGCACCCGCGCGCTGAAGTCGGCCGACGGCGCGCCGATGGGCGCGGGGGCGAGCCTGCTGACCGCACCGCTGCTGCCGGTCGGCGTCAGGGGCGTGCTCACCCGTGGCGCACGGCGGGCGGCGGCGTCCTGGACGTCGACGGCGCTGGTCACCAACGTCGGACGCGTGCCGTACGCGCTGGACTTCGGCGACGCGGGCCGGGCGACGGCCGTGTGGTTCTCCGCACCGGCGCGGATGCCGCGCGGGCTGAGCGTGGCGGCGGCCTCCACCGGCGGGCGGCTGCATGTGACGTTGCGCTGGTCGCGGGCGCTGCTCGGTGACACGGCGGGCGCGGAACTCGCGGGTCTGTTCGCGGAGTCGCTGTCGACGACGTCCCTCACTCCGGCCGAGGACGACACACCGCGTCCGGACACGACACCGACACCGACACCGGTGGGATCCCGCCCCGCCCAGGACAACCACAAGAGGCCGTCATGACCACTTCAGCCACCGGCTCGGAAGCGACCGCCTCGGAAGCGACCGCCTCTGGGGAAGTCGCCAAGTCACGCGAGACAGAAGTGACTTCGCCGGCCCCGCGCACCCCCGGACTGCGGGACTTCTACGAGAACCCCACCGTTCCCGTCGCCTCCGGCGAGGCCCGGACCCTGCGGCAGGCCCGGATGCTGGCCGACGCGCTCGGCCCCGTGGGGCCCGGCCGCCCGGCCGCGACCGTGCTCGACGTCGGCTGCGGGGACGGCTCGGCGGGCGCGATCGCGGCCCGTGTCCTCGGCGGGCACCGCGTCGTGGGGATCGACTGGTCGCAGGACGCCCTGCGCCGGGCGGCCCCGCGCCTGAGCCAGGTCGTCCGCGGCGAGCTGACCGGCAGCGGGCTGCCGTTCGCCTCCGACAGCGCCGACGCCGTCCTGTTCAGCGAGGTCGTCGAGCACCTGGTCGACCCCGACAGCGCCCTCGACGAACTGCGCAGGGTCCTGCGCCCCGGCGGGCATCTCATGCTCTCCACGCCGAACCTCGCCGCCTGGTACAACCGTGCGCTGCTGCTCGCCGGAGTCCAGCCGGTGTTCTCCGAGGTGAGTCTGCGGCGTATCCACGGCCGTCCGGGCAGCGAGGTCGTGGGCCATCTGCGGCTCTACACGGCACGCGCGTTGCGCGAGTTCGTGGCCGCGTCCGGGTTCGAGGTGGTGAAGCTCGCCGGTGCGCCGTTCCACGGAGTCCCGCGCGTGCTCCGGCCGTTGGACCGGCTGGCCTGCGGGGCGCCGTCGCTCGCGTCCATCCTCCTCGTGCATGCGAGAAAGGTGTAGCCCGTGGTGTGGGGTGTGGTCGCCGCGCTGGTGGCGAACGTCCTGTACAGCACCGGCTTCGTCCTGGAGAAGCGGGCGCTGGCCGGCATGCCGCCGCTGAGTGCCGCACAGCCGGGCCGGGCCCTCCTGCTGCTGGCCGGCCGGCCCTTGTGGATCTGCGGTGCCGTGGCGCTTGCCCTGGGGTTCGCCGCTCAGCTGGCCGTCTACCGCACCCTGCCGATGGCCGCCGCCCAGGGCCTGTTCCTGTCCGGTCTCGTCCTCCTGCTCGTGCTCTCGTCGGTGGTGCTCGGCGAGCGGCCTTCCGGCCGCGAGCGGCGTGCGGTGGCCGTCATCGGTCTTGCCCTCGTGATGGTGGTGGCCTCGCTGTACGAGACCAGCGAGGAGATCAGCCGTACCGCTCCCACCGGCATCCTGCTCGCCCTGTGCCTGCCGAGCCTCGCGGCCGGTCTCGTGCTCTACGCGGCCGCCGAGCGGCGTGGCCGCCGACGGCATCGGCAGCCGACCACCGGAGTGGCCTACGCGGTCGCCGTCGGTCTGATCTACGGCGTCAGCTCGCTCGCGATCAAGGGCGTCTCCGGGCACCTGGACACCGAGGACCTGCTCGGCTCGCTGCCCGCTGTGCTCGCCTCCCCGTACCCGTACCTCCTGTTGCTGACAGGCGTCAGCGGACTGGTGCTGTCGCAGACCGCCCTGCAGCGCTGCCGGGCGTCGCTGATCGTCCCGGTGTGCTCGACGGTGAGCTGCGTGTTCTCCATCGTGAGCGGCACGATCGCGTTCGACGAGCCGCTGCCGGACGACCCGTTGCGGCTGTTACTGCGTCTCGGCGGCACCGTACTGGCGCTGACGGTCCTGCTCACCCTGCCGCGACACGAGGCGAACACCCCCACACCCGAAGGAACCCGGTCATGAAGCCCGACAGCCCGCTGCTGAAGATTCTCGCCTGCCCGCTCGACAAGGGGCCGCTGATCCTGGACGAGATCGGGGGCGCGCTCTACAACCCGCGCCTGCGTCGGCGCTACCCGATCGTCGACGGCATCCCGCAGCTGCTCCCTTCCTCGGGTGTGCCGGCCGTCGCCGAGGAGCCCGCCGTCGAGAGCGATCGCGAAGTGTGAGGCCCGGGATCGTTGTCCGTCTGCCGGGAACACCGGCGCGTCGGTGCCTTCCGCGCGGGAGGGCGGGCCGCGCGCCGCCCTTACGGAAGGCGGAGAATGACCACACGCAGGAGCTTCCTCGGCCGTACCACCGCGGCCGGGGTCATGGCGGGCCTCGCGGCCTCACCGGCGGCCGCCGCGGACGGCAGCGGGAGCGGGGCACTCGTCGACGACCAGGCCGTTCGGAGCGGCCGGGCCCGCGACGCGATCGTGGCGGTCAACAGCGGCATGCGGTCGCACTACGCCGCGCTCAAGTCGGATCTGATCGCGCGGCTCGGTCCCGTCCTCGTGGTCCAGAACGATGCCAGGGGCGGAAGGTTCACCCTCGTGCACGACGGCACTCAGGAGTCGCTGCATCCCGTCGGGGAGGTGTTCGAGCTGGCGAAGTCCGTCAGCCATGTGCCGCTCGGCGTCTTCTCGATCATCGCGCCCCACCTGAGCGACAGGGTTCCGAACCTCCCCGGCGCGGACCGCATCGACCCGCACGACCTCCACATGGTCGCCTTCAAGGGAACCGCGACCACCGACTGGATCGCACCCCTCCGGCAGTACGCCGACACGCTGACGGCGGCCAGGCAGCAGCTGGACCAGGCCGGCATCCCACCGGAGATGGTGGTCTCGTGCGCACGGGTCCTCGACGGCGCACTCGCGTTCATCGAGGTCTCCACCGCGGCCGGGTCCTTCGACATCAGGTCGTTCGAGGACTTCTCCCACGGCGTGTACGCGGGCATCCGGACCAACATGAGGTACGCGGCCGAGGCCCAGATCGAGGGTGTGCAGGGTGTCCTGCGGACGTGGCGGGCCCGGATCGGCGAGGAGGCGTGGCGGGACCTGTACACGGTCGTGCTGTCCCAGTGGGCCACGTCCGAACTCAACCAGAACTCGATCATCATCAGGCCGTGCATGAACCCGGCGAAGGTGGCCACCCATCTGATCGACCTGCCGGCCGCCGAGCCGCTCTCGGACCCGGTCTTCGTGGCCCTGGACAACCTCGCCCGGATCGTGCAGGACAACATCGCGGCCGAGTTGGTCTTCCCCGGGGACCGGGCGGCCGCCGACGCGCTCAAGGGCCCGCAGGATCTGCTCGCCGACGAGATCCTGGACCAGCTCGGTGCGGCGACGCCGGGCGCGGCGGCCTACTCCGCGCCTGCCGGGGCCGGAAGGGGCGCGTGCCCCGTCACCCGACGGGGCGCGGCTTCTCCGCATGGAGGTACGGCGCACGACCTCTGAGGCCGGTCACGCCTCGGAGTCCGCCCCCGGCGGTCGCAGCGCGCGGGTCAGCCGGTCGAGGTCGCCGGTGCTCGTCGGTGCCGTCCCCGTGAGGGTGCCGACGAGTGCCTGGGCGAGCACGGTCGCCGTGCCGATCCGGGTGTCCTCCCGCTCGTCCCCGGTGACCTTTCCGATGACCGCGTCACGTACCGCCGATGAGGTCTCGGAGTCCCCGAACAGGTCGGGGAACGACAGCGCCATCATGCACACGCCGACGTTCGCGGAGAGGATCGACCGGCCCGCGAGCTCCGGGGACATCCGCAGGCGGCCGGCGTCGCGGCAGCGCTCCACGGCCTTCAGGAGGATCGCCTGCGCCTCCTTGATGGCCTGCGGCCTGGCCTCGCCCGTCGGCGTGAACATCAGGCGGTAGAGGTACGGGTTGCGGAGCGCGAAGGCGACGTGGCTGTCCCAGGCCGTCCGCAGGTCCGCCACGGGATCGTCGGTGAGGGGGTTGCGCCGCTTGTCGGCGAGGAAGCGCTCGAACCCGATGTCGGCGACCGCCGTGAGCAGCCCCTGCTTGTCGCCGAACTGACGGTAGATCTCGGGCATGCCGACCTTGGCCCGGTCGCAGATGGCGCGGGTGGAGATCGCCAGCGCGTCCTTGTCGGCGAGGAGTTCCTCGGTGGCCCGCAGGATGCGCTCCCGCGCCGTCGAGGTGCCTCCGGTGCCGACCATGCCCGCCTTGCCTCCCATGCCGCCCTTGCCTCTCACCGTAGCAGCGCTGACACTTTCAACCCTCCGTCGTTATCGACGATAACGAACTGTGTTAGCGTTGAATACACCCCGGGGGGTGGACCGCCTCCGGGCCTGTTCCGTGAAAGGAATCGCCATGACCGCCTCCACCACCCTGCGTGATGTGATCGGACTTCCCCAGGAGCTGCCGCGCCTGAGCGAGTCGGCACTGATCATGATCGACTTCCAGAACACCTACCGCGCCGGCGTGATGCGGCTCGACGGGGCCGAGGAGGCCGTCGCCGCCGGTGCGCGTCTGCTCGCCGCCGCCCGTGCCGCGGGTGCCCCCGTCGTCCACGTCGTCAACGACGGCGGCGAGGGCACGCCGTACGACATCCGGGCGGAGATCGGTGCGATCAGCCCCGAAGTCGCCCCGGCGGAGGGGGAGAAGGTGGTCGTGAAGCAGTTCCCCGACGCCTTCCACGCCACCGACCTCGCCGACACCCTGAAGGACCTCGGGGTCGGAGCCGGCCTCGGCGGAGACCTGGTCATCGCCGGCTTCATGACGCACATGTGCGTCCTCTTCACCGCACAGGGCGCCTTCAACCTCGGCTACCGCCCGACCGTGGTCGCCGAAGCCACCGCGACCCGCCCCCTCGCCGCGCCGGACGGGTCCGTCCTCCCGTCGGACGTACTGCGGGACGCGAGCCTGACGACGGTCTCCGACCTGTTCGGAACGGTGGCCCGCACGGTCGACGAGCTCGTCGCCGCGACGCCGGTGGGCTGACCCGCCGACGGCGCGCCCGGACCCGGGGCTGTTCCATCCGGCGCCCGACACCGGGAGTTCACCCGAGGTGCGCCGAAAGACCCTCTGATGATCGGTTGCGGGTCGCCCGGCTCGGCGGTAATGGCGGTCGGCCCGTGACATCAGCCCGGGCGTTCCCGTACGTGCGCCCCCTGGAGGACGTGTGCCACCCGCCGCCGAGACCGTGCGCGACGAGGTCGACGGGGAGGAGACGGCGGGCGGCGCACCAGCCGCTCCGAACGCCCCACGCGCCCCACGCGGCCCGCGGTCCCCGGCGCTCGTCGGTCCGCTCTCCGCCGCCCTGCTCTCCGCCGTGGTGTTCTGCCTCGCGACCCGGCTCTCCCGGAGCCACCCCTTCGGGCCGATGACCAGGAACGTCGTCGACCTCGGCCAGCAGTACCTGCCGTACCACGCGTACTGGCGCTCCTTCCTCCTCGGCGAGACGCGCGGAGACGCCTTCCTCAACTGGAACTCCGGCTTCGGCGCCAACTTCCTCGGCGACATCGGCACCTATCTGAGCAGCCCGTTCAGCCTGCTCGTCGTGCTCTTCCCCGCGGACCGCGTCGAGCTCGCCCTGTACGTCGTCACCGCCGTCAAGATCGCGGCGGCCGCGGCGGCCATGGCGCTGCTGCTCCCGCGGCTGAGGCCCGGTCCCCGGCCCGTCGCCGCCGTGCTCGGCACCGCGTACGCCCTCTCCGGCTGGACCTTCGGCTCCGGCGCCGACGTCCCGATGTGGCTCGACGGGCTCGTCGCCTTCCCGCTGCTCTGCCTGGTCGGGGAGTGGGCCCGCACCGGTCGCCGCCCCGTGCTCGGGCCCCTCGTCGTCGCGCTCGCCTGGACCGCCAACTTCTACACGGCGTACATGGCCACCGTCGGTGCCGCCGTCGTCCTCGTCGTACGGCTCCTGACCGCCGACGAGACGGCCGCGGCCCGGCAGCGCCTCGCGGGGGCGCTGCGCGCCGCCCGTGCCGTCCTCATCGGCGTCGGGCTCGCCGCACCGCTCGTCGTGGTCGTCTTCCTCGCCACCCGCGTCGCCGACCCCACCCCGGAGGCCACGTTCGCGCCCGCCGCCTGGACCGACCTCCTCGCCCGGCTCCTCCCCGCCACCGAGAGCGTGGACAGCCCCGCCCTGTTCATCGGTACGCCCGCGCTCGTCCTCGCCCTCACGCTGCCGTTCCACCGCGCCGTCCCCGCGCGCGTGCGGGCCGGCTGGTCGGCCGCGGTCGTCCTGGTGGCGCTGTCCCTCCAGTGGGAGCCGACCCATCTGCTCTGGCACGCCGGAGCCTCGCCCAACGGCAATCCGTACCGTCAGGCCTTCGTCCTGTGCGGGCTGCTCCTCATCGCCGCCTGGTTCTCCGCGGCGCCGGGGCTCCCCCGCCCGGCCGCGCTCCTCGCGGGCGGCGCGCTGCTCGGACTCCTGGCCTGGGCGGGACAGGGGAGTCCCGACATCGACCGGTGGACCTATCCCGCCCTCGCCGTGTCGGCGGTCCTTGCGCTCGCCGCCGCCGTCCTCCTCCTGCTGCCGAACGGTCGCCGGACCCCCGCGCGCGTACTGCCGGTTCTGGCCGTGACCCTGCTCGTCGTCGCCCAGGCGGGCGAGACGGCCGTCACCGGGAAGCGGATCGAGGAGCGACAGCGCGAGAAGCTCGCCTGGTCCGCTCGGATCGGCCCCTGGCACACGGCCGTGGCCGACGCGGTGGCCCGCGCGGACGGCTGGCCCCGGCACCGTACGGAGCCCGGAGAGGTCCCCGGCGGCAACGACGTGCTCCTCGTCGGAGGGCAGGGGGCCGACTACTACAGCAGCCTGACCTCCGAGGTCACCGCCGGCACCCTGGCCTCCCTCGGCTTCGGCTACTACGCCAAGGGCCGGCACCCGGTCACCCTCGACAACCCGGTGACCGACGCGCTGTTCTCCATCGGAACCCGTGTCCGCTCGCGGCCCACCGAGCCGGTACGGCGGGACGCCGCGCCCCGCGCCACGGTCACCGTCACCACCACCCCCGTACCGCCGCTGGTCACCGTCCGCGCCCCGGACCGGCGGGGCACGCGGCCCGGGGACTCGGCCTTCGCGGAGCAGGAACGCCTCCTCGGCGCCGAGGTGTACGAGCTGCCGGCCGTCGTCCGCACCGGACGCACTCTCACCGCCCGCTGCCCGGCGGGCTCCCAGGTCTGGTTCTGGGCGCCCGAGTACAAGGGCGCGGCGGCGCTCCTGGGGGAGTGGTCGGTGGACTTCGACGGCAGGCCGCCCGCCGTACGCGCCCCGATGCAGGCCCTCGGCACCGCGCCCGCCTCCGGGGAGGTGCGGGTGGAGCTGACCCCGGAGGCCAAGGTGCGGCTGCCCCGTCGGCCCGTCGGCTGTCTGCTGCAGGACCGGCTCGACTCCGCCGTACGGCAGTTGACCGCCAGCGGCGCCACCCGCGTCCACACCACCGGGCACACCGTCACGGCCGAACTGCCCCCGGGCAGCAAGGGCTTCGCCGTGGTCGCCGTACCCCGCGTCTCCGGCTGGCGCTGCGCCGCCGGTGCGGCGGATCCACGGCCCGCGCGCGCGTACGAGGGGCTCATCGCCGTTCCGCTCGACGGCCGGGCGAGCACGGTCACGTGCTCCTTCCAGCCCCCGGGGCTGCGCCTCGGCGGCGCCGTCGGCCTTGCCGCGCTCCTCGCCCTGGCGGCGACGGGACTCCTGCACCGGCGGTCCCCCCGGTGAGCCGGCCGGGCCCCGCCTGCCCACGGACTTTCCGCGGGGGACGACAAGAGTTCACCCGGAGTGCACGCGCGGATCGTTCGCCCGGAAAGGGGGAGCGTTACTGTGCCCGCCGTAGCGGCGTTTAATTGTTCGATTCAGTATGGGGATTCCGAGTGCCGAAACTGTCCGTCGTCGTACCGTTCCACAACGTCGGGCCGTACGCGCCCGACACCCTGCGCAGTCTCGCGAACAACGCGGATCCGGAATTCGAGTTCCTGCTGATCGACGACTGCTCGACGGACGACACCCCGGAAATCCTCGACCGCTGGCGCGACCGTCTGCCGAACGCCACCGTCATCCGGCACGAGACGAATCTCGGCGTCGCCCAGGCACGCAACACGGGAATGGACGCGGCGCGCGGCGACTACCTCACCTTCCTCGACGGCGACGACTGGTACGCGCCCGGCCACCTCGCCGCAACGGTCGCCGGAATCGAACGCCTTGGCTGCGATTTCGCCCGCACCGACCACGTCCTCTCGGAGGGCAGGAAACGGCAGATCCGTTACGCCCCCGCCGCGCGCCGCGACACGGTGATGGACCCCAGGGACGGAATCTCGCCCGCCAGCATGGTGACGATGGTGGACTATCCGTTCGTCCCCTTCGGCATTTACAGCGCCAGGCTCTTCGAGAACGGCGCGTCGCGTTTCGAGACCTCCCTGAGAACTGCCGAGGACCGTCTCTGGATCTGGCGGCTGCACCTCAAGGCCCGTACTTTCGCGGCGCTTTCCCTGCACGGCGTCTTCTACCGGCGGGGCGTCACCACTTCGCTCACCCAGATCACCGACAACCGGCAGCTGGACTTCATTCCGTCGTACGACACCCTGCTCGACGACGTGTCCCGGGACGCGGAGGCGGACCGGTTCCTCCCGAAGGCGGTCCGCACGTACTGCGCGATGATCGCCTTCCACATGGGCAAGGTCGGCAAGTACGAGCCCGCCGTCGCCACCCGGCTCCGGGCCGATGTCGCCGACGCGCTGCACCGGATGCCGCAGCAGGTCCTCGACGAGACCCTGGCCACCATGGACACCGCCCGCAGCACCCTCCTCCGGAGCCTGCGCGACACCGGAAGGACCGCCTGACCCATGGCCCCCGACAAGGCCCCCGCGCCCACCGCCCAGGCCCCCGACCCGGCAACCCACGACCTCCGGCCGGTCCAGATCTTCCAGGTGTCCACCCTGTACGGGGCGGCCACCCTCGCCGCCTCCCTCGACGCCGGACAGTTCGGCCCCCGCGCGGACGCCCGCCGGTTCCTGCTGATCTCACGCAACGCCGAGATCCCGGAGACGGCGCTGCGCCTGGAGACCATGACCGGGTACGAGCGGATCGCAGCCCGCTTCGACGGGACCCTCGACTGGAACGAGACCATCCACCCGTACCACCCCGCCGCCTGGGCCCCCCGCCCCGAGGAGGCGCCCCTCTGGCAGCGGGTGCTGCGCACGGCCTGGGACCTGGGCACCGCCCCGGTGGAGCTGATCGTCGAATCCATCCAGGTCAACCCCGCCAAGGCGCTGGCCGGCACCTTCCCCGAGAGCGCCGTGCACGTCTACGCGGACGGCCTCATGAGCTACGGCCCGACCCGCTCCGACCTCGCCCAGTCGATCGCCTGCCGCGTCCGGCGCGTCCTCCACCTCGACCTGGTGCCCGGCCTGCGGCCCCTCCTCCTGAGCGAGTACGGCGTCGAGCCCGAACTCGTCCCCGACAGCGCCTTCCGCGCGGTCCTGGCCGAGATCGCCGAGGAGGCGGCCGACGACCCGGACATCGCGCGGGCGGCCGACGCCGAACCCACCGCACTGCTCCTCGGCCAGTACCTCGCCGCCCTCAACCTGCTCACCGCGGAGGAGGAAGAGGAACTCCACGTGCGGATGCTGCGCGGGGCGGCCGCGGCCGGACACCGCTCGGTCGTCTTCAAGCCGCACCCCAGCGCCCCGGCCGGCTACTCCCGGGTCCTCCGGGAGGAGGCGGAACGGTCCGGCGTACGGCTCACCGTCCTCGACGGACCGCTGCTCGCCGAGACCTTCTACGAGCGGTGCGGGCCCCGGCTCGTCGTCGGCTGCTTCTCCACGGCGATGTTCACCGCCGCCGTCCACTACGGCATCCCCATCGCGCGCGTGGGCACCGCCGAGGTCCTCGAACGGCTGACCCCCTTCGAGAACAGCAACCGGATCCCGCTCACCGTCGTCGACCACCTGGTCGCGGACCTCGAAGGCGGTGAGGAGCCCGCCGTCCCCGGACCGGCACCCGACTCGCTCACGCCGCTCGTCCGCGCCGTCGGCTACTGCATGCGGCACAAGAGCCACCCGGGGTTGCGGGAGGAGGCCACCCGCTACCTGGACGCGCACCATGCCGATCCCGCCGTCGCCCACCACTTCTCCGCCGAACGGCTGACCCAGCTCGGCCTTCCGGGCGCAAGGGCCCCGCTGCCGGCCGCCACGCCGTTCCGCCTCCGCCGGAGCCTCGTGCGCTCCCGGCGCGGCTGAGCGGCCCGGCCGCGCCCGTCAGTCCGTCAGCGCGTCCGGGGCGGGGGCGGCGGCCTCCGGGGCGCGGTCGGCCGACCTGACGAGGGTGAAGACCGCGCCCTCCGCGTCCGTCACCAGGGCGAGCCGTCCCGCCGTGCCGTCGCGCGGCGGGCGCAGCACCTGGCCGCCGAGCTCCACGACGAGCCGCGCGGCCGCGTCCGTGTCGGCGACCTCGAAGTACGTCATCCAGTGCGGGCCCCGGTCCCTGGGCACCGCGTTGCCGACACCGTGCACGGAGGCCACCGGGGCCCCTGCCACATGGAGCGTCGCGTAGTCCGCCCGGTCGAAGGACTCCACCGGCTCCAGTTCGTAGCCGAAGACCGACCGGTAGAACTTCCCGATCGACGTCTCGTAGGTGATGAGCTCGTTCCACACCGGGGTCCCGGGCGATCCCGCCGTGGCAGTGCCGTGGTGCGCCTCCGCCTGCCAGACACCGAAGACCGCGCCCGCGGGGTCGGAGCAGATCGCGAGGCGGCCGGCCTCGCCCGCGTCCAGCGGGCCCACCGCCACCGTGCCGCCGCAGCCGCGGATGCTCTCGGCGGTCTCGTCGGCGTCGGCGGTGGCCAGGTACGGGGTCCAGGCGATGCGCAGGTGCCGGTCCGGCGGCAGCCGGCCGATGCCCGCCACCTCCTTGCCGTCGAGCAGCGCGCGTACGTACGGACCGAGCTGCTGCGGACCGGGTACGAAGTCCCAGCCGAAGAGCGCGTTGTAGAACTCAAGCGTGGCGTCAAGCCCGTGCACCATCAAGCTCACCCAACAAGGTGTGCCGGGTGTGCGCCGAGTCGCCTCGGTCATCGTGACTCTCTCCTCGGACCGTCGTCGTGCCCGTGCCCCCGTCCGATGGTGACACCGAAGGGGCCGCGGCGCGCCCCGGTCGCACCAACGAGTGGCGCTGCCCCGCGGCGGTGACGCGGGGAGGACGCCGGGTTCGTCCTCCGCGGCCGGGCGGCTGCGCGAGGATGGGCCCATGAAGCCCATCATCTCCGCAAGCGAACTGCTGAGCGAGTCGGCCGGGGCCCGGCCGCCGGTCCTCCTGGACGTCCGCTGGACGCTGGGCGGCCCGCCCGGACGGCCCTCGTACGAGGCCGGGCACCTCCCCGGCGCGGTCTACGTCGACCTGGACACGGAACTGGCGGGGCCCGCGGGCAGCGGCGGGCGCCACCCGCTGCCCGACCCGGAGGCCTTCGGGGCCGCGATGCGCCGCGCGGGCGTCTCGGCGGACACCCCGGTCGTCGTCTACGACGGCGGTCTCGGCTGGGGCGCGGCCCGCGCCTGGTGGCTGCTCCGCTGGGCCGGCCACAGGGACGTACGGGTCCTGGACGGGGGCCTCGCGGCCTGGCCGGGGGAGCTCACGGAGAAGGTCGTCGTGCCGGAGCCCGGCGACTTCCGGCCGGAGCCGGGAGCGCTCGGGCTGCTCGACGCCGACGGGGCGGCGGCGCACGCGCGCGCGGGGCTGCTCCTGGACGCCCGGGCGGCCGAGCGCTACCGGGGGGACGTGGAGCCGATCGACCGGGTCGGCGGTCACATCCCGGGCGCGGTGTCGGCGCCGACCACGGAGAACGTGGACGCGGAGGGACGCTTCCTGGACGCCGGCGCTCTGCGGGACCGTTTCAACGCCCTGGGCGCGGCCGAGGGCACCCCGGTGGCGGTCTACTGCGGCTCGGGGGTCTCCGGGGCCCACGAGGTCCTGGCCCTGGAGGTCGCGGGCATCCCCGCGGCCCTCTACGCGGGCTCCTGGTCGGAGTGGTCCGCCGACCCCGGCCGCCCGGTGGCCACGGGCCCGGATCCGCAGTAGCGGAACGGACGGGGCCCGCACCTATCCGGCGCGGGCCCGTTCCCGTACGGCTGACGTCCTCCGTACGGCCGACGCCTTCGTACGCCTGTCGTCTCCCGTACGGCTGTCGTCGCGGCAGGCGTCAGTCCTGCTTCTTCCTTCGCGTGCCGAAGACGATCTCGTCCCAGCTCGGCACCGCCGCGCGACGGCCCGGACGGACGCCGTCCGCCTCCGCCTGGCGGTCGGTCGTGCCGGTGAGCCGGTCGCGGTGACCCGATACCGCGCGCGGCATCAGGACGTCGGCGTACGCGGATCCCGCACCCGCCGAGGCGGCCGGGGCCGGCGGCTCCTCCGCCTCGGCCTCTTCCGAGGGCTCCGAGTCAGGCTGCTCGGGCACGATCATGTCGCCGCGGAAGCTCGGCACGGCCTCCAGGAGGCTGGTCAGCGAGTCCCGCTCGTCCTCCGGCTCGACGGACGCGTGCGCCCGCTCCAGCTGGCGGTCCGACCGGTCGATCTGGCGGTCCAGGGCGCGGTCGAGCGGCCTGTCCCTGGGGAGCCGGGCGATGCGCGGCACGAAGGGGAAGCTCGGTTCCGGAGCGGCGGCGATCGTGTCGTCCGTCTCGCCGATCAGGGCGCGCGCCTCGTCGTCCACGGCCTGGACGAGCCGCCGCGGTGGGTCGTACGTCCAGCTGGCCGTGTGGACCTCGCCCGCGACGCGGTAGACGAGCAGCACCTCCCAGGTGCCGTCGTCGCGCCGCCAGGAGTCCCACTGCGTGGTGTCCTTCTCGGCGCCGCGCAGCAGCAGCCGCTCCTGCACCGCCTCGCCGAGCTGCGGGCCGCTGTTCTCGCCGGGCCTGCGGACCGGGGTCTTGCGGGCCCGCTCGGCCATGAAGGCGCGCTCCGCGAGCACGGGGCCCTCGAAGCGGCGTACGCGGTCGACGGGGATGCCGGCGAGCTGGGCGACCTCCTCGGCGGAGGCACCGGCTCGTATCCGCGCCTGGATGTCGCGGGGGCGGAGGTGGCTCTCCACCTCGATCTCGATCTGGCCGAGGCGCGCGCGGTCGTTGCGCACGGCGGCGCGGAGCCGCTCGTCGATCGGAAGTGTGTACTCCGTGCTGTCAGCAGCCTTCAGCACCAGTCGTGTGCCGTCGTTTGAGACGGCCACGACACGCAGTTCGGGCATGGGGACCTCCCGGGTGGTGCCTGCCGACGTCACGTGCGTCGCTGCTTCCGCTAGTCGAGTGTGGCCTGCCCGGGTGCAGCCTGCCACTACCTTGCCGAGTTGCCCGGCGTGTCGGGCGTGGACCCTGGAACGCCGTTATGACACGGTGACCTGTTGGCTACCCGGAGTGACAGGCGGTCACTCTGTGCAGTCGGTTCCCGTGCGTTGCCGCGGCGCCGCCGGTTCGAGCGCCGTGTCCGGCCCCCTCCCCTTGATCCCGGGCACCCGTGAAGGCGTCCGGACCCAGGGTTCGTCAATGTACTCCATTCGGGCCACTTGGGTGGACCGGCGCGCCGCCCAACTTCTCGGACGGTACGGGAGTTGAGTCTCCGTGATCTTCCCCCATACGTGGCGCTCTTCACAGAACCGCCAGAAACGGAACTATTCGCTTCGCCCATATGTCCCTTCTGGGTGCAAGGCGAACGGATAAGTCGTCAGGGGCTGGAGATGCGCCACAGGCCGGAAACCGACATGGACGAGCCGGAGGAGAGGGAGAGCGGCAGGAGAAGGATCGACCTGAGCGTGGCTCAGGTCTCGGGCAGCGCCCTCGCCGCGGTCATCGCCGCCAAACTCGCCTCCACCCTCGGCGTGTACGGCACGATCGTCGGCGCCGGTGTGATCAGCGTCATCGCGACCTGTGGCGGCCCGCTCTTCCAGCACCTCTTCCGGCGCACCGGCGAACAGGTGCGCGACGCGACCTCGGCCGCCCGGCCGAAGACCCGTCAGGTGCCGGTCGCCGCCGGGTCCGGGGACGACCGCACCCTGATGCTCGGCACGATCCAGGCCCCGCTCCCGTACGACGGGGACTTCGGCACGGCGACCACCCACGGCACCCGGGTCCGGGGCTGGAAGCGCCCGGCGATCGCCGCCGCCCTGGTCTTCGGCGTCACGATGGGCGGCATCACCGCCTACGAACTCGTCTCGGGCCAGGACTTCAGCGGCCGGCAGGGGACCACCACCTTCGGCTCCGTCGTCAGTGGCAGTGGCAGTGGCAGTGGCAGCGGGAGCGCGGGGCATGACGCGCCGGTGGAGGACAAGGGCCCGGCGCCCGCGCCGTCCGGATCCGCCGAGGGCACCGCGCGGCCCGAGGACGGGGCCGGGAGTCCCTCGACGGGCGCCACCCCGCCCCAGGGCGAGCAGGGCACCGGGCGGTACGGCACCGCGACCCCCTCGCAGGAGCCGACGCCCTCAGGCTCCACCGGCGGCGAGTCGACCCCGACCCCGACCCTGGAACCGACCGACCCGACGGCCCCGGCCCCGCCGCCCACGGAGTCCGGCGCACCGGAGACCCCGGCGCCCACGCCGCCGGCCGACACCGGAACCGAGTGACCGTCAGTCGAGAAGCCGAGTGACCGTCAGTCGCCCAGCACGCGGCGGAGGTAGTCGTTCCCGAACAGGCGCTCCGGGTCGAGCCGGTCGCGCAGCGCCGTGAACTCGGCGAAGCGCGGGTAGACCTCCGAGAAGTAGGCGGCGTCGCGGGTGTGGATCTTGCCCCAGTGGGGGCGGCCCCCGTGCGCAGTCATGATGCGCTCCACCGCGGTGAAGTACGCGCGGTGGGGCGTTCCCTTGTAGAGGTGCACGGCGATGTACGCGGTCTCGCGCCCCGAGGCCGTGGACAGCGTGATGTCGTCCGCCGGAGCCGTCCGCACCTCCACGGGGAAGCTCACCTTGAGCGGCGACCGCTCGACCATCGCCTTGACCTCGCGCAGCGCCGCGACCGCCGCCTCGCGCGGAAGGGCGTACTCCATCTCCATGAAGCGCACCCGGCGCGGCGAGGTGAAGACCTTGTACGGGATGTCGGTGTACGTACGGGCCGACAGGGCCCGGCTGGAGATCCTGGCGATCGAGGGGATGACAGGCGGCACAGCCCTGCCCAGCGAGCAGGCCGCCTGGAAGAGCCCGTTGGAGAGGAGCTCGTCCTCGATCCAGCCGCTGATCCGGCCGGCGGGAGCGGCGGGCCCCGCGCTCCGGTTGTTGCGCTTGGTGTTGCAGTTGTCCGTGTGGGGGAACCAGTAGAACTCGAAGTGCTCGTTCTCCGCGTGCAGCGCGTCGAACTCGGAGGTGACCCGGTCGAAGGTCATCGGCTCCTCGCGCGCGGTGAGCAGGAAGACCGGTTCCACCGCGAAGGTGATCGCCGTGATCACGCCGAGGGCGCCGAGACCGATCCTGGCCGCCGCGAAGACCGCGCGTTCCTCGTCGTCTCCCTCCTCCGAGCAGGTCAGCAGCTCGCCCGAGGCCGTCACCAGTTCGAGGCCGCGGATCTGCGCGGCGATCGAGGCCGACTCGCGGCCCGTACCGTGCGTGCCCGTGGAGACGGCCCCGGCCACGGTCTGCTCCATGATGTCGCCCATGTTCGTGAGCGACAGGCCCTCCCGGGCCAGCGCCACGTTGAGCCGCTTCAGCGGGGTGCCCGCCTCGACCGTCACGGTCATCGATGCGCGGTCGATCCGCCGGATCCCGGTCAGCAGTCCGGGCCGGACGAGGACGCCGTCGGTGGCCGCGATCGAGGTGAACGAGTGACCGGCGCCGACCGTCTTGACCCGCAGGCCGTCCTCGGCAGCCCGGCGCACCGCCTCGGCGAGCTCCTCGGCCGAGGCCGGGCTCACCTCCCGTGCGGGGCGGGAGGTGACGTTCCCCGCCCAGTTACGCCACGGGCTGTCCGCCGTCCTGGCGCTCCCCGATCCCGCTGTCGTCCTGCTCACGCTGCCCCTCCCGGTTCGGAGCCGGCCTGCGGAGCCGGCGGTGTCCGAGGAGACCCACCGCGACCGCGAGCGCACCCGAGACGACGGGCACCACGTACCCCGCCTCCGCCCCCGACGCGTCGACCACCCAGCCGGCGGCCGAAGAGCCGAGCGCCACGCCGATCGCGAGCCCGGTACCCGTCCAGGTCATGCCCTCGGTCAGCTTGGTGCGCGGTACGTGCGCTTCGACGAGGGCCATGGTGGTCACCATCGTCGGTGCGATGGACAGGCCCGCGACAAAGAGCGCCACGGCCAGCAACGGCAGGTTCCCGGCCAGTAGGAGGGGGATCATACTCACGGCCATCGCACAGACGCCCAGAAGCCAGCGGTGGGACGGCTCGCCCTTGAGGTGCATCAGCCCGAAGACGGCGCCCGCGAGGCAGGAACCCAGCGCGTAGACGGCCAGGACGAGGCTGGCGGCGGCCTTGTGCCCCTGCTCCTCCGCGAAGGCCACGGTGACCACGTCCACCGAGCCGAAGATGGCGCCGGTGGCGACGAAGGCGAGGGTCAGGACCTGCAGCCCGGGGGAGCGGAGCACGGAGCCGCTCCGGTCGTCGGCCTGCCGCGGGTGCGGTCGCGGTTCGGTGGCGCGCTGCGAGGTCAGCCAGAAGACGCCGACGGCCAGGAACACCCCGGCGAACAGCGGGCCCGCCTCGGGGAACCAGGTCGTCGACAGGCCGATCGAGATGATCGGGCCGAAGATGAAGCAGACCTCGTCGACGATCGACTCCCACGAGTACGCCGTGTGCAGCGGCCGCTCCTCGCCCCGGTAGATCTCCGCCCAGCGGGCGCGCGTCATGGCGCCGACGCTCGGCACGCAGCCGATCACGGCCGTGAACGCGAAGAGCGTCCAGTCGGGGGCCTCCTGCTGGACGCAGAGGAGAAGCCCCGCGGCCGCCGCGAGCGAGATCAGGGTCACCGGGCGGAGCACCCGGCGCTGCCCGTGCCGGTCGACCAGGCGCGAGACCAGCGGGCCGAGGGCCGCGGCGGACATCGCGAGCGTCGCGGCGAGCGCGCCCGCGAGCCCGTACCGGCCGGTGACCTGCGAAATCATGGTCACGATGCCGATGCCCATCATGGACAGGGGCATCCGGCCGAAGAACCCGGCGACGGAGAACAGGACTGTGCCGGGCGCCTTGAAGATCGCACGGTAGGGACTGGGCAAGAGGCGTCCTTGGTCAACACGTGTAATTAACTACTAAAGCCTACGGTGTTGAACTCGATCAGTCATCCCCCTTTCCTTCACCTTTCCGTCACCTATCGGGCGACCCGGCCATCGACGGGGCGCGCCCACCCCTGTCAGGCGCGGATGGGAGGATCGGTGCCATGTCCGATCAGCACGATCCCGCCCCGTACGACGCCCTGCTGCTGCTCTCGTTCGGCGGCCCCGAGGGCCCGGACGACGTGGTCCCGTTCCTGGAGAACGTGACGCGCGGCCGAGGCATCCCGAAGGAACGGCTCAAGGAAGTGGGGCAGCACTACTTCCTCTTCGGCGGTGTCTCGCCGATCAACGACCAGAACCGCGCGCTCCTCGGCGCGCTGCGCACGGACTTCGCCGACGCCGGCCTGCGGCTGCCCGTCTACTGGGGAAACCGGAACTGGGCGCCGTACCTCACCGACACCCTCCGCGAGATGATCACCGACGGCCGGCGCCACATCGCCGTCCTCACCACCAGCGCGTACGCCTCCTACTCCGGCTGCCGCCAGTACCGCGAGAACCTCGCCGACGCGCTCGCCACCCTGGAGGCGGAGGGCCTCCCGCTGCCCCGGGTCGACAAGCTCCGGCACTACTTCAACCACCCCGGCTTCGTCGGGCCCATGGTCGAGGGCGTCCTCGCCTCCCTCGCCGAGCTCGACCCCTCGGTGCGGGACGGGGCCCACCTCGCCTTCACCACCCACTCCATCCCCGAGTCCGCCGCCGACTCCTCCGGACCGGTCACCGAACACGGCGAGGGCGGGGCGTACGTCCGGCAGCACCTCGACGTGGCACGGGTGATCGCCGACGCGGTCCGCGAGGCGACCGGGACCGACCACCCCTGGCAGCTCGTCTACCAGTCCCGCAGCGGCGCCCCGCACATCCCGTGGCTTGAGCCGGACATCTGCGACCACCTGGAGACGCTGCACGGCGCGGGGGTGCCCGCGGTCGTCATGGTCCCGATCGGCTTCGTCTCCGACCACATGGAGGTCCTCTACGACCTCGACACCGAGGCCACGGCCAAGGCGGCCGAACTCGCACTGCCCGTCCGGCGCTCGGCGACCGTGGGCGCCGACCCCCGGTTCGCCGCCGCCGTCCGCGACCTCCTCCTGGAACGGGCCGCGCGCGAGCGGGGGACCAGGACCGAACGGTGCGCCCTGGGGGCGCTCGGACCCTCCCACGACCTGTGTCCGATCGGCTGTTGCCCCGCCAGGGCGGAGCGCCCCGCCGCGGCCGGCGCCGACAGCCCGTACGCCTGACCCGTACGTATGCCCCCGTACGCCCAAGGAGACCCTGTGACGGACCCGCTTCTCACCGAACTGCTCGACCTCGCCCTGGAGGCCGCACGGCGGGCAGGAGCGCTGCTGCGCGACGGCAGGCCGGACGACCTGACCGTGGCGAAGACCAAGTCGAGCCCCATCGACGTGGTCACCGAGATGGACATCGCCGCCGAGAAGCTGATCACCGGCTTCCTCGCCGAACACCGCCCCCACGACGGCTTCCTCGGCGAGGAGGGCGCCTCCAGCCCGGGCACCAGCGGAGTCCGCTGGGTCATCGACCCGCTCGACGGCACCGTGAACTACCTCTACGGGCTGCCCACCTGGGCGGTCTCGATCGCCGCCGAACGGGACGGCGAGACCGTGGTCGGCGTCGTCGAGGCACCGATGCGCGGCGAGACGTACCGTGCCGTCCTCGGCGGCGGAGCCCACGAGGGGGACCGGCGCCTCGCCGTCCGGCCCTCGCCCTCACTCGACCAGGCCCTCCTGGGTACGGGCTTCGGTTACGTGCAGTCCCGGCGGGCCCGCCAGGCGGACGTCGCCCAGCGGGTGATCCCGCGGGTCCGCGACATCCGCCGCGGCGGCTCGGCGGCCATCGACCTCTGCGACGTCGCCGCCGGCCGCCTCGACGCCTACTACGAGCGCGGTCTCAACCCCTGGGACCTCGCGGCGGGCGCCCTGATCGCCCGTGAGGCCGGCGGCCTCACCGGAGGCCGCCCGGGGGAGCCGGAGTCGGGTGAACTGACCCTGGCGGCCTCCCCGGGCCTCTTCGGCCCCCTCCAGGAGCTCCTGGAGGACCTGGGCGCCTGGCACGACTGACGGGTCCGGACACGCGAGGGCCCCGGTGCCGGGACGGCGCCGGGGCCCTCGCACGTGTACGGGGTCGGTCGGACGGGCGGGGCGGTGCGTGTCGTACGGGTCGTGAAGGTCGTGCGGTCCTGCCGGTCGTACGGGTCGTACGGGTCGTGCGGGTCGTACGGGTTCGGGACGGGTCAGACGCCCTGCGCGGCTACCTCCACGCCGTGCTCGGCGGCCAGCCGGTGCAGGTCCTCCAGCTCCGCCTGCTCCACCTCCGCCAGGTAGTCGTCGCCGGTCTCACGAGCCCGCGTGAGGTCCGTCTGTGTGGTCCTGATGCGGTGCAGCAGGCCAGCGGTGAAAGCGTCCATCGTGCGCCCCCTCGTCATGGGTCCGGTGGCACGGGGGTGTGCCGAGGGTGGGTGGATCACGCACTGCGGTCTCCCGGAGACGGAGAGCGGTAGGTGGCGCGCCACATACAGGGCGTGATCACGGGGTGTGCAGTCGTCCTCCCCAGCCCTTTCCTCACAGAAACCTCAACTGGCCCGTGAATCCGGTGAATTCTTGGGCTCCGGCCACGCGCCCCGCCCCGCGCCCCCGGCTCACCACCCGCCCGCCCCAGGCCCCGCACCGCCGCCTTACAGCCGGTTTACGCGCGTACGGGGCAGGATGGACACGCACAGTCAGTGCTCAGGTCTACAGCCCGTTCCACCCCGGACCGAGGCTCAACGGGAAGGAAGTACGACGTGCGCGTACTCGTCGTCGAGGACGAGCAGCTGCTCGCCGATGCGGTGGCCACCGGACTGCGCCGGGAGGCCATGGCCGTCGACGTCGTGTACGACGGCGCCGCGGCCCTGGAGCGCGTCGGGGTCAACGACTACGACGTCGTCGTCCTCGACCGTGACCTGCCCCTCGTCCACGGCGACGACGTCTGCCGGAAGATCGTGGAACTCGGCATGCCCACCCGCGTCCTGATGCTCACCGCGTCCGGTGACGTCAGCGACCGCGTCGAGGGCCTGGAGCTCGGGGCGGACGACTACCTGCCCAAGCCCTTCGCCTTCACCGAGCTCACCGCGCGCGTGCGCGCCCTCGGCCGGCGCACGAGCGTGCCTCTCCCTCCCGTCCTGGAGCGCGCCGGCATCAAGCTCGACCCCAACCGCCGCGAGGTCTTCCGGGAGGGCAAGGAGGTCCAGCTCGCCCCGAAGGAGTTCGCCGTCCTCGAGGTCCTCATGCGCAGCGAGGGCGCCGTCGTCTCGGCCGAGCAGCTCCTGGAGAAGGCCTGGGACGAGAACACCGACCCGTTCACCAACGTCGTGCGCGTCACGGTGATGACCCTGCGCCGCAAGCTCGGCGAGCCGCCGGTCATCGTCACGGTCCCCGGCTCCGGGTACCGGATCTGACCTGATGGCCACCACCCCCGCGCCCCACCCCCAGGCGCCACCGAAGCCGACCTGGGACCCCAGGGACCCGGTCCGTCCCCTGCTGCGCCCGACCATCCGGATACGGCTCACGCTGCTGTACGGCGGCATGTTCCTGATCGCGGGCATCCTGCTGCTGTCGATCATCTACCTCTTCACGGCGCAGGCGCTCACCCACAGCGTCTCCGAACTGCCGTTCAAGGTCGTCGAGGGCAAGGTCCAGCCCACCACCCACTGGTGCCAGCTGCCGGTCCAGGGCACCGGCGAGCAGCTCAACGACGCCGTCTCGGTCTGTCTGCGCAAGCAGAGCGACCTGGCGCTCGACGACCTGCTGCGCCGCTCGCTCTTCGCCCTCCTCGGTCTGAGCATCATCGCCTTCGCCTTCGGTTACGCCATGGCGGGGCGGGTGCTCTCCCCGCTCGGCAGGATCACCAGGACCGCCCGCCAGGTGGCCGGCTCCGACCTGTCCCGGCGGATCGAGCTGGACGGGCCCGACGACGAGCTCAAGGAGCTCTCCGACACCTTCGACGAGATGCTGGACCGCCTGGAGCGGGCCTTCACCGCCCAGCAGCGGTTCGTCGCGAACGCCTCGCACGAGCTGCGGACCCCGCTCGCGATCAACCGGACCCTCCTGGAGGTGCACCTCTCGGACCCCGGGGCGCCGGTGGAGCTCCAGCAGCTCGGCAAGACCCTGCTCGCCACCAACGAGCGGAGCGAGCAGCTCGTCGAGGGCCTGCTGCTGCTCGCCCGCAGCGACAACCAGATCATCGAGCGCAAACCCGTCGACCTGGCCGAGGTCGCCTCGCGGGGCGTGGACCAGACGCATGCCGAGGCCGAGGCCAAGGGCGTCGAGATCCGGGGCGAGCGCGCTCCGGCGGTCGTCCAGGGCAACGGCGTCCTGCTCGAACGGATCGCCCTGAACCTGCTCCAGAACGCCGTCCGGTACAACGTGCCGGAGGGCGGCTGGGTGGAGGTCACCACCGAGACCAAGGACGGTCAGGCGGTCCTGGTCGTCTCGAACACAGGTCCTGTGGTCCCCGCGTACGAGATCGACAACCTCTTCGAGCCGTTCCGGCGGCTGAGGCAGGAGCGGACGGGCAGCGACAAGGGCGTCGGTCTCGGCCTGTCGATCGCCCGGTCCGTGGCCCGCGCCCACGGCGGCCGTATCATCGCGGAGCCCCGCGAGGGCGGCGGCCTCGTGATGCGCGTCACTCTGCCGATCTGACACACTGCTTGAGCCGACCCGGTTCCGTTCGCTTTGCGCGGAATTCCGGGGCCCTGATCCTGAGACGCTCATGTGTGATCGATCACAGGAGAGGGTGTCCGGGCCTCCACTCTCCGTGACCGGGAAATCCCTCCCAAAACCCGGAAAAGTCCGGGTTTCCGGGTCCCTTTATGACGGGAAGTACACGGGGTGGCGCCTGCGAGGGACGCCCCCGGGACCGTGTACGGTCCGGTTCGCCACCCCAAGCCGATCACCTCGCGAGAGGACAGGACGGGTGTCGATTGAGTAACAGACCTTGATGTGAGGCAAAATCTCCGCCTCAGGTCGGGCACAAGTCCGACCTCTCACGCGTTACGTGCGCTGGAGACACCGCAACCACCCAGAGGGGGAGAGCGACATGGCAACGGATTACGACACCCCACGCAAGACCGACGACGACGTCGATTCGGACAGCCTTGAAGAACTGAAGGCCCGCCGGAACGACAAGTCGACCTCGACCGTCGACGTCGACGAGTTCGAGGCCGCCGAAGGCCTGGAGCTTCCCGGCGCAGACCTCTCGAACGAGGAGCTGGCCGTCCGGGTCCTGCCCAAGCAGGCCGATGAGTTCACCTGCATGAGCTGCTTCCTCGTCCACCACCGCAGCCAGCTGGCCAGGGAGAAGAACGGCCAGCCGATCTGCCGCGACTGCGACTGAGAACGCTCGGTCGTGGCAGGCGACACACCGTCCCGGAAGCGGCGTCCGAGGCTCCCCAAGAGCCCCTGGACGCACAAGGGCGACTCAGGCCCGGCAGAGGGTGCCCAGGAGGCTCCTGAAGCCGAGCACGCCGCCTCCCTTCCCTCCCCCGGCGCACGTGACGACGAGCGGGGCCACCCGGCCTCGCTCGATGCGGTCACCGAGCCGGACCCGGCGTACCTGCCGGTGGAGGCGGGAGAGGGGGACGTGCCGGCCCGGACACGGCAGGACGGGCGCTTCGGCGCCGTCAGGCGGCTTGCCAACCCGGCGCGTGCCCAGCTCGACAAGATCAAGATCGACTCCGACCGGATCGACGCCGTCCGGCGCGGCGTCGCGCAGGGCGTCCGTCAGGGCGTGAAGCGCGGCGGAGACAGCGCGAAGGCGGGTATCGGTCATCTGGCCGACCGGCTGATCGACCTCGCCCCGCGGATCCCCGTCCGCGACCTGGCGACCCTTCGCAGGCATTTCCCAGGGCTCGGCCCCGAGGAGATCGCCGACAAACTCGTCGCCGGCGCGGCGAACGCGAGTTCGACCGTGGGCGCGGGCGTCGGCGCCGCCGCCATGCTCCCCGTACCCCCGGCCATGCCGGCGGAGCTCGCGGCCGAGATCACCGGCGTCGCCGCCGTGGAACTCAAACTCATCGCCGAACTGCACGAGGTCTACGGGCTGCGGCCCCCCGGCCGGCTCACCCAGCGTTCGACGGCCTACCTGACCTCCTGGGCCGAGGAGCGGGGTGTCGACCCCACCAGGCCCACCACGGTCAACGCGGCACTCGGCGGACAGCTCAAGCGCGAGCTGCGCCAGCAGATCATGAAACGCATGGTGCGCAACCTGCCGAACCTCATGCCCTTCATGGTGGGCGCCGCCGTCGGCGCCGTCATGAACCGCCGCGACACCAAGAAGCTCGCCGCGCACATCCGCGCGGACCTGCGCCGCCGCCAGGTCCCCTGGGACAACCTCGGGGAACTTCCCCCGCTGGAACAGCCCGAGAACCCGAAGGAACTGGGCTTCTAGGGCCTGAGCCGGTGCTTGTACGGACTGCCCCGGCGCTCCAGGACCAGAGCCTCGCTTCTCGGGCCTGGCCCGGCGCTTTCGGGGTCTGGCCTGGCGTTTCTCGGGCCTGGCCCTCGGCGCGCCGATCAGGCGCGCTCGGCCTCCAGGGCGGCGGCCAGCGCCTCCGGCTCGCGGCTGGACAGGTACACGTACGGCGTCGGGTCCGCGGGATCCGTCACCACCACCCGCACCGCCGTCGGCACATAGCTGCGCATCAGCATGAAGGCGCGCGGGTCGGCCTTGTGCGTGCGCCAGGCGCGCGCTTCCTCCGCGTCGAGCACCTCGACCGCTCCCAGGGCCGTGACCGGGATCCTGGCGTCACCGGCCACCAGCGAACCGGCCACCACCCGGACCCGTGCGGAGCCGTACGAGGAGACCGCCGCGCCGGCGAGCACCGCCGCCACGACCAGGCCGCCCAGCATCGGGACCGTACCCAGCGGAAACATGATCAGGCCGCCGGAAAGGGCCAGCAGGCACGTGATGAACCACCACGACCGGGGTGCCGTCAGCCGCTCGTCGAACCGCGGCGCGGCGGAGGGCACGGGGGAGGGGTCGGGCGACGGTGCGGAAGGCTGCATGTGTCCAAGCTTGGCACGGCGCGACCTGCGCCCTTCCGCGCGGGTAAGGTCTGCGCCTGTGACTGCAACATCTGCCGCCCTCACCCCGCCGGCCGACGCCATACCGCCGGTACGCCACCCCGAAGCCCCGGCTCCCGGCGAGCTGCTCGGCGCGCACTACGCGTACTGCTTCGGATGCGGCGGCGGGCAGCCCCACGGCCTCCACCTGGAGGCGCGCGCGGGCGAGGGTGTGACCGTCACCGCCGAGTTCACGGTGACCACCGATCACCAGGGCGCCCCCGGCCTCGCGCACGGCGGCGTCCTCGCCACCGCGCTCGACGAGACCCTCGGCTCCCTGAACTGGCTGCTGCGGGTCATCGCCGTGACCGGACGCCTGGAGACCGACTTCGTCCGGCCCGTCCCGGTGGGCACCGTGCTCCACCTGGAGGCCGAGGTCACCGCCGTCCACGGCCGCAAGATCTTCTCGACCGCCGTCGGCCGGATCGGCGGGCCCGAGGGCCCCGTCGCCGTCCGCGCCGACGCCCTCTTCGTCGAGGTCAAGGTCGACCACTTCATCGACAACGGCCGCCCGGAGGAGATCCAGGCCGCCATGTCCGACCCCGACCAGGTCCGGCGCACCCGCGCCTTCGAGGTGAACCCCTGATGCGCAACCCTGTCGACGTACTGATCCGGCGAGTGGACCCGGACGTGCCGATCCCGGACTACGGGCACCCCGGCGACGCCGGGGCGGACCTCGTGACCACCGAGGCCGCCGTACTGGCCCCCGGGGAGCGCGCCGTGCTCCCCACCGGGATCTCCATCGCCCTCCCGGACGGGTACGCGGCCTTCGTGCACCCGCGTTCGGGACTCGCCGCCCGTTGCGGAGTGGCGCTCGTGAATGCCCCGGGGACGGTGGATGCCGGGTACCGTGGAGAGATCAAGGTGATCGTGGTCAATCTCGACCCGCGCGAGAGCGTGCGGTTCGAACGATTCGACCGGATCGCCCAACTTGTCGTCCAGCAGGTCGAGAAGGTGCGCTTCCACGAGGTGGCGGAGCTTCCCGGCTCGGCGCGGGCCGAGGGGGGCTTCGGGTCCACCGGCGGTCACGCCGCCGTGGACGGCACAACGGGTGGGAATCGATACGCTTCGGTCGTATCCGACCGGGAAGGACAGTGACGTGTTCGGACGTCGCAAGAAGAGCGGTGCCGCAGAAGACGCGGCGGGCGAGGCCGAGCAGGTCGTCGACGCGGTGGACGGCGAGGACGCGGACGACGCGGCTCCGCGCCGGATGAACCTTCCGCCGGCGCCCCGGCCCGACGGACCCTGGGACGTCTCCGAGGTCACCAGGCCCGAAGAGGGCCGTGTGGACCTGGGCGGCGTCTTCGTGCCCGGAGTCGAGGGCATGGAGCTGCGGGTGGAGGTGGCGGGCGACGCGATCGTCGCGGCCACCGTCGTCCTGCGCGACAGCGCCGTACAGCTCCAGGCGTTCGCCGCCCCCAAGAACGAGGGCATCTGGGGCGAGGTCCGCGACGAGATCGCCACGGGCATCACCCAGCAGGGCGGTGTCATCGACGAGGTCGAGGGCCCGCTCGGCTGGGAGCTGCGCGCCCAGGTCCCCGTACAGCTGCCGGACGGCAACCGCGGCGTGCAGCTGGTCCGCTTCGTCGGTGTCGACGGACCCCGCTGGTTCCTGCGCGGAGTGATCTCCGGGCAGGGCGCGGTCCAGCCCGAGGCCGCCGGGCTCCTGGAGCAGATCGTCCGGGACACCGTGGTCGTCCGCGGCGACGGGCCGATGGCCCCGCGTGACCCGATCGTCCTCAAGCTGCCGAACGACGCGCAGATGGTGCCGGACGGCGTCCAGCAGGAGGAGCAGGAGAACTCCCGCTTCTCCGGCGGCATGGGCCAGCTCCAGCGCGGTCCGGAGATCTCCGAGATCCGCTGACCGGACGCTGCCGGCGCAGTCATGAACGGCCGGTGGGCCGCTCCCCGTACGCACGGGGAGCGGCCCACCGGCCGTTTTCCACAGGCGTACGGGGGACGGCCCACGGTCGTTCTCCCTGGGTACGGGGACCGGCCCAGGTCGTTCTCCACAGGTGCGGAGGAGGGCTCTGGCCTCGTGGCCGGGCCGCGGACCATACTGGCTGCGCACATGTTCGAGGAGGGGGAGCACCGGATGAGTGACAGCAGCACGCGGTCCGCGACGGCCGTCGCCGAGGATCCGGCGGTGCCCGCGATGGTCAGCGTCCGGGACGTGCGCCGCTCGTACGGCACGGGTGAGGCCGCCGTCCACGCCCTGCGCGGTGTCTCCTTCGACATCCCGCGCGGCGAGCTCGTCGCACTGAAAGGCCGCTCGGGCTCGGGCAAGACCACCCTGCTCAACCTCGTGGGCGGCCTCGACACCGCCGACGGCGGCTCGATCGTCATCGACGGCGTCGACCTCGCCACCCTCGGTGAGAACGGTCTCCTGGAGCTGCGCCGCGACCGGATCGGCTTCATCTTCCAGTCCTTCGGACTCCTCCCGATCCTCTCCGCCGCCGAGAACGTCGGCGTACCCATGCGCCTGCGCAAGGCGGACCCCAAGGAACGCGAGGAGCGGGTGGCCCTGCTCCTCGGCCTCGTGGGCCTCGCCGACCACGCGGCCCAGCGGCCCGGCGAGCTCTCCGGCGGTCAGCAGCAGCGGGTCGCCATCGCCCGCGCCCTCGCCAACCGGCCGGCGCTGCTGATAGCCGACGAGCCCACCGGCCAGCTGGACGCGGAGACCGGCCTCGCCGTCATGCAGCTGCTGCGCGCGGTGGTGCGCAGCGAGGGCTGCACGGCCCTGGTCGCCACCCACGACCCGCAGCTGGTGGGCCTGGCGGACCGGGTCCTCGAACTGAGCGACGGCGAGATCGTCGAGCACTGACGGCGGGGTACGGGCCGGGTGGGACCGGGCGTCCGCGCGCCGTCGGGCCGGGGCCACGGACCTGGCGGGTCCCGACATCAGAATCACGTCAAGACCGCCCCGGCCCCTCTCCCCGGGTGCGGAATGTCCGATTGGCTGGACGTATGGTCGTCCCATGGGACGCGGCAAGCTTCGGATCTACCTCGGCGCTGCGCCGGGCGTCGGCAAGACCTACGCGATGCTCTCCGAAGGGCACCGCCGGGTGGAGCGCGGCACGGACTGCGTCGTGGCGTTCGTGGAGCACCACGAGCGGCCGCGCACGGAGGTCATGCTGCACGGCCTGGAGCAGATACCGCGCCGCACCCTGGAGCACCGGGGCGCCACCTTCACCGAGATGGACATCGACGCCGTCCTGGCCCGCCGCCCCGCCGTCGCCCTCGTCGACGAACTGGCCCACACGAACGTGCCCGGCTCCCGCAACCCCAAGCGGTGGCAGGACGTCGCCGAGCTGCTCGCGGCCGGGATCGACGTCGTCTCCACCGTCAACATCCAGCACCTGGAGTCGCTCGGCGACGTGGTCGAGGCGATCACGGGCGTACGCCAGCGGGAGACCGTCCCGGACGAGGTCGTGCGCCGGGCGGACCAGATCGAGCTGGTCGACATGTCCCCTGAGGCCCTGCGCCGCCGGATGGCCCACGGCAACATCTACAAGCCGGACAGGATCGACGCGTCCCTGTCGAACTACTTCCGCCCCGGCAACCTCACCGCCCTGCGCGAGCTGGCGCTGCTCTGGACCGCCGACCGGGTCGACGAGTACCTCCGCCAGTACCGCGGCGAGCACAACATCCGCTCCACCTGGCAGGCCCGCGAGCGCATCGTCGTCGGCCTGACCGGCGGCCCCGAGGGCCGCACCCTCATACGGCGCGCCACCCGGCTCGCCGAGAAGGGCGCGGGCGGCGAGGTCCTCGCGGTCTACATAGCCCGCAGCGACGGACTCACCGCCGCCTCGCCGAAGGAGCTGGCCGTCCAGCGCACCCTCGTCGAGGACCTCGGCGGAACGTTCCACCACGTCATCGGCGACGACATCCCCTCCGCGCTCCTGGAGTTCGCCCGCGGGGTCAACGCCACCCAGATCGTCCTCGGCTCCAGCCGCCGCCGCGCCTGGCAGTACGTCCTAGGCCCAGGCGTCGGCCAGACCGTGGCCCGCGACTCCGGGACCGACCTCGACGTCCACATCGTCACCCACGACGAGGTCGCCAAGGGGCGTGGTCTGCCCGTCGCCCGCGGCGCCCGCCTCGGCCGCTCCCGGATCATCGGCGGCTGGGCGGTCGGCGTCGGCGGACCGGCCACCCTCGCCCTCCTCCTCACCCATGTCGACGCCGACCTCGGTCTCGCCAACGACATGCTGCTCTTCCTTGCCCTGACCGTGGCCGCGGCCCTGCTCGGCGGGTTCCTGCCGGCGCTCGCCTCCGCCGCCGCGGGCTCCCTCCTCCTCAACTGGTTCTTCACCCCGCCCGTCCACCGGATCACCATCGCCGACCCCAAGAACATCGTCGCCATAGCCGTCTTCCTCGGCGTCGCCATGGCCGTCGCCTCGGTGGTGGACCTGGCGGCCCGGCGCACCCACCAGGCCGCCCGGCTGCGCGCCGAGTCCGAGGTGCTCTCCTACCTGGCCGGCAGCGTGCTGCGCGGCGAGACCAGCCTCGACGCCCTCCTCGAACGGGTCCGCGAGACCTTCTCCATGGAGTCCGTGGCCCTCCTGGAGCGGGCGGACGGTATCGAGCCCTGGACGCGGGCGGCGAGCGTGGGACCCCATCCGGCGGCCCGGCCCGAGGACGCGGACGTGGACATGCCGGTCGGCGACCACCTGGCCCTCGCGCTGTCCGGCCGGGTCCTGCCCGCGGAGGACCGCCGGGTCCTCGGCGCCTTCGCCGCCCAGGCCGCGGTCGTCCTCGACCGGCAGCGGCTCGTGGGCGAGGCGGAGGAGGCCCGGAAGCAGGCCGAGGGCAACAAGATCCGCACCTCGCTGCTGGCCGCCGTCAGCCACGACCTGCGGACCCCGCTCGCGAGCATCAAGGCCTCCGTCTCCTCCCTCCGCTCCGACGACGTCGAGTGGTCCGAGCAGGACCGCGCCGAACTCCTGGAGGGCATCGAGGCCGGCGCCGACCGCCTCGACCACCTCGTCGGGAACCTCCTCGACATGTCCCGTCTCCAGACCGGCACCGTCACGCCCCTGATCCGGGTGGTCGACCTCGACGAGGTCGTCCCCATGGCGCTCGGGGGAGTGCCCGACGGCAGCGCCGAACTCGACATCCCCGAGACGCTGCCGATGGTCGAGGTCGACAAGGGCCTCCTGGAGCGGGCCGTCGCCAACATCGTGGAGAACGCCGTCAAGTACAGCCCCGAGGGCGTGCCGGTGGCCGTCGCCGCCAGCACCCTGGGGGACCGGGTCGAACTCCGGGTCGTGGACCGCGGGCCTGGCGTGCCCGACGAGGCCAAGGACGGCATCTTCGAGCCCTTCCAGCGGTTCGGCGACGCCCCGCGCGGCTCCGGCGTCGGCCTCGGTCTCGCGGTGGCCCGGGGCTTCGTCGAGGCCATGGGCGGCACGCTGGGCGCCGAGGACACCCCGGGCGGCGGGCTGACCATGGTGCTCACCCTCCGAGCCGCGCCCGGCGGCCCGCCGGCGCCGGCCGCCGAACTCCCGGCCCACGCCGTGACCTGACCGCCGCGCCGGCCCCGGCCGTACGCCGATCCCGCGCCGGCCCTCCGCCCGTCTCCCGTGTTCCGCCGCCTCCGTCCCCTCCCGTCCCGTACGCCAGTCCCAGCGGCGCCGGCAGCCCCGGCTCGCCCCAGCAGAAGGAAGGCCCCCTCCATGACCCGGGTCCTCGTGGTCGACGACGAGCCGCAGATCGTGCGCGCCCTGGTGATCAACCTCAAGGCGCGGAAGTACGAGGTCGACGCCGCGCCCGACGGTGCCACCGCCCTCCGGCTCGCCGCCGAACGCCACCCCGACGTCGTCGTCCTCGACCTCGGCCTGCCCGACATGGACGGCGTCGAGGTCATCAAGGGCCTGCGCGGCTGGACCCGGGTGCCGATCCTGGTCCTCTCGGCCCGGCAGACCTCCGACGAGAAGGTCGAGGCACTCGACGCGGGCGCCGACGACTACGTCACCAAGCCCTTCGGCATGGACGAGCTGCTCGCCCGGCTGCGCGCGGCCGTGCGCCGGGCCGAGCCGGTCGGCGGCGCGGAGGACGGGGTGGTGGTCGTCGAGACGGCGGGCTTCACCGTCGATCTGGCGGCGAAGAAGGTCCACCGCGACGGCCGGGACGTCCGGCTCACCCCCACCGAATGGCACCTCCTCGAAGTCCTGGTGCGCAACTGTGGGCGTCTGGTCAGCCAGAAGCAGCTGCTCCAGGAGGTCTGGGGACCCTCGTACGGCACGGAGACCAACTACCTGCGGGTGTACATGGCGCAGCTGCGGCGCAAGCTGGAGACCGACCCCTCACACCCGCGCCACTTCGTCACCGAGCCGGGCATGGGTTACCGCTTCGAACGCTGAAACGAATGCCGTACGGAGGGCCGGTCCCGGTGGCAGTGGTGGCCGGTACGCTTTCTGTATGAGTGCTGCACCGCGTACAGAGAAGCCGGCCGGTAGGTTCCGCCGGATGCTCGACCGGCTCTCCTCCTCCCCGGAGGACCTGGAGTCGGAGGAGCTCCAGGAGGACGCCGAAGCCTCGGGGTGCACGCGCATCTGCGACTGCTCCGACCGCCAGATAGTCAAGGTGACTGGTACCTTGCGCACGGTCACGCTGCGCCCCCGGGCCGGTGTGCCCGCGCTGGAGGCCGAACTCTTCGACGGCACGGCACCGCTCGACGTCGTGTGGCTTGGACGGCACTCCATCGTGGGCATCGAGCCGGGCCGCAAGCTGATCGCCTCCGGCCGCGTCTCCATGAGCCATGGCCGGCGGGTCCTCTTCAACCCCAAATACGAGCTCCGACCGCTCGGACAGGAGTAGCCGGTGACGTCCCTCGACAAGCCGACCACGACCACGGACCAGGACGGCCCGACCGCCGGCCAGGACGGCCCGGTCGCCGACCAGGACGCCAGGGCCGCGAAGGAGGTCACCGAGGCCGCGCTGTTCGAGGCCTTCGGCGGTCTGCGGGGCATGGTCGAGACGGTCCTGCCCGGCCTGCTGTTCGTCACGATCTTCACGATCAACAAGAACCTGCACATCTCGGCGATCGCCGCGCTCGCGGTCTCGCTGGTCCTGGTCGCCGTCCGGCTGATCCGGCGGGACACCGTCAAGCACGCGTTCAGCGGGGTCTTCGGCGTCGCCTTCGGCGTGGTCTTCGCGATGATGACCGGCAACGCCAAGGACTTCTACCTGCCGGGCATGCTGTACACGCTCGGCCTCGCCCTCGCGTACATCATCACCACGCTCGCCGGGGTCCCGCTGATCGGTCTGATCCTGGGCCCGGTCTTCAAGGAGAACCTCTCCTGGCGCACCCGTAACCCGGGCCGGAAGAAGGCGTACGCGAAGGCCAGCTGGGCTTGGGGCCTGATCCTGCTCGGCAAGTGCGCGATCCTCTTCCCGATGTACTGGTGGGCCGACACGACCAAGTTCGGCTGGGTCCTCGTCGCGCTCAAGATCCCGCCGTTCCTGCTCGCGGTGTACCTCACCTGGATGTTCCTCGCGAAGGCTCCGCCGCCGATCGACGTCTTCGCCGAGATGGAGGCCGAGGAGCGCGCCGAGAAGGAGCGCAAGGCGGCCGCCGCCACGAGGGAGAACACCCCCGAGGCCTGATGCCGGCACGCGAAAGGGCCCGGACCTGACGAACAGGTCCGGGCCCTTCCCCGTACGGAGTGCTGCGGAACTAGGAGTCCGCGTCCTCGCGGCGGACCTGCAGCAGGTCCTCCAGCTGCTCCTCGCGGGCCTGCGCGGCCACGAACAGCAGCTCGTCGCCCGCCTCCAGGGTCTCCTCGGAGCTAGGCGTCAGGACGCGCGAACCGCGGATGATCGTCACGAGTGAGGTGTCCTGCGGCCAGGCCACGTCCCCGACCGAGGTGCCGGCGAGCGCCGACTCCGGCGGAAGGGTCAGCTCGACCAGGTTCGCGTCGCCATGGCTGAAGCGGAGCAGCCGGACCAGGTCGCCGACGCTCACCGCCTCCTCCACCAGGGCCGACATCAGGCGCGGCGTCGACACGGCGACGTCCACACCCCAGGCCTCGTTGAACAGCCACTCGTTCTTCGGGTTGTTCACCCGGGCCACGACCCGCGGCACGCCGTACTCGGTCTTGGCGAGCAGCGAGACGACGAGGTTCACCTTGTCGTCGCCGGTCGCCGCGATCACCACGTTGCAGCGCTGGAGCGCCGCCTCGTCGAGCGACGTGATCTCGCACGCGTCGGCGAGCAGCCACTCCGCCTGCGGCACCCGCTCCACCGAGATGGCGGTCGGAGCCTTGTCGATGAGCAGGACCTCGTGCCCGTTCTCCAGGAGCTCGCCCGCGATGGAACGGCCCACCGCACCCGCGCCCGCAATAGCGACACGCATCAGTGACCGCCCTCCTCGGGACCCTCGGCGAAGGCCTCCTCGACCTTCGCGATCTCGTCCGTACGCATCATCACGTGCACCAGGTCGCCCTCCTGGAGCACCGTCTGCGACGTGGGGATGACCGCTTCGCCGAGCCGGGTCAGGAACGCGACGCGCACCCCCGTCTCGTCCTGCAGCCGGCTGATCTTGTGGCCGATCCAGGCCGGAGAGGTGTGCACCTCGGCGAGCTGCACCCCACCGCTCGGGTCCGTCCACAGGGGCTCCGCACCCGAGGGCAGCAGCCGCCGCAGCATCTGGTCGGCGGTCCACCGGACCGTCGCGACCGTCGGGATGCCGAGCCGCTGGTAGACCTCGGCGCGGCGCGGGTCGTAGATCCGCGCCGCCACGTTCTCGATGCCGAACATCTCGCGCGCGACCCGCGCCGCGATGATGTTCGAGTTGTCGCCGCTGCTCACCGCGGCGAAGGCGCCGGCGTCCTCGATGCCCGCCTCACGCAGCGTGTCCTGGTCGAAGCCCACGCCCGTGACCCTCCGACCGCCGAAACCCGACCCCAGACGACGGAACGCCGTCGGGTCCTGGTCCACGACCGCGACGGTGTGCCCCTGCTGCTCCAGGGTCTGCGCGAGAGCGGCTCCCACTCGCCCGCAGCCCATGATGACGATGTGCACGTCCCCTTACCCCGCACTCCTGATCGCCCTGCTGACCTGCGAAAACACCCTGCTCACAACTTTCTCCACCCGATGCGCCCGGGTCGCGGCGGGCGACGCCCTGCCGGGTCACCCGGTCCGAGCTTATGCGGCAACGCCGACCCGGACAGCATCAGAGGCGGTAGAGGAGGCGGCAGACGGAAAGATTCCGTATGGATCCGCAGGGATAGGGGGTCGCGGTGAGCTTGGCTCTTTTCGAACGCTTACGATCCTCTCCGTGTCCAAACTGACCGACGTGCCCAAACGGATCCTGATCGGGCGGGCTCTGCGCAGCGACAAGCTGGGAGAGACCCTCCTCTCGAAGCGGATCGCCCTCCCCGTGTTCGCCTCCGACCCGCTGTCCTCGGTGGCGTACGCACCCGGCGAGGTGCTGCTCGTTCTCTCCGTCGCCGGTCTGTCGGCGTACCACTTCAGCCCCTGGATCGCGCTCGCGGTCGTCGTCCTGATGTTCACGGTGGTCGCGTCCTACCGGCAGAACGTCCACGCGTACCCGAGCGGCGGCGGCGACTACGAGGTCGCCAACACCAACCTCGGGCCGAAGGCCGGACTCACCGTGGCGAGCGCCCTGCTCGTCGACTACGTCCTGACCGTCGCCGTGTCGATCTCCTCGGGCATCGAGAACCTCGGCTCGGCGATCCCCTTCGTCGTCGAGCACAAGGTGGCCTGCGCGGTCGGCGTCATCGTGCTGCTCACCGTGATGAACCTGCGCGGGGTGAAGGAGTCGGGCTCCCTCTTCGCGATCCCGACGTACGTCTTCGTCGCCGGCGTCTTCCTCATGATCGCCTGGGGCGCGTACAAGGGGATCGTCCTCGACGAGACGATGAAGGCCCCCACGGCGGACTTCGAGATCAAGCCCGAGCAGCAGGGCCTGGCCGGTTTCGCGCTGGTCTTCCTGCTGCTGCGCGCGTTCTCCTCCGGCTGTGCCGCACTCACCGGGGTCGAGGCCATCTCCAACGGTGTCCCCGCCTTCCGCAAGCCGAAGTCGAAGAACGCCGCCACCACCCTCGCCCTCATGGGCGGCCTCGCCGTCACCATGTTCTGCGGCATCATCTTCCTGGCCATGGCCACCGACGTCCGGATGGCCGAGAAGCCCGCCCACGACCTGCTCCTCAACGGCGTGCCCGTCGGCGAGAGCTACGTCCAGGACCCGGTCATCTCCCAGGTCGCGGCCGCCGTCTTCGGCGACGGAACGTTCTTCTTCATCGTCCTCGCCGCCGCCACCGCGCTGGTCCTCTTCCTGGCCGCCAACACCGCGTACAACGGCTTCCCGCTGCTCGGCTCGATCCTCGCCCAGGACCGGTACCTGCCGCGCCAGCTGCACACTCGCGGTGACCGACTGACCTTCTCCAACGGCATCGTGCTCCTCGCCGGCGCCGCCGCCCTCCTCGTCTGGGTCTACGGAGCCGACTCGACCAAGCTGATCCAGCTGTACATCGTCGGCGTCTTCGTCTCCTTCACGCTCAGCCAGACCGGCATGGTCCGGCACTGGAACCGGCACCTGAAGACGGAGCGCAACCCGGCCAAGCGCCGCCACATGATCCGCTCGCGCGCCATCAACGCCTTCGGCGCCTTCTTCACCGGCCTCGTCCTCGTCGTCGTCCTCGCGACCAAGTTCACGCACGGCGCCTGGGTCGCCCTGCTCGGCATGGTGATCTTCTACGGGACGATGACCGCGATCCGTAAGCACTACGACTCGGTCGCCGCCGAGATCGCCGCCGCGGAGGAACGGCCCGACGAGTACGTCCGCCCGTCCCGGGTCCGCTCCGTAGTCCTGGTCTCCCGGCTCCACAAGCCGACCCTGCGCGCCCTCGCGTACGCCAAGCTGCTCCACGCCAACGAGCTGGAGGCGCTCACCGTCAGCGTCGACCCGGCCGAGACCAAGGCGCTCAAGGAGGAGTGGACCCGGCGCGGCATCAACGTGCCGCTCAAGATCCTCGACTCGCCGTACCGAGAGATCACCCGCCCGGTCGTCGAGTACGTCAAGAACATCCGCCGCGAGAGCCCCCGCGACGCCGTCTCCGTCTACATCCCGGAGTACGTCGTCGGCCACTGGTACGAGCACCTGCTCCACAACCAGAGCGCCCTGCGGCTCAAGGGCAGGCTGCTCTTCACCCCGGGCGTCATGGTGACCTCCGTCCCGTACCAGCTCAGGTCCTCCGAGGCCGCGAAGAAGCGGGCCCGGAAGCGCCAGGACTGGAACGCGCCGGGCTCGGTCCGCCGCGGCCCCGTCGAGAAGCGCCAGAAGGAACCGGCGGCCAAGGGCTGACGCCGCTGAAGGCGAATTCCGCCCCGACCGGCACGTAGACTGGTGGGGGGGCGCGGGGCGGCCCCCCCCCCCCCCCCCCCCCCCCCCCCCCCCCCCCCCCCCCCCCCCCCCGGGGGGGGGGGGGGGGGCCCCCCCCCCCCCCCCCCCCCCACCACTCGTTCTCCACCCCTCACATCCTCTGGAGCCTCCCCGTCATGCAGCAGAACGCACCTGAGTCGTCGCTCATCGGGGAGGAGTACGAGGTCGAGGTCGGACCGGTGGCCCACGGCGGCCACTGCATCGCCCGCACCGAGGAGGGCCGCGTCCTCTTCGTCCGCCACGCGCTCCCCGGCGAGAAGGTCGTCGCCCGCGTCACCGAGGGCGAGGAGACCTCCCGCTTCCTGCGCGCCGACGCGGTCACGATCCTCGACCCGTCCAAGGACCGCGTCGAGGCGCCCTGCCCCTTCGCGGGACCCGGCAAGTGCGGCGGCTGCGACTGGCAGCACGCCAAGCCCGGCGCCCAGCGCCGCCTCAAGGGCGAGGTCATCGCCGAGCAGCTCCTGCGGCTCGCCGGACTCACCCCGGAGGAGGCCGGCTGGGACGGCACGGTCATGCCCGCCGACGGCGACAAGCTCCCGCCGGGCGAGGTCCCGCAGTGGCGCACCCGCGTGCAGTACGCGGTCGACGCCGAGGGCAACGCGGGCCTGCGCAAGCACCGCTCCCACGAGGTCGAGAACATCGACCACTGCATGATCGCCGCCCAGGGCGTCTCGGAACTGGGCATCGAGAAGCGCAGCTGGGAGGGCATGGCCTCCATCGAGGCCATCGCCGCCTCCGGCTCCGGCGACCGCCAGGTCATCCTGACCCCGCGCCCCGGCGCCCGCCTCCCGCTGGTCGAGCTGGACAAGCCGGTCTCGGTGATGCGCGTCGACGAGAAGGACGGCGGCGTGCACCGCGTCCACGGCCGCGCCTTCGTCCGCGAGCGCGCCGACGAGCGCACGTACCGCGTCGGCAGCGGCGGCTTCTGGCAGGTCCACCCCAAGGCCGCCCAGACCCTCATGCTCGCCGTCATGCAGGGCCTGACCCCCCGCAAGGGCGAGACGGCCCTCGACCTCTACTGCGGCGTCGGCCTCTTCGCGGGCGCCCTCGCCGACCGCGTCGGCGACCAGGGCGCGGTCCTCGGCATCGAGTCCGGCAAGCGCGCGGTGGAGGACGCCCGCCACAACCTGGCCGCCTTCCCGCGCGTCCGCATCGAACAGGGCAAGGTCGAATCGGTCCTCCCGCGCACGGGCATCACCGAGGTCGACCTGATCGTCCTGGACCCCCCGCGCGCGGGCGCCGGCAAGCAGACGGTCCACCACCTCGCCGGCCTCGGAGCCCGCCGCATCGCCTACGTGGCCTGCGACCCGGCAGCCCTGGCCCGAGACCTGGCCTACTTCGCGGACCGCGGCTACAAGGTCCGGACCCTGAGGGCCTTCGACCTGTTCCCGATGACGCACCACGTGGAGTGCGTGGCGATCCTGGAGCCGGTGAAGAAGGACGCGTGACCTGGGGTTTTGCGGGTGCGCGGTATGTGCCGTGTGGGCGTTACGGGCGATGTCTTGACGCTGAGATGACGCTCGTGACGCTCATTTGACGCTCGTTCTGATGGGGTGTCAGGTGCGTGTTCTTGCAGGTGGCGATGCATGGGGTGCCGCCTGGCAGTGCTCCTTCTTTGCCTTCTCTTGGTGAAGCCATGTCGGTTATGGCCCGATTTGGTGGCCAGTGGGGGGTGAGGTCCGTGGGGGCTTCGGTGGTCGGGGAAGGGCTCTAGGTCTGCGCTGCCGGGCTGTGGCGGTGTGGGTAGTTTCGGTGTCCAGGTGGACTCGGTGAGCTGTTGAAGGTGGGCGTCTGCGAACGTGAGCCACGTCTCGATCTCGGTTCTTTGCTGTCCGGGTGGCAGTGAGGTGGCGTGCTCGCGCACGGCTGGTCAGACGCTTGGCCTGGTGCCAGGCGTCTGACTGTTCTTCGAGGTGCTTTACGCGATAGGCGTGGGTGTATGCGGCGTGGGCTTCGTGCACGGCGCTTTCCCATTTCTGCTGTGCTGCCTCCTGGGCTTGCTCGTCTGCGCGGCGGTTGCGTTCCGCGGCCTCGCCACGGACAAGGTCCAGTGGCACAAGCCCACCAAGAGCTGGCTGATGACGGTGTCGCTGTCCATCGAGCACAAGGTGCGGGTTGCAGAAAGGGAAGCCGAGCTCGAAGCGGCGCGCGCGGCGAACCGGCAGCTGACGCGCGCCCTCAACTGCAGGGAATGAAGGACCCAGGCTCGGCCTTGGCGAATCCGGCCGACGACCCGCCTGCTGGTGGTGCGCGACCTGCGAGGCCGGCGCAGATTCCTCAGCCGAGCGGGCTCAGGAAGGTGAGGAGGGACTCCTTCTCCTGTATCAGGGGCTGGAGCGCCGCGGTGAACGGCGGGCCGTAGGGGGCCGACAAGTGGGTCTGGAAGGCGGCCTCGCTCGCATACACCTCGAAGATCCAGTACGCCAAGGGGTTGGATTTCTTCGTGTACACCTCGAAAGCGAGGTTGCCGGGCTCCTCGCGGACGCGGGCTGCGTAGTCCTGGACCAGCTCGGCGACACGTTCCTCGTTTCCGGGGCGCACGGTGAACTCGGCCAGCAGTGACTTCTTGTTCATTTGACTCCTCTTCTGTTGCCGGTGGTGCCGGCAGGGCTGCACGGTGTGGGGCGGTCGGTTGAGGACCGGTGGCCGCCTCCACACCGTCAGGGGGCTGGGCAGATGGTCAGCTGCGGTATGACCGCATCTGCCAGACGTAGGCGCTGTCGAGGCGGGCGGAGCCGCCTTCGGCGAAGAGCTGGATGCCGTCGCTGTCCGGGCTGGGGAAGATCTGGTCCGTGATCACGGCCTCGCCTTGGCCGCCGAACACCTCGACCGAGGACCAGTCGACCAGGATCCGGAGTTCGACCTTGCCGTTCTTGGCTGTCAGCGGTGCGCGCTGGACGCCGGGGAAGTCGCGGTGGAAGTCCACTGCGCCCGAACGCGTCCGGTCGACGTAGAGCTCCTGGGTCTCCCTGTCGTAGCCGATGACGGTTTCCTGGCCTTGCCCCGTGCGCACCTTGAACCCGAAGCGCTTGGCGTCGGCGAGGGTGAACGTGGCCCGGATGTCGAGTGCTTTGCCGTCGGCCCGGCTCGCGGCCAGCGGCATGGAACCGCCCGCGATCCTGGTGCTGCGCACGCTGGTCAGGGGTCCGTGGAGTGATGCCACAGTGGACACGGGCTGTTGCGTCAGCCGGATCCGGCCGTTCACCGTGCGCAGAGCCATCTCTCGCGGAATGCTCTGTGCGCCCCGCCAGGGCGAGGTCGGGGTGTTGTTGCCGTATTGCCAGTTGTTCATCCAGCCGATCATGCGGCGCTTGCCGTCCGGGCTGTCCTCCCAGGAGACGGCGGCGTAGTAGTCCTTGCCGTAGTCGACCCAGTCGGCTCGCTGCAGGTTGGAGCGGGCCGGTTGGTCGGCGGCGACGAAGTGGTCGGCCATGACATGGCCCCAGCCGGCCGTGTTCATGTCGACGATCTGGATGGTGGCCTGCTTGCCCTGGTGGGCGCGGAGGTCGAAGGAGGCCCAGTCCAGGGTTCCGCTGTCCGCGCCGGTCGCGCTGTGGACGACCTTGCCGTCGATGAGGAGGTTGACCGTGGTCTCTGTCGAGCGGGGCCGTGCGGGGGTGTCGGACAGCATGACCTGGTCGAGCAGGATGTGTCCCCAGCCGCCGGTGTTCTGGTCGACGACCTCGATGCGCGCGGTCCGGCCGGCGAGGTCGCCCAGGTCCCAGGAGACCCAGTTGAGGGATTCGGAGTCGGCGCCGGTGGCACTGCGTACCGTCTTGCCGTCGACGATGAGCCGGACGGCGGTGGGCGCGTCAGCTCCGGAGGGGTGGTTGCCGCCGCCGACGAGGAGGTTGAGGTGCTTGGCGGTGATGGTGAACTCGGGCGAGGTGAGGGTGCCCGTGGTCGCGTCGCCGTTCAGGAACGTGTTCACCAGGCCGGTGCCCGTGTGTCCGGACACGGGGTTCTGTCCGGGGAGGGTGCCGTGCGCGGGGCTGGTGCCGAAGGCGGTGCCGGTGGTGGTCCAGGATCCGTAGGTGTCCTGCTCGAAGTCGGCGAGGACCTCGCCCGCGGGGGCGGGGAAGTCGCCCATCACGGAGCCGGGGACGTAGGGGTGACGGCCGCCGCCGATCTTGAAGTTGAGGTACGGGGTGTTGACGGTGAAGGGGGCGGAGGTGAGGGTGCCGGTCTCGGAGTCGCTGCCGTGGAAGCTGTCGACGAGTCCCTTGCCCTCGAAGCCGTTCGTGCCCGAGGGGTCGGGCGCCGGCGCGGGGACCGGTCCGCTGCCGAAGGCGGTGCCGGTCGTCTGCCAGCCGCCGTAGTCGGCTCCCTCGAAGTCCTGCACCACCGCTCCGGGCGGAGCGGTGTAGGAGCCGTCGTCGTCGGGCGTGAACTTCGTGCCGTCGAAGTCGCCCACGAAGTACTGGGCGGCCGAACCGCCCGCGATGCCACCGGGGTTGATGTTGACGACGAGCGCCCACTTGGTGCGCTGGGGGTCACCGTCGACGGGCAGCGGGAACAGGTCCGGGCATTCCCAGACTCCGCCCACCGCGCCCTGCGGGCCGAAGTCGCTCAGGTGCGTCCAGGTCTTGAGGTCCTTGGAGGAGAAGAACCGGACCTTGCGCTCGGTGGACAGCGACACCGTCATCAGCCAGCTCTTGGTGGGTGCGTACCACTGGACCTTGGGGTCGCGGAACTCCTTCGACCCGATGTCGAGCACGGGGTTCCCGGCGTACTTCGTCCAGGTGCGGCCGCGGTCGGTGCTGTACGCGAGGGACTGGGCCTGCTTGCCGCTGTCCTTGTAGTGGCTGGTGTAGACGGCCACCATCGCCGGGTTCGTACGGGTTCCGAACCCCGTGGTGTTGTTGCGGTCGACGACGGCACTGCCGGAGAAGACCATCTCCCGGTCGTCGTGGGGGATGGCGAGGGGCAGCTCCTGCCAGCGCACAAGGTCCTTGCTGACGGCGTGCCCCCAGGACATGTTGCCCCAGGTGCTGCCGCTCGGGTTGTACTGGTAGAAGAGGTGGTACTCGCCCTGGTACCAGACCAGTCCGTTGGGGTCGTTCAACCAGTCCTTCGCGGGGCTGAAGTGGAACTGCGGGCGGTACGTCTCCGTGTACGGCCGGCTGTCTTCCGCCACCGCCTGGGGGGCGACGGCGGTGACGGTGAGGGCGCATGCCGCTACCGCGGCGGCGACGAGGCGCCGCGGGACACGGCGGAGTGCGGGGGCTCGGCTCATGGTTTCTCCTGCACTGTGGGCGTCGTCGGGCCCGCGTCCGCAGCGATGGGACGACGCCGGGGGATTCGCAGTGCCGGGCGGTGGGGGACAGCCCGGAAAGGGATGTCATCGATGACATGTGTCAGCGATGACACCCAGTGCGGAGTGATGATGTGCGCGCTCCGGGCCGCGCGTCAATGGCTTGGTCCGAGTTCGTTCAGGCCGCCGTTTCAGCCGGCGAGGTGCCCGGCCACGGGTGACGGCTGGGGCAACTGGCTGGCCCACGGCGGGTTCGGCCCGACGACCCCGCAGGTCAGCGCCGCCACCCGCGCGGCGAAAGCGCAGGAGTCGAAGACGTCGTCGACCCGCAGATCCGTCAACCGCCCACCGAGGAGCCCCTTGGCGCCGAGATGGTGCAGGAAGCCCGCGGTGAAGGAGTCGCCCGCGCCGACGGTGTCGACCACAGCGGTCGAAGGTGTGGGTACGGCGGTGCGCACGCCGTTCAGCGAGGCGACCGCGCCGCGTTCCCCTCGGGTGATCACGACGAGCGGGACACCCGCCGCGTGCCAGGTGTCGCAGGCGCGTTCGATCGTGTACTCGGGCAGCAGAAGTTCCAGGTCGTCCTCGCTCAGGCGGAGGATGTCCGCGATCGCGCACCAGTACGGCAGGCGTTCCCGGTAGACCTCGGGTGCCACGAGCAGCGGCCGGACGTTCGGGTCGATGGAGATCGTGGCCGTGGCGGAGGCGCGGGCGAGGAAGTCCTCCACGACCGTGCCGCCGGGCTCGCGCACCAGGGTCAGGGAGCCCGAGTGCAGGCAGGCCGTGGAGGTCAGGTCCACGGCTGCGAGTTCATCGGCCGTCCACTGCCAGTCCGCGGTGCCCTGGGCGTGGAAGGAGTACGCGGCCCGGCCCTGGGCGTCGAGCTCGGCGACGGCCAGCGTGCTGGGCTCGGGCGCGTGTATCGCGGCCGTGAGGTCGACGCCCGAGGCTTCCAGGTGCCCGCGGAACAGGCGCCCGAAGACATCGTCGGACAGCCGCGCCAGGAAGCGGGCGGGCGTGCCCAGACGGGCGAGCGCCACAGCGGTGTTCGCCGGACCGCCGCCCGGCAGGACCCGCAGGGAAAGCTCGCCCGGAACGGGTGCGGGGGCGGTGAAGGCGTCCGCGACGCATTCACCAAGGACGGTGACCAGAGGCAGGCGCATGGCTCGTTCTCTCCAGGTGGGCAGCGCGGGAAGGCTGCATTTTCAAGGGGCCTTGAGGAAGCTCACGGAGAGCGGCGCTCTCGGCGTGAGGCGGTGCGGGCGGGCAGCGTTGCCGAGTTGTGACGGCGGGAAGGCATTGACGTTTCCGGGTGATGGAGTTCATCATCCTCCGCAAGCGGTGTCAACGATGACATCGGTCAACGATGACACCGCTCCGGTGCGTTCGCCAGCAGCAGTTCCCTTGCTCTGCAGCACCTCGATCCACGGCCGTTCCGCCCTCGTCCAGCAGGAGATCAGTCATGCTTCGCAGAAGCCGCACCGCCTTCGCTTCCATCGGATTCACCGCTCTCGCCGCTGTCTCGGCGCTGACCCTGACGGCCTGCGGCTCCGGCGCGCAGGGCGGGTCCGGCGGCAACGGGGTCAAGGTCGGGCTGATCACCAAGACGGACACGAACCCGTTCTTCGTGAAGATGAAGGCGGGCGCCGAGCAGGCCGCGAAGGACAACGGCGTCGAACTCGTCAGCGCAGCCGGAAAGTTCGACGGCGACAACGCGGGCCAGGTCACCGCCATCGAGAACATGGTCAACTCCGGGGTCAAGGGCATCCTCATCACGCCCAACGACTCCAAGGCGATCGTCCCCGCCCTCGAGAAGGCACGCGCCAAGGGCGTCCTGGTCATCGCGCTCGACAGCCCCACCGACCCGCAGGACGCCACCGACGCTCTGTTCGCCACCGACAACGTCAAGGCGGGCGAGCTCATCGGCCAGTACGCCAAGGCGGCCATGGCCGGCAAGGAGGCGAAGATCGCCACGCTGGACCTCGCGCCCGGCGTCGCGGTGGGCGTGCAGCGCCACCAGGGCTTCCTCAAGGGCTTGGGCGTCGCGGAGGGCGACCCGTCGATCGTGTGCATGCAGGACACCGGCGGCGACCAGGCCAAGGGCCAGACGGCAATGGAGAACTGCCTCCAGAAGTCCCCGGACATCAACGTCGTCTACACGATCAACGAGCCGGCCGCACTGGGCGCCTACACCGCGCTCAAGGCCAAGGGCTTGGAGAAGAAGGTGCTCGTCGTCTCCGTCGACGGCGGCTGCACCGGTACGAAGGCCGTCAAGGAAGGCAAGATCGCGGCGACCTCGCAGCAGTACCCGCTCCAGATGGCATCCCAGGGCGTCAAGGCGGTCGCCGACTTCGCCAAGAACGGCAGGAAGGCATCCGGCTACACCGACACCGGCGTCACGCTCATCACCGACGCGGCCAAGACGGGGGTCGACTCCAAGGACACCGCCTACGGCCTGGAGAAGTGCTGGGGCTGAGCCCGGCATCAGGGTGTGCCTGCGGTCGTACAGGCCGCTCCTGCGGCCGAACAGACCGAACCCGGTCTCCCCGTCCGTAAGGCCGGGCTACCCGCACCCTTCGCGGCGTGCCCCGGCGAACAGCCCTCCGCCAACCCTCTGACGAACCCCGCTCCGCCGATCACCGACCACCGGCAAGGACCCTCATGACTGCCACACCCCTGCCCTACGATCAGCTGAAAGGACCGACCATGGTCCGCCGGCTGCTCACCACGCCGACCACGGGCCCGCTCGTCGCCCTGCTGCTGGCCTGTGTCTTCTTCTCCCTGACGACCGAGCAGTTCCTCTCCGGCGGCAACTTCTCGCTGATCGTCCAGCAGGTCATGGTCGTGGGCACACTGGCCATCGGCCAGACACTGATCATCCTCACCGCCGGCATCGATCTGTCCTGCGGTGCCGTCATGGCGTTCGGCAGCATCGTCATCGCCAAGACGGCAGCCGAAAGCGGCCTGCCCCCGCTTGTCGCGATCGCCCTCGGCCTGGCCGTGTGCGCGGGCTTCGGTCTGGTCAACGGTCTGCTGGTGCAGCTGATCCCGCTTCCCCCGTTCATCGTCACCCTCGGCATGCTGAACGTGGCCTTCGCCCTGACCCACATCTACTCCGCCGAACAGACGATCACCAACCTCCCCGGACCGCTGACGGCCCTCGGTGAGACCTTCCCGCTCGGCAACACCGACATCACCTACGGCTCGCTCGTCACCATCGCCCTGTTCCTGGTCTTCGCCTACGCGCTGAGCAGCACGTCCTGGGGCCGTCACGTGTACGCGCTGGGCAACAGCCCCGAGGCGGCCCGCCTCAACGGCATCCGCACCTCCCGGCTGACGATCGGCCTTTACACCCTGGCCGGAGCCGTCTACGGAATCGCCGCGCTGCTCCTGATCTCCCGTACCGGCGTCGGTGACCCGCAGGCCGGACAGACCGACAACCTCGACAGCATCACCGCCGTCGTCCTCGGCGGCACCAGCCTCTTCGGCGGTCGGGGCGCCGTCCTCGGCACCTTCATCGGCGTCCTCATCGTCGGTGTGTTCCGCAACGGTCTCCAGCTGATGGGCGTCGCCTCCATCTACCAGACCCTGATCACCGGCGTCCTGGTGATCCTCGCCGTGACCGTCGACCAGATCTCCCGGAGGAAGGCACGATGAGCACTTCCGATGTCACGCCCGTGCTCCAGGCCCGCGGCCTGGTCAAGCGGTACGGTCATGTCACCGCCATCGACGGCGCCGACTTCGACCTGCTGCCCGGCGAAGTCCTCGCCGTCATCGGCGACAACGGCGCCGGCAAGACGAGCCTGATCAAGGCCCTCACCGGCGCGATCACCCCCGACGAGGGCGAGATCCGGCTGAACGGCGAACCCATCAGGTTCACCGGACCGCAGAGCGCCCGGCAGCACGGCATCGAGACCGTCTACCAGGACCTTGCCGTCGCCGCCTCCATGGACATCGCCTCCAACATGTTCCTCGGACGCGAGCTGCGCCGGCCGGGCCTCCTCGGCAGCACGCTGCGCATGCTCGACAAGAAGCGCATGCGTCAGGAGGCGGCCGCCCACATGGCCGACCTCAAGATCGGGCTGCGGTCGCTGACCCAGCCGGTGGAAACCCTGTCCGGAGGCCAGCGCCAGGCTGTGGCGGTCGCGCGGTCCGTCGCCTGGGCCAAGAGTGTCGTCGTGATGGACGAGCCCACCGCCGCGCTGGGCGTCAAGGAATCGGGACAGGTCCTCGACCTGATCCGCCGAGTCCGCGACAAGGGCATGCCCGTGGTCCTGATCAGCCACAACATGCCGCATGTCTTCGAGATCGCCGACCGCATCCACATCCACCGGCTCGGCCGGCGCGAAGCCCTGATCAAGCCTTCCGACTTTTCGATGGCGGAGGTCGTCGCCATCATGACGGGGGCGCTCAGGGTGAGCGACGATGGAGGTACGGTCGTTGCTGACGCGGATGCTGCCGAGGCGGCAGGCGTGTCCGCCCACTGAGTCACCGCGGGGGCAACGCCGCGTAGAACGCAGGGTCGCCGCATAGACAGGACAGCGGGCCCGGCCCTCGGCAGGGGTCGGGCCCGACGAACGCACAAGAACGGTGGTACATGGCCGCTAACCGTCGCCCCACACTGGCCGATGTCGCCAAGGAAGTGGGCGTCAGCGCCAAGACGGTGTCCCGGGTCCTTAACGAGGACGGGCCGAGTTCTCCGCAGACCCGTGAGCGTGTGCTCGCCGCGGTCGCGAAGCTCGGCTTCCAGCCGAACCTGATGGCCCGCAACATTCGGGTCGGAGGCCCCGACACCACCGTCGGCCTGGTCGTACCGGACCTGGGCAACCCCTTCTTCGGAACCGTCGCCAGCGGCATAGAAGACGTCGTGCGCAGCCGCGGGCTCACTCTGCTCATGGGCTCGTCAGCTGAAGACCCGGACCGCGAGAAGGCATTGATCCAGACCTTTCTCGCCCGGCGTGTCAGCGTGCTGATGGTCGTCCCCGCGTTCGGAGCCGACCACAGTCACCTCAAGGCGCCGCGCGCGGCAGGGCTGCCGGTGGTCTTCCTCGACCGGCCGGGCGTCGGTCTGTCCGCCGACTGCGTGGTCAGCTCCAACCGGACCGGCGTCCACGAGGGCGTGTCCCACCTCATCGTCCGCGGCCACATCCGCATCGGCTTCATCGGAGACCTGCCCGCCAAGCTCTACACCCAGCGTGAACGGCTCGCCGGCTACCGCTCGGCGCTCGCCGAGGCCGGACTGCCCTACGACCGGACCCTGGTGACTGGCGCCCACAGCCAGGACGGGGCCGCCTCCGAGACCACAGCACTGCTGAACCTGCCGAATCCGCCCACCGCCATCTTCGCCGGAAACAACATGATGGCCCTTGGCGTCATCGCACAACTCGCCCGCGCACGCCGCAAAGACATCGCCCTGATCACCTTCGACGACCTCCCACTCGCCGAAGCCCTCGAACCGGCACTGACCGTTGTCGCCCAAGACCCCGCGACCATCGGTGAAACAGCGGCCAAGACCGCGCTCGCCCGCCTGGACGGCGCCCACAGCCGCGTCCGGACCGTCATGGTCCCCACCCGCCTGGTGATCCGCGGCTCCAGCGAACTGCTCCCGCACTCGTCAGCCGCGAGCTGACGATCACACTTACCTGGATCGACGACGCGAACACAAGGGAGCTGCTCAGTGGCCGGCCACAGTCGCTACGCGTCACAAGCTCCGAGTATGGGGTCACGATCGCAGGGCACCTTCTCAACCTTGGCTCCGTCTGCATCTTTCACACGGAAGTCACAGCCGACGACGGGCCCGCCGTCCTCGAGTCGCTCCGCAGTGCCCTCGTGCCGGAGGCGACCCTCGTGATCCGCCCCGCCCGGGGCGAGCACTACCGAATGTTCCTGACCGACTCACCCGACGACGGCATGCCGCTCAGCCCCTGTCCATTGGGCCTCGACGGCTTTCCCGACCCTCGCTAGTTATGTGTTGTCTCATGAGGTTGGTGCCGCGAGGTCGTCCAGCGTGAGTTGCTGTGGGCGCGTGACGCAACGTTTGACGCACCGAAGGCGCGGTTTAAGGACGCATGACGGCCAGCGGTACGTGACGTCATGTTCGACGTCACGCATGGCCAGAAGGACCCCCGAGGCCGGGAACATCATCCGCGGTTGACCTCCCCCTCCCGCGTTGCTCTGCCGTCAAGAACTGTCCCGTCCCCCAAGCCGAGGGGTGGGGGTCCCCCCAACTCACACGCCGGTCCCGCTCCTGCTCCGCGCCTTCTCGAACGCGGACACCGGGTCGCCTCCGACGCTCCAGGGCCAGGCTGCGACCGTACCGTTGATCGCCTCGAAGACCGGACGGGCCTCGCGGCGCCGCTCGGCGGCCATCAGCGCGTAGGCCAGCACGTTCAGGTCGGCGAGGGCCGCCGCGTGGTGGAAGAACCCGGGCTGGGCCCAAGCGTGTGCCGCACGGTCGAGGGCCTGGGCGGCCGATGCGTGGGACCAGTGGTTGCGTGCCATCAGCGCCTCGACTCCGCCCAGGGCGAGGACGGAGTGGTACTGCAGAACCTGGGCGGTGAGCTCGGTAGCCGCGCAGGGCGCGTTTGTGGGTATGCGGGCGCGGATCGCGTCGACGAAGTCCAGTACTTGGCTGCGCGATCCCATCTCCTCCGGCCCCAGATAGCGCAGCATGCTCAGATACGCCTCGCGGTTCCAGCGGTCGCGGGCCAGTACCTCGTTCCACATGCCGAACACCTCCGGCTGACTGCGGCGCTCCAGCCGTGAGAGCCCCAGCGTGACCACCCAGGGAGTGGGGTCCTCCGGCGCCAATTCGGCGGCGCGCCGACAGCTGTCGGCGATGCCGACCGCGTCCTCCAGGTGCCCCCGGGAACGTCCGCGTTCGAGCTGCGCCCAAGCGGAGAGGACGAGTGCGCTCGCGTTGCGCGGCTCACGAGAGGCCCAGGCGCGGGGCCCGTGCGATTCGGACAGGCGGTACGCCAGCACGGAGAGCTGATGGGTGCGGCGGTCCCAGTCGGCCCGGCTCTGGTTCAAGAGACGGGATACCTGGGCCATGTACAGGTCCGTCGTCCCGATCGCGCCCGTATTCGGCGTCGACTGAAGGGACTTCAGCAGCCGGCCGAGGGCAGTGTCGTCGAGTTCCAGGGAAAGGCGTGCCCGTCTGCGGCGACTTGAGAGAAATGCCATGCACGGAGGCTAGAGGTTACGAGCCGTGACGCAAGGTGTGCGCTGAGATCGTTACCTATTACACTATGCGATCTAGCCGTTACTCTTCGGTATGGCGAGGCGGGTGCGCCCGGACCCCAGGTGGCCAGGAACGGCGTGATCATGCCGGTGATGGCGATGGGTGGCGCCACCGCGGTGATCCGCGTGGCACGGCCGGCGGTCAGGGCATCGACTGCGGCCTCGGTGGTGTCCGCACGGGCGGCCGGGGCGCGGGCCAGGGGAAGGAAGTGCCGACGGAGGGGCGGAGCATGGCACCTTCATGCCTCAAGGGCATGGTAATCAGCCCTTCCAAGTATTTGAGGCTATGGCTGATGGGGCGCATTCTTATTTCACCGGAATTTTTGGTTATCGGAGCCCGAATCTCCGTCGACTTCTCCGGGTTAAATGCACCCTTCGATTGGCTGGTGTTCTCGCATGGCCCGCCCCCTGCCCCTGATCCTCGCCCAGGCGCCCGGCCGCCCGGCCGACGACCTCGCGGGCTTTACCGCCGACGTGGAGCGGCGCGTGAGACTACGCGCAACCGGTGCCCTCGTCGTCTACCCCGAACTGCACCTCGGCGAGAGCGCCCCCGGCGTCCCGGCTGACCCGGGGCAGGCGGCCGAGCCGCTCGACGGCAAACGCGATGCGGCCTTCGCCGAGCTCGCGGGGGATCTGGGCATCTGGCTGGTCCCCGGCAGCGTCTACGAGCGAGGAGACGGCGACCGCGTCCACAACACGACACCGGTCTATTCGCCACGGGGTGAGCGCCTCGCCGCGTACCGCAAGATCTGTCCGTGGCGCCCGTACGAGACGACCACACCCGGCAACCGGTTCGAGGTCGTCGACCTCGCCGGGGTCGGCCGCATCGGACTGTCCATCTGCTACGACACCTGGTTCCCGGAGATCTCCCGCCATCTGGCCTGGATGGGCGCCGAGCTGATCGTCAACGTGGTCCGCACGCCGACGAGCGATCGCGCACAGGAAGTCGTCCTCAACCGCGCCAATGCCATCGCCAATCAGGTCTTCGTCGCCAGCGTCAATTCCGCTGCCCCCTCCGGGATCGGCCGCAGCCTCGTCATCGACCCCCAGGGCACGGTGCGCGCCGAAACCGTCGATGCCGGCGACTCCACCCTCACCGACGTGATCGATCTCGACGAGGTCAGCAACGTCCGCCGCTACGGCACCGCCGGTCTCAACCGGATCTGGGACCAATTCCGCCCCGGCGACCCAGCCCTCGACCTCCCGCTGTACGGGGGCCGCATCGACCCCGCCACCTGGAACCCCGCCCCCACCACCGAGGAGCCCCCACGATGAACAGCGAGACCACGGGGAACAGCATGAGACTGAAGGGCGACCTGAGCCTCTTCTCCGTCGTCCTGTTCGGCCTGGCCTACATCTCCCCTGGCATCGTCGTCACCATGTTCGGCGTGGTCGCCGCCACCAGCGGCGGCGTGGCCCCCACCGCCTTCGTCGTCGCCACCCTCGCGATGCTGCTCACCGGGCTGAGTTACGCGAAGATGGCACGCGCTGTGCCCGGCGCGGGATCGGTCTACACCTACGCCCGCAAGATGCTCGACAGCCGCATCGGTTTCCTGTCCGGCTGGGCGATGCTGCTCGACTACTTCTTCATCCCGATGGTCGGCTGGCTTATCACCGCGATCTACTTCAACGCCCAGTTCCCCGCCATACCCAAGTGGGTCTGGCTGATCGTCTCGGTGGGCATCACCACCGCCATCAACGTCTTCGGCATGAAGCTCGCGGACCGCGTCAACAAGGTCCTGATGTTCATCGCTCTGGGGTCGCTGGTCCTCTTCGCCACCCTGTGTGTCGTCTTCCTCGGCAAGCACGGCTCGTCCGCTCCCGCCATGGACGCCCTGTGGAACTCCGGCACTTCGATCGGCGCGGTCACCGCTGCCGCTGCCATCGCCGCGTACTCCTTCCTCGGCTTCGACGCCGTCTCCACACTGGGCGAGGAGGCCAGGGGCGGGGCGAGGACGATCGGCCGCGGCATCATCGGCTGCGTCATCGCCGCCGGAGCGATCTTCATCGTGCTGTCCTTCGTGATGCAACTGGTTCACCCCGGCGCGACGTTCGTCGACGTCGACGCGGCCGCCTACCACCTGAAGGTCCTGGTCGGTGGCGAGACGTACGCCGAGATGATCAACTTCGTCACCATCGCCGGATCCATCGCCTCCTGCATCGCCCTGCAAGCCTCCGCCGCCCGCCTCATGTACGTCATGGGACGCGACGGCGCACTGCCCAAGGCCGTCTTCGGCAAGCTGTCGGGGAAGACCGGCACGCCCGTCCTGAACCTGCTGCTGACCGCGGCCGCCGGTGTCATCGCCATGAAACTCGACCTGACCACAGCCACCTCGTTCATCAACTTCGGCGCCTTCCTCGGCTTCGCCCTGGTGAACGTCTGCGTGATCGCCCACCTGGTCCGAGAGCGCAGAGACGGCCGCACCCCCAACCTCTTCTCCTTCCTGGTGATGCCGGCCATCGGCGTTGGCGTCTCTCTCTACCTGCTCACGAGGCTCGACGACGTCGCACTCCAGATCGGCGGCGTCTGGCTGGCGATCGGCGTCGTCTACCTGGCCGTCCTGACCAAGGGCTTCCGCCGACCCGCACCGGAGATGACCTTCGACGACGACACCGCGGTCACGGACAGAGCCACCGCGTAGCTCCCTCCCGATGTGAGGAGACGAGGATGTCCACGACAACTGCCGAAATGGTGCATGACCGGAGCCTCGGAGACCTGTTGGTCCACCGTGATGTGGTGCTCGACGGACTCGATACCCCGCAGCGCGCCGCCCGTACCGTCCTGGTCGACGTCCTGGACGGCAAGGCGGAGGATCAGCTCTTCGATGCCATGCTGGTGGCCAGCGAGCTCATCGCCAACGCCATCCAGCACAGCAGCGGTGCGGTCCTCATAAGGGTTGAGGTCTACGAGTTCGGTACGGCGTTGGGCGTCGTCGACCGCGGGGCCGACATCGCTGCCGTCCCTGCGCGACCTTCGAACTCATCTGTCGACGAAGGGACGGTGGCTGCCAGCGGGCGTGGCCTGTTCATCGTGGACAGCCTCGCCAGCGCGTGGTCAGTCGAGGAGACGGAGTACGGAAAGATCGTCATCGCTATCCTCACCCTTCCAGCAGGCCCGATGCCCCTCTCGACCTCACGCGACACCATCTCGGCTGACGATTCTTCGCCCATCCGCTCGGCGTCAACTGCGGAGCCTGTCACAGGGCACTGAGTCAGAGACGCGGTCATGTGGCACCAGGCGGGCAGATCGAGCGGGGCGGCGGGGTCGGTGACGATGACGTGGACGACCCTGCCCGCCGCTGCGTCGGCAATGCGCGGGCGCGCAGCCTCAGTAAAAGGGTGACGCACAGCAGACCGGTGCCGTCGACGGTGATGTCCGTCGGCGGCGCGGGGGTCTCGGTCAAAGGGGCAAGGTCCGGGTGACGCGACACAGGTGGCGGGGCAGGTCGCCTTCCTCGAAGTCGTGGATCTCTTCGAGGGTCCAGCCGTCGGCGAGGGCGTCGACCAGGTCACGGCCGAAGAAATGGACGGCGAAGCCGCCGTGCTCGTAGATGTAGTCGCCGGTGTGCCGCACGGTGTAGACGAACGCCCCGTTGGGCCGCAGGACACGGTGGACCTCGCCGACCAGGGTGTGGAGATCCTTCGTCGACAGCGCCATGCTCAGCAGCATGTGAGCGAGGACCGCGTCCACCGAGTCGCCCGGCAGCGCCAGCGGCTCGCGCACGTCGTGCACCGCGGTGGTCATCCGCTCCTCGACGCCCTGGGAGCGGGCGACGTCACTCAGCTGCTCCAGCCCGACGGGGCTCAAGTCGGTTGCCTGGACGGTGGTCCCTTTGTGGGCGAAGGCGGGTCGCGGCCGTGCCCGGCTCCCAGCTCCAGCACGTCGTCGATCGTCATGCGCGAGCGGGCCGGGGTCTCGGAGTTCGGCACCGCCAGCCGCTTGGTCCAGGCCGGGACTGCGGGACCGTCGTAGCCGCGCTCCGGCACCAGCCGAGCCAGGACAGAACCGTCGCGCGCCGGGAGCGCAGTACCTGCTCGCTATGCGACGCGTGGACGGACTGAATGAAGTTGGCTGTCTGAGCCTGCCTGACAGCCCAGAGGGCAGCCACGTATTGAGCCTCGGCGGATATCTATGCTGCATCGCGAGCCGCCCTCGCCTGATGCCGACCACCGTTGGCCTGAATCTTCGCCCGAGCACGCTGCCAACGTCACCACCGACGATCGCTGGCACTGCCACCAGCGCAGCGAACAGTCCGGATTTCCCCTCGCAGTAGCTTCTGATCATGACCATATGCGCGTCCTGCACCGACCAGTGATGCCGGCGTGTACGAAGAGGCGCCCCAGCCTCGGGGAGAGACTGGGGCGCTGCTCAGACTGCTAGGTCGTACTCGCCGAGCCAAAGTTCCTCGGTCGACAGGTCGTCGTAGTGGTACAGGCCGATGAGGCGCGGCGTGTCCGCCTACGTGACCGCAGCAGTCCGGCCCCAGCCGGCGATGGACGGCCTCGCCGAGATCGTGGCTTCCTGCGAAGCCGAGCACGAACCGCTGAGCGAAACCGAAGTTCAGGCCGGCCAACGCGACCTGTTCGGCGACGCACCGGCGCCGTACGCATCCGGCGACAGCGCCGCAGGAAGGGAGCCGCGGCCAGGTCCCTGGTTCTGGACTCCCAGGCGCTGTCGGTCGCTGCTCCTGCGCAACGACCGACAGATGGTCATCCGGATCGAGGCCGCCCGGCGCGTAGGCGTGCCCGTCCTCGTGTCGGCCCTGACGGTGGTGGAGGCCGTCTTCGGGAAGACAGGTACCGCCCGGCTGCGCTGAGTGCTCTCCCGGCCTCAGGTTCACGACGTTACCCAGGGGGACAGCCTCACTGCGGTGCAGCTGCTGAGTGATGCCGGCGGCCTGCACGGCCACAAGTACGCCATTGGCGCTCTCGTGGCCGCGATGGCGCTCCGCTCCGCAGCTCCACTGGAACGCGGCCTCCGACCGCGACGACTGGTCGGAACTGTGCGGCGACCGCGTATCGATCAAGGATGCCTGAGCTAGGCGTCCGCCCCTTGACCGGAGGTGTTCAGTCAGTTCACGCGGAAGGTGGCGTCGTCGATCAGGAAGGACTCTGCAGTGAGGCCATGGGGGCGAGCTTGTTGGACTCGGATACTGCCGCGATCCAGGAGAATTCGTTGTTGTCGCTGAAGTAGTAGTACGTGGAGCCGTTGGGCATCATCGCGACGGTGATGCCTCCGTATCCGGACATGAACGGTACGTGGAACGGCTGGGTGTAGGCGGGGTTGTCTGCGGCCGTGAACTCCCGCCCCCAGAAACCGTTCTGGTAGCGCATCGGTGTGCTGCCGGTCGTCGTGGCGCCGCGTTCTGACGGGTTCTGCTGCATGGAGTCGGCCAGCAGGCCCGGGTGCAGCACCTGGGTGCCGGCCACCGCGCCGGCATCGTTGTTCAGGAACTTGGCGAACTTGGCGACATCGTCCTTGGTCCAGAACATCCCGTACCCGCCGAACGGGACACCGGCCGCGCTGTTGTCCGTACGGGAGGAGGTGCGGGCGTCCGGGCTGATGCCGATCGGGGTGAGGACCTCGTCGCGCAGCATGTGGAACAGGTCCGCGCCGGAACCTGCCTTGCTTCGGTAGTAGTTGTTCATGGCGCGGGCCGCCAGGAAGGTGTCGGAGGAGTGGTAGACCCACTTGCTGCCCGGGGTGGCCTTGCGTGGGAAGGACAGCGCCTTGTCCATCTTGGTGGCGTAGGGCTCGGCGAGGAAGAAGGCGGTCATGGTGCTGCCCGCCTCGTCGGTCTCGTAGCGCGCCGAGGTGTAGTTGCCGGTGGTCATGTCCAGGGCGTGGCCGACGGTGACACCCGACCAGGCGCTCTTCCCGGCGGTTTCCGGTATCAGGTCGGTCAGGAGCTGGTCCGCGACACCGGTGCCGTAGCGCTGGGCGAGCCGGAGCAGGGCGGTTCCGGCGAAGGCGGACTTGGCGGTGGAGTAGGAGGGCAGCAGCATCTGACCGCAGAACGGGTACTGGCCCCGCCTGGTCTGGCAGCCGCCGACGTAGTTCACGCCGTCGTAGTAGAAGCCGTAGGTGCTGAGCGCGGTGGGGGTGATCCCCGCGCCGAACTTCGAGGTGTCCACGCCGGCGCCGGGGTGGTCGGTGGCGAGCTGCGCGATGGGTCTGGTGGGCAGTCGGCCTGCGACCTCGGCCGCGTAGGCGGCGCGTGCGGCTTCGCCATCGGGAACGGTGCCCGGCTGGTATGTGGCGGCCACCTGGCCCCACATGTCGAACTGGTGGTAGGCGCAGGTTTCCGCGGTGATCTGGTAGCGGACCTGGGAGATGGAGGATGCGTCGAAGAGGAAGGAGAGCACCCCGTTGTGCACGCAGTTGGCGTTCCGTTCGACCAGTGCGAAGGGCAGCGCGGCGCGCGTGCGGCCGCCGTCGCCGTCTTCCTGCCAGGCCCGGCCGGCCCCCACGGCGAGGTTCCAGGCGGCGTTCCCGGTGTAGCGCAGCCCGCGCACGGTGGGGATGAGGTGGCTGCCGTTCTGCACGAGGGTGGCGCTGAACGGGGGGAGGTGCTTGGTGGCCTCGGTGCGGGAGTAGCCGTTGGGGTCCTTCAGCTTGCGGTAGCCGCCGGCCGTGGCGGTGCCGTTGAGGGTCAGAGTGCCCTCGAAGGTGTGTGCGGGCGGGGCCGCCTCGGCGGGCAGAGCGAAGGCGCTGTCTACGACGGTGTCGGTGGGGTTGGCGCTGGAGAGCTGGGCCGCGGTGAGGACCGCGCGGGGCACGGCGCCGCTGCCGGTGAGCGGGTCGCCCGGCACGGGGGCCGCGCTTTCGGCGAGGGCGGGGGATGGAGCGGTGAACACGCCGGCGAGCAGCACGGTGAGCAGTGCCGTGGCCGTCGCAAGACATCGCATTCCGCGTGGGCGGCGGGTGGGCGGACTGGAGGTCATGGATGTCCCTCTTCCGGGCGGGGTCTGTTGTTGCGGCATGGTGGGTGCGCGCAGCGAGAGCTGTCCAATGCCTGCCAGGACTGGCCACGGTGTCTGAAAAGCATCAGGGCAGGTTCTCCGGTGGAGTGCGTCGCATCGCCGGGGTCGGTAGACGAGAAGCCAGGTCTGCGTGAACTTGCCGAGAACGCCACAGCTGACCTGTGACCGTGGCCGGATGCTGCGCACGCTGCCGGCTCCGGCTGTTCGGGCAAGACCACGCTCGTCTACGGGGTCGCCGAGTGGATGGGGCGGCTCGCCGTGCACGTCTTCGACGAGCTCGGTGTTCCGGAAGTCGTCGATCGCCGGGGCCGGGCCGCCTGGCACCGCAAGCGCGCGGAGAATCCCCGATACCGACCCGGCGCCGTCATCGACGACAGTCGGCCCCGCATAGCCCGGCACCGCTGGACCGGTTGGAGCGCCGACGACCGGCGATGATGGCCCCCTGCTCGGCACCACAGACGAGCACGTGCCGGAATCCGTGGATCAAGTCGAGCGATGGGTCTCCGAACAGCGCGCCGCGTTCAGGCCCGGCCGTCTCCCCCTTTCACAAGGCTGGCCGGAACAGACACCCTCCCGAAGCGACCACGACTCCTGAACGGCTTTCGCACCAGACCGGCCCAATGCCGGCAGGTTCAGCTCCCCGCTGCCTGCGGCCCGTACTGCTCGACGCAGAAGCGGGCCAGGCCGGTGGCGAAGGACTCGATGGTGCGCAGCGCGTAGTGGCCGGCGTCCCAGGCCGCGTGCAGCCGGATCTGCAGGGGCTCCCCGTGCTGGTCGAGGATCAGCAGGGGGTGCAGGCCGAAGCGGGGGTCGTCGGAGACGACGGCGATGCCGTGACCGGAGGCGGTCATCGCCTGGGCGACCTGCGGGGTGTCGCACTCCAGGACGATGTCGAGGGAACTGCCAGCGTCCTGTACCGCCTGGTCCAGGATGCGGCGGGTGCCGTGCGCGAGGGTGAGGACGATCAGTGGCTCACCGGTCAACTCCTGGATGGTGATCCGGTCCCGGCCTGCCCAGGGGTGTGAGGGCGGCACGTAGGCCCACAGCGGCAGCCGGGCTACGGGCAGGCCGGCGTAGCGGTGGCGCGGCGGGGCTGAGGAGATCGCCACGTCGGCGCCCCGAGTAAGGGCCTGGTAGGCGCGTACCGGGCTCTCCGCCTGCACCGTGACCAGGGGGTCCTCTGGACCCCAGGTGGCCAGGAACGGGGCGATCACGTCGGTGATGGTGGTGGCGGGGGCCGCCACGGTGAGCCGCATCGCCCGCCCGGACGCCAGCGAGCCGGCGGCGGCGAGGGCGGTGTCGGCGCGGGTTACCAGGTCCCGGGCGAGGGGCAGGAATCGGCGGCCGGCCGCCGTGAGTTCCATCCGATTGCCCGTGCGGTCGAACAGTGTCACTCCCAGGGACGCCTCAAGTCCGCGCAGTTGGCGGGACAGCGAGGGCTGGGCGATATGGACTTCGGCTGCCGCCCTGGTCACCGAACCGCTCTCGACGACCGCCAGGAAGTAGCGCAGCACCCTCAGCTCCACAGCGAACCTCCAACCCATGCCTCGCAGGCATGAAACTCAGCCCCATCAAGTATTTGAGGTTATAGCTCACCCGGCCCATTGTTGCCTCACTGTGAACAGCCGGCGAATGCGCCTTCCCGAGGAGCGAACTCATGGCCACGTCCCGAAGAACACCCGCCGCCGCCGCTCTGGTGGCCTGCGGTCTGCTCGCGTCCGCTTGTAGCGGTAACGACAGCGGCACCGACAGCGGCACCGGGCAGATCCTCAATGTGGCGACCACCGCCGAGGTGACGACCTGGAATCCGGTGAAGTCCTTCTCCACCGAGGTCTACTACCTGAGCAACGTCTACGAGCCGCTGCTGTGGATGAACCCGCCCGGCTCGAAGGAGCGCTTCCGCCCCGCCCTCGCCGAGCGCTGGGCGTCCTCCGCCGACGCCAAGACGTGGACCTTCCATCTGCGCAAGGGGGTCACCTTCCACGACGGCGAGCCGATGAACGCCGCGGCGGTCAAGACGTCCCTGGAAGCCTCCGCCAAGGACGGCGGCGCAGCCTTCATCTGGTCGGCGCTGGACACCATCGCGACACCGGACGAGCACACGGTCGTGCTCAAGCTGAAGAGCGCCGCCCCGGTCGACATGATCGCCTCGTCCATGTACGGGGCGTGGATCGTCAGCCCCAAGGCCCTGGCCAGGGGCGAGGAATACTTCGCCAAGGGCGTTGACGCAGGCACCGGTCCGTACCGGGTCTCGGAGTACCAGGCCAAGAAGAGGGTCGTACTCAAGGCGTACGACAAGTACTGGGGCGGCTGGAAGGGCGAGCGCTACCGCACGGTCGTCGCCAGGATCACCGCCGAGCCGACCGCGCAGGAGCAGATGCTCCAGTCCGGCCAGGTCGACTACGCCGCCGCGCTGCCGCTGGAGAACGTCGCCCGGTTCAAGAAGGACAAGCGCTACACCGTCACCGAGTGCCCCACCTTCCAGAGCCACACGGCCTTCTTCAACACCACCAAGGGCCCGCTGAAGAACGTGAAGGTACGCCAGGCGCTGGCGCAGGCGATCCCGTACGACGACATTGTCAAGGTGGGCGCCGAAGGCTTCGGCGCCCGCGCTCGCGGTGCCGTACCGGCCGGCGCCTTCCCCTACGACGAGCAGCTGCCGCAGACGCCGTATGACCTGGAGGCCGCCCGTCGGCTGCTCACCGAGGCCGGATACGAGGGCGGCAAGGGCCTGAAGCTCACCCTCAGCTACGCGGCGGAGAACGCACAGCAGGCCAAGTACGCCCCGCTGATCAAGGACTCCTTCGCCAAGGTCGGCGTGTCGGTCGAACTGCAGCCGATCCTGTTCAACCAGCAGTGGGAGAAGGCCAAGGCGGACCCGGCCAAGGCGCAGGACATCTTCCTGCTGATGTACTGGCCGACCTATTCCGACGCCGGCTCGGACAACCTGGTCTCGCTCTTCCGCAGCAGCGACAAGCCGTTCTTCAACCTCAGCTACTGGAAGGACGCCACGTACGACAAGCTCGTCGACGAGGCCGGCACCCACACCGCCACCGACCAGGACAAGGCCGCCGCTCTGTACGACAAGGCGCAGCGCAGGCTGCTGGAGCAGGCCCCCGGCGCATTCCTCTACGACATGCGCACCCCGGTCGTGGTGAACAGCGAGGTCAAGGGCTTCGCCTGCAACCCGAACTACTCCTTCTCCATCGCCTTCCACCAGCTGCACCGCGGAGCCAGCTGATGCCGCGCTTCCTGCTGCGCCGACTGCGGGGCTCCCTGCTCGTCCTGCTCGGGGTCAGCGCGATCACCTTCGTCATAGCCCGGGTGATCCCCTCCAACCCCGCCCTCACCTACGTCGGCGCCAAGGCGACGCCCGAGGAAGTAGAACGGGTGACACACGCCCTCGGCCTCGATCAGCCGCTGCCGGTGCAGTACCTGTCGTATCTGCGCAATGTGCTGACCGGGGACTGGGGCACCTCCATCGCCACCAAGCAGCCGGTCCTCGGCGAGCTCGGCGACCGGCTGCCCGCCACCCTCGAACTCGTCGGCGCCGCCATGGCGGTCGCGCTGGTGCTGGGCGTCACGCTCGGCTGCATAGCCGCGGTGCGGCCCGGCAGGCTGATCGACCAGGCGGTGAGGCTGCTGTCCATCGCGGGCGTATCGGTGCCCGCCTTCTGGCTCGGGCTGCTGCTCCAGCTGCTGGTCTTCGGCCGCCTGGGACTGCTGCCGCCCACCGGACGCATCGACAGCGACCTGGAGTTCACCGCGCCGATCCACTCGATCACCGGACTGAACACGGTGGACGCACTGCTCACCGGCAACGGGGCGGCGCTGGCCAGCGCCTCGGCGCACCTGATCCTGCCGGCCCTCACACTGGCCGCCTACCCGCTCGGCGTCGTGGCCCGCATGACCCGCACCAGCATGCTGGAGGCGCTCCAGCAGGACCACATCCGCGTCGGCCGCGCCTACGGCGTCCCCGAACGCACCCTCGTCTGGCGCGTCGCCCTGCGCAACGCCCTCCCACCCACCGTCACGGTGCTCGGCCTGACCGCCGCCTACGCCCTGACCGGCGCGTTCTTCGTCGAAGTGGTCTTCGACTGGCCGGGCCTCGGCCAGTACGCCTCCTCCGGCCTGCTGAGCCTGGACTACCCGGCGGTCATGGGCGTCACCCTCATCGGCGCCGTCGCCTACGTCCTCGTCAACCTCGCGGTGGACCTCGTCCACGCGCGCCTCGACCCGCGAGTGAGGCCGGCATGAGCCAGAGCCCGCAGACCATCCCACCGCGCAGCGCCCGCTTCACCGCCCTGCTCCGCGACCCGCTCGCCGTCCTCGGCCTGGTGCTGCTCGTGGCCCTGGTCGCCGCCGCCCTGCTCAGCCCCTGGCTCGCCCCGCACCCTGATCAGGGCGCCGGAGCCGCCGAGGTCGCCGCCCGCCACCTGCCACCCGGCGCCGGCCACCTGCTCGGCACCGACAACCTCGGCCGCGACGTGCTCAGCCGCGTCATCTACGGTGCCCGGCCGGCGCTGACCGTACCGCTCCTCGTGGTCGGGCTCGCCGTGCTGGTGGGCGTACCGCTGGGGCTGATCGCAGGCTTCCGCGGCGGGCGCGTGGGCGAGGCGATCATGCGGCTGTGCGACATGTTCCTGGCCTTCCCGCCCCTGCTGCTCGCCATGGCCATCGTGGCCACCCTCGGCCCCGGCCTGGAGCACGCCGCCCTCGCGCTGGCCATCGCCTGGTGGCCCTGGTACACCCGGCTTGTCCAGGGCATCACCGCGTCCATGCGTGAGCGGCCCTTCGTCGAGGGAGCGCGCGCCCTGGGGCTCAAGGACCGAGTCGTCATGGTCCGGCACATTCTGCGCAACGCCGTCTCACCGATTCTGGTGCAGGCCACCGTCGACATCGGCACCGTGATCCTGGCCGCCGGATCACTGGCCTTCCTCGGCCTGGGCACCCGCCCGCCGCAGGCGGACTGGGGCCTGATGGTCGCCGAGGCCCGCGGCGACCTCCAGACCCACTGGTGGGCGGCGCTCTTCCCGGGCCTGGCGATCCTCCTCACCGTGCTGGCCTTCAACCTCTTCGGCGACGCTCTGCGTGACGTGTTCGACCCACGTACGGAAGCCCGCTCCGCCGCCGCGCGCCGTGGCCTGCGCACACTGGCCGGGCAGGCCGCCGCTCTGTTGCGGCGCCGGCCGGAGGGGAAGGCCACCGACGCGGTGAGCCCCCTGCCCGCCGCTGAGGACGAGACCGCGCCCGGCCCGGGCAAGCAGCGCGCAGACGGTCAGGCGGCACCCTTGCTGGAGATCTCCCGGCTGCGCGTCACCATCGGCGACGCCGCCGTCGTACGCGACGTCTCCCTCCGCGTGCGCGCGGGCGAGGTCGTGGGGGTGGTCGGCGAGAGCGGCTGCGGCAAGTCCCTGACCGCCCTCAGTGTCCTCGGCATGCTCCCCTCCGGAGCCGAGACCTCCGGCGCCATCCGGCTCCAGGGCCAGGACCTGCGGGCCGCCGGCTTCCACACGATCCGCGGCCGGAAGGTGGCCATGGTCTTCCAGAACCCCGCTGCCTCCTTCGACCCCGTCACCCCGCTCGGCCGCCAACTCGACCGCCTGGTACGCCTCCACCAGGGCGGCACCCCGAGCGAAGCGGCCCAGCAGGTGAGCACCGCACTGACGGAAGTGGGCCTGGACGCCGAGCGCGTCACACGCTCCTACCCCCACCAGCTCTCCGGCGGCATGCTGCAGCGCGTCATGATCGCCGCCGCTCTGCTGTGCCGGCCCGATCTGCTCATCGCCGACGAACCGACCACCGCCCTGGACGTCACCGTGGCCAAGGAGTTCCGCTCCCTGCTGCGCCGCCTGCAGGCCGAGCACGGCTTCGGAGTCCTGTACATCACCCACAACCTGGGCGAGGTCCGCGAACTGTGCAGCCGGATGTACGTGCTCTACGCCGGTCAGGTCGTCGAATCAGGCCCGGTGGCCGACGTACTGGACACCCCGGATCACCCCTACACCCGCGCCCTGCTCGCCGCCCTCCCCGACCGGGCCGCCCCCGGCAAAGCGCTGCCCTCCATCCCCGGCAGCGTGCCTGACCGCCCCGACCTCCTCACCGGCTGCCCCTTCGCCGACCGCTGTGCCCACACCACCGAGGCATGCGCCACCCCGCCGCCTCTCAACGCCGCCGGAGCGCGGGCAAGCGCCTGCCACCTCACCCAGCCGAAGGGAGTCCCCGCGTGATCCTCGACGTACAGCAGCTCGTCAAGACCTTCGGCTCGCACACCGCTGTCGCCGGCGTCGACCTCAACATCACCGCAGGAGAAGTACATGCGCTGGTAGGCGAGTCGGGCTCGGGCAAGACCACCCTCGCGCGCTGCGTGCTGGGCCTGATCCCGCCCACCTCCGGCACCGTGCACATCGCGGGCCGCCCGCTCGCCGGGCTGCGCCGCAAGGAGTTGCGGCGGCTGCGCCACCAGGTACAGATCGTCTTCCAGAACCCCTACGCCGCCCTCAACCCCCGGATGACCGTCCGGCAACTCATCGCCGAGCCACTGCGCGAAGCCGGCCGGCCTGTCACCGACGTCACTGCGGAACTCGCGCGCGTCGGCCTGCCCGCCACTGTCCTCACCCGCTATCCCCACCAGCTCTCCGGCGGCCAGTGCCAGCGCGTCGCCATCGCCCGCGCCCTCGCCGTCGGGCCCTCGCTGCTGGTGCTTGACGAACCCACCTCCGCCCTCGACGTCTCCGTCCAGGCCCAGATCCTCAACCTGCTGCTCGACCTGCGCGAGCACAGCGACCTCGCCTTCCTCCTCATCACCCACGACCTGGGCGTGGTCCGGCACATCGCGGACCGGGTCAGCGTCATGCTGCACGGCGAACTCGTCGAGACCGGGCCCACCGCCCAGGTCCTGGACTCCCCCCAGCACCCCTACACCCGCAGGCTGCTCGACGCCGTCCCCGGGCTCCGCCCACCGGACGACACCCCGCCGAGCACACCCGCAGCCGCCACCGCACAAGGAGCTCTCCAGTGAGCCGAATCCTCGGCGTCGCCCTCGCCCAGGTCGCACCCGTGACCGGCGACCCCCAAGCGACATTCGCGAAGTTCAGCCGCGAGGTGCGCTCCCTCAAAGCCCTCTCCCCGTCCATCGACCTGGTGGTCTTCCCCGAGCTGTACCTGAGCGCGTTCGGCAGCTTCGACGCCCGCCACCCGGCCGGCTACCTCGACGGCCTCGCCGAACCGATCCCGGGCCCCATCACCGACGCGGTATGCCGGCTCGCGGCCGACACCGGGCTGTGGATCGTCCCCGGCAGCATCCCGGAGCGATCGGCCAAGGGCGTCCACAACACGGCAGTCGCCATCTCCCCGCAGGGTGAAGTGGTGGCCTCGTACCGCAAGATCTTCCCCTGGATGCCGTACGAGACCTCCGTGCCCGGCGACACCTACGTCACCTTCGACATCCCCCAGGTGGGCCGCTTCGGCCTGGCGATCTGCTACGACGGCTGGGTGCCGGAGATCTCCCGCACCCTCGCCTGGATGGGCGCCGAGGTCATCATCCAGCCCACCTACACCCGCACCTCCGACCGCGAGCAGGAACTGGTCCTCGCCCGCGCCAACGCCATCACCAACCAGGTGTACATCCTCAACCCGAACATCGGCGGCGTCTTCGGCACCGGCCGCAGCATCGCCACCGACCCCGAAGGCCGCGTACTGGCCCAGGGCGGCGCAGGCGAGGAGTTCCTCACCTTCCACCTCGACCTCGACCTCGTGGCCACCACCCGTGAACGCGGCACCCTCGGTCTGAACCCCCTGTGGAAGCAGCTGCGCGACGCCCCGCCCCCCTTCCCGCCCGCCACCGAGGGCTACGACAAGGGCCAGATCATGACCGGCCTCGGCCCGCTGCATCCCGCCCGGGCCGGATCGACAGGAGCCTGAGAGGCCCAGCGGTCCCGCGGTCGCGACCGGCTGACCGGCGCCTGACGACCGGCTCGGCAGCGGGCGCCGAGTCTGCGCTGCCGAGCCCTCTCGGAGCCGCCGTTCAGATACCGCTCCAGTGGTCGGCAGCTGCTCACGAGATGTTGCCGCCCTTTCCGCCTGGGTCCGCCCAGTCACTCCGCCGGGCCTGCCGTCTGCCCCTCATCTGCCCGCCGACCTCCCCGGAGAACGCCATGCCCGACTACCCCACCCCCACACACCAGGCCGAGCGACTGCGCGAAGCAGCCGGCAAACACCTGCTCCTGCACTTCGGCCAACACGCGAGCCTGCGCGGCGGCCAGGGACTGTTCCTGCCCGACCGGGCCGACGGCGTCTACGTCTACGACACGACTGGAACCCGCTATATCGACGGCCTGTCCGCCCTGTTCTGCGCACAGCTCGGCTACTCCTACGGCCCCGAGTTCGCCAAGACGGCCGAACAGCAGCTCAACCGCCTGCCCTTCAGCACTCTGTGGAACTCCGCGCACCCCGCCGCCATCGAGCTGGCCGAGCGACTCGCCGCCCTGGCACCCGACGGCGTCAACCGTGTGTTCTTCACCTCCGGCGGCTCGGAGTCCGTGGAGTCCGCGTGGAAGCTCGCCCGCATGTACCACGTCGCCCAAGGCCAGCCTCAGCGCACCAAAGCCATCGCCCGCCGCACCGCCTACCACGGCGTGACCATGGGCGCCCTCGCGCTCACGGGGATCCCGGCACTCAAGGAGCCGTTCGGCGCGCCGGCCTTCGAGGTCATCCACGCACCCAACACCAACCACTACCGCACCACCGACACAGACGAGAATGCCTTCACCCGGCGGATCCTGACCGAGACCGAAGCGGCGGTACTGGAGGCCGGCCCGGAGAACGTGGCCATGCTCATCGCCGCACCCGTGCAGAACTCCGGAGGCTGCCTCACGCCTCCGGCAGGCTACTGGGCCGGACTCCGGGCGATGGCAGACCGATACGGTTTCCTCCTGGTCGCCGCCGAGGTCATCACCGGTTTCGGCCGCATCGGCGAATACTTCGCCGTGAGCAAGTACGGCGCGATCCCCGACATGATCACCACGGCCAAGGGCCTCACCTCGTCCTATGCCACGCTCGGCGCCGTCCTGGTGTCCGACAAGGTCTCCGCGCCCTTCTTCAACGACGGCGTGACCCTCCTGCACGGGCTGACCTTCGCCGGGCATCCGGTCGCCGCCGCCACCGCCCTGACCAACCTCGACATCTTCGAACGAGACGGTGTCCTGGACAACGTCCGTGGCCTGACCGGCCACCTCCACAGGCGGCTCGCCGAACTGACCGAGCTGAGCATCGTGGGCGACGTACGCGGCGACGGCTTCTTCTGGGCCCTCGAACTCGTCGCGGGAGCGGACGGCCGACGCTTCACCCCTGAGCGCCAGGACGAACTCGTCAAGCAGTTCCTTCCCGCACGCATGCGCGGCCTCGGACTCCTGGCCCGCGCGGACGACCGCGGCGACCCGGTCGTGCAGATCGCACCACCCCTGATCTCCACCCGCGACGAACTCGACCACATCGTCGATCTGCTGGGACAGGCCCTGACCGACGCGGACCTCCATTTCCTCCACGTCCGCTGACCATCAGCACGCACGCCGCTCATGTGGAACAGCTTCAAGCCAGAGACCTCCCTCTTCGGGCGAGCCGTACATCGGGCGCCGCGGACGCAGCGCGAAGGGGGGCAGGGGCCGCCGCACCGGTCCCTGCCCCTTCGCCAGGTGGCTGGGGTCAGTCGACCGGGTCGACCTTGGGGATGCCGCGCTGCGGCGGGGTGTCGGAGGCGTGATGACGCGCACTCGTTGCCGGGGTGGCGGCCCCAGTAGCGGTATCTCAGCGTCACTGACCAAAGGCATTTTCGACGAGCGGCTGCTGGATTTCGAGGTCCTGTCCGTTGAGGCGTTGCTCGCCGGCTTCAGGACTTGCGGCCCGTGGCCCGAGAACATGCCGCCGTCGGACTGGTGGGCGGATCTCGGACTGCCCGCGACGGGGTCGACGGAGCCCGCCGGGAACAGCGGTGGGGAGCTGCCGGCGGTCGCCCGGGAGTTTCCGGTCCGCGCAGTCGGCGCCCCGAGAATGAGCTGACAGTTGCCGACTCGAGATCCAGGGTCCATGACCCGTACTGCGTGATCCAGCCATGATCGACGCAGTTCTCGCCGACAGCCGAGGTGTCGTTCTTCGGCAGGTCGGGCCTTACTAGGATTACTCCAACCGATTGCGGCCCGACGGGCTTCCTGAACAGGACATGCCCCCACCCGCACGAGTCACTCGTGCCCTGGGGGAACCACCTCGTGTCCATGCTCCTGCTGAAACTGTCGGCGGAGGATCTGCTCACTCTGAATTCGCGTCGCAGAATGGTTCCGCACCTTGCTGCCCGATGGCGCCACTTCAGGGGCGCGGACGCCTCGTTGTCGGAACGCTCCGCGTGGGCGGAAAGCCTGGTGAGCCTGGCGAACGACCTGGTCGCGGCGGAGCGCGGCAACGTGGAGATGATCGTCGAATGTGCCGCCACGCTCGACGAGGTGAACCGTTCCGAGAACCCACGCCTCATCGACGTCGTTCTGGTGGGCCGGCACCCGGAACGCAACGTGCCGTCGGTCCAGTTGGTCGAGCTGAAGCGCTGGTCGACGGTGACCAGGGTGGAGCAGGCCACGGCAGACCTGCTCTACGTGCCGGCCATGGACGAGGTGAAGCAGCACCCGGCACTGCAATTGCGCTCGTATTACGAGGCGTTCACGAGTGACAGGGGCCCCTTCCGGCGCTCGGACTTCGAATGCGGAGGTTTCGCCTACCTGCACAACGCCGCGGATGATTCGGTTCGGCCCTTGATCGACGTGGATGCGCCGACAGGTGCCTACGCCCGCGTGTACACGAGCGACCGGCGCGCACAATTGCTGTCCGACCTTCAGCGGCACTTCGCTGTTGAAGGCGCGGCCTCAGAGGCCGAGAGGATGCTGCAGAACATGGGGTTGCGCAACACCCCGCTGCTCGACGCGATGATCTGGTCCCGCGGGGCCGACACCGTCTTCACCCTCCGTGGGCGCCAGAAGGCAGTGGCCGACCAGGTCCTGGAATCGGCCGCCAAGGTCCTACCGGATCCCAAGCGTCCCACCTTGGTCCCGGACGAGCAACGGGTGATCTTCCTGGTGACCGGTGGCGCCGGAACGGGAAAGAGCGCGATCGGACTGCAGATCAAAGCAGAGCTGGAGGCACAAGGCCGCACGGTCAACTACGCCAGCGGCAGTAGGGCGTTCAACGGCGCGCTTCAAGAGCACGTCGGATACGGAGACCGGGAGTTCAGGGAGTCGTTCACGTACTTCAGCAATTTCGTCAGACCACCGGAGCCACCCCTGGACGTGTTGATCTGCGATGAGGCCCACCGACTTCGCGACCGCTCGACGAATCGATTCTGGAAGCCCGAGGACTGGGGCACGGGGCCGCAGGTGGACGAGCTCCTCGCCGCGTCGCGACTGACGGTCTTCTTCATGGATGAAGGGCAGTCGGTGAGGCCGAACGAGGTCGGTACCGTACAGCTGATCAAGGAGGCTGCTGCCCGCCACGATGCCCGCCTTGTTGAGGTTGGGCTTCGCGAGCAGTTCCGCTGTGGCGGCAGCGACGCCTACCCCCGTTGGGTGCGCGCCGTGCTCGGTGTGACGGACGAGGAGACCGAGTGCTGGCGCCCGGACGGCCTGATGCACGTCGAAGTGGCGGACACCCCTGAGGAACTCGAACGGATCATCCGTGCCGAAGCGCTGGCCGGTGCGTCTGCGCGCATGGTCGCCGGCTACTGCTGGCCTTGGACCAAGCCACTCGGCAAGGAGAGGCGGCTGGAGGCCGATGTGCGCATCGGCGACTGGCACCGGCCGTGGAACGCGGACAGCGACACCTTCTGCGCTGACGACGTGCCCCCGTCCAAGATATGGTCCGTGCACGAGAACGGCCTCGGCCAGATCGGTTGTGTCTATACGGCGCAGGGCCTCGAATGGGACTGGTGCGGCGTCATCATGGGCGAGGACATGGTTCGCCGAGACGGCCAATGGGTGTTCCGTCGGGGCAAGGAGCGCAAGGACGAGGAGTCCGACGCCAAGCGAGTGGCTCGACCCGGCTCGTTCGACCCGAAGGTGAAGGCGGGCAGTGTCGACGACGAGGAATTCGCCCGACTCGTCCGCCACGCTTATCACGTGCTGATGACCCGGGCCAGCCGGGCAACAGTGCTCTATTCCACAGACGAGGAGACCCGGACCTACCTCAAGGAACTCGTCGGACCGGTCGAGATCCACGCATTGCGTCCTACGTGGGAGAATCTGCCTGCGGAGGCGCGCAAGCCGCACCTGCCCCGGCCCAGCAGGGGAAGACGTGGCAAGAGGAATCGGAAGGCGCGCACATCGCAGGGGCCCGATCTGACGCTGTTCTGAACGCGCTTTCGCGTTCGGTGTGAGTGGCGGGCTCACCGGGCCCGCCACCCGCCCGCTCTAGAAGAGCAGACCCGCAATCGACAGCAAGGCCGTCACCACAAGATTGGTGACGACTCCGACGGCGATCTCGATCAGGATCTCGCGGATCCGTTCACGACGCGCAGGCTTGTACTCGACCGAGGTCATGGCCGCTCCAATGCAGTGAGATCGGAATGGCAGGGGGACGCCCTGCGGGCATCCACGCTCGCGTCGTGTGTCGCCACACGACGGGCACAACCATTCGTCGCTCACGGGTCATTGGGGCAGGCGTACCGACCCTTGCCTCGTACCCTCCGGGAAGGTGCGCAGCGCGATCATGCTATCTCGCGGCCCGGCCCGCGCGTCGTGGTTTTCGCAGTGCTCCAGTGGCCGAGAGCGCCCTGATTTCCGCGGCGCCTCGAAGGCGGTTGGTGCTCAAGGCGTCGCAGGGATCAGCGTGCGGAGCTTCTCGCGGGTCTCGGGATCCGTCGAATAGACGACCGTCCCGATCATGCCCCGGGTGAGAAGCACCTTGTACGTATTGCGCACGAGGCGATCCACGTCGTCGTCCGATGTCGCCTTCGTGAACGAGGGATCCTTCGACGCTGTGCGGTCCACCACCCAGCGGTCGGTCCGCCAGACGAGGTCCGGGCCCATGATGACACCCGACCAGTCGTACTCGAAGCCCTGCGCGGTGTACACACATCCGACCTGCCCGAAACCCTCGGGGGCGGTGGCCCACAGTGGCGCCGGCGGTGCGCCGAGCAGGGCTCGGTCACCGTAGAGGTTCCATGGCCTCGCCCAGTCACCGATGACCACGTCGGCGGGCAATGCGTTCATACTGGAAGTAATCTTCGTCGTCCACTTCCAGCAGTAGCCCGCGGACATGCGGGCGCCGTAGCCCTGCGCCCGTTGAGCGGCCAGGAAGTCTTCGAGCTCCTGCGGGGTGTCGACGGTCATCAAACGGACTTTGTCGTCGGGCTCCCACACGGTGGGAGCTTGACCTTCGAGCCCCAGAAGGTCAACGACCCACCGCAAGTATGCGTCGCTGCCACCGCATCGGAACTGACTGTCCAGTTCCACCACGGTGCATGCGAGCCCCAATGCGGCGGCTGCTTCCCGAATCTGCTCCTCCGTCCCCATCTCGCCCGGCCGGACCACTTGGTGCTGGTCCAGCAGGAAGACCGGAACCCGAGCCGCTGCCATCAGCTCCGCCACCTGCGGTCGGCCCGTGCGGAGCGTCGCCTTCGTGTAGCGGTTGGCGGAGGTCTTGCGCAAGCGGTGCGCCTCGTCGCAGACAAGGACGTCGAGATCGTTGGGCTCAGCCTCCATGAAGCTGTTGAAATAGCGGAAAAGCCGCTGCACTTCGGGCTTGCGGGTGCCGGCGATCTTGCGCATCGTCTTGGTGAACGATTGCGAGCCGGTGGCGTGCAGGGCGGGCACCCCGCGCCGGTAGAGGTCTCCCAGGAGAGACAGGGCGATCACACTCTTGCCGGAGCCCGGCCCCCCGGTCACCACAACGACCTGTTTGTGATCCGCTTGTCGCGCCCGCCGCACCGCGGCCATGACCGTCTCGTAGGCGAGCCGCTGTTCATCGAGCAGGACGAACTGTTCCCGGTCGCGCACCTCTGCGGCAGCAACGGCCATCAGCTGCCTCGACGGCCGGACCTTGGCCTGCAGCAAGGCATCGGCCGCATCTGCACCGGGCTTCGCGGCCAGACGCGAACGCAGGTAGCTCAGGAAGGCGCCACGCTGATCACCCGTGAACATCCGGCCGCGATCGTCTTCTGCGACATGGCGCAGGCCCGCCACTTTGGACTCCGCCGCGTTGTGCAGGTATGCCACGCCGACGACCGACTTCGGATTGTTCTCCAGAGCCCCGTTGAACGAGACCAGGTAGTCGCAGTAGCCGCGCACCTGCTCGATCGGATTGAGGATCGGATGGTCGTAGGCGTCGATATGGCAGAGCAGCGGATCCTCCGGCTCGGGGTGGGCTTCGCTCCACTGCTTCAGTTCGACCACCACGTACGACGCCTCACCGGTGGCTGGATGTACCCCTGCCAATATCACGTCAGCGCGCTTGCTGGTCAGCGGCAGCCCGTACTCCAGCAGCATCTCGACCTCGCCGAGACCGGCTTCCACGAGCACGTTGGTGAGTGCCGGAATGCTGTGCTCCCACGCCCGAACCTCCGCCGGCTGGGGTCGATGACGGTGTTGGTGCAGGAAGTTCTCCGTCAGGAGCCGCGCCAACCGACCCTCGACGTGGGTGCGGGTGGCCAGTGACGCCGCAGACTCACGGAACAGCAAGAGAATGCCCCCAGGCAGCACGAAGTAGCTCGTGCGGGTGGGGGCATGTCCTGGTTCCGCGGATGCGGAGCGGAAGCCTGTCGGGCCGCTGAGTCTGTCGTGGCCATTCTAGAACAGGCAGTGGATCAAGAGCCTGGCCTCAAGTTTCAACTGGTGGACGCGGTGTGGAACCGTACGGTGTCGTGCAAGGCCGCTCGCGCGCCGTCGAAGTCGGCCAGTCGCGCGGCAACGGTGGCCACCGCGAGACGCTGGGGGAGCGCTGCTGAGAACTTCAGGCCGTGTACGGCTCGGTGATCGACATCAGGCAACACCAGCGCGTTTCCGCCGTCGGCATCCGCACGCGCCACTCGCCACATGTCGGGTGTCAGGTCTTCCCTCAGCCGCACGTAGCAGTCCGTCGGTCGTTGAACGGGATCACTGATCGACGGAAGGGTGGCGGCCAGTGTCACGTTCGCTCGGTAGCCGGCCCACGTCCACCAACGCACATCCGCTCCCAGGCGGGTGATCAGGGAGCCGTCAGCATCCGTGATCTGTGGAGCATCTTCCTCACGCCACTCGGTCAGGCACGCCTCGGCCCGACGGGTCAGAGAAACCAGGGGGTCTGCTCCGAGAAGTACGTCGCGCATCGAGCGGGTCAAGGCGTACGAGAGACCGGCGAGGGAACCGCCCGTCCATTTGGCGACGCCACCACCGTCGGCCGGCTCGACGAAGGCCCGCTTGCGCCCCCAGTCGATGAACGTCACTTGCCAGCTGCGTCCGCCGAGCAGCAACCGGCGCGGGCCCGGCCGCTCTTCCGTCAGCACGGAAGGGTCCGTCTGCCCGATCTCGGTACGACCGGACAGAACCGTGAACTGCGGGGGAGCGGTGAAGGAAGCGGTCAATTCGATGAAGTGACGCCGGCCGAAGCGTCGCTCCGCCTCGGGGCCGATGAAGAGCATGCCGGCGTCCTCGTCGAGGAACCCTTCGTTCACCAGGTGTCGCAGGATGGGAGCCGCTGACCGGTCGAACGGGGCCAGCCCGTTCCACATTCCTTGCCATGTCTGGTCACCGATGCGGTGCTGCTGGAGCGTGGCAGCGAGCAGCTGCTGCGCCACGAGGTGGCGAGGTTCTGGAGGCGGTGTTACCGGTTCGACCCAGCCGCGGCCCCAGAGCAGCAGGAGAGCGGCGGCCTGCAGCAGGGTGTCCTTGCCGGTGGCGAGGAACAGACAGTTGCGAGTGGTCCCCGAGCGCCTGCCGGTACGGCCGATGCGCTGGAGGAACGATGCCACGGTGCGGGGCGAGTCGATCTGGATGACGCGGTCCAGGTCGCCCACGTCGATGCCCAGTTCCAGTGTGGAGGTGGAGACGATGACACAGTCTCGTGCCTCTGCGAAGGCCTGTTCCGACCTGGCTCTTTCGTCGGCCGAGAGCGAGGCGTGCGAGAGGAAGACCGTCACTTCGCGCGCCCGCAGGGCCGCTCCCAGCTCCTCCACCTGTCGTCTGGACTCGCAGAACACCAGCCGCTTCTCTCCGCGGTGCAAGGCGGCGATCAGCTTGGACGCGTTGTCGAGCGACCCTACGTAGTCCAGCTCCACGTCGCCTGGAGGCCGGAGGTTCCCGGTCGTGGGGGCGGCGGTCGGGGCGGCATCCGGGGTGAGGGTGAGGTCGGGGGCTACGACCCGCCCCGGGCGGTTGCCTGCACCGGAACCTTGGAGCCAGGTGAGGAGCTGTTGAGGGTTCCCGACGGTTGCAGACAGACCGACCCGCTGGATGGGGCGTCCCGTGACCTGCTCCAGACGTTCCAGAACCGCGAGCAGATGCCAGCCTCGGTCGTCGCCCGCGAACGCGTGCACCTCGTCCACCACGACTGCCCGGACCCCGCCCAGGAGGTGCGCGTGGTCGGTCTTGACTCCGATGAGCATGGCCTCAAGGGACTCAGGAGTGGTGAGGAGGATGTCGGGTGTGTCCGTACGGATGCGCCTGCGCTGAGACTCCTTCGTGTCTCCGTGCCACAGCTCGGCTCGGCGGCCGAGCCACTGAGCGTAGGAGTCGACGCGGACGACCAGGTTGTTGAGGAGTGCTTTGAGCGGGCACAGGTAGAGAACGGACGTTCCGGACCAGCGCTCGTGGGACATGGCCGACAGGATGGGCAGGCATGCTGCCTCGGTTTTGCCGCCCGCAGTGGGCGCGAGCAGTACGGCGTCCTCGCCGTCCATGAGTGGGTCGATCGAGGCGCGTTGCAGAGGCCGGAGGTCGGGCCAGCCGAGCGTGTTCACGACATGGTGGAGGATGACGGGGTCGAGTCGGTCGACGGGGTCCGTGCCTACTCGGCGGGCGCCGGCATGGGCGGACCCTCCACCCGCTTCGTCTCCACTCATCACACGTCCAGGTCGATGTCGTCGGCCGAGCCGGATGCCGCGTGATTGCGCTCCACGTCCGTGAGCTCGTTGCTCGTCACGGTCAGTCGGTAGTGCTGACGAGGGTCGAAGTCCTCGAACTGGTCGACACGGTCCAGGACGTCACCGACCAGCTTCTTGAGGAACAGCCGCGGCGCCACACCTGCCTTCCCCCCGAGGGCACCGCCCACCGCGCGGGCGAGGTCGGCAACGTACGCATCGTCGACGAGTGACTTCACGCGTTCCGGCGAAGCGGCACCTTCCGCGTAGAGGTCTCGAATGGTCACTCCGAGGCCGACCAGCGACTCCTGTGTGAAGCCCGGCAGTCGCACTTGCACCGCACGTGGGTTGTCGAAGCGCGGGTCGGTGGTGAAATCGGTGGCGAGGCGCTGGGCGAGCGGAGCGAGCCGCTGAACCCCCTGCTGGCCGTCGTAGAACGCCGGTGTTCCGGTGATCAGGAGATAGAGCCCGGGGAACCGGCCGGAGTGCACCTCGTCGATGAGCTGTCGAAGGGCGTTCAACGCCTTGTCCCGCGCATCCGAACGGACGCGCTGCAGCGTCTCGACCTCGTCCAGGACGACGAACAGGCCGTTGTGCCCGGAGTCGCGCAGTACGGTCAGGAGGCCTTGCAGAAAGCCGAAGGCCCCGAAGTGATCGAGGTCCCCGCGGACTCCGGCGGAGCGTCGGGCTGCCGCTGCCACGTGTGGCTGGCCGCCCAGCCACGCCAGGACGGCCGCTGCCGTCGCCTCGTCGCCCCCGGCGAGGGCTGACTTGTAGCCGCGCAGTGCCGTGGCGAACGACGGCGCGTGCCGGGACACCTCGGTCAATCGTGCCGTCAGTAGCTTCTCCACCGCCTGCGGGAGATCTTCCTCCTCCGCGCCGTCCGCGAGGGCATCCTCTTCCAGGGTGTAGAACCATGCGTCCACGACCGGCCGGAGCGCGCTCGGGGGGAAGCTCGCGGTGGTCAGCCGCTCGGTGAGGCGCCGGTAGACGGTCTCCAGCTTGTGGAGGGGGGTCTCCGTCTCGGAGATCTGAATCTCCGCCAACGCGAAGCCCCTCCGCTTGGCCCGTTCACCCAGCCACCGGGTGAAGAAGGTCTTGCCCGACCCGTACTCACCTCGGACGGCCTTGAACACCGAGGAACCGGAGGCGACCGTGTCGAGCTCGGCGTCGAGTGCTGCCTCGAACCGGTCCAGGCCGGTAGCCAGGAGGTCGAGCCCGCTTTCGGGGACGGCGCCGCGACGCAGGGCGTCGATCACCGCACGGCGACGCGCCGCACTGGCTGGGGAGGGACGGGAGGAAGCAGCGGTACTCACGTCACCAGTGTCCCATTCCAGTGGCGCCGGGCGGTTGGCCGAAGTCGACTGTTGGTGCGGCCGATCTCGTTGACCTCCAGGTCACGTGATTGGTCTAATCGCCGCTCGCGTGAAGAAAGCGCAGCACTGCGAGGGTGGGGAACAAGCACGTGGCCGGACTCGACAATGTGAAACTCAAGACGCTCCTGGCAGATGTGGCGTCAGGCTCTCTTCAACTCCCCGACTTCCAGCGGGACTGGAAGTGGGACGACGATCGAATTCGCGCCATTGTCGCGACGGTGACGCTCGACTACCCCCTGGGCGTGGTGATGACGCTCGAGACAGGGGGCGACTCACCCTTCCGCGCCCGAGCCCTCACCGGCGCGCAGGTGGCGGAGGACGTGGCGCCCGGCCTGCTGCTCCTCGACGGCCAGCAGCGTCTCACTTCGCTGTTCCAAGCTCTGTTCCAGGACAGTCCCGTCGAGACCACTGATGCGCGTGGCAACCCTGTCAGGCGCTGGTACTACGTGGACATCAAGAACGCCATAGGCTCGCCCGCGGATCGCGACGAGGCCATCGTGTCCGTGCCGGAGGACAAGGTCCAGCGGTCCAATTTCGCCCGGAACGTCGTTCATGACCTGACCACCGCCGAAGGCGAGTGCGCTGCAGGACTCTTCCCCCTCAGCATCGTCTTCGACACCGCGAAGGTGAATGCCTGGCGGCGAGCGTACGAGAAGATGGACGACGGTCATTTCGACCGGTGGAGCCGCTTCGAGGAGCAGGTTCTCGAACCCGTGCGCTCCTTCCAGGTGCCCATGATCAAACTGGCCGCCTCCACTTCCATGGACGCCGTGTGCGCCGTCTTCGAGCGAGTGAACACAGGGGGTGTGCCCCTCAACGTCTTCGAACTCCTGACGGCGACCTACGCCGGTGACCGGGCCTACCGCGAGCGGACCGGCGACTACTACCAGCTGCCGCAGGTCTGGCGGGCGATCAAGGAGGATCTGGCCGGCCGCCATCCCGTGTTCGGACGGCTCGAGGCGGGCATCGACGACGGACTGAGCAGCAGCGATTTCCTGCAGGCCGTGGCGCTGGTGCGCACGTGGTCCAGGAAGCAGGACGGGCAGGGCACCGGCGTCTCCTGCAAACGCCGTGACCTCCTTGAGCTCCCCCTGGCTGACTTCGAGTCGCTCGCGCCGCGGCTCGCCAAGGCGTTCGCATGGGCGGGCGCCTTCCTCGAGAGGCAGTGCATCGTGCGCGCTGCCGAGCTGCCCTACCGCACCCAGCTGGTACCGCTCGCCGCGGTCAGAGCCATCCTCGGGGAGGCGACCGACACGCTCGGTGCGGAAGACATGATCACTCAGTGGTACTGGTGCGGCGTGCTCGGTGAGATGTACGGCGGCTCCACCGAGACCCGCTTCACGCGGGACGTCGAACAGCTGGTGGCATGGGTCCGGCGTGAGGGGCCCGCCCCGGAGACCGTCACCGACGCCTACTTCTTCCCGGAGCGGCTGGACACGCTCACCACCCGGAACAGTGCTGCCTACAAGGGAATCTATGCGCTGCTCATCAAACAGGGCGCTGTGGACTGGCACTACACGGAGACGCCGCTGAAGCCCAGCCTGATGGACGAGTACGGCGTAGACGTCCGGCACATCTTCCCCCGAGCCTGGGTGCGCCGGCAGTACGACGGAGCCAAGACCTCCCCAGCCAACTCCATCGTCAACAAGACACCGCTGTCTCTGCGCGCGGCGCAGGCCCTTACTGGCGCACCCGCTGCCTATCTCGACTCACTCGCCGCTGCCTCCGACATGCGCCGTGAGTGGTTCGACGACGTCATCGCTACGCATCTGATCGATCCGTACTTCCTGAGGACGAACGATTACGAGGCGTTCTACACGGCACGGGCCAAGCAGCTCGAAGACATGGTGTACGCAGCCATGGGCAAGCGGACGATCCTGCGCGACATGACCGACGGCAAGGCGGTCAAGTGAGCCAGAAGCCGAGCACCGAAGACCTTCTCGCGCTCAAGGGCACAGAGATCCCCCTCCGGGAACTGCTGGACCTGTTCGACGTGCGGGTGCGCCGGCCGTGGAACGTGCACGACATCGCGCAAGCACTGACCGACGCAGGGCTCGCCACTCTGCCGGACTTCGCCAACTGCGCTCCGGGCGAGCGGGTCCAGATCGTCGCCTTCGCCACTGCCGCGCAGGTCACGCCCGAGCCCGACGACGCGGACGATGCGGAGAGGGATCCGCTGCCGTCGGCCGCGCTGCCGCAGCGGCTCCGGATCGGTGACCTGCCCTCCGCGCGCGGCGGGGTGCGATGCGTGTCCATCACTTCTGAGCTCTCTCAGGCGACGTACCTGATGCGCCAACGCGGGTACGCCCAGATACCCGTCACGACGGGCATGACGACCCTGCACGGAGTGATCACCTGGCGTTCCCTGGCCCTCATGTACGAGGTGGGTAAGGAGAGCAGCCTGGAGAACGCCATGCAGCAGGAGTCACTGCCGGTGGCCGACGCGCGGCAGGAGTTCTTCGCGTGCCTGCCCATGCTCTCGGAGCACGGCTACCTTCTGGTCCGAGGCGAGGACGGAAGTCTGTCCGGCATCGTGACCCAGGCCCATGTGGTCCACCGCTTCGAGAGCGCCGCCCGCCCCTTCTTCCTGCTCGGCGAGATCGAATCGCTCCTGCGCCGGTGGCTGGGAGCCAAGCTCAACGAAGAAGCGATCAGGGCGGTTCAGACGAACAAGAAGGCCGAGCACCGCTCCGGGAGGGTCGAGGATCTGACGTTCGGCGACTACGTCTATCTCCTCGACGGGGAGCAGAAGAAGCAGGCCATGGCACAACAGGCGGACCTCAACTGGGCCGCGCTCCAGTGCGAATCCCTGGACCGCGGCCAGTTCGTCCGCCATCTGCAGCGTGTGAAGGACGTTCGGAACCGCATCGCTCATTTCGATGCGGAGCCTTTGCCTCTCGCGTCGATGCGGGAGCTGACGGCCTTCACGACCCTGCTGCGGGACTACGTCGGCTGACCCACCGCCTCACACCCCGAACTGCAACTGCAGCAGACTCCTGTCGAGACGGAGCGTCCGTCCGTCCGGCAGGGTCTGCAGGACCTGAACTCCGTCGTAGTTGAGGAGCTGCCGCAGCACCGCGGCGAAGCCGTCCGCGCGGGTGGCGGGGTAGTCGACGCGCTGCGCCACAGCCGTCACGGGCAGGGTGCCTCCGGCCTCCAGGAGTGCCCGGATCGCCTTCTCCAGCTTGTCCAGGGGCGGCTTGCGGGCCAGTAGCCCGACCTGGTCCTGGAACGCCTCGGACGCGAGCAGTGCCGTGATCAGCGCATCGTCCGGCGCGACCAGAACGGGTGTGACCAGGGCGCCCTCGTGTTCGGCCGCCGGAACCAGAGCGACGTCGAAGAGGGAGTCGTGCGTCTGGGCCAGTTCGGCCTGCGCCTTCGTCGGTTTGTGCCGGTTCTGCTTCTCCGGACGGGCAGCAGTCGATGCCGCGCCCGGAACGGCGTTCTGGAGGGGCGTGTGTCCGTCGAGCAACCACCATGCCGGACGCTGATCACCCAGCTCTCGCCAACCGCCGGGCGGAGTGGCGCCGAAGGGCAGGAAAGCGAGTACGGGGATGGTGAACTCACGCAGGGCCGCGCCGCCGTGGTAGCCCGCCTTGAGCGAGGTGTAGCGGGAGTCGGCGTCCCAGAGGGCGACGATCGAGCCGCCCGGCTCGGGCCAGACCACGCGGGGTCCCGACAGGGCGACTTCCGTGTCTCCCAGGGGGCCGCCGGGGGAGCGGTGGCGGGCGGATTCCGGTGCACCGGCATCCACCTTGACCCCGCGCCGGTCCACGACGTGGCCATGGTCGCTGGTGAGGATCACCGCCATGCCCTGAGCCGCGGCGACCCGCAGCAGATCGCGCAGCCGCCCTATCTCGTCGAGGTGCCAGGCCCCGTCACCGAGCTTCTGCTCCTTCGCGAGCCGGTCGTCGATGGTGTTCAGTACGACCGCGACGTGCGTGCGCCCGTCAGCGAGGGCCTCCGTGAGTGCCGGACCGAACGTGTCCCCTGAGCCGTCGGCGCGCAGATCGTCCTTGTGGAAGACCGCGGCAGGCTCCCCGCCCCAGAAGGCGTGGGCGGGGAACAGCTTCTTCTCCTCCGCCTGTGTGCCCTTCAGCAGTCGGCCCGCGAACAGGGACGTCCGGCAGACGGCCGTCAGCGTGGGCAGAGCCGCGGCCATCGCGCGACGGCGGGGTGCACCTTCGTCCATCGGATCGAACTCGGCCCATGAGGCCCGCAGTTCCTCTCCAAGCTCACTGGCGATCGCGGCGCTCATCCCGTCCAGGACCAGCAGGAGCACGCGGCGGTCGGCCCCGCCCCGTACGACCGGCTTCACCACGCGGTCGAGGAAGGTCTCCACGGTCAGCATCGTGCCGGGTCGGGTACCGGCAGCGGTCCATCCGGCCAAGGCGCGAGCGAAGTCACCGTCGATCTCGTGGCGCTTGCGGCGCACCTGACGGCCGAGCGTGTCGTACGCCGATTTCAGGACGGGGTCCGGGTCGCCGCCCGCCTCGATGTGCTCGAGCGCCCGGTCCACCCACCCGGTTTCGGTGATGTGGCGTTGCAGGGCATCGGCCACCGTGTCCGAGGTGACGGCCGGGTCACCGGCCAACCACTGGGCCAGCCGCCGACCCATCCGGGCCCGTTCCACCCGGGCCCGTGCCTCCGGCCCGTCGGCCTGCCTGTGCTCGCCCAAGGTGCGTACGGCGTCCGCGACGGCGTGGGGCTCCCCGGCGGCCAGAGCCCGGCCCACTGCTGCGAAACGTGCTTCGAGGCCCGCGGCCAGCAGCGCGCTGGCCTTGGCGGCATCCTCGGCGCCGAACTGGCGGACCAGCGCGGAGGCCCGGTCCAGGACGGTGTCACTGAGTCGGCGGGCCTCGCGCACCGCCTCCGCATCGCCGCCGGCGCGGGACGCGGAGGTCAGCAGCGCGGCCACGTACTCCTCGGAGGCGATCCCGAACCGGGACACGACGAGGTCGAGCTCCTCACCCTTGGCGAGGGGCTGCTCGCCCAACCACCGTTCGGCTCGCCCGCGAGCCCGGTAGACGGCGGCGTCCGGCTCGCAGTGGACCCACAGCGCGGCGCAGACGAGCCCGAAGGCCACCGCGTCGGGGCCGTGTTCGGCCTCGACCAGCGCGAGGAGTGCCCGTCCGGCGTGACCCGCCTGGTCCTCCTCGCCGAGGAACGCGGACAGCCCCTCCCGCTCCGGACGGCGGAGCTTCAGCAGGAGTTCAGGACCGCCGGCGGCCAGGGACCAGCCGAACAGCGTCTGCGGGTCCAGGGTGTCGCCGGCCGGGGCCCGGCCCGAGGACTCCGCCTCGCTGTCGTACCGGCACAGCCGCAACCGGCGCAGGGCCAGGGAGGTGAGGGCGGTGCGCCGGGAGAGTATGCCGCCGGCGACGGGAGGCCAGCCGCCCTTCGGCGGGGTGGCGTCCAACAGTGCCTCAGCAGCCCAGTTGGAATCCTTGAGCCGGGGATCGACCTGCTGGGCGCGGAACGCGTCGCGGACCACGTCCCAGCTGTCGACGGTGTCGACGCGCTTCTTGTGTGCGCGCGCCAGGATGGCGGGATCCAGCTCGTTCTGCTCGCGGTCGGTCAGGACGACGAGTACGGCCGGTCCGGGCACCGTGCCTCCGAGATGGTCCAGCAGCAGCTCGTGCACGGCCAGTGGTGAGGGCGCGGCTGCGATGCGAGCCGTCAGCCCGTCCCCCCAGGAAGGCTCGGCCGGACCCTCCCACTGCGGCGCCGAGCGCAACAGCACGGCACGGCGCCGGTCGTTGCCGCTCAGGGACGCGGTGAGGGAGCTCTGGGACGACAGGTACTGGGTGACGGTCGCGAGGTTCAGGCGCACGGCGACGGCGGGGGAGGCGACGCTCATCGGCCGACCACCCGCCACGTGATCTCCACGGTGACGCCGGGCTCGGCGGCGGCCAGCTCGGCCAGCTCCGCCTGGAGCTCGGCCACCGCGTGCGAGGCCGTCGTCGTACGCACCCCGCTCGTGCGGTGCTTCCGGGCAGGGGTGGACGGCTCTGTCTGAGACCCCTCGTAGGGAATCCGCGGATCGCTGGTCTTCGTGTCCAGCGGAACATCGGCCGGGCCCTGGGGGCCGGGAATCGGGGCCACCGGAGGCGGCGGAGAGACCGCACGGTTCCGCTTGAGCAGAGCCAGCACCTCGCGCTGGGTACGGACGAGGGCTTCCTCCAGCTTGTCCGTCCGCTGCTGGTCGCTGCGGGCGACATTGCGCAGGGAGTCGAGGAGCGCCTCGCCCTCGGGGCCTTCGGCCGAGGCCAGCTCCAGAGTGCTCCAGGAGGTCGCGGCGAGCGCTTCGGCCACCTTCCGGGCCTGCTTGACCGAGGTCCCGTACTGTTCGGCGGTCATCGCGCCGAGGTCGAAACGGGCGAGGGCCTCCACCGTCTTCTTCGCTCCGGCCGCTCCCTGGCCGGCTGTGCCGGTCAGGGCTTTGAGCAGCTCCACGGCCCGCCGGGCGAGTGCGAGGCGCCCGGTCTCGGCGGTCTGGTCGAGGTGCAGGAAACCGGCGTGCTCGTCCAGCCGCTCGGCCAGCTCGGCGGCGGCCTCCTGGACTCCGCGGGCCTGCTCGGTGATCTGCCGGGCGAACTGGTTGACGATGCGTCCGCGCAGCAGGGTGGGCGCCGGCTGCCCGAAGACGGCCGCGAAGCGCTGCCTGGCGGACTCCCAGTCCTCGGAGGAGGGCAGCGGCTGGCTGCGCAGGGCGTCGCGGTCCTTGATCTGCGCCAGCTCGGGAGCCGGGTCGAGCGGCATGCCTTCGCGCACCCAGACCCGGTCGTCCATCTCGGCGAAGGCCGCCACGACGAGCCGCCCGAGGAAGTCCGGCAGCCCGCGCGGGGCCGGCTTGTCGGTCCAGTCGGTGAGCGTGATCAGGGTGAGGTCGCCGGTGGCGCCGTTCTCGCGGGCGAGCTGGCGGAAGTGGTCGGCCCAGTACGGGGACAGCTCGAAGTACGCCTCCTTCTGCTGCCCGAGGCGCAGCGGCCCGGCGATCCGCTTCATCAGCGCCCGGTCGCCGGCCGGAACCTCGGCGCGGCCGTCGCGCGCCTCGGCCGCGGCACGGACGTGCGTGAAGACCTTCTTGGCGTCGGTGGCCTTGACGACCGTGCCGGTGTGGTCGGGGTCGAAGTCCGGGTGGTCCGGGAACTGCGTCGCCAGCAACTTGCCCGCGATGTGCCGGATGCCGTCGCGCAGCGACTGGCCGAAGGAGAGGGTGAGCCCGTCGACCTCGCGCAGCGATTCCAGGTGGTCGCCGAAGCCCAGCTCCACGTCCGTGGGCTTCTTCTCGGCGAGTCCGTACGCCTGCTTGAAGGCCGCCTTGACGGTCTTGAGCAGGGACTCGCGCTGGGTCTCCAGGAGCCCCTTGGCCCGGGCACGGTTGTCGGCGTTCAGGTGGCCGGCGTACTGGCTGTCGAAGCGCTGGTCGTCGGCGAGGGCCTTGTCGATGACGACGAGGCGGCAGAAGTCCCCGTACCGCTGGCTGGAGAGGTGGGTGGGCAGCCAGGCGACGGTGCGCGACCGCTCGCCCTGCTGCTTCTCGCGCAGGCGCCGGATGCGGTTGGCGTCCTCGACGGGACCGTACTCGCCGTCGTCGAAGGGGAGGTCGACGGCGATGCGCCAGCGGCCGTCCTCGCGGGGCATCAGGTCGTGGTCGGGCAGCTCGTCCTCGTCCGCCATGTTCCCGAAGATGACCTCGACGGAGCGGTTCGTACCGCGCCAGACGAACTGCAGCTCTTCGACCAACTGGCCGTGGCTGACGTCGAGTTCCTCGGCGAGCAGGCGCTTGGCGAGGGCGAGGCGGTTGCCCGGGTTGTTGTTGACGTTGGCGTTCGCGATGACCGAGTCGACGTCGACGCCGGAGAGCTCCAGGCGGACGCCCGGGTTGGTGTCGGTGCCGGTCTCCTTGATCTCCGGGAAGCGGCCGGCCCAGTCGGCGACCTTGTTCTTCAGGATGCCGTACTCGCGGCCGGGGATCGGGGCGACGACCGAGCCGTAGTTGAGCGCGGACAGCCTGCGGATCGTCAGGTCGGCGAGGGCCGGCACGCTCGGCGCGAGGGCCGAGAGCAGGAGGGTGCCGATGATCCGGTTGTCACCGACGAAGGTCTTCACCCGGCCGCGCAGGGCCGCGTCGGTGATGCTGTCGGGGCGGTGGGTGTACTGCTCGATGTCCTCCTCCGACACGTTGTACGTGGCGAGGAGGAACGGGCGCAGCTTGGTCCGGTACAGCTTGTCCGCCGCCTCGAAGACGACCTTGAGGCTGTCGGTGAACGGCTTGTCGCCGCCCGCTGTGATCAGCGGATACAGGTCGCCGACCGGGATGAGGTCGCCCAGGCGCAGCTCGTGGCGGTGGTCGGCGAGGAGCTGGCCCATCAGCTTCATGCCGGTGCGGTTGCGCTGGAGCGCGGAGGAGACGTGGACGAGGGTGTCCATGAAGGCGGGGGAGAAGGGGTAGGTGAGCCGGAAGCTCTCCTCGTCGGCGCCGACGCCGTCGGCCCCGCGGTCGGAACCGAGGAGGGTGTCCCACACCTCCTGGCGGACCTTACGGGTCTTCTCGAACTCGGCCGTGATGAGGGCGGCCGCCTCGACGTCCTTGGGCTGGAGCAGACGGGCGTGCGCGACCTGGGGAAGGTTGCGGTCCTCCAGGGTGATCTTGTCGAACCGGCCGGACGCCTGGTTGAGGGTGTCCTGGATGGAGGACTCGGCGGCCCCGGACAGCTCCTCGCCGACCAGCTCGCGCAGGTCGCGCTGGCGGGCGATGAAGGACACGATCGGGATGGCGCGGCGGGCGTCGGCGCCCTCCACGAAGTTGGTGATCTTGCCGGCCTCGCGGCCCACGAACTTCTGGTCGTGGATGAGGGTGGCCAGCCAGAGGATCAGCTCGTCGAGGAAGAGGATCAGGCCGTCGTACCCGAGGGACTTCGCGTGCTCGGCGATGACGGACAGGCCGGCGTCGAGCGAGATGAAGCCGTGCTCGTTCTCGTGCGCGTTCTGGGTGAAGCCGGGCAGCAGGTTCGTGCTCGCGTCCTGGACCAGACGGGCGCGCAGCTCCACGGGGGTGGAGGGGGTGACGAGGTTGAGCGCGTACCCCGACTCGTGGATCTCCTCGGCGGCGAGCGCGGTGTCGAGGAGGGCGGAGGTCCAGGCGAAGGACTCGCCCCACTCGTCGTCCTCGTCCGCCTCCTCGCCGATTGCGCCCAGGCCCTTGATGACGGCCTCGTCTCCCATCCGCTCGCGCATGGCGTGGATGTCGGCGAAGAGGGAGTCGGTGCGGTAGACCCGGGGGGTCGGCGCCTCGGGGTGGAGCTTCTTGACATGACTCACGTACGTGCCGAGGACCCGCTGCTCCAGGGCCTTCGCGCCGAGCATGTGATACGGCACGAGCAGGAACTTCTTGCCGTCCGTGGTGAGCCACTCGTGCTTGGTCAGCACGGAGTCGAAGTCGGCGCGGCGGTGGGCGGCCGGGCTGCCGCTGAGCAGGGCGTGCAGCACGGCCATGAAGTGCGACTTACCGGAACCGAAGGAACCGTGGAGGTACGCGGCCTTGGAGGTGTGCCCGTCGAGGGAGGCCTTGATGAGGCCGAGGGCCTCGTCGAAGTTCTCCAGCAGCCGTTCCGTGACGACGTAGTCCTTGAGCGCGAGCTCGGCACCCTCGGGGGTGGTGGCCTCGGAGAGCTGAAGGACGAAGTCGGACGTGGAGATCGACTCCTTGATGTTGATCACATCGCGGAGGAGGGGCGGCTGCTGGGCCATTGCGCGTCTCGCTCACCTTCTGACGGCGGGGGCCGTCGCTGTCCGTGCCGGTACCGGGACAAGTTCCTCGGGACATTGTCCGGCATCATCGCTGGTTACGGGGCTGATGGCCGGAAATCTCCCGCGGATCAGGATGGCATCGGGCACTGACAACGACGGGTCGAGGGGGCGGGAGGCCGGCTCACCCGCTCGGACGGGGCTTGCGGCTTCGGGCGTTCACCTCCGCGAGGCGGGCACGGAGGGCTTCGGGTGGGCTGAGGGGCTCGGTGTCTTCCGGGTCCGCGTCCCATTCCCGGCCGCCGGCGAGGGGGCGGAGCCGGAGGTACGGGCCGAGGCGATCGGTGACGATGCCGAGGCGGTTGAGGTGGGTGTCGCGGACGATCTCGCCGAGGGCGGGGCGGTCGGGGTGAGGTTCGGCCGTCACCGGGAGGCGCCCCGCGTGATCACTTCCGCGAGGGCGTGGGCCACTGGCGCGGAGCAGAGTCCGAGGTGGACGAGGGCGTAGCGGGACTCGTCGGCCCAGGGGGTACGGACGTCCATGGCGGGCAACTGGATGCCGGCCCGGGTGAGAGCGGAGGCGAGGGCGTCGCGGGCGTCCATGGCTTCCTTGATCTTGCGTCGGTTGGGGGTGCTGGGGCGGGAGGTGGGCATGGCGGACTCCTTCGGCTGGCCGTGTTCTGGTTTCCCGGACCGGAGGGTGTGGGGTGGATTACGGTGCGTAGCCCGGGCACTACGAGCATGGATCCCGCAGGAGGCTGGCGACACTGTGGACGGGGTCTGGTTCCTCGGCCCGCAGCGGTAGTTCCACACCTTCCACGGAGATCAGGGGAGGAGCCGCGATGCCGCCACGTCGGGTGGTGACGGGTCGGAGCCAGGAGCCGCGGCAGCGCTTCGCGGAGGAGCTGCGGCACCTGAGGGCGCGGAGCGGCGCGAGCCTGCGGCAGCTGGGGGACCGGCTGGGGTGGGACTGGTCGCTCTTCGGGAAGATGGAGAAGGGCGAGACCTTGGGCGGGCCGGAGGTGGTCCATGCGCTGGACCAGCACTACGGGACGTCGGGGATGCTGCTCGTGCTGTGGGAGCTGGCACGCGGGGACAAGACGCAGTTCAAGGAGCGGTACCGGCGGTACATGACGCTGGAGGCCGAGGCGGTGAGCCTGTGGCACTTTGCGGTGAGTGTGCTGCCGGGGTTGCTTCAGACCCGGGGATATGCGCGGGAGTTGCTGGCTGCGGGTGGGTTCACGGGGGACGGGCTGACGCAGCAGGTGGAGGCGCGGCTGGGGCGGCAGGAGCTCCTGGAGGGGGAGGGGGCACCGCCGTTCCGGACGATCCTGTCGGAGGCGGCCTTACGGATGGCGTTGAAAGATAAGCAGGCGTGGCGGGAGCAGTTGGCCTACCTGGCCGAGATGGCCGAGCGTCCGAACCTGACGATTCATGTGCTGCCCGAGAGTGCTGAGCCGCACGGCTTGGTGAGCACCGACGTGTGGTTTCTGCGGATGCCGGACGGGCGTACGGTGGCGTACACCGAGAATGCCTATCAGGGCGAACTGGTCGAAGAAAACGCCACGGTGGAGCGACTGCAACGCGCCTACGATGCGGTGCGCGACCTGGCATTGTCCCCGGCCGAGTCGCGGAAGTTCGTCCTGCGCATGTTGGAGGAAGTGCCGTGCGATCCATCGACCTGAGTGCCGCGACCTGGCGCAAGAGCTCACACAGCAACCCGGACGGTGGTGCGTGCGTCGAGGTCTGTGACGATTTCGGGGCTGTCGTCCCAGTGCGGGACAGCAAGGACCCGCACCGTCCGGTGCTCGTGTTCCCGGCGGCTGGCTGGTCGGCCTTCGTCACCGCCGTCAAGGGCGACCGGCTGCTCCGTTGAGGATTGACCACGGCTGAGCGGCCTCCGAAAACCCTTTGGTTCTCGGAGGCCGCTCGTCGTCATTGGCGCTACTTCTTGGTGGCGCGTCGTCCTCGGGTGGCAGCGGCCGGGCGCCAGGCGCGCAGGTCGTCGTCGGTCAGGCCGTGTTCGCCTTGAACCATCTGCCGGTCGCCCCGGAAGAACGCGGCCGGCGAGGCGCCGAAGTTCGCGTCGAACTCGTCGTGCCACTGCTCAAGCCAGGGCTGGAGTTCCAGCAGCCCGGCCAGGAACGGCGTCAGCTCCTCGGAGGTCAGTGCCTCGTGGGAGGCGATGTACGCGTCGAGCGCGTACGCCTGCTCCCGGTGGTCCCAACCGGCCCAACCGTAGAGGTCGGGCGTGGGGGTGTTGGTCTGCCCGTACGAGATGAACCGCTCCTTGGGCACGTCAAGCTTGCCGCGGGCCTTCCAGTAGGAGGGCCGCAGGAAGTCCGCCGAGGTGTACTTCGGCGGTACGGGGATCTTGTCCCGGATCTTCCGCTTGGCCGGCTCGTCCGGGGCGGCATCCTCCTGCCGCTGGAGGTCCCAGACGTGCTCCCAGTCCTCGCGCTTCTTCAGCCCGGAGGGCTTGTAGCGCAGGGCGGGCAGGAACGGCACGTGCTCGTCGGTCATCAGCTCGGCGACGACGGAGGGCAGTTCCTTGCGGGGCGCGTAGATCTTGGCGACGGAGACGAAGTCCTCGTCACGGGAGAGTGCGTCGGTGAGCCGGGAGAGGCTGAGGAGGGCGGGCATTCCGTTCTCATCGAACCAGTGATCACGGCTCTCGATCCGGTCGAGCAGCCAGGAGCGCAGGGCCTTCTCCTGCAGCGCGTCCCACCCCTCGGTGGCCCACCGCCGCTTGTACTCCGGCCGCTCGACCATGCCGATGGCACGGCTCGACTCGATGGCGTCGATCCGCTTCTGGACGACCTCACGGTAGGAGGCGGGCCAGTGCGTGGGGATCTCGGTGATTGGGGTGAATTTGTGGTTGTGGTGATTGAACCAAGAAGTATTGACTTCGCCGCGATTCATCTTGCGGGCCAGCACGATGGCGAAGGCGCGCTCGGCCGGGGCAACTTCCGGTACTTCGTCAACGGGCGCAGTGAGCGACGCACCGAGAAGGCCGTACAACGCGTAGACCTGCCAGTCCAGCTCCTCTTGGAGGGCGATCATGCGGCTTCGGGTCTTTTCCCACGTGTCCCGGCGCTGCCGGAGCATCGCTGCCGTGGGTACGGCTGCCGGGGTAACTGAGGCGGCGGTTAGCTCCCGGGATTGCGCGTCCAGAGCGGAGGAGAGTGCTGTCGGGAACTGATGGGGGAGGGGGAACTCCTCAAGTTTAGTTCCCGTGAACTCGAAGCGGTGTTCCCACGGCTCGTCCGCTCCGGCGATATCTGCACCTGGGCGCCCCTTGTCGTGACTTACCTGCCGTAGCCAGAAGCCTGCTGTGGAGCTATTGAGCAGCCCCATGAGGCGCACGTAATCCTCTTCGCTCGCACCCTCCCGCAACTTAATCACCGGTGCGGTTCGGTTGAAGAGATGGCCGTTCCGATCAAGCGCGAAGTGATTATGCGTTGCGACGAAGGCGAAACTGATTCCAAGGTTAGACGTCAGCTTGCTGCTGTAATTCTCCAAATGTACATACCAAGCGCGTCCATTTGAATCAAGACTCTTTCCGAAGATTTTTCGTTTCCGCAGGCGAGTACGGTCGCGCCACAATAGACGGGTGATGAGTGCGTCGGACTCGGGGCGAAGGTCAAGCTGTTGCTTGTCGGTATAAGGATTCCCCACTGAGGTGAAGTTGGTGAATCTGAAGTCTCGGACGGAATCGCCCACCACGAGCCGGCGCACCTGGCCATCGAAGCCGAGCCGCCGAGCAGTAGCCTCGTCCGGCAGGAAGAAGGCGTCGTCTGCTCCAGTGGAAGTAGTTCGGCCGATGCTGGATGCTTCGTCCTTGAGGCGGCCGAATGATGCCCTGTTAATTTGTTTCACCATCTCAAGGCCGCCATCGGTCAAAATCCAGGGCTGCCGGCTGAAATAGGCTGCACGATCCAGATCGTCTACAGAGACCCACTGGCTTACGGAGCCTGGTTTGTCGATTTGGTCAACGATTGCGTTCCAAACGAGCCCGTCCTCGCCGCGTTCTGGTGCTGCTGGTTCGCTCTGAACGCTTCGCACCGTGCGGATGGTCGCTGAGCGCATACCACCCTCGCGGCGCTTACCGACCAGGATGACGGTCGGTGTTCCATGGCCGGGAATGTAGGCGCCGGAAGTGTCGATTACCTCGGTCAGCTCCACGCGGTCCCGGAAGTAATTCTCGATCAGCTTCGTTCCGAACTCGCGCTTCATGAAAGAGTTTGAGGTGATCTGGCCAATCAAGCCGCATTCGCATCCCTCGGCGTTGCTCGGCTTAGCCAACTCGAAAAATCGCTGAGCGAAGGGCACGGAGAGTGCGTAGCTGCCGGAGCACGCGTCGTAGAGCTCGCGGTACACCTTGTTGAGGTTGGAGTCTTCGACCTGGATGTATGGGGGATTCCCCACGACAACGTGGTAGCGCCCTGGTTGCAAGATCCGGGGATGGTTGTGAACGTCCTCGGTGGCATACGCGAACGATGTAAGCGGATCATCGCCGTCCTCGTCGCCTCCAAGCGTCAGCTCCATCTGGCGAGCCTTGATCAGTGAGTCGCCCACAGCCAAGTGAATAGGCCATTCGTACTTCGCGGCCTCTGCGATCGTTCGGATCCCGCTTGCAGCCATAGCCGCTACTAGCAGCCGGAACCGTGCGATGGCCACGGCAAACGGGTTGAGGTCGACGCCATGCACCGAATCCAGTGCGGCCTGCACTCGCCCATACGCATCCCGGCCCGGTTGGCCCTCGGCCCACAGCCGCACCAGCCGCCGGAACGCGCCCAGGACGAAGTGACCCGACCCGCACGTCGGGTCGATCATCTTCAGGCCCTCGTAGCCGAACTCACGGACCGCTGGGTCCATGGTCCGGTCGAGGATGAACTCCTCCACGAACTCCGGGGTCTGGAGCAGCGCGTACGTCTTGCGGGCCGCCTCGCTCAGGTCCTGGTACAGGTCGCCCAGGAACCGCGTGTCCCAGCCCTCTGTGCCGTCCTCGTTCAGCTTGTCCGTGAAGTCGTGGACCAGCACACCTGCCTCATCGCGCTCACGCCAGAACGCGATCAGTTCCCGCGCCCCGTCGTGCGACAGCGGGATCTGGAAGAGCGGGTTGTGCTTGCGGTCGAAGAGGAGCCGGCCCGCCTGACCCGCGCCCAGGTCCGCAAACGCGCGCTCCAGCCAGCCGCGGAAGGTCGGGTCCGCGTCCTTCGCCACGTACTCCTCGTACCGGGCCAGGGCCAGGTCGCGACGGTCCGGGTCCGGCGCCGTCAGGTAGGGCTCCGGGATCAGTTGGTTGTCCTCGCAGAAGCGGACGAAGACCGTGCCCAGGACCCAGGCCACCGCGACCTGGGTGATCCGCTCATCCAGCCAGGAGTTCCACGTCGCCGCCGTACGCCCCAGCTTGCGGGCCTGGTCGTACTCGGCGCGCAGGCGGGTGCCCACCTCCGTGACGGCCTTGACCTGCTTGCCGAGGTCCGTCTCGACCGCTTTGACCTGCTGCTTCAGGTCGTTCAACAGGGCCTTGCGGTCGATCACTTGGTGTCTCCCTCGGTTCCGTCCGTCACTGCTGCCTTGCTCGTACTCGCGTCCTTGACCCACGAGTCCGGAAGTTCGATCCACTCACCCAGGCCTGCCTGGTACGCCACCGCTACCTGGCTCAGCTTCGGCTCCCTGGACGGGTCGCCCTGCGGTACCAGCAACCACAGGCCGCGACCGCCCTGGCGGGCCGCCTCCGCCAGGCGGTCCAGGACGCCCATCGCGTCGTAGCGGGCGAAGACCGCGGCCTCCGTCAGGAGGACCGGGCCCGAGCCGGTGGCGCGGTCCAGCAGGCTGCGTACCTGCGGCTCCACCGCACCCCACGCCGTCCGCGCGTACTCCGCGAACTTCACCGCGCCCCGCGAGCCCGCCTCCGCCACGTCCGCCTTCAGCAGCGTCTCCCACGTCGGCTTCGACCCCTCCGGAGCCAGCGCGTGCATCGCCTCCAGGAAGAGGGCCGTCACCGAGACGGCCTGGGCGGAGATGGGGGCCGCGCCCAACGCCCGTACCGCTTCCTCCGGCCGGTGGTGGTGCACGGTCAGGACCCGGTAGCCGTCGCGGCGGGCCGAAGCGGCCAGGCGTTCCTGCGCGCGGACCGCACCCGCCAGCGCGGGGTCGTCCGCGTACCGCGTTACCGCACCCACGTCCGTGGCCTGCCGCCACGCACCCGTGGTCAGGTAGCTGGACGCGCTGTCCATCCGGGTCGGGAGGTAGCGCAGGGTCTTGGTGTCCTCGCGCGTGGACAGCGTGAGGTCGAAGCCCGCGTCCCGCAGGGCCTTCGTCAGCGGGCCGGCCGTCGGGAGGTCGTGGGAAAAGCCGCCGCGGGCGTCCGGCAGGACCAGCTCGGGGAAGCGGGCCCGGACGCGCTCGTGGACGTCCTCGCCGGTCACTCCCGGCTGGCGGGCCTCGGGGACGCCGGGGATGAGCCGGACCAGACCGGCCTGAGTCAGCCGCAGGGCGCGCACCAGGGACAGGTCGCGCCGGTAGATCTCCAGGCGGGGCGTCGCCGCCGCGTTGAGGGAAGCGGCGGCTGCCAGCTCCACCAGGCGGCGTTCGTCCCACTCCACCGAGCCGGGCGGCGGGGTGAGGGAGCCGAGCTCGGTCAGTACCGTCGTCGCCGTCGGCAGGGTTTCGAGCTTGGCCAGGCGGTCGGCCGTCTTGCCCAGACGGGTGGCGTAGTCGAGCAGACCCGGCGCCGTCGGGGTGTCCGGGGCGTCGTCCTCACGGACGTCCAGGGCCAGGAGACCCGCGCCCAGGGCCTCCTCGGTGGCCTTGCGGTTGGGCTGGTGCTGGAACTCGGCTTCCTCGGGCTCCAGTTGCTCCACCTCCACCACGGCCCGTACGGCGGCCAGCGCCAGCGCGCGTCGCTGCTCGCGCTCGGACAGCTGCGTACCGCGCCGCACGGCGAGGGCGTCGGCGATCTCGGCGGCGGAGGCGACCCGTCCCAGGTCGGAGAGGAGATCCATGATCTCGGCGCGGAGGGCCTGCACTGCCGGGTGCTTCTTCCAGCGCTTACGCTCCTCCTTCAGGAGCTGCGGGATCCGGCCGGCCGACAGGCCGAGCGCGTCCGCGACGTCCTTCTGCTTGGGCCAGACCCCGATGTCGGGGAGCTCGCCCTGTGCGTCGGGAAGACGCAGGAGCAGGCGTACCGTCTCGACCTTGTTGTGGTTCGAGCGGTTGTTGTTGAGCTCCGGTACGAAGATCGTGGCCAGCGTGTCCAGGCTGACCGCGCGCAGCGCGGAGCCGGTGAGGCCCCCGGCGGCGTCCCCACTGGCCAGGGTGCCGAGCAGAGCCGACTCGGTGGCGGACAGCTGGGCCAGTTCCTCCTTGGCCTCGGCCCGGCCCCTCGGGGTGAGCGGCGAGATCGGGGTCTCGCGCAGCCGGTCGCCCCACTCGCGCTGGCGACGCTGGACCTCGCTGCGGGTCTTCGCACCCAGACCGGGTGCGTTGAGGAGCTTGCGGCGGCTGTAGTCGAGGAGCTCCCCGACCGTCGTGACGCCGAGCCCGTACAGGAACGCCTCGGCGGCAGGGGTGAGGCCGGCGGCCGACAGGTGGGTGTCGCGGGTGACCTCCGCCGCGAGCTGCTCGCGCTGCTGCTCCGCGGTGAGCGGCTCGGCGTCCGCGATGGTGGCCTGGCCGGCGTCGAGGGACGGAGTCTCGGAGGGCTCCGGGTGGCGGGAGCGGTGGCTGGACGGGACGGTCTGCGTGGCGTCCAGGAAGATCTTCTTCCAGGCGTCCCGCATCGGCTTCAGTTCGGGGAAGCGCTGGGCGGCGTCCCGGTGCAGGGCCTTCTCGAAGAAGGCGACCAGGCCGTCGCGCACCCCGGGCTCGAAGGCGTCCTTCGCGATGGTGGGGTGCGGGTGCTTCTTCGGGTCGGTCATCCGGGGCAGTACCGAGCCGTCGCCCCACTTGGGCAGCTCGCCCGAGGCCATCTGGTGCAGGGTGACCGCGACCGCGTACCGCTCGGCGTGCGAGTCGTAGGCGGTCCGGGTCAGCGTCCCGATGAACGGGTCGAGGTAGCCCTCGGTGCCCGCCTCGTAGTCCTTCGCCGGGTATCCGGCCAGGGAGAAGTCGATGAGGACGAGCTCGCGGGTGCGGTTCGGGCGGATGCGGATGGCGATGTTGTCCGGCTTGATGTCGCGGTGCCAGACGCTCTCGCCCTCCAGGAAGTCGACGGCGCCGAAGAGGTAGTCGCCGTACGCCTCCAGCTGGTCGATCTGGAGGCGTCCGCTCTCGCGCAGCTGGCGGGCGACCGTCTCTTCGCGGCGGCGGGTACGGGGGGTTCCGGACTCCTCGCCCTCGCCGGTCTCCTCCCGCTCGTCGCCCACGTACTCCAGGACGAGTACCGTGCGGTCGGCGATCTTCAGCGGCTCCGGCTCCACGAGCCGGATGACGCGGGAGTCGGCGCGCAGGCGCCCCATGACCGCGGCCTCGTGGGCGAGGATCTCGCCCCGGCTGTCGGAGAGCGCCACCTTCAGGACGGCGAGCGGGCGCGTCTTGCGCGCCACGTGGTCCTGGTCGTACACGAGGTAGGCGCGGCTGGTCGAGCCGGTGCCCAGGCGGCGGCGGACCTGCCAGCGGCCGCCCAGTACGTCGCCGGCCACGGCTTCGAGCGGGTCCTTCTCGGGGGCTTCCGGTACCGGGGGCGCGGCGGGGGTCGTGAGGGAGTCCTCGACGAGTTCCAGCATTTCGAGGAACTCGTCGATGCTGGAGAGGCGCTGGCCGGGCCGGTAGGCGGTGGCCGCCTGGACCAGGTCGTCGATGTCCTCGGAGAGGCCGTCCACCAGCGAGCTGGGACGCAGACCCTCACCGGCTTCGAGGCGGGTCAGCAGCTCGGCCTGGCTCGCGGCCGGTGCCTTGCCCGTCACCAGGAGGTAGGTGAGGACGCCAAGGCCATAGACGTCGAGGTAGACCGGGTCGGCGTTGAGAGCGGTCAGCTCGGGCGCCAGGTACGGGTCGGAGCCCTCCGCCAGGTGCATCGCGGACAGCGCGGTCGGGGCGAACCGGGTCGCCCCTTCCCCGGAGCCCGTGCCACTGCGCTGGGTGGCGATCTGCCAGTCGGAGATCTGCAGGTGCGGGGAGAGCCAGGCCGCGTCCTCGCCGACGGCCTGACCCTCGCGGCCCCGGTTGCGTGGCAGCACGTGGACGGAGCGGGCGGCCAGCGCCCGGTGGTGGATGCGGCTGGAGTGCGCGGAGCGCATCGTCTCGGCGAGCTGGCGGACGAGCGCCATGCGGCCGAGGATGTCGAGCTTCTCCCCGTACTGGAGGAGGTACTCGTCGAGACGCAGGGTGTGCGGGTGGTAGTCGAAGATCAGGGCGGGGCCGGAGGCGTGCCCGGACGGGTCGTACTGCTTGAGCTGGACGACGCCGGGGTGCCGGAAGCGGCGCAGGACCGCGGCCTCGCGCCGGGCGGCGTTCTCCACGGACTGCCGGATCGAGGTGTCCGAACCGCGTTCGCGCAGGTAGATGCGGACGCGGGCCACCTCGGGCAGCTCGGTGTGCTCGGCGAGGTAGTCGGCCCAGGTCTCGCCGGAGTCGAAGGCCTTCCGCTTCAGCTCGTACGGGCCGACCTTGTACTTGGCATCGCTGGGGCGGACGCCGACCCGCTCCAGGGCGGCCTTGATCTCGCGGGAGTCGACGGCGGTGATGCGTCGGCGCTCGTCACGCGGGGGCTGCTGCAGCATCGCGACCAGTTCGGAGACGGTGTAGACGCCGTTCTCGTCATGGGCGGGCAGTCGGATGCGCAGGCCGTCGTCCGTGAAGCAGACGGCTTCGGCGACCCAGACGCGCTTGCCGTTCTGGCCGAGCAGTCCGGCGAGCTCCTTGGCCTTCTTGTTGACGAGGTGCAGTGGGTTGCCGTGCAGGACGCGACGACCGTTGGGCGCGGTCTGGACCCAGGTGCCGTTCTCGCTGGTCACGGAGCCGTGCCAGTTCTTCAGCTCGATCATGCAGACGCCGCCGGGGGCGATGACGAGGAGATCGATCTCGCGGACGTGCCCGGTGTTCGCGGTGAAGGTGAAGTTCGACCAGGCCCGCCAGGGATCGGAGTCCGGCAGCTTCTCGCGGATGGCTTCCAGGCCGCGGTGCTCGTGCTCGTACTCGGACTCGGTGACCGTGGTCCACCGGCCTTCCCGCATGTGCGGCCCCCGCTTCGTCGCTGCGTGCTGAAGAGCTGATTGACTCGGCCATCCGGCGGTAGACAAAGCTCTCGGGAGATCCTAACGGTGGGCCCTGACATCAGGGGCACCTGCGACGAAGCGGGCAGCGCGACCCGGGCTCGCGGATGCTGCGGATGTGCAGGGCAGGCGCGATCAAGAGCGGTGCGAATCGGTCAAGTACTTAAGTCCCTGCCGATCACGGAGAACGGTCCGGGAGGATTGCAGGCGATGGACATCACTTCTTCCCGGCCGGAGGGCCCTCCGGCCGGCTACGGGCCCTTCGCGCATCTCACCGCCCCGAACGTGCTGCTCTACCGCTCGGTGATGCGCGCCTTCCTCGTGGCCAAGGAGCGGTTCGCCGTACACCTGCGGCCCGAGGACGTCTACGCCGGGCTGCCCGCCGCCGTACGGCCCGGCGAGTTGGAGGGTGTCGTCGGCGCACTGGACAAGCTGGTCGAGTGGGGGAACCTGCGCGCCGACCCGGACACCGGGCGGGTCACGGCCGTCGAGGACTTCTACCGCAAGCGGTACATCTACCAGCTCACCCGGGAGGGCGAGGCGGCCGAGGAGGCCCTGTCCGCCTACGACGAGGCGCTCGGGCGGCGGGGTGCGCTCCAGGCCGTCGCGCTGCACGACATCGTCACCCAGCTCCGCGCCCTCCTTGTGCTGGCGGCCGAGGAAGCGCCGGATCCGGCCAAGACGCATCTCGCGCTGGACGGGCTCGCCAGTCGGTTCGGGGCGCTGGCCGACAACGCCCGGGCCTTCATGGGGTCCCTGCAGAGGACCATCGACCTCCACGACGTGGGGGAGGAGGTCTTCCTCGCCTACAAGGACCAGCTCATCCAGTACCTGGAGCGGTTCATCCAGGACCTCATCACCCTCGGCGGCCGCATCGCCCGGCTGATCCTGGAGCTGGAGGAGGGTGGCAGCATCGAGGCGCTGCTGTGGGCCGCTGCCGCCCGGGAGGCCGCCGATGCCACCCCGCAGGAGGCCGCATACGCCGAGCAGGCCGCGTACGAGCGGTGGGCCGGCCGGTGGGCGGGGCTGGCGGCCTGGTTCCTCAGCCGGGACGGCCGGGAATCGCAGGCCCGGCTGCTGCGCGGCCGTGCGCTCGGGGCCGTACCCCAGCTGCTGGCCGTCGTACGGTCGCTGAACGAGCGCCGAGCCGGGCGTTCCGATCGCTCCGCCGACTTCCGTACGCTCGCCCGCTGGTTCGCCGAGGCCCCCGACGACGACGCCCGGCATCGGCTATGGCGCACCGCCTTCGGGCTGTACCCGGCCCGGCACCTCACGGTCGACGCCGAGACGCTGGCCGCCCGCGCCGCCCGGCCCGACCCCGCGTCCACCCCATGGGCCGACGCCGAGCCGCTGCGCATCAGCCCGCAGCTGCGCCGTACCGGCAGCTACGAGCGGCGCGGCAAGACCCGCAAGGTGGAGGACCGGCAAGAAGCGCGCCGCAGGCTCGCCGAGGTGGCCGTCAAGCAGGCCGCGGAAATCGCGGCCGCGCGGGCCCGGCTCGTCACCGACGGCATCACCCGCCTGTCCGGGCTCGGCGAGCTCGACCCCGTCAGCTTCCGGCTCTTCCTCCAGCTCCTCGGGGACGCCCTGGCCACCTGGCGGCCCGGTATGACGCACACGGTGGCCACCAGCAACGACGGGTCCATGGAGATCCGACTCACCGCCTTGGCCGATGGATCCGCGGCCGAGGTCCGCACGCCGGGCGGCGTCTTCCGCGGCCCTGACCACACCATCGAGATCATCGATCTGGCGGAAGGAGACGACGGACCGTGAGTACTCCGCTCGCCGAAGTGCTGGACGGGCAGCACGCCGCGGAACTGCGCAAGGCCGCCCGCGCTCTGCTCAAGCAGCCTCTGCTGCTCGCCGTCGGCGCGTACGCAGACGAGTTCCGTCTCGTCCGGCGGCACGCCTCCGACCTGCGCGAGTGGTTCGACCGCAACACCGGCTGGTCCCTCCAGGTCGACGCCGAGACCGCCCGGCTGGGCAAGATCCCGGCCCACCTCGCCGATGCCACCCACCCCGCCCGCGAGGCCACGCGCAGCGCCGCCCCCTTCACCCGCCGCCGGTACGTCCTGCTCTGCCTCGCCCTCGCCGCCCTCGAACGCGGCGAGGCGCAGATCGCGCTCGGCCGCCTCGCCGACCAGGTCGTCCTCGACGCCACTGATCCGCAGCTGGCCGCGACGGGCATCCAGTTCACCCTGGACCGCCGCGACGAGCGCCTCGACCTCGCCGCCGTCGTACGCCTCCTGCTCAGCCTCGGAGTACTGCGGCGCGTCGCCGGCGACGAAGAGGCGTACGTCAGCGGCGCCGGAGACGTCCTGTACGACGTCGAACGGCGGGTGCTCGCCGGGCTGCTCGCGACCCGACGCGGCCCGTCCACCATCCGGGCCGCCACCCTGGACGAGCGGCTCGTCGGGCTCACCGCCGAAACGGCCCTCGACAGCGACGAACTCCGGTTCCGGGCGATGCGCCGCTCGCTGACCCGCCGACTGCTGGACGACCCCGTGCTCTACTACGACGAACTGACCGACGCCGAGCTGGGCTACCTCACCCGCCAGCGCGGTTTCCTCACCGCACGCATCACCGAACTGACGGGCCTGGTGGCCGAGGTCAGGGCCGAAGGCATCGCCATGGTCGACCCCGACGACGACCTCACCGACCTCCGCATGCCGGAATCCGGAACCCACGGTCACGTCACCCTGCTGCTCGCCGAGTACCTCACGAGTGCCGAAGGTCCGGTCGTCTCCACGGCAGACCTTGAACGCCGCGTTGCCGCACTGGCCGCCGAACACGGAGGCTTCTGGTCCAAGTCGGCCCGCGAGCCGGGAGCCGAGGGGGAGCTCGTGGAGCAGGCCGTCAGTCGGCTCGCCGCCCTCGGCCTGGTCTCCCGTACTCCTGACGGGGTGGTGCCACGCCCGGCGCTCGCCCGGTACGCGGTCGGCGAGACCGTCGTACTCGAACCCCGCACAGTCGGCACCGCTCAGGTGCCCGCGCAGCGAAAGGCTCATCAGCGTTGACCCCCCGTGCCGTACTCCCGGTCCCCGCGCGCGCCCGCTGGCAGCCCCTGCGGATCGGTCTCGTCGATCTCTTCCACTACGACGTGGAGGAATTCCACTTCCGCGACGGGCGGCTGCTGCTCCGGGGGAACAACGGCACAGGCAAATCCAAGGTGCTCGCCCTGACCCTGCCCTTCCTCCTGGACGGGGACCTCAGCGCGCGCCGGGTGGAGCCCGACGGAGACGCCGGAAAGAGGATGGAGTGGAATCTGCTGCTCGGCGGAGAGCACCCCCACTCCGAACGGCTCGGCTACACCTGGGTGGAGTTCGGCCGCCGCGACGAGGTGAGCGGCGAGGAGCAGTTCCGTACGCTTCTCTGCGGGCTCAAGGCCGTCAGCGGGCGCGGCATCGCCCGGCACTGGTGGGCGGTGACCGCCCAGCGGATCGACCACGCACCGGCCGGGGCGGTGTCGGAGGGGTCGCTCAGCCTCCTCGACGCCACCGGCACGGTGTTGTCCCGGGACCGGCTCATCGAGGCGGTCGCGGGACACGGAATGGTCTACGACCAGGCCAAGACCTATCGCCGGGCCGTCGACGAGGCGCTCTTCGGGCTCGGGGAGCAGCGCTACGGCGCCCTCGTGGACCTGCTCATCCAGCTGCGCCAGCCCCAACTGTCCAAACGCCCCAACGAAGCCGCCCTCTCCCGCGCGCTCACCGAAGCGCTTCCGCCCATGGACCAGGCCGTCATCGCGGACGTGGCCGAGGCATTCCGCTCCCTGGACGAGGAGAAGGAGGAGCTACGGGCCGCCGGCGCGGCCGAGCGCGCGGCCTCCGCGTTCCTCGACCACTACCGGCGCTATGCCCGCATCGCCTCCCGCCGGCGCGCACGCCTCCCGCGCAGCGAGCACTCGAAGTACGAGCACCTGCTGCGCGACCTCGCCGAGGCACAGGCCGAGAAGGCCGCGGCCGAGGAGGAGCGGGCGGCGGCCGATGAGCGGATCGCCGCGCTCACCGAGACGCAGGCCCGACTGGAGGCCGTCGACGCGGCCCTGCGTGAGGGCCCGGAAATGCGCAGCGCTCATGAACTAGAGAGGGCCGCCAAGGCGTTGGAACGGTGCGGGCAGGACAGTGCACGCGCACGCGCCGACCGTGAGGAGGCCGCGCTGCTGCACACACGGGCGCTCGGGCGCCTCGCGGCGGCGGAGAACCGGTTCCAGGCCGCCGGGCACCGAGTCGAGGACACGCTTCGCCTCGCGCGGGAAACCGCCGAGGCGGCCCGGCTGGACCTGCCCGGGGACGAGGGGCTGACGGCGGCCGAACTGCGCGCCGCTGTGACCGAGGCGACCGACCGCCGACACCGCACCCTCGCGCACGTCGAGGAGCTCGCGGACCGCGCCGAGGCGGCGGCGGCCGAGCGCCGGGCCGCCGCACTGCGGCTCGACGAGACGGAAACCGACCTGGCGCACGCCGCCGAGGAACAGGGCGCGGCCGACGAGACGGTGACGGCCGCGGGCCGGGCCCTGGTGGACGCCGTGCGCGAGCACGCGGGCCGGTGCGAGGAGCTCGCGTACGCCGACCCGGTCGGACTGTTGGACGAGCTCCAGGAGTGGACCCGGCACCAGGACGGGCCCTACCCGGCACGCCGGCACGGATCGGACGCGCACAGCGCCACGGCAGCGGTACTCGCCGACCAGGCGGCGCAATCAGCGCAGCGCGGGGCGGCCCTGGCGGCCCGTGCCCGAGACGCGGAACAGGAACTCGCCGAGCTGGAGGCCGGCGGCCGCCGTGGACCGCAGGCCCCGTACCCCCGGAACCCCGGTCTGCGCGATCAGGCGCCCGGCGCCCCACTGTGGCGGCTGGTCGACTTCCGGGACGAGGTCGCGGACCGGGAGCGCGCCGGCCTGGAGGCGGCCCTGGAGGCGGCCGGGCTGCTGGACGCGTGGGTGCGCCCCGACGGTGCGGCCCTGGCGGCGGACGGTCACGACGTACTCCTCGACGCGCGGACAGGTCCGGTCGACGGGCCGTCGCTCGCCGACGTGCTGCGCCCGGCCGTCGACCACGGCGATGCCCAGGCGGCTCACGTGGGTGAGGAGACCGTGGGCCGACTCCTCTCGGCGATCGGCCTGGGCGCGGTCGCCGGGGACGCGGAGGCGGGTGCCGGGCCAGGGGGCACCGAGCCGACAGCGGGCACATGGGCGGCTCCGGACGGCCGCTACCGCGTAGGCGTCCTCATCGGTCGGTGGGCCAAACCTGCGGCCGAGTACATCGGCGCGGGCGCCCGGGAAGCCGCGCGGCGCAGCCGTATCACCACCTTGCGCGCCGAACTCTCCCTTCTCCAGGGAGAGGAGGCAGCCGAGGCCGTGCACGCGCAGGCTCTGGAGACCCGGCGCCGTACGCTCGACGCCGAACTGGCCGCGGTGCCCGACGACGGGCCGCTGACCCGGGCGCACGCCCGCGCGGCGGCTGCCGCCGACACCGCGCGCCGGGCCAGGTCCCGTCGTGAGGGACGGGCCGCCGACGCGCTGGCCGCAGCCGAGCGGTCGGAGCTGGCGAGCGCCGAGCTACAGGAGGCCGCCGCCGATCTGGGGCTGCCCCCGGACCGGCCGGCGCTGGCCGTCGTACGGCAGGCCCTCGTCGAACTCGCGGCCGTCCTGGCCGCACTCTGGCCCGCCCTGCGCGAACGAACCGAAGCGGCACGGCAGGCACAGGAGGAGCGTGAGGAAACCGGCCGGGCAGGGGAGCGCACCGCCGAACTCGCCCTGCGCGCGGAGGAGGCCGCCCGCGAGGCGGCAGCCGCGGACGAGCGGCTCACCACGCTGCGCTCGACCGTGGGCGCGGCCGTGGCCGAGCTGGAACGGCGGCTGGCGGAGACCGCGGAGGCCCTGCGCGGCTGCGCTGCCGATCAGCGGTTGTCCCAGGACCGCCGCACGGAGGCGGACCGGCGGGCCAACCGGGCCGAAGGCCGGATCGAACAGCTGGAGAAAGCCGTCACCGAGGCTGCCTCCGCGCGCTCCGAGGCCATCGCCGCGCTCCAGCGCTTCACCGCCACCGGGCTGATCGCGGTCGCGCTTCCCGAACTCGCCGTACCGGCCGCAGCCGACGGCCCGTGGGCGGCCACCCCGGCCATCGCCCTCGCCCGTTCCCTCGAAGCGGAGCTGTCGACGACGGACGACTCGGACGGTGCTTGGGAGCGCGTACAGCGGCGTCTGAGCGAAGAGCTCAAAACCCTTCAGGACGCGCTGTCCCGACACGGCCATACCGCCTCGGCCCGGATGGTCGAGGACGGGATGATCGTCGACATCGTCTACCAGGGCCGCGAACGCGCCGTACCCGAACTCGCCGAGGCGCTGGCGGTCGAGGTCGGCGAACTCACCCGCATCCTCTCCGCGAATGAACGCGAAATCCTTGAAACCCACCTCATCACCGAGGTCGCGGGCACTCTTCAGGAGCTGATCGCGACCGCCGAACGGCACGTGCTCGCCATGAACGCCGAGCTGGAGGACCGTCCGACCTCCACCGGCATGACCCTGCGCCTGGTGTGGCGGGCCTCCCGCAAGGCACCTGCCGGCCTTGCCCAGGCCCGTGGCCGACTGCTCCAGACCGCCGACGCCTGGACTCCCGAGGACCGGGCCGCGGTCGGGGAGTTCCTGCAGAAGCAGATCGCCCGCCAGCAGACCGAGGACGCGGCCGGCAGCTGGCTGGAACACCTCACGGCGGCGCTCGACTACCGTTCCTGGCACGAGTTCGCCGTCGAGCGGCAGCAGCACGGTCGCTGGGTGCCTGCCACCGGTCCCGCGTCCGGAGGCGAACGCGTCCTGGCGGTCTCCGTGCCCTTGTTCGCCGCGGCCTCCTCGCACTACGCGAGCGCGGCCAGCCCGTACGCACCACGACTCGTCACCCTGGACGAGGCGTTCGCGGGCGTCGACGACGACTCGCGCGCCAAGTGCCTCGGCCTCCTGCACGCCTTCGACCTGGATGTGGTCATGACCAGCGAACGGGAATGGGCCTGCTATCCGCAGGTACCGGGCATCGCCATCGCCCAGCTGTCCCGGGTCGACGAGGTGGCCGCCGTTCTGGTCACCCGCTGGGAATGGGACGGCACGGCTCGTACCCGTCACGAGGACCCGGTGCGCACGCCGGACCCGGAGCCCCTGTGGACGTGAACAGGCCTCCGGTCGACGAAGCCCGCCTGCGCCGCCTCCTCGGCGGGCCCGAGCTGGCCTGGCTGCTGGAGCGCGTACGCCGCCGGCTGGAGCGTGGGCAGCCGCTCACCGGGCCCGTCTCCCTGGCCGCGGCGACCCCGGCCCAACGGGACGCGGCCGAGCGGCTGCTGGGCCGGGCCCCGGGTGATGGCAAGGCGCTGACGGTCCGGCTCGACGCCGTGGACGCCGTACTGGTCAGATCAGGCGTCAGCCCCGAGGGCCTGACGGCTGCTGTGACGACGCTCACCGGGCCCGTCATCTCTCTCGAAGAGGTCCGCCGGAGTGAGGATCAGGCCTGGGCGGAGGCCTACGCTCCGCTCACCGGGCTCGCCGGAGAGGTTCCGTCCCTCGAGGAATGGGCCGGCCGGGTACGCGAAGACGGCCTTGTGCGGCGTCTCGCCCGTACGCCTGAGGCCGCCCGACCGCTGCTCGATCAGGTGGCTCGCGTCCTGCGGGAACTGCCGGCCGAGCCGCCGCGCTCCCTCTCCGTGTTCGCCGCGGACATCCTGGGCAGCGCCCACGCACTGGACGACGGCACGCCCCCGGCGACGCTCTGCCTCTCCGGCATCCGTGCCCTCACCGGACATCCGGACGGGGCGGGCGCAGCCTGGCGACGGGCCGCCTGGGCCTCCGCCGGCCTTCTCCGTGACGACGTCTCCTCCACAGTCCTCACCCTCAACCTCCGAGGGACCCCCGCTTTGGACTGGATGGCCGACATGGGGGAGCCGTGTGTACTCACCCTTCGCCAGCTCGCGCACCATCCGCCCCGGACCACGCCGCTGGTGGTCCACATCTGTGAGAATCCCGCCGTTCTGTCGGCCGCGGCCGACACCTACGGCCCGGACGCCCTTCCGCTGGTCTGCCTCCAGGGCCAGCCGTCGGCTGCCGCCCTGGCCCTCCTGGCGCACCTCCACGAGCTCCGTGCCGAATTCCGCTACCACGGCGACTTCGACTGGGGCGGCCTGCGCATCGCCACGACGCTGCACCAGCACGTGCCGTGGCAGCCATGGCGCTACACAGCCGAGGAATACCGTGCGGCGGTAGCCGCTGCCGGTTCTGCTCTCCTGCCTCTGACCGGGATGTCGGCTCTGTCGCCATGGGATCCGGATCTGGCGACTGCCCTCGCTGAGCACGGGGTGCGTATAGAGGAGGAGGCTGTTCTGGACTCGTTGCTGGCAGACCTCGGGTAGGACGTGCGGCTGGTGAGACATGCGACGTGCCGAGACCGCGACCGACGCCAGGACCAGTGACGCTCGTTTGACGCACGGACCCTCACGAGGGGCTGTGAATGGCGATCCATGTGGCCTTTGACCTGCTGCTTTGCTGGACGACCCCGATTCGTACGTGCTCTCGATGACGCATCATGTGGAGTGTGTCGCGATCCTGGAGCCGGTGAAGTAACGGCTCTGACCTGGGGGAGGAATAGCCCCTTCCTGGTGCTCGCCAGCGGCGGGGTCCGCGGTCAGCACCGCGGACCCCGCCGCTGGCAGTCTCGGCTGACCGGCGCGCACGGCGTGCCGTGGTCGCTTGTCCGGCCGTCAGCCCGCCCGCGGCGGGCGTGTCACCACCGCACCGGCAGGCTCCGCCTTCCCCGGATCAGCATCCCCGGGAGCCATTCCCCGGGCTCCCCGTCCGCCGTCAGGTCCGGGCAGCGTTCCATCAGCGTGCGCAGCGCCACCTCGCCCTCGAGGCGGGCGAGGGGGGCGCCCAGGCAGAAGTGGATCCCGTGGCCGAAGGAGAGATGGCTCCGGGCCTCCTCGCGCCGTACGTCGAAGCGTTCCGGATCAGGGAAGCGCGCCGGGTCGTGGTCCGCGCCCGCCATGGTGATCAGCACGATGGCACCGCGCGGCACCCGTACGCCGCCGATCTCGGTCTCCTCCAGGGCGATGCGCGGCGTGGTGGTCTCCACCGGCCCGTCGTAGCGCAGCGTCTCCTCCACCAGCCCCGCCGCCAGCCCCGCCGGATCGGCCCGTACGGCCGCCAGCTGATCGGGGTGCGCGAGGAGCGCGCGCACCGCGTTGCCGATCGTGTTGACCGTCGTCTCGTGCCCGGCGACGAGCATCAGGAAGGCCAACGAGACCAGCTCGTCCTCGGTGAGCTGGTCGCCGCCCTCGTCGACCGTGTGGACGAGGGCGCTGAGCAGGTCCTCCCCGGGGTTCTCGCGCTTGGCGGCGATGAGCCCCGCGAGATACGGCATGACCTGCTCGTACGCCTCCTTCTCCGCCTCGGGGCTGGTGGGCGCGAGGGTCTCGTTGGACCAGGCGTGGAAGGCGGCGCGGTCCAGGCCGGGGACGCCGAGCAGTTCGGAGATGACGATCATGGGGAGCGGGGAGGCGAACGCCTCGATGAGGTCGGCGCGGCGCGCTCCGTCCGCCGTCATGCGGTCCAGCAGCTCGTCGGTGATCTCCTGGACGCGCCCCCGCATCCGCTCGACCCGCCGGGCCGTGAACTCCTGCGACACCAGCTTCCGCAGCCGGGTGTGGTGGGGCGGGTCGCTCATCAGCATGTTGGCGTTGCCGAGCATGTTCAGGGCGTACGGCGGGCTCCAGCCGGGCTGTCGGTACTCGCGCTGCCAGTCCCGGCTGAGTTGCGGGGAGCCGAAGGCCTCGCGCGCGGCCTCGTACCCGACCACGAGCCACACCAGCCCTCTGTCGGGCGTCATTACCTGGTGCACCGGACCGCGCTCGCGCAGCCGACGGTAGGCGACGTACGGGTCGGCGGTGAAGTCGGGGCTGAGCGAGGCGAGCACCTCGATCCCGCCGGGGCTGTCGGGGCGGTCGTTTCTGTCGGTTATCGCGGGATCGGCGGCGGCTTTCTCGGTCTCGGTCAAGACGGAATTCCTTTCCCTCAGACCCGGGTCAACCGGCCCCCGCCGACCACTCCGAGCACAGACGGCCGCTCACTCTAATCACGCATGCCCACCCGCACAACTGCCCGTTCCCCTTGCTGCTGACCTTCAACGCTTACCAGAGCCACATACGCGAGTGCGCCGGCAACGTGCTGTGTGGACAAGCCGACTCCGCCTCTGTGCTTCGACCTGGCGTTTCACCGCATCGTCTGCGCTGTGCACAGGGGGACAGGGCAACCGATTTGCTCCTGGCCGGATTCAAGTGCCGATTACTTCCTTATGCGCCATATATTGCAGGCGTCGCCTCGGCTGCGCCGCTGTCAAGGGCGCCCATGGGGCTGAACTCCGCCTGTTTTCAGGCCAAGTGCGCCCCGGTCACACCCTCCGCTCTGAGCGAACAGCTTCTCAACTCCTCCATGGATAGGGGCGCAGTGCGTGTAGCTTCGTTAAGCGCGAGGGGGCGAGTGGAGTGCATGGATGCGGTTTACAACCCTCTTCTCGAGGGCCGCATCATTTTCCTCGGCAAGGAATTTGACGATGGCATCGCCAGCCGCGTTATCGCGTAGATGTTGATGGTCGTCACGCATCCGACCCGTGACATTTACTTGGAATCCACTCACCGGGCGGCTCGGTTACCGATGGCACGGCGGCTGCGACATCATGCAATACATCAAGAATGACGTCGTGACCATTGCGATGGGGTTCGGCTCGACACGGGACGGTTCCACGGTCCGTCTGCCGGGAACCTCGACCCCCGTACGACGCTCATGCCGCATGCAGGGTCCGCCTGGTACTCCAGGGGTAGTTCGTGATCTCGATTGTGAGGGGCGCCGAGGAGCCGGCTGGCAGCGTCGATCATCTGGACGAGACCGACCACGCTATCGCGGGCCTTCGTTTCCTTCTCCGCCTACCCGAGTCCACCGAGACGGAGGGCGTTCCTCATCTCGCTGAGCTTCGCGGTCGTCGCCGGGGTCCACTCCTCCGCCTGCTCACCGAGGCGGAGGGCGTTCTCGATCTCGCTGAGTTTCGCGGAGGACAGGGCGCCCGCCCGCTCGATCAGGTCGTCCCGGGAGACGGTGGTCAGCCACGTGCAAGGGGTAAAGCCCGGACGCGGCAACGCGAACCGCAGCACGCCTTCGAAGGGCAGTCCCTCCGCGGCGCCTACCGCCACTTCGACGCCCAGGCCGGTGATGTCGACACCCGCCCGAGCGACGACCTGCATCACCCGGATCCCGGACGCGTCGTCTCCCGACAGCAGCACGACCGGCCGCCGCTCGTCGAACTCCACCCACCAGACTTCGCCACGTTGCACATGTCCTCCTGACACGGGACGGCGGGCGGACGCTGCGCGACCCCGACGCGCTGTGGAGACAGGCCACAGCGTAGACCCTGCCCGCCGGCAGGAGGCGTTCGAGGGCCTGATGAGCCGGATGGCGGGACGGACAGCATCTGTTGGGGCGGGCCAAGTGGTACGCCGACCGGTCCGCGACGATGTGTGTGGCTGCGTGGTGGACCATCTGTACGACGACCAGGCGGTACTGGTGGTCGACGGCACCTGGGACGTGAAGAAGGGCACCGGGCACGGTCGGCGTCCAGCGCCAGTACACCGGCACCGCGGGCAGGGTCGAAAACGCCCCGGAGCGTGCCTCCGCTTGCCCTCCGGGCGCGGCACGGTCTGCTTCGCCTCCTGGGCCGTTGTCGTGTACCCGGATTGGCGGCTCGGCGTGCCAGGTCGTAGGTTAGAGCCTTACGGTAGAAGGCTTGGAGCATTAGGGAAGCGTGTGAGAAAACGAGCGGGCCTGACCGCTGAGAAGATCACGCAGGCCGCTGCCGCCCTGGCCGACGAGGTCGGTATCCAGGCCGTCACCCTCTCGGCGCTGGCCCGCGACTTCGGAGTCAAGGACGCCAGCCTGTACGCGCACGTCAAGAATCTCCAGGACGTGCGGACCCGGGTGGCGCTGCTCGCGGCCGAGGAGATGGGCGACGAACTCGCCGCCGCCATCGCCGGCCGGTCCGCGAAGGGTGCGCTCATGGCTTTCGCCGACGCGTATCGCGCGTACGCCCTGCGCTGTCCCGGACGGTACGCGGCGACTCAGATGGGGCTGGACCTCGACCAGATCTCCGACGCCAAGGGGTTCGTCCGCAACATCGAGTTGACGTACGCGGTGCTGCGGGCCTACGAACTCGAAGAGCCGGACCTGACCGACGCGGTCCGGTTCATGCGCAGCACGTTCCACGGCTTCATCACGATCGAGGCGACCGGCGGGTTCGGGCACCCCCGAGACCTCGACGGATCCTGGCGCAGGGTGGTCGAGTCGGTGCACACCGCGCTTCGGCAATGGCCGCAGGGTGCGCCCTGACGCCTGACGCCTGACGCCTGACGCCTGACGCCTGACGCCTGACGCCTGACGCCTGACGGCGCCGGCGCACGCAACGGCTTGCGCCGGCTCCGGTGAACTCCGGTCCCACGTCAGTCGACGATGAAGCCCTTGAACACGGCGTCACGCATCTCCAGGTACCGCTCCATCATGTCGGCGCGCTCCGTCAGCACGTCCGAGATGTGCTGCACGCCGAAGAACGCGGACACCACGACCCGGGCGAGGGCCTTGGGGTCGGTGTCGGCGCGGAGCTGCCCCGCGTCCCTGGCGTCCGCGATCAGGGCGGCGAGCATCTCCCGCCACCACTCGTACGGCTTGGGCAGGTCCGCCCCGATCAGGGAGCGCTCGATCTGCAGCCGGGCGCCGGCCTGGACCACGCTGTCGCCTCGGAACGCCTCCGCCGTGCCGTCCAGCACGGCGAGCAGCGTGTCGAGCGGAGTGCCCTTCGAGGCGCGCACGCGCTCCACGAGTTCGGGCCAGCGCCTGTAGTGCTCCTCGACGACGGCGATCGCGAGTACGTGCTTGTTGGCGTAGTGGAAGTACACCGCGCCCTTGGTCATCCCGACCCGGTCCGCGACGTCCTGCAGGGTGACGGTCGGGTAGCCCTGCTCCGCGAACACCTCGGCCGCGGCGGTCAGGATCTGGGCCTTGGTGCGTCGTGAACGTTCCTGTTTGGGCTGGCTGGTGGCCGGTTGGGTCGTGCCCGGGCTGCTGTTCGTAGCGCGCACCGAAGCCGCCTCCTTCGTCGTGTGAGCCCCTCAGGAGCGCCCCTGTGGGCCAGTGGGCTCTGTCCTTGAAATATCCCTTCGGGAATGTATATTTTCCCGAAGTCGATCATAGTCCCACTCGCTGGGACTGCTTGGGGGAGTTCATGTCGATCGGTATCTCGGAGAACGTCCAGGTCATGGACGCGTTGGAGCAGTCACTTACCTACGACCAGACGGTGTCGCGCACGCTCGTGCACCGTGCCGCCGTGTCCGAGGTGTTCCTGACGGACGCCTGCGGACCGGACGACGCGGGAGGCATCCGTATAGCCGCCCAATGGCCGCGCAGTCACGCGCTGTACGAACCGGACGCGGAGGGATTCAGCGACCCCGTCCTCATCGTCGAGACCGTGCGCCAAGCCGCCGTCTACACGGCCCACCGCTTCCACGACGTGTCGCTGACCCAGCGCTTCATCTTCTGCGACCTGCAGCTTGACATCGATGTCCCGCACTCGTTGCGTGTAGGGGCGACACCGCTGCGCGTGGTGCTCGACGGCCGGTTCGTCCCGAACGGCAACCCGCCGTCGCAGCGCTTCGAGGCACGCTTCACCACGGCCGTCCACGTCGACGGGCAGCGCTGTGGCCGAGCCTCGGTGAGGCTCCTCGCGGTCGGCGACGAGCTCTACACCGCGCTCCGCCACCGCGTGTCCAACCCGGTCGGCGGACCCCGCCCGACACGGCCCGGGACGCTGCTCTCGCCCACCGAGGTGGGGCAGGTGCGCCCGGAGAACGTACTGCTCAGCAGGGAGGGGGCCGGGCGGTACGGCATGCACCTGGCCACCGGGCACCCGGGCTACTTCGAGCACGCGTGCGACCACGTCCCCGGTATGGCCCTCGTCGAGGCGTTCCGCCAGGCGGGCCACCAGACGCTGCGCCAGTCCGGGGAGCTCGGGTCCCACCTGATGACGGGCTGCGAGGTCCGCTTCGACTCGTTCGGCGAACTGGACGCCCCCGTCACGATCCGGGCCGACGAGCACCACGCGTCGTCCGCGGGGCCGGGCGGCCGGTCGGTCCGGCTGACGGCCTTCCAGGGCGAGGTCGTCCTCGCCCGGGCCACCACGACGTACCGCCTGCACAGCACCTGTCAGCCGGCCGTTACCCTCTGACGCCCACCGCCGCACGGCCAGAAGGGGATCGTCGTGGAGATCCATCAGTTGCGTGTCTTCCGCGAAGTGGCGCGGGAATTGAGCTTCACGCGGGCGGCCAGGAACCTGCACTGCGCCCAGTCCACCGTCACCGGTCAGATCAAGAGCCTGGAATCGTCCCTCGGCGTGGTCCTCTTCCTGCGGCGGGGCCGCTGCCCCATCGAGCTGACGCCCGCGGGATCGGTGCTCCAGAGCCGGGTCGACCAGCTCTTGCGCGAGGTCGACACCATGGGTCGCGAGGTCAAGGACGCCGCCAGGCACGGGGAGTTCGGCCACCAGCGCTGTCACCTCAGGAGCGCCCACGCGGTCTGAACCGGCGGTGGACACCTCGTGCCGGGCCGCTCTGCCCGGACGCCGTCCGCCCCTTCCGACGTACCCCACCGGCAGGTCGTCCGGCCGGACCCGCCGCGTCACCATCCGCCTCCCTCTGATCTGCCGCCGCCCGGAGCCGGAGGCGGCAAGGACACCATGAACCACCCTTCACGCGTCGTCGCCTTCTTCGACGTGGACGAGACGCTCATCAATCGCAAGAGCATGGCCAGCTTCCTCGCCTTCTACTGGCAACGGTCCCGCGAGGACCGGAACCGGTACGCCCGGGCGCGCGACGAACACCTCAGGCGACAGGCCGCCGGGGTGTCCCGGACCCAGCTCAACCGGGCCTTCTACCGCAACTTCAGAGGTGCTCACGCCGAAGACCTGCACCGGGCGGGAGGGGAGTGGTTCGCCGCCGAGCAGGCCCGCGGGGACCTCTTCCACCCGCCGGCCGTCGAGGCCCTGCGCGCCCACCGGCTCGCCGGTCACCACATCGCGCTGGTCTCCGGCTCCTTCCTGCCGTGCCTGGCGCCGGTCGCCGACGCCCTGCGGGCCGACACGGTGCTCTGCACCACGCCCGAGGTCCGCGAGGGCGTGCTGACCGGTGAGGTCGGCCCGCCCGTGATCGGGCCGCGCAAGGCCGAACTGGCGCGACGGACGATGGGGGAGCGCGGCGCGGACCCGGCCGGCTGCCATGCGTACGGAGACCACTCCAGCGACGCGGACCTGCTGCGCGCCGTGGGCCGGCCGGTGGTGGTGGGGGCCGACCCCGTGCTCAACGAGCTGGCCCTGCGGGAGGGTTGGGCTACCCTGCCGGGATCCCCTCGGGAGCGGGCCGGCACACCGCAGGCAACAGCGTCCGCCACACCTGTGGGGAGTCGTCGTCCGGTGCCGCCTGGGAGCCCCCGGTGATGTGCCGCAGTCCGAGCAGCACGGCGAGCAGGAGCCGGCTGAGGACTTCGGGCCGGTGGGCCCGGTCGATCGTGCCGCCGTCCTGGGCCACCGCCACCAGTCGCCGCAGCAGCTCCTGCAACTCCTGCACCTGCTTGGCGCTGACGTCCTCGGACCACGCCGCGTCCAGCACCAGGCGCAGGCCGGCGCCGAACAGGGCGTCGTGCCGGACGCGGTGGGAGAGGTCCGTGAGCAATGCGTCGAGCACCTGGACCGGTGCCCCGTCGGAGTCGGCGGCCGCGTCGAGGGCCTCCTGCCAGTGCTGCTCGAACCGCCGGGTCAGCTCGGCGCTCAGGGCGGCCTTGGACGAGAAGTGCCCGTAGAGCGCCCCCTTGGTGAGCCCGGTGCGCCGCGCGATGGTCTCCAGGTTGGCGCCGGCGAACCCCTGGGCGGCGAACTCCTCGGCCGCCGCTTGGAGGACCAGCGCGTACGTACGTCGTGCTCTGTCCTGTTTCACCATCGCGTGACCCCCACCTGAACACCCCCAAAAAGATTCCTTCGTGGAGGAATTTTTTATCATCTCGGAGTGCGATGCAAGGGGCTCCGTCCGGTGAATATAAGTCACTTCGTCAAGTGCGGGTCATGCGCACGCAGAGAAAGAGCAAAAGATGACGCCCTCCGGCCACCTCACCCCGTCGTCCCCCACCCGGGTCCCCGTGCGGGACGCGGCGACCCTCGGCGCGCGCCACGCGACCGAGTCCGAGCGCCTCCGCACCCTCCACCCGGCCGTGGCCGGGGCGCTGACCGGGGCCGGGTTCCCGCGCCACTTCGTCCCCGCGGAGTTCGGCGGCGACGCCGGCACGTTCGCCGAACTCGTCGACTCCGTCGCCCTGCTGGGGGAGGGGTGCACCTCGGCCGCCTGGTGTGCCGCGCTCCAGGCGGCCCACGGCAGGCTCGCCGCGCACCTGCCGCACCGCGGGCAGGCGGAGATCTGGGGCTCCGGCCCGGACGTGCCGATCGCGGCGGCCGTGGTGCCGCCGGCCGGGGAGCTCGCCGAGGCGCCCGGCGGCTACCGGCTGTCCGGCCGGTGGCATCTGGCGAGCGGCGTCGACCACGCCGACTGGCTGCTCGTGGCCACCCCCGAGCCGGGCGACGGCGGCCGGAGCCCCCGCATCCTCGCCCTGCCCCGCGCCGACTTCACGGTCGAGGACACCTGGCGCAACAGTGGGCTGCGCGGAACCGGCAGCAACTCCGTGACGGTGGTCGACGCCTTCGTGCCCCGGCACCGCACCATGTCCCGCGACGGTCTGGCCGCCGGGCGTCCCGAGGAGAGCGCGGCGCGCTGTCATCGCGTCCCGTTCCCCCTGGTGGCCTCCCTCATGTTCGCCGCGCCCGCGCTGGGTGCGGCGCGCGGAGCCCTGCGCGCCTGGACCGATGCGATGGTCGGACGCCCGACGGGCGATGGCGGCGGACGCCTGGACGACGGCGTGGCCCAGCAGGTGCTGGCCCGTTCGTCCGCCGAGATCGACGCCGCGCACCTCCTGCTCAGCGGCGCCGCCGAACGCGCCGACCACGCCCCGCTCGACCGGCTGCCGGTGGCCCGGAACATGCGGGACGCGGCCGTGGCCGTGGAGATGCTGGTCGCCGTGGTGGAGCGGCTGTTCCGCAGTGGCGGGACGCGGGTCCAGTCCGAGGCGGAGCCGTTGCAGCGGTTCTGGCGCGACGTGCACGCGGTGGCCGGTCACGGTGCCCTGCGCCTCGCGCCCGCGGCCGCCGCCTACGCGCGGTCGGTGGTTCTCGACGGGGTCCAGGGGGGCCAGGGGTGCGCCGCCGAGAGCCGCAGGGAAGGGGGGCGGGGGGCTCTCGACGGCGGTCCGGGTCGAGAGCCCCGGGGTGGCGCCGACGGCACTATCGGGATCTCCGATCAAATTTGAAACCTTCGTGAACGAATGATTTCCTCCTCGCAGGGCACCTTGTGGCCTCCGAGGCGCATCGGGGAGGCGGGTGCCCGGCCGAGAGCAGGCTTACCTGCTCGGCATCGACCGAGAATGGATGATTCCCGTGACCATGTATCCCGGACCGTCTGCCGTCCTCGCCGTCAGCCGTCGCCCCCACCCGGTCGACCGTGGTGACGGCCCGTCATGCCAGCCCGCCTCCCGAGAGCCCCACGCGGTCCAGGGTTTCGTCGACCGGCGCGGTGCGGGACTGTCTCCCAGGGTGCCCGTCGAGTCGGCGTCCCGCGAGCCGGCCGGGGCCGACCGCGGCTCCGGCGCGCGTGAGGCGTCCGCGCAGGAACTGGCCTGGTGGCAGCGCACGGAGGAGCTGCGATGTCGCTTCGAGAGGGCGCTGACGCGCGAACTCAGCCGACTGGGGCTGTCCCCCTCGACCTTTCTGGCGCTTGAGCAACTGGCGCTCAGTGATGGTCATCTGCGGATAACCGAGCTCGCCCAGGAGGTCCGGCTCAGCCCTTCCTCCGCGTCCCGCGTCGTGGACCGCCTGGTCCGTGACGACCTCGCGGTCCGCATGCCGAGCCCCGGCGACCGGCGCACGGTGCACGGCCGGATCACCCAGCGGGGCATGGCGCTGTACGAGAGGGCGGTGCCCGCCTACCGCAAGGCCCTCGCCCAGGCGCTCGACAGTGCGCCGCGCCCCCGGGGCGGTAGCGACGACCCGTACGCGACGTCCGGCCGTCAGCCGGGCCCCGCACCCCGGCCCGGTTGCTAGGGCCGTCCGGCCCTGATCCGCCAGGCAGGCCCTGATCCGCCGGACAGGCCCTAGAGGAGCGTGTCGAGGAAGCCGGCGAGCTTGGTCCGCAGGCGCTCGACCTTCTCGTCCACCGTCAGCGACTCCTTCATGCGGCCCCCGGGCTGGGCCCGCTTCTTGCCCCGCACGTAAAGGGAGCAGGCGAGGTCGCCGCAGATGTACTCGCCCACCGTGTCGTCGCCGCTGTCGCTCTGGCGCGCGCGGCGCGCGGTCATCAGCGTCACCCCGCTCGCCGGGTGCGTCGTCAGGCAGATCGAGCACATGGACTGGTGCCGCAGACCGCCCCGCTGGGACGGCAGGCGGAAGGCGAGGCCCACGAGGCGGTCCCCGTGCTCGGCCACGAGGTAGCTGCGCTGCGGTGCGGCCGGGTCACGCCAGCCGAGGAAGTCGAGGTCGGCCCAGGGCAGTTCGGGGAGATCCCGCGGCGTCGTGAGGCGCGAGGTTTCGCCCTTGCTGCAGTTGACGAACGAGGCGCGGATTTCCGGGTCGGTCAGTTCCTTCATGATCCTGACCGTAACAGTGCCTATGTATAGTAGGCAACTACCAAGGGCTCCTAGGTAGGCCTAGGTAGGGTCTCGTGCTCCATCCCATCCATCGCGCAGAGAGAGGCGAAAGCCATGTCCGAGGAGATCAGCACCACGAGCGCCAAGGAGGGGGTGACGGCCGAGCCGGCTGCGCAGTCGGAGCGCTCGCCCGTCGTCGTGGCACTCGTCCTGGCCATGGGCGCGTTCGTCGCCCTCCTTGACACCACGATCGTCGGCGTGGCCATGCACTCGTTCACCGAGTACTTCGGCGTCGGCCTCGCGGACGCCCAGTGGGCGTCCACCGCGTACCTTCTCGCGATGTCGTCGGTGATTCCGGCGACCGGGTGGGCGGCGCAGCGCTTCGGCGCGGCCCACACCTGGATCGCGTCGCTCTCCGTCTTCCTGATCGGTTCGCTGCTGTGCGGCACCGCCTGGTCGATGGGCAGCCTGATCGCGTTCCGGGTCGTGCAGGGCCTGGGGGCCAGCATGCTCTTCCCGCTGATGCGGATCATCGTCGTCCAGGTCGCGGGCCGGGCCCAGATGGGCCGCATGATGACGATGATGGCCGTGCCGCTGCTCGTCGCGCCGGTGCTGGGCCCGGTGCTCGGCGGCACGCTCGTCCAGGAGTTCTCCTGGCGGTGGGCGTTCTTCCTCAACGTGCCGATCATCCTCGCGGTCATCGTGCTGTCCGCGCGCAACCTGCCCAACTCCAAGGGCGAGGCGCCCGAGCGCCTCGACGTGGCCGGACTGCTCACCATGGGCGGCGGCCTCGTCGCCCTCATCCTCGGCTTCAGCAACCTGGCCAAGGGCACCGCGGCGACGGGCCCGGAGGTCTTCCTGCCCGCCGCGATCGGCATGGCCCTGCTGGCCGCACACGGAATCCGGGCCGCCCGCTCCCGCACCCCCGGCGTCGTGGACTTCTCGCTCTTCCGCGACCGGGCGTTCACCGCGTCCACGTCCATCACGCTGCTGAACAACTTCGGCCTCTACGGCGTCGTCGTCCTCGTCCCGCTGTTCTTCCAGCAGGCGGGCGGCAAGGGGCCGATGGGCGCGGGGACCATCATGGTGGCGCAGGGCGTCGGCACGGCGGTCGCCGTACTGCTCGTGGGCCGTGTCATCGACACCAAGAGCAACCCGCGCGCGCTCGTGCTCTTCGGACTCCTGCTGGTCGCCGCGGGCCTCACCACCTTCGCCGCGGCCGACACGAGCGAGGTGACCGTCCTGCTGCTCGTCGCCCTGTTCGCGCAGGGCGTCGGCCTCGCCCTGGTGTCGTCGCCCATCATGGTCACGCTCTACCACTCGCTGCCGGCCGCCGGCGTGCCCGCGGCGACGACCGCGAACGCCGTGTCCCAACAGCTCGGCGGCGCCGTCGGCACCGCCACCATCGCGCTGCTCGTGCAGCACTACGTCCACGCGGCCGGTGGCGCCGCGGCGGACTTCAGCGCCGTCTTCTGGTGGGCCCTGTTCTTCGTGGGCCTCACCGCCGTCCCCGCGCTGTTCCTCCCCCCGGGCACGTCGAAGCAGGCGTGAACCGGCCGTGAGCGCCCCCGGGCGGGCGACCCGCCCCCGCGCCCCACACCCGCGCCGGGGTCCACACCCGCCCCCGGCTCTCCGAGCTCCCCCCGTCGTCCAGGAAAGAACTCTCATGGCTGTCACCACACTTGACCTGGCCAAGGTGCGCAACATCGGCATCATGGCCCACATCGACGCGGGCAAGACGACCACCACCGAGCGGATCCTGTTCTACACCGGTGTCTCGTACAAGATCGGTGAGGTCCACGACGGCGCCGCCACGATGGACTGGATGGAGCAGGAGCAGGAGCGCGGCATCACGATCACGTCGGCCGCGACGACCTGCCACTGGCCGCTCGAGGACGTCGACCACACGATCAACATCATCGACACCCCGGGGCACGTCGACTTCACCGTCGAGGTGGAGCGCAACCTCCGGGTGCTCGACGGTGCCGTGACCGTGTTCGACGGCGTGGCCGGTGTCGAACCGCAGTCCGAGACGGTGTGGCGTCAGGCGGACCGTTACGGCGTTCCGCGTATCTGCTTCGTCAACAAGCTAGACCGTACGGGTGCCGAGTTCCTCCGCTGCGTCGACATGATCGTGGAGCGCCTCGGCGCCGTCCCGATCGTCATGCAGCTCCCGATCGGCGCCGAGGCCGACTTCCAGGGCGTCGTCGACCTCGTGAGGATGAAGGCACTCGTCTGGACCGCCGAGGCGGCCAAGGGCGAGGCGTACGACGTCGTCGACATCCCGGCGACGCACACCGACGCTGCCGAGGAGTACCGGGGCAGGCTCGTCGAGACGGTCGCCGAGAACGACGAAGAGATCATGGAGCTGTTCCTGGAGGGCCGGGAGCCCACCGAGGAACAGCTGTACGCCGCGATCCGTCGGATCACCATCGTGTCCGGCAAGCCCGACACGGCCACGGTCACGCCGGTGTTCTGCGGCACCGCGTTCAAGAACAAGGGCGTCCAGCCCCTGCTCGACGCCGTCGTCCGCTACCTCCCCTCCCCCCTGGACGTCGAGGCCATCGAGGGCCACGGCGTCAAGGACGCGGAGGAGACCGTGCGGCGCAAGCCGTCCGACGACGAGCCGCTGTCGGCCCTCGCGTTCAAGATCGCGAGCGACCCGCACCTCGGCAAGCTCACCTTCGTCCGGATCTACTCCGGTCGCCTGGAGGCCGGCACCGCGGTGCTGAACTCCGTCAAGGGCAAGAAGGAGCGCATCGGCAAGATCTACCGCATGCACGCCAACAAGCGCACCGAGATCGACTCGGTGGGCGCCGGCGACATCGTCGCCGTCATGGGCCTCAAGCAGACCACCACCGGTGAGACGCTGTGCGACGAGAAGAACCCGGTCATCCTGGAGTCCATGGACTTCCCGGCGCCGGTCATCCAGGTCGCCATCGAGCCCAGGTCCAAGGGTGACCAGGAGAAGCTGGGTGTCGCCATCCAGCGTCTCGCGGAGGAGGACCCCTCCTTCCGGGTCCACACCGACGAAGAGACCGGCCAGACCATCATCGCCGGCATGGGCGAGCTCCACCTCGACATCCTCGTCGACCGCATGCGTCGCGAGTTCAAGGTCGAGGCGAACGTCGGCAAGCCGCAGGTCGCGTACCGCGAGACGATCCGCGGGACGGTGGACCGGCTCGACTTCACGCACAAGAAGCAGACGGGCGGCACCGGCCAGTTCGCCAAGGTGCAGATCGCGATCGAGCCGATCGACGGCGACGACTACGTGTTCGTCAACAAGGTCACCGGCGGCCGCGTCCCGCGCGAGTACATCCCCTCCGTGGACGCGGGCTGCCAGGAGGCCATGAGCCTCGGTGTGCTCGCCGGATACCCCCTGACCGGCATCAAGGTCACCCTGCTCGACGGCGCCTTCCACGAGGTCGACTCCTCCGAACTGGCCTTCAGGATCGCCGGTTCGATGGCCTTCAAGGAAGCCGCGAGGAAGGCGTCCCCGGCGCTGCTCGAACCGATGATGTCCGTCGAGGTCACCACGCCCGAGGACTACATGGGCGAGGTCATCGGCGACATCAACTCCCGGCGCGGTCAGATCCGGTCCATGGAGGACCGGCACGGCGCCCGCCTGGTGACCGGACTCGTGCCGCTGTCGGAGATGTTCGGCTACGTCGGAGACCTCCGCAGCAGGACCTCGGGCCGCGCCACCTACTCGATGCAGTTCCACTCCTACGCCGAGGTCCCGCGCACCGTGGCCGAGGACATAGTCGCGAAGGCCAACGCCGTATAGGCCGTGTGCCCGACCCCGGTGCCGAACGACGCCGTGGCGGGAGACCCGGACCCGGGGTCTCCCGCCACGGCGTTCACGCGTGTCCGTGCCACGGACGGCGGCGCCCTCAGTTCCGTACCGCACCCGACCGCGCGTCGAGCCGCAGGCTCTCCTCGAAGTCGGGCAGGATGCCCAGCTCCCCGGCCTCGGCGAGCGTCGGAGCCGTGCGGTCGCGCTCCGACAACAGCAGGTCGAGACCGTCCGGGAAGGGCAGGGCGAGCTCCGGGTCCAGCGGGTGGACGGCGTGCTCGCGCTGCGGCTCGTACCCGGTGGACAGCAGGTACGAGATCGTGGTGTCGTCCTCAAGGGCCACGAACAGGTGCCCCACACCGATCGGGATGTGCACCGACCTGCGGTCCACGGGGTCGAGCTCGACGGAGTCCCACATGCCGAAGGTGGGCGATCCGACCCGGGTGTCGATGATGAAGTCCAGGGCCCTGCCGCGCGTGCAGTAGGCGTACTTCCCCATGCCCGGCGGCACGGCGGTGAAGTGGATGCCGCGCACGACGCCCCGCTTGGAGACGCTGTAGCTCGACTGCGCCACGGGGTACAGCGGCCGCCCCAGTGCCTCGGTGAAGACGTCCTCCTGGTAGGGGGAGAGAAAGACTCCCCGCGGGTCCCCGAACACCTGCGGGGTGAACTCGTAGGCCCCTTCGATCTTCAACTCGCGTACCTGCACCGGTTGCTCCTCACATCGTGTGACGTACTTCGTGCGGTGGTGGGGGAAAGGGCGCTCAGAACGGGCCCTGGAAGCCGGCGCTCACGCTGGCCAGTCGCGGCAGCACCGCGCCCGCCTCGCCACACACGTCCAGGCAGGCGGAGACGATGCTGCTCGCGTTCGGGTGGAACGCCTCCTCCAGCGGGTGCGACACCGGCGCGGGACTGTCGGGCAGCGACACGCGACGGACCGGGGCGCGCAGCGCGTGCGGCACGTGCTCGGCCACGACCGCGGCCACCTCGGCGGTGAACCCGTACCGCGCCCAGCTGGTGTCCGCGACGACGAGCCGGCCGGTCTTGGCGACGGACTCGCAGATGATGCCCTCGTCCAGCGGCCGCAGACTGCGGACGTCCACCACCTCGACGCTGATGCCGCGCTCGGCCAGCTGCTCGGCCGCGCGCTCCGCCTCGTGCACCATCAACGACGCCGCGACGACGGTGACGTCGGTGCCCGCGCGCGCGATCCGGCCGACCCCGAACGGGACCGGCACCGGCTCCTCGGGCACCTCGCCGACGAGCGGGTACAGGTTGCGGTTCTCGATCAGTACGACGGGGGTCTCGCCGGTCAGGGCCTGCACGAGCATGCCCTTGGCGTCGGCCGGCGTGGCCGGCGTCGCCACGTGCAGGCCCGCGTAGTGGGCGAACGTCGCGTGCGGACTCTGCGAGTGGGTCGAGCCCTGCCCCCAGCCCCGGCCGACGACGCCCCGGGTCACCACCGGCACGCCGCCCTTGTCGCCGCCGTAGGTGTAGCGCCACTTCGCGGCCATGTTCACGAGCGCGTCCATCGCCAGGAACATGAAGTCCGCGCGTACGTGCACCACGAGCGGGCGCTGTCCCGCCGCGGCGGCTCCGACCGCGATGCCGGCGGTGGCGTTCTCCGCGTTGGGCATGTCCACCACCCGGCCGGGGCCGAACCGCCGGAACGCCTCCTTCGTGGTGCCGAACGCCCCGGCCACGTCGTCGACGCCCTCACCGGCGACGAAGATCCTCTCGTCGCGTTCCATGCACTGCACGGTGGCTTCGCTGATGGCCTGCCAGTAGGTCAGGGTGCGCATGTCCGATCTCCTCTTGCCTGGAATGTGCCGGGGTCAGCGGGCCGCGGGCAGGTACGCGCCCGAGAGCAGCCCGGCGGTGTCGGGGAAGGGCAGGGCCTTGGCGCGGTCGACCGCCGCGTGGACCTCCCGGCGGAACTCGGCGCGCCAGGACTCCACCAGCGCGTCGACCCCCGGCGTCTCGTCGCGCACCGCGCCGACGGCGCGCACGATGGGGCAGCCCGCCATCCAGGACTCGACCTCCTCCTGCGAGCGGTAGCCGTGGTCGTGGTCCAGGCCGGGGCCGACGTGCGCGCGCCAGCGGTACGTGGCGAGTTCGAGCAGGACCGGGCCCCGCCCGTCGCGCGCGTGCTCCACCGCGTCACGGGCGGCGTCCCGCACGCCGAACACGTCGTTGCCGTCGACCGCCAGCGACCGCACCCCGCACGCCTCCGCGCGACCGCGCACCGAGGTCCCGGGGGCGTGCCGGACACCCAGCGGCGAAGAGATCGAGTACTGGTTGTTCTCACAGACGAAGACCACGGGGACGCGGTGCACGGCGGCGAAGTTCAGCGACTCGAAGAACACGCCCTCGTCCGCCGCCCCCTCACCGAAGTAGGTGAGCGCCACCCGCCGCTCCCCGGCCCGGGCGAACGCCCAACCGGCGCCCACGGCCGCGGCGATCATCTCGCCGAGGATGGCGGCCGAGCCGGCGAACCCGGCGGCCTGGTCCATCACGTGCATGGAGCCGCCCCGGCCGCGCGAGCATCCGGCCTCCTTGCCGTACAGCTCCGCGACGAGCGCTTCGAGGTCACCGCCCTTGGCGAGGTACGGGGCGTGCGAGCGGTGCCCCGAGTAGACCCAGTCCCCAGGGGTGGTCACCGCGCACACGCCCACCGCGGTCGCCTCCTGCCCGATGGAGAAGTGGGTGGGGGTACGCATCTCCTGCTCGTCGCGGTAGTAGTCGGCGAGCACCTCCTCCACGGTGCGGATGCGCACCATGTCCCGGATCAGCCGGGCGCGGGAAGACAGCATCGTCAAGTCCTTTCTCTGTGATGTCGTCGTGGCCGTCACCGCGGCACGACCAGGAGGCTGCGCAGGCACGCGACGAGGCTGCGGGCTTCGACGTCGAGGTAGTAGCTGTGGCGCAGCAGGGCGGTGAGCTGCCGCAGGGTCACCCAGCGGAACCCGGGTCGCTCGCCCTGGTCGTCGTCCGCCTCGACGACGAGGTACCGGTTGCGGGTGTGGTGGAAACGGCCGCCCTCCTCGGAGAGGACGGCGTCGAACCTGATGCGTTCCGGTCCGGCGGCGAGCACCTCGTCGAGGAAGGCGGGCCGGGCCGCGGGCGGCAGGACGGAGTAGTTGCGCGGATTGCACTGCACCGTGGGCGCGAGCTCGACCGTGTCGTTGTGGCCCGGCTCGTCCTTGGCCTGCACCAGCACGTGCAGTACGCCGTCGATGCTGCGGGTCAGGAAGGCGATCAGGCCCGTACCCCCGGCCGCGACCAGGGGCTGGGTCCACTGGTCCACCTCGCGTCCGCGGGTGCGCACCCGGACGCCCATCACGTCGAAGAAGAGGCCGCTCTCGTGGCTGATCCTGCCGCCCTCGGTGTGCCACCCCACTGTCCGGTCCAACGGCACGATCCGCGCTCGCAGTTCGGCTGCGCTGCGGGCGCCCGTGATCCAGTGCAGGACCGAGGACATCGTGTGCGCGCCCTCGTCGGCGCCGGCACCGCAGGACCTGAGCAGCGCGGTGCGAAAGGCGTCCGGGCCCGCCGGCGCGTCCTCGCCCAGGCCCGGGTCCTCGAGGGGCAGGCAGGACAGCACGGTGCGCGAGTCCATGTTGACCACGTCGTCCATGGCCAGCAGCCGGTGGACCTGACCGAGCGTCATCCAGCGGAAGCCGTCTCGTACGGCGACGGGTTCGTGGACCTCGACCACCATGTTGCGGTTGTGCTTGCGGAAGAACCAGGCGCCCTGCTCGGACTGGCGCACGTCCGCAAGGACCGTGTGCCGCGCGGCGTCGCGGAAGTACTCGACGTACGGGACCGGGCGGCCGCGGTGCGCGCCGGTGTAGTTGCTCCGGGTGGCCTGCACGGTGGGCGAGAGCTGGACCCCGTTGTGATTGCCCGGCTCCATCTTGGCCTGCATCAGGAAGTGCGCGACCCCGTCGATCTCCGTCATCAGCAGCCCGAGGATGCCGGTCTCCGGCTGGTTGATGACCGGCTGGCACCACCGGTCGACGGGTGCCCCCGGACGCTCGACCGACAGGCCCTCCACGGAGAAGAAGCGCCCGCTCTCATGGACCAGGTCGCCGGTGTCCGGCCTGCGGTGCCAGCCGGCGAGCGCGTCAAGCGGCACGGGCTCCACCTCGGCCGCGAAGCGCTCGGAGCACTCGGCGAGCCACTGGTCGCAGTCCGCGGCCGTGCCCGCGCTCGTGGACAGGGTCGCGGCCGAGCGTGCCAGGCGCAGGGTCTGCGGCACGCGCGCGGGAAGGGCGGCGGGCAGCGCGGACACGGTCATCGCGCCGTCTCCGCCCACTCCTCGACCCGGCGCTCCAGGGTGGCGACGAGGTCGGCGGGGGAGGGCTGGGCCAGCAACTCGTCCCGCATGCGGGCGGCGCCGGCGGCGAAGCGGGGCTCGTCGAGGAGCCGGGCGACGCCGTCGCGGACGGAGCCGGCCGTGGCGGCGTCCGCCGCCAGGGCGAGACCCGCGTCGAGCTCCTCCTGGCGCCGGGCGATCATCCACGTGTCGTAGCCGTAACCGAGGACCAGCTGGGGCACGCCGTGGTGCACCGCGGTCAGCCGCGAGCCGATGCCCCCGTGGTGCACGACCGCCGCGCACGTGGGCAGCAGGTCGTGCAGCGGTACGAAGTCCACCAGCCGGACGTTGTCCGGGAGCGGGCCGAGCCCGGCCGCCTCGTCCCCGCCGAGCGTGGCGACGACCTCCACGTCCAGGGAGGCGAGCCCGGCGAGGATCTCGGCGACCGTGGTCCCGGTGTTCTCCAGCTCGTTGGAGCGCCCCAGGGTGAGGCACACGCGCCTGCGGCCGGCGGGCTCGCGCAGCCACTCCGGGACGACGGAGGCACCGTTGTACGGGACGTAGCGCAGCCCCTCGACGGGGCCGCCGGTGTCAAGACGCGTGCTGGGCACCGAGGTGTCGATGGTGAACCCGCCGGTGCGCAGCCGCTCCGTCCAGGAGCCGCCGTGACGGAGCATGACCGGCTCGAACCACTCGCGGGTGGGGTCCTCGCGGTGCGCCCGGGGCTGCTCCTCGTACCGCCGCTGGAACGCCTCGCGGGCCCGGCCGATGAAGTCGAGGCCGTACACGAACCGGGCGTGCGGCACGCCGAGGAGCTCGGCCACCACCGCGCCGGCGACGGTGAGCTGCTCCCACACCACCAGGTCGGGCCGCCAGTGGCGGGCGTACGTCAGCAACTCCTCGATCATCGGGTCGTTGTTGATCCCGGCGTACAGCGCGGGGACGAGCACCTTCTCCAGGCCCAGCAGCCCCTCCCAGCTCCAGGCCGAGGCGTCGGTCATCGGCCAGTCGAAGGAGCCCAGGAAGTCGGACGCGCCCTCGCCCATCAACTGCCCGTACAGGCCGGGTTCGTAGGGATCACCGGCGTACCAGGCGGGGGCGCCGACCGGCACCGCGGTCATGCCGGCCCCGGTGGACGTCTCCGTCAGGTCGGGGTGCCCGGCGACCCGCACCTCGTGGCCGGCCGCGCGCAGCGCCCAGGCCAGGGGCAGCATCGGCTGGAAGTGCGTCGGGTGGGGCATGCTGACGAAAAGGATCTTCACGCTGGGTACTTCCTCACTGGGCCCGTCCGGTCGCGGCGGGCCGTCGTCGTTCAGCCCGTGACGACGGGGCAGGCGAGCAGGGACGGGGACACCGGTGCGCCGGTGCGGCGGAGCAGGGGCCCGGGGGCGGGACGGGGGCGGAGCGCGGCGAGCGCGAGCAGGCCCCGCGCCGCGCACGCCACGGCGAAGGGCAGCGCGCCCGCGCGCGCCGCGCCCGGCACCAGTACGGCGGCGAGTTCGGCCCCGGAGCGCTCCGGGTCGAAGCGGTCCGGGTCGGTGAACACGTCGGGGTCGCGGTTGGCGGCGCCCAGGTGCGACACCACGCGCTCCCCGGCGGCGATCTCCTCGCCGGCCAGGACGCACCCGGTCGCCGCGGTCGCCGCTTCGAGGCGTACGGGCGGGGCCAGGCGCAGCGTCTCCAGCACCGCGCGCCGTGCGCGGTCGGGGTCCCGGTCCAGCAGGTCCCAGGAGGGTTCGCCGTCCGGTGCGAGGCCGAGCGCGACGGCGCCGGTCACCAGGTCGGTGGCCATCGTGGTCCCGGCGACGGCGACGGTCAGGCCCCCCGGCGCATCCGCGGGGACGAGGCGGCGCAGGTCCGCCATGGCCTCCGCGACCGCGAGGGTACGGTCCAGGCCCTGCGCGTAGAAGGGTGCGTCGAGTGCTCCCGCGGTCCGCGCGACGGCGGTGCGCAGGGCCTGTTCGGCGTCCGCGCCGAGCCCCCACGCGGCCGCCAGGGTGCCGACGGCCGCGTCGCGTGCGACGGCGACCAGGTCCGTCCCGCCGCCCGCGCGGTCCAGCGCCCGCTGCCACTCCTGATCGGCGTGGTGCGCGGACACTGCCTCGGCGTCCGGCCAGGGGGCGTCCTGGTCACCCTCCGGGAGGTCGAGGAGCGGGGCGCCGCGCAGGGCGGGGGCCGACTGCGCGGCGCTGACGGACGCGTGGCGCGCGGCGACCCGGTCGCCGGTGCCGCCGCGGGGCAGCGCATGCTCGCGCAGCCGCTGCCAGTGGGCGCGGGGGTCGCTGTCGAGCCCCCGCAGCAGCGCCGCGTGGCTGTCGCCCCGCGCGGCGGCGAGCCACACCAGGGCCTGCCGCAGTTGCAGTCGGCGCGCCAGTCCGCGCTCGATGGTGTCCACGCTGGGAATTCCTTTCTGGCGGGGGCCGGGAGCCCCCTGGTCACGGCTTGCGGAGAGGGCGGGCGGGGCTCGTCGCGGCGCGACGGGCCCGGCACGTCAGGTGAGGACGACCGCCTGGGCGGCACCGTGGTGGGCAGGACCGCCGAGGGCATGCCCGTGCAGCCAGTCCACCGCCGCCAGCAGGCCGTCCGGGGAGAGCGACGCGAGCATCGCGTCGCGTGCGAGGGCCGCCGTGCCCCGCGGGTGGTAGAGGGCGTGCCCCATCCACGAGGAGACCTCCTGGACCCGGGCGGCGCGCTCGCCGCGCAGTTCGGCGAAGAGGGCCAGGCGCCCGGCCACGTCCGCGGGCGCGCCCGCCAGCACCTCGCCGAGCACCACCGCGTCCTCCAAGGCCATGCAGGCACCCTGGGCGGCGTACTGGAGCATGGCGTGCGCGGCGTCGCCCGTCAGGCACACGCGTCCCTCGGTCCAGGTGCCGGTCGGTGGGCGGTCGCACAGCACCCAGGTCCGCCACTCCCGGCCGAGGCCGAGCAGGGCGCGGGCCCGCGGATGCAGTTCGGGGAAGCCCGCGAGCACCTCGTCACGGCTGGTGGGGACGCCGGCCACCGCGGTGCGCGCCCCGTCGTCGCGCGTGATGGCCAGGTTCAGCTTCTCGCCGTTCGCGAGGGGGTAGTGCACCATGTGCCAGCCGGGGCCCGCCCACAGGTTCACCGAGTTCCAGCGCAGCTCGTCCGGTACGTCCGCCATCGGCACGACGGTGCGGTGGATGGTGTGCCCCGAGACCCGCGGCGGCCCGTCGCCCAGCATCTGGGCGCGCACCCGGGAGCGGATGCCGTCCGCCCCCACCAGCGCGTCGGCCTCCACGGTCCGTCCGTCCGCGGTGATCACGTGGACCGCGTCGGGGGTGTCGCGGTAGCCGGTCACCGCCGTGCCGGGACGCAGTACGACCCGCTCGTGCTCCTGACAGGCACTCAGCAGCGCGCTGTGCAGGTCCCCGCGCTGCACGACGGCGTACGGATCGCCGAACCGCTGCTGGTAGGCGTCGTCCAGGGCCATCTCGGTCAGCAGTGCCCCGGAGCGGGCGTCCAGCAGGCGCAGGGCCTCCACGCGCACGGCGCGCGCGCCCACCGGTTCGGCGACGCCGAGGCGCCGCAGGGCCCGGAAGGCGTTGGGGGCCAGCTGGATGCCCGCCCCGAGCTCGGCGAACTCGGTGTTGCGTTCCAGCACGTGGGCGGTGTGCCCCGCTCGGGCGACGGCGAGGGCGGACGCGAGGCCGCCGATCCCGCCGCCCGCGACGGCGATGTTCAGCACGGTGTCCACCTCGTGGTCGACGGGGAGGGATGGGAGGACGTGAGGACGGGACCGCCCACCGGGGCGTCGTCCGGCGCGGCGAGCAGGGCGGCCACCGTCCGGGTCAGGACGGCCACGCCGTCCCGGCTCAGCAGTGACTCCGGGTGGAACTGCAGCGAGGCGAAGCCGGGGCCGCGCAGACCGTGCACCTGCCCGGTGTCCGGGTCGCGGCTGACCTCGACGGGGGCGTCGAGCCCGGGGACCTCGAACACGCTGTCGGCGCTGGTCAGGGCGAAGGTGTTGTAGAAGCCCGCGACGACGGGCTCACCGAAGTGGCTGATCTTCCTCTGCACGCCCTGGTTGGGCCGCTCGCGGCGCACCAGTTCCAGTCCGAGGAGCAGTCCGAGCACCTGGTGGCTCAGACAGACCGCGAGGAAGGGCGTCGAGGTGTTCATCAGCCGCCGGATCGCGTCGCGCAGCGCGGTGATCCGGGCGCTGTCGGTGTCGCGGGGGTCGCCGGGGCCCGGCCCCATGACCACCAGGTCGTACCCGGCGGTGCCGCCCGGGTCGTCGAACCGACGTACGTCCACGCGGAGTCCCAGGGAGCGGAGCACCACGGCGATCATCGCGGTGAAGTCGTCCTCCGCGTCCACGACCAGGACGCGCCGGCCCTCGTACGGTCCCAGCGGGGCCGGGACGGCGGTGGTCGACGAGAGGTCCCGCCAGAACGGTGCGAGGTCCGCGTTGCGGTCCTCCAGGGCCCGGCGCACCAGCGGGTGACCGGAGAGCCCGGAGCCGGCCGACCGGCGGGCCGGCGCGGCATCCGCCACGCTGAGGGCGCTGAGCACGCCGCGTGCCTTGGCGTGCGTCTCGGCCACCTCGGAGAGCGGGTCCGAGTCGCGCACCAGCGTCGCACCGACCGCGAGGCGCAGCCTCCGGCCCGTGACGGCCGTCGTCCGCAGCATGATCGCCGAGTCGAGCGAGGGGTTGCTGTTGACGTCCCTGCTGATCAGGGCGACGACGCCGCTGTAGTAGCCCCGTCCGCGCGGTTCGTACTCCCGCACGACCCGGCAGGCGCTCTCCAGCGGACTGCCGATGACCGTCGGGGCGAACATCGACTCGCGGAGGATCTCGCGGACGTCCCGGGTGGTACGGCCCTGGATGAGGTACTCGGTGTGGGCGAGGGTGGCCATCTCCTTGAGGTACGGGCCGACGACGCGACCGCCCCCGTCGCAGATGCGGGCCATCATCTTCAGTTCCTCGTCGACCACCATGCACAGCTCGCCCGCCTCCTTGGAGTCGGCGAGGAAGCGCAGCACGTCGTCGAGGCCGGCGCCCCCGGGCGGGTAGCGCAGTGTGCCGCTGATCGGGTTCATGACGGCGGTGCCGTCGAACAGGCTGATGTGCCGCTCGGGGGTGGCGCCGACGAAGGTCCGGTCGCCGGTGTGCACCACGAACGTCCAGTACGCGCCCCGCTCGCCGCCGAGCAGCCTGCGGAACAGGCTCAGTGCCACGGTGGGCGACCAGTCGGTGACGTCGGCGGTGAAGGCGCGGCTGATGACGAAGTTGGCCCCCGAGCCGTTGCCGATCTCCTCCTCCAGGACCCGGCGCACCAGTGAGGCGTACGCGTCGTCGTCCATGTCGAAGCGCGCGTTCGACAGGTCGACCGGTACGTCGGGCAGGAGGGCCAGGGCTCCGTCGAGGGGGTGGGTGGCCTGGTCGGAGATGCTCAGGGCGAGCAGGGGGGAGCCGTCGTCGTGGCAGGCGAAGCCCCGCTCGACGAGCTGGCGGTAGGGCACCAGGACGAGGGTCTCGTGGCCCGGCCCGTCCTCCCGCGGCCGGGCGTTCAGCGGGATGTCGGCCAGCCGGGTCACCTCGCTCACGTCACCGAGCAGGAGCTCCACCGTGTCGCCCACCGCCTCGGGGCGGTGCAGCATGGCGAAGTCGGGGGCGTCCCCGGCGAGCACGCGGTCCAGGAGGTCGCTGAAGCGACGGTCCTCGGATGCCATCGCCTCAGTCCTGCCCGACGAGGGCGCCCGCGCAGAGGTCGGCGAGGACGGTGTCCGTGGGGAGGACCACCGAGCAGCGCGCGGCGGCGTACTCCAGGGCGGAGCGGTGGTGGGACTCGGAGAAGTCGGCGACGGCGTCCGCCACGAGGAACGTCTCGATGTCGTGGGTGAAGGCGTCCACCGCCGTCATCAGACAGCCGACGTGGGCGTACACGCCGCAGATGACCAGCTGGTCGCGGCCCAGGCGCCTGAGGTGGTCCCGCAGGCCGTTCCCGTGGAACGCGCTGTAGCGCCACTTGGTGAAGACCGGATCCGGCGGGTCCTGCGGGGCGGGCGCGACCTCCTCGATGATCGCCCGGTGCTCGGGCGCGGTCTGCATGCCCGGGCCCCAGAAGTCCTTGAGCAGACCGCGCTGGCCGTCCGTCATGTCCCCGGGCTGCGCGGTGTAGACGACCGGGACGCCCAGGCTCCGGCTCCGCTCCACGAGCTTGCGGGTGTTGCCGACCAGACTGAGCGCGGGCTCGTGGCCGGCGGGGAAGGGTGCCACGAAGTAGCGCTGCATGTCGTGGACCAGGACGGCGACGCGTCGTGGATCAGGGCGCCAGGAGGCCGTGTTCGCGGGGAGCTCGTCCTGCTGCGGCATGGGGTAGGGGGCGATGCCTGGTATGGCCATGGGGAGTTTCTCCTGCGGGAGTCGAACTGGTGTGTCGTACGGCCTGCGGAGGCGCGACCCGGGGACCTGCCCTCGACGTCGCGTCGCCCGCCCGAAGGGCGCCGGGCGGGAGTTCGGAGGCATGACCGGGCGGGACTTTCCGGACACGGCCTAGCGGCCCAGGGCCGCGCCTCCGTCGACCTGGAGGTCGTGCATGGTGATGTGCGTGGCCCGATCGGACAGCAGGTACGCCACGGCGTCCGCGATGTCCTCGGGGGCGGCGAACCTGCCGAGCGGGATGCCGACGCGGAAGTCCTCGAGGGACCCGCGCAGCGACCGCTCGGGACCGCTGTCGTCCGACCACAGGGCGCGGAGCATGGCGGTGTCGGTCGAGCCGGGGCAGACGGCGTTGCAGCGCACGCCGTGGCGTGCGAGTTCGAGGCCGAGGTTCTTGGTGAACGCCACCGCGGCCGCCTTCGACGCGGCGTACGCGGCCATCCCGGCGCGGGGGACGACGGCCGCGTTCGACGCCACCGTCACGACGGCCCCGCGGCCGCGCCCGGCCATGCGGCGCGCGACGGCGGTGGAGACCCGGAAGACGCCGGAGGCGTTGACCGCGAAGGTGCGCTCCCAGTCCTCCTCGGTGAGCGACAGCACGGGCCCGGCGACCATGACGCCCGCCACGTTGACGAGCTGGTCGATCGGGCCCAGCCGCTCCTCCGCCGCGGCGACGACCGCCTCCACCTCGACGGGCGAGGTGACGTCCGCCGCGAACGCGGTCACCGGCAGGTCCTTGTCCCGGGCCGTCCGCTCCAGCTGGGCGAGGGCGGGCGTGTCGAGGTCGACGGCGGCCACCCGCACGCCCGCCTCGGCGAGGGTGCGCACGACGGCCTCACCGATGCCGCCGGTCGCGCCGGTCACCAGCGCGACGTCGCCCACGAGCGTGGCGGCCGCTCGCCTCCCGGTGTCTTCACTGTTCTTCAAAGCTGCTTCTCCTCTCGTTACTTGGGGTCGTACGGATCGATCCCTCAGGGCCGCCGGGTCAGGCGTGCCACGACCTGGCGAGGTGGCCGGCCTGGGTCAGGTCGAGCCGGGGGTCGCACAGCGTGGTGTACGGACCCGCGGGGGCCTCGTCGGGGGACCAGACGCACTCGGCGACGTCCTGGGCGGTGGCCTCCAGGTGCAGGCCGCCCGCGACGCCGCGTTCGGCGAGCACCACGTCCTGGAACGCCTCGACCTCGTCGACGAGGGCCGCCACGACGCGCGTCTTGCGCCCGTCCGCGGCGAACACGGTGTTCCCGTGCATGGGGTCGCACAGCCAGATCACCGGGTGTCCGGACGCCCGTACCGCCCGCACCAGCGGGGGAAGCGCGGTGCGGACGCGATCCGCGCCCATCCGGGCGACCAGGGTGAGCCGCCCGGGGCTGCGGCCGGGGTCCAGCGCGGCGCACAGGGCCAGCAGTTCGGCCTCGGTCGTGGTGGGGCCGACCTTGCAGGCCACCGGGTTGACGACCTGTGAGAGCAGCCGGACGTGGGCGCCCCCGGGCCGTCGGGTGCGCTCCCCGATCCAGGGCAGGTGGGTGGAGGCCAAGAGCGCTCCGCCGCCAGGCAGTTCGCGCAGCAGCGGCTGCTCGTAGTCGAGCAGCAGCGCCTCGTGGCTGGTGTACACGGACGTGTCGCCGGCCGGAGCCGGTGCGCGTCCCTGCGCGGCCAGGGCGGAGTGGACGGTGGCGGCGAGGTCGTAGCACCGGAGCAGCCGGCGGGGGTCGGGGCGGCGCGCGACCGGATCGGGCTCGGGCGCGTTCACCATCGGCCCCCGGTAGGAGGGCAGTTCGCGGTCGCCGACCCGCTCGGTGGGCCGCGAGCGCGGCTTGGCGAACTGGCCCGCCATCCGGCCGATGCGCAGGGTTCCGCGTCCGGTGCCGTCCTCCATCGCGGCTGCCAGCTCGTCGAGCAGGCGCACGGTGCCGCGCACCCCGTGCGGGGTGCAGTGGGCGGGATCCTCCGCGCAGTCGCCCGCCTGCAGCATCCGCAGGTTCCCCGCGGCCACCTCGGCCAGCAGGGACCTGAGGCGGGCCGTGTCCTCGGCGGTGACGAGGCCGGGGCGCCCGGCGAGCGTCGCGCGGACGCGTCCCAGCACCTGCCGGTCGGGCCAGTCGGGCTGCTGCTCCGCGAAGGGGCCCGGGGCAGGTTCTTCGGTCCTCACCGTGCGGAATCCGGCCGTGCTCTGCCCCACCTGGTTTCCCCTCCTGAAATGACGAAATGCCCGTGCGGGCGGCGCCGAGTTCGCACGCCAGAAGACATCCGATTCGAATTCCGGCCGCCGCCACCGGCAATGCGGCACGTAATCGATCTGCAAGGTACGTGCCTCTTCCGAGCTCAGTCAAGTGTAGATACCTGCACGTCAGAAGCGTTTTTGCCTGCAGTGTCGATGTGGTTGCCTGCAAAGGATTCAGTAATGTGCGGTTACATGCATCGCTTTACCTGTAATTGTTTTCGGACTCAATCGAACGGGGCTTTACAGTCCTCTCCCGATTGATTTAGGTTCCTGCCGTCGCGCTGTTTCCGGGCGGCCGATCTTCATGCTTTGATTTCCCAGGAGGAGTACATGCAGAAGGGCGCGCACCTGCTCGTCACCGGGGGCGCCGGCTTCATCGGCTCCCACTACGTCCGCATGCTGCTCCGGTCGGTCGACGCGGACGTGCGCGCGGTCACCGTCCTGGACAAGCTCACCTACGCCGGGAACCCCGCCAACCTGGCGGACCTGGGCGACGACGACCGGCTGCGCGTCCGCCGCGGCGACATCTGCGACCGCGCCACCCTCGACGCGCTGCTGCCCGGCGTCGACACGGTGGTGCACTTCGCCGCCGAGTCCCACGTCGACCGCTCGATCGAGGACAGCGGCGCCTTCCTGCGGACCAACGTCCTGGGGACGCAGAACCTGCTGGACGCCTCGATCCGCCACCACGTCCGCACCTTCGTGCACATCTCCACGGACGAGGTGTACGGGTCGATCGAGCACGGCTCCTGGGACGAGAGCCACCCCGTACGGCCCAACTCCCCCTACTCCGCCTCCAAGGCGTCGTCCGACCTGCTGGCCCTGGCCTGCCACCGCACCCACGGCCTCGACGTGCGCGTCACCCGCTGCTCCAACAACTACGGCCCGATGCAGCACCCGGAGAAGGTCATCCCCCACTTCACCACCCGGCTCCTCGACGGACTCCCCGTCCCGCTGTACGGGGACGGGGCCAACGTGCGCGACTGGCTGCACGTCGAGGACCACTGCCGGGGCATCGACCTCGTGCGCCGCGCGGGCCGCCCGGGCGAGGTCTACAACCTTGGCGGCGGCAGGGAACTGAGCAACCTTCAGCTGACCCGGCGACTGCTCGACGCCACCGGGAGGACCTGGTCCTCGGTGGACCGGGTGGCCGACCGCAAGGGCCACGACCTGCGCTACTCGGTCGACTGGAGCAAGGCGCGGGACGAGCTCGGCTACCGGCCGCTCCACGATTTCGACACCGAGCTGGCCGCCACCGTCGACTGGTACCGGGACAACCCCGGCTGGTGGCGCCCGCTCGGTTCCGGCCTGCCCCGTACCCCCCGGTCCGGTGCGCTGACCGGCACCGTCAACTGACCGCTCCCAGGGCAAGGAAACCCATCGCGATGCGCGGAATTCTGCTGGCCGGCGGCTCCGGAACCAGGTTGCTGCCCCTGACCACCATCAGCTCCAAACAACTGCTGCCCGTCTACGACAAGCCCCTGGTGTACTACCCCCTGTCGGTGCTGATGCTCGCCGGGATGCGCGAGATCCTGGTCATCACCAACAGCAGCCACCTGGAGGCCTTCCGCTCCCTGCTCGGCGACGGCAGCCACCTCGGCCTCGACCTGCGGTACGCGGTGCAGGAGGAGCCGCGCGGCATCGCCGAAGCCCTCGTCATCGGGCGGGAGTTCGCGGGCGACGAGGACGTCTGCCTGATCCTCGGCGACAACATCTTCTACGGCCAGGGCCTGCCCGCCACGCTGCACCGGGCCGCGCAGGAGGTCGACGGCTGCACCGTCTTCGGCTACCCCGTCTCCGACCCCGAACGCTACGGCGTCGCCGTGCTCGACGCCGGCGGCGAGCTCGTGGACATCGTGGAGAAGCCCGCGCAACCACCGTCCAACATCGCCGTCACCGGCCTCTACATGTACAGCAACGACGCCCTGGCCTACGCGGAGAAGATCTCGCCCTCGGCCCGCGGCGAGCTGGAGATCTCCGACGTCAACCGCCTGCTCGTGCAGGAGGGACGCGGCCGGATCGTCCAGCTCGGCCGTGGCAACGCGTGGATCGACGCGGGCACCCACGACAGCCTGATGGAAGCCGGCCAGTACGTGCAGGTCCTTCAGAAGCGCCAGGGCATGCAGATCGCCTGCCTGGAGGAGACCGCCTTCCGCATGGGCTACATCGGCATGGACCAGCTCAGGGAGCTCGCCGACCGGCTCACCGCCGGCTCCCTGTACGGCAGGCACGTCAGGGCCCTCGCCCAGGTCTGACCCCACATCGCCCCGATTCAGGAGATCCCCATGGAGAGCGCCGCGGGTGCTGCGCGCCACCACCGCCTCGATTCCCTCACCGGAGCCCGGTTCGTCGCCGCGGCCCTGGTGTTCGTCTGCCACCTCGCCACCGGCGGCATCTTCGCCGCGGGCTCCGGCGCCGCCGACGGTCTGATGACCGCCACCAAGACCGCCGGGACCATCGGCGTCTCCTTCTTCTTCGTCCTCAGCGGCTTCGTCCTCACCTGGTCGACGCGCCCGGGGGAGACGTACGCCCGGGTGCTGCGCCGCCGCCTGGTGAAGATCTTCCCCAACCACGTGGTGACCTTCGCCCTGGCCATGGCCGTGTACGCCGCGGCCGCCACGCCCCTCGGCACCGCCGTGCTCAACCTGCTCCTGCTGCAGTCCTGGTCGTCCGACCCGATGGTCTTCCTCAGCGTCAACGGGGCCAGCTGGTCGCTCTCCTGCGAGCTGCTCTTCTACGCCCTGTTCCCGCTGTTGCTCCCGCTGGTCGGCCGGATTCGCGCCGGCCGCCTGTGGTGGTGGGCCGCGGGTTTCGCCGCGGCCGTCATGCTGCTGCCGGCGGCAGCCCACCTGCTCCCGTCCTCGCCCGCGTTCCCGACGGTCGGGTCGTGGCTGGACGGCGTGTCCGTCAAGGGCCTGTGGTTCGTCTACATCTTCCCGGTGTCCCGGCTCCTCGAGTTCGTTCTCGGCATGCTGATGGCACGCGTGGTCCTCAGCGGACGGTGGATCGGCCTCGGCGCGCTGCCCGCCGCCGCGCTGACCGCCGTGGCGTACGTCGTGGGCGTCTACACCCCGATGCTGTTCACCGCCGCGGCGGTGACCGTCGTCCCGCTCGCCCTGTTCATCGCGGCGCTCGCCACCGCCGACACCGAGGGCCTGCGTACGGGCCTCAAGGGCCGCGTGATGCGCCGACTGGGCGAGGTGTCGTTCGCCTTCTACCTCCTGCACGGCATCGTGCTGGCCTACATCGGCGAGCAACTCGCCGGCTTGGAAGACCCGTTGACCACCCTGCAGAGCGTGCTGGTCTCGCTGCTCGCTTTGGTGGTCAGCCTGCTGCTGTCCCTGGCCCTCTACCACGGGGTCGAGACACCGATCATGCGCCGCTGGGGACGCCCCCGGCGTGCCGCGTCCCCCGCGTCCCCCGCGTCCCCCGCGTCCCCCGCGTCCCCCGCGTCCCCCGCGTCCCCAGCATCTCCTGCGTCTGCGTCTCCCGCGTCTCCGGTGGCCGCGGAGCTCCCCGAGCCCGCCGCGGAAGGCGCCCTGCCCCGCGCCTGGTACGACCCGCCCGCCCGGGGACGCGCCGCCCCCCCCGGGCCCCTTCCCCTGACCTTCCACGCCCCCCACACCCTTCCCGACTCCGAGTGAGGTCCTCCCTTGCGCATCCTCTTCGTCACCGGCGGCAGCCCCGCCACCGTCTACGCGCTCACCCCCCTCGCCACGGCGGCCCGCAACGCCGGTCACCAGGTGCTCGTCGCCTCCAACCAGGAGACGATGGCGGCGATCGCCGGCGCGGGACTCGCCGGCGTCTGCGTCTCCGACGTCCCCATCCGCCACCACATCACCACCGACCGGGACGGCACGCCCGTCCCCCCGTCCGACGACCCCGACGTACGGATGCGGTCCATCGGCCACGCCTTCGGCCGCATGGCGGCGCTCTACCAGGAGCCCCTCCTCGAACTGGCCCGCACGTGGCGCCCCGACGTCGTCGTGGGCGGCACGCTCACCTACTCGGCCGCCGTCCTGGCCGCGCGCATCGGCGTGCCCTACGTGCGCCAGGCGTGGGACTCCGGTGAGCCGCAGGTCGTCGACGTGGCCGCCGAGATCGAGATGCGGCCCGAACTCGAGGCCCTGGGCCTGGACGGCATCCCGGACCAGTCGCTGTGGATCGACGTCTGCCCGCCCAGCGTGCGCGACCCCGAGGCCCCGCAGGGCATCTCGATGCGGTGGATCCCCTGCAACGAACAGCCCCTGATCGAGCCGTGGATGTACGCCAAGGGGTCCGCGCCCCGGGTCGCCATCACCGCCGGCACCAAGACGGCACCCGGCTACTTCTTCGACTACCTGGTGGATCTGGTCCGCAAACTGGCTCCCCTGGAGGCCGAGCTGCTGGTCAGCGCACCGGCCGCGGTCGCCGACGAGCTGAGCGCGGCGGCCGGCACCAAGGTCGGCTGGCTGCCCTTCGACACGGTGGCGACGACCTGCGACCTGCTCGTCCACCACGCGGGCGGCGGCACCGCGCTGACCGGGATGGTCCACGGCATCCCGCAGCTGCTCGTGCCCAACATGCCCAAGCTGGTGGCCCCTTCGCAGCGCCTGGCCGCCTACGGCTCCGCCCGCTGCATCCTGCCCGGCGACGACACCCCGGACGCGCTGGCCGGTGCCGCGGAGGACCTGCTGACCCGGGATACCTACCGCGAGCGGGCCAGGGCACTCGCCGACGAGGCCCACGCCATGCCCGTACCCGCCGAAGTGCTGAACGTGATCGAGAAGCTGGCCTGAGCCGTGTTCTACCACGTGTGCTTCGTCGTGCCCGACATCGAGAGGGCCATGGGCGACCTGACGCGCGGCGTCGGCGCCGAGTGGTCGGGAATCCTGGAGGACTCCCTCGGCGAGTGGGACTACCGCCTCGCCTTCACCCGCGGCGGGCCGCCCTACATCGAACTCGTCCAGGGCCCCGAGGGCAGCCCCTGGGACTCGACCCTGGGCGCCCGCTGCCACCACCTCGGCTACTGGACCGAGGACGTGACGGCGAGCTCCGCGCGGCTGTCCGAAGCCGGTTTCGCCCAGGAGTTCAGCGCCTGCCCGCTGGGCCGGCCGTACACGTACCACAAGGTCGAGAGCCTCGGAGTCGACCTGGAGATGATGGACGCCTCCCGGCAGCCGCGCTTCGTGGCCTCCTGGGACCCGGGCGCCCCGCACATGCCCGCCTTCGACGCGGCCCCCGCCACCGACCTCCCCTGATTGGAGCGGAACACCCATGCCCAACGAGAACCCCGGGGTACTGGTCGTCGGAGGCAGCACGGTCGGGCTGTGCACCGCCCTGTTCCTGTCCCGGGCCGGCATTCCCTGCACGGTCGTCGAACGGCTCCAGGCCCCGCCCGCGCACCCGCGCGCGATGGGGATCGGCCCGCGCACCGTGGAGATCCTGCGCGCCGCGGGCCTCGCCGACGCCGTCGACGCCCAGTGCGTGGACATGACCGGCAGCGGCCCGCAGATGTTCGCCGCGCCCACCCTCGCCGACGCCGACCTCGACGAGGAGGCGCGGCGGACGCCGCCCCGCGACGACGCCTACGCCGGGCTGACCCCGCAGAGCCTGCGCGGCACCTGCCCCCAGGGGCGGCTGGACCGCGTGCTCATCGAGGCCGCCCGGGAGGCCGGGGCGCGCATCGAGTTCGGCACCGAACTGGGTGCCTTCACCCAGGACGAGGAGGGGGTGACCGCGCAGGTCGCCGACGACCGGGGGACCCGCGAGATCCGGGCCCGCTACCTGGTCGCCGCCGACGGCGCGCGCAGTGGTGTCCGGGACCGGCTGGGCATCGGCACCAGCGGACCCGGCGTCATCGGCGACCCCCTGATCAGCGTGCTCTTCCGGGCCGACCTGTCCGCCCTGACCCGCGGACACACCTTCGTGGTGTGTGACATCACCACCCCCGAAGCGCCCGGCGGGCTGCTCCCCGTCGACGGCCGCACGGAGTGGATCTACCACTTCCGCTACCCCGGCGAATCCGGTACGAAGGCCGCCGACTTCACGCCCGAGCGGTGCGCCGAGCGCATCCGGGCCGCGCTCGGCCGCGACACCGGCGTGACCCCCGAGGTGGTGAGCATCCTGCCCTGGCGGGTCCGGGGCCTGATCGCCGACCGGTTCCGCTCCGGGCGCGTCTTCCTCGCGGGGGACGCGGCCCACGCCATCCCGCCCGTCGGCGCCTTCGGCATGAACACGGGAGTGGCCGACGCCCACAACCTCGCGTGGAAGCTGGCCCACGTTCTGCACGGCACGGCGCACGAGGCGCTCCTCGACACCTACGAGGCCGAACGCCTGCCCGTCGCCCGGTCCGCGCTCGAACAGTCGACGCTGCGCCTGAAGGACCCCTCCCTGCACTGGGCGACCGGGTCCGAGGGCCGTGCGCGCAGGGCGGCGGCCGGGGCGCTCAACGCCCCCGTGGTGCACCTCGGTTACCGCTACGCCTCCGCCGCCGTGCTCGGCGCCGGGACAGAGCCGCCCTCCACCGAGGACGTGACCCGCGATCTGGACGGGGCGCCGGGCTCCCGCCTGCCGCACCGCTGGCTGCCCGGGGAGGAGGGCGTCCGCTCGACGCTCGACCTGGTGGACGGACGCTTCACCCTCCTGGCCGGCCCCACGGGGACGCCCTGGCTCGACGCCCTCGACAAGGCCGCGGCCTCCCTGGGCGGCGTACCGGCCGACGGGCACCGCGTCGACGACGGCGCCTGGACCGCTGAGGCGGGAATCCACGACAGCGGGGCGCTCCTCGTGCGCCCGGACGGCTTCGTCGCGTGGCGGGCCGAAAGCCTCGACCCGGCACCGGAGGCGTGCCTGGAACGCGTGCTCTCCGCGCTCCTCGCCCGCCCGTGAACGACGCCCCCCATCCCACACCCCTACAGGAGACGACCGTGACAGCGGACACCGCACCGCGCACCGCACTGGTAACCGGTGGCAGCCGGGGCATCGGCCGGGCCGTCGTCGAACGGCTCGCGGGACCGGGCCGGGTGGTGGCCGTCCACTACGGGCGGGACGACGAGGCGGCCGAGGCGGCCGTGGCCGCGGTGCGCGCCGCCGGCGGGGACGCCTTCGCGGTGCGCGCGGACCTGGCGGACGAGGAGGCCATCGCCACCCTGGCCGCCCGCGTCGAGGAGGGCCTCGTCGAGCGCACGGGGGACCGCGGGCTCGACGTACTGGTCAACAACGCGGGCGTGGGCTGCCGCGCCGACATCACCGACCTCACCGGCGCGGACCTGGACCGTGTCTTCGCCGTCAACGTGAAGGCCCCCGTCTTCGTCGTCCAGCGGCTCCTGCCGCTGCTGCGCGACGGGGCGCGGATCGTCAACGTCTCCTCGGTCGCCAACCGCATCGCCCACCCGCACGTCCTGCCGTACGCCATGAGCAAGGGGGCACTGGAGGCGTTCAGCCGCTCCCTCGCGGCGCAGCTCGGCCCGCGCGGCATCACGGTCAACACCGTCGCCCCCGGACTGATCGAGACGGACTTCCACCGCGCGCGGATGCGCGCGCACCCCGAGGACGCGGCGGCAGCGGCGGCAATGACCGTCTTCGGACGGCTCGGGCAGCCCGAGGACGTGGCGGACGCCGTCGCCTTCCTGGCCTCGGAGCAGGCCAGGTGGATCACCGGGGAGCGCCTGGAGACCACCGGGGGGGCCTATCTGTGAGGCCTTCCGCGCGGCGGACCGGTCCCACCGGTCCGCCGCGAAACCACCGTTGCACGTCCGAAAGGTCCCGACATGATCCTCAACGACATCTACCTCACGTCCCTGGGCGTACGGCTGGGCCGCAGGCTCGACCTCGAGGAGGCGGTACGGGACGGGCGCTACGCCTCCGCGGAGTACACGGCCAACGCCCTCCTCGGGGTAACGGTCTCCGATGACGCGTTCGCCCCCGACCTGGCCGTGGCCGCGGCCCGCCAGGCCCTCGAACGCGCCGGGGACGCGACGGCACCGCGCGACGTGCGCCTGCTGCTCCACGCCAGCGCCTACTTCCAGGGCCAGGACATGTGGACGCCCTCCTCCTACATCCAGCACCACACCGTCGGAGGAAGCGCCCCGGCCGTCGAGGTCGACCAGAAGTCGAACGGGGGAATGGCGGCGCTGGCACTGGCGGCCGGGCACCTCGCAGGGCACGACGAGGGCGCCACCGTACTCATCACGACGGGCGAGCGGTTCTGCCTGCCCGGCTTCGACCGCTTCCGCACCGAGAGCGGCACGGTGATGGCGGACGGCGGCACGGCACTGCTCCTCGGCCGCAAGCCCGGCTTCGCCAAGGTCCTGTCCTGCGCACTGACCTCCGACCCCGCCCTGGAGCACATGTACCGCGGACGCGGCCTCAAGGACGCCCCTGCGTCCGGGGAGAAGCCGCTGAACATGCGGACCCGCAAGGCGGACTTCATGCGCAGGAACCTCGACGACCTGGAGGCGATCTCCCTGCGGATCGCAGGGGGCATCGGCGGCTGCGTCGAGCAGGCCCTGGACGAGGCGAAGACCGACGCCGCGGACGTGCGCAGGTTCGTGATGCCCCACAACGGCCAGACCGTGCGCTGGTGGAGCATGCTGGCCGACATGGGGGTGGGCCTGGAGCGGACCACCTGGGACTTCGGCCGCCAGGTCAGCCACCTCGGTTCCGGCGACCAGGTCGCGGGCCTCGACCACCTCATCACCACCGGGCAGCTGGAGGCCGGCGACCGCGTGGTGCTCGCCGGTACCGGCTACGGCTTCAACTGGGGGGCCGCCGTGCTGGAGATCCTGCACGTACCCGACTGGGCCGCCGAGGCCGACGGCCGGCAGCCGTGACCGCTCCCGTACACCCAGAGGAGACCCGCATGCCGATTCCCCCGCTGGCGCGACCCGCCGCCGGCCTGCCGGCCGGAGAAACGAGCCGCCAGGCACACCAGTTGATACGCGCGGGACACGGCGCCGAGGGGCAGCGCCGGCTCGCCGGGGGCCGGGTCCTGGTCGTCGGCGCCGACGAGATCGGAGCCCCGCTCATCGCCCATCTCGCCGACTCCGGCGTGGGGTCGATCGGCATCGCCGACGGCTCGCCCGTGAATCCGTGGGACCGCTACCTCGGACTGCCGGACGCGGAGCCCGCGGACCGGGCCACGGCCTGGACCCGCGCGCTCGGGAGGACCCATCCGTTCGTGCGCACCGTGGCGGAGGACCGGTTCGAGCTGCCCCGCGCGCGCGAAATGGTCCAGGACTACGACCTCGTGGTGTGCGCGGGGGAGGACCCGGCCCGCTGCCAGCTCGTCGACGACGTCTGCGCGGAGGCGGGCATCCCCTTCGTGTGGGGCTCCATGGGGGCCACCGGAGGGCGCGTCTCGGTCTTCTGGGACCGGCACGGCCCGGGCCTCAGGGACTTGTTCCCGAAGCCTCCCGCCCCCTACTTCCGGGGCATGTCCGGCACGCTGAAGGTGATCGGCGCCTGGCTGGGGATCGCCCTGGCCACCGAGGTGGTCAAGCTGCTCACCGGTCAGGGCGAGCCGCTGGTCGGCCGGGTGATGAAGTACGACGCCCTGGCCGGCACGTGCGCGACCGTACCGCTGCGCCCGCACGAGCGGGCCGCGCGCCCGGCCGAACCCACCGCCGCCGAGCCCTTCTTCGGGCTGCTCTCGCGGGAGGCGACCGAGGCCGCGCGGGAGTCCACGATCTCCGCGGAGCAGCTGAAGGAGCTGCTCGACGCGGACGCGCCGGTCAACCTGGTCGACGTCCGCGAACCGGACGAGTACGCCTTCGCCCACGTGCCGGGCTCGGTGCTCGTCCCGCAGGGGGAGTTCCTGCACGGCGACGCCGCCGCACGGCTGCCCGCGGACCGCAGGACCGTGCTGCTGTGCCGGGCGGGCATCCGCTCCGCGGAGGTCCTCGCCGTGGTCAAGCGCAGCGGTCACGGGGACGCGGTGCACCTGGGCGGGGGCATCCTGGCCTGGGCGCAGCGGATCGACCCGGCGATGCCCACCTACTGAGTCCCGCCCACCGCCGCCGATCACAACCTGTAATCAGAGGAGGGGGTGCCGGTGCGGAATCTCCCCCGCTCCGGAGCCCCCGCAAAGGGCGATTCATTTGTGTTCCGGTGAATTGTTTGCGGCGTTGAAATGCGCGGGCGGAAAGAATGCGTGCGTATTCAATCGGGAACCCCGATGGAAACCCTGATGGAACCGTGTGCCCGCCTGCCGGACGGCAGGCGGGCACACGGTTCCATCAGGGTTTTCCGGTTCAGCGCACCGGGACGCAGCGCCCCGCCTCCGTGCGGTAGGTCCACCGGGCCCCGTCACGGGCGAGTTCCGCCACGGCGGCCACCAGACGGTCCAGGTGCTCCACGGGCGTGCCGGCGCCGAAGCTGGCCCGCACCGCGTTCACCGGTCGCTCGCCCGGCGCCGGCGGGCCGGGGGCCCCGCACTCGTCGGAATGGTCGGGCGCGTTGCCGAGCAGGCCGCGGACCAGGGGGTGGGCGCAGAACATGCCGTCGCGCACCCCGATGCCGTACTCGGCCGAGAGCGCCGCGGCCAGGTGGGCGCTGCTCCAGCCCTCGACCACGAAGCTGATCACGCCGACCCGCGGCGCCGATCCGCCCAGCAGGGACAGCACCGTGACCTCCTCGATCCCCGCCAGACCGGACAGGGTCCGGCGCAGCAGGGCGTCCTCGCGCGCGGCGAGCGACTCGAAGCCCGCCGACGTCAGCGCCCGGCAGGCGGAGGCCAGCGCGTGCGCCCCGACCACGTTCGGCGATCCGGCCTCGTGCCGCGCGGCCCCCTGCTGCCACTCGACGGACAGCGCACCGGCCCCGTGCACGACACGCCTGCTCGCCCCGCCCCCGGCCAGGTACGGTGCCGCCGCGCCGAGCCAGTCCGCGCGCCCGGCCAGCACCCCCGCCCCGAACGGCGCGTACATCTTGTGGCCCGAGAACGCGACGTAGTCCACGCCCAGGCCGGCGACGTCCACCGGGCGGTGCGGGACCAGCTGGGCGGCGTCCAGCACCACGCGCACCCCGGCCGCGTGCGCGACCTCCGTGATCGACCCGACGGGCCATATCTCGCCCGTGACGTTGGAGGCGCCCGTCACGCAGACGAGGCCGGGGCGCCGCGTGTCGTGGCCCGCCAGCGTCTCGGCGACGATCTCCACGGCCTCGTACGCGCTGCTCGGAGCCCGCATCACGGTGCGCTGCGCCTGCGGCCACGGCAACAGGGCGGCGTGGTGCTCGGTCTCGAAGACGTAGACCCGGGTCCCGGCCGGGAGCGCGCCCGCCAGCAGGTTCAGCGAGTCGGTGGTCGAGCGGGTGAAGACGACCTCGTCGTCGGGCCGGCAGCCGAGGAACTCGCCGACCGTCCGCCGGGCCTGCTCGAACAGGTCGGTGGACAGCTGCGACAGGTGGCCGGCCCCGCGGTGCACGCTGCCGTAGTAGGGCATGTAGGCGCTGACGTCGTCCCAGACGCTGCTCAGGACCGGGGCGCTCGCCGCGTAGTCGAGCGCCCCGTAGGACACCTCGCCCCCGGTGATGAGGGGTACGCGCACGTCGGCGCCCAGGACGGGCAGCGGCGGGCCGTAGAGCGTGTCGGCGGGGGAAGGGGCGGGCGTGGTGGACACATGGACTCCTCGGTGGTGTGGGAAGGAAGGTGCGGCGGCCCGGGGACGGGGGTCAGGCGGGGAGCAGCGGGTGCCCCGCGCCCTCGAGGAGGCGGGGTGAGCGGGCCGCCACGACCCCGGCCTCGAAGCGGCTGCTCACGCCGAGCCTGCGCAGCAGCGCGGACACGGTGCGGCGCAGGGTGCGCGGCGACACGCGCAGTTCGCGGGCGACCTCGACGTCCTGCCGCCCCTTCGCCCACAGCCGCAGGATGACCGTCTCCTGCTCGCTGAGGACGATGTCCCGGCCACCGCTGCCGACGACCGGCACGGTCGGCTCCCGACGGATGGCGGGCACCGACGGCGTGTGCAGCTCGCGGGCGTCGTCCCAGCAGAACTCGAAGACCCGGCCGAGGAGCTGCAGCAGCGCCGGCCGCCTGATCAGCAGCGTCGTCGACGGCGGGCAGACCAGGGCGAACGCCTCGTCCACCAGGATCAGGCGGAACGGCAGCAGCGGCGCGACCCGCACGTGCACACCGCGCCGCGAGAGCCGCTCCAGGTAACCGGCCGCCTGCTCGCTGTGCAGCAGGGAGCTCTGGTGGATGGTCCGGACAGCGACGCCGCCGGGCTCGTACGCGTCACCGACCGGCCACTCGGCGATCAGCCGGCGGGCGACCACGGACGGCTGGATGACCCGGATCTGCTGTCGGGCCATGGTGGCCACGGAGTCCAGCAGGGCCCGGACGCGGGCCGGGTCCGTGATCTCCTCCACGTCCGTCGCCGCCTGCGCGGGTCCGACGGCGTGCACGGCGAGGGCGGCCAGCTGGGTCCGCAGGGAGCGGGTGGCCTCGTCTGCCGCGAGCAGCGCGCGCTCCTGCGTGGCGATCAGTCCGGACAGCGTCTCCACCGGAGAGACTTCCGTCCCTGAATTTGTCTGCAACAGCATCTGAATTGATTTCCCGCCTTGCGTGTCCTGAGCCGGTCACGGCCGCTATCGGTCATCAAACGGTCTACACGGATCGGCTCCATTCTGGCAAGATCGAAGCCGCTGCCGGGGAATGGGAGAACCGACTTCCGGTCATTACTCTAAGTATTCACCGTGCGAGTGCACCCATTCGCAAGCGACAACTCAGACGCCGAGACCGAACCCGCCTCGGCAGGAAGGAGAAGCGAGACCGGTGAACGACAAAGCCTCCGTGATGGACGGCCGGCCGGCCGTGCGCGTCCAGGCCGACATCGGGGACGCGGCCACCGGCCCCCGCCCCCGGTCCGCGGACGCGGCCGTGGACGACGCCCTGCGCTTCTGGCAGCAGATGTCCCTCGCCGCCGTCCCCGACGGCACCCCCGAACCTCAGCGCATCGACCTGCCCGGGGAACTGCGCGGCGCGCTCGCCCTGCTCGAGACCTCCGCGGAGGGCTCGCTCCACGGCGGACCGTCCGTGCCCTCGGCCGGCGCGCTGTACCCGTACGAGACCTACGTCGTCACGCACGGGCCCGGCGGACCGCGGGTCTTCTCGGCGGACGTCACCCGGCGCGGCTGCCGCCTGCTCCACGAGGGGGAGCAGGTCGCCGACGCACTGGCCCGGGGCGGGCTCGCGCTCCCGTCGCCCGACGCCTTCCTGGTCCTCATCGCCGTACGCCCGTGGATGTCCATCCGCAAGTACGACGACCGGGGCTACCTGTACGCGCAGCTGGACGCCGCCCACCTCGGCACCCACCTGCTCTGCCTGGCCGGCCGCGGCCACCGGCGCGCCCAGTGGCTGACCAGGGCGGACCCCGGCCACCTCGGAGCCCTGCTGCGCCTGGACGAGCACCACCTCGTCCCCCACAGCGTCCTGCTGGTGGCCGACCGCATCGACACGGGGCAGCCGTCCGTGTCCGACTGGACCTGCACGGACCGGCGGGGCATACCGCCGGCGCCCCGCGTCGGAAACGGTTCCGAGGCCCGATGCTGGCGCGGCCTGCTGCCACGGCTGCAGAGCCCGCCGGTCCTCTCCGCGACCCCCCGTCCGCGCCCCCTGCTCGCCCCGGAGCGCGAAGGCGAGGCCCGTCCGCCCGCCTCCGAGGCCCTGGCGGACCTCGCCCCCTCGCGGCGCTCGGCCAAGGACTTCGGCGAAGCCGAACTCCCGCTGCCGCGCCTGCGGGAGGCCCTGTCCGCCCTGGGCACCCCGCTGGCCACCGACCTGCCCGCGTCCCCCGGCTTCGGCGCCACCCTGGTCGCCCGCCGCGTCACCGGACTCGCCCCCGGCGCCTATCCGGTGCTCGGCGACGGCGGGATCGCCGCCGAACCCACCAGCACCACCCACGCGAGCGCCCGGGACATCGTGCGCTTCTGCATGGGCCAGGAGCAGCTGCGCCACACCTGCGCCGCCGTCGTCTTCCACGCACGGCACCAGGACCTCTTCCGGCACGGCATGCGCGGCGTCGACGAAGCGCTCCTGCGCTCCGGGGCCCTGGCCCACCTCGTCTACCTCGGAGCCACCGCCACCGGCACCGCGGTCACCACCATCGGCGGCTTCGACGCGGGACGCTGGCATTCCCTTGCGGGCCTCGCGGACGAGGACGAGGTCCTCTACGTCGCCATGCTCGGCACCCCCGGCACCTCCGCGGTCAAGATCGACCGCCTCCAGCCCGCCCACGCCCACGGACAGCGGTGACGGCCGTGCTCACCGACATCCTCACCGGTGCCCTGCGCGAGCACGGCGACGCACCCGCCGTCGCCGACCGGCACACCACCCTGACCTACCGCGAACTCGACGCGGCCGCGGACCGGTACGCGACCGGGCTCGCCGACCTGCTCACCGGCCGCGACCGGCCGCGCGTCGGCATCCAGGCCGCCAACTCCGCCGACTACGTGGTGGCGTACCTGGCCGCCCTGCGGGCCGGCTGCGTGCCCTTCCTCGTCGACCGGGCCGCCGGGCCCCAGGAGACCGAGGGCATCCAGCGCGGCTGCGGACTCGACCTGCTGGTCCACGAGGCCGCCACCCCCGTGCCCGGCCACGGCGCCCGGCTCGCCGCTCCGGGCTCCCTGCACGTCACCCGCTTCCCCGAGACGCCGGACCGCCCCGGGCTGCACCGGGAGACGGAGGTCTGCCGCTTCACCTCCGGTTCCACCGGCACCCCCAGCTGCATCGAGTTCCGCGGCGAGGCCGTGTACCGCGCCGCCGCCAACTGGGCCGAAGGCACCGGCCTCACGGGCCAGGACATCATCGTGTGCTTCGCCTCGCTCTCCAACGGCCTGGCGTTCAACACCTCCCTGCTCTCCACGTTCCTCGTCGGCGCGTGCCTGCGTCTGGGCAGCGGACTGCCGACCGCGGGGGCGGTCACCCGCACCCTGCGCGACAGCGGGGCCACCCGTCTCATCGGCTTCCCCGCCCTGTACGAGTCACTGGTGCGCAACGGGTCCGGCCCCGGACCGCTGCCCGGCCTGCGCATGGCGATCTCGTCCGCCGCACCCCTGGACCCGCGCACCAAGCGCCTGTTCGAGGAGAGCACCGGCGTGCCGCTGCAGAACTACTACGGCATCGCCGAGGCCGGGCCGCTCACCTTCGCCGCCGACCCGCGCACCGACCCCGGCCTCGGCCAGGCGCTGCCCGGCGTCGAACTGCGCGCCGGCGCCGCCGGGGAGCCGGGCGTCGTCTCGGTCAGAAGCCAGTCCATGGGGACCCGCTACCTCAACGCGCCCGGCGTGCTGGAGCAGCGGATCGACCCGGACGGCTTCTACCGCACCGGCGACGTGGGCCGCCTGCGGGACGGGAGCCTCGTCCTGACCGGGCGCACGAGCCAGGTCATCAACATCGGCGGGCGGAAGATCGACGCCGTGGAGGTGTCCACGGCCCTCGCCGGGGCACCGGGAGTGGACGACGCGGTCGTCCTGGAGATCACCGACCGGCACGGCACGGCCGCCCTCGCGGCGGTGCTCGCCGGAGCCCCCGGCCTCGACCCCGCCGCTCCGCGCCGGTACGTCGCCGAGCGCCTCGCCCCGTACAAGGTCCCCAGCCTCGTACGCATCGTGCCCCGCATCCCCCGGGGCACCAGCGGCAAGCCCGCCACCGCGGAGCTGCGCCGCCTGTTCGACACCCCGCAGGACTTCCAGTGACCACACCCAAGGAGAGCGCAGCCATGACGGCCTCCCCGGACCACATCCGCCCGCACCTCGTGCGCATCGTGCTCAGCTCGGCTGAGGGCGACCTGACCGAACAGGACCTGGCAGCCGCCAACTGGTCTCTGCCCCAGGTCAGTTACTCCTCCCTGGCCTACATCCGCATGATCGACACGGTGGAGAACGAGCTCGGCGTCTACCTCGACCCCGAGGAGGAGAGCGAACACTTCGAGACGATCGACGCCCTGGTCGAACTGGTCTGTCGCCACCTGCGTGAAGAGCAGGCCGTCGATGCCTGAGACCGTCATCGGCGTCTTCGGCACGGGCCGTCTCGCCCGGGCCGTGCACCGGCTCGCCACGGGGGAGGGACTCACCGCCCACCTCCTCGACCCGCGGCGCCCCGAGCAGCACGACACGGTGCCCGCGCCCGGCGTCCTCGTCGACTGCTCCGCGCCCGAGGCCGTCCCGCACGCAGCCGCCCTCAGCGCCCGCCTCGACGTCCCCCTCGTGGAGTGCGTCTCCGGGCTCGACGAACACCACCTGCGGGCAATCGGGGAAAGGGCCGCCGGCACCGCCGTCGTCCTCGCCCCCAACCTGTCCCTGGGCCACTACCTCCAGACCCGCGCGCTGCGCCTGGTCGCCGACGTGGTCACCACCATGTACCGCGCCGGGATCACCGGCGCGATCCCCGAAGCGGCCGTCCTCGAACGCCACCCCGCCACCAAGCGGCACCGGCCGAGCACCACGGCCTCCCGGCTCGCCCGGCAGTGGCAGCGGCACACCGGCAGGCCCGCCGTCGACATCGCCTCACTGCGCTGCGGCCCCGCCGTCAGCGACCACGAGGTCCGGCTCACCTGGCCCGAGCAGACCCTGACGCTCACCCATCAGGTGGGCTCGCTCGACGCCGCCGCGGCCGGTGCGATCGGAGCGGCGCAGTGGGCCGCCGGACGCGCCCCCGGTACGTACACGATCCACCAGGTCTTCGACGACCTGCTGGCCACCATGGCGGCCGAGACCGCCGATGACGACATGGCTGCCGAGGCCGCCGACGACGACCGGGAGGACACCCCGTGACCACGGGCACCGCGACCGGTCCGGCCTCCCGCCCCACCCTCGCCCGGGTGACCGCCCGGCTGGCCGGCCAGATCGCCGCCGGGGCCCGCATGCTCTCCCTCGACGGCCACGACGACTTCAACCAGGGCCAGATATCCGCACGGACACCCGGCTCCGACACCTTCTTCATCAAGAACGCGCTCTGCGGGTTCGACGAGGCCACCCCCGGCCAGGTGGTGGCCGCGTCCATCGACCCCGACGCCCCCGTCGACCCGCTCGCCCCACCCGAACTCCCGCTGCACCAGGCGATCTACCGGGCGCGCCCGGACGTCAACGGCATCGTGCACAGCCACGCCCCGCACACCCTCGTCTTCGGCGCCACGGACCTCGAACTGCGCCCCGTCTCGCACGACGGCGCGCACTTCACCGACAACCTCGCCCTGTTCACCCGGACCAGCAACACGGTCCTGGACCAGGCCACGGGCGACGCCATCGCCGAGGCGCTCGGCGACGCCGAGGGCGTGCTGCTGCGCAACCACGGCGGGGTGATCGTCGGCAAGAGCGTGCGGCACGCCGCGGTCTTCGCCCAGGTCCTGGAGCGGGCCTGCCGCCTGCAACTGCTCGCGGAGCAGAGCGGCGTTCCCTACACCTGGGCCACCGACGACGACGTCGCCCTCAAACGGGACTTCATCTACGCGGACCTGTCGGTGCGCTCCTACTGGGACTACGCGGTCCGGCGCGTCAGGCGCGTCTGGCCCGAAGCCGCCACGTGGAGATGAGCCCGGGCCGCCACGACATCCTCGTGGCCTGCGCCACGGCGGCGGCGACGGCACCCCACGCGCACCTGCTCAGCGCCGAGGAACTGCGCCGGGCACGCGGCTACGCACCGCACAGGGCCCACGAGTTCACGGCCGGACGCACCCTGCTGCGCTGGGCGCTGGAGCGCGCCCTGGGACGCTGGACACGGACCTGCCGCATCGGCTCCACCGACCGAGGCAAGCCCGTCCTGGTGGACCTGCCGGGCACCGGCATCAGCGTCTCGCACAGCCAGGGGACCATCGCCGTCGCCGTGGCCGCCGGCCGCGCGGTGGGCATCGACGTCCAGGTCCCCGTACCGCCCACCCAGGGCCTGCTGCGCCGCTGCTGCTCACCGGCACAGCAGCGCGAGCTGGCCGCCCTTCCCGCCGAACGGCAGGCCGTCGCGGTCGCCAGGCGCTGGGCGATCCACGAGGCCTGCGCCAAGGCCACCGGGACCACGCCGATCAACCTGCCCGCCCCGCACCCGGGAGCGCTGCTGGCCGACGGCGGAAGCCGACGGGGACTGCGCTGGCGGGTCCTGCACCCGCTGCACGGCGTCGCCGTCTGCGTCGCCTACGACCGGCCGCAGCACCCGGCCACGCTCGCCCTGGCCCTGCTCGCCCCCCACCGGGCGCCCGCACCCCGCCCCCACCCACCGGAAGATGGACCGACGTCACGATGACAGCCCTGCCCCTCACGGAAAGCCTCCCGAGGCACCTGCCGACGGAACAGGACGAGGTCGTCCGCGACCTGCTGGAGCTGACCGGGACCCTGGCCGACAGAGAACTCGCCCCGCACGCCGACGCGTTCGAGGCCGCCTCGCGCTTCCCGCGCGACATCCTGCGCACGCTGGGCGGCGCCGGACTGCTGGGCCTGCCGTACCCCACCGAGTACGGGGGCGGCGGCCAGAGCCACGAAGTGCACGTGAGCGTCCTGGAGATCCTGGCCAGGCGATGGCTCGCGGTCGCCCAGTCGGTCAACATCCACGCCCTCGCGTGCTACCCGCTGGCCGCGTTCGGCACCGAGGCCCAGCGCGAGCGCTGGCTGCCCGGCATGCTCGGCGGCGAGCAGCTCGGCGCGAACTGCATCTCCGAGGCCGAGGCGGGTTCCGACATCGGGGCCATCTCCTGCACGGCCAGGCGGAGCGAGCACGGCGCCGCCTACACCGTCGACGGCACCAAGGCGTGGACCAGCCACGCCGGACAGGCCGACTTCTACAACGTCTTCTGCCGCACCGGCGGCCCCGGCGTGCGCGGCCTCTCGCTGCTCCTCGCCGACTCCGCCACACCCGGCCTCGAAGTACAGCGCCCGGAGAAGAAGATGGGCGTCCGCTCCTCGCCCACCGCCTCGGTGGTGTTCGACGGCGCCGAGGTGGGGGCGGACCGGATGATCGGACGGCCCGGCAAGGGCTTCCTGATCGCCTCCGGACTGTTCGACCGCGGCAGGCTCGGCATCGCCGCCTGCGCGGTGGGCCTGGCCTCCGCGGCACTGGAGCACGCCGTCGCGTACGCGAAGACCCGTCGCCAGTTCGGCCGGCCCGTCATCGACTTCCAGGGCCTCTCGTTCCTGCTCGCGGACATGTCCACGCAGATCGCCGCGGCCCGCGCCCTGGTGCGCGAGGCGGCGCGGACGCTGGACTCCGGCGCGAGCGCGGCGGCGGTCACCGCCTCCGCGGCCCGCGCCAAGCTCTTCGCCACCGACACCGCGATGCGGGTCACGACGGACGCAGTCCAGGCGCTCGGCGCCTACGGCTACGTCGAGGACCACCCGGTCGAACGGTGGATGCGTGAGGCGAAGCTGCTCCAGATCATCGAGGGCACCAACCAGATCCAGCGCGTCGTCGTCGCCCGTTCCCTGTGACCCGCCGACCCGAGCTCCGAGGGAGGAACAGCATGTCAGCACATCAGTCCCCGGCGGTCGAGGGCCCCGGCGACGTCCCGGCCGCCGTCGACGTGGTCGTCGTCGGCAGCGGACCGGCGGGCGCCGCCTACGCCCACCAGATCCACGCGGCGCACCCCACGGCCCGCGTCCTGCTGGTCGAGGCGGGCCCCGCGCTCACCGACCCGCCCGGCCGGCACCTGACCACGATCACCGACGCCGGCGAACAACAGCGCGCCCGGGTCGCCGCCCAGGGCCCCCACCAGCGCCCGTACGCGACGGCCGCCGCCTCGGCCGTCGCGCACAACCAGAGCCCGGAGGAGCGCGCGAGGGCCCTCGTCGACAGGCCGGGCATGTTCGCCGTGGGCTCCGGCGACCTGGCGGCCGACGGCCTGCCGGCCGCCCAGCAGACGTGCGGCGTGGGCGGCATGGGCACCCTGTGGTTCGGCGCCGCCCCGCGTGCCGGTGAGGACGAGCGCGTCGGCTGCGTGCCCCCCGCCGAGCTCGCCGAGGCGTACGAGACCGCGGAACGCCTGCTCCGCGTGGACAGCACCCAGTGCGACGACTCCCCCTTCGCCGCGCACGTGCGCCACCTGCTGGGCCGGGAACTCGACGAGGGACGCGCCCCCGACCGCACGGTCCGGGCCATGCCGCTGGCCGCCACCCGCGTCGGCGGCGAACTGCGGCGCCACGGTACGGACGTCATCCTCGGCGAACTCCCGACGGGTCCGGGCAGCAGCGTCGAACTGCGCGCGAACACCCTGTGCGAACAGGTCCTGGTGCGAGACGGGAGGGCCGTCGGCGTGCGGCTGCGCGACCGCGGCACCGGAGGCAGCCAGGTCGTGGGCGCCGACTACGTCGTGGTGGCCGCCGACCCACTGCGCACCCCGCAACTGCTGTTCGCCTCCGGGGTACGCCCCCGGGCGCTCGGCCGCTACCTCAACGAGCACCCGCAGGTCTCGGTGATCACCGAGGTCCACGGGTACGCCGCGGCCGAGGGGGAGTGGGAGCCGCCCGGCGGGGTCACGTGGATTCCGTACGAGGGCCGGCGCTACCCCTTCCACGGCATGCTGACCCGGATCGACCCCGCCACCGTGTCGAACGCCGCGCGGACCCGGGAGGCGGACGCACCACTCGTCGCGGTGCACCTGTTCACCTCCCAGCGCCCGCGGCCCGAGAACCGGCTCGAGTTCAGCGACACCGAGCGGGACTGGGCCGGCATGCCCGCCATGACGATCCACCACACCCTCGACGAGGAGGACCGCGCGACCCTCGCGGAGGCGGAGCAGGAGGCACTGCGGCTGAGCAAGGTCCTGGGCCGCCCCGCCGAGGGCGAGCGGGCCTGGGTCCTGCCCTCGGGCAGTTCCCTGCACTACCAGGGCACCGTGCGCATGGGCGCGGACGACGACGGCACCAGCGTCTGCGACCCCGCGGGGCGGGTCTGGGGCGTCGGCAACCTCTACGTCGCGGGCAACGGCGTCATCCCCACGCGCACGGCCTGCAACCCCACCCTCACCAGCGTTGCGCTGGCCGTCATCGGGGCCCGCGACATCGCACGCCGCATCAGCGGCACCGGGAGCGCCGCGTCCGCGGTCGCCGCCGCGCCGCAGGAAGGTCAGGACACGTGATGCACACCCAGCTGGGCCGCACCGGCCTGCGCGTCAGCCGCCTGGCACTCGGCACCGTCAACTTCGGCGGACGGGTCGAGGAGGACGAGGCGCGTGACCTCATGGACCACGCCCTCGACCGGGGCATCAACCTGCTGGACACGGCCAACACCTACGGCTGGCGCGTCTACAAGGGCCACACCGAGGAGGTCGTCGGCCGCTGGCTCGACAAGGAGCCGGGCCGCCGCGACCGCGTGGTCCTCGCCACCAAGGTGGGTGACCCGATGGGTGACGGGATCAACGACGGCGGGCTGTCGGCCCGGAACATCGTCGCGGCCTGCGAGGCGTCGCTCAGGCGCCTCAACACGGACTGGATCGACCTCTACCAGATGCACCACATCGACCGTTCCGTGCCCTGGGACGAGGTGTGGCAGGCGATGGACATGCTGGTGACCCAGGGCAAGGTCCGCTACGTCGGGTCGTCCAACTTCGCCGGCTGGGACATCGCCTCCGCCCAGGCGGCCGCCCAGCGCAGGAACACCCTGGGCCTGGCCTCGGAGCAGTGTGTCTACAACCTGGTCAGCCGGTACGCGGAACTGGAGGTCATCCCCGCGGCCCGGGCCCACGGCCTCGGTCTGCTGGTCTGGTCGCCGCTGCACGGCGGGCTCCTGGGCGGCGTCCTCGCCAAGCAGCGCACGGGGACGGCCGTCAAGTCCGCCCAGGGCCGCGCGGCACAGACACTCCAGGAGCGGTACGACACCATCCACGACTACGAGCAGCTCTGCGCGGAGCACGGCCTCGACCCGGCCGTCGTGGGCATGGCCTGGACGCTCTCGCGCCCCGGGGTGACCTCCGCGGTGATCGGCCCGCGCACCCGCGCCCACGTCGACGGCGCGCTCCAGGCCCTCGAACATCCCCTGCCCGAGTCGCTGACGTCGCGGCTCGACGAACTCTTCCCTCCGGTGGGCCGAGGCGGTCCCGCCCCGGACTGCTGGCTCTCCTGAACCTCACGCACACGGAACGAAGCGAAAGGAAACACCCCATGAGCGAGAACAAGTACACCGACCCGCGGATCGTCCCGCACGAATCCGCGCAGGACCGCGACGCCCGCGAGCGCCTGACCAAGCTCCTCGTCGACACGCCGATCCCGCCGGAGTACCTGATCGACAACCTGCCGGTGTACCTGCGCCGCCAGCAGCTCGCCGACCTGCTCTCCATGGACGCCCTCTACCGCATGCTGCCGGAAGTGCCCGGCACCATCATGGAGTTCGGCGTGCTCCACGGCCGCCACCTGGCGACGCTGACGGCCCTGCGCAGCCTCTACGAGCCGTACAACTCGCTGCGCCGCATCGTCGGGTTCGACACCTTCACCGGCTTCCCCGACGACATCAAGGACGTCGACAAGGTGAGCACCAGCGCCGTGCCGGGCCGCTTCGCGACCCCGGACGGCGAGGTCGACCACCTGCGCGAGGTGCTCGCCGCGCACGAGGCCACCGAGCCCTTCGGACACACCCAGCGCTCCTTCGTGGTCCAGGGCGACGTCCGCGAGACGGTCCCGCGCTACCTGGAGGAGAACCCGGAGACGATCATCGCGATGGCCTACTTCGACCTGGACCTGTACCAGCCGACGAAGGAACTCCTGCTGGCCATCAAGCCGCACCTGACCAAGGGCAGCATCCTGGCCTTCGACGAGCTGGCCCACCCCAAGTGGCCGGGGGAGACCACTGCCCTGCGCGAGGTCTTCGGCCTCGACATGGCCCCGCTGCGCCAGCTGCCGGGCCGCGAGCCCCCGGTCATCTACATGAAGTGGGGCGAGTGACACTCCCGGTCGCTTCGCGTGAGAAGGCGCACGGGGTGTCGGTAGCCGTTCCGGCGGAGGGTGGCCCTACTGGTTCTCGGCGGGTGCCGGGAGGGCCACCGCGCGGAGGAAGTTGTCGGCGAAGACGGCGCAGGCCTCCTCGATGGACGGTGTCGGCAGGTCGGGGACCTGGTTCGTGGCCGGGCGCAGGAGGAGGTGGGTGACGAGGGGGCTGGACATCTGCTGGATGAGCAGGAGGAGGGGCAGGTCGCGGATGCGGCCTGCCGCGATCTCGGCGGTGAGCCACTTTCCTACGCCGGCGAACAGGCGCGGGACGGCGTAGCGGACGAGTGGCCGGAGGGCTTCGTCCTGGGGGCGGGCCAGGAGTTCGGCCATGATCGCGGGCATGACGCGGGGCTCCCGCTGGACCGCGACCGCCATGCGTTCGTAGATCTTCCGGACCGTGGTCTCCAGGTCGCCCGGCTGTGACGCCACGACCGCTTCGATGTCCACGATGGGGCTGTAGCGCTCGAAGACCGCCTGCAGGAGCCCGTCCCGGCCGCCGAACGCGGCGTAGAGGCTGTGGACCGAGCAGTGCGCCGAGGCGGCGACCCGTTCGAGCGACATCGAGGCCAGACCGGAGCCGCTGATCAGTGTGGCGGCGGCTTCGACGGCGCGTTCGCGTACGGGCCTCTGGCCGCCGGGGTCGACGCCGGCGGCTCGTACCGCCGCGTCGAGTTCGCGTCGTCCGCCGCCGAGTCGCCGCAGCAGGGTGCTGCGCGAGATGCCGGCCTCCTGGGCGATGGCCTGCAGCGGCACGTCCCCCACCGCCACGCCGCGGGAGCGGGCGAGGCGCAGGGCTGCCTGGATCAGTTCCTGGGGCACCGGAGAGGGGACCGGGGTCCCGGTGGCCGCTGCGGGGGATTCCGACTCACTGTTTGACACATGGTTCAACTTACCCTGTAGCCTTGCGTCAAGCCAATCGGGCGGTGGCCGGACGGTGGTCGTGCCGGCCTGCCCGCGCGGACAGGCATCGACGCACGCTAGGGACGTCTTCTCATGACCGCACACGTCACTCCTGCCGCACCCGCACGGCAGGGCCGCAAACTCGTCGTACTGGTGCTCGGGCTCGCCGCCGTCGTCGTCGGCATGCTGTGCGCCTTCGCGTTCCCCACCATCCACAGCGGGCCGCACGACGTGCCCGTCGGCGTCGCCGGCCCGCAGAAGGCCACCGCCGCGGTGAGCAAGGCCCTGGCGGGGGACGCGTGGGACGTCACGGTCTACGGCGACGAGAAGGCCCTCGCCTCCGCCATCGAGGATCGCGACGTCATGGGCGGCATCGCCCTGTCCGCCGAGGGTGTCACCGCCTACACGGCCACCGCCGCCGGGCCGCCGGCCGCGGCGGCCATCACCGCCACCGCCACCGCTCTCGCCAAGCAGCAGCAGGCCGAGCTCACGGTCGCCGACCTCAAGCCCTTCCCCGCGGACGACCCCAAGGGGGCGGGCTTCTCCTCCGCCGCCCTCCCCATGGTCATCGGCGGCATGATCCCGGCCGTGGCCCTCACGCGCCTCTTCCCCGGGCACTCCGGGCTGCGCTCACGTCTGGCCGGCGGCATCGCCTTCGCTGTCGTGGCCGGCTTCGCGATCACCGCCCTGCTCCAGTTCGGCACCGGATCCCTGGACGGGAACTACTGGATCACCAGCCTCGGCCTGTCGCTGGGCATGGGCGCCCTGTCCCTCACCCTGCTCGGCCTGGAAGCCCTCCTGGGAATGGCCGGCTTCGGACTCGGCGCCGTGGTGGTCATGTTCCTGGGCAACCCGCTCTCCGGCCTCGCCAGCGGCCCCCACTGGCTGCCCGACGGCTGGGTCACCGTCGGCGGGCTTCTCCCGCCGGGCGCTTCGGGAAGTCTGCTGCGCGCCAACGCCTACTTCGACGGCGTCGACTCGGGAGCGCCCGCCCTCACGCTCGGCTGCTGGGTCGCCCTCGGCCTCGCGCTCATCCTCATCGCCGACCGCCGCGGTCGGCGTGCGCCCGTTGCCGGTGACGTGACCCCTGCCGAACGGGAAGCGCGTACGAAGGGGACCGCTGCGGCCTAGGGTCGTCGCATGGACACCTCACCGGCGAGGCGGCCACCACCGGCCTTGTCGGTGTCCTGCTCTACGCGGCGATGGGCGTGGGTGGTGCCTGGGTGGCGTTCCGCAGCTGTTTCATGGGGGTCCGGATCGACTCCGCGGGTCTCGCCGAACGCGGCATGGGACGCTCGAAAGTCATTCCGTGGTGCGTGATCGGTGAGGTCGGCACCGGTGCCGGTCCCGGAATGGCCCCGGCCGGGGCTCCCGGACTGGTCCTCAGGAGTGGTGAGCGGGTAGCGCTAGGTGCCCTCGCCTCGTACTCCAGTCGTGTCGTCGACGCCGACTTTTCCTTGATTCGGTCCCTGCACACGGCCCACGTCGCCGTGTGTCGCGACTGCGCGTGACGTCTGGGGGGACTTCACCGAGCCCGACCGGAGGACCCAGACCGTGACGACGATCCAGCAGAGCAGAGCAGAGCAGAGCAGAGCAGAGCAGAGCAGAGCAGGGCGGGCATGGGCGACGCCGCCCGCTCCTGGCTGGAGGAACAGCCTGACGCCGAGGGCCTGCTCGCCCGCTGGACCGCCTGACGCCCCGGGCGGACGAACCCCGGTGGCCGTTCCGTCATACGGGTGCGGAACGGCCACCGGTGCTCACCGGGACGACGTGCGGACGATGGCACGGCCCTTGGCGCAAGGCGCCCGCGACCGACTCGGGTCGGCAAGCCAGTCCGGATCAGTCGCCGGTGAAGCCCCAGAAGCACAGCTCCTCCGGGTGGCCCTCGGCGCTGTGGACGACCGTGCAGCAGCCGGAACCGCGGTCGGACGGGGGGAACCAGCCGTCTCCGGCCCGCTTCAGGGCCCGCTCGACGACCTCCCTCACGGGCCGGGCCGTCCCGAACAGTTCGACGGCCTCCGCCGCTTCGACCACCCTCACGTCGCCGGGCTCCTCCAGGCCCTCCTCGCAGCGGACCACGCGCTCGACGTCCAGCACCGAGTGCGCCGGCTCCTCGGCCAGCCACCCGCTCGCCGTCAGGGCCGCCGGCGTCTCGACGCCTTCTTCCCGGTAGTACTCGCCCTCCTGGGCGAAGACCGCCTCGCGGAGATCGTTCAGCGCGTCCTGTTCCCTCTCACGGAAGGGGGTGAAGTACGACCATCTGCTTGCTCCCATGCCTGCGCACCCTACGCGGAGACCCGCCTCGGCGTTCGGCCAGCCGGGCGAGGTGGTTCCGGGCCGGTTCCGCGAGGGCGGGGCCGTGTTCGTACCCGTGGGGAGCGAGTTCCGGGGGCAGGACGTAGCCGTCGGGCATGCGCGCGTACGTCTGCCGCATGAGGTGCCGGTAGGCGTCGGCCGGCAGGCCGGGCCAGTCGCCGGTCAGGGGGCGGGCGCATGCGGGACTCCGCGGCGAGGGCCTCGTGGTGGGCCGCCGCCTCCTCGATGGCTTCGGCGGCCGTCCAGTCGGCGATCGGGTCCCGGTCGGGCCGCCAGGGGGTGAGCCACGGGCTCGGGGCCACATGCCGGGGCGACCGGCGCATCCGAGGAGGGGGTGCCCGTCGAGCCCCACCGGGCGGTTGCCGGCGCCCGATCCCGTACCCCGAACCCGTACTCGACGAACGGGTCAGGGGTCACACCCGCGGCAGGGCGAACGGGACGTGTCCCGTGGCGCGGCCCGTGGTGTCGAGGAGGCGGCCCATGCGTTTGCGGGTGTGGAGGAACACCGTGCGGTCGTTGACCCGCAGGTTCGGGAAGCGTTCCGCGAGCTGCGCCTCGAAGGGGTCGATGGCGTGGAGGCCGCGGAGCCAGACCATCACGAGCAGGTTGTCGGAGCCGCTGACGGACACGGCGAGGCGGACCTCGTCCATCCGGGCCAGTGCGCTGCCCGTGGCTTCGAGATGGGTGTGGGGGACCGCGGTCCGGTAGAGCACCACCGTCGAGAGCCCCGCGAGGGGATGGGCCAGGTCGCAGCGGAAGGTGATGTCCTTGTCCCGGACCATCCGCTGGAGGCGGCGGCGGGCGGTGTGTTCGCTCAGGCCGGCCGCGGCGCCGAGGTCGGTGTAGCCGAGGCGTCCGTCGACGCCGAGGGCCGCGAGCAGGGCCTGGTCCTCCGGGGTGGACCGGTGGTGCCTGTGGGCGCTGTACGCGGTGGGGCGCGAGGTGCGCGGAGTGGCGAGTTCCGCGTGTCCGGCGGGCTCCATGGCCCGCATCCGCCAGTCACCGCCTTCGCCGTACAGCGTGATCCCGAGCCGCGCACGGGTGGACCGGACCCCGTCCAGGCCGCCGATCAGGCCGTGCACCGAGCGGCCGAGGGAGGGCAGGTCCGCGGCGGCGACCGTCGCCAGGACGTCGAAGTCGCCCGCGACCTCGTCGACGGTGAAGACCCAGGGCATCTCCGCCAGGGCGGTGGCGACCGATTCGAGGGACCGGGGCCGACACCGCACCTCGACGTAGGCGACGGTCGCGGACTTCGCCGCGTCGTACGCGGTGACCCAGGCCAGACCGTTCGTACGGAGCCGTTCCCAGCGGCGGGCCGCCGTGGTCGCGTCGACACCGAGGGCCGGGCCGATACGGGACCAGGGCGCCCGGGGCGCGGCCTGCAGGGCGTCGACGAGCGCCAGGTCCAGTTCGGAGAAGTGCTTGTCGTCACCGGAGGCGCGGGAATCGGGTGCCGGAGCTTCCCCCGAGATGTTTTCCTGCAATTCCTCATGGATTTCGGTCACAGACCGGATCGTAGGGGCACTTCCGGCCGATGCACAGTTTCGGCCACGCGATGAGGAGTGCCGCGTGTCTGCTCCGTCCCCGCAGTCCGCCCGGAGAACCGTCCGGGTCACGATCGTCCTGCTGTTCGCCGCCTGGCTGGTCGACTACGCCGACCGGCTCGTCATCAACCTGGTCCTGCCCTCGCTCGGCGCCGAGTTCGGCCTCAGCCGCGGACAGCAGGGGCTGATCGTCTCCGCGTTCTTCCTCGCCTACGCCCTCGCCCAGATCCCCGGCGGGATGCTCGCCGACCGCTACGGAGCGCAGCGGGTCACGCTCTGGGCGCTGCTGTCCTGGTCGGTGTTCACCGCTCTGACCGGCTTCGCCTGGTCGTTCGCCGTCCTGCTCGTCATGCGGTTCGCGTTCGGCGCCGCCGAGGGCATCTTCCCGCCCGCCTCCCTGAAGGTCCTCGTCGAGCGGACCACACCGGCCGAACGCATGGGCGCCAACGGCGTGATCATGAGCTCCAACGCCGTCGCCGGCGTCCTCACCCCGCTGCTCGTCGCGCCCCTGATCGCGGCCTTCGGCTGGCGCTCCGCGTTCTACTCGACGGCGGCGCTCGGAGTCCTCGTCCTGGTGGCGGTACGGATGTGGCTGCCCGCCCCGCTGCCCCGCACCGGGCCGGAGGCCGGCACCGCCCGTCCGGGTGCGGGCGGCGTCCTGCGGCTCGGCGTGGTCTGGCGCTTCAGCGCCATGATGTTCGGCTACAGCGCGATCGTCTGGGGACTCAGCACCTGGATCCCCTCGTACCTCAGCGAGGAGCACGGCGTCTCCCTCGCCCGGGCCGGAGCCCTCGCGGCGATCCCGGCCCTCGCCGCCGCCGGCGCGATCGTCGTCGGCGGCCGACTCTCCGACCGGTTCGGCGGTCATCACCGCAAGGTGATCGTGCCCGGCATGACGGTGGCCTCCGCCGCTCTGCTCCTCATGGCCTTCTCGCCCTCCCTCACCGGCTTCGTCGCCTTCGGCACGCTCGCCTCGGTCGCCGTGTCCCTCTGCTACATGCCCGTCTTCGCCGTCCCGCTGAGCGGACTCGCACCCGAGCAGGTCGGCGTGGGCAGCGCGGTGATCGTCCTCGGCGGCCAGGTGGCCGGCATGGTCGCCCCGCCCGTCGTCGGCATGCTCGCCGACGCCTTCTCCTTCCAGGTGGCCTTCGCCTCCCTGGTCCTCGGGGCGGCCATCGCCACCGTCATGGCCCTCCTGACCCCGCAGGACGCCGCGTCCTTCCGGACGGCCACCGGCGTGTCCGACCTGCCCGCGCCCGCGAAGGCGCACTCCTGACCGCCGCCGCGGTCACCCGCCTTCTCCGTCACGTCCCTTACGTCCGGTTCCGAGGAGTACTCATGACCGCCGCCTCCGTCACGCGCCTGCTGTCCGGCTTCCCTGAGCGGCTGCCCGGTCTGCGCGCCGTCTACGAGGACCTGCACGCCCACCCCGAGCTGTCCTTCCAGGAGTTCCGTACGGCCGGATTCGTCGCCGCCCTGCTCCGCGAACAGGGCTGGGAGGTCACCGAGGGCGTCGGCGGCACCGGCGTCGTCGGGGTCATGGCCAACGGCGAGGGCCCCGTGGTCCTGCTCCGCGCCGACATGGACGGTCTCCCCGTCGAGGAGCGGACGGGACTGCCGTACGCCTCACGGGAGACGGCCGTCGACGGCGAGGGCCAGGAGGTCCCCGTCATGCACGCCTGCGGCCACGACATGCACGTCACCTGTCTCCTCGGTGCCACCGCCCAACTGGCCGCCGCCCGTGCGGAATGGCGCGGCACGGTCGTCGCCGTCTTCCAGCCCGCCGAGGAGGTCGGCGGGGCACCGGCGATGATCGAGGACGGCTTCCTGGCGCGCTTCCCGCGCGCCGACGTCTGCCTCGGCCAGCATGTGTCCCCCGCCCCCGTCGGCCTCGTCGGCACCCGGCCAGGACCGGTGATGGCCGCGTCCGACAGCCTGCGGGTCCGTCTCTTCGGCCGCGGCGGTCACGGATCCGCGCCCGAGACGACCGTCGACCCGATCGTCATGGCCGCCGCGGTCGTCATGCGGCTGCAGACGGTCGTCTCCCGGGAGGTGCCGGCGGCGCAGACCGCCGTGGTCACCGTCGGCTCGCTGCACGCGGGCACCAAGGAGAACATCATCCCCGAGACCGCCGACCTGCGGATCAACATCCGCTCCACGACCCCCGCGGTACGGGACCGGGTGCTGGCGGCCGTCGAACGGATCGTCCGTGCCGAGGCCGCCGCCTCCGGCGCCCCGAAGGACCCGGAGATCGCCGGGATCAACTCCTTCCCGGTGACCGTGAACGACGACCGGGCCACCGGCACCGTCCTGGCGGCGATCGGCGAAGCCCTCGGCAGGGAAAGGGTCTTCACCCTGCCCCAGACCCTCACCGGCAGCGAGGACTTCGGTGTCTTCGGGACCGCCCTCGGCGTCCCCTCGGTGTTCTGGCACTTCGGCGGCGCCGACCCCGCCCACTTCCGGCACGTCGCCGTCGAGGAGCTGCTGAAGGACGGCCTGCCCGACACGGTCCCCGCCAACCACTCCCCGCTCTTCGCCCCCGTACCCGAGCCCACGATCCGGACCGGCGTGACGGCCCTCCTCGCGGCGGCCGCCGCCTGGCTGTGCGGCGAGGTGGTCGACCGGACCGCCGACCCCGAGGAGAGCTGACGTGCCCCCCGCCCCACATCGGCAAGGCCGTGTAGCGCCTTCGCCCCTGGACCTGCACTCCGGAGCACCGGCCGACCGCCCAGTAGCGGACGGTGTCACGGGGGGGGGGTACGTCATCGGGGCGCGTCACCGGGGTGTGCGCACGCCGGGGTTCGTACGCCGGAGTGCGACGGCCGTCACGACGAGACCGTCGCGGCAGAGCCAGCGCCCTTCCATCACCTTCAGGTGCTCGCCGTCCGGGCCTTCGGCGGGAACGGCGACGTGCGCGGTGAACGTTCCGGCGTCCGGTTCGATCCGGTCGATCCGGATGTCCGCCTCCTCGAAGTCGAGCTCACGCTCGGTCAGCGGGTACCAGACCTTGAACACCGACTCCTTGGCACTGAACAGCAGGCGGTCCCAGTGGACTTCCGGCGCGGCCGCGGTCAGTGCTTGGATCCGGACGCGCTCCTGCGGCAGGGAGACGTACTCCAGCAGGCCGTCGCCAAGGGGCTCGTTCGGTTCCGCGTCGATGCCGAGGCCGCGGTAGTCGCGGACGTGCCCGACGACGGCCGCGCGGTACCCGGCGCAGTGGGTCATGCTCCCCACGAGACCCTCGGGCCACCTCGGAGCGCCCCGCCGCCCCGGTACGAGGGCCACCGCGGGCACGCCCAGCGCGTTCATCGCCCGCCGGGCGCACATGCGGACGTCCGCGTACTCCTGCCGCCGTTTCGGTACGGCGCGCGCGACGACGGCGGCCTCTTCCGGGAACAGTGCACGGACGGCCGACTCGGAGTCGAGGAAGGTGTGGGCGGCGCTCGCGGGGGCGGGTATCAGTTCCTCGATCACGACGACCGCGCCGCCACCGAGTCGCTCGGCCCGTGCGGTACGTGGGTCACTTCCGTCATGCGCCCAACGTAACGTGCGCGTCCGACGGCCCGACGTCGGGATCGGCCCCGACGACGGCTCCGTCGACCAACGACGCACGCCCTTCACGCCGGCTGCGGGCCCGCCCGAGATGGAGCAGAGCCGTGCCAACTTCCGTACGCCGGAAGGGAAACGTGACATTGTACGATGCCCCTCCGTGACATCTCGGAGGGCGCGCGATGGGTGACCTGAAGCAGTACGGCCTCGTCAGGGCGCAGGAACGCCTCCGCGACCAGGTCGGGCACGCGCTCCGCGCCGCGCTCATCGCCGGCGAACTCCGGCCAGGACAGGTCTACTCGGCCCCCGGACTCGCCAACGACCTCGGCGTCTCCGCCACCCCCGTCCGCGAGGCCATGCTCGACCTGGCACGCGAGGGCCTGGTCGAACCCGTCCGCAACAAGGGCTTCCGTATCACCGAGGTCAGCGAGCGGGACCTCGACCAGTTCACCGAGCTGCGCACCCTCATCGAGGTGCCCACCGTCGGACGCGTCACGAGGACGGCAGACCGGGAGCGGCTGGAGGCGCTGCGCCCGGTCGCCGGGGAGATCGTGTCCCGAGCCAGGGAGCACGACCTCATCGGCTATCTGGAGGCGGACCGCCGCTTCCATCTCGCGCTGCTGGCCCTCGCCGGCAACGACCGCCTGGTGGAGACGGTGGGGGAGCTGCGCAAGCGCTCCCGCCTCTACGGTCTGACCGGCCTGGACGAGGCGGGCAAGCTCGTCTCCTCCGCGGAGGAACACCTCGAACTCCTCGACCTGATGATCGCCGGCGACGCACCCGGGGCCGAGGCCTGCATGCGCCGCCACCTCGGCCACGTACGGTCCCTGTGGGCCGAGGAACCGTCCGACGAACCGTCCGACGCCCGCGACGAACCGGCCCGTACGCCGGGCCGCTAGCGACCGACGGGAACCTGCCGCGAGTGCGCCGACTACCTACTGCCTGGACGAAGTCGAGTACCCTCCGCCGCCTCAGTGCCCGCCCGCGCGATCAGGGGGCACTCCACAGGCCGGCCCAGTGCTTCGCCTGACGCGAACGCCCCGTTCCCGGGGGTGTCCCCGCCGCCGCGGCCCGGGATAGCGTCATGATCATGACTTCCCCGCTGCCCTCGGCTTCCGCCTCCGCCTTCGCCTCCGCAGCCGCTCCCGCGACGGACCAGGCACCCGCCGATCCGGCCGTCTCCGACGACATGCTGGCCACCCAGCCTGTCGGATACTGGAGCGGCCTCGCGCACTCCACCGTGACCGGGCACCTGCGGGACGCCATGGCCAGGGTCGACGTCACGCAGCCGCAGTACTGGGTCCTCAACCGTGTGAACGGCGGACCCACGCCCCCGGCCCACGAGGAAGTGGTCGCCCAGTTGGCGCCCCTCGCGGACGGGCCGCGGGAGATCGCCCGAGCGGTGGACCAGTTGCTCCACCGGGGCTGGCTGCGGACCGACGACACCCACCGCCTCCACCTCACCGACGCGGGCGAGGCCGCCCGGGTGAGGATCCGCCGGCTGGCGAGCGAGGTGCGTGCCGTGGTCCACGAGGGTGTCAGCGACGAGGAGTACGTGGCCGCGCTCAAGGTGCTGCGCAGGATGGTCGCCAATGTCGAGGCGGACAAGAGCCTCGCCGGGTCGGACAAGAGCGCATAGCTGCGCCATCCGGGCATCACCTCGTGTCGTTGTTGGGCCGAACGGGTGAGGAGCGGGAGGATGGGGCCATGAGTAGGTACGAGAGGTACGACGTCACCGACGAGCAGTGGGAGGGCCTTGCCCAGGTCGTGCCCCTGCGCGGCCGTGACGAATGGCCGTCCAGGGTCGACCACCGCAGCATGCCCGAGCAGTACGAGTCCGCCGAACAGCGCCGCATGGTCGTGCTCCGCGTGCAGGTGTTCGCCGACGCCCGTGAGGTCGCCGAGTACCTCATCGCCCAGATCCCGGTGCTCCTCGACCTGACGAGCGCCGACACCGAGGTCGCCAAGCGCATCCTCGACTTCAGCAGCGGTGTCGTCTTCGGTCTCGGCAGCGTGATGCACCGCGTCGACCGGAACGTTTTTCTTCTCGCCCCGGCCGGCACGGAGGTCGAGGGCGCCGAGGGCGAGGACGAGGAGGAAGCCGTCCGGGGCAGGAGCGCCGGCGTCCCCCGATCGTAGGAAGGTCATCTCGACGTAACGGTTCGTCAGGGAATGAACTGCATACGGTCCGGGCATGGACCTCACCGGCGGCTTCACCCTCGACGACTCCTCCACCGTCGCCCCTTCCCCCGTCACTCCCTTCACCGCCCCGCCTCCCCCGGGCGCTCCGTCCGTCGGCTCCCCTTCCCACGGCGCCTCCTCTCGCGGCGCCTCCTCCCTCCGCGCCTCCGTCCCCGAGGCGCGGGGACCGGCCCCGTCGGAGTGCCGTCCCCGGCACGGAGCCGGACGCGCCGCCGAGGGCGAGGCCGGGCGCGGCGCCGAGAGCGGGGCGGGAGGCGCGGTCGGCGGAGAGGGCGGCCGGCTGCGCGCACGGCCGGCCGTCACCGAGCTGCGGCTGTCCGCGTTCGCCGGACACCGCGCCGCCGTCCACGCGCTGGGTCCTGTCACCCTCTTCACCGGGCCCAGCGGCAGCGGCAAGTCCACCACCCTGCGGGCATACGAGGCGCTGGCCCGCCTCGGCGCGGGCGATCCGCTCGGCGAGGTATTCCCCGACGCGGCCGACTGCGTCCCCGAGCGGGCCAGGCCCGACGCCCAGGGCAGGCGCGGCTTCCGCATCGGATGCACGGTCGACGGACCGGAGGGCCCGGTCCACCTGGACCTCGCCGTGCAGGCCGAGCCCCGGCTCCGGATCGTCGGCGAGCGGCTGACCGGCCGCGGCCGCACCCTGCTCGCCACCGCGCTGCGCGACCCGGGCCGCAGCACCGTCCAGGCCGAGTGGCACACCGCAGGCACCACGCCCGTCACGCGGGCGCCCTTCCCTGACGACCTCCTGGGTACGGCGCTGCTGCCGCTGCGCGTCGCGGGGAAGACCCCGGGACAGCTGGAGGTCCTGGCCGCCGCCGAGCAGGTGGTCATCGGACTGCGGTCCGCCTTCGCCTGCGACCCCCGTCCCGAGCGGATGCGGGCTCCCGTGCCCCCGGGCGAGGGGCGGCTGCGACGCGGCTGCGGCAACCTCGCCGAGGTCCTGCACCGCACCCACACCGACTGCCCCCGCCGGCACCAGCGCCTCGCGGCCCTGGCCGGAGCCGGCTGCGCGGGACCCGTCACCGGTCTCGCGGTCCAGGAGCTCCCGGAGGGCACCGTCCGGGCGGTCCTCGAACGGGGCGGTCGGCCCGCGACCCCGCTCGGCCGCCTCGGCGACGGCGAACTGCGCTATCTCGCCCTCGCGCTCACCCTGCTCACGGGACCCGGCGTGCTCGCGATGGACCGGATCGCCGAGGTGCCCGACGCCATGCAGTCCCTGACGCTGCTCGCCGACGGCCTCGACCGGGGGCTCGACGGGCGTCAGGTGACCGAACTCCTGCGCCTCGCCACGGGCATCGCCGCCGACGGACACATCCGGATCGCCGGGACGGTCGGGGACCGGGCGGCGGAGGAGGCGCGCGGGACGCCCGGGGTGACGGTGGTAGACCTGAGGGCGTGACGGACAACGACGTGACGGACAAGGGCGTGACGGACAAGGGCGCAGCGGACAACGACGCAGGGGGCAACGACGTAGCGGGACTGCAGCGGAGGCTGGCCGAGTTCGCGGCGGCCCGCGACTGGCAGCCGTACCACACCCCCAAGAACCTGGCCGCGGCGCTCAGCGTGGAGGCGTCCGAACTCCTGCAGATCTTCCAGTGGTTGACGCCCGAGCAGGCGGAGCGGGTGATGGACGACTCCGGTTCGGCGCACCGGGTCGCCGACGAGGTGGCGGACGTCCTCGCCTATCTCCTCCAGTTCTGCACGGTGCTCGGGATCGATCCGCTGGCCGCCCTCGCGGCGAAGATCGACCGCAACGAGGTCAGATTTCCGGTGCGGAGGCGGGGTGGAGAGGACGGGGAGGAGGGCGAGGGAGGGGGCGAAGGAGTAGTGCGACCGTAGATCGTCACTCTTCGGAGTGATCGACTTTTCCCCGTCGAGCCTCCTGTCCACAGATTTCCGAATTCCCCTGGTGTTGGGGCTCAGGCGGCCTCACTCTGGGTAGTGGACTGAGTGGGCAGATAAGTCGTACGAACGGGGGCGGCGTTGATGGAAGCGGAGCGGCTCATCGCGCTTGGCCGGCACGCGCTGGCGGAGAGCGGGACGGCACAGGACATCGTGGCGGAGGCCTGGCAGGCGCAGGCGCTCGCCCAGGCGATAGGGAATCATCTCGCGCTCTGCGGACCGCAGGAGCTGCGCGGCGAGGCACGTGGGCTGAGCGAGATCGGGGAGTACCAGGCGTGGGGTTCGGGCGGGCCGCGTGCGGCCCAGCTCTCCGAGGTGGTCGATGCGCAAGGGTCGTTGACCGCGTTGGGGGAGTTGCTCGGGGAGGTCGGGATCGCGCTGGTCGGAGTGGCCGTCGCCACCGACGAGGAAGGGCTGTACTGGCAGTGCATCGAGGCCATCGACGCCGCAGACGAGTCGAGCGACCGGGTGCGTGGGATGCTGCGGCGCCTGGCCGTCCGTGACGGGGAGCGGGCCCGCCCGCCCGACCCCGCCCGAGGGCGAGCGGGCCCGGGGCGGGGCCGGTGGTGAACGGCGCTGGGTGTGGGCCGGTGCCGGTCCCGCACACGGCGGAGGCCCGACTGGCGCTCGTCCGACTGGCGCTCGTCCGGCTAATGCTGCTCGGGCCGTTGGGCCTGCTCGTCGCGGTCGGTCGTGGACTGGAGGTCGGCGTCCAGCCGGGAGAGGTCGGCGTCGAGCGCCGCCATCAGCTCCTCCATCTGCTGGAGCAGGCCCTTGGGGGCACCGGCGCCCTTCTGCGCGGGCACGGACTGCGGCACCGGCTGCTCGGGCACGACCCGCTCCGGCGCGGCTTCCTGGGACATGGCGGCCTCCTGGGCCCGGACCCCGACACCGAGGACGGGGCCACGAGAGAGACGCACCGGCAGCGGCCGCCGGCGCGCGGGCCGGGCGGTCCGGCTCCGCCCGAGCCAACGACGGGTGCCGGGCCCCGGTCACTGGCCGGGGCGGACGCGGCCCGCCAGGGGGCCGGATATTCACCCGACCGAGCCGCGGCGATCAAGGAGGTGACGGAGAGGTTGACGGAGGCGCTGACGGAGAGGTTGACACGCACCCGACGGTGCAGGATGGAGGCATGGATCTTCGCATCTTCACCGAACCCCAGCAGGGGGCGGACTACGACACCCTCCTCGCGGTGGCACGCGCCACCGAGGACCTCGGATTCGACGCCTTCTTCCGCTCCGACCACTACCTCAGCATGGGCTCGGCCGACGGGCTGCCCGGGCCGACGGACGCCTGGATCACGTTGGCCGGGCTCGCCCGGGAGACCAAGCGGATCCGCCTCGGCACGCTGATGACGGCCGGTACCTTCCGGCTTCCCGGCGTCCTCGCCATCCAGGTCGCCCAGGTCGACCGCATGTCCGGCGGGCGCGTCGAGCTGGGACTCGGAGCGGGGTGGTTCGAGGAGGAGCACAAGGCCTACGGCATTCCGTTCCCCAAGGAGAAGTTCGGCCGCCTCGAGGAGCAGCTGGCGATCGTCACCGGTCTGTGGGAGACCGAGATCGGCAAGACCTTCAGCTACGACGGGGAGTTCTACCAGCTCACCGACTCTCCCGCGCTGCCCAAGCCCGCCCAGGAGAGGGTGCCGGTGCTGATCGGCGGGCACGGCGCGAGCCGCACGCCGCGTCTGGCCGCGCGGTACGCGGACGAGTTCAACCTTCCCTTCGGCTCCCTGGAGGAGAGCGAGCGGCAGTTCGGCCGGGTCCGGGCCGCGGCCGAGGCGGCGGGTCGGGCGCCCGACGACCTCGTGTACTCCAACGCGCTGGTCGTCTGCGTCGGCAAGGACGACGCCGAGGTGGCCCGCCGGGCCGCCGCCATCGGGCGCGACGTGGACGAACTGAAGGCGAACGGTCTCGCGGGCTCGCCCGCCGAGGTCGTCGAGAAGCTCGGGAGGTACGCGGCCGTCGGTTCCTCCCGGGTCTACCTCCAGGTCCTGGACCTGGACGACCTGGACCACCTGGAGCTGATCTCCGCACAGGTCCAGTCGCAGCTGGGATGAGGGGAGTGCTCCGATGAAGCCGGTCCGTACGTTCGCCGAAGCCCTCGGGGCGGGGGTGCTCGTCCTCGACGGCGGGCTGTCCAACCAGTTGGAGGCGCAGGGATGCGACCTCACGGACGCGCTCTGGTCCGCCCGGCTCCTGGCCGACGGGCCCGAGCAGATCGAGGCGGCCCACGCGGCGTACGTACGGGCCGGCGCCCGGGTGCTGATCACCTCCAGCTACCAGGCCACCTTCGAGGGCCTCGCCCGGCGGGGCGTCGGCCGCGACGAGGCGGCCGGGCTGCTCGCGCGGAGCGTGGAACTGGCCCGGACGGCGGCGGGGCGGGTCAGGGAGGAGATCTGGGTCGCCGCGTCCGTGGGGCCGTACGGCGCGATGCTCGCGGACGGGAGCGAGTACCGGGGACGGTACGGGCTTTCCGTACGGGAGCTCGAGGCGTTCCACCGGCCCCGGATCGAGGCGCTCGTGGCGGCGGAGCCGGACGTGCTCGCCCTGGAGACGGTTCCGGACGCGGTGGAGGCGGAGGCGTTGTTGCGGGCGGCCGAGGGGTGCGGGGTGCCCGTGTGGCTGTCGTACACGGTCGAGGGCGGTCGGACCCGGGCGGGGCAGGACCTGGCGGAGGCCTTCGCGGTCGCCGCCGGGAACGACCAGGTCGTCGCCGTGGGGGTCAACTGCTGCGACCCGGGCGGGGCGGGGGCCGCCGTGGAGCGCGCGGTGGTGGCGACCGGCAAGCCGGCCGTGGTCTACCCCAACAGCGGCGAACTGTGGGACGCCCGGGGGCGGGGCTGGCGCGGCGACACGGCCTTCGACCCGGCCCGCGCCGCCGCATGGGCCGCGGCCGGTGCCCGGATCGTCGGTGGCTGCTGCCGGGTGGGGCCCGCCACGATCGCGGCTCTGGCGGCGTCCCTGGCCGCCGTGGAGGAGGGGGCTGAGACGGCCCAAAGCCCATGGACAGCGGATCCTTGACATGTAAATATATGCGACATGACGCATGACCATGCATTCGAGAGTGGTGGAGACTCCAGCCCCGTGACGTGGCCGACCGGCTTCCGCGCCTACACGGGCAACGGCGGACTGCGCGCGCACGGCGACGACATCTCGGTCGTCGCGTCGGACCGGCCGGCCGTCAGCGCGGCGGTGTTCACCCAGAGCCTCTTCGCGGGTCCGGCCGTCGTCCTCAGCCGCGCGCACGCCGCGGGGCGGAACCTGCGGGCCGTGACGACACTCGCCCAGAACGCGAACGTCGCCACCGGCCGCCAGGGAGAGGAGAACGCCGCCGAGGTCGTCCGCCGCGTCGCCGGGATCCTGGGCATCCCCGAGGGCGAGGTGCTCATCGGCTCCACCGGCGTCATCGGACGCCCGCTGCCGATGGACACCATCCGCGCGCACTTCGACGAGGCAGCCGGCAGCGGCCTCGCGGCGTTCGTGGCGGGGCCGCTGGACGTGGCGCGCGCGATGATGACCACCGACACCCGCCCGAAGACCGCCGTACGGACCGTCGGGCAGGCCCGCGTCGTGGGCGTCGCCAAGGGGGTCGGCATGCTGGAGCCGAACATGGCCACGATGCTGGCCTACCTGTTCACCGACGCGGACGTGACCGCGGCCGACCTGGACAGCGCCTTGCGGGCGGCGGTGGACCGCACGTTCAACTGCCTGAGCGTCGACACCGACACCTCCACCTCCGACACGGTGGCGGTCATCGCCAACGGCGCCGCCGGACCGGTCGACCCGACCGAGTTCGCCGAAGCCCTCGCCGACCTCTGCCTGGACCTCACCCTGCAGCTGGCCGGTGACGGCGAGGGCGCCACCAAGCTCCTGCGCGTCACGGTCGCCCAGGCCGGTGACCACGGACAGGCCAAGCGCATCGCCAAGAGCGTGGTGAACTCCCCGCTGGTCAAGACCGCCGTCCACGGCGCCGATCCCAACTGGGGCCGTGTGCTGATGGCCGTCGGCAAGAACACCGACGACACCGACATCGCGCCGGACAAGGTGACCGTCCGGTTCGGTGACGTCGAGGTGTACCCGGAAGAGCCCGGGGCCGGCACCCTGGACGCACTCGCCGCCCTCATGCGCCGGGACGAGGTCGACATCGTCGTCACGCTCGGCACAGGGGAGGCCGAGGCCACGGTCTACGGCTGCGACCTGTCCGCCGGCTACGTCCGCGTCAACGCGGACTACACGACCTGACCGGGCCCGCCCCCGCCGCCCGAAAATGCCTGGTGGGGGCGGGGATAGGGGCACCATACTCGGACGGGTGTTCCTGACGATCAGTACGACCGGCAACCAGGAGCGTCCCGCGACCGATCTCGGCTTCCTGCTGCACAAGCATCCCGAGCGGGCGCAGACGTTCTCGACTTCCCACGGCACGGCGCACGTCCTCTACCCCGAGGCGAGCGCCGAGCGGTGCACGGCGGCACTTCTCCTGGAGGTGGACCCCGTGGCGCTGGTGCGCCGCGGCAAGGGCAAGGGCCGGGGCGGCGCCCCGGACTCCGCGCTCGCGCAGTACGTGAACGACCGGCCCTACGCGGCGTCCTCGCTGCTCGCCGTCGCGCTCGCCAAGGTCTTCAAGACGGCGCTGCACGGGGTGTGCCAGGCGATGCCCGAGCGGGCCGCCGCGCCGCTGCCGCTGCGCGTCGAGGTCCCCGCGCTGCCCGCGAGGGGCGGCGCGGACCTGGTGCGCGCCCTGTTCGGCCCGCTGGGCTGGGACACGGTGGACGTCGAGCCGGTGGCCCTGGACGCGGAGTTCCCCGCGTGGGGCGACTCCCGCTACGTACGGCTGGTCCTGGAGGGCGAGCTGCGGCTCGCGGACGCCCTCAACCACCTGTACGTCCTGCTGCCGGTCCTCGACGACGCCAAGCACTACTGGGTCGCGCCCGACGAGGTCGACAAGCTGCTGCGCGCCGGTGACGGCTGGCTCGCCGGCCACCCCGAGCGGAAGCTGATCACGGCACGCTACCTCTCCCGCCGCTGGGGCCTGGCCCGCGAGGCGACGGAGCGGCTCGAACTGGTGCGGCTCGCCGAGGCCGAGGGCCTGGACGTCGACGACGTCGACAACGCCGTCGACGAGTCGACCGACACCGAGGAGCGGCCGGTGCCGCTCGCCGAACAGCGGCGGGAGGCGATCCTCGCCGCCCTGGCCACGGCGGAGGCGAGCCGGGTCCTCGACCTGGGCTGCGGCCAGGGCCAGCTGGTGCAGGCCCTGCTCAAGGACGTGCGCTTCACGGAGGTCGTCGGTGTCGACGTGTCCGTCCGCGCCCTGTCCGTCGCCGCCCGCCGGCTGCGGCTCGACCGGATGGTGGAGCGGCAGGCGGCCCGCGTGAAGCTGCTGCAGGGCTCGCTCGCGTACACCGACAAGCGGCTGACCGGCTACGACGCCGCCGTGCTCAGCGAGGTGATCGAGCACCTCGACCTGCCGAGACTGCCGGCCCTCGAGTACGCGGTGTTCGGCTCGGCCCGGCCGCGCACGGTCCTCGTCACCACGCCGAACGTCGAGTACAACGTCCGCTGGGAGACGCTCCCCGCCGGACACGTCCGGCACAGCGACCACCGCTTCGAGTGGACGCGCGAGGAGTTCCGGAGCTGGGCCGTGTCGGTGGCCGAGCGGTACGGGTACGGCGTCGGGTTCACCCCCGTCGGCCCCGACGACCCCGAGGTCGGACCGCCCACCCAGATGGCCGTCTTCACCCGCACCGACGAGACCTTGAAGGAGGTCGCGGCATGACCCGTACCCTGCCCGTCACCGACCTGTCCCTCGTGGTGCTCGTCGGTGCCACCGGCTCCGGCAAGTCCACCTTCGCCCGGCGCCACTTCAAGCCGACCGAGATCGTCTCCTCCGACTTCTGCCGGGGGCTCGTCGCCGACGACGAGAACGACCAGTCCGCGAGCCGGGACGCCTTCGACGTCCTCCACTACATCGTCGGCAAGCGCCTCGCGGCCGGACGCCTCGCCGTCGTCGACGCCACCAACGTGCAGCAGGAGGCCCGGCGTCAGCTCGTCCAGCTGGCCAGGTCCCACGACGTGCTGCCCATCGCGATCGTCCTCGACCTGCCCGAGGACGTGTGCCGCAGCCGGAACGCCGCACGCCCGGACCGCGCGGACATGCCCGCGCACGTCATCCAGCGTCACCGCCGCGAGCTGCGCCGTTCGCTGAGGGGCCTGGAGCGCGAGGGGTTCCGCAAGGTGCACGTGCTGCGGTCCGTCGAGGAGGTCGAGGACGCCGAAGTCGTCCTGGAGCGCCGCTTCAACGACCTGCGTCACCTCACAGGCCCCTTCGACATCATCGGTGACATCCACGGCTGCCGCTCCGAGCTGGAGACCCTGCTCGCGAAGCTCGGCTACGTCGACGGCCACCACCCCGAGGGGCGTACGGCGGTCTTCGTCGGCGACCTCGTCGACCGGGGGCCCGACTCGCCGGGCGTCCTGCGCCGGGTGATGGCGATGGTCGCCTCGGGCGACGCGCTGTGCGTCCCCGGCAACCACGAGAACAAGCTCGGCCGCTGGCTCAAGGGCCGCAAGGTGCAGGAGACGCACGGCCTGGCCGAGACGATCGAGCAGCTGGGGCACGAGAGCGAGGAGTTCCGGGCGGAGGTCGGACGGTTCATCGAAGGACTCGTCAGCCACTACGTCCTCGACGGCGGCGACCTCGTCGTCTGCCACGCGGGACTGCCGGAGAAGTACCACGGCCGGACCTCCGGGCGGGTGCGCTCGCACGCGCTCTACGGGGACACCACCGGCGAGACCGACGAGTTCGGGCTGCCGGTGCGCTACCCGTGGGCCGAGGAGTACCGGGGGCGGGCCACCGTCGTGTACGGGCACACCCCCGTGCCGAACACGTCCTGGATCAACAACACCATCTGTCTCGACACCGGAGCCGTCTTCGGCGGGAAGATGACCGCGCTGCGCTGGCCGGAGCGCGAACTCGTCGACGTACCGGCCGAGCGCGTCTGGTACGAGCCCGCCCGCCCGCTCGCGACCGAGGCGCCCGGCGGGCACCAGGGACGTCCCCTGGACCTGGCCGACGTGCACGGCCGGCGGATCGTGGAGACCCGGCAGCACGGCAACGTCGCCGTGCGGGAGGAGAACGCGGCGGCGGCTCTCGAAGTGATGAGCCGGTTCGCGGTCGACCCCCGGCTGCTCACCTACCTGCCGCCGACGATGGCGCCGACCGCCACATCGAAGGAGGAGGGCTACCTGGAGCACCCGGCCGAGGCCTTCGCCCAGTACCGGGCGGACGGGGTCGAGCGGGTGGTGTGCGAGGAGAAGCACATGGGCTCCCGGGCCGTTGCCCTGGTCTGCCGGGACGCCGGGGCCGCACGCGAGCACTTCGGTGTCGACGGGGTGACCGGTGCGCTGCACACCCGCACAGGGCGGCCCTTCTTCGACGATCCGGCCGTCACCGAGGAGGTCCTCGGCCGGCTGCGGACCGCGATCGGGGCCGCCGGGCTCTGGGACGAGTTCGGCGCGGACTGGCTGCTGCTCGACGGCGAGCTGATGCCGTGGTCGCTCAAGTCGGCGGGACTGCTCCGCCACCAGTACGCGGCGGTCGGCGCGGCCTCCGGGGCCGTCTTCCCCGGCGCCGTCTCCGCCCTCGAACGGGCGGTGGCGCGCGGGGTCGACGGGATCGACGGGCTGCTCGCCAAGCAGCGGGAGCGGGCGGCGGACGCTGCCGCTTTCACCGAGGCGTACCGCAGGTACTGCTGGCCGACCGAGGGCCTGGAGGGCGTACGGTTCGCCCCCTTCCAGCTGCTCGCGGCGACCGGACGCTCGCTCGCCGCCGTACCCCACGACGAGCAGCTGGCCTGGCTCGACCGGCTCGTGGAGCACGATCCGACCGGGCTGCTCCAGGTCACCCGCCGGCTCGTCGTCGACACCGGCGACGAGGCGTCGGTCCGCGCCGGCGTCGACTGGTGGCTGGACATGACCGGCGCCGGCGGCGAGGGCATGGTCGTCAAGCCGCTGGCCGCGCTCGTCCGCGATCCCAAGGGCAGGCTCGCCCAGCCGGGCGTGAAGGTGCGCGGCCGGGAGTACCTCCGGATCATCTACGGCCCCGAGTACACCCGGCCGGAGAACCTGGAGCGGCTGCGGCAGCGGTTCCTCGGCCACAAGCGCTCGCTGGCGCTGCGCGAGTACGCGCTGGGCCTGGAGGCGCTCGACCGGCTCGCGGAAGGGGAGCCGCTCTGGCGGGTTCACGAGGCCGTCTTCGCGGTCCTGGCCCTGGAATCGGAGCCGGTGGACCCGAGGCTCTGACGCCCTGAGCCCGGCCTGGGCGACGAGATCCGACGGGGGGCGCAGGGGTGCCGGCAACGGCGCTCCCCTGCGCCCCCCGTGCCCGTTGACGCGTTTCTTCCGCACCCTCTAGCGTTCTTCACCCCGCGACGTGACAGAGCGTCAACTGCGGGACCGAGTGAGCCACATGAGGCGAGAACAGGCACACGAACGCGCCGGTCGGGCACTGGTGGGCGGTCTTTCCCGAAGGGCCCGAGGACGGTACGGGGGTGAGCGGTCGGTGAGTCTCTTCGGCCAGGACCGCTCCTTCCTCCATGCCCTCCCGGCGGCAGACCGGCGGTCCCTGCTCGCCGAGGGCGCCCGGCGCGTCTACGAACCCGGGGAGGTGATGATCCGCGAACGCGACACCAGCGCCTTCGTCCTCGCGCTGCTTTCCGGATGGGCCGTCGTCTCCGTCGGCACCGAGCGCGGTTCGCGGCTCATCCTCGCCCTCCGGGGCGCCGGCGAGGTCGTCGGCGACCTCGCCGCCGTCGACCTGCGCCCGCGCAGCGCCAGCGTCACCGCCCTCGGCACGGTCGAGGCCGTGGCCGTCTCCGGCGACCGGTTCCGGCGCTTCCTCGCCGCCCGCCCGCACGCCACCTCGCTGGTCATGCGCCAGCTCGCCACCCGGCTGCGCAGCGCCGACGTCGAACGCCGCGCACTCGCCTCCGAGACCGTCCTCCAGCGCCTCGCGGCCCGTCTCGTCGAGCTGGCCGAGCGCGCGGGACGGCAGGGCGACGCCGGGACCGTGCTCGAACTGCCGCTGCCGCAGCACGATCTGGCGGCAGCCGTCGGAGCCACCCGGGAGGCGGTCGCGAAGGCGCTGCGCCTGCTCCGGGAACAGGACGTGGTCCGCACCGCCCACCGCACCGTCGTCGTCCTCGACATGCGGGTCCTGGTGCTGCTCGCGGAGGGGCGCGCACGCCCCGGCGGAAACCCGGCGGATGAATCTCCGCCGGATGTGTAAACGGCTACATCGCCGGTCGCGGAACGCGGCCAGTCTGGACACGCACCACCACGGCACCAACGGCACCGGGGCATCACACAGGGAGTCCGAGAGTGAGCAGTGCGGGAGTGAACGGGGAAGCGGGCGGCGGGGTAGCGGGAGGCATCCACCGGTTCGTCGTCTTCGGCGACATCTGTGGCTCAGGGACCCTGGACATGGCCGAGAAGGGACTCCAGCGCGCGGCGCTGTACGCCGCGTTCGACGACGCGTACAGCTCCGTCGGCGTCGAGCCCGGCACCTTCCACCAGGAGGACCGGGGGGACGGCATCCTCGCCGCACTGCGCCCCGACGTGCCGCCGAGCCTCATGGTCGGACGGTGGATCGACACCCTGTACGAGAGCCTGCGCGCCCACAACAAGGGCAGGACCCGGCCGCTGCGGCTGCGGATCGGCATGAACGCGGGGCTCGTGGTCCAGGACCGGCACGGGCTCGTAGGGCGGGCGGTGGACCTCGCCGCCCGGCTCTGCGACAGCCCCACGGCCAAGCGGATCATGAACGAGACGCCCGGGGTCGACCTGCTGGTCGTCGTCTCCGACTGGCTGTACGCGAACGTGGTCGTCGAGGGCGGGCCGTACGTCGAGCCGACCCACTACCGCCGGGCCCGCATCCGGTCCAAGGAGACCGACGAGGCCGCCTGGTTCCACGTACCGCGCAGGCCCGCGCCGCCGCTCATCGGCCCCGAGGGGGAGCGCGCGCCGCAGGGGGAGCGTGCGGCGGAGGGAGCGCGGGCGCCGGAGGGGGAACCGGTGCCGGAGGGGGAGAGGGGGCCGGCAGCGGCGGGGGAGCGGGTGCCGGCGACGGGGGCACGGACCGGCGTTGGGCCGTCGCGGGGGGACGGCCCAACGCCCCGGACCGGGGGAGGGAACCGTACGTACCAGGTCGGCGGGGACCTGCTCGACATCCACGGCAACACCATCCACGGTGGCTTCACCGGAATCCGCAAGGGTCCGGGACCGGACGCCGGGGCGGGTGAGCCGGCGTGAGCGACGAGGACGAGTCCGCCCCGCAGAACGACGCCCCGGAGGCCGGACAGGGCAACGGCGGCCGGGCCGACGCACCGGGCGGAGGCCAGGAACGGGGCGACGAACCGGGGGGCGGCGGGCGCCAGGAACGGGAGGGCGACCGGCCGGGCGGGGCGGAGCGGACCGACGGCACCGCCGAACAGCCGCGCGAACCCAACGTCTTCGCGTCCGCCGACCTCGGGTCCCCCGGCGGCGACACCGGCGGCGCCGCCACCGCCCGCCGGGCCGTCCGCACCTGGGCCGGCGGCGGCGCCGACCGCCTCACCACCATCCACGGCGACGGCACCGTCTTCGAGGGCAACCAGATCTTCGCCCTGGGCGGCTCCGACCGCTCCCCGCACTTCGTCCAGGGCCCCGTCCCGCCCGAGACGCTCGACCACCTCGGCCGGGTGTACTGCGCGACCGCCGGGTACGGGCGGATGCGCGACCGGCTCCGCGACCACCGGGTCCTCGTCCTGTGCGGCGAACCCGGCAGCGGACGCAAGGCCACCGCACTCGCCCTGCTCGCCGAACTGACCGACGGCAAGGTCTTCCGCCTCGACCCGCGCCACGGCGTCGACGAGCTCACAGAGGAGGTCCTCCAGGAGAGCGGAGGCCACCTCCTGGAGCTGCCCGCCGAGGACGTGGGCGCCGAGGACGAGCCGCACTCCTCCCGCGCCGGGCGCGGCGAGCGCAACGCCGCCCCGCGCCGCCCCGCCACCCGCCTCTCCGAACTCCACCTGGACCGCTTCGGCGATCTGCTGCGCGGCCGGGACGCGTACGGCGTCGTCCTCGTCGAGAACGGGGAGCTCGCCGACCGGCTGCTGCGCGGGCGGTACGGGATGTACTGCGCGCCGCCGCCCGCCGACGAGGTCCTCCAGCGCCACCTCTGGCACCGGCTGCGCGCCGAGTCCGACGAGGCACTCGGCGCCGCGCGGGCGCGCGCGGCACAGCGGGACGTCGTCGACGCCCTCGGCCTGGAGGAGCTGCGGCCGCGCGAGGCCGCACGGCTCGCCGACCACCTCGCCCGGCATTGGCGGGGCGAGGTGACCGACGAGCGCCTCCTCGCCGAATGCGCCTCCTTCGTACGCTCCCAGGCCCGCGAGTGGTTCGCGGGGGCCGACCGTCCCGGCGCGCTCCCCGAGGCCCTTCCGGCACAGCTCCGACTTCGACGACTGGGACGACGAATGACCACCGTCCCGGGCCCCGCGCCGGAGCGGGTACCCGGCGCCGCCCCCGCACCCGCGCCCCGGCCCGCGCCCCGGCCCGCCCCCGTACCGCCCGAAGAGCTCAGGTTCATGGCAGAGCGGCTGCTCGCCACCGTCCGCGAGGACATCGGCCGCGCCGACACCAAGGCCGCGATCCTGCTCTCCGGCGCCCTCGCCTTCCTCGCGGTCGTCTTCTCCGGGGACGGCGCGCTGCTGTCCGCCCAGGGCGCCGGGCGGGTGTTCCTGCTGGTAGCGGGCGTGCTGTGGACGGCGGGCGTCCTGATGCTCGTCTCCGTGGTGCTGCCCCGCACCCGCGTCGGGGCCGACCGCACGATGCTGCGCGACCTCGCGGCAGGCCCTTCCGCGCCCGCGCTGCGCGGGCGGCTCTCGGCGTCCGGCGCGGACGCCACCGACTGGCTCCTCGAACAGGCCGGCGTGCACGGCCTCGTGCTCGCGGCGAAGTACCGGTGGCTGCGCCTGGGCGTGTGCTCGCTCGCGCTCGGCGCCCTCCTGGCCCTCCTCAGCGAACTGTGGTGAGAGAGAACATGCAGTGGAACGACAGGGGGAGCGCCCTGCTCCTCGCCGGGGTGCTCCTCGCGCTCTCCCCGTTCGCGGCGACCACCGCGTCGGGCGCGCCCCGTACCCCCGCCGCCCCGGCCGGGCGGGCCGCTCCCGCCGAAGGCCCGGAAGGCCCCGACCCCATCGACTTCGCCGTCGTCGTGGACCAGTCGGCGAGCCTCGCCGACAAGGACCTCGCGCGCGAGACCGAGGCGGCGGCCCTCCTCAGCCAGGGCGAGATATCGGAGCGTTCCCGGGCCACCGTGATCGGCTTCGGCAGTTCGGAGAAGCCAGGCCAGTCGCCCGTACGCGAGGTCTGCCCGCTCACCGTCGCCGACGCGGCGGGCCGCGAGCGGCTCAGCGACTGCGTCCAGGACCTCGGCCGCCGCGACCCCGCCCGTACGGGTCCCGGCACCGACTTCCCCGCGGCGATCCGGCAGGCCGTCACCCGGCTCACCGGGCCCGGCACGGACAAGGCCGGCGAGGCCGCCGCCCCCAAGGTCGTCTTCCTGCTGACCGACGGCAAGCTCGACGTCGCCGACAGCCCCGAGTACGGCACCGACCCGGACAGCCGCCAGTCCAACGGCGAGCGGCGGCTCACCGAGGAACTCGCCCGCGCCCGGGCCGCCGGCGTACAGATCTGGCCCCTCGGCTTCGGCAGCGAGATCGACCGCGCCGCCCTCACCGCCATGGCCCGCGGCGGCTACCTCGGCGGCTGCTCCGAGATCCCCGGCTCAACCCCGCGCATGCGGGTCGTCGGCACCTCCGCCGAGATCGACAAGGCCCTCCAGGAGACCTTCGCCGCCGCCCGCTGCGCCCGCATCTCCCACGGCACCGTCGGCAAGCCGCCCGCCGACCTGACCGTCGTCATCCCGCCCATCGCCACCGACGGCTCCCTCACGGTCGCCAAGCACGACCCGAAGGTGCGCGTCACGTACTTCGACCCGGCGGGCCGCGAGGTGCCCGTGCGGGGCGAGTTCGACGGCTCCGCCTTCGAGGTGAGCGGGCAGAACGGCCCGGTGGAGGCGCTGCGCGTGAAGAACCCGCTGCCGGGCCGCTGGCGGGTGCACATCGAGGCGCCGGAGGGCCACCGCGACCGCGAGGTCGCCGTCCGCGCGATCTGGCAGGGCCGACTCCGCTCCACCGTCGTCCTCGACCCGGCCTCACCGCGCGCCGGGGAGCAGGTCAAGGTCGAGGTGCGGATGCAGACCCGGCGCGGAGTCGTCGTCACCGACCCCCGCCAGCTGGCCGGTCTCTCGGTCGCCGCCGATCTGAGCGGCGACGGCTTCCGGCCCGTCAGCTTCCGGCTCGCCGACGACGGGAGGGCCCCCGACGCCAAGGCGGGCGACGTACGGTTCACCGGAACCCTGACCGTCCCCGAGGGGGCGACCGGCGACCTGGAGCTGGTCACCCGGATGGAGGCGCCCGGGATCACCTCCGACCGGCGCCCGCTGCACGCCCGTACCGCCGCCGACGCGCCGCTCGTGACCGCCGCCCTCACCGTCGACTCGGCCACCGTCCACCCCGGGGGCACCGTCCACGGCACCCTCGACGTCACCAACAACGACTCCGCGCCGCGCACCCTGCGGCTCGCCCTCGGCGACCAGAAGCCGGGCACGGAACTCGGCGTCACCCCGGCGACGGTCACGGCCCCGCCGAACCGCAGCACCCGCATCCCCTTCACCGTCACCCTCGGCGCCGGCACCGCCCTCGGCGAACTCGGCGGCCGGGTCACCGTCGTGGACACCGGCGACGGCGACCGCGTCCTGCGCGGCGCCTTCCTCGACGTCACCGTGGTGGCGCCGCCGACCTGGTGGGAGCGCTGGTGGAAGGTGGTGGCGGGCGGGGCCGCGGGCCTCCTCGTCGCCGGCGCCGTCGTCGGCGTCCGGCTCGCGGCCCGGCGCCGCCGCCGCGACCTCGTCGGCGTCACCCTCGAGCTGTGCCAGGACGGCAGGACGCTCGACTCGCTGACCGTCCGGCGGGGCCAGAGCCCCGGCGGCGCCTTCGCCTTCGCCGTCGACGAACCGTACGGGGCGCCGCCCACGCTCCGCCGGATCCCCGGCGGCTCCTCCACCGCCCATGTGCTGCGCCGCACCGGCGCGGGCGAGCTGTTCCTCCGGCCCCGGGGCGGTGCGCAGGTCCCCGTCAGGCCCGGTGAGCCGGCCGGGCTCGGTGACCACGAACTCGTCGTACGGGGCGGCCGCACGGCCCCGCGCCGCGCCCACTCCACCCCGTGGTCCCGCCGGCCCGTGAGAACCACCACGGGCGACACGGGCCGCGATTCCCCCACCCCCTCCGGTCCCCTCACCGGCACGGGCCCCGACGCCCCCGCCGGCGCCGGCGACTACGACGGCAACTTCTGAACGGGTCACCGAGGAGAACGACATGAAGATCTACCAGCCCATGCTCTTCGTCGGACTCGGCGGCACCGGCGGACGTATCGGCAGCGAACTCGAACGCGGCCTGCGCCGGGAGCTCTGCGGCCCCGACGGCACCGACCTCGTCGACGGCGGCCGGCGGCTGCCCTTCCAGCTGCCCGACTGCCTCCAGTTCGTCTACGCCGACTTCAGCGAGGGCGAACTGCTCGGCCAGCCGCAGTTCCGGGCCAAGGGCGCCGAGGGCGCCGCCTTCGCCCGTACCTCCCGGATCGTCCGCGACCTGCTGCCCACCGACTTCGACTCCTCGCCCGAGGTGACCCGCATGCTGCGTGTCTCCGTCCCCGAGGAGACCCGGCTGTGGCTGCCGCCGCAGGCCCGCCAGCCGCGCGTCGCCCCCCTCAACAACGGCGCGGGACAGCTGCCGACCGTCGGCCGCGCCGCGCTGTTCGCGACCCTCCGCTCCGGACTCGAACCCGTCCTGCGCCAGCTCCGCGAGGCCATCAGCGCCATCGGTCAGTCCGCCGGCGACCTCCGGCGGGTCGGCGGCAACCGGATCCGGGGATGCGACGTGTTCGTCGCCTTCTCCGTCGCGGGCGGCACCGGCGCCGGCATCTTCTACGACTTCATCCACCTCATCGGGCACGAGTTCCGCAACGCCCGGGTGCCCGGCGTGAAGATCTACCCGCTCGTCGTCATGCCCTCCGCCTTTCCACCCGAGGCCGGCGGCGGTCGTGAGGCCGAACTCAACTCGGCCCGCGCCCTGGTCGACCTCTCGCGGCTCGTCGACGACCAGAACGTGCCCGAGGCCCTCGACCAGGTCGGCGACGTCGAGGACCGGGGCCGGCTCAGCGTCACCTACCCCGGTGACGGCGTCGTCGCCCTGCGCCCCGCCACCATGCAGACGGCGTTCCTCTTCTCCAAGCCGTCCGTCATCGGCAGCGAGGACCTGCGCCGCTCCATCGCCGCCATGGTCATGTCGCTGATCGGCACCGACCTCGGCAAGGACAACGGCTCGGCGACCCACGCCGAGGAGGACTACCAGTCCTTCGCCGCCAGCTTCATCAACAAGAGCGTGGAACGCTCCACCCCGGCCCGCAGCGGCATCGGCTACCGCGGCATGTCCACCAGCCTCGCCGCCTCCCTCACCGTCCCCGTCGACGACCTCGCCGAGATCGTCGCCGCCCGGCTCCTCGCCCAGGCGGTACGCGCCATGGCGGAGCGCGCCCGCAGGCCTGACCGGGAAGGACAGGAACAGGTCCGCGAGCTGTTCACCCGCTCCGGCATCGGCCGGCTCTGGAGCCGGGAGGCCCCGGACGTCCCCGCGCCCGAGCAACTCCCCCGCGGCAAGGGGAAGATCACCCAGGAGCTGCGGAACAGGCTCGGTGACATGGAGGAGGCCCTGCGCCGCCTCGACAGCAGCCTCGCCCGCGAGATCCCGCGCCTCACCGAGGACTTCAGGCCCAGTGCCGGGGTCCGCGAACTCCTCGGCCGGCTCGACCCGTTCCAGGTCGAAGTGGTCCTCGCGGGTCTGCCCGGCCACCCCGACCGGGTGGCGAAGGAGGGCTTCACCGGCATGCTCGACAACCGGCGCAACGAACCCGAACGGCCGCCGAACGTCCAGCCCGCCGCCCCCGCCATCCCCTCGGTGAGGGGCAGCGTCGGCGGCGTCGTACCCGCCCGCTGGAGCGACCCCGACGTGCAGCACGCCCTCTCCGCCCAGGAGGCCTGGTACCAGTGGCGGGCCCGGACCCTGTGGCACCGCGGCTGGCAGGCCGGCGAGGCCCAGTGGCGGCCGTCCCTGAACCGCGTCACCGTCGAGGTCGCCGAACTCGCCAAGGCCCTGCGCGCCCACGAGCACGACGAGGCGAAGGCCTTCGCCGACCGCCGCCGCGACCTCTACCGCGACGACCGGGCGGGCATCGCCTATCTGCTGCCCCCGCAGAACACCCTGCGCGCCTTCTACGACGACGTCGTCGACCGGCTCGCCCAGAGCCTGGGGCTGCCCGAGAACGCCGACGCCGCGGCCCTCCTCGGGCGGCTCGTCGGACCCGACGACTGGCGGCGGGCCCTCGACGCGGTCCGCCGCTCGTCCGGCGCGGCGGTGAAGGAGATCAAGCAGGTCGTGGAGCGTCGCGTCAAGCGCCTCTTCGGCGAGGCCAACGAGGACGTCTTCGCCCGCCCCCTGCTGCCCTCCATGGAGCTGCTGCTGCGCGCCGCCTCGGGCGACGAGACCGCCGAGGCGAAGGTCGACCCGCGCTGGCTCGACCAGTTCAGGGCCCGGCTGGCCGGCCTCATCCCGGTGGGCTTCGTCCCCGACGGCAGCGGCCCGCTCAAGATCCTCATCGTGCACCCGGCGAGCGAGTCCGACGGCCGCGCCCGGGACTTCCTGGAGCAGGAGCTCAACCTGCCCTCCCGGGTGACCCCGGAGAGCCGCGCGGGCGACACCGACTCCATCACCGTCGTCTTCTTCCGCAGCGGCATGAACCTCACCGACATCTCCGAGGTCCGCAGCGTCCTCGGCCTCTGGTCCGATGCCCGCGACGCGGCCGGCGAGAACGACTTCCTGCACTGGCGCCAGCGGCTCGGCTACCAGGACGACTGGCTGGTCTCCACCGAACACGACCGGCAGCGCATCCTGCACCGGCTGCTCTGCGCGATGTGGAACGGACACGTCGACGCCGAGGGCCCGGCCGGCTCGCCGCACGTCGTCCGCATCCGCCTCCAGGACGGCGAGTCCGCGACCATGTCGCTCCGCCTCGAAGGCTTCGACGGCTCGCTGTCGAGCTGGGCGGGGCTGCTGCGCGCGTACGAGCGCTGGGCGCTGCTCGACGAGGGGCAGATCATCGAGCAGTTCTGCGAGCGCCTCATGCAGGCCCTGCCCAAGGGCCTCGGGCAGGTGCCGGCGGCACCGTCCCCGCTCTTCACCCACTTCGTGGAGCAGGTCGCCCCGCGCCAGCTCGCCCTGATCGACGAGCTCGCCGCGGAGTACGGCGATCCCGATGACCGGGCGCGCGGGGGATACGGCGACCACGACGCCGAATGGCTGGCTCCCCTGCGCCACTTCTGGGAGGTCACCTACCCCGGCGCCCTGGAGATGCGCTTCCCCAAGTCGTCCCGCGCGACGCGCCCCAACCTGCGGACCCTGTACGAACGGCACGGGCCGCGCGGCGGGCGGGCGCAGGGGCGGGGCCAGGTCCCGGGCCAGGCGCAGGGCCATGGGCCGGTGCCGGTGCCGGTGCCGGAGCAGGCCGGATACGGCAGCGGGCCCGGGTGGAGTCCTCGCTCCGGATACGGGGACGGGGACGGTAACGGGTACGCGTACGAGGCCGGGCCCGGCCCCCGTACCGCGTACGAGAACGGAACGGGCCCCGGAGTCGGTCACCGGCCCGACCCCCGGACCGCCTACGGCGACCCGCCGGCCCCCGTTCCCGCCGCCGAGGCGCGGGCGCCACGGCCGTCCGCCTACGAGGGCGACTGGGAGCTGGAACCGGAACCGGACTGGGGACCCGACTTCGGACCGGACCACGGCCCCGGCCACGGCGCTCCGCGCGGGGAGGCGGAGTGAGCCCGCGCGTCCTGCCCGAACGGCCGCTGCCCGGCCACGCCGTCTGCCTCGACCTGCGGACGGCGGCCGCGTACGACCACGACGCCGCCGGCGGCTCCGGCCACGCCGCCGCCGTGCGCACCGCCCTGGACGCCCCGCAGCCCGGCGGCGAGCGCCGCTTCCTCGTCCTCGACGACGCCGACCGGCTCGTCTCCCACCAACTGCTCTACGAACGCCTCTCGTCCTACGGTCCCGCCCACATCGTCTGTGTCGCCGTCGGCTCCCGGAGCGAACGGAACCTGAGCCGCACGCTCACCCTCCGTCCGCCCGCCGCCGGGGTCCTGTGGCTGTTCGACACGGCGGAGGACGGCGTACCGGGCGAGGCCGTCCTGCGCCCGCTCGTCGACGTCCTGTCCACGCCCGAGGTCTTCGACGCCGTCCTGCGCGCACTCGGCGAGGTGGTGCACGGCGTCGCCGTGCCGGCCGTGCGCGTCCTGGAGCACGACCTCACCGACGAGGCGCGGGCGCGTGCCTGGCGGCAGGCGGTGGAGGGACTCACCGGCCCGGACGTCCCGGCCGGTGCCGCCTCCGCCGAACAGGTGCCGGCCGCCCTCGCGGTGCTCCTCGACGAGGGCGTTCCGCGTTCCCTCGCCGATCACCGCTGGCTCCCGCCGCAGGGCCGGGCGGGTTCCCGCCTCGCCGCCTGCGACGAGGCCGTCGGCGTCGCCGTCGACGGCTACCACCGGATCCGGGGCGCGGCGGGACTTCTCGGCGGTGCCGACCGCACCGTCGACCTGCCGGGCGACATCGAACGGGTGGTGCAGGAGCTGGAGCGGTTCCGGACGGCCGTCGCGGACGCGTTCGGCGCGGCGGGCGGCAGCCGGCTCACCGCCGAACACCGGGGCGTGCTCCGCGACCGCGGCATCGAACTGCCGGAGATGCCAAGGGAGATGTCGCGGGCCGGGATCGTCCCCGCCCTGCGCGACCACACCCACGACCTGATCGGCAAGGGGCTTCCGCTGCGCTCCGTGGCGGCCCGGCTCGCCGCGCTCTCCGCCCGTACCGCACCCGTCGGCAGCGCCGCCCGGCTCGCCCGGCTCGACGCGCTCTGCGGACCGGAGCGGCTGCGCAGGCTCGGTGCCCGCCACCCGTTCACCGCCGGCGGTTCGCGCCCCGCGGCCCTCGCCGTGACCGGGGTCCTGGCGCTGATCGCCGGGATCTGGCCGGTCCTCGGCTGGGTCCTCGGCCCGGCCGTCGGCGTGCTCGCCGCCGGACTCGCCCACCTGATGCTGCGACGCAGGCCCAACCGCTCGCCCGACGGACGGATCGACGGCGGCGGAGCCACGTGTGCGGCGCCCCGGCTCTTCGGCGGTCTGGCCGGCGGCCTCGCGGGGGCGGGCCTCGGGCTGTACCTCGGACCGCCCCTCTGGGCGGCGGCCGTGGCGCTCACCGTCGCCGTGGCGGCCGTCGTCCTCCTCGCGCTGCGCGACTGGACCCGGGCCGTGGACGACTGGTGGGCGCGGGCGGACCCGGAGGAGGCCTGGCGGATCCTGCGGGAGACGCAGGCCCTGGTCGTCACGACGGCCGTGCACGACTGGCTCTTCGCCGAGGTGCGGCACCACTGCTCGGCCGGGGCGGGGGCGGTGGCCCGGCTGCTCCGGGGCCTCGCGGAGACGGCCGACGGGGACGGGCGGCCGGAGCCGTCCGGGGCGTCCCCGTGGTACGGGCAGTCGTCGGACCCGGCGGGCGCGGAGCCGGAGGACGTGCCGCCACCGGCCCCGGACGGCGGTACGGCGGCCTGGAGCTGGGACGACTGGTCGGCGGACGGGGGTGAGGAGGACGTCTGGTCCGACATGGACGAGGAACCCGATCCGGTACGTGCCCCGGCACCGCCCCCGCCCCCGCCCGCGTCCCCGTACCCGCCCGGTGCCTCCGAGCGTGACCCTCGCGGCCCCCGCCGCACCACCACCGCTCCCACCGCTCCCTCGGGGGAGCCCTCCGCCCTGCCCGCGCCCGCCTGGCTGGAGCGGCGGTACGGGGACGGCGGCCCCCTGCTCGTCGACACGCTCGTCGCCGACCTGGTCGCCGGCACCCTGCTGATCCTCGACCGGTGCTGGGCGGGCGTCGAGCGCGATCCCGGAGCCGCCGTCTCCGCCGTCCACGAGCAGCGGATGGCGGAACTCCTGGACGAGACCCGGGTCCGCCTCGAACGCGACGTCGCCGCCTCGCCGCCGCCCCGCTACGACGGTCTGCGCGACCCGGACGCGCTGTCCGGCCTCCCCACCGCCCTCACCGACCGTTCCGACCGGCCCGACGCCGCCCGGCTCACCGGGGTCGCCCCGGACGCGGTGGCCAGGCTGCTGCTCGCCGAGGACGACCCCGGCCGCACGGTGGCGCTGTGCGGCCCCGAGCACCTGCGGCTGCTCTCCCACGACCCGCTCGCGGCCCGGCTGGTCCGCTTCGTGCCCGAGGCGATGCGGCGCGGGGCCGCGGGGGAGGACGTCTGGCGCGGCACCGCCGAGGACGTCGTGTGGACCGGTGCGGGGCGCCACGCCGGAATCCTCCGCCTCGTACCCCTGCGCACGGACGTCGTGCACACCGTCCGCGCTGAGGAGGCAGGAGAACGGTGACCGACCCGACCCGCCCGCACGACCCGACCCGCTCGCACGACCCCGACGGCCCGCCCGACGCGCCCCGCCCGACCGACCCGCAGCAGCCCATCGGCCCCGACCACCCGGACCACATCGGCGAGCCGAGCCCGCCGCCCCACCCCTACTACCAGGAGCTGGAGTTCTTGAACCACCAGGAGGCGCAGGTCCGCTTCGCCGTCCGGTACGGGGAGGACCGCAGGCCACCCGGCCGCCCGGGCGTCCTCGTCCGCCGGGCCCTCCTGGGCACGGGCTCGGTACCGGTCCACCAGTACCGCCTCGCGTCGTCCGCGCAGGGCGACCCCGACGCGTACGGGCTCCTGGAGCGCGAGGTGGCCGCCGCCGTCGCGCTCGAACGACGCTACGGGGGCGCGAAGTTCGGCGCGGTGCTGCCCCGGGTCGTCGGCTTCGACCTGACGGCGGCCGAGCCCTTCGTGCTGTACCGGCCGCCGGGCGGGCGTCCGCTCTCCGACTGGGCGGGGCGCCTCGCCGCCGAGGACCAGGAGCGGATCACCGGCCAACTCGCCATGGCCGTGCGGCTCCTGGGCGACGTGGACCTCGTCCACCGGGCGATCACCCCCGACACCGTGCGGTGGGACGGCGCACGGGTGCGGCTCGGTGAACCGTACGCGGCACTGCGCGCCGGGGAGCCCCGCGAGCCCTTCGGCGCCGCCCCCTGGGCCTCGCCCGAACAGCGCGCGGGCCACGGCGCCGCCGACCCGCGCGACGACCTGTGGTCCGTCGCCGAGATCGCCTACTACCTGCTCTCCGGCCGCCCCGACCGCGGCGAGGGCCCCCCGGCTGACCTCGCCGACTACCGGCGCCTCGCCGCTCTCGAACACAGCGGTCTCTTCGCCGGGAACGCGGAGCGGCGCCCGCACCCGGCCGAGCTGCTGCGGCTCCTCCACGTACCCGACCCGCTCGCCACCGGCGCGGGCGCGGCTGACCCGCTCGACCGCCGGCGCGCCGAGTACGACACCCAGATCGCGCGCAAGCGCGCGCTGTCCGGGGGAGGCGGGACCGGCGCGGGACCGGCGGGGGACACCCGGGAGGCGCCCGTCCAGGACCCGCGGCCCCCGCGTACCTCCGTGTTCCGCAGGGTCTTCGGCGGCGACGAGGCGCCCCGCCCCGTCGCGCCCGCGCCCGAACCCGTCCCCGCGCCGCCGGCGCGGAGCCGGATGTGCCCGCACTGCCTGCTCCCCGTCGAGTACGACGAACGGCTGCTCGTCACCATCGACGCCAAGGGCAACCGCATCCCGCTCGACCTCAGCGGCGAACGCCGCCCCGGCCACCTGTCGGACGCCCTGCGCAAGGCGTACCACCTCTGCCCGCACACCCGGGACGGCGACGAGGGACACGAACTGCCCGTGCCCTACCTCACGAACGGGGAGCCGCTCTCCATCGCCCTCGTCGGCAGCTCCTCCGTCGGCAAGACCCACCTCCTCGCCGCCATGCTCGGCGAGGTCGAACTCGGCGGTCTCGAACCGTACGGACTGAAATGCCGGCCGCTCAACCCCGAGGCCCACCGGACCTATCTGCGCGAACGCGTCCAGAGCCTCCAGCAGGGACGGCAGTTGGGGCGCACCGGTCAGCAGACCTTCGCGCGGTTCGCCGACGGGCTGCTCGTCTCCGCGGGCGGCGAGACACCCCGGCCCGTCGTCTTCTTCGACCTCGCGGGCGAGGACCTCGCCCAGGACAGCGAGGTCGGCCGCTTCCTCATGGGCGTCGACGCGTTCATCTTCGTCCTCGACCCGCTGCGCGCGCTCCGGATGCCCTCCCTCGACCCGGTGCGGGAACAGAGCGGGCTGCGCCGGCGCGACCTCGGCGACGAGGCCTTCGCCACCGTTCTGAACCGCATCCCACGGCAGCGCGGCGGGCTCGTCGCCGCCCCGGCCGCGCTCGCCGTCAACAAGAGCGACCTGGTGCGCTTCGAGCCGGTCGTCGACCGCTGGCTCGGCCGCGCCCTGCCAGGCCCCCACGACCCCGCCGTCCCACGGGCCGAGAGCCGGGACGCGTACGCCTTCCTCGCCCAGCACGCCAGCCCCGCCTGGCTCAAGCCCTTCGACGACTGCGCCGACTGCACCCTGCACTTCGTCGCGGCGACCGGGGGGCAGGCGCGCGGCGACCGGTTTCCGCACGGGGCCCGGCCGCGCCGGGTCCTCGCGCCGCTCCTTTCGCTCTTCGCCCTGTGCGGGCTGCTGCCCGGGGCGGAACGCACGGGCCCTACCGAGGGGATCGTCCGATGACACGGTCGGAGAACGAGGTCGACCAGATCGTCTTCCGCTGGGACAGCGAGAACCTCACCGGCAGCACCGGATTCGGCCCGGTGGCCTGGTCGGGCCCCCGCGACGAGGCGGAGAACCTCTTCAGGACCTCGGGACCCGTGCTCCGCGCGAGCGGCGAGGAGACCCGGCCGGCCCTGATCCGGCTCCAGCGGCGCGCGGACGTGATGCTGATCCGGCGCACCCCGTTCGCGGACGCCGACGGCGGGACCTCCGTGCTCTGCCACGCCCTCGTCGGCTCGCCCGCGCTCCTCGAACCGGCGGTCTGCCTCGGGCTGCACGCCTGGAACTGGGAGGGCGCCGACCTGAACGCCGCAGAGGCGCGCGGCCGGCTGCCGGTCGTCCCCGAGGACGTCCTCGTCCCGGCGACCGGCCGGGGGCAGGGGGAACTCGACCGGATCCTGGCGTACGCGGCCGAGGAACTCACGGGAGCGGTGGCCGAGTTGCTGCGTCACCCGGACGAGCGCTTCACCGTCCTCGACGAACGGGGCGACACCGCCTGTCAGGTGCTCTGGGGACTGCACAGCATGTTCGGCACGCTCACCGACCGCCGGTGGACCTTCGCCACCCATGACACCGTCGAACTCCCGGCGCTCCGCTTCGTGTTCGTCGGCCGTTGGTCCGGCGCCGCGAGCCGCAACACCGAACGCCGCCGGGTCGATCCACGGGAGCGGAGCGGCGACGCGGCGGAGGAGATCGCGGCCCGGCTCGTCCGCCACCACCTCCAGGGGGTCGCGGAGGGCGAGGGCGGCGAGTACGCGGTCGGCAGCGCCCTTCACGCGGCCTCCGCCGCGCGCCGCGGTCCACTCCTGGACACGGCCACGCGCGCGCTCGCCGCCCTCGACGGCCGGGCGGGCACCCCGACCGTCCCGCACGTCCCCGCGCAGGCGGCCGGCCCCACCGGCCGGACCCCGTGGGCCCCCGCCCCCGGCATCCCCGGCCCGACGGAACGCCCGGACCTCTGGTTCCGCCCGGACCCGAGGCCGGACCAGGGCCCGGACCAGGGCCCGGACCCGAGCCCGGACCAGGGCCCGGACCCGAGCCCGGACCCGAGGCCGGGGCAGTACGGGAGCGAGCCGACGGCCGTGCTGGGTGCCGTACCGCAGAGTGAACCGAAGCCGAAGCCCGAGCCCCCACGGATCGATCCGACGCCGGAACCGAAGCCGGAACCGGCGCCTGAACCGACACCCGAGCCGGTTCTCAGGACCGGACCGCCCGAGCCGTCCCACCGCCCCGGGGGCGACCCGTACCCCCGCCCCGTGCTGCCCCAGGTCGCACCCGAGTGGACCGGTCCGAGTGCGGCCCCCGGGCGTTCCTGGCCCAGGGTGCGCGGGCGGGAGAAGGACGTCGAGACCGGGCTCGCGCACAAGCTGCCGGCCGCCCGCACCGTGGAGGAGGCCCGGGGGCTCGTCGAGCGGGCCGGCAGCCGCGAACTGCTCGCCGCGCTGGGCCGCCCGCAGGCCTACGTCGTCCTCACCCTCCTCCTCGGGGAGGCCGCCCGCCGCCTGCCGTCCTGGGAGCATCCGCTGCGCCGGGAGCTCTGCGCGGAGGTCCTCGGCCAGGACCTCTGGGCCGTCGCGCCGCCGGGCGCCGAGGCCGACCCGTCCGAACCGCCGGAGGAGCAGCGCGCGGCCAACGCCGCCGAGCTGCACCTCTGGGCGGTCCGCCCGGTCCTCGCCGGCGGCGACGGCCCGGTCGGCACGGTCGCCGCGCTGCTCTCCCGGCTCCGTACGAGCCCGGCGCCGTCCGCCCGCGAAGCCTTCTGGCTGATCGTCGAGGGCGAGCGCCCCGGCCTGCCTGAGGTGGTCTGGCTGACCCTCCTGAAGGAGGCGTACGGCGTGCCCCGCACGGCCCCCCGGCCGGCCGGGGGAGCGTCGTACCGGTAGTCCCGCCGTCCGCGCCTGGACCGAAACGCGGGACTCGACCGCCCGGCTCCGCCAGGATGGGCGCATGGGATTCCATGTCGACTCCGAGACCGGGCGGCTGCGCCGCGTCATCCTGCACCGGCCCGATCTGGAGCTGAAGCGGCTCACCCCCAGTAACAAGGACGCCCTCCTCTTCGACGACGTGCTCTGGGTGCGCCGGGCCCGGCAGGAGCACGACGGGTTCGCGGACGTGCTGCGGGACAGAGGGGTCGAGGTGCATCTCTTCGGGGACCTGCTGAGCGAGGCCCTTGAGGTGCCGGCCGCCCGCGCGCTCGTGCTCGACCGGGTCTTCGACGAGAAGGAGTACGGGCCGCTGGCCACCGACCACCTCCGCGCCGCGTTCGACTCGCTGGACGCGGTCGCGCTGAGGGAGGCGCTGGTGGGCGGGATGACGAAGCGGGAGTTCCTGGTGGCGCACCGCGAGCCGACCTCGGTCCGGTTCCACGCCCTGGACCTGGACGACTTCCTCCTCGGTCCGCTGCCGAACCACCTCTTCACCCGGGACACCTCGGCCTGGATCTACGACGGCGTGTCGATCAACGCGATGCGCTGGCCGGCCCGGCAGCGCGAGACCGTGCACTTCGAGGCGATCTACAAGCACCATCCGCTGTTCACCGGTGCCGGGGCGGGGCCGTTCCACCACTGGTCGGAGGGGCAGGCCGACTACCCGTCGACCATCGAGGGCGGGGACGTCCTCGTCATCGGCAACGGCGCCGTGCTCATCGGGATGAGCGAGCGGACGACCCCGCAGGCGGTGGAGATGCTGGCCCGGGGCATGTTCGCGGCCGGTTCGGCGCGCACGATCGTCGCGCTCGACATGCCGAAACGGCGGGCGTTCATGCACCTGGACACGGTGATGACGATGGTGGACCAGGACACGTTCACCCAGTACGCGGGGCTCGGGATGCTCCGCTCGTACACGATCGAACCGGGGGACGCGGGACAGCCGCTGCGGGTGACCGACCATCCGCCGGAGCGGATGCACAGTGCCATCGCGGCGGCGCTGGGGCTGCCGGAGATCCGTGTCCTGATGGCGACGCAGGACGTGCACGCGGCCGAGCGCGAGCAGTGGGACGACGGCTGCAACGTGCTCGCCGTGGAGCCGGGTGTGGTCGTCGCGTACGAGCGGAACGCCACCACGAACACGCATCTGCGCAAGCAGGGCATCGAGGTGATCGAGATCCCGGGCAGCGAGCTGGGCCGGGGGCGGGGCGGGCCGCGCTGTATGAGCTGCCCGGTGGAGCGTGACGCGGTCTGACGGGCACCGAGGGGACAGGGGCTGTATATAAATGTTGAGCTGCGTATAGACTTCCAGCGTCCCTGACCGGCGTCCCCCGACCGGCGTCCCCTGCCGGCGTTCCTGTCGACGCCCCCGACCGTACCCGTAGGAGCGCGACCCATGGCCACAGACCTCATCGGCCGCCACTTCCTCAAGGAGCTGGACTTCACCGCCGAGGAGTTCCGCGGCCTGGTCGCGCTCTCCGCCGAGCTCAAGGCCGCCAAGAAGGCGGGCACCGAGGTCCAGCGGCTGCGCGGCAGGAACATCGCCCTGATCTTCGAGAAGACGTCGACCCGCACCCGCTGTGCCTTCGAGGTCGCCGCCGCCGACCAGGGCGCCTCCACCACCTACCTGGACCCCTCCGGTTCCCAGATGGGTCACAAGGAGTCGGTCAAGGACACCGCCCGTGTGCTCGGCCGGATGTTCGACGGCATCGAGTACCGGGGCGACAGCCAGGCCGCGGTCGAGGAGCTCGCCGCCTTCGCGGGCGTCCCCGTCTTCAACGGGCTCACCGACGACTGGCACCCCACCCAGATGCTTGCCGACGTCCTCACCATGACCGAGCACACGGACAAGCCACTGGACGCGATCACCTTCGCCTACCTCGGCGACGCCCGCTTCAACATGGGCAACTCCTACCTGGTCACCGGCGCCCTGCTCGGCATGGACGTGCGGATCGTCGCGCCCGAGGCGTACTGGCCGGCCGAGGGTGTCGTCGCCGCGGCCCGCGAGCTCGCGGCGGCCAGTGGCGCGACCGTCACCCTCACCGAGGACGTCGCCGAGGGGGTGGCGGGCGCCGACTTCGTGGCCACCGACGTCTGGGTCTCCATGGGGGAGCCCAAGGAGGTCTGGGACGAGCGGATCGCCGCCCTCGCCCCGTACTCCGTGACCATGGACGTGCTGCGCGCCACCGGCAACGCGGACGTCAGGTTCCTGCACTGCCTGCCGGCCTTCCACGACCTGGGTACGGCCGTGGGGCGGGACATCCACGCCCGGCACGGTCTGACCGAGCTGGAGGTCTCCGACGAGGTCTTCGAGTCGGCCCACTCGGTCGTCTTCGACGAGGCCGAGAACCGGATGCACACCATCAAGGCGGTCCTGGTCGCGACGCTCGCGGGGCCCGCTCCTCAGATCTGAGGGTGGCGCCGCCGCTGAGCCGGTACGGCCGGGAGGGTGAACCAGACCGCCTTGCCCTGCGTGGTGGGCCGGTGTCCGCAGTCGCTGCTCAGCGCGCGGATGAGGAACAGCCCGCGGCCGTGCTCCTGCCACGGGTCGACCTCCGTGCCCGGATCCGGGCAGACGAGCTGACCGGGCGCGGCGGGCTGGGAGTCATGGACCTCGATCTGGCAGCCGCCGGGCCCCGTGAGCAGCTCGACGACGAGTTCGATGGGGCCGAGGCCCGCCGTGTGCTCGACGGCGTTCGCGACGAGCTCGGCGGTGAGCAGCTCCGCCGTGTCGGTGTCGGGGCGGTCGGCCGCGCCGGGATCGAGTTCGGCGAGGGCGTCACGGATCAGGGCGCGGGCGATCGGTACGGCGGCGGCGGTGTGGGGCAGCCGGACGCGCCAGGAGGAGGGAGGCCCGGTCGCGGCGGGGCCGGTCGCTCGGGGCATGGGGGCAGGCTCCCTTCGCCGGGTGGACGGGTGGGACGGTCGGGTGGTGCGGTGCTCCGCGGGCACGCGGAGCGCTCGCCGGGGCGGGGCGCGGCGAGACGTCCTGGTTTCAACCTTACGAGGTGGAATCTCTCTTTCCAGGGGCGCCCCTCCCGTCCCGCCGGTGACCTCCGACCCCGGCCATCAGGACCAGGGGCCCAACCTGACGTATCGCGTACTCGTGACGACAGTCACAGTACGGTGATACCCTCCGAGCGGAGGAAGGAGGCCCTTCCGGATGAGTCCGTTCACCGGCTCCACGCCCCGCACCGCGGACTGGCGGCACCTGCGCCTCGACATCGACCGGGGCGTCGCCACCGTCACCCTCGCGCGCCCCGCGAAACTCAACGCCCTCACCTTCGGCGCCTACGCCGACCTGCGGGACCTCCTCGCCGAGCTCTCCCGCGAGCGCTCCGTCCGCGCCCTCGTCCTCGACGGCGAGGGCCGCGGCTTCTGCTCCGGCGGTGACGTCGACGAGATCATCGGCGCCACCCTCTCCCTCGACACCGCCCAGCTCCTCGACTTCAACCGGATGACCGGCCAGGTCGTCCGGGCCCTGCGCGAGTGCCCCTTCCCGGTCGTCGCCGCCCTCCACGGCGTCGCCGCGGGCGCCGGGGCCGTCCTCGCCCTCGCCGCCGACTTCCGGATCGCCGACCCCACCACCCGTTTCGCGTTCCTCTTCACCCGCGTCGGCCTCTCCGGCGGCGACATGGGCGCGGCCTATCTGCTGCCCAGGGTCGTCGGACTCGGCCACGCCACCCGCCTCCTCATGCTCGGCGAACCCGTCCACGCCGCCGAGGCCGAGCGCATCGGCCTGCTCTCCGAGCTCACCGAGGAGGGCAGGGCGGCGGAGCGGGCCGGCGCCCTCGCCCGCCGTCTCGCGGACGGCCCCGCCCTCGCCCTCGCCCAGACCAAGGCCCTGCTCACCGCCGAACTCGACATGCCGCTCGCCGCCTCGATCGAACTGGACGCGGCCACCCAGGCGCTCCTGATGAACGGCGCGGACTACGCAGAGTTCCACGCCGCCTTCACCGAGAAGCGGCCCCCGAAATGGCAGGGCCGCTAGCCATGCCCCCCGCCGCCCCGTCCAGAATCGCCGTCATAGGCGGCGGCCCCGGCGGGCTCTACGCCGCCGCCCTGCTCAAGCGGCTCGACCCCGCCCGTGAGGTCACCGTCTGGGAGCGGAACGCCCCCACCGACACCTTCGGCTTCGGGGTCGTCCTCTCCGACGAGACCCTCGGCGGCATCCGGGACGCCGACCCCGTCGTGTACGAGGCGCTCAGCCGCGACCTCGTCCGCTGGGACGACATCGACGTCGTCCACCGGGGCCACCGCACCCGCTCCACCGGCCACGGCTTCGCCGCCCTCGGCCGCCGCCGGCTCCTGGAGATCCTGCACGCCCGCTGCACCGACCTGGGCGTACGGCTCCGCTTCCGCACCGAGGCCCCGCCGGCCGAGGCCCTCGCCGCCGACCACGACCTGGTCGTCGCCGCCGACGGAGTCCACAGCCGCACCCGCGAGGCCCACGCCGACCGCTTCCACCCCCGGATCACCACCCACCGCTGCCGCTACATCTGGCTCGCCGCCGACTTCGCCTTCGACGCCTTCCGCTTCGAGACCGCGGAGACCGAGCACGGCGTGATGCAGCTGCACGCCTACCCCTACGAAGCCGGCGCCTCCACCGTCATCGTCGAGATGCGCGAGGAGGTCTGGCGGGCGGCCGGCTTCCACGAACTCGACGAGGCCGAGTCCACCGCCCGCTGCGCGAAGATCTTCGCCGAGGCGCTCGGCGGCCGGGAACTCCGGGCGAACAACTCCGCCTGGACCGCGTTCCGTACCGTCGTCAACGACCACTGGTCGTACGGCGGCACCGTCCTCATCGGCGACGCCGCCCACACCGCGCACTTCTCCATCGGCTCCGGCACGAAACTGGCCGTCGAGGACGCGCTCGCCCTCGCCCGCGCCATCGGCGGGCACCCCACCCTCCCGGAGGCCCTGGCCGCCTACGAGACCGAGCGGCGCCCCGTCGTCGCCTCCACCCAGCGCGCCGCCGCCGCCAGCCTCCACTGGTTCGAGGAGCTCGCGGGCCGGGTCGACCGGCCGCCCCGCAGGTTCGCCTTCGACCTCCTCACCCGCAGCCGCCGCGTCACCCACGCCAACCTGCGGCTCCGCGACCCCGCCTTCACCACCGCCGTCGAAGCCGACTTCGGCTGCCCGCCCGGCACCCCGCCCATGTTCACCCCCTTCCGGCTCGGCGGCCTCACCCTGCGCAACCGGATCGTCGTCTCCCCCATGGACCTGTACGTCGCGGAGGACGGTGTCCCCGGCGACTTCCACCTCGTCCACCTGGGCTCCAGGGCACTCGGCGGCGCGGGACTCGTCATGACCGAGATGGTCTGCGTGAGCCCCGCAGGCCGTATCACCCCCGGCTGCACCGGCCTGTGGACCGACGCACAGGCCGACGCCTGGCGCAGGATCACCGCCTTCGTCCACGACCAGGCACCCGGCACCGCCCTCGGCGTCCAGCTCGGGCACTCCGGCCGCAAGGGCTCCACCCGGCGCATGTGGGAGGGCATCGACCAGCCGCTCCCCGAGGACAACTGGCCACTGGTCGCCGCCTCGCCCCTCTCGTACCGGCCCGGCGTCAACCAGACCCCCGGCGCCCTCGACCGCGCCGGACTCGACGTCGTACGCGAGGAGTTCACGGCCGCCGCCCGGCGCGCCGCCGACTGCGACTTCGACCTCCTCGAACTCCACTGCGCCCACGGCTACCTCCTCTCCGGCTTCCTCTCCCCGCTCACCAACCACCGCACCGACGCCTACGGCGGCGACCTCGACGGCCGGCTGCGCTACCCCCTCGAAGTCTTCGACGCGGTACGGGAGGCCTGGCCGGCCGACCGCCCCATGACCGTCCGCATCTCCGCCACCGACTGGGCCGAGGGCGGCACGAGCGCCGAGGACGCCGTCGTGATCGCCCGCGCCTTCGCGGACCACGGCGCCGACGCGATCGACGTCTCCACCGGCCAGGTCGTCCCCGACGAGACCCCCGCCTACGGCCGCTCGTACCAGACCCCGTACGCCGACCGCATCCGCAACGAGCTGGGGGTCCCGGTGATCGCGGTCGGCGCGATCTCCTCCTGGGACGACGTCAACTCCCTGCTCCTGGCGGGCCGCGCCGACCTCTGCGCACTCGCCCGCCCCCACCTCTACGACCCGCACTGGACCCTGCACGCGGCGGCCGAGCAGGACTACCGCGGCCCCGCCGCGCCCTGGCCGGCCCCGTACCGCGCGGGCAGCCGCCGGCCCCCGACCGGCCGCCGCGAGTAGCGGCCCCGGAGCCTCGCGTATGCGGGTGCGACGCCGGACCATGGTCCGCACGCCGTATCCGCCCTTGAATGAGGACATGACACAGACCAGGGGCGGGAAGGGTGCCGGGGCGGTCCTCGGCGCGGCGACGGCGGCGACCGGACTGGTGGCCGGGGTGTGGTTCGCGTACGTCTGCTCGGTGATGCCGGCGCTCGCGCGCAGCGACGACCGGATCTACGTCGAGGTGATGCGGAACGTCAACGAGGTGATCCAGAACCCGGTGTTCCTCACCCCGTTCCTCGGGGCGCCGGTCCTCACGGCGGTGGCCGCCTGGCAGCACCGCGCCGGCCGCGCGCGGGTCTGGACGCTCGCCGCGTTCGTCCTGGGCGTCGCGGTCCTCGTCGTCACCTCGGCGGTGAACGTACCCCTCAACGACGCCCTCGCCGCCACCCAGGACCCCGCCTCCGCCCGCGCCGCCTTCGAGACCCCGTGGGAGACGTGGAACCTGATCCGCGCGGCCCTCGGCGCGGCGGGCTTCGCCTGCCTGCTGCGGGCCCTGGCCGTACGGCGCTGAGGGGCGCCTTGCCGATCAGCCCTGGTGCTCGGACAGGAAAGGGCGGACGAACTCCGCGCCCCGGTCCCGCAGCAGCTCGTGCAGGGCCGTGAAGACCTCCGCCGAGCGGCGGCCCGGCCAGTCGTCGGGAAGCAGTTCCGCCGGGAGCACCGGGTCCGCGTACGGCAGCCGCCGCCAGGAGTCCAGGGCGAGGAGGTAGTCCCGGTACGCGTCCCCCGCGTCCCCCGCGTCCCCGGCGCCCGTCCGTGACGTCCAGGCCCGCAGCACCGGCTCGTGGGCCGCGAGGAACTCCTCGTGGAGCGCGGCGATGGCCCCCAGGTCCCACCAGCGGGCCACCGCCCCCGCCGTCGCCGTGTACCCCAGGTGGTCGCCCCTGAAGAGGTCCACGTACGGGGAGAGCTCCAGGCGCTCCAGGGCGTGCCGGGTCTCCTCGTGGAGCCGCGCGGGCGCGATCCAGACGCCGGGCGCCGCCGTGCCGAAGCCGAGCCGGGCGAGCCGGGAGCGCAGCAGGTGCCGCTTGTGCCGCTCGGCCTCGGGGACGGAGAAGACGGCCAGGACCCAGCCCTCGGACAGCTTCGGCTCGGTACGGGCGTAGATGCGGCGGTCGCCGTCCTCCAGGAGCCGGCGGGCTTCGTCCGAGAGGGCGTACCCGGCGGCGCCGTCCGCCGTCCGGCGCGGCAGCAGGAGCCCGCGCCGCTTCAGCCGCGACACCGAGGAACGCACCGAGGGCGCGTCCACGCCGAGCACGGCGAGCAGCCGTACGAGCGCGGCCACGGGCACCGGCGACCCGTCGGGCGCACGGCCGTAGGCGCCGTAGAGGGAGACGATCAGGGATCGGGGAGTGTGCTGCTCGGCCACGTGATCACTTTAGGGCCTGGCTTTCGGATCACGCCGGGCGCCCGGACGGATCACGCCGGGCGCCCGGACGGATCACGCCGGGTGCCCGGACGGGTCGTCCCGCAGCCGGAAGCGCTGGAGCTTGCCGGTCGCCGTGCGCGGCAGCGCGTCCAGGAAGACGATCTCCCGGGGCGACTTGTACGGGGCGAGGCGGGCGCGGACGAAGGCCCGCAGCGCGGCGGCGGTGCCCGCGTCGCGCGGCACCCCGTCCCGCACCACCGTGTACGCCACGACGATCTGGCCGCGCAGCTCGTCCGGGCGGCCCACCACCGCCGTCTCCACCACGTCGGGGTGGTCGAGGAGCGCCTCCTCGACCTGCGGGCCCGCGATGTTGTACCCCGCCGAGATGATCATGTCGTCGGCCCGCGAGACGTAGCGGAACCAGCCGGTGGGTTCGCGGACGTACGTGTCGCCCGTGACGTTCCAGCCCTCGCGTACGTACTCGGCCTGGCGGGGGTCGGCCAGATAGCGGCAGCCCACCGGGCCGCGCACGGCGAGCAGCCCTTCCTCGCCGTCCGGGACGTCCCCGCCCTCGCGGTCCACGATCCTGGCCTGCCAGCCGGGCACGGGGCGCCCGGTGGTGCCGGGGCGGATGTCGCCGTCGGCGGCGGAGATGAAGATGTGCAGCAGCTCGGTCGCCCCGATGCCGTTGATCAGGCGCAGGCCGGTGCGTGCGTACCAGGCCTTCCAGGTCGCCTCCGGCAGGTTCTCGCCGGCGGAGACGCAGCGGCGCAGCGATCCCAGGTCGGGGGCGGTGCCCTGGGTCATCTCGGCGAGCATGACCCGGTAGGCCGTGGGGGCGGTGAAGAGCACCGACACCCGGTGCCGCTCGATCGCCGCGAGCAGCTGCTTGGGCCCGGCCTGTTCGAGCAGGACCGCGCTCGCCCCGGCCCGCAGGGGGAAGACGACGAGTCCGCCGAGGCCGAAGGTGAAGGCGAGCGGCGGCGAGCCGGCGAAGACGTCGTCGGGCAGCGGGCGCAGGACGTGCGCGGAGAAGGTGTCGGCGACGGCCAGGACGTCCCGGTGGAAGTGGACACAGCCCTTGGGCTGCCCGGTCGTGCCGGAGGTGAAGGCGATCAGGGCGACGTCGTCGGCGGCCGTCGCCACCGCCGGGTACGGGCCGGGGCGGCGGGCGGCGAGGTCGAGGAGGTCGTCAGGTCCCTCGCCGCCGAAGGGGGTGACGTGGAGCCCCGGGATCCGGGCCGCGAGGAGCTCGTCGACGGCGTGGGCGTCGCAGAGGGCGTGGCTGCAGCGGGCCGCCTCCGCCATGACGGCGAGCTCGGGGGCGCGCTGCTGGGCGAGGACGGTGACGGCGATGGCGCCCGCCTTCATCACGGCGAGCCAGCAGGCGGCGAGCCAGGGGGTGGTGGGGCCGCGCAGGAGGACCCGGTTGCCGGGCAGGACCCGCAGGTCGGAGGTGAGGACGTGGGCGATGCGGTCGACCCGGTCCTGGAGGTCGCCGTAGCTCCAGACACCGCCCTCCCCGTCGTGGAAGGCGGGCCGGTCGGCGCCGAACCGTTCCACCGTGCGGTCGAGGAGCTCGGCCCCGCAGTTGAGCCGTTCGGGGTAGGCGAGCTCGGGGAGGTCGAAGAGGAGACGGGGCCACCGGTCCGGCGGCGGCAGCCGGTCACGGGCGAAGGTGTCGAGGTGGGCCGAAGGTGTCAGCTCCATGAGTCCGTCCCTCTGTCGAGGTGGGGTCGCCCGTCGCCCCACGAGCGTATCGTGTTGGTGACGGCAGTCAACAGTTCGCGACAAGGGCGTCCAGGAGCGCCCGGAGGAAGGCGCGGGGCGGCGCCGTGACGCAGCCCCCGGCGGGGTCGGGGCGCGCACGCCCGGCCACGCGGGGACGGTGCCCGGCCGCGCACGGACGACGACATCCGACGGCGCGGGGACGACGACACCCGGCCGCGCAGGGACGACGACGCCCCAGGGCGTCAGAGAGGGCCCACATGCCCGCATTCTCGCTCGATCCGGAACAGATCACCTGGTGCGCGGAGCTCCGCGCCCTCGCCGCCGAACGCCTGAAGCCCCTCGCGGAGAAGGGCGAACCCGGCCGGGTCAACCGCCCCCTCGTCGCCGCGCTCGGCGAGCTCGGCCTGATCGCCCGGCTCTTCGACGCCGGGGCCCTCGACCTCTGCCTGATGCGCGAGTCCCTCGCCCAGGTCTGCACCGAGGCGGAGACCGCCCTCGCCCTCCAAGGCCTCGGCACCCACCCCGTCGCCGCCTTCGGCAGCCCCGCGCAGCGCGCCCGCTGGCTCCCCGAGGCCACCGCCGGACGGGCCGTCGCCGCCTTCGCGCTCTCCGAACCCGGCGCCGGCTCCGACGCCGCGGCCCTCGCCCTCGACGCCGTCCCCGACGGACGCGGCGGCTGGCGCCTGCACGGCGAGAAACAGTGGATCTCCAACGCGCCCGAGGCCGACTTCGCCACCGTCTTCGCCCGCACCACCCGCGGCGCGGGCGCCCGGGGCGTCACCGCCTTCCTCGTCCCCGCAGGCCGGCCGGGCCTCGGCGGCGAACCCCTCGACATGCTGTCCCCGCACGCCCTCGGCACCCTCACCTTCGACGGCGTCCCCGTCGGGCCCGAGGACCTGCTCGGCGAGCCCGACAGGGGCTTCCGGGTCGCCATGCACACCCTCAACCTCTTCCGGCCCAGCGTCGGGGCCTTCGCCGTCGGCATGGCCCAGGCCGGCCTGGACGCGGCCCTCGCGCACACCGCCGCCAGGCCCGCCTTCGGCGGCCGGCTCGCCGACCTCCAGGCCGTCGCGCACCGGATCGCCGAGATGGCGACCCGTACGGAGGCCGCCCGCCTCCTCGTGTACGCGGCGGCCACCGCGTACGACGAGGGCACCCGCCACGACAACGCCGATACCGCCGACAGTGCCGACAGCGCCGTGCCCCGGCGCGCCGCCATGGCCAAGCTGCTCGCCACCGAGACCGCCCAGTACGTCGTCGACTCCGCCGTCCAACTTCACGGCGCCCGCGCGCTGCAGCGCGGCCACCTCCTGGAACACCTCTACCGCGAGGTCCGCGCCCCCCGGATCTACGAGGGAGCCACCGAGGTCCAGCGCACGATCATCGCCAAGGAGCTGTACGCGTCCCACCGCCGTGAAGTCGCAGCGGACGGCGCACCGGAAGCCGCACCGGATGGCGCACCATACAAGGAGGAGCCGTCCCCGGGCGACGGCCGCGACACGACACCGCACGCGGAGGAGCCGACCCCATGAGCCTGCACCGGCACAACCCCGCCGAACTCTCCCCGCCCACCGGCTTCTCGCACGCCGTGACCGCCACCGGCACCCGGTTCGTCTTCCTCGCGGGACAGACCGCCCTCGACACCGAGGGCAGGGTCGTCGGGGACACCCTGACCGAGCAGTTCACCACCGCCCTCGGCAATCTGCTCACCGCGCTCCGTCACGCCGGGGGCACGCCCGCCGACCTCGCGCGCGTCACCGTCTACACCACCGACGTCGACGCCTACCGTATCCACGCCCATGAACTCGGCCGGGTCTGGCGCCGGTTGGCCGGCCGCGACTATCCGGCGATGGCCGTCATCGGAGTCGTACGGCTCTGGGACGAGCAGGCCCGGGTGGAGCTGGACGGCTTCGCGGTCCTGGACGAGCCCGCGCACACTTGATCAACTGGTCGCCCGTTCGGCCCTGGCTTAATGTCGAAAGGTGGACTGACCGGCCCACGGCTCACTCACCCGGCGAAGCTCAGAGGCGCCACATGAGTACTCCCAAGCCGACGACACCGGCACAGACCGCCACCCCGAAGAAGGGCAGTGACGGGAAGGGCATCGCCCTGTTCGTGATCGCGTCCTGCCAGCTGATGGTGGTCCTCGACATCACGATCGTCAACATCGCCCTCCCGCACATCCAGACCGCGCTGGACTTCTCCACGACCAGCCTGGCCTGGGTCGTCAACGCCTACACCCTCACCTTCGGCGGTCTGCTGCTGCTCGGCGGCCGCGCGGGCGACATCCTGGGCCGGCGCCGGGTCTTCATCTTCGGCGTACTGCTCTTCGGACTCGCCTCGCTCTTCTGCGGAATCGCGCAGAGCGAATGGCAACTCCTCGCGGCCCGCGCGCTCCAGGGCGTCGGCGGCGCGATAGCCTCACCGACCTCGCTCTCCCTCATCACCACGACGTTCGACGAAGGCCCGGAACGCAACCGGGCCTTCGGTGTGTTCGCGGGCGTCTCGGCCGGCGGCGGCGCGATCGGCCTGGTCGCGGGAGGCATGCTCGTCCAATGGCTCGACTGGCGCTGGATCTTCTTCGTCAACGTCCCCATCGCCCTGGTCATCGCCTTCCTCACCCCCCGCCACGTCAAGGAGTCGGAGCGGCGCCCCGGTCACTTCGACCTCGCCGGCGCCCTCACCTCGACGCTCGGCATGGTGGCCCTGGTCTACGGGTTCATCCGCGCCGCACAGGAGGGCTGGCGGGACCCGTACACGATCGGCTCGTTCGTCGCGGCGGTGGTGCTCCTGGCCACGTTCCTCCTGGTGGAGCGGCGCTCCCAGCAACCCATCACGCCCCTGCGCATGTTCGCCGACCGCAACCGCTCCGGCACGTACGCCATCATGCTCTGCCTGGCGGCGGCGATCTTCGGCATGTTCTTCTTCCTCACCCTGTTCGTGCAACAGGTGCTGAGCTTCAGCCCGTTGAAGACCGGCATGGCGTTCCTGCCCGTGAGCGCGATCATCGGGGTCGGCGCCGGCCTCACGTCCAACCTGCTGCCCCGGTACGGGCCGAAACCGTTCATGGTGACGGGCTCGGTCCTGGCCGCGGCGGGCCTGTCCTGGCTGACCCTGACCGACGTGAACTCCACCTATCTGGGCAGCATCCTCGGGCCGATCCTCGTCTTCGGTTTCGGCATGGGCCTGATGTTCGTCTCGCTGACCATCATGGCGCTGTCGAACGTCGAGCCGAAGGACTCGGGAGCCGCGTCCGGCCTGCTCAACGCCACACAGCAGGTAGGCGGTTCGCTGGGTCTGTCGATCCTCGTCACCGTCTTCGGCACGGCCAGCCGCACCGAGGCCGACATCCAGGTCCCGGCCTTCCTCTCCCAGGCGGGCCCGCTGGAGAAGGCGCAGTTCGCCAAGACCGGTCAGCTGCCGCCCCCCTGGGGCGACGAGGTCCTGACGGCCGGCGTCTCCGCGGGTTTCATCACGGCCGCGATCTTCGCCGTGGTCAGTGCCCTGATCGCCGTCTTCGTCATCCAGGTCCGCCCCTCCGACATCGAACGCCTCAAGGGCGGGGTGCCGCCGCCTGTCTGAAGACCGGGACGCCGACGGACCGTGGAGACTCGAGTCTCCACGGTCCGTCGGCATCCCGGTCGCTTCAGTTCGCGCGCTGGGAGGACTCCCCGGCCTTGTCGCTGATGCCGCGGTTCAGGACGGCGGTCGTGGCCGTGATCTGGCCGGCCTTGGCCCAGGCGGTGTCCTCGACCATGACGCCGCGCTCCCCCAGGAACACCAGGGTGTTCCTGTCGAAGATCCACTCGGTGCGCTCGCCCGCGTGCGTACGGGCGACGGCGACGCCGTGGCGGCCGGAGGCGTCGACAGCGTCGTCGACGACGGTGACGCCCGGGATCCGGGCGGCGGCCCGGTAGAGCGCGGCGCTGACCTCCGGCGGGGCCAGCTGCTCGCGCAGCAGGTCGCCGATGGTCACGAACGCCTGCGCGTCGGGCCCGGGTCCGCTGCCCGCGGTCTCCCGGTAGATCCGCGCCAGCAGCACCTCCGGGTCGGTGGGCAGCGACTCCAGGTAGCGGTAGGTCGGACTGTTGAGGGTGGGGGAGGCGTTCTCCGGGCGGTAGTTCTTCCCGCTGCTCCTGCCCTGGGCGGCGAGGTCCTCCGGGTGGGTGACCAGCTCGATGTCCTGTCCCTTCACCCGCAGCAGCCCGGGCCGGCCGCCGTCGACGGAGTGCCAGATCTCCCGCCGGTGGGGCGCCTCCAGACGCATCACGGGGTCGGTGTCGCTCTGCGACGAGTACGCGACGGTGCTGACGACGTACACGTACTGGCCGTCCCGTACGACGGGCGCGGGCCGGGACGCGGCGACGGTGGCGATGCGGTCCAGGAGCACGGCGGCGGGCGTCGCCGCGGTGCCGCCGCCGGCCCGGCCGGAGCCAACGGCGCTGGGGGCCGAGGCGGTGGGGTACGCGGCGGCCCCGGACGGCTGGTCGAGCGGACCGCCGGTCGCGACGGTCACGGCCGCCACGGCGCCCACGGCCAGCGGAACGGCGGCGAGGACGAGGCGGCGGCGGGGGAGGGCACGGAGCCCGGCGTCCTCTCCGCCCGCCCGCCGGCTCTCGCGCAGCAGGTGGTCCTTCAGGATCTGGTGGCGGCGCCCGGGCAGGTCCCGTTCGGACGGGACCCGGAGCAGCTGGACCAGCTCATCGTGTTCGGCCGGGGTGGGCCGGGACTGCTTGGCGCTCATCGGGTTTCCTCCTGGGCGGTGGGGACGGCGCGAACGTGGTCACCCATTACCTGTCCGCGACCGGGCTCCGAGTTCCCGTTACGGACGGGCAGTTCGGTACCGACGTACGCGTGCAGCTTCTTGCGGGCGCGGAAGAGCCGGGAGCGGACGGTGCCGACCGGGATGCCCAGCGCCTCCGCCGCGGCCGCGTAGTCCAGACCGGACCAGACGCAGAGGGCGACCACCTCGCGCTCCGGCCGGCGCAGGGAGGCGAGCGCCGCCTGCAGCACGGCGATCCGGCCCGCGTCGTCGATCCGCTCGACCAGGTCCTCGGCGAAGTCCGGAAGCGCCTCCTCACGAGGCAGCCGGTTCACGGCCGCCTCGTGCCGCCGGCCGGCCCGGCGGGTGTTCCGCGCGACGTTCGTGGCGATCCCGAGGAGCCAGGGCCGCAGCGAACCCCCGTCGGGATCGACCGACCTCCGCAACCGCCAGGCCTCCAGAAAGGTCAACTGGAGCACGTCCTCGGCCGCCGACCAGTCCCCGGTCAGCCGGAAGGCGTGGTTGTACACCGCCCGGGCGCTGTCGTCGAAGAGCGACCCGAAAGCGTCGGTGTCGCCCGCCCGTATCCGTGCACGCGCACTCATCTCCATGCCCCCGGACTGTCCGCCCGACCCGAACGAGTTCCCGGAAAGTGACGCACGCCACAGAGCTTGCCCGACTGCGGGCCGACGTTCGGACGAGAACGCGCAGGTCGTGCGCCTTCTCGGGCCGGCGAGGCTGATCTGCCCCTGGGCGCACCTCTGTTGGTACTTAAGTCAAGCAAAAAGAAAAGCCTTGTCCGAGATATTGACCGTAACTGTGGCGGCGGGCATGGTTCCGGAGAGCGCTCTCCCATACGCTTCCCTCGCTTCAAGGAGACCCCTTTATGTCCACATTCGGCATGCCTCTGGCGGCCTCACCACCAGCCCGCGGACGCGTGCGGCGCGGTCTCGCGGCCGGGGTCGTCACCGCACTGGCCGCCACGCTCCTCGCGGTGGTCCCGACGACGGCGGCCCAGGCGGCACCGGTGCTCCTGTCCCAGGGGAAGCCGGTGACGGCCTCCAGCCAGGAGCACTACGGAACGCCGGCCGGCGACGCGGTCGACGGGAATCTCGGCACGCGCTGGTCGAGTGCCGCCTCGGACGGGCAGTGGCTGCAGGTGGACCTCGGCAGCTCCGTCGCGCTCAGCCAGGTGGTGCTGCGCTGGGAGACGGCTTACGCCAAGGCGTACCGGATCGAACTGTCGACGGACGGCACCACCTGGTCGACGGCCTACTCGACCGCGACCGGTGCGGGTGGCACCGAGACCATCGCCGTATCCGGCACGGCCCGGTACGTGCGCATGCAGGGCGTGACGCGAGCCACCGGCTACGGCTACTCCCTCTGGGAGTTCCAGGTGTACGGCGGTGGCGACAGCGGCCCGGTCCTGCCCGGCGGCGGTGACCTCGGCCCCAACGTCCACGTCATCGACCCTTCGACACCGAACATCCAGGGCAAGCTGGACCAGGTCTTCCAGGAGCAGGAGTCGGCTCAGTTCGGTTCCGGCCGGCACGCCTTCCTGTTCAAGCCCGGCACGTACGACAACCTGAACGCGCAGATCGGCTTCTACACCCAGATCGCCGGCCTCGGCCTGCGCCCCGGTGACACCACCATCAACGGTGACGTGACCGTCGACGCGGGCTGGTTCAACGGCAACGCCACCCAGAACTTCTGGCGCGGTGCGGAGGGCCTGACCCTCAACCCGGTCAACGGCACGAACCGGTGGGCGGTCTCGCAGGCGTCCTCCTTCCGCCGCATGCACGTCAAGGGCGGTCTCAACCTGGCGCCGAACGGCTACGGCTGGGCCTCCGGCGGGTACATCGCCGACTCCAAGGTCGACGGCCAGATCGGCAACTACTCGCAGCAGCAGTGGTACACCCGGGACAGCTCCATCGGCGGCTGGTCCAACAGCGTCTGGAACCAGACCTTCTCAGGTGTCGAGGGCGCCCCGGCCACCTCCTTCCCGGAGCCCCGCTACACCACGCTCGACACGACGCCGATCTCCCGCGAGAAGCCCTACCTCTACCTCGACGGCGGCGAGTACAAGGTCTTCGCGCCCGCCAAGCGCGTCAACGCCCGCGGCACCAGCTGGGCGAACGGCACCCCTCAGGGTGAGTCCATCCCGCTGAGCCGGTTCTACGTGGTCAAGCCCGGCGCCACCGCCGCCACCATCAACCGGGCCCTCGCGCAGGGTCTGAACCTGCTCTTCACCCCGGGCGTCTACCACGTCGACCAGACCATCAACGTGAACCGCGCCGACACCATCGTGCTCGGCCTCGGCCTCGCGACGATCATCCCGGACAACGGCGTCACCGCGATGAGGGTCGCCGACGTCGACGGCGTCCGCCTCGCCGGCTTCCTGATCGACGCCGGGCCGGTCAACTCCCCGACCCTCCTCGAGATCGGTCCGCAGGGCGCCGGCGCCGACCACGCCGCCAATCCCACCACCGTGCAGGACGTGTACATCCGCATCGGCGGCGCCGGCGCGGGCAAGGCCACCACCAGCATGGTCGTGAACAGTGACGACGCGATCATCGACCACACCTGGGTCTGGCGCGCCGACCACGGCGAGGGCTGGGGCTGGGAGACCAACCGCGCCGACTACGGCGTCCGGGTCAACGGCGACGACGTGCTCGCCACCGGCCTGTTCGTCGAGCACTTCAACAAGTACGACGTGGAGTGGTACGGCGAGCGCGGCCGCACGATCTTCTACCAGAACGAGAAGGCGTACGACGCCCCCAACCAGGCCGCCATCCAGAACGGCACGACGAAGGGGTACGCCGCCTACCGCGTCGACGACTCGGTGAACACCCACGAGGCGTGGGGCCTCGGCAGCTACTGCAACTACAACGTGGACCCGACCATCGTCCAGGACCACGGCTTCAAGGCACCCGTCAAGCCCGGGGTGAAGTTCCACAGCCTCCTGGTGGTGTCCCTCGGCGGCATGGGCCACTACAACCACGTCATCAACGACACCGGGGCGTCCACCATCCCCGCCGGCACCTCCACCGTGCCGTCCACCGTCGTCTCCTTCCCCTGAGACGCCTCCGTCTCACCGGCGTACGGCGGTGAGGCCTTCGATCCCCTTCCGGGCCGGTGATCATGTCCCGCGACCCGGCCCGGAAGGGCCCGTACGACAGCACCGTGCATCCCCCTCCATACGAAGCGCCGCACGCGAGCCGGCCCGGCGGGGCGGCCCCATGCGCCCGGCGTCATGAATCAGCCAGGAGCACACGTGTCCAGTCCCCCCTCCACATCCCCCCGTTCCCTGGGCCGCAACGGAATGTCCCTCGTGACGCTCGGGGCCCTTCTGGCGTCCTCGCTCACCCTGAGCCTGGCCCCGCAGGCACAGGCCGCGGAGACGCTTCTCTCCCAGGGCAAGACGGCCACCGCCTCGTCGACCGAGGGCGACGCCTACGGTCCGGCCGCCGCGGTCGACGGCAACCTGACCGGAACCCGCTGGGCGAGCCAGTGGACCGACGCCCAGTGGATCCAGGTCGACCTCGGCGCGCGCAAGGACCTGAGCCGCGTCGTCCTGACCTGGGAGGGCGCCTACGGCAGGAACTACGAGATCCAGGCGTCCGACAACGGCACCGACTGGCGCACCCTGAAGACCGTGACGGCCGGCGACGGAGGCACGGACGACCTCGCCGTCTCCGGCTCGGGCCGGTACGTCCGCATGCAGGGCCTCGCACGCTCCGGCGGCTACGGCTACTCCCTGTGGGAGTTCCAGGTCTACGGCACCGACGGCGGGACCAATCCGCCGCCGACGAGCGCGGTCAGGGTCACCGGCTCGCAGGGCGACTGGCAGCTCACCGTGGGCGGACAGCCGTACACGGTCAAGGGCCTCACCTGGGGCCCGGCGATGGCCGACGCCCCCCGCTACATGCCGGACCTCAAGTCCATGGGCGTCAACACCGTCAGGACCTGGGGGACGGACGCCTCCAGCAAGCCCCTGCTCGACGCCGCGGCCGGCCAGGGCCTGAAGGTGATGAACGGTTTCTGGCTCCAGCCGGGCGGCGGACCGGGCTCCGGTGGCTGTGTCAACTACGTCACCGACACGACGTACAAGAACACCATGCTCACCGAGTTCGCCAAGTGGGTCGACACCTACAAGTCCCACCCGGCGACGCTTATGTGGAACGTCGGCAACGAGTCCGTCCTCGGTCTGCAGAACTGTTACGGCGGCACCGAGCTGGAGGCCCAGCGCAACGCGTACGCCACCTTCGTCAACGACGTCGCCAAGAAGATCCACTCCATCGACCCCGACCACCCGGTCACCTCGACGGACGCGTGGACCGGCGCCTGGCCGTACTACAAGCGCAACGCCCCGGACCTCGACCTGTACTCGATGAACGCCTACGGCGACATCTGCGGTGTGCGCCAGGACTGGATCGACGGCGGGTACGACAAGCCGTACATCATCACCGAGACGGGCAACGCCGGTGAGTGGGAGGTGCCCGACGACGTCAACGGCATCCCCGACGAGCCGACCGACGTCCAGAAGGCCGAGGGCTACACCAAGGCCTGGGACTGCATCACCGGGCACCGGGGCGTCGCCCTGGGCGCGACGATGTTCCACTACGGTCTGGAGCACGACTTCGGCGGCGTCTGGTTCAACCTCCTGCCCGACGGGCTGAAGCGACTGTCGTACTACGCGGTCAAGAAGGCGTACACCGGCTCCACCACAGGAGACAACACCCCGCCGGTCATCACCAACATGACCGTCACTCCGGCGTCCGCGGCCCCGGCAGGCCGTGAGTTCACCGTCCGCGCCGACATCCGCGACCCCGACGGCGATCCGGTCACCTCCAAGATCTACCTGAGCGGAAACTACGCCAACGGCGACAAGCGGCTCGTCGACGCGCAGTACCGCTCCCTGGGCGACAACACCTTCGCCGTCACGGCGCCCGAGAAGCTCGGCGTGTGGAAGGTCTACATCCAGGCCGAGGACGGCCGCGGCAACGCCGGCATCGAGACGAAGTCCGTCAAGGTCGTCGCCCCGCCCGTCACCGGCACGAACATCGCCCTGAACAGGCCCGCCACCGCCTCCTCCGCCCAGGCCTCCTACGGCGACTGCCCCTGCCCCGCCTCCAACGCCTTCGACGGCAACACCGGGACGCGCTGGGCCAGCGACTGGAGCGACCCGCAGTGGATCCAGGTCGATCTCGGCTCGGCCAAGCCCATCCGTACCCTGCAGCTCGTCTGGGACCCCGCCTACGCCAAGTCCTACGAGGTCCAGGTCTCCGACAACGGCACGACCTGGCGGACCGTCCACACCACCACCACCGGCAACGGTGACATCGACACCATCGAGGCCGCCACCACCGCCCGGTACGTCAAGCTCCAGCTCACCGCCCGCGGCACCGGATGGGGCTACTCCCTCCACGAGTTCGGCGTCTACAGCTGACGAGCCGAATTCCCATGACGGGTGGCGGGGCCTGCCGCTCGGCTCCGCCACCCCGGCACCACCGCACGGGAACCCAGCGCACCAGTCGCGTGGCGTGTCCGCGTCCGCGCGAAACCATCCCCATGGGCAGGAGATCCCCATGAGACCGAGTCCGAAACGACTCCCCGCACTCCTCCTCGGCACGGCCCTCATCGCCAGTGTCCTCGGCATCGGCACCATCGCCTCCGCCGCGGACACGGACAACAGCACCCCGCCCGCCGCCGTAGCGGCCGACGCCCACAGCGGACACGTCATGGCCGCCTCCACCCAGGCCTCGGGCGACGACGCCGACGGAGACGGCTACATCCCGGCCGTACCCCAGGTCACCGGTGTCATTCCGTCCACAGCCACCCCGCCGCCGGCCTACCACCACGAGTTCCAGGCCGGCTGCGCCGTCACCCACACCGCGCCGGACGACCCGATCGTCTACCCCGGCCAGTTCGGCAAGTCCCACGACCACACGTTCATGGGCAACACCTCCACCAATGCCGCCAGCACCACCGGCTCGCTCTACGGCGGGAACACCACCTGCAAGGCGCCCGCGGACGCCTCCGCGTACTGGATGCCCTCGCTGTACAAGGGCGACCAGAAGATCCTGCCCGTCGGCCCGCAGGTCATCTACTACAAGGCGGGCGTCACCGACTACCGGAGCGTGCGGCCCTTCCCCAAGGGTCTGCGGTTCGTCGTCGGCAACCCGATGCAGAGCGCCCAGGAGTTCCGCGGCCACAAGGGCTTCGTCGAGGGCTGGGAATGCGGTGACAGCTTCTTCAACAACGACATCCCGGCGAGCTGTCCGAGCCGGCCAGACGTCCAGCTCAACCTGCGCATGCAGGCGCCCAGTTGCTGGAACGGCCTGTACCTCGACACCCCCGACCACCAGAGCCACATGGCGTACCCGGTGGTCAAGCCCGGCACCAACGACAACATGTGCCCGGCCTCCCACCCGGTCGCCCTGCCGATGATCGAGTTCAAGATGGCGTGGCCGGTCAACGGCGACATGTCCCAGGTCCGCCTGGCCAGTGGCCGCGGCTACTCCTTCCACTACGACTTCTTCAACGCGTGGGAGGAGCGCACCCTCAAGGCCCTGGTCGACCACTGCATCGTCGGCGGCCTGCAGTGCGACACACGGGGCTTCGACCTCTACCGCCCCGAACGCGGTGCCGTGCTGAACGCGGACCACCGTCTGCCCTGACCGGGCCGACGGTCCCGCCGAAGCCCGGCCGCCCCCGCTCACCCCGGGGGCGGCCGGGCCCTCGATGGAGAGCGCGCTCTCCCGGAAAGAAGCAGGGAAAGCCATGCGTGAAGACATGCTGGACCGATTGGTCGAGAAACTGAGCCTGGAACAGAAGGTCCGCCTCCTCACCGGCTCCACGACCTGGAGGACGGCCGCCGAGAAGGCGATCGGACTCAGGGAGCTGGTCTGCTCCGACGGACCGGCGGGCGTGCGAGGGGAGGCATGGGACGAGCGGCGCACCTCCGCGCTGCTCCCCTCCGCCTCGGCCCTCGGCGCGGCCTGGGACGAACACCTCCTGTCGGACCTGGGAGGACTGCTCGCCTCCGAGGCCGTCCGCAAGGGCGTCGACGTCGTCCTCGCACCCAATCTGAACCTGCACCGCACTCCGCTGGGCGGGCGCCACTTCGAGTGCTTCTCGGAAGACCCCGAGCTGACCGCCCGTACCGGAGCCGCGCTGATCAGAGGAATCCAGTACTACGGAGTGGCCGCCACCGCCAAGCACTTCGTCGCCAACGACTCCGAGACCGACAGGCTCCACGCCGACGTCCGCGTCTCCGAGCGGGCCCTGCGCGAGGTCTACCTCGCGCCCTTCGAGGCAGCCGTGGAAGCCGGTGTCTGGCTGGTCATGGCCGGCTACAACGGCGTCGACGGCACGACGATGACAGCGCACCCCCTCCTGTCCGAACCGCTCAAGGGCGAATGGGGCTTCGACGGGGTCGCCGTCTCGGACTGGGCCGCAGTCCGTACCACCGAGGAGCCGGCCCGGGCAGCGCTCGACCTGGCGATGCCGGGCCCGCGGGGGCCCTGGGCGACCGACCTCGTCCGAGCGGTGGAAGACGGCCGCGTCCCTCGGGACGCCATCGACGACAAGGTGCGCCGCCTCCTCAGGCTCGCGGCCCGCGTCGGCGCGTTCGAGGAGCACCGTCGGCGCCGTCCGGGGCCGCGGAACGCCCGGCCGCTGCTGCGGCGTGCGGTCGTGGCGGGGACGGTGCTGGTGCGCAACGAGGAGATCCTGCCTCTCGACATCGGTGCCCTGTCGACGGTGGCGGTCATCGGTGAACACGCCGCGTCGCCCCGTGTACAGGGTGGTGGCAGCGCCGGTGTGTTCCCCTCGGCGGTGGTCACACCGCTCGACGGCATCCGCGCACAACTACGCGGCCGGAGCCGTGTGGTGTACGCCCCGGGCCCCACCTCGAACGTACCCCCGCCGCCGCTGGACACCGACCGGTGCACCGATCCGCGGTCGGGGGAGCCCGGTGTGCTGCTTCGCTGTCTCGACGTCGAAGGACGTGAACTGTACGCCGAGCGGCGGCTGTCGGGCAGGCAGCTCGAACCCGAGGCGGTCCCCGGCGCGCACACGGTGGAGATCAGCGCGCTGCTCCGGCCCGAGACCACCGGAACGTGGACCTTCGGCATGGGCGGCTTCGGCCGGATGACGCTCACCGTCGACGGGCATGCCGTCCTCGACGGAACCTACCCCTGTGAGACCGACGATCCGGCGATCGTGCACGTCACCCCGCCCCTGCGCACCGCCCGGGCGCACCTGGAACGGACGCGCCCCGTTCTCCTCGTGGCACGTCGCGAACTCGCCTCCGGCACCGGCCGTGCCACGGTCGTCGCCGCCGCGCCACCGGCCCGCGACTCGGCGGCCGCCCTCGCCGAGGCCGTGGACGCGGCCCGCGGCGCGGACGCCGTGATCGTCTTCGTCGGCACGACCGAACACAGCGAGACGGAAGGGTACGACCGCACGGACCTCTCCCTCGGCCGCCCTCAGGACGACCTCGTACGCGCGGTCGCCGCCGCCAACCCCCGAACCGTCGCGGTGGTCAACAGCGGAGGCCCGGTCGAACTGCCCTGGCGCGGCGAGGTCGGCGCGCTGCTGCTCGCCTGGTTCCCCGGCCAGGAGGCCGGTGCCGGCCTGGCCGACATCCTCTTCGGCCGCAGCGAGCCGGGCGGCAGGCTCCCCACCACGTGGGCGGCCTCCCTCGCCGACGCGCCCGTCACCCGCACCCGTCCCGTCGACGGCCGGCTCGACTACACCGAGGGCCTGCACATCGGGTACCGCGCATGGATCCGCGCAGCACGTGAACCCGCCTACTGGTTCGGGCACGGTCTGGGCTACACCACCTGGAGCTACGAGCACGTGGAAGCACCGGCGCGGGTCGTGATCGGAGCTCCGTTCACCGTCCGGGTCGGACTGCGCAACACGGGAAGGCGTCCCGGACGTGAGGTCGTCCAGGTGTACATGGCTCGACCGGAATCCAGCGTGGAGCGCCCCGCCCGATGGCTCGTCGGCTATGCGGCGGTCCACGCCGACGCGGGTCGAACGGTGACGGCCGAGGTGACCGTCGTGCCGCGCGCGCTGCGGCACTGGTCTTCCGCGGAGCGGGCGTGGCGGACCGAATCCGGGCTTTACCGGATCATGGTGGGACGTTCGGCGGGAGCCATGGAATGGAACGCGGAGATCGTCGCGAGCGGCTCAGCGGTGGTCGACGCCGAAGGTTCGCGCCAGGCATAGGGGGGTGCGCCGGAACGGAACCGGGGAGCCGCCGATGAGTGGGCACCGCACGTTACAGTGCCCGAATGACCAAGCGGGGGCCCACTCTGGAGGACGTCGCCCGGGAAGCAGGCGTCTCCCGGGCGACGGTTTCGCGCGTCGTGAACGGGGTCCGCAATGTGGATCCCGGGATCCAGGACGTGGTCCGCCAGGCCATCGCAACCACCGGGTACACCCCGAACGGTGCGGCGAGGTCCCTGGTGACGCGACGCGCGGATACCGTGGCCCTGCTGGTCTCCGGCGCGGGAGACGGCTTCGCCGCCCGTGTGTTCGCCGACCCGTTCTTCGGCCGCATCGTCAGCGGTGCCGTGACGTACCTGCGGGGCCGGGCCATGCACCCGGTGCTGATGTTCGCCGAATCGGACGAGGCCAGAAGGCAGGTGGTCGACTACCTCCGCCGGGGAAGCGCGGACGGTGCCCTCGTCGTCTCGCTCCAAGCCGACGACCCGCTGCCGCAGATGCTTCTCCACGCGCGGGTCCCGGTCGTGCTGTTCGCCCGCCCTCCGCAGCCGTTGCCGGTGAGCTACGTGGACATCGACCACTACCAGGGCGGCCGGCTGGCCGCCGAGCACCTGCTCGCGCGGGGGAGCCGGCGCCTCGCGGTGATCAGCGCGCCGCAGGACCTCCCGGCCGGCCGTGACCGGCTCGCCGGCTTCCGTGACGCCCTCGACCACGCCGGCCGGGGCCCGGTGCCGGTCGTCGAGGGCGCGTTCACCCTCGACAGCGGCGCTGCGGCGATGATCCGCATCCTCGAGGAACATCCCGAGGTCGACGGTGTCTTCGCGGCCAATGACCTGATGGCCCAGGGCGCCTGCCAGATCCTGCGCGAGCAGGGGCGGCGCGTACCCGATGACGTGGCCGTGGTCGGGTTCGACGATTCCAGTATCGCGGTCACGTGTCGGCCACCGCTGACGACGGTACGTCAGCCGGTCGAGAAGATGGCCGCCGCGATGGCGGAAGCGCTGGCTGGCCATCTTCAGGGGTCGGCGAGCGGGCAGACGTGCGTGGTCTTCGACCCTGAACTCGTCGTGCGTGAGTCGGCCTGAGAACGAGCAGTTTCACTGTGCCGCCCGTTCCCGGAGCGATGTCTTCCACGCCGGCGTCGTCTCCTCGGGCTCCGCCGGCTCCCGGCGGCCTCCCTGGGCGAAGAAGTCGGCGAGCGGCAGGATCGCCGCGCCGACCGTGACGGCGTCCGGTCCGAGGGTGCCGAGTTCGATGCTCGCGTGGGAGGCGGGGTAGGAAAGGGCGCAGAGGGTGGCGTAGTCCCTGACGCTGTCGAGGAACCGGGTACCGAGCTGAAGGCCCGCCCAGCCTCCGACGAGTATCCGCTCGGGCTGGAAGAGGTTGATCAGATCGGCGAACCCGGCGCCCAGGTACTCGGCGGTCTCGTCCAGGACGGCGAGTGCGGTCGTATCGGCCTCCGCCCCGGGGGTGGACGGGTGGGCGGCGGCGAGAAGCGCGGTCAGCGCCGTCTCCTCATCCGCGTCGACCGGAGGGCAGCCGCCTGCCTCACGCCAGCGCTCCAGGAGCGCCTCCGCTCCCGCGTAGGCCTCCAGACAGCCCTGGGCGCCGCAGCGGCAGCGGCGCCCCCGCACCTGGACCTTCAGATGTCCCCACTCGACGGCCCGGGCGGAGCGCAGGTCGTCGCCGACGACGCACGCGCCGACCCCGGAGCCGAAGAGCACCACGACGGCGCTGCTCGCTCCGCGTCCGGCGCCGAACCACATCTCGGCCTGACCGAGCGTCTTGGCCCCGTTGTCGATGAAGTACGGCACCTCCTGCGGCAGCGGCACGGACTCGCGCAACAACCGTTCCAGGGGCACGGCATCCCAGCCGATCGTCTGCCCGTGCACCACCGCGCCGTCCTCCGGTGTCCTGGCGACGATGCCGGGGACGCCGACGCCCACGCCCAGCAGCTGCGCGGGTTCGATCCCCGCCCGTCGGACGACCTCCTCGACGGAGTCACGGACGTGTGCGACCACGACGGCGACGTCGTAACGGTCCTCTCGGCGCGGCCCGTTCGCGGCAAGCGGCTTCTCCACGCGCGCCAGCTCGGTGAGGGCCATGTCGAAGAGTTCGACCCGGACCCGCGTCTCACCGACGTCGACGCCGATCATGTAGGCACTGCCCTGGCGGATGCGCAGGAGGGTGCGGGGCCGGCCGCCGGCGGAGTCGACGCTGCCGGCCTCCTCCACCAGGCCGTCCGCGACCAGTTCCGCGACCACGTTGCTGACGGACCCCGAGCTGAGGCCCGTGACCGGCCCGAGTGAGAAGCGGCTCAGGGGTCCGTCGAAATACAACCGTTGCAAAACCGCGGTGCGGTTCTCCCTCCGCAGGTCACGCACGGTACGACCGCTGTGCACTCTCACCGGACACCCTCTTCCCTAGGCCCTATGCGCAACATACCTCTGCGGCACCTCTTGACGCGACCTTCTCCCGAGGTTTAACTCACATCCTAAATTAAGTCGAGAGGCCGGTAGGGGCCCCTGTGGGACGCGGCTTCCCCCTCCCTCGGCTTTCACCTTCCCCTGATAAGGACTCGAGGACCCATGCGCAGAATCAGAGTCGCAGCCGTCGGTGCCGTCACCCTCTCCCTCGTCCTCACGGCGGCTGCCTGCGGCGGCGGTTCGACCGGCGGATCGGGATCCAACGAGCAGCCCAAGACCCTCACCTACTGGGCCTCCAACCAGGGCGCCAGCATCGAGGTCGACAAGGAGGTCCTGCAGCCCGAGCTCGACCAGTTCGAGAAGGAGACAGGCATCAAGGTGAAGCTGGAGGTCGTCCCCTGGGCAGACCTCCTGAACCGGATCCTCACCGCCACCACCTCGGGCCAGGGCCCCGACATCCTCAACATCGGCAACACGTGGAGTGCCTCCCTGCAGTCCACCGGGGCGCTGCTGCCGTGGGACGCGAAGAACTTCGAGGCCATCGGCGGCAAGGACCGCTTCGTCGAGTCCGCGCTCGGCTCCACCGGTGCCGCCGGCCAGGACCCGGCCGCCGTGCCGCTCTACTCCATGGCCTACGCGCTCTACTACAACAAGAAGATGTTCAAGGACGCCGGCATAGCGAAGCCGCCGACCACCTGGGACGAGGTGGCCGAGGCCGGCAAGAGGCTCAGCGCGAAGGGCAAGAACGGCATCGGCGTCGAGGGCTCCAACCTCTCCAACAACATCCACCAGGTCTTCGTCCTCGGCAAGCAGCACGGCGCCGACTTCTTCACCGCCGACGGCAAGCCCGACTTCACCTCCGACGGAGCCGTCGCCGCCGTCAAGCAGTACATCGACCTCATGGCCGCGCAGAAGATCGTCGCCCCCGGCAACGCCGAGTACGCCCAGAACCAGTCCCTCAGCGACTTCGCCAAGAACAAGACCGGCATGGTCCTGTGGCAGACCCCCCAGCAGACCTTCTCCGCGCAGGGCATGGGCCCCGACGAGTGGGGCGTCGTCCCCGCCCCCGTCCCGTCCGGCAAGCCCGGCCAGGGCAAGCAGACCAACTCCATGGTCGCCGGCATCAACATGGCCGTCTTCAAGAACACCAAGAACCTCGACGGCGCGCTGAAGTTCGTGAAGTACATGACGAGCGACGAGGAGCAGATCGCCCTCAACAAGGCGTACGGTTCGGTCCCGCCGGTCAAGAGCGCCCAGAAGGACGCCGCGTTCGCCGACCCCTCGCTCGCCGTCATCCGCGACACGCTCGCCACCAGCGCCACCGCGCTGCCGCAGGTCCCCGAGGAGTCGCAGTTCGAGACGGTCGTCGGCACCGCGGTCAAGGAGCTGTTCGCCGACGCCGCCGCGGGCCGCGCGGTCACCGCCGAGTCCGTGCGGGCCAAGCTCGAAAAGGCCCAGCAGCAGATGCCCAAGAAGTAGGCCGCCCCGCCATGACCGAAACCGCCGTCGCTCCCCCGAGTGAGCCGGCGGTGCGCAAGGCCACCCCCGGAGAGGCGCGCCCCCCGCGCCGCTCCGGGCGTCGCCGCATCGCACTGCCGTACCTCCTGCTCCTGCCCGCCCTGCTCCTCGAACTCCTCGTCCACCTCGTCCCGATGCTCATGGGCATCACCATGAGCTTCCGCGAGCTCACCCAGTTCTACATCCGCGACTGGTCCGAGGCGCCCTGGTCGGGTCTGGACAACTTCAGCGTCGCGATCGACTTCGACGCCCCCGTCGGCCAGGCGCTGCTGAAGTCCTTCCTGACCACGTGCCTGTTCACCGTGTTCTCCGTGGGCCTGTGCTGGCTCCTGGGCACGGCCGCCGCGATCTTCCTCCAGGAGAACTTCCGCGGCCGGGGCTTCCTGCGGACCCTGTTCCTCGTCCCGTACGCGCTGCCCGTCTACGCCGCCGTCATCACCTGGGCGTTCATGTTCCAGCGGGACAACGGAGTCATCAACCACGTCCTGCACGACCAGCTCGGCATCGGCGACAGCCCCGCCTTCTGGCTCATCGGGGACAACAGCTTCTGGGCCCTGCTGATCGTCTCGGTGTGGAAGGGCTGGCCGTTCGCCTTCCTCACCGTCATGGCGGGACTCCAGAACATCCCCCGGGACATGTACGAGGCGGCCGCCCTCGACGGCGCCGGCGTGTGGAAGCAGATCCGGCACATCACCCTGCCGTCGCTGCGGCCGGTCAACCAGGTCCTCGTGCTCGTCCTCTTCCTCTGGACGTTCAACGACTTCAACACGCCGTTCGTGCTCTTCGGCAAGGCCGCGCCCGAAGCCGCCGACCTGATCTCCCTCCACATCTACCAGTCGTCCTTCCAGACGTGGAACTTCGGCACCGGCTCGGCCATGTCCGTGCTGCTCCTGCTCTTCCTCCTCGTCGTCACGGGCGTCTACCTGCTGCTCACCGCCCGTGGAAGGAAGGCCACCGATGCCTAGGCACGCCCAGCCGGTTCCGCGCTCCCCGATGGCCGCGCCCCGGTCGTTCCTCTGGACCCGGCGGATCTTCCTCACCCTGCTCACCACCTTCGTGGTGCTGCCGGTGTACGTGATGATCTCCAGCTCCCTCAAGCCCCTGGAGGACGTCTCGGGGAAGTTCGAGTGGATCCCCGGCGCGATCACGCTGCGGCCGTACGCCGACATCTGGGAGACCGTCCCGCTCGCCGACTACTTCGTGAACTCGATCGTCGTCGCGGGCGCGGCCACGGTGTTCTCGGTCACCGTGGCGATCTTCGCCGCGTACGCCGTCAGCCGCTACTCCTTCCGCGGCAAGCGGGTCTTCACGGTGACGGTCCTGTCGACACAGATGTTCCCCGGCATCCTCTTCCTGCTGCCGCTCTTCCTCATCTACGTCAACCTGGGCAACGCCACCGGCATCGCGCTCTTCGGTTCCCGCGAGGGGCTGATCCTCACCTATCTGACCTTCTCGCTGCCGTTCTCCATCTGGATGCTGACCGGCTACTTCGACTCGATCCCGCGCGAACTCGACGAAGCGGCCAAGGTCGACGGCTGCGGGCCGGTCAAGGCGCTGTTCCGCGTGATCATCCCGGCCGCGACGCCCGGCATCGTCGCCGTCGCGATCTACGCCTTCATGACGGCCTGGGGCGAGGTCCTCTTCGCCTCGGTCATGACCACCGACACCACCCGCACCCTCGCCGTCGGTCTCCAGGGGTACGCCACCCTGAACGACGTCTACTGGAACCAGGTGATGGCCGCCTCCCTCGTGGTGAGCGTCCCCGTCGTCGTCGGCTTCCTGCTCCTCCAGCGCTACCTCGTCGCCGGCCTCACCGCGGGTGCGGTCAAGTGACGCCCTCCACACCGACAACGAAGAGGTTCTCCATGTCCGAATCCACCGACTCCCACCCGCTCGATCTGGAGGCGTTTCCCGCGGACTTCTCCTGGGGCACGGCCACCTCCGCGTACCAGATCGAGGGCGCCGTCGCCGAGGACGGCAGGGCTCCGTCCATCTGGGACACCTTCTCCCGCGTCCCCGGCGCGATCGACAACGGCGACCACGGCGACACCGCCTGTGACCACTACCACCGCTGGCCCGAGGACATCGCCCTGATGAAGGGCCTCGGCACCGACGCCTACCGGCTCTCCGTCGCATGGCCGCGCGTCGTCCCCGGCGGCGAAGGACCCGTCAACAAGGCCGGGCTCGACTTCTACGACCGCCTCGTCGACGGCCTCCTCGACGCCGGCATCGACCCGTCCGTCACCCTCTACCACTGGGACCTGCCGCAGGCCCTCCAGGACCGCGTCCAGGAAAGCCACGGCGGCTGGACCGAGCGGGCCACCGCCGAACACCTCGCCGCCTACGCCTCCGTCGTCGCCGAACGCCTCGGCGACCGCGTCACCCGGTGGGCCACGCTCAACGAACCCCTCTGCTCCGGCTGGATCGGCCACCTGGAGGGCCGCATGGCCCCGGGCCTGACCGACCTCACGGCCGCCGTGCGCGCCTCCTACCACCTGCTCCTCGGCCACGGCCTCGCCACCCAGGCCATCCGCGCCGCAGTCCCGGGCGCCCAGGTCGGCCTGGTCACCAACCACTCGACCGTCGCGCCCGCGTCCACCCGGCCCGAGGACATCGCCGCCGCCGCCCGCATGGACGGCCACACCAACCGCTGGTGGCTGGACCCGGTGTACGGCCGCGGCTTCCCCACCGACATGCGCGAGCTGTACGGCGTCGAACTCCCTGAGCGTCAGGGCGACATGAGCACCATCGCCGCCCCGCTCGACTGGCACGGCCTCAACTACTACTTCCCGGTCACGGTCGCCGACGACCCGGCCGGCCCCGTCCCGTACGCCCGCGAGGTCCGCCTCCCCGACGTGCCCCGCACCGGCATGGACTGGCAGATCGACGCCGACGGCCTTGAGGCCTTCCTGCTCCGGCTCACCGAGGACTACGGCATCCGGAAGCTGTACGTCACCGAGAACGGCTCGGCCTTCCCCGACACGGTCGGCCCCGACGGCGCGGTCCACGACCCGGAGCGCGCCCGCTACCTGGAGCAGCACCTCGCGGCCTGCGCCCGCGCCCTGCGCAAGGGCGCCCCGCTCGCCGGGTACTACGCCTGGTCCCTGCTCGACAACTTCGAGTGGGCCTACGGCTACGACAAGCGCTTCGGCCTCGTCCACGTCGACTACACCACCCAGAAGCGGACCCTGAAGACGAGCGGCCGCCGATACGCGGACATCATCCGCACCCACCGCGAGCCGACGACGAACTGACCGCGAACCCCACGCCCAGCCGGAGGAAGGCCGCCCCGGCACGACCGGGGCGGCCTTCCTTCGAAGGGGACGTCAGATGTCCCGGAAAAGACTCGGCAACGCGATGAGCTGCACAGACTCGCGGCGTGAAGCAGCTGACCTGCGAAGATGACCTTTTCCTTCTTTCGCCGTCGTGCCACTTGATGCCGCCGAAAGTCCCAGGAAAGTCCCAGAGGAGTCCCACGCGAGATCGGAATGCCTGTTCCCAGATACCGAAGGCGGGGCCGCGGCTTCGGACGTCATGAAGGTGAGGCCCGGGCTGTAGTCGCGGGCCGTACGGAACGCGGCGACGGCTGCTCGGGTCGAAGCGTCATCCACGCCCAAGGGCCGCAGGGCAGCGGCCAGATCTGCCTCGATGTCGTCGTGCTCCGGCATACCGTGGTCACCCCCCATCTCTTCACCTCCTTCGCCAGCCGCTTCAGCCCGCGGTACGCGGCGGAGCGCACCGCTCCGAATCGCTTGCCCAGCACCCGGGCCGCCGCGGGACCGTCCAGTCCGACGACCACCCGCAGCAGCACTGCCTCGGCCTGGTCCCGGGGAAGCCCCGCGACCAGGCTCAGCGCCTCCGCGCTGGACAATGCCTCCAGGGCCTCGCCCGCGGTCTCCCGTCGCGCGGGCAGATCGAGCACGTCCTGATCGAACGGGGCCGTTAACGGCCGGGAGCGCAGGCGGCGCAGGTGGTCCAATGCGCGGTGGCGGGCAATGGTTGCGGTCCAGCCGCGAAACCCCGCACCGTCCCCGCGGAACCGCCCCAGGTCGCGGGCTATCTCAAGCCATGCATCAGAGGCCACGTCCTCGGCGGACTCCCCGACGACTCCTCGCAGATATCCCAGCAGCCCAGGCTGCACGCTCCGGTAGAAGTCGGCGAACGCTTCGTCGTCACCGCCCTGCGCACGCTCCACCGCATGCCGCAGAGCGGGGTCGTCCGCCCTCAAATGATCTTCCTCTGGTCTACCTGCGTCCCGCTCTCCAGCGCATCACCTTACGCGGCTGCCGACCGTCGCCCGTCGTCCGTGCGCTGTGAAAGGGGTGAGCGCTGCACACGCCACGGGAACATCAGGAAGAACTCGTAAGCGGATTCGTCGGGGCCCAGCTCGAAGCGGTTGACTACCTTGCCAAGTGGATTCCAAGCCCGCCCGTCGGGCATCCGGACACCGACCGGCTGCTGGAGCAGTTCGGACGTCATGGCGTCGAAGTCCACCCAGCGTGCGCGTGCACGGCGGACGAGTACCTCTCCGACGTACGCTCCGAGCTCCTGGAGGATTGGTGCGGCCGCGACCGAGTCGTCGGCTCCCTGCCGCAGCCCGTCCACCACGCGATCGACGATCCGAAGGCTGGTTCCGGAGAAGTCAAGAGGGAGCCGTGCTCTCATGGTTGCGCGGTCGGCGAACGCGGAGGCGCGCCGACTCATGTCGGCGGCCCGCAGTGTGCGGCTGACGTGGTCCATCGGTTCCACCCTTCGCGGACGAACCGGTGTGGTTCCTCCCGGCTCTCTGTGGCTGTCGGGAGGGCCGACCGATCTCCGCGCTCCCGATAACCCCAGCGGATCAGGTTGCGAGATCATCACGGGTTCCCCATGTGAGCACCGCCACACCCGCGAGGGGACGGGCCAACGGGCGGCGTCGGGGATCTCGATCCGGCCTGCGAAGGTGTTCCCGTGTCTGCGCGCAGCTCTTGCTCTTACCGGAGCTGCCGGCCCCGCCCGCCCTGCCCCGGCCTTCCGCAGCTTGTCCACGATGGGACGGAACTCCTGGGCGGTCTTGGCGACGGGCCGAACGCTACGTCCGGTTGGCCAGTACGGCGGGAATCCGCATCCAGAGCCTGATCTCGCCGCCGGCTCTAGCGATCTCGATCCGCTCGCCTCGCTCGACGTACCCGTTGAAGAATGCCAGCGTGGCCAGCGGATCCTCCACCCGAACGGGCGTCCACAGCGCATCCTACGATGCCGTCGCGAGCCGACCCGACGAACGGGAACTCGGTCCGTTTGAATCGGCCGTCACCATCACCGGAAAAGACTCGCGATATACAGGATGACCCGTGCATCGTTTTCTGCTCTAAGTGCGCTTGGCCGCCGGAAAGATCCGGCGGCCAAGCGTTTGCTACGGGCTGACACTCTCTCCCTGAATCCGATCAGAAAAATTTCCGCGGCCTGCTAGCAGGGCGCTATGGAGTGATTCCCGCCCATGGGTTCCCGCCGGACTCTCGGATTCTCCTTTGCTCTGCATGCGTCAAGAACCGCGGAGAGGCATGCCCGGCGTAAGGCTCCAGGGAGATTGGATACTCCTCAAACTCTTCCAGGATGAGCCTGCGGAGGAACTCGACCATTCCACACGAGTAAAGAACCCACTCGTCCTTTCCGTGGATGCGGACAACCACAGGCCACAAATCCGGATTTTCATCCTGAGTGAGCCAGCACAGGAGGTCTGCACCTGCACTCACCCCCCACGTCAGGAGGAATTCCGAACCTGCGTTCACTTGCTCGGGTTTGGAGACTGAGTCGTCCTCCCACTCATCCCGGGCAAGTAGTGTTTCTTCTTCCATCTCCCCGTGCGGGCGACCCTCGCCAGAGATTTCCGGCACCATCAGGCTGAGGTGACTGTCGATCGAGCCTGCCCCGTACGTGGCAGTGAACTCCTTGTAGTCGACAGGGAACCGTACGCCCCATGCTTGCTCCACGCGCGGCCAGTCAACTGCTTCGCCTGCACCCTCATGGGGTGGCATCAGGCGCATAAGTGCGTCCATGGAAGGGGTCCTTCCTCTCTTGTTAGTTGTCACGGCATGCCCCCCGTGGGAACTTCCCTTCCGGTGGTGAAGTCGTACTGGAGTCCCAGATTGAAACTTCCGCCCATGGATTTGTCGAGGTCATTCATGACAAGGTCGTTGAAGAGGGTTCCAGCCGGCTTTCCGTCCTTGTCCCAGAGCTCAGCGCTCATGTCGTACCGGAACGGGACGGTACGGGTGCCGCTGTACATGGGGGTTACCTTGTACAGCACCGTGTATCCATCTCCGGCGTACTTCTTCACTTGCCTCTCGAAGTATCGCATGTTGGGCACCTGGCGGTCCCGGCCCTGCGTGAACGTGTTGGCGGACCTGGCGCAGGCGGACAGGTTCTCCGGCCGTTCTCCGTCGCCACCCAGGATGTCGGCGAACAAGTGGCATGCATTGATCTTCTTGGTGGAATCGTATCCCCAGTGATCAGCGAAGCCCTTGGCCCAGAAGTATCCCTTGGTCTTCTTCGCGTTGGCTCGTGTCCCGGAATGCGACGCCAGGAATGCCTTGTCAACGCACATGCTGATACCCGTCGGGCGACCGGACGAATCCAGCTGTCCGTAGTCCTCGGCCTTCCCGCCGTTCTGCTGATGGCAGGAAGCGTTCTGCGAAGTGGTGGTGCCGCCTCCGCCGCCTCCCGAAGGGCTGCTGGCCCACACAGTGAGGAGGTCCAGTACCTTTCCGATGAGGAATCCCAGGCCGAATGCGCCACCGACCGAACCGCTGGATATCCGGTCCCTTGTCTGGTCCATGCACCCCGGCCCGATCCCCGTTTCGCAGGCGACATGACCGTCGATTTCAACCCCGCTGATGGGATTTCCGCCTGTGAACGCGTATCGATTACCGGTATACGGGTCTGCGCCGAGGTTCATGTCGGCGAGGGCACCGTTGTACATGTCTCGGGTGGTGAAGCGGTTGAGGCCCGGGTTGTAGTCGCGGAAACCCATGTCGTAGGTGCCGGACTGGGCGTCCCAGCGCTTGGAGTTGTAACGGTAGGGGTTGTAGGTCTCCGCGGTGGGGTCGACTGCGTCGGGCTTGTCGATGCCCGTGAATTCGGGGGTGTCGTCGCTGCCGTAGGCGCTGTATCCGTAGGTAGCCTTGGTGTCACCGTCCTTGGTGGTCAGGGTTTCAACGTCGGTGTGGCTGTTGTAGCCGTAGTAGCCGTCTTCGACCGTGCCGTCGGTGTTGTGCTTGGTCTGGGAGAGGCGTTCGCCCCACGGGCTGTACTGGTACGACTTGGTCAGGACGCCGGCGACTTCTTCATTCAGCACCTCGTTCGACAGGCCGAGGTAGGTGAAGTCGGTGGTCTTGCCGCCAGCGGTCTTGGAGGCGGTGCGGTCGAGCGGATCGAAGGTGTACTTCGTGGTCTTCATGGACCCGCCGTCGAGCTTGCTGCTTTCGACGACGTGGTCGAAGCCGTCGTACACAGTCCGGTCGATAACCTGCCCGCCGCTGGTGACGGACTCCTGACGGCCGAAGGGGTCGTAGTTGTAGCTCGCGGAGACGCTTGACGTGGTCGCGCTCAGCAGCCGGTTGCGGTCGTAGGCGAACGTCGTGGACGCCCCCTTGACCGTCTGGCTGATGACGTTGGCGTTGTCGTCATGTACGTAGCTCTCGGTGCCCGCGCCGTTGCCGGTCTTGACCGACTTGGCGAGCCGGTTCGCCGGGTCGTAGGTGTAGTCGGTGGTGGAGTCGAGGTACGCCGCATGATTGTCGGCATTCATCTTCTTCGCCACGTCCTGCGCCTTGTTGCCGTTGGCGTCATAGGCGTAGGTGTGTGTGGAGACCAGGGTGCCGTTGGACTTCTTCTCGGTCTGGGTCTTGAGGGCTGCGCTGAGGTAGTAGGTGTAGTCGACCGTGTTGCCGTTGGCCTTGGTCTCCCGCAGCTTTTGGCCACGGTCGGTGTAGGTGTATCCGGTGACCTTCGGGTTGGTGTCGGTCGCTGTCTTGCCGATGGATACCGTCTTGACCAGTTCCCGCGGGTCGTACGTGTACTTGGAGTACTGGTCAGGGTGAGTGACCGTCTCCACTTGGCTGTTGGCGTCGTAGGTGTAGGAGGTGGCCTTCTTCTCCTGGCCGGCGAGTGCCTCGGTCACCTTCTGGACCTGGTTCAGGCCGGTGTAGGTGATGGTGTAGGCGTCGATCCTGGCCCCGGACGAGGTGTCGTCGATCGAGGTGAGGTTGCTGTTTGCGTCGTAGGCGTAGGTGAAGGTCCTCTTCTCGTTGTCCGAGTCCCCGGTTGTGTCACGAACGAGCTTGACACCGTCGGCGACGACCGCGCCGGCGCTGTTTGCGAACAGCTGGAGCTTGGCCGCGTTGCCTTGAGTGAACGCAAACGAGCCGAGGCTGACCCAGGCGCCTGCGCTCGCGGCCTGGTTGACGGTCTTGTCCGTGGTGCCGGTGGAGTGAGTGACCGTGTACTTCGCAGCCGTTGCTGCCCCGGTGACCTGGGGGTACTTGACGTAGGCGGTGTAGGTGCCGTCCTTGGGGATGTTGAGGGTCCAGGTGTAGGCGTCTGTGCCGGTGCCGGCAGCGTGGACCTTGTGGTCGTAGCCCTGCTGGCCGGCCAAGGTGCCATTGGTCCAGGTGCCGGTGGAGGTGGTGTGCTGGGTGTCGGAGTTGTCGACCAGCACGACGGCGCTGCCCACGGGTACACCGTCGTCCGATTTGGACTTGAGTTTGCCGTCGGGGAAGTAGGACCAGCTCATGGTGCGGTTCGACGACCCACCAGCCGAGGTCAGGGTTCGGGCGGTCTGCTTGCCCAGTTCGTTGTAGTCGTACGTGGTGACGATGTCCCACGGGTCCGTGGACGACTTTGCCCAGCCGTTGTCGAAGTAGCTGTACGTGGTGTCGTTGCGGACAGTCTCCCCCTCTGACGGAGGCAGTGAGGTCTTCGCTACTCGGCCCACGGAGTCATAAGCCGTCTCGGTGTACACGTCCGTCTTGTTGTAGCGGGCGTCTGCCGGGTCGTAGGGCTGGAACTGCTTGACCGGACGGTTCAGGGCGTCGTACTCGGTACGGGCGGTGAAGTCATCCGTGGCAACGGTGTCCACGCCGCGCGGGGTAATGACCTTGGTGGCGTTGCCGACCTGGTCGTACTCGTACTTGGTCGTCCGGTAGGTGATGCCGGGGCTGGTGCCCGTGTACGGGACCTTGACCTGAGTCCTACTACCGCGCTCGTCGTAGGTGATCTCGGTGGTGTTGTTCTCCGCGTCCGTGGAAGCGACGACCAGGGAGTCCTTGTCGTAGGACCGGCTGGTTGTCTTGCTCGCAGCATCGGTGACGGTGGTGACCCGGTGGTTCAGGTCGTAGGCGGTCTTCGAGGTGTAGTCGGTGGTGTCCGCGGTCGCGTTCTTCTTCGGGTCGATGACCTTGGTGACGTTGCCGACGTTGTCGTACTCGTATGAGATCTTGTCGCCGACGGCGTTGACCACAGAACTGAGCTGGTAGATCTCGTCGTAGATGCTGGTGGTCTTGTAGTCGTCCGGGTCGGTAGGAGTCAGGGAGCCCTTCGCCTCGGTCGACGAGATGAGGTTGCCGACCTTGTCGTAGGCGAAGCTGGTCTTTCGTTCCTCCGATGTCGCCGTGTCCTTGGGGGCAGTGGCCTCCTTGACTTGGTCGGCAGCGTCGTAGACAGCCGTGGACACCGCGCCATTCGGTGTGGTGGAGGTGATGACGTTGTCGTTGGCGTCGTACGTCGGCGACGGCGTCGTGATCAGAATGCCTGCGGTCTGGTCCTTCGGTACCGTCCTGACCAGTGGGCGTCCGAACGTGTCGTACGTCTGAGTCGAATTCTTACCCAGTGCGTCCGTCACCTGGGTGACCTGCCCCCGAGCGTCATAGACGAATGAGGTCGACTTGTTCAGCGCATCTGTGATGGTGGTCGGGTAGCCGGTCGGGCCGAAGTCGCTGTTGGTCGTCGGTTTGCCGTTGGCGTCGATCGTCTTGGTCAGCTGACCGTACGCGTCGTACTCGTACGAGGTCGTGTAGTCGCCGGTGACGGAAGTTGTGGCGACGCCCTTGGGGTCGGTGACCGTTTTGAGGTTGCCGAAGGTGTCGTAGCCGAACTGCCACTTGCGGCCCTCGGGCGAGGTCTTGGTGAACAGGTCGGCGGAGTAGCCGTCCAGGCGGGTCTGGTAGCTGTACTGCTGCGAGTTGGCCGGGTAGGTGCCCGGTGCGCAGTCAGTGGACGGCGGGACGCCGGCCTTGTTGTTCTCCGCGTCGCGCGACCAGAGGGGGTAGCCGGTCTTCTGGTCGTAGCAGTACGCGGTCTTGGCGCCGTTGTTCTCTTCCAGGTACGTGACGTTGTTGTCGGCGTCCCACGACATCTTCGTGGTCTGGGACTTGGCGTTGGTCGTCTGGACCGGGCGGCCGAAGTCGTCCGTCGTGTAGTTGGTGGCGTGTGCCTCGGCGTCGGTGACCTTGGTGTCGGTGAACTTGCTGTTGCCGGGGTTCACCGCGTAGGTGAAGCCCGTGGTGCCCTGCAGGCGGTCGGTGATCGTCTTGGTCCACCAGTGGTACTTCGGGTCGTCACCGGTCTGCGGTGCGTAGTAGGCCAGGTTGGTCGCGTTGCCGCGCGGGTCGGTGGCCTTGACCAGCTTGACGTTCTTGTTGCCTTGCGTGGCGTCGTAGGTGAACTTGAAGTCCTTGGGCTGGCTGGAGCCGCCGCCGTCGGTGATCTGGCCGAGCAGGCCCTTGCCGGTGTAGTAGAAGGAGATCTTGCGGCCGGAGATGTCCGTCATGGACTTCACGTGGTCGTAGATCTTGGTATTGGTCAGGTTCGAGCCCGTGACCTTCGCGCCCAGGTCGTTGATGTACTCGTAGGACGCGTCACCCTTCTTGAAGTAGTCGACGGTGAGCGTCTGACGGCCGACCGGGTCCGTGATGTAGGTCAGGAACTTGGTCGGCTTGTTGTTGGACTTGCGCTCCTCGTAGGTGAACGTCTGCGTGTTGCCGTTCTTGTCGACGGTGGACGTCAGGTAGCCGTCGCAGCCGAACAGGAAGCGGGTGCCGTCCGGGCGCGTGAGCGTCCAGGCGTCGGGGACCGGGTCCTTGGTGGGCTTGCAGTCCAGGCCGGCCTTCATGGTGACCTTGTAGTGGACGCCCGCGGGGGACTTCCAGGTGCCGTCGGCCTGCTTGCGGAAGACGTGCGTGGTGCCGTCGCCGTCCGGGAGGCGGATCTCCGTCGGGTTCGGGTTCGGGTGGAAATCGAGCGGGGCGCCCATGCGGATGGGCCCGGAGGCCTGGAACGACCAGCCGTGACCGGCGACCGTGTCACTCGTGTCGAGGCTGTTGTACGCGAACCGGACGAAGGTGCTCAAGCCCCGGCCGGGGTTGGTGAACGCGTTGTACTGCCAGACGCTGTTGCCGGAGGCCAGGTTGTTCATGACCGTGGATCCGGCGCCGGTGTTCTTGCCGGTGTAGGAGTAGAACTTCTCCATGCCGAGGCTGTTGGAGGTGGGGTCCTCGACCGCGACGTTCTGCTTCAGCGAGGGGATGGCGCCGGTGCCGGCGGACAGCCAGCTGCCGTCGGCGATCTTGCGGACGTCCCAGCCGAGCACGTACTCGTTGCGCTTGTTGCCGTTGTCGGAGTTGATCGGCGTCTTGACCTGTGCCTGGATCGTCGCCGACTTGCCCGGCAGGAGGGCCGGGATCGCGGTGGACAGCTGGTTGCCGCCGGTGGTGACGTCCGTGCCGTCGGGCAGCTTCCAGGTGTACGACAGCTGCCGCTCGCCGGCCACCCACTCCGCGGACGTGGTGTTGGTGACCGTGAACTCCACCGTGTACGTGGTGTTCGGGGTCATCCGGGCCGGAGTGGTCGGCGCGTAGTACGTGTCCTCCGTGGTCGAGTCGACGTAGATGACCTGCATGTACGGCCTCAGCTGCGGGTCGGACGCCTCGGCGGACAGGAAGAGCGTGCGTTCCTGTGGTCCGGTGGTGGTCTCGTCCTTGAGCTTGACCAGGACGCCCTTGTTGTTGGCGGGCGTCTTGACCCAGGACTGCATGAGTCCGGTGGCGTCCCACCAGTGGCGGCCGACCTCGTCGGTGATCTGCGGGACGGTGTCGGAAACGGTGGCCGAGAAGTCACCGCCCGCTGTGGTCCACGGGGTCGTGGAGTTGGCGTTGTTCCACGTGGCCTGGGTCTCGGTGAAGTCCCGAGTCAGCGAGTGGAGTTCGTAGATCGCGCCGTCCGTGGTGCTGGTGGTCTCCGCGCCCCACATGTACATCTTGTTCTCCAGCACCGTGGCGGTGGTGGGGATGGATGTGGTGGGGAACTTCAGGGCGGCGCGGGTCTTGCCGTACGTGCCGGAGTTGTTGCCGACGCTCAGCCAGGTCTGCGCCTTGCCGGAGACCAGACCGTCGTGGTTGACGGTCGGCTGCTGCGAGGAGAGCGTGGTGTCGACCTGACCCGCCTGGATGATCTTCATCGTCCGGCCGGCCTTGGGGATGCCCACGATGCGGGTCGGCGAGCCGAGCAGCTGGCCGTTCTTGGTCTTGACCGCGAGCTGGTAGTAGTACGACTTCCCGATCTCGATGGAGGAGGAGTCCGGGGTCGGTACCGCCGTGGTGTCCGTGTACGCGGTCGTGGTCGACGCGATCGGGGCGATCAGCGTCGCGGCGGACGGCGTGAAGACCTGCTGCGTGGAGCGGTGCAGCTGGTACTCCACGATGTCCAGACCAGTGTTCCCGCTGCCGTTGGCGTACGCCGGCCAGGACAGTTCCGGACCGGTGGAGTGGACCACGGTCGGCGAGTTCAGGGACGTGCCGACGGCCCCGTAGGTCACCGTCAGGCGCGGGTACGTGGACGTCTCGTCACCGTAGGCGTTGCCGTCGGCGGCCTCGTAGCGCGGGCCGCCCTGCGGGGCGGTGGCCGTCTCGTCCTTGGCCTTGAGCACGAAGCCGTGGTTGGTCGCCGTGCCAGAGACCCACTTCTGGACGGTGTCGGCGACCGGGAAGTCGTGCCACTTGTTGTAGTCCCAGGCGGCCTTGGTGATCTCGGCGGGGTTCACCAGCCGCACCGAGTCGGCCAGCGTACGGGTCGTGGACGAGCCGGTGTCACCCAGGACGATCTTGCCGGCATTGCCCTTGGCGAAGCTCAGCTCCGCCGCGTCCAGGGTCTTCCAGACGCCGCTGGTGCCGGTCTGGTTGACCGTGTAGCTCTTGGTGCCGCCGTTGTGGGTGACCGTGTACGGGGCGGCCGTGGCCGCGTCGGCCGCGGCCGGGTAGTGCGCGTCCACCCGGTAGGTGTCGGTTTCCGGGACCCTCGGCTGCCAGGTGTAGGACTCGCCTGCGAGTGTGTTCTTGTTGAAGGCGTAGTCGTCGTTGGTCGCCGCACCGCCCGTGGTCGTGCCGCGCGGCCATTCGCCGACCGCAGCCGTACCGGCGTCACCGTCGTCCAGCTGGACGGTGGTGCCGGACAGTTCACCGACAAGGGCGCTGGTGTTGGACCAGGTCGCGGGCGTTGCCCCTGCCTCGCTCCACGCTCCGGTGGCCCGGTGCGCCTCAAGGGCGACCGCGTTGGCGTTGGTGGTGTGCGACTGGTCGTAGTACAGACTCAGCCGGGCCGCGTCGACCTTCACACCTGCCGGGATCTCGCTCATCGGGAACTTGATCAGCGAGCGGGCGATGCCGGTGTCGGTCTTGCCGACCGACAGCTTCCAGGTGTTGTTGAAGTTCACCGCCGGCTGGTCCGAGAGGACCATGGTGTCTTCGGAGACCGAGGCTATCGGTGTGATCGTGATCGTCGGGTCGATGACGACCGGGTACTGGCGCTCCTTCGCCGCGAGCCACTCGGCGTCCGGCGTGACGGTCAGCTTCCAGCCCTTGCCGTCGGTGTCCCGGACGAGCTTCTGGGTGACCTTGGTGCTGTACGTGCCGCCGGTGACCGACTGCGGATCCTTCTTGGCGTCCGTCATGTACGGAGCCGGGATCACCATGACCGGAGTACCCGGGGCTTCGCCGAAGAAGGCGATCGAGCCGTCCTTGCGGGTCTTCGGTGTCAGACCGCCCTCGGTGTCCAGGGTGAAGGTGAACGACACCGGCCCGGCCGGGCGTTCGGCCAGGACGATGTCCTCCTTCACCTGGCCGTTGCCGACCCGGTACGACAGGTCCGCGCCGGAGACGGCGTCCTTGTAGACGACCTGGTCACCGTTCGCCTCGGGCTTGAGCACGCCGGCACCGGTCAGGCCGAAGGTGACCGCCCCACCGCTCTCCGCCTCGAACCGCATGAACTTCTCCGCGTCGGAGCCGAACCAGCTCTTGCCGGCGTTCGCGGTGTTGGCGAAGTCGAAGCCCTTGTCCCGGGTGGCACGCACGGTGGTCTCGACCGGCTTCCAGGAGTTCCCGGACCTGTACGAGGTCGGCACCGCCGTCAGCTCGGCCTCAATCCGGCCGTCCGAGAGCTGCCAGAAACGCGCCTGCGAGGTGCGCTTGGCCGTCAGCTCCTTGACGCGCTTCGCCTTCGGGAGCTTCTCCCCCTTCGGCAGCTTCTCCCGGCTGGGTATCTCCAACGTCCCGCCGGCGGGAGGGGCGGCCGGTTCCTCGCCGTCGTCCGAGAACCAGCCCGCGATCGTGTCGAAGACACCGGTGTCGTCACCCGTGGACGACGACGGTTGGGCCGCGTAGGCGGCCTGAGGCAGTAGCGTGCCCGCCACCGCCGACACGACCAGACAGGAGAGGAATCTCCTGTGTGGAAATTTCACCACGATACCTTTCGGTATCGGCGCACCCGCATCGCTGTACGCGAAATGGGCACGCCGAACGAGCCGGAGCGGATGTTTCCGCCCGGCTTTGAGCAATGCGAGTTGACCGCGAGAAGCAAAAGGACGCAATCTCGCGGAGTCGCAGGGGGATTTCTAACCACTCTTCTGACGCCAAGTCAACCCTGGTGACATACCGGGCAAAGGCGCGCTCGGGAGGGCATTGTTTGCCCATTTTCTCCGCTCGCTCGCGCTTGACCGAAGGCATGGTGTATAACCGCCCGGTTCATCTGTCAGTTCACCTCACCGAAAGCCGGGCTCTTCCCATGCCATCCAGCGAAATCGCGGAAAACGCCGCACAGCAGGAGAACGAACACGAAAACTCCGAGGGCTCGCCAGGCCGACGCGGGTTGCTGATCGCCGGAATCGTCCTGCTCGCCTGCCTCGGGCTCGTCGGCTACGGCACGCTCGACACCGATGAGCAGCCGAAGCCGCAAGCTGTACCCACGGCAGAGGTGACGTACGAGGTCACGGGGACGGGAACCGCCGAGATCTCCTACCTCGCCCGCAGCGAGGACGGCACGGCCACGGTCGAGGAGGGCGTCACGCTGCCCTGGAAGAAGTCTGTTCGGGCACCTATCGGCAAGACCCCGACCGTCGCTGTCGTCCTCGACGGAAAAGGCGGCCAGGCGGCCTGCACACTGGCGATCCGCGGCAAGCACGTCCAGCGAGCCACCGCCATGGGCGAGTTCGGTCGTGCCACGTGTGCTGGTGAGGTGCTTTCCGGCGTCGGCGAGGGGTGACGCGTCACTTTTCGGAAATCCTGCTGTCTGGTTTGCATGCTTGGGTATGCCGTAATGGGCATCGTCGTGTATAGCCGCTGCGCTGTGTGGCGGAAATGCAGGACCGACCTCTTCGCGCCAAAAAGCAATTGCAACTAAGGTCTGGCCGAAAACCTGATGCCACCCCTTGTATCCCGTCCACGCCATGAACAGCCGTCAGCGACCGGCGCCGGATACTTGATCAGCGATCCGGCTCCGTCCACCACCCTGACTGAGTCCGCCCGGGTCACGGACCCGACGGAAGGACCGCCGAACGAACCCGCCGGGGCTCCGACCGACGAGCCTCGACCGAGCACCCACCAGCAGGCCGACAGAGAACCGACCCTCAGCAAGGAGCCTGCAAAGGAGCCCACCGAGTCCAGCCGCACCCCGAACCCTGACGAGCACGACCACCACCAACAACAGCGGCTGGGACCTTCCACAAGGTCCCAGCCGCTTGGCGCTGTACGGAGTGACTCAGCCGATGGCTATCCGCGGGTTCGCCGACGGCTTGACCCATCCCATGAAGCGGTCCATAGTCGCCCGCGGCACCGACACACAGCCGGCCGTCGCACCGCTGCCGTTGACGTGCAGGAAGATCCCGGCACCGCGACCGGGCATGGCAGGCCACCGGTTGAAGTTGATGACCAGCGCCTTGGCGTACTGCGTCGGGTAGTTGATCAGGTGCTCACTGCCGCGCTCACCGGACTCGGTGAGCGGAAAGTCCGCACCCTCCGCCGTGTGCATCTGGTTGTAGAACTTCGACTCCGGGTCCTGCACCCACCAGTGACGGTCATCGACCTTGGTGTACGGCATGGCGGTCCCACCGGACTCGACCCCGAAGCCCTCGGTGATTGTGTACGTGCCCGAAGGCGTGGTGTACGTGCTCTGCCGGCGGGTCGCGCCGTCCACGACACCGTTGGAGCCCACGCGTCCGGCGCTCGTGGAGAACTGCGCCTTCCAGCCGGAGGAACCCTTCTGCCACGCGGTGACGGTGGCGTACGAGCCCTCGGCCTTGACCGTGATGACCTGCGTCGCGTTCCCGACTTCCACCGGCACGGGGAAGTCCGGCGCCGCGGCGGGCGCGGACGTCGGTTCCCCCGACCCGCCACCGACCGTGGTACCCCCGGGCTTCGTCGTTGAAGTCGTGCTTCCGGACGGCTTGGCAGAGGCGGACCGGGACGCGGAGGACGACACGGACGGGGTTGCGGGTGTGGAGGGTGACGCCGAGGTGGAAGCTGATGCGGAGGGCGACGCCGAGGCGGAGGGCGAGGCGGTCGGACTCGCCGGAGCTGAGCTTGCCCCCGCCGTACGGTCGCTCAGGTCGGCGCCGGGCGCGACAGAGACCGCAGAACCGGCGGGCTCCTTCTGGTCGCCACAGGCCGATACGAGAGTCATCGTCCCGATGACGGCCAGCAGACATGTGTATCTATGGGAAGAGCGCAGCACGAAGTGATTCCTCGGTTCGTCGACACAGCGCGGCGCACACCGCCACGCATCAAGGCGGCCCGGTTATACGAGGTCCTCGGCCACCGACACCAGGCGGCGGACATTGCGGACACGCCTCACGGCCTCTGGCACAGCCGCCCGGAGCCGCTTCCGAGCCGTGAGCCCCCCGCACCCGCGAACCGCGTCCCCTGAGAGGGCGGTTCGTGAGGTGTTGACCGTTTCCCGATTGAGCCGAAGCACGCTGGTTGTCACGTGGGCAGGCTTCTCGGCACCTGCGAGGCTTGACGTCGGCAGGTCGTTCTTCGTCAGCTCTTGACAGCCTCTGCAATCTGCAGGGCGACCTGAGCGGGCGTGAGGTGCGTGGTGTCGACGACCTCGGCCTCGGCGTGCAGCCACGTGCGGGCCGCCTCGGCGTACGGCTCAAGATATTGGAGACGGAACGGGGAGTTGGGGCCAAGAACAGTGTCGCCCGCGATGCGCCCGCGGAGGGTGTCCTGGTCGGCATGGAGGACGAAGTGTCGAAGCGAAATGGCATGCTGAGCAAGACCGGAGGTGATCTCGCGCCAGTACTGCTCGACGAGGACAGTCATGGGAATCACCAGAGTGCCGCCGGTGTAGTCGAGAACACGGCGGGCGGTCTCGACCACGAGAGGCCGCCATGGCGGCCAGTGCTGGAAGTTGTCCGTAGCGGGCAACCCCGGTGTGATGTCCATGAGTGTCTCGCCGACCTTCTCGGCGTCGAACACCCGTGAATCCGGGATCAGCTGCTGCACGAGCGCACTGGTCGTCGTCTTGCCCGCGCCATGGGTGCCGTTGAGCCATACGATCATGAGACTCGACGCTAGCGTCGTGCGGTCCGCAGGAACAGACACAGCAGAAATCGGCTCACTGATGAGGCTGGTGTGGGGCTGCTCGCGGTGCTCTGCGGTTACTGCTTCCTGGTGAAGCTGTCGGCGTCGGCCTCGGTGAGGATACCGAGCTTGACCAGGCGTTTCAGCTTGGCACGGGTGCCCTCGATGTTCTTCGGCAGCAGTTCGTGGTCGAGGGCTTCGCACACGTCCCGGGCCCGCAGCGGGCTGGTCACGTCGTTGAAGACACCGAGGATGCGGGGGGTAGTCCGGGTGCTCGGGCAGGTCCGGCGGGACGGCTGGGAGCCGGTCGGCGAAGCCGGTGACGGTCTTCCGGGTGATCGCGAGGTGTTCGCGGTGGGTCTCGGCCTCCCGTAGCCGGGCCTGCAGTTCACCGATCTGCGTGCGAAGGTCGTCGGTCAGGGCCCGGGCGGCGTCCTCTTGGATGCCGAGCGCGTCGAGCAGGGGCTGGATGTTCACGCGCTCACCGCCTGCGCCTCGCGCCAGGTCGGGGTGTTCGCACCGGTGAGGCGGCGGACCATGACCTGGGTCATGGCCCAGTAGACGCGGCAAGCGGACGAGGCCGGGTGGTGCTCGTAGTCGCGGACCAGACGCCGGTGCAGTATCAGGATCCCGTAGGTCTGCTCGACCCTCCACCGCTTCGGCTGAGGTACAAAGCCGGTGTCCTGCGGGTTGCGTTTGACGATCTCCACGTCGACGCCGAGTGCGGTGCCGTGGTCGACCACGGCCTTCTTGAAACCCTGGTCGACCAGCGCCTTCTCGACCGTGCCGCCGGCGTTCTCGGCGACCTGGTCCAGCAGGGCGATGCCCGCGGCGTTGTCGTGCGCGCTCGCGGCGAGGACGGTGACGGCGATGACCAGCCCCAGCACGTCCACAGCCAGTCCCCGCTTGCGGCCCGGCACCCTCTTCGCCGGATCCCGACCGGTCGTGGAGGCGGGGACCCCGGCGGCCGCGTGGACACTCTGGGTATCCAGGACCACCAGGGTCGGGTCCTCTAATCGGGTCCGTTCACGGACCTGGCAGCGCAGGAGATCGCGGATGACCTGATCGGTCCCGTCGTCCCGCCAGGCGGCGGAGTAGTAGTACGTCGCGCTCTGCGGCGGCAGATCGTGCGGCAGGCAGGCCCACTGGCAGCCGGCCCGGCCCTGGTAGAGGATCGCGTTCACGATCTCCCGCATCGCGTAGGCGCCCTGGTGGCCGCTGGCCGAGCAGTGCCGGCCCTTCCACGCCGTGATCACCGGCTCGATCAGAGCCCCGCCCTCTGATGAGTCATCCCCTCGCACGTGTGACTCCCCGTGCAAAGTCCCAGAGAACTCCCACGAGGCACGCCACACCTCCCGTCGTTGTTCATTGTCGCAGGTCAGGATGGCTGTGCCGACCACTTTCTGACGGTTTGTCAGATATCCCGGAAAGGACTCGGCGGCCCTGTGAGCTGCGCAGACTCGCGGCGTGAGGCGGCTGACCTGGGAAAACGTCCTTTCCCTTCTTTCGCTGTCGTACCACTTGATGCAGTCGAAAGTCCCAGGAAAGTCCCAGAGAAGTCCCACACGTGAGTGGTGAGCACAGACGCAGAGACAAACATGACGCCACGCGGGGGAAGGGCGGAGTGTTGCCGTTCGGGAGAGCGGTCAGGTCGCCCGTTCGGCGCTCCCGTCAGAAACGCCGCGCTCTGTTGAGTCGGCGGCCAACGGTCGGTCAACTGGTGCGCATGCTGCGGATGAAAACCGCCGACAGGGCAGGGGCGTTGCAGCAGCCCGGAATCGCGCATGTCCCATGAGCTAGAAATTTTCCTATTGCGCCTATTCTTGCCGTTTGGGCGCGGAGTTGCGGGGACCATCGACGCCGGGTGCTGGATCAGGCGGGGTTGCTCCTGCGGACGGGCAGGCTGCTCAGGGCCATGACGGTGCCGTCGTCGTGGAACGAGATCGGTCCGTTCCATCTCCCGGTCTCTGCGGCGGCGGGCAGGGCGGAGCGGAGTTCGTAGGCTGCCTGCCGGTATTCCTCCACACGCCCTTCGCTGACCAGCCCGTACAGCTCCGCGTCCATTCCGGAGAATGCCTCGATGCGGACGGTCTCCATGCGGAAGACGTGGTCGGTGCCGACGAATTTCCTGCCGGCGACGGTGATCTCGGCGTCGTGGGAGCTGGAGGTGGCGGCGAAAGTGGGCACGTTGTAGTGCTCGCGGCCTTGGCGTTTGGTGAGGTACTGGGCGGTCTTGTGGCCCCCGCCGGCGAAGGCGGTCAGTCCGGCGGCCCCGGTGCGGGCCAGGAGCTGGCCGAACCAGGGGAGGTCGTTCTCGCCGACCTGGAAGCCGTCGACGTTCCGAGCCCGCCGGCCCTCGCGGGCCGGGATGCGGATGGCGTTGGGGTAAGGGATACCGGACTTGCCGGTGATCTCCGCATCCGCGTTCCCGGGCGTTCCCGGTATTCGGAGAGGGAGCAGGGCTTCGCCGCGGGACTGCAGGGCGTTGACGACGATCCCGCCCTGTCCCATGAGCTCGGTGGACAGCATCAGGCACGGGGTCGTGTTCCACTCGCCGATCTGCATGCCCTCGGCCAGCTCTGATCCCTTGACCAGCTGCTGGATCGTGGTGCTGCGGGTGCGGCCGGATCGTTTGGTCGGCTTCTGGTGGTTGCCCCGGCAGGCCACGAACGTGACCTTCGACGGCTCACCGGGCTTCCACGCCTCGATGAGGAAGTCGGGTCGGGGGCGTGAGCCCTTGTCCCGCTGGGCGCCGCCCAAGGCCCATCCGGCCCGCAGGACGGTGCTCGTGTCCACGACCGAGACGATGTGGTCCGGGTACCGCTCCCTCGCGATGTGCTCCGCTGTGGCGAGACCGAAGCCGACCGCCAGTTCCCGGGCCTGCATGGACTTGTACCAGCGCTCGGCGGTACGGCCCTTGTCGGTGAGGTCCATGGCGCCGGCGCGGTTGCCGTACAGCGCCTCGCAGTACTTCAGGCTCAGCCAGTGCTCCGCGAGCCCCCGCCCCATGCCTTGACCCGCCAGCACGTAGCCACGCGCCACGGCATGGAGCACCTGCCAGGGAGTGAGCTCGATGAACCGGCCGTGCTCGGCCTGTGTGATGGGCCGCAGCTCGGGTTTCCTGCGGACTGCCTCCTGGCCCTTCTCGCGGCGCTGCTTGTCAACGGCCGCCGCCGCGGAGTCGACGTGGGCGGCGAGTTCTGTCGTCGACCGGAGGTGAACGGTCTGCCGACGGCTGAGGGTGTTCAGGATCTGTCGCGCGGTTCTTGCCATACGTCCCCCACGGTGTCCGCGTGCTCCTGGCTGGCTGGCCGGGAACGCTAGACCGGACCTCTGGGGCGCATACAAGTACGCATGGTGCATCAGCGTGCTGATCCGGCCATGGCCACCTGCGCGGCGACGGCGGACATGTCCGTGGAACATCCGACGGTGCACGGTCGTCAACCCGATGGGGCCTGAGTGCCCTCGTGCGGGTCGATGTCCGAATGCTCGTGCTGGGAACTCATGCTTCCGCCGATCAGGGGGAGCGGGACATGGGCTCAAACGTGCTCGACCTCGGTGCCGCGCCGGACCTTGCGGTATCGCTCCACAGCGAAGGGCGGTGGGACGGGAGCAGCGCTGTTGCAGAGACGGCAGGCGAGTTCGGGGCACAGCTAGTGCGGGCCATCCGGGCGGGTCTGGCTCAGGGGCCCGGTGCAGCGCGGGAACATAGGCCTGCTCAGCAGGGGAGGAGCCCCACGACCATCACCGCCGCGGCCGCGCAGGTCAGCCTCATCGGCGGGTCGTTCGCCCTCACCGACCTGTGAACCGGCGGCACGTCGAGCCCCTCCGGCCAGATCTCCGCGAGCGTCCCCGCGCACGGCGCCGCCGTGTTCAGGATGACCTGAGGGAGGCCGCTGGCCGCCAGTACCGCACGCCTGCGCGGTACTGGATCGGGCCGCTTCCTGGACGCGGACCGTGCCTCCAGCGTGGCCGGGACGCGGGCGCTGATCTGGGACAGCCACACCGCCGCCGACCAGCTCTGAACCACGTGGGCCAGCGGCGAGATCCGCATCGACGGCGTCAAGTGCCTGGACGCCTCCGGCCAGGGCGCCACAAATGGCACGCCCGTCGTCATCTGTCCCTATAACGGTCAGAACACCCAGAAGGGAGGTCGCGGGCCGACGGGTCGATCCACAATATCCAAGCTGGTCTGTGCCTCGACGCGAACGGGGCCGGCACCACCGACGATGGTATCCCCCGTCATAATGTGGACCTGCAACGGCCAGAGCAACCAGCAGTGGACCACGCTTCCGTGACGCGCCACCCCTCCTCCACGTACGGCGACCAGCCGCGCTGATCCAGCAATCACTCACTCAAGCAAGAAAGGGCCCCATGAGAAGGTCCTGGATTCGCCCCTTGGTCACACTTGCCGCCGCCGGTCTCGCGGTGACAGCGGGAGGGGCGGCCCCCGCCTCCGACCCGCCTTTGCGGGTCATGCCGTTGGGCGACTCGATCACCTGGGGCGTGGGGAGCAGTACGGGCAACGGCTACCGGGGGCCGCTGTGGGACAGGCTGGCGGTGGACGGCCACCCGGTGGACTTCGTGGGTACGGGACGGGCCGGTTCGATGTCCGACCCCGACAACGAAGGGCACTCCGGATACCTCATCGAGCAGATCGATGCCCTCACCGATGCCTCACTCACGCGTTACCGACCTAACGTCGTGACGCTGCACATCGGCACCAATGACCTCAACCGCTCCCACCAGGTCTCCACCGCCACCGCCCGGCTGCAGTCCCTGGTCGGGCGGATCACCGCCGCCGCCCCCGACGCCACCGTCCTCGTGGCCTCCCTGGTCGTGTCCACCAGCGGATCCGAGGAGCAGTACCGGGCGGCGTACAACCAGGCCATTCCCGGCATCGTGCGCGAGGCGCAGGCGGCGGGCAAGCGTGTCGCGTACGTCGACATGAGCAGCCTGACCACGGCCGACCTGGCCGACGCCCTGCACCCCAACGACGCGGGTTACCGGAAGATGGCCGACGCCTTCCACCGCGGCGTCCAGGCGGCGGACAGCGCCGGGTGGCTGAGGAACCCCGCCCCCGCTCCGGCGCGCGTACAGTCCGGCATCGCCGGGAAGTGCCTGGACATCAGTGGCGGCGGCAGCACCGACGGGACCGCCGTCCAGACGTGGAGCTGCGGCGGCGGCGCCAACCAGTTCTGGTCCGCCTACACGGACGGCACCCTGCGTTCCCTGGGCAAGTGCCTCGACGCCGCAGGCTGGGGCACCGCCAACGGCACCAAGGTCCAGCTCTGGGCCTGCCACGGCGGCACCAACCAGGTGTGGCAGCCCCACAACGGCGGCTACCGCAACCCCGCCTCCGGCCGCTGCCTCGACGTCCCGGGCTCCTCCACCGCCGACGGCACGCAGATCCAGCTGTGGGCCTGCCACGGCGGCGCCAACCAGAAGTGGACCACCCTGGCCGCCGGATGACCGCAGCTCCCGGGATCTGAGCGCGATCGCGTCCCGCGCGATTTAAAGTTCGGGCCCGTTATGCGGGTTCGACGAGGAGTTGGCCGCCGCTGAAGTGGACCTGGGTTTTGGTACCGGTGTTGATGTTCCACTGCGGCGTGATGGTGACGCGTTCGCCGGGCTTCATACCGGTGAGCAGGTGGCGGCGGGAGGCGTAGACGCGGCTGGGGCCGTGGGCGGAGAGTCCACGGGCGGGGCTTGCGGGGGTGTATCCGCCGCTGGCCCGCCACAGCGCCCATACCGTGGCGGTGGGGCCGGCGGTGGTGTGGAGGGCCGCGGAGATGGTGACGTAGGCGGCACCGGACGACGGCACGGTGAAGGTGACAGGAGCCCAGGCAGCGGCGGGGAAGTCCACAGAGGTCTCCAGCCGGTCCAAGGCCGGGGCGGTCTGCTGGCTCGAGACCAGCAGCGGGGGGCGGTGCGTGCCTTCGGTGAAGGGGGCATCGGCCTGCCGGCGCAGCTGTTCGGCGGGGTGCCCGGTGGGTATCCCGTGTACCTGGAAGCGTATGGTCGCGGGCTCGGAGTGGTTGCTGGCGACCCAGGCGACGGCTTCGATCTTGCGGGGACCGGGGGACCAGGTCTGGGGCGGGCTCCAGCTCCACTTGCCGTCGGCGTCCACCGGGGCTTGGCCGACGCTGATGCCGTCGTCGAGGAGGTGGACGGCGCGCACGCCCTTCTGGGCAGTACCGCGGAACTCGGGCCGGGGGTGCGTGTACGAACCGTCCGACGGCGATTCGATCACCGGGGGTTCGACGTGGGTGACCACGACGAAGGTGACGGTCGCCGTGTTGGTCAGGTCCTGGCCGCGGCCCGCAGCGACGAGCAGGGTGTTCTCACCGGCCTGCCAGCCGCTCTCGCGGCGCCAGTTCCAGACCCCGTTCGGGCCAGGACGGGTGGTGCCTATGCACCGTGTACCGGCGAAGAAGTAGAGCGCGTCCGTGTCCGGCGGACAGGCGCCGGTCAGGGAGACGAGCGGCCCGACGATCGCCTGCGCTCGAGGGGCCGTGATCGTCACCGGTTGCGGCGCGACAGGCTCAGCCTCAGGCTGGGCACGCCGCAGCCACTGCCGCTTGCGCTGCGGCTCAGGCTTCTGCCCCAACCACGATTCGACCCGGACGAGGTGGGCTTCCTGTTCGGCGGCCGCGCTCTTCAAGGCGCCGACCTCTGCGTCGGTCAGGACGGCATCCACCGCTCGCTGCGGGATGTCGGCCGCTGTGAGCAGGTCGTGCTCGACGAGCTGGGTCAGCAGCCACGCAGCTGTGGCTTCGGCGCCGCGGATGTTGAGATGGGTCCAGTCCCGCTTGCCCTGCGGGTGCTCAGAGTGCTCGCCGGGTTCGAACCAGCCCAGCAGGCGTACGGCTGCCGTCGGGCCGAGGCCCTGCCACAGCTCCTCGGACCACTGGTTGAGGTCCACCAGCGGTACGTCCGCATCGGCGGCGGCCTTGACCATGAGGTCAGCGCGCTCGCGCAAACCGTTGGCCACCCGCCCGTCCGCGTGGAAGGTCCCACGAGCCAGTGACGTCACGAACACCGGCGACACCCCGAGCTCCCGCAGCGCCTCCGCAAACAGCTCCAGGTACGCCCGGTACTCCTCTTCGCTCGTGTACTTGTCGGGCTCCATCATGTTCTGGTCGTTGTGCCCGAAGGACACGAGCGCGATGTCGCCCGGCCGCGCCTTGTTGAGCACGCCAATGAATGGATGGGTGTAGAAGCTTCGGCTTGAGGCGTTGTACAGCGCGAAGTTGAGAACCTCGGTGTGCCCGGCGAGCACCTCGGTAAGCGCCTGACCCCAACCCTGCAAGGGACGCTGCTTCGGGTTCACCGCAGCAGTCGAGTCGCCCAGAACAAGAAGACGCGGTCGGCTCACACTGTGCGACGATGCGTCACGAAGGGTTTCTGTCGCAGCAGTTGGCTCAGCAGCCTTCACTTCGGGACTCGCCTTACGAGAAGCCGATATTCCGGAATCCTGCGCGGGTGCGGGGGCCATGACGAGAACGCTCCGATGCGAACAGAGGACTTGTTGAGAACGAGCTTGGCTCGGCCGTTGACTTGCAGGACGCGAGAACACACCGGCCGTGCCAAGGCTGAGCCAGTTCGTGCACGCTGCGGCGCAGGTCACCCCGCCACGACCCGAGACCGTCAGGCTTCGACGTAGCTCCCGGAGCAGCTCCGGAGGCTCATCTCTGCAGTTCCATCATGAACCGCCAACAGTTCCAGGCCCCAATGCCAAAAGGGAATTCCCTAGTAGCGCGGGCGCGCCTGAAAAAACATGCCACACCGACGCCGAACGGTCAAAGGAATCTCACAGGGAACTCAGGATCTTGCCGGAATCCAAGTCGCCGACTTGAGTGAAAGGTGAAGGATGTCTGAACTTATGCGACATTTAGCACGATCGCAGGTGACCAAGATCATGCCATTGGCGGCCTCTACCTGTCTTCACAGAGCCTTCCGCAAGGTGTCAGCCCCGTAGAACATGGACGTCCGGTGGAGGTGGTGCCGCCACCCGCTACGAGCCCGTAACACGATCTTGCCGAAGTGGCCTGGTCAGGCGTGACTGAGGCTTTTTCATCCTGCCGTTGAGCTGGCGTGATGCAGGGTGAGCACTGCTTGGATGAGTGCGGTTATGCGGGTGGTGGAGCAGCGCAGTTTGCGGAGGAGCCGCCAGGACTTGAGGGTGGCCATGGCTTGCTCGACGAGTGCGCGGATCTTCGCGTGGGACCGATTCACGGCTTGCTGGCCTGCGGAAAGCGTTTCCCACCGTCCCCAGTACGGGATGCGGACCGTGCCGCCGGCGCCCCGGTAGCCCTTGTCCGCCCAGCAGGGCAGGCCCGCGTCGGCAAGTGCGTCGATGATGCCGTGTTCGCGGGCTGCGCGGACGTCGTGGACGGCTCCGGGCAGGGCCGGTGAGGCTTACAGCAGCCGGCCGAAGGGATCGGTGAGGACCTGCACGTTCATCCCGTGCTTCTTCTGTTTGCCGGAGTAGAAGGGCCGGTCGGCGGCGATACGGTCGATCGGCAGGAGCGTCCCGTCGAGCAGGACGTACGCCTTCATCGATGCAGACCGGACGGCTTCCTCAAGGGTCGGCGCGAGCGCGGCCAGCAGATCGACGACCTCGCTGATGTAGCGGTAGACCGTGCTCGTCCCGATGCGAAAACCGGTTGCGAGCTGGGCATACGTGTTCCCGTTCCGTAGATGCGCCAAGGCGAGCAGTGCCTGACGGCCAGCAGGGAGCCGACGCCACCTGCTACCGATCCGGCGACGGTGTTCACGCAGGCGAGCGGCGAGGAAAGACACGGAACGGCTGGACACGTCCAGCCCGCACGGGTAGACAAGCACACGAAGCCTCTGGTCGGGCGAGGGAATCTTGGTCGTGAACCCGTCTACCAGGGGCTTCACTCATCTGTCAGCCCAACACCGCTCCTTGCCTGGCAAGTTGGCAAAGCCTCACTATCTGGCGATTCGGCAGTTCCTGGCCCGAGCGGACGCTCGGCCGCAGTCGGTCCTCCTACCGGAACCTGCTCGGGCTGGTACGGCATTGGACGGCCGCCATCCGCCGCTCGCTCCAGCGCATCCGCGCTGGCGGCCTCACCCACCTGCCCACAAAACCCCGGGCATCCGAACGCCGCATTGCCGTCCCCACCGAATGCCCCTACTCCCACAAGGAGCACAAGGAGCGGCAGGACAGGGAGCGGAGACAGGCAGGGTCGGCCTGGAGCGACAGCGGCCTCTTCTTCACCACGCCGACCGGACGGCCTCTCGACCCGGCCAACCTCACCCGCCGCTTCCGCAGCTTCTTCGACCGGGCCGGGCTCCGCCGCATTCGCTTCCACGACCTCCGCCACTCCACCGCCACCCTGCTCCTGGAACAGGGCGTCGAACTCGTCGTGATCAAGGAGCTGTTGGGTCACGCCTACATCGGCGTCACCGCCGGCGTCTACGCCCACGTCCGACTCCACCTCCAACGCCAAGCCATCGACGCCCTCGGCAACGCCCTCGGCGCCCAGGACGACGATCCTGACGACCTACCCGCCACAACCGTCGTCCGCTGACGTTGCCGTCAAACACCGCAGTAGCCCCGCCGGAACGAAATCTGGCGGGGCTTCTCGCGAATCCAATTATTGATCAGAAACTCAAAGAGTTCTGGTCCAGGACGTAGCGGACGTGCGGGCCGCCGAAGTAGCCGCGGACGATGTGTGGTTGACGCTGGCGTCTGTGGACGAATCTGCGGGTTTCGGCGGCGAGTTCGGTCTGGTTCCTGGCCCGGTGGGTGTGGGGCAGGCTGCGTTTGAGGTCGGCGTTGACGAGCTCGTCGGGGTTCGGCTCGGGTGAGTACGAGGGCAGGAAGTGCAGCTCGATCTCGTCCTTGTGGCCGGCGAGCCAGGCCCGGACAGTCTTCGAGCGGTGGGCCAAGTGCCGGTCGACGATCAGGTGGATCATCCGGTCGAAGTGCCCGACGAGCCGGGCGAGGAAGCGGCACATGACCTTCGCGTCGAACGACTCGGTGAAGACCATGAAGTGCATCCGGCCGCGGGTGCTGATCGCGGACATCGCGTTCACGGAGAACCGGTTCCCGGTCCGGCGGACGATGGGAGTCGTGCCCTTGGCGCCCTAGGTTCGGCCGGTGACCTGGTCCGAGCGGATCCCGACCTGGTCGCCGAAGAGAACCTCGCCGTTCTCCGCCTTCGCCCTGGCCCGGATCGCCGGCCAGGTCTCCTCATGCCAGAGGCGGACCGCTTCCGGGTCCTGCTCGACCGCCCTCTTGTCCGGACGTTGAAAGGTCAGCCCCCAACGCTTGAGGTACTTGCCCACCCCGGGCTCGGTGAAGCGGACCCCGTACAGCTTGAAGATCAGCTCGCCTATCCGCCCCCCACAGCTGACCCGAAAGCCCCAGGTCGGAAGGGATGTGATCGAGGACAGCCTGCCGAACGGCGGCCTGCTCGGCCTCCGACAGGACCTGATGCTCGCCCTCGCGACGACCCCGAGCGCGGGAGAGCAGTGCGTCCCGCCCACCGGCCTGCCACTTCGCCCACCAGTTGTCCACGGCCCTGGCCGACACCTTGAACAGGGCGGCAACCTCCACCCGGTCCCGGCCATCCACCAGCGCGGACACCGCCAGCAACCGCACGGCCTCCTGCGCGTCCGGCGGCCAGGCCCGCGAATCCCCCACCAGATCACTCACACGCCGTCAACGAGCCTGAACCCAAAGCGTTTCGGATCAATAACAGCCCGCTCGCGCGGTTCGACGAAGATTGATTGGCGCAGTGATGTTCCCGTCCACGTAGAGCCTCGCTTCCGTGCCCGCATCGGCTCCTCGGCCGCGCCCACACCGCCCCGTAACCGGTGAGGCGCACTTCCACTGACGTTGCCGTCAACTACTGCCGTCAGAAACCCCAGGCGGCCCCATCAGTCGCAACCGATGGAGCCCCAGATTCGCTAGTCGCGAATGCCTTGGGGGTCAGTCGATTGACCCATCGCCTTCGAGGCGCATGAGGACTCCTCGCGGTCCCCCGGTCGCAAGAATGTCTTCCAGGACCTCACAGATACTGTCGATTCCGGCGTCCTTCACAAGTAGGAGGTCAGGGCAGTTGAAGTATCTGCCATTGAAGCATTCCCCAGTGACTTCCCACCGCCTCCAGATGGAGGCTATTTCTTCCAACGTAAGGATGGTTGCGCTCCAGCGTGATCCATCCTCCAGCGTCAGAATTAGGTCTAGGTTTGATGCCTGGTCCGATTCTTGATTGAGCGCAATCCTGAAAAGGGCAGATGCCCCACCGATCGCCCTCTGAACCAAGGGGTCATTGGCCATAAATGCGCTTCAATCTTGCAATCACTGCATCCTCATTTGCTTTACTCGACTTTCCAACAATCTGAACCCCGCTTTCCGTGTTCCGGAAGAAGAGTCTTGCTCCGTTCCTGGAGCGAGCATAGGAGATACCAGTACCGGGTAGAGAGCCGTTTCCCATGCCCGGATTCATATTCCCTTCGCCCAGTCGCTCCTGCATCGCATCGAGGTCTGCTTGAACGTCTTCGTTTTTGCCGGCTTTCTTGGCGGCCTTAACGAGAAGCGGATCATCGTGAATTGCGGATGTGAGGCATGTGCTGTTGTGGACCAGAACCGGTGTCGTACCTGCCAGCACATAGTACGTGTGCAGGCTGTTGACCGTCAGGTTGTGGACCTTGGTGGTCTCGGTCCAGCGCGCCACCGAAATGACATGGACGTAGGTGCCGGCGGAGGTGCGGAGGGTGTCACGGGGACGGAGGTCGGTGGCGTCGGTCCAGCTGTTTGTTTTGACCACCCAGAAGGGGTGCTTGTCCGTCGCCTTGATTTTGCCGGTCTTCGTGCCCTTGGCGCCGTCGAGGTCGATCGTGAGCTCGACCAGGTGCTTCTCGCCCGTGCGGGCGATGGTGTGGGCGACCTCTTCCGACTTGGTGGTGTTGGTTTCCGGGTCGGTGGCCAGGACCTCGTCGCCGTTGGCGACGTCCTCGATGGGCTTGGTTGTGCCGTCGGCCATCAGGACAGGAGTTCCTGGGGTGAAGCTGTTGTCCGTGGCGCAGCTGATGCCGTCCAAGGCGTCGTCTGAGGCCTTGGCCTCGGCCGCGTCGTCGGCGAGCTTTGCCGCCTGGCGTTCTGCCGCAACCGCTTCGTCCGCCGCTTCGGACGCCTTCTTGGCCGCGCGGACGTTGCCCCAGGCTTCGGAGAGGCGGCCCCAGGCCTTCCATCCTTTGTAGCCTGCCTGGAGGGCCTTGACGGCTTTGCCCCAGGGGACCAAGTTCAGGCCGGTGCTGATGCAGGCCCATACGTCGCCCTTGGTGAAACAGTCTCGGGCGTCGTTGTAGCCGATGAGATCGCCGATGATGTTGACGATTTCCTGCTTGATCTCTTCGGCCTGCCGCTCGGCCGCTTCCTTCTGATTTCGGGCCTTTCTCGCCTGCTTCTCGGCTTCCGTGGCATTCGGCTTTTCGATGTCGTAGTAGCTGTAGTACGTGTCGGTGACCGAGACGTCCCACTTGCCGTTGCTGATCTTGCAGCTGGCTCCGACGTAGCCGCAGTCGTCGGGCTTCAGGCCCGTCGGGTCCGAGAAGGTCGCCGGGTTGTTGTTGCCGTAGCCGTAGGCGTCGCCGGTCTCGTCGAGCAGCGGGTCCACGGAGATGAAGGACGCGATGGCGGGGTCGTAGAAGCGGGCGCCGGTGGCGATGAGGCCGGTGGAGTCGTCCTTGGGTTGGCCCAGGAAGTCCCGGTCGGTGGTCTCTTCCAGCTGGTTCTCGCCGCCGCGCGGTGCGCCGAACGGGGTGTAGCGCTGGCGCGTCAGGGCCCCGGTGGACTGGTCGACGGCGACGGACGCGGTGCCCTGGGCGTCGCTGACGAGGATGCTGGTGGTGCTGGTTCCGGCGCCCGTGCTGGTACGGACGACGCCGCCGGCGTAGTAGCGCGTGGCCTTCGTGCCGGTGGGGGAGGCGGTGACCTCCATGCCGTCGAGGTACAGGGTCGAACCCGTGGGTTCGTTGCGTATGAGCCGCTGACCGTCGGGGCCGTAGACGAAGGAGGTCTCCTTGCCGTCGGCTGTGGCGACCTTGGTGAGCTGCTCGAACTCCCAGGTGAAGGTGTCCGTCTTGTTGTCGGTGGTGCGGCTGGTGAGCTGACCGGTCTTGTTGTACTGGTACGTCGCGCCGCCGACCTTGACGGGAGCGTGCGAGTGGGCCGCGGTGTCGCCCGTGGGCCCGTAGGAGTGCGCGGTGGTGACGCCGTCCTTGACGGTGCTCAGGATCCGGCCGGCCTCGTCGTAGGTGTACTGCTCGTTGTAGGGCGCGGGGCCCCACGCGCCGGGCTGTGTGCAGCCGGTGCCGCCGGTGGACCACATCTGCGTCCACGCTTTGGTCATCCGGTGGCCGAGGTCGTACCCGTAGCACTGCTGCTGGGCCGTGAGGCCGTCGTTGACGGCGAGGACGTTGCCGAGCTGGTCGTAGCGGTAGCTGACGTCCTGGACGAGGTCGCCGAAGGAGGCGGCGTTCATGTTGGTCAGGCGGCCGGTGACTTCGTCGTACCTGTAGCCCCGGTCGACGCGGTGACTGCCGGTGCCGGCGGTGCGGGTGACGAGGCGGCCGAGACCGTCGTAGGAGAGGGCCGAGGTGTAGTCGGCCAGGGTGCTGCGGACTCCGGTGACGAAGCCGAGGTCGTCATAGCTGGTGTTGACGCGCTCCTCGGGGAGCCCTCCGGCGGCCGGGTAGACGATCGAGGTGGGTGCGCCGCCGCTCGTGTACTCGTACGAGTAGGAGTAGGTGCCGGCGAGGGGGCCTTCCTCCGCGGGGACGACGGTCTGCTTGCCGGTGGGCCGCCCGTGATCGTCGTAGCCGAGGATCCGTGTCGTGTACGCGCGCCCGTTCTGGTAACGGGTGGACGCGGCCGGCTTGCCCAGGCCGTTCGGCAGCGAGTCGTAGGTGAAGGTGGCGAGAGGTGTCTGGGTGCCGCCGATGATGCGGTGGATGTCAAGCGGGCGGCCGAGTTCGTCGTACGCGTAGATGGTCTCGCGTAGTTCGGCGTCCGTGCTGGACTTCAGCCGGCCCGCGAGGTCGTAGGAGAACCACTGCCGTCCGCGGTCGGGGTCGTTGGTCTCGATCAGACGGCCCTGCCAGTCGCGGGCGTACGTCGATGTGACGTTGAGGTTCTCGTCCTTCTTCGAGACCATCTCGCCGCGGATGTTGTACGCGAACGTGGTGGTGGCGGTCTTCCCGGTGTCCACCTGGCCGACCGTCTTGGTGGTCTGTCCCAGGGCGTTGACGTAGGTGGTGGCGGCGCCGCCGGTCGGCGGGGTGACGGTGGTCTGGTCGGCGGCGTAGGCGGAGGTGGTCTTCCACTGGAAGACGCCCTTGGAGTACAGGGCGCTCTCGGTGGCCTGGCCGAGGGAGTCGTAGGTGGTACGGGTCTCCGAGGGCCACTGTGCGGCGGGCGGCGAGGCCAGTCCGCTGCCGGCGTCGCCCGTCACGTGGAGCGAGCCGGAGGAGCTGATGCCGCGGCCCTGGTCATCGGTCTTGCCCGTGGTGACGATACGTCCGCCGCGCGGCGAGGGGGACTGGGTCTCGACAGTGGTCCCGAGGGTGTCCAGATAGGCGTAGGAGGTGGCGAAGTACGGCTGGATGGAGCCGTCCTTCGACTTGAGGCCGAGGAGCTGCCGTGTGGTGATGCGGGAGACCGTGTTGGCCGCCATCTGGTATTCGAAGGCGTAGCTGGGCGGGTACTCGGCGGCGGTGGGATCGCCGGGGAGACGGGCCTCAGTGACTCGGCCGAGGGCGTCGTACGCGGTGGTCGTGGTGCCGCCGTTGTTGTCGACGACCTTGACGGGGGTTCCGCGCAGCGGATCCAGCTCCGTGTTGGTCGTGTAGCCCGCGGCGTTGACGACGTCGACCTGGGCGGGGTTCCCAGTGGTCGGGCTGTAGCGGGTGGAGGTCTTGCTGCCCTGGGGGTCGGTGGCGTCAAGGCCGCGACCGTAGACGTCATAGGTGGTGTAGGCCCGGGACGAGGTCTCGCCGTTGAACCAGACGTCGACGCGGGTCACGTCTCCCTGGGTGGCGGGCGCACCGAGGTCGGTGGCCCCGTGCTTGTTGTCGTAGTAGCTGTCGCTGCGCGAGTGGGGCGTGGTGCCACAGGTGGCGCCGGTGGCGTTCCGGAGTTCGACGCGGTACGGGGTGACCATGAGGAACTTGGGGTTCGCGTTGTTGACGGCGAAACTGGTCACTGTGCACTTGGAGTCGGTGCTTACGTTCAGATCGCCTTCGTCGACGACCTTCTCCGGCATGCCCCAGGTGCCGTTGTACGTGGTGGTGTGACGTGTGGTGCGGTACCAGCCTGCGGCGGTGCGGGCCTTGCTGATGCTGGTCTGCGGACGCACGAAGTGTGCGTCGTGGCTTCCGGTGCCGTCGACGAGCAGCTTGTACCAGTGCTGCGTCTTCGTGGCCTTCAGGACGGTGGCGCCGTCGCTGGTGAGGTCCTCGGAGCTGCGGACCTGGCCTGCGAGGTAGTCGTAGTCGGTGAGGTCCTCGGCCGGGTAGAGGTCGGCGAAGAAGTCCGCCGCGACCTTGACCGACTTGGTGCTGCCCGTCGCCGTGCGGTCGCCGTTCATGCCGCGGTGGTAGCGGGAGCGGGAGAGTGCCGCGGAACCGCCCGTGCCGGCCTGGACGAGGACCTCGGAGTAGCCGCGCCAGTCCGACCAGGACTGCTTGTCTACCGGGGTGAGCTGGTCATCGCTCCAGTGCCAAGCGCCGCCGCCGATGTATCGGTAGGTGACGGGCCTCTCAAGGGTGACGTTGGCGCCGTCCTGGGTGGTGACCTTGAGGGTCAGGTACTTGTGGAACCAGCCAGTGGTCGCGGTGCCGCCGTCGGGTACGTAGTGGATCTTGTAGCACAGTCGGTTGTTGGTCGACTCGTCGGTCGGCAGCGTCGTGGGGGTGCACCCCTCGGTGGCCTGGCCGTCGCCGTTGGCGTCGACGCCGTACGTCACGCTTGTGCGTCCGCCGAGTTCGTTGGTGACGGTTCCGACCCGCCAGGAGTTCATCTTCGGCGTGCCGGCCGGTGGGTCCACCCTGTTGGGCAGGAGAGTGCCATTGAAGTCCGTCGGGCGCAGCGCCAGAGTGGTGCCGTCGGCGGCATAGCCCGTGCGGGTGACCTTCGACAGCCACAGGCTGGGGTCGAAGTTCGCCTCTTCGGTGGTCGGGAACTGGTGGACGAACGTGTACGCGTCGACCGTGCGGTGCGCCTTGGTCGGGTCGCGGTCGGCGACCTGGGCGTCGACGCGCGTCAGGAACCGGGTGTCGAAGAAGGCCGGCTGGAACTTGTCCGGGCAGGACGTGGCCGTGCAGATCAGGTCGACGGGCACGTCCGGGTACGAGGCCGCGGTACTGCTCGCGGTGGGAGCGGCACAGGTGCTGTTCAGCGTCGTGCAGCGGTACGCGTAGGTGAAAGCGACACGTCCGGGAGCCTTGGCGGCCTCGCCGTCCGGGCGGTGCCCGTACTCGATCGCCTTGAGGTATCCGCCCCGGTCGTAGGGGACCGTGGCGGCGGTTCCGCTCTGCTGGTGGTAGCGGTTGGTGTCCTTGCCGTAGAAATAGGTCGCCTCGGTGTCGTGGCGGTCCTTCACCAGGGCGAGGTTCCAGCGCCATGCCTGGTTGCAGAACTTGCCCTCGCAGGGACTGCCGGCCTTCTTGCCGAAGACGGGGACCGTCCAGGTGGAGTTGGTGGCGGTGCCCGTGGTGGGCTGTGCGGCGAGGCCGAAGTGGTAGCGGCTCCCCTCAGGGGTGGAGACGATCCAGTACTCGCCGTTCTCGTCGCCGTTGGCTTCGCCGTTCCAGCGCTCGATCTTCCAGCCCTGGTCGTTCTTGAGCCGCCAGTTGACGGCGTCGACCCTGATGAGCTCGCCCGATACGCCGTTGAGCGAGATCGTGGCGTTGTCACTGGCCCAGCACAGGTCGCCCCAGGTGGGTTCACCCTGCTCGCTGCAGGACTGGTACCGGCGCTCGATGTAACTCTGGCCGATCTCCCAGCCTGTACCGATCACGGACGCCTGGTTGTTGCTGGCGGACGTGCGGCCGTCGACGGCCTGGGACGAGTACGACAGGCCAAGGGCCGGGTCGGACCCACCGGGGACGTCCGGGAGCGTGAACGGATAGGAGTACGAGAAGTTGCCGGTGTTCCCGCCAGCCTGCCAGGACCCCGACGCGGGCAGGACGGAGGCCTTGAACGAGCCCGTGTCACCGGATGTTCCGGCGGACAGCGCGTAGACCACCGGCTCGACAGCAGCCTTCGACTCCGATGACGCGGCGGACGTGGCCGCGGCGGGCGAGGCAGAGGAAGTCGTGGGATCGAAGCCGACGTCGGCCACGAGTTCCCCCGTACGCCGGTCGTTGCGGGCGACCACCGGCTCAGCCTTGGCACACGCCGCGTCGTCCGGACGGGTCAGCACGCACCCGGGGTAGCGCACGAGCCGCACGCGGTCGGAGAAGTTCGCTCCGGCGGCACCCTTGATGCCGTTGTAGTTCACGTGGATCCGCGCCCGCCGGTGCTCGCCGGGGCCCGCCTTCTTCACGCCGTCGGCACTGGCCGACTCACCCTCCGGCCTACCGGTGGCTGCGGAAGCATCGCCAGACGCCGGGGTGACGTCAGCTCCTGGGGGATTGGGCGTGAGGGTGAACGCGATGCCGCCCGCGCCGAGCCGGCGTGCTGCGGCGTGGTCGAGGGTGCTGATCTGCACCTGTTCGGGCGTGACACCGTCGGCCGGGACGACCGTCACCGGTTCGGCCGTGCTCGTCTTCTGCCCCGTGCGTGGAGCGACCGTCGTGGTGCGCGCCGTCGGCCAGACAGGAGCGGGTCTCAGCGGCGCGTTGGGCAGCGCCTTGGGCGCGGCAAGCGGCTCAGGGGCTCGACCGGCGGCGATCACTTCGGTCGAACTACCGACGGCGCGCGCGTCGCCCCGAGGCTCGGACTGGAGTGCGTCCGCCGGTGTCAACGACACAGCGATCGCGAGCACGGTGGTCCCGGCGATCACTTTGAAACGATGCTGAAGTGCGCGCCCCCGGGTTCGTACCCTGAGGCGGCGGTTTATGTTTCTCACTTTTTCTCTCAATCCCCCCACGCGCCGGTTTCAGGCGCAGGAAGATTGGAGGTATATCACCAAGTCGATCAGTTGAGAAGCGTCTCACCGGAGAATGAGTCACATAGGGAAGGTTCACTTCGCTTGCAATTCGCCCACCTCCTCTGTGATCTTTACTCATGGATCAGGAGAATCGGGTACGAATTGGTGTGACGGGCGTCACGGCAGGGCTGGCCTGACTGCCAAATCACAAGTTGACGAGCCGTTGACCTGCACCTTACGGTGAGCTTGATCAATCGACTCTGCCAAGCTGGGGGGCCCACAGGAGTCGGGGGGGATCGCCTTCACGTCTATCGCCGCAACCAGATTTCGCATGGTGTGGCGTAATTCGGCTAGCTCATTCTTCCCTGCGTGGCACCGCCCTGCGCCTGGCTTTCAAGCTGGAGCATTACATGGGTACGATTTCGCGCCAACGAATAGGGCGCCGACTTATCTCAGGTCTCACCGGTGCCCTTCTTGCGGCCATCGGTGCGACCGCGACAGCAAGCCAGGCGACCGCCGACGACGGCCCCGACGTCACGCCGTACATCATCGGCGGGACGCCCGTCGAAACCGCCACGGTGCCATGGATGGTGATGGTCTACGAGAAGGTCGGCAGCGGGTACGCGTTCGCGTGCGGAGGCGTCCTCGTCAGCAAGAGCCACGTCGCGACGGCGGCGAACTGCGTCGAGCTGCGAACGGCTGCCGATCTGAAGATCGTTGCGGGTCGTGCCAATGTCGCGGATTCCGGCGGCCAGGAACGATTCGTCACGAAGAAGTGGGAGCAGCCCGCGTACAAGAAGGTCGGTGACGGCTCCTACGTCAACGACTTGGCCCTTCTGAGCCTGCACACGCCGCTGGCCATCGACCCGCTGCCCATCGCCAGCAGCCCCGCCGTCTACACGCCTGGCACGATGGGCACCGTCTACGGCTGGGGCGGCACCTACACCGGTGACCCCGACGGCAGCAAGTTCCTGCAGAGCACCCCGGTGCCCATGGTCGCCGATGCCACTTGCGCCGCTCAGTACCAGGCAAGAGGGATCTCGCTCGACACGACGACCGCTGTGTGCGCGGGCAGTCCGGACGAGCCGAACACCTTCTGCGACCACGACGAGGGCGGTCCCCTGGTCGTGGGCGGCGTCCTTGCCGGCATCGCTTCCTTCAACGCCGGCTGCAAGAACTCGATCGGCTACGGCGTCTACACCCGGATGACCGAGTTCCGGACCGAGGTCAAGTACGAGACCACCGTCCGCTCCCAGGACGACCTCACGCGCGACGGCATCGCCGACCTGACGGCCGTGTGGAACGACGGCAGCCTGCACTCCTACCCCGGCGACGGCGCGGGCGGGCTTCTCGACGCCCGGACCCAACTGACGGGGGACAAGAGCTGGCTCTACACCAGGCACCTGGCCAAGGGGGACTTCACCAACGACGGCATCGCGGACGTGATGTCGGTATGGGACGACGGCACCCTGCACTACTACCGCGGCAAGGGCGACGGCACCATCGAAAACCAGCAGCCGGTTGCCCTGAACGGGAGCACCTGGGGCAGCCTTCAGCACCTCACGGCCGGGGACCTCACTGGCGACGGCATCGCTGACCTCATCGCGGTATGGCCCAACGGCACCCTGCACTACTACCGCGGCAAGGGCGACGGCACCGTCGACCCAGAGGCCACGATCGCTCTCGGTGGCACCACCTGGGGCGACACCAAGCACCTCACGGCCGGTGACTACAACGGCGACGGCGTGGCCGACCTGATGGCGGTATGGCCGAACGGCACCCTGCATTACTACAAGGGCCGTAACGACGGCACGCTCAGCACGGAGGTCCCGGTCGCGAGGGGCGATGCCACGTGGGGCACCGTCCGGCATCTGGCCACCGGCGACTACAACGGCGACGGCTTCGCGGACCTCATCGCGATCTGGGACGAGGGCAGCCTGAACCGCTACACCGGTCAGGGCAACGGCCAGCTCAACACCTACCAGCGGATCCTTTTGGGCGACCTCACCTGGAAGACCAACCGCCAGCTCGCCTGAGCGATCTCAGCCCGTTCCCACAGAGCCCGCCAGGGCCCCGTGACCCGGCGCGTCTCTCTCTGCCTTCCTCGCCTGCGCTCCGGTGCTGCGACACCTACGGCCGGCGTTTGGGCACCGACCCACCACGCCCCGGCCCGCGGTCACCCGGCAGCGCTGTGAGAGACCCACACCACCCCTAGCAAGGAAACACCGTTGAGAAGTCTCAAGGCACTCGCCGCAACCCTGGGAACCGCGGCAGCGCTGCTGCTCACCACCCTCTCCTCCCCGACCCCCGCCGCCGCAGACAGCGTCCCCGTCACCACCACACAGGCGCTGCGGTTCGTCAGCTACAACATGTGCGGCAACATGTGCAAGGAAGGCCAGGGACCGACCGGCTACAGTAACGCGGCCCGGATCGACAGCATCGTGGCGGAGGCCAACTCCACCGGCTGGAAGGCCGACCAGATATTCCTCCAAGAGGTGTGCCAGGACCAGTACACCGAGCTCAGTACCAAGCTTGCACCGCTGGGATTCAACGGCCGGTTCACAGCGGCCCTTACGGGACGGGGCGACGCCTGTGCCGGTGACCCCTACGGCAATGCCCTCTTCGTCAAGGGCGCCATCATCCAGACCAAGACGCTGGACCTGACGCAGGGCAGCACAGAGACCGAGCCGATCCGTGTTCCCTGTGTGAAGAGCGACCTCCGAGGCCGGTTGACCTGGGCCTGCTCGGTGCACCTGTTCTGGGGCCACCCTGATGGCACCAACCCCGAACGGGACGCCGAAGCCGCCGACCTCCGCTGGCAGGTGGAGGCCTGGGAGCGGGCCGGTATCCCGGTCATCCTGGGCGGGGACTTCAACGGCTTCCCGAGCGACACGTTCATGGACGGGTTCTACAGTCCCGCCGCGGGAGGGAACTCACATGGGGTCTTCACCGAGGCAGACCAGAGCGACACCGGCACCAACCCCAACGACATCCCGAACAGCGTCCTTCAGTGCCCCGCGGGATCCCTTGAGTGCCGTAGCGGCGAGCCCACCTTCTACAGCCTGGGTAAAGTCGACGTGCAGGGCGACGAGTACTGGTGCAAAATCGACTACTTGTTCTTCAGTACGCGCCACTTCAAGGACGTCGTCGGCGACTCACTCCCTGTCGACACCGAGGTCTCCGACCACCGCCTCCTGCGCGGAGCGGCCAACTGGGCCTCCTGAGGTTTTGCGTAAGCCGTGAATGATGCGGCGCAGTGCCCCCTGTGCGGTGGAGCAGCCCACCGCACAGGGGGCACACCCTGTCCGTCGGCACGCCGATGCGATGGTGCGGCAGGATCATGCCGGGTATCGGCAGGTCCCTCGCGGTCGTACGGGAGCCGAAGCGGTACGGGGATCCAGTCACCTGCCCGCAGGGTCGCCGTCGTGCGGTCTCGGCGTAACGTTGGGCCGGACGGCTCTCCCTCAGGGTGGCGGCCTCGTAGTGTGCCGACTCGGGCGCAAAAGTCCCAGAGAAGTCCCACGAGGCACGCCATGCCTCCCGCCATTGTGCATTGTTGCAGGTCAGGATGGTTGCGTCGGCGACTTTCTGGCGATCCTTCAGATGTCCCGGAAGATCTCGATCTGCGCGCCGATCGAGTTCAGGCGCTCCGCGAGGTCCTCGTAACCGCGGTTGATGACGTACACGTTCCGGAGGACCGACGTGCCCTCGGCCGCCATCATCGCGAGGAGGACGACCACCGCCGGGCGCAGGGCCGGGGGGCACATCATCTCGGCGGCGCGCCAGCGGGTGGGGCCCTCCACCAGGACGCGGTGGGGGTCCAGGAGCTGGAGGCGGCCGCCGAGGCGGTTGAGGTCCGTGAGGTAGATGGCGCGGTTGTCGTAGACCCAGTCGTGGATGAGGGTCTTGCCCTGGGCCGTGGCCGCGATGGCCGCGAAGAAGGGGACGTTGTCGATGTTCAGGCCGGGGAACGGCATCGGGTGGATCTTGTCGATCGGCGCCTCCAGCTTGGAGGGGCGGACCGTCAGGTCGACCAGGCGGGTGCGGCCGTTGTCCGCCGGGTACTCGGCCGAGCGGTCGTGGTCGAGACCCATCTCCTCCAGGACGGCGAGTTCGATCTCCATGAACTCGATCGGGACCCGGCGGATCGTCAGCTCCGACTCGGTGACGACCGCGGCGGCGAGGAGGCTCATCGCCTCGACCGGGTCCTCGGAGGGGGAGTAGTCGACGTCCACGTCGATCTGCGGCACGCCGTGCACGGTCAGGGTGGTGGTGCCGATGCCGTCGACCCGTACCCCGAGGGCCTCCAGGAAGAAGCACAGGTCCTGGACCATGTAGTTGGAGGAGGCGTTGCGGATGACGGTGACGCCGTCGTGGCGGGCCGCGGCGAGGAGCGCGTTCTCCGTCACGGTGTCGCCGCGCTCGGTCAGCACGATCGGGCGGCCGGGGGAGACGGAGCGCTCGACCTGGGCGTGGTAGATGCCCTCGGTGGCCGTGATGTCGAGGCCGAAGCGGCGCAGTGCGATCATGTGCGGCTCGATCGTGCGCGTACCGAGGTCGCAGCCGCCGGCGTACGGCAGCTTGAAGCGGTCCATGCGGTGCAGCAGCGGGCCGAGGAACATGATGATCGAGCGGGTGCGGATCGCGGCCTCGGCGTCCATGGAGTCCATGTCCAGCTCGGCCGGCGGCACGATCTCCAGGTCGACGCCCTCGTTGATCCAGCGGGTGCGCACGCCGATGGAGTTGAGGACCTCCAGGAGGCGGAAGACCTCCTCGATGCGGGCGACCCGGCGCAGGACCGTGCGGCCCTTGTTGAGGAGGGAGGCGCAGAGCAGCGCGACGCAGGCGTTCTTGCTCGTCTTGACGTCGATGGCGCCGGACAGCCGGCGGCGGCCGACGACCCTGAGGTGCATCGGTCCCGCGTACCCCAGGGACACGATCTCGCTGTCGAGGGCTTCGCCGATCCGGGCGATCATCTCAAGGCTGATGTTCTGGTTGCCGCGCTCGATCCGGTTGACGGCGCTCTGGCTCGTGGCCAGTGCTTCGGCGAGCTGCGTCTGCGTCCAGCCGCGGTGCTGCCGGGCGTCACGGATGAGCTTGCCGATGCGTACGAGGTAGTCGTCTGCCATGGCGTCACGTTATCTCAGATATGAGATGGGGCTGACGTGGGGGTGGGCCATCAGGGTGAAAGGCCGCCGTGCGCGGTCGGGTGACGCGGCTCGTACAGGGGGAGTTCGGTGCCGCTCGGCAGCCGGACGGCGGCGAGCAGGCCCCAGCCCTGGTCGGTGATGGCGCGTGAGATCTCGGCGCCCTTGTCCTCGAGGGTCGTCAGGGTCTCGGTGAGGTCCTCGCACATGAGGTAGACCTCGTGCTTCGGCTCGTCATCCGTGGGATGCACCGCGACCTCGGCGGGCGGCAGTTTGAAGATGAGCCAGCCGCCGCCGGCGTCCACGTGCTCGAAGCCGAACACGTCCCTCAGGAAGGCCCGGTCCGCCTCCGCGTCCCGGGTGTACAGAATCACATGCGCGCCGCTGAACATGGTCCGATCCTCGGCCCGCCGTACGGCCCGGGCAATCGGACCGCGCCCGTACGGGGTGCCCCCGAGCCGTTACGGCAATTCCACCGAAACATGGGCGGAAAGGGCGCGGAGGAAGTCGGGCGCGTCGAAGAGCGCGCCGGCGGAGGCGACCCCCACCGCCCTGGTCCGCCCCGTGAGGACACGGTCGACGGCCTCCACCGCGAGCGGCGCACTGACGGCGTAGATGTCCTGGCCGCTCGCCACGGCACGCCGCTCCTCACCTCCGGAGCGCACGACGATGTCCACGAGGAAGGTCTGCGCGGACCGGCCGCGCTCGTCGACCGCGGCCGGTGCCGGAGTGTCCGACGAGGCCAGGTCCCGGGCCGCCGTGGCCGCCATGTAGGTGCGGACCTCCGGGATCGCGAGATGGCTGGGGACGGTGACGACGTCGGCCATGGTGAAGTCGCCGATCACCGGGCTGATTCCCAGCGGTTCCGGGAAGGACCACTTCTCCGTGCCGGACGGGGCCTCGTCGCGGTACTCGAGGCGTCCCCCGGTGAAGCGGACGTGCCTGCCGTCCCTGCGCTCCCGCGAGACCGCGCCCGCCGTGCGGGTGCCGGCCGTCGGGTGCCAACTGCTCAGCCCGTACGCCACATGCGCCTCGTCCGCCGCCGTCCAGTCGCCCATCGCCGCGGTGACGAGCAGGTCGCCGAGGCCGCCGAAGAAGGCCATCGCGGGGACCACCACGGTGCCCGCCGCACGGGCCGGCTCCGCGAAGCGGGCGAACGTGTCGACGTTGGCCTCGATCTCGGCCGCCACGTCCACGTACGGGATCCGGGCGCGCAGCGCCGCCTCGATCACCGGGGCGGCCGTCGAGGCGAAGGGCCCCGCGGCGTTGATGACGGCGGCGGCGCCGGCGAGCGCGCGATCCAGCGAGGCCGGGTCGTCGACCGTGGCCGGCCGGACGTCGAGCCCGGAGAGCTCCGGACGGGACGCCGCGAACTCCGCCAGCTTCCCCGCGTCGCGTCCGGACAGCACGGGGACGAACCCGCGCTCGAGCAGCTCCGCCACCACGAAGCGCCCGGTGTGCCCGTAAGCGCCGAACACCGTGACAGTGCGTCCCGCAACCGATTCCGATCCCATGATTTCCTCCGTCGTCCGCTGCTGCTCGCTGCCCTGTTCCGATACGAGGAGCCTGTCAGCGGCGACCGGGCCGAGCCAGTGTCCGGAACGACATGCCCCGTACAATTACGGACATGGAATCCGTCGCACTGGCCGTCACCGACGGCATGCTGCACTTCGAACTCTCCGTGGCGTACGAGGTGTTCGGCGACACCGCGTACGACCTCACCGTCTGCGGCCCCGGCCCGGTGCGGTTCGGCAGGTTCGCCCTGGAGCCCGACGCGGGGCTCGACCGGCTCGCGCACGCCGACACGGTGATCGTCCCCGGGTGGGCCGACGTCGACGTGACCCCGCCCGCCGAACTGGTCGACGCGGTGCGCGCGGCCCACGAGGCGGGCGCCCGGGTGGCCTCGCTGTGCACGGGCGCGTTCGTGCTGGCGGCCGCGGGGCTGCTCGACGGCCGGCGGGCGACCACCCACTGGGCGCACACCGACGACCTGGCGGCCCGTCACCCGCTGGTGGAGGTCGACCCGGACGTGCTCTACGTCGACAACGGCAGCGTGCTCACCTCCGCGGGCAAGGCCGCCGCGATGGACCTGTGCCTGCACCTCGTCCGTCTCGACCACGGCTCGGCGTACGCCAACACCATCGCCCGCCGCCTGGTCGTGCCCCCGCACCGGTCCGGCGGCCAGGCGCAGTTCGTCACCGCCCCCGTACCGGCCCAGGACGACCATCCGCTCGCCGACCTGTTCCCCTGGGCGATCGAGCGGCTCGACCAGCCGCTGACCGTGGAGGACCTGGCCCGGCGCGCGAACATGAGCTCGCGCCACCTCGGCCGCCACTTCCGTACGGTGACCGGGTCGACCCCGCTGCAGTGGCTCCTGATCCAGCGGATCCGGCGCGCCCAGGAACTCCTGGAGTCCAGCGGCGACAGCCTCGACACGATCGCGGCGGCCACCGGCATGGGGACGGCCACGACCCTGCGCCGCCACTTCAACCGCACCCTCGGCGTCCCCCCGGACACCTACCGCCGCACCTTCCGCCGCTCCGCGGCACGCCACCCCTCACCGGCATAGGATGATCGAACTGCTGCGCGAGTGACGGAGGCGAATGTGCTGATCACTGTCGAGGACGTGGAAGCCGCGGCCGAGCGGATCACCGGACACGTCGTACGGACGCCGACGGTGCCGAGCCCCGGGCTCTCCGCGCTCCTGGGCGCGCCCGTCACCACGAAACTGGAGCTGCTGCAGCGCACCGGCTCCTTCAAGGCCCGCGGCGCGACGGCGAAACTGCTCGCGCTCGACGAGGCCGAACGCGCCGCCGGGGTCGTGGCGGTCAGCGGCGGCAATCACGGCATCGCGGTCGCGGTCATGGCCGGCGCGCTGGACATCAGGGCGACCGTCGTCATGCCGCGCTCCGCCCCCGGCCGCGCGGTGGAACTCGCCGAGGCCGCCGGGGCGAGCGTCGTCCTCGCCGACGGCATGGACGCCGCCTTCGCCCTCGTGGACGAACTCCGCCGCAAGGGGCTCACCCTGGTCCACCCCTTCGACGACCCCGTCGTCATCGCCGCCCAGGGCACGGTCGGCCTGGAGTTCGCCGAGGACGCGGGCGAGCTCACCGACGTCCTCGTCAGCATCGGCGGCGGAGGTCTGATCGCCGGCGTCGCCACCGCGCTCCTCGCCCGCCGCCCCGGTGTGCGGATCTGGGGCGTGGAGACGGAGGGGGCGCACGCCATGTCGGCCGCCCTCGCCTCCGGCGGGCCGGTGCCGGTCGAGCTGTCGTCGATCGTCTCGACGCTGAGCGCCCCCAGCGCCTCCCCGCTCACCTACGAGCACGTCGGCGCGCTCGTGACCGATGTCCTCACGGTGACCGACGCCGAGGCGGTACGGGGCACCCTCGACCTGGCCGAGCACGCGAAGGTCTGGGCCGAACCGGCCGCGGGCTGCCTGCTGCCCGCGGCGCGCCGGGTGCTCGAGCGCGTCGGCGCGGACGCCAGGCTCGGCCTGGTGGTGTGCGGCGGCAACGCGACGACCGCCGACGTGGCGGCGTGGGCGAAGGGCTTCGGACTGCGCTGACCGCGCGGGGTGCTTCCCCCGTCGGCTCCGGCTCGAAGGCGCGCGAACGCATGGGAAGGCGTACGAAGGCATGCCGGGCATGACCGAGCGGCGGGGATGCACTAGAGTTATCTCGACATCGAGATAACTGCTTACGGCGCACCGTGGCCGCCCACCCGGTAAGGGTTACCTAACCAAGCCTTACCTTAGCGGATCGGCGGGGAGTCGGGCGGCACCACGCGGCGGCAGCCGCATATTGTCGCTGCGCGGTATACGCGCACACTGATGAAGGAGACTGTCGTGTCGGCGAACAGCTTCGACGCCCGCAGCACGCTGCGCGTGGGCGACGAGTCGTACGAGATCTTCAAGCTGGACAAGGTCGAGGGCTCCGCGCGCCTCCCTTACAGCCTGAAGGTCCTCCTGGAGAACCTGCTCCGCACCGAGGACGGCGCGAACATCACCGCCGACCACATCCGGGCCCTCGGCGGCTGGGACTCGCAGGCCCAGCCGAGCCAGGAGATCCAGTTCACGCCGGCCCGCGTGATCATGCAGGACTTCACCGGCGTTCCCTGTGTCGTCGACCTCGCCACCATGCGCGAGGCCGTCAAGGAGCTCGGCGGCGACCCGGCGAAGGTCAACCCGCTCTCCCCGGCCGAGCTGGTCATCGACCACTCGGTCATCGCCGACAAGTTCGGCACCGCGGACGCCTTCGGCCAGAACGTCGAGCTGGAGTACGGCCGCAACAAGGAGCGCTACCAGTTCCTGCGCTGGGGCCAGACCGCCTTCGACGACTTCAAGGTCGTCCCGCCGGGCACCGGCATCGTCCACCAGGTGAACATCGAGCACCTGGCCCGTACGGTCATGGTCCGCAACGGCCAGGCGTACCCCGACACCCTCGTCGGCACCGACTCCCACACCACCATGGTCAACGGCCTCGGTGTGCTCGGCTGGGGCGTCGGCGGCATCGAGGCCGAGGCCGCGATGCTCGGCCAGCCGGTCTCCATGCTCATCCCGCGCGTCGTCGGCTTCAAGCTGACCGGCGAGCTCCCGGCCGGCACCACCGCCACCGACCTGGTCCTCACGATCACCGAGATGCTGCGCAAGCACGGCGTCGTCGGCAAGTTCGTCGAGTTCTACGGTGAGGGCGTCGCCGCGACCTCCCTCGCGAACCGCGCCACCATCGGCAACATGTCGCCGGAGTTCGGCTCCACCGCCGCGATCTTCCCGATCGACGGCGAGACGCTGAAGTACCTCAAGCTCACCGGCCGCTCCGAGCAGCAGGTCGCGCTCGTCGAGGCGTACGCCAAGGAGCAGGGCCTCTGGCTGGACCCGGCCGCCGAGCCCGACTTCTCCGAGAAGCTGGAGCTCGACCTCTCCACGGTCGTCCCCTCCATCGCCGGCCCGAAGCGCCCGCAGGACCGCATCGTCCTCGCGAACGCCGCCCAGCAGTTCGCGCTCGACGTCCGCAACTACGTCGACGACGTCGACGAGGCGGGCAAGGAGTCCTTCCCGGCCTCCGACGCCCCGGCCAACACGCCGAACGGCGCCCCGTCGAAGCCGGTCACCGTGACCGCCCCCGACGGCTCCACCTACGAGATCGACCACGGTGCGGTGACGGTCGCGGCCATCACCTCCTGCACCAACACGTCGAACCCGTACGTCATGGTCGCCGCCGCGCTCGTCGCGAAGAAGGCCGTGGAGAAGGGCCTGACCCGCAAGCCGTGGGTCAAGACCACCCTCGCCCCGGGCTCGAAGGTCGTCACCGACTACTTCGACAAGGCGGGTCTCACCCCGTACCTCGACAAGGTCGGCTTCAACCTCGTCGGCTACGGCTGCACCACCTGCATCGGCAACTCCGGCCCGCTGCCGGAGGAGGTCTCCAAGGCCGTCAACGAGCACGACCTGGCCGTGACCTCGGTGCTCTCGGGCAACCGCAACTTCGAGGGTCGCATCAACCCCGACGTCAAGATGAACTACCTGGCCTCGCCGCCGCTGGTCGTCGCGTACGCCCTCGCCGGCTCCATGAAGGTGGACATCACCAAGGACGCCCTCGGCGTCGACACCGAGGGCAAGCCGGTCTACCTGGCCGACATCTGGCCGACGGAGGCCGAGGTCAACGACGTCGTCGCCAACGCCATCGGCGAGGACATGTTCAACAAGTCCTACCAGGACGTCTTCGCGGGCGACGCCCAGTGGCAGGCGCTGCCGATCCCGACCGGCAATACCTTCGAGTGGGACACCGAGTCCACCTACGTCCGCAAGCCCCCGTACTTCGAGGGCATGACGATGGAGACCACCCCGGTCTCCGACATCGTCGGCGCCCGTGTCCTGGCCAAGCTGGGCGACTCGGTCACCACCGACCACATCTCCCCGGCCGGCGCCATCAAGGCCGACACCCCGGCCGGCAAGTACCTCACCGAGCACGGTGTGGAGCGTCGTGACTTCAACTCCTACGGCTCGCGCCGAGGCAACCACGAGGTCATGATCCGCGGCACCTTCGCCAACATCCGCCTGCGCAACCAGATCGCGCCGGGCACCGAGGGCGGCTTCACCCGCGACTTCACCGTCGAGGGCGCGCCCGTGTCGTTCATCTACGACGCCTCCCGCAACTACATCGAGCAGGGCATCCCGCTCGCGATCCTGGCGGGCAAGGAGTACGGCTCCGGCTCGTCCCGCGACTGGGCCGCCAAGGGCACCGCGCTGCTCGGCGTCAAGGCCGTCATCGCCGAGTCGTACGAGCGCATCCACCGTTCGAACCTCATCGGCATGGGCGTCCTGCCGCTCCAGTTCCCGGAGGGCCAGTCGGCCGCGACCCTGGGCCTGACCGGCGAGGAGACCTTCTCCTTCACCGGCGTCGAGGAGCTCAACAACGGCACGACCCCGCGTACGGTCAAGGTCACCACCGACACCGGTGTCGAGTTCGACGCGGTCGTCCGCATCGACACCCCCGGTGAGGCGGACTACTACCGCAACGGCGGCATCATGCAGTACGTGCTCCGCAACCTGATCCGCGGCTGACACCAGCACCGGATCCGGTAACGGCAAGGGCCCCGCTCCTCGGAAGAGGAGCGGGGCCCTTTCGTACGTCACACGACCGTCCGAGGACGGGACGTGGATCAGAACATGAGGCGGTAGGTGTTCCAGCCGCTGGTGCCGATCACGGCGGCCGGCTTGAACGGGGCGGCGGCGTTGCCGGTGCCCGAGTAGCGGTAGAGCTTGCCCGACGTGTCACGGGCGAGCAGGTCGCTGCGGCCGTCCCAGTCGAGGTCGCCGATGCCGACGAGGGCGTTGAAGATGCCCCAGCCGCCACCGATCTTGGTGGGGCTGGTGAACGGCGCCTTGTAGTCGCCCGTGCCCTTGTACAGCCGCAGGACGCCCGAGCCGTCGCGCGCGACGATGTCGGCCTTGCCGTCACCGCTCAGGTCGCCGACGCCGGCGATCTGATTGTAGGCGTTCCAGCCACCGCCCACCTTGTAGCGGCTGGTGACCTTGCCGTTGCCGTAGCCGAGGTAGATCCACAGCACGCCGGCCGAGTCGCGGGCGATGAGGTCCGCACCCGCGCCGCCGCCGAGCTGACCGGGCGAGATCACCTTGTTGTACATGTTCCAGCCGCTGCCGACGGTGGTGAACGCGGAGCTCCCCGACTCCTCCGCGTTGTACGCCATGGTTCCGTCGGTGTACCAGATCCAGGTGTCGTCGGCGATGCCGTCGACGTCGTTGTCGGCCTGCTGCGCGTTCTTGACGCTGCCCCAGGTGTCCGTGGCGTGGTTGCGCGCCTCGAAGCCGCCGGAGCCGTTCGGCTCGTACCAGTAGAGCGAGGAGCCGGAGACACCGTTGAGGAAGCGGAGCTCGCCGTCGACCGAGGCGGCCGTCGTGCCGGCGTCGGCGGTGACCGAGGCGGTGGCGGAGGGCTTCGCGGCGCGCGGGGCGACCGGCGCCTCGGCCGCCACGGCGGCGGTGGTGGTGCCCACGAGGGCGGCCGTTATCGCAGCGACCGTGACACGGGACAGGACGCCCGTGCGGTTCAGGCCAGAAGAGTTGGCCACGTAGTACTCCAGATTCGAGAGGAAAACAGTCAGACCCCGCGTCGGTCCGTCCGTGAGGACGGAGACGGCGGGACACCCATGATCCCGGATCGTCCTTACGGAATCTTCACCGGACGGCGGGTTTGTGACACAACTGTTTCGATCCCGGCCTTATGTACCTTTTGCTCCTCACTCTCCTCTGGCGGCGCGGCCGGACCGCGCGCCATCACCCCGGTACGGGTTCGCCTGAGGCGCTGTCAAGGGTGTTACACGGCCAATGGTTGGACGAAACGCCGCAGATCCAGCGTGCTTATCCCGGAGGTCTCAACTCGGGAAAGATGGCAGCCAAAACCTGCTTTCGATCTTGCTCCCACGAAGGGAAGTGGACTATACCTGTCGGCGTCCAGCCAGTCGTATCCATCACACGACGGCCCGACGCCTGCACGACCCGGCTGCAAATGACCGCGGTGGCGGGGCCCTTCGCCTGTGGCGAGTGAGTACGGGCGACCGGTACACCGCCTGAGTCCTGAATGAAGGCGAGGACTTGAGCATGGGATCCACCTCCGCACACGACAATGAGGGCCTTGGCCGTCGCGATCTGATCAAGCGTTCTGCCGCTATCGGTCTGATCTCCGTACCGACGATGGGCTTCCTCTCCGCCTGTGCCAGCAGTGACAGCGGCGGCAACGGAGCGGTCGAGAAGGGCACGAAGTCCGAAAAGAACCCGCTCGCGGTGAACGAGTCGGCACCGCTCGATTTCGTCCTCTTCGACGGTGGATTCGGACAGCAGTACGCCAAGGACGCGGTCAAGATCTACGAGACCAATTTCCCCAAGGCGAAGGTCAAGTTCACCCCCACCCAGAAGATCACCACCACGCTCCAGCCGCGCTTCAACGGCGGCAACCCGCCGGACCTCATCGACAACTCCGGCGCCGAGCAGATGGACATGGGTGTCCTCGTCGGCCAGAAGCAGCTGGCGGACCTCACCCCGCTCCTCGACGCGCCCTCCATCGACGACCCGAGCAAGAAGGTCCGCGACACCCTGCGGCCCGGCATCGTCGAGATGGGCCAGTTCGACGGCGACCCGGTGTGGATCATGTACTACGCCTACACGATCTACGGCGTCTGGTACTCGCAGAAGCTTCTCGACTCGCTCGACGCGAAGTACCCCGAGACGTGGGACGAGATGCTGGCCGTCTGCGAGAAGGCCAAGAAGAAGGGCATCGCGGGCTGGACGTACGCCGGCAAGCACCCGTACTACGTCCCCTTCTCGCTCTACCCGATGATCGGCAAGGTCGGCGGCCGCGAGGTCCTGGACGCCATCGACAACCTCGAGCCCAAGGCGTGGGAGCACCCCGCGGTCAAGGCCTGCTTCGAGGCGTACTACGAGCTGGTCAGGAAGGGCTACATCCTCAAGGGCACGCCCGGCCTCGACCACATCCAGTCGCAGACCGCCTGGACCGAGGGCAAGGCGCTGTTCATCCCGAACGGCTCCTGGGTCGAGAACGAGGCCGCGAAGACCATGCCGGCCGACTTCGACCTGGCCGTCTCGGCCCCGACCGGCATCGACTCCTCGGACAAGATGCCGTTCGGCACCATCTGGGCCTCCGGTGGCGAGCCCTTCATCGTCCCGGCGAAGGCGACGAACCCGGCGGGCGGCATGGAGCAGCTGCGCATCATGCTCAGCGAGGCGTCCTCCAAGAACTTCACCCAGTCGGTGAAGTCCCTGACGGCCCTCAACGGCGGCACGGACGGCATCGACCTGACCCCCGGCCTCAAGTCCGGTGTCGCGGCTCTGGAGAAGGCCGGCCAGAACGTGGTCAACCCGCGCCTCCAGGACTGGTACGTCGCCCTCCAGAAGGAGAAGATCGGTGTCGCCGGCATCGGCGAGATGATGGCCGGCCGCGCGACCCCGGCCGAGACGATCAAGAAGATCCAGAAGTACGCCGACGAGGCGGCCAAGGACTCCTCGATCAAGCACTACAAGCACCAGTGAGCAGTGCCGGGGCCCCTTCCCGCCGACCGGGAGCGGGCCCCGGGCCCTTCGCGCGCCACAGCAGCGGCGCGCCTCCGCGGGAAGATCGGGGTCGGTAGGAAATGCAACACGGCAAGTACCGTTTCATCGTGGGGTTCCTGGCGGCCCCCCTCGCGCTCTACGCGCTGTTCGTCATCTGGCCGTTCATCCAGTCCATCTATTACTCGTTCACGGACTGGACGGGACTGAGCCCCGAATTCGGAATGGTCGGATTCGACAACTACAGCAGGATGCTGGACGACGAGATCTTCTGGAAGTCGCTCCAGCACAGTCTGACCTTCGCGGTGGTGCTGCCGCTGGTGACCGTCGGACTCGCGCTGTTCTTCGCTTTCATGCTGAACGTCGGCGGTCGGCGCCGCAGGGGCGCGGCCATCGCCGGTGTGCGCGGTTCGTCCTTCTACAAGATCGTCTATTTCTTCCCGCAGGTGCTGTCGATCGCGATCGTGGCGCTGCTCTTCCAGTTCGCGTACAACCCGAACAGCGGAGCGATCAATTCCGTTTTGAAGGGTGTCGGTCTCGACAGCGTCCAGCCGGACTGGCTCGGCGATCCGGACCTCGCCCTCATCTGTGTGATGGTCGTCCTCGTCTGGTCCACCGTGGGATTCTTCGTCGTCCTCTTCTCGGCCGGCATGGCGTCCATTCCGCGGGACTTCTACGAGGCGGCCCTGCTCGACGGCGCGAACCGCTTCACCACCTTCTTCAAGATCACCCTGCCGCTGCTCTGGGACACCGTGCAGTCGGGCTGGATCTACATGGGCATCCTCGCGCTCGGCGCGGAGTCCTTCGCCGTCGTCCAGATCATGACCGTCGGCCCCAGTGGCGGGGGGCCCGACTACTCGACCATCGTCCTCCCCCTGTACGTGTACCAGAAGGCGTTCCGGGACGGTCAGGCCGCCTACGCCACGACCATCGGCGTCGCGCTCCTCTTCCTCACGCTGGCCTTCGCGGCCGTCGTGATGAAGGTCGGCCGGCGCGAGCGGCTGGAGTTCTGATGAAGACGACCGACACTGCCCCCACCGGCGTCGAGACCCCCGGCTCCCCGGGCGGCCCGGGCTCCGCCGTCACCAAGACGGCGCCGCCCGCGCCCCGGAAGACCGCCAAGGCCGAGGGCGCGGCCCTCAACGTCTTCTCGCACGGCGTCCTGATCATCTGGGCGATCATGGTCGTGACGCCGCTGCTCTGGGCGGTCATGACCTCGTTCAAGACCGACCGGGCGATCTTCACCTCCCCGTGGGCGCTGCCGGACAGGCTGCACTTCGAGAACTGGTCGCGCGCCTGGACCGAGGCGCACATGAGCGACTACTTCCTGAACACCATCCTGGTGGTCGGCGGATCGCTCTTCGGGACCCTGCTCCTCGGCTCGATGGCGGCCTACGTCCTGGCCCGCTTCGACTTCCCGGGCAGCCGCTTCATCTACTTCCTCTTCATCGGCGGGATGAGCTTCCCGATCATCCTGGCGCTCGTGCCGCTGTTCTACGTGATGCAGAACATGGCCCTGCTCAACACGCTGCACGGCCTGATCCTCGTCTACATCGCGTACTCGCTGCCGTTCACCGTCTTCTTCCTCACCGCCTTCTTCCGCACCCTCCCGTCCTCGGTGGCGGAAGCGGCCTTCGTGGACGGCGCCTCGCACACCAGGACCTTCTTCCAGGTCATGCTGCCGATGGCCAAGCCCGGCCTCATCAGCGTCGGCATCTTCAACTTCCTCGGCCAGTGGAACCAGTACCTGCTGCCGACCGTGCTCAACACCGAGCCGGAGGGGAAGGTGCTCTCCCAGGGCCTCGTCCAGCTCGCCGTCAGCCAGGGCTACAAGGGCGACTGGTCCGGGCTCTTCGCCGGACTCGTCATGGCGATGCTCCCGGTCCTCGCCGCGTACATCATCTTCCAGCGGCAGGTGGTGGCCGGTCTGACCGCCGGCGCCGTGAAGTAGCCGCGACCCCCTCCGAAGGGCCCCTGACGCACCACGCGTCGGGGGCCCTTCGTGTCGTGTGACCCGTACCCACCGCCACTCAAGGTCTTGACGGGAGACGAGCCGAAAGCGTCCCCTTAGGGTTCACATGTTGGAGAAAACGGTGGGAGTGAGTGAGTCGATGGAGACTCCGGGGTCGCAGACGTCTCTGCACAGGGCCAATCTCGAACGGGTCGTCCGGGCGGTGCGCATGGCCGGCTCGCTCACCCAGGCGGAGATCGCCCGGGCGACGGGCCTGTCCGCCGCCACGGTCTCCAACATCGTGAGAGAGCTGAAGGACGGCGGCACCGTCGACGTCACACCCACCTCCGCCGGGGGCCGCAGGGCCCGCAGCGTCTCGCTCTCCGGCGACGCCGGCATCGTGATCGGCGTCGACTTCGGCCACACCCACCTCAGGGTCGCCGTCGGCAACCTCGCCCACCAGGTGCTCGCGGAGGAGGCCGAGCCGCTGGACGTGGACGCCTCCGCCGCCGAGGGCTTCGACAGGGCCGAACAGCTGGTCAAACGCCTGATCCGGGCCACCGGGATCGGCCAGGACAAGGTGATCGGCATCGGGCTCGGCGTGCCGGGCCCCATCGACGTCTCCTCCGGGACCCTGGGATCGACCTCGATCCTGCCGGGCTGGAGCGGGATCAACCCCGCGGAGGAGCTGTCCGGCCGCCTCGGCGTCCCCGTGCACGTCGACAACGACGCCAACCTCGGCGCGCTCGGCGAGCTGGTCTGGGGCAGCGGGCGGGGCGTCAAGGACCTGGCGTACATCAAGGTGGCCAGCGGCGTCGGCGCCGGTCTCGTCATCGACGGGCGGGTCTACCGGGGGCCCGGCGGCACGGCCGGCGAGATCGGGCACATCACGCTCGACGAGTCGGGCCCGGTCTGCCGCTGCGGCAACCGGGGCTGCCTGGAGACGTTCACCGCCGCGCGGTACGTGCTGCCGCTGCTCCAGCCCAGCCACGGCCCCGATCTGACGATGGAGCGGGTGGTCCAGCTGGCCCGGGAGGGCGACCCCGGCTGCCGCCGGGTCATCGCCGACGTCGGCCGGCACATCGGCAGCGGCATCGCCAACCTCTGCAACCTCCTGAACCCCAGCCGGGTGGTGCTCGGCGGCGACCTCGCGGAGGCCGGCGAGCTGGTCCTGGCGCCCATCAGGGACTCCGTCTCGCGGTATGCGATCCCCAGCGCCGCCCGGCAGCTCTCGCTGACCCAGGGGGCCCTCGGCGGGCGGGCCGAAGTGCTCGGCGCGCTCGCCCTCGCGCTGAACGAAATGGGTGATTCGACGCTTTTCCAGAGTCCTGAGAGCGTGCTGCCCATGGCGGCTCCGGCATCACGCCTTGCGTTCACTTAGATAACGAACACCACCGTTGTCATCTCGTTAAGAATTTACTTCTTGACGTCAACGTTTCGGCCGAGTTGACTTCGTGCAACCTCGGCCGCAACGTCGCGGCCTCGTCAGGGAGGCAACCCCACATGAACGCAGTGACGCGTCGCGCCGTCATAGCCACGGCCGCGGTCTCGATGGCCCTCTCGCTCGCCGCCTGCGGCCAGGCCGGCGGCGACGACAGCGCAGACAAGGGCAGCTCGACCAAGATCGGTCTGCTCCTTCCGGAGAACAAGACCGCGCGCTACGAGACCCTGGACAAGCCCCAGTTCGAAAAGGCCGTCAAGGCGGCCTGCGGCGACTGCGAGGTCGTCTACAACAACGCGGTCTCCGACGTCGTCAAGCAGAAGCAGCAGTTCGACCAGCTGATCGCCGACGGCGTCAAGGTCATCGCGCTCGGCTCGGTCGACGCCACCAAGGCCGAGGGCTGGGTCACGGAGGCCAAGGCCAAGGGCGTCAAGGTCGTCGCGTACGACCGTGCCGTCAAGGGCGCCGACGCCTACGTCAGCCACGACAACAACAAGGTCGGCGAGCTCCAGGGCCAGGCGCTCCTCGCCGCCCTCGGCGACAAGGCCGCCGCCGCCAACGTCGTCATGATCAACGGCGACGAGAAGGACCCGAACGCCGGTCTCTTCAAGAAGGGCGCCCACACCGCCCTGGACGGCAAGGTCGGCAAGATCGCCTACGAGGCCTCGGGCGAGTGGGACCCGAAGATCGCCGGCGAGAAGATGTCCGCCGCGATCTCGTCGGTCGGCAAGGACAAGATCGGCGCGGTCTACTCCGCCAACGACGGCATGGCCGGCGGCATCATCACCTCCCTCGAGAACGCCGGCATCAAGGGCATCCCGGTGGGCGGCCAGGACGCCGAGGTCGCGGGCATCCAGCGGATCATCGCCGGTTCGCAGACCTTCACCATCTACAAGTCCCCGCTCCAGCTGGCCCCCGAGGCCGCCAAGTTCGCGGTGAACCTGCTCCAGGGCAAGGAGCTCGGCGCCCAGGGCAACACCGACGGCGTGCCGTCCACGCTCTTCGCCCCGGTCGTGGTCGACAAGGCCAACATCCAGACCACGGTCATCAAGGACGGCATCTACAAGGCCGCCGACCTCTGCACCGCGGACCTCGCCGCCAAGTGCACCGAGCTGGGCATCAAGTAACCCTGCCCCACCCCGCCGGGCCCCCTCAGGGGGCCCGGCCCACGGATCCCGCCGCCGACCGCGTACGCGGACGGGCAGCCCCCTCGGACGGGGCCGCCCCGGGGCCGCCGCCACGGCCCGCGTACAGAGGGTGAAGACCCCCGGTAACAACGGCCGGCGAACGACGACCGGATCCGTCCCCTTCCAGCCCGTCCGGCCCCCGGCCGACCCAGACCCCGCTGTCGGTCCGGGGGCCGGACGAGCTCACCCCCCCTCGAACTTTGGCGCTGCACCGGCGGCGCGACATGCCGCCGCCCGCGGGCGGCGAAGGAGTTGGTTCACGTGTCCCAGACGCCCGTGCTGGCGTTGCGCGGGATCTTCAAGCGGTTCGGAGCGGTTCAGGTCCTCTCCGGTGTCGATCTCGAAGTCCACGCAGGAGAGGTCGTCGCACTCGTCGGCGACAACGGAGCGGGCAAGTCCACGCTCGTCAAGACGATCGCCGGTGTGCACCCCATCGACGAGGGCGCCATCGAGTGGGAGGGCGAGCGGGTCGAGATCAACCGCCCGCAGGACTCCCAGAGCCTCGGTGTCGCGACCGTCTACCAGGACCTCGCGCTCTGCGACAACCTCGACGTCGTCGCCAACCTGTTCCTCGGCCGCGAGATCAAGAAGGGCAGCGTCCTCGACGAGGTCGCCATGGAGAAGCGGGCCAAGGACCTCCTCTCCACGCTCTCCATCCGCATCCCCAGCGTCCGCATCCCCGTCGCCGCCCTCTCCGGCGGCCAGCGGCAGGTCGTCGCCATCGCGCGCGCCCTGGTCGGCAACCCCAAGATCGTGATCCTGGACGAGCCCACCGCCGCCCTCGGCGTCGAGCAGACCGCGCAGGTCCTCGACCTGGTCGAGCGGCTGCGCGAGCAGGGCCTCGGCGTCATCCTCATCAGCCACAACATGGCCGATGTGAAGGCCGTCGCCGACACCGTCGCGGTGCTGCGCCTCGGCCGCAACAACGGCACCTTCCCGGTCGCCACCACCACGCACGAAGAGATCATCGCCGCGATCACCGGTGCCACGGACAACGCCGTGACCCGCCGCCAGGCCCGCAACGCGGAGGTAGCGAAGTGAGCAACACCCCTTCCACCGCGAGCGACCAGGCCGCCGTGCCCGACCCGCGTACGAGCGAGGAGGCGCCGGCCGCCGCCGCCGCGATCCCCGCCGTCGACCCCCGCCTCCTCGTGCGCGAGCAGGGCTTCAAGGGCTACGTCGACGAGTTCAAGCGCAAGATCCGCTCCGGCGAGATCGGCTCGCTGCCCGTCGTCGTCGGCCTCGTCGTCATCGGCATCGTCTTCCAGGCCCTCACCGGCAACTTCATCACCTCGTACAACCTCGACCAGATCACGCTGTACGCGGTCGGCCCCGGCATCATGGCCGTCGGCATCGTCTTCGTGCTGCTGCTCGGCGAGATCGACCTCGCCGTCGGCTCCGTGGCGGGTCTGGCCGGCTCGGTCTGGGGCGTCCTCGCCACCGACATGCCGGACTCCCTCGCCATCCTCCTCGGCATCCTGTCCGGCACCCTGCTCGGCGCCTTCCACGGCCTGGTCTTCGCCAAGATCGGCGTGCCCGCCTTCGTCGTCACCCTCGCCGGCTTCCTCGGCTGGGCCGGTCTGCAGACCTGGGTGATGGGCGAGCGGTCCACCATCCCCACCCCGATCGGCAGCTTCGTCGGCGACCTCACCAAGTACTACTTCTCCGACGTCGCCGCCGCCTACGGCCTCGCCGTGGCCGTCGTCGCCGCCTTCTACCTCGCCCAGCTGCGCGACGCGCGCCGCCGCAAGGCCGCCGAACTGCCGCACCGCCCGCAGAGCGAGATCATCCTGCGCACCGCCGTCCTCGCGGTCCTGGTCCTCGTCGCCGCGTACGGCTTCAACCAGGAGCAGGGCCTGCCCCTCTCCCTGGTGATCTTCCTGGTGATCCTGCTCGTCACCGACTTCGTGCTGCGCCGCACCACCTACGGCCGTCAGGTCTTCGCGGTCGGCGGCGGCATCGAGGCCGCCCGCCGCGCGGGCATCAACGTCTCGTGGATCCGGATCTCGGTGTTCATGATCTCCGGCACCATGGGCGCCATCGGCGGCCTCTTCCTCGCCTCCGCGACCGGCGGCGCCGACCGCTCCCTCGGCGGCGGCAACCAGCTGATGATGTGCATCGCGGCGGCGGTCATCGGCGGTACGTCCCTGTTCGGCGGACGCGGCAAGGTCTGGTCGGCGCTCCTCGGCATCCTGGTCATCCAGTCGATCGTCCAGGGCCTCAACCAGATGAACCTGTCCTCGAACGCCATCCAGTACATGATCACCGGAGCCGTGCTGCTCATCGCGGTGATCATCGACTCGGTCTCCCGCAAGACGCAGAAGACGGCCGGACGCGCCTAGCCTGCTCCACGCGCGCGCGTAACGCCCGCCACACCGCCCGGCGCCGTGAAACCGGCGCCGGGCACTGCTGCGTCCGGAGCAGTGTCCGGGCCGTACAGAGCCGTACAGATCAGCGGTGTGTAGGCCGTGCGGGTGACGCCTCACCCACCGGCCCGATGCCCACGATCCAAGACGGAACATTAGACTCGACAAATCGGCAAGCTCGACCAGCTCAAACGCAAGGAGGAACGGGTGGCTCTGCTGACCCGTATCAGGGGACCGCGAGATCTGGACCGGCTCTCCCCGGAACAGCTGGACCAGCTGGCCGACGAGATCAGGACGTTCCTCGTGGACGCCGTCTCCAAGACCGGCGGGCACCTCGGACCCAACCTCGGTGTGGTCGAGCTGACCATCGCCCTGCACCGGGTGTTCGACTCCCCGAAGGACAAGGTCCTCTGGGACACCGGCCACCAGAGCTACGTCCACAAGCTCCTCACCGGACGCCAGGACTTCTCGAAGCTCAAGATGAAGGGCGGCCTCTCGGGCTACCCCTCGCAGGCCGAGTCCGAGCACGACGTCATCGAGAACTCGCACGCCTCCACGGTCCTCGGCTGGGCCGACGGCCTCGCCAAGGCCAACGAGGTCCTGAAGAAGGACGACCACGTCGTCGCCGTCATCGGCGACGGGGCGCTCACCGGCGGCATGGCCTGGGAGGCGCTGAACAACATCGCCGCCGCCAAGGACCGCCCGCTCGTCATCGTCGTCAACGACAACGAGCGCTCCTACGCGCCCACCATCGGCGGCCTCGCCAACCACCTGGCGACCCTGCGCACCACCGACGGCTACGAGCGCTTCCTCGCCCGCGGCAAGGACATCCTGGAGCGCACCCCCGTCGTCGGGAAGCCGCTCTACGAGACCCTGCACGGCGCCAAGAAGGGCCTCAAGGACTTCATCGCCCCGCAGGGCATGTTCGAGGACCTCGGCCTCAAGTACGTCGGCCCCATCGACGGCCACGACATCGAGGCCCTGGAGTCCGCCCTCACGCGCGCCAAGCGCTTCGGCGGCCCCGTGATCGTCCACTGCCTCACCGAGAAGGGCCGCGGCTACCAGCCCGCCCTCCAGGACGAGGCCGACCGCTTCCACGCCGTCGGCAAGATCCACCCCGACACCGGCCTGCCCATCTCCTCCTCCGGCGCCGACTGGACCTCGGTCTTCGGCGAGGAGATGGTGAAGCTCGGCAAGGAGCGCGAGGACATCGTCGCGATCACCGCGGCCATGCTCCAGCCCGTCGGCCTCGACAAGTTCGCCAAGGCCTTCCCCGAGCGGGTGTACGACGTCGGCATCGCCGAGCAGCACGCCGCCGTCTCGGCCGCCGGCCTCGCCACCGGTGGAGTGCACCCCGTCTTCGCCGTCTACGCGACCTTCCTCAACCGCGCCTTCGACCAGGTCCTCATGGACGTGGCCCTGCACAAGTGCGGGGTCACCTTCGTCCTGGACCGGGCCGGCGTCACCGGCACCGACGGCGCCTCCCACAACGGCATGTGGGACATGTCGATCCTCCAGGTCGTGCCCGGTCTGCGGCTCGCCGCGCCGCGCGACGCCGACCAGGTCCGCGCCCAGCTGCGCGAGGCCGTCGAGGTCACCGACGCCCCGACCGTGGTCCGCTTCTCCAAGGGCGCGGTCGGCCCGGCCGTCCCCGCCCTGCGCAGGGTCGGCGGCATGGACGTGCTCCGCGAGCCCGGCTCCGACCGGCCGGACGTCCTCCTGGTCTCCGTGGGCGCCCTCGCGCCCATGTGCCTGGAGATCGCGAACCTCCTCGACAACCACGGCATCTCCACCACCGTCGTCGACCCCCGCTGGGTCAAGCCCGTCGACGAGGCCCTCGCCCCGCTCGCCGAGCGCCACCGGGTCGTCGTCACCGTCGAGGACAACAGCCGCGTCGGCGGCGTCGGCTCGGCCGTCGCCCAGGCGCTGCGCGACGCCGGCGTCGACGTGCCGCTGCGTGACTTCGGCATCCCGCCGCGCTTCCTCGACCACGCCTCGCGCGCCGAGGTCATGGCCGAGATCGGGCTGACCGCACCGGACATCGCCCGCCAGGTCACCGGTCTGGTCTCACGCCTCGACGGAAGGTTCGAGAGCAGCGCGCAGGCCGTGGAGCCCGCCCGCGACTGACGGTTCACCGTCACCCGGCGTCACCCTTGGGCCGGTCGGCTCACTCTTCGGAGTGCCGACCGGCCCTTTCGCGTGCATCCTGTCGACAGGGCGGGCAGCCCTATGCCAGGGAGGTACGACGGTGAGCACGGACCAGCAGCCACGGGCGAACTCCGGTTTGTTCCGCACCAAGACGGTCGAGCAGTCGATCCGCGACACGGAGGAACCAGAGCACGCGCTCAAGAAATCCTTGTCCGCCTGGGATCTGACGGTCTTCGGCGTCGGTGTCATCATCGGCACCGGCATCTTCGTCCTGACGGGCAAGGTCGCCAAGGAGAACGCGGGCCCGGCCACCGCCCTCGCGTTCGTCGCGGCGGGCATCGTCTGCGCCCTCGCCGCCCTGTGCTACGCCGAGTTCGCCTCGACGGTGCCGGTGGCGGGATCGGCGTACACCTTCGCGTACGCCTCGATCGGCGAGCTGCCGGCCTGGATCATCGGCTGGGACCTCGTCCTGGAGTTCGCCCTCGGTACGGCGGTGGTGGCCGTCGGCTGGTCCGGCTACGTCCGCTCGCTGATGGACAACGTCGACTGGCATCTACCCGCGGCGCTGCAAGGCCCGGACGCGCCGGGCGGCACGTTCGACATCCTGGCCTTCCTCCTCGTCCTGGTGCTGACCGTCGTCCTCGTCCTCGGCATGAAGCTCTCCGCCAGGATCACCGCGGTCGTCGTGGCCATCAAGGTGACCGTGGTCATGATCGTGATCGTCGCGGGCCTGTTCTTCATCGTCGGCGACAACTACAAGCCCTTCATCCCGCCGGCCGTCACCCCCGAGGGCGGCGGCTCAAGTTGGGACTCCCCGCTGGTCCAGACGATCTTCGGCTACGAGCCGACCAACTTCGGCGTCATGGGCATCTTCACCGCCGCCTCGGTCGTCTTCTTCGCCTTCATCGGCTTCGACGTGGTCGCCACCGCGGCCGAGGAGACCAAGCTGCCGCAGAGGGACATGCCCCGCGGAATCCTGGGCTCGCTCCTCATCTGCACCGTGCTCTACGTGGCCGTCGCGCTGGTCGTCACCGGCATGCAGCACTACAGCGAGCTGTCCGTGAGCGCCCCGCTCGCCGACGCCTTCAAAGCCGCCGGACACCCGTTCTACGCGGGCGTGATCAGCTTCGGCGCCGCCGTCGGCCTCACCACGGTCTGTCTCATCCTGCTCCTCGGCCAGACCCGGGTGTTCTTCGCGATGAGCCGCGACGGCCTGCTGCCGCGCTTCTTCTCCGTCACCCACCCGCGCTACAAGACCCCGTACCGGCCCACCATCCTGCTCGGTGTGGTCATCGCCGTCGTCGCCGGCTTCACCAGCATCAACGAGCTCGCGACCCTGGTGAACATCGGTACGCTCTTCGCCTTCGTCGTGGTCGCCGTCGGCGTCATGGTGCTCCGCAAGTCCCGCCCCGACCTGCCGCGCGCCTTCCGCACCCCATGGGTGCCGGTGCTGCCGATCCTCTCCATCGCCGCCTCGTTCTGGCTGATGCTGAACCTGCCCGGCGAGACCTGGTTCCGGTTCGCCGTGTGGATGCTGATCGGCGTCGTCGTGTACTTCCTGTACGGGCGCGGTCACAGCCGGCTCGGGCGGGAGGGCCAGGAGGCCCGCTACTGAGCGGACGATCCCGCAGCCGCGGAAAGGGCTCTCGGGCAGGGCGACTACAGTCGTTTCGTACCCGAACTCCTTCCGACGACCGGAGTGCTGGATCCCCCCATGGCGAATCGATCCCAGGCCCCCACTGACCGTTCTCCCGGCTCCACCACCGCCCCCGTGCTCCAGGGCGGCTGGCTGACCAGAGGGGTGGAGGGCCGGTTCAGCGCCTATCTCCCCAGGGACGGAGAGGTGGTGCGCTGGACCGAGGAGCCCGACGGCCGCTGGAGCGGGCCCGTCTCGCTCGGCGGCGACGGTCTGACGCCGTTCCTCGCGGTCGGCCAGGGCGCCGACCGCTATGTCCACCTCGTCGGCCTGCGGCCGTCGAAGGGCGGAGAGGGACACGTCGAGCTGGTCCACAGCGTTCAGTTCCAGACGGGCCGCCCGGCCGTGGCCTGGCGGCCGATCGGGCACTCGAACGGCAAGGGGCCCTGGACCGGCAACCCCGCCGTCACGGTGGACGCCCAGGGCCGCGCGTACGTCTTCATGCGCAACGGCGGCGGCGGGCTGAGCGTACGGGCGCAGAAGGACGCCGGCGGCTGGCACCCCTGGTGGGACCTGCACGGCTGGGGCACCGACCCCTCCCCGGTCGCCGTCTGCAACGGCGAGGGGCGTGTCGAACTCCTCACGGCGACCGACAAGGGCCTGCTGCGCTACGTCCAGGAGGAGTCGGGGGGCCGCCCGGTCCGCAAGGACGTCCTGCCCGCCGAGGTGACCTTCGGCACCCTCGCGGCGGTCACCGGCCCCTCCGGGCACGTGACCCTGTTCTACGTCGACAAGGCGGGCCAGGTCCGCGCCTGGTCGCAGGGCCGCGACCTGGAGCCGACGGCCCTCGGCGAGGCCGTCGGCACCGGACGCCTCGCCGCCACCCGCTGTCTCATCGACGGCTTCGACTGCACGGTCCTGGCCCAGCAGTCCGCCGACGGCCGGCTCGCCCTCGCCGCCTACCCCAGCGAGCAGGAGGCCGAGGGCATCGAGTGGTCGGAGACCGGGGACGCGCAGGGCGACCTCGACACCGTCCTCACGCGGGGACTCGACGGGCGTCTCGTCGTGATGTCCCGGCTCGGCGGCGGCTCGCTGCTCACCACCCGTCAGAAGGCGGCGGCGGACGGCCTTCTTCTGGAGGGCTGGCGCTCCATAGGGTGACGCTCGCCCCGTGACACGACGAACGGCCCCGGCACCTGGAGAAGGTGCCGGGGCCGTCACACGTACCGGGGGTGTTACGCCGGGACGCTCGCCACGCCCTGCGCGAGGAAGCGCTTGCCGTTGACGCGCTCGGACACGCCCTCACGGTCCAGGTACGGCGTGATGCCGCCCAGGTGGAAGGGCCAGCCCGCACCGGTGATCAGGCAGAGGTCGATGTCCTGCGCCTCGGCGACGACACCCTCCTCCAGCATCAGACCGATCTCCTGCGCCACCGCGTCCAGGACGCGGTCGCGGACCTGCTCCTCGGTCAGGACGGAGTCGCCCTGCTTGAGGAGGGCGGCGACCTCCGGGTCGAGCTCCGGCTTGAAGCCGTTCTCGGGCTTGTAGACGTAGAAGCCGCGCTTGCCGGCCTCGACGACGGCCTTCAGGTTGGGGGAGACGGTGAAGCGCTCCGGGAAGGCGCGGTTCAGGGTCTCGGAGACGTGCAGACCGATGGCCGGGCCGACGAGCTCCAGGAGGACCAGCGGGGACATCGGCAGACCGAGCGGCTCGATGGCCTTCTCGGCCGTCTCGACCGACGTGCCCTCGTCGATGACGTTCTGGATCTCGCCCATGAAGCGGGTCAGGATGCGGTTCACGACGAACGCCGGGGCGTCCTTCGTCAGGACCGCGGTCTTCTTCAGCTTCTTCGCCACGCCGAAGGCGGTGGCGAGGGAGGCGTCGTCCGTCTGCTCGCCGCGGACGATCTCCAGGAGCGGGAGGATCGCGACCGGGTTGAAGAAGTGGAAGCCGACCACGCGCTCCGGGTGCTGGAGCTTCGACGCCATCTCGGAGACCGAGAGCGAGGAGGTGTTGGTGGCGAGGATCGCGTGCGCCGGGGCGACCGCCTCGACCTCCGCGAACACCTTCTGCTTGACCGACATCTCCTCGAACACGGCCTCGATGATGAAGTCCGCGTCGGCGAAGCCCGCGGCCTTGTCGAGGACACCCGAGACCAGGCCCTTGAGGCGGTTGGCCTTGTCCTGGTTGATACGGCCCTTGCCGAGCAGCTTCTCGATCTCGGCGTGGACGTAGCCCACACCCTTGTCGACGCGCTCCTGGTCGATGTCGGTCAGGACGACCGGCACCTCCAGGCGGCGCAGGAAGAGCAGGGCCAGCTGCGAGGCCATCAGACCGGCGCCGACGACACCGACCTTGGTGACCGGGCGGGCCAGCGACTTGTCCGGGGCGCCGGCGGGGCGCTTGGCGCGCTTCTGCACCAGGTTGAAGGCGTAGATGCCGGAGCGCAGCTCGCCGCCCATGATCAGGTCCGCGAGGGCCTGGTCCTCGGCGTCGAAGCCCTTCTGCAGGTCCCCGTCCTTGGCGGCCTCGATGATGTCGAGGGCGCGGTAGGCGGCCGGGGCGGCGCCGTGCACCTTGGAGTCGGCGACGGCACGGCCCTTGGCGACGGCCTGGTCCCAGCCCTCGCCGCGGTCGATCTCGGGGCGCTCCACGGTCAGCGAGCCGTTCAGGACGGAGGCCGTCCAGATCAGCGACTGCTCCAGGAAGTCCGCGCCCTCGAACAGCGCGTCGGCGATGCCGAGCTCGAAGACCTGCTTGCCCTTGAGCTGGCGGTTCTGGTTCAGCGAGTTCTCGATGATGACCGAGACGGCCTTCTCGGCGCCGATCAGGTTGGGCAGGATGGCGCAGCCGCCCCAGCCGGGCACCAGGCCGAGGAAGACCTCGGGCAGCGAGAAGGCCGGCAGGGCCTTCGACACGGTGCGGTAGGTGCAGTGCAGACCGACCTCGACGCCGCCGCCCATGGCCGCGCCGTTGTAGTACGCGAAGGTCGGCACGGCGAGCGCGGAGAGACGCTTGAAGACGTCGTGGCCGCCCTTGCCGATGGCGAGCGCCTCGTCGTGCTTCTTCAGCAGCTCGACGCCCTTGAGGTCGGCGCCGACGGCGAAGATGAACGGCTTGCCGGTGATGCCGACGCCGGTGATCTCACCGTTGGCGGCCTCCGCCTCGACCTGGTCGATCGCCGTGTTCAGGTTGGCGAGCGACTGCGGACCGAAGGTGGTCGGCTTGGTGTGGTCGAAGCCGTTGTCCAGCGTGATGAGCGCGAACCGGCCCGCACCCGCGGGCAGTTCGAAGTGGCGGACGTGGGCGCTGGTGACGACCTCGTCCGGGAAGAGCTCCGCGGCGCCCTTCAGAAGCTCGGCGGTGGTGCTCACTTGCCCTCCCAGTGGGGGTTTTCCCAGATGACCGTGGCGCCCATGCCGAAGCCGACGCACATCGTGTTGAGGCCGTAGCGGACCTGCGGGTTCTCCTCGAACTGGCGGGCCAGCTGCGTCATCAGACGGACGCCGGAGGAGGCGAGCGGGTGGCCGTAGGCGATGGCGCCGCCGTACTGGTTGACGCGGGCGTCGTCGTCGGCGATGCCGTAGTGCTCCAGGAAGGCGAGGACCTGGACCGCGAAGGCCTCGTTGATCTCGAAGAGGTCGATGTCCTCGATCGAGAGACCGGCCTTGGCCAGCGCCTTCTCGGTCGCGGGGATCGGGCCGTAGCCCATGACCTCGGGCTCGACGCCGGCGAAGGCGTACGAGACCAGGCGCATCTTCACCGGGAGGTCGTGCTCGCGGGCGAAGTCCTCGGAGGCGATGATCGAGGCGGTGGCGCCGTCGTTGAGACCGGCCGCGTTGCCCGCGGTCACGTTGCCGTGGACGCGGAACGGCGTCTTCAGGTTGGCGAGCGACTCCAGGGTGGTGCCCGGACGCATCGGCTCGTCGGCGGTGACCAGGCCCCAGCCGGTCTCACCGGTGGAGGCGTCGGTGCGGCGCACCGAGATCGGCACCAGGTCCTGCTGGATCTTGCCGTCGGCGTACGCCTTGGCGGCCTTCTCCTGCGAGCGCACGGCGTACTCGTCGGCGCGCTGCTTGGTGATGCTCGGGTAGCGGTCGTGCAGGTTCTCGGCGGTCATGCCCATGAACAGGGCGGACTCGTCGACGAGCTTCTCCGACACGAAGCGCGGGTTCGGGTCGACGCCCTCGCCCATGGGGTGACGGCCCATGTGCTCGACGCCACCGGCGATGACGGCGTCGTACGCGCCGAACGCGATGGAGCCGGCGACGCTCGTCACGGCGGTGAGGGCACCGGCGCACATGCGGTCGATCGAGTAGCCCGGCACCGACTGCGGCAGCCCGGCCAGGATGCCCGCCGTGCGGCCGAGGGTCAGACCCTGGTCACCGATCTGCGTGGTCGCGGCGATGGCGACCTCGTCGATCTTCGCGGGGTCGAGGCCGGGGTTGCGGCGCAGCAGCTCCCGGATGGCCTTGACGACGAGGTCGTCGGCGCGGGTCTCGTGGTAGATGCCCTTCGGGCCCGCCTTGCCGAACGGGGTGCGGACGCCGTCGACGAAGACGACGTCCCTGACGCTACGAGGCACGATGGCTCTCCTCCAGGGTGCGGGGTGGCACTGCTGCTGCGGCACACGCCTAAGCGTGCGCTTGCTTCTCCCATGCTACTTGTGAGTAACCGGGCTGCCCAGCCCCTGAGGGGCAAGCGGCGAAGGTCACACCCCGAGGATCCCACCGGCCGGGCCGCGCGCCCCCCGCGTACGCCCGACCGTTGGAACGGTCCCGCCCGCCGATGGCCCAGAGCGGCGGCCGCGTCGCGGTGTCGGCCCGCACCGGCGGGCGCAGTCTGGCCGGGCCGGGGCACGAGGCCCCGAGCTGCGCACAGAACGGACTCCTATGGCGATCGTCACCACCGACCACAAGGTCCCGCACATCTCGACCGTCCCCGCGAACGTGGACGTGCCGGTCGAGCTCTTCGTACGCGAGCGGCGCGACACGTCCCTCACCGGTCCGCGCAAGCCGGTCCTGATGCTCCACGGCCGGAGCGTCCCGGTGCTCGCGGGCTTCGACCTCCGGCACGAGTCGTACAGCTGGGCCGAAGCGCTGGCGAAGGCCGGCTACGACGTCTTCATGATGGACCTCCAGGGCTCCGGCCTCTCGCCGCGTCCGAAGATGGACGACCCCTGCAACGTCAACCCCGCCCACCAGCACCTGCTGACCCCGAGGCCACCGGACTTCACCCCCTGTGCGCCGAGCTACCCGTACCAGCTGACCAACTCGTACAGCGACCGGGACGAACTGAACACCGTCGTGGAGTTCATCCGCGCCGAGTGCAAGGTGGAGAAGGTCGCCTTCATCGGCTGGTCCGCCGCCGCGTTCACCATGGGACCGTACGCGGTCAAGAACCCCAAGAAGGTCGAGAGCCTCTTCCTGCTGGCGCCGATCTTCCCGCCCCTCGCCACGTCGGACGCACCGGACCCGCTGCCGAGGCCGGGCTTCCCGACCTTCCTCAGCACGAAGAACGGAACCTGGAACAGCTGGGGCGAGGAAGCGCCCTGCGACGGGCAGCGCGACCCCGCCATGAAGGACGTCGTGTGGGACGCGATCATGCAGAGCGACCCGATCGGCAGTCAGTGGGGGCCCCCGGAGGGCCTCAACCGGATCAGGAACTTCGTCCGCTGGGGATGGAACAACACCACGGCGGCGCAGGGCGGAGTGCTCGGCGGCGACGTGCCCGTGCTCATGGTGTACGGGGAGTACGACAAGCAGGTGAACACGGTACCGCCCAACCCGAACGTGGAACTCAACTTCTCGGTCCCCGCGCTCTACGAAGCCGTGGCGGGTGACCACAAGCTGATGGTCAAGCTGGCCTGCGCGGGACACTCGGTGGTGTGGGAGATGCAGCACAAGAACGTGCACAACCTCTCCAAGCACTGGCTCAAGCACCTCAAGGTCGACGGCAAGACCCAGGGCGTCTTCGACATGGACACCGCGGGGAACCTCAGCCCGGCCCCGTAGGACGACGAAGCCCCCGGCGCCCTCTCGGGCGTCGGGGGCTTCTGGACGGGCTCACGCAGTCACGGTGAGCGCCTCCACCAGCAGCGGGGTCACCAGTTCGACCTGCCACGGGCGGGCACCGTGGCCCGCCAGGGCCTCGGCCACACCCGCCGCGTCGGCAGGCACCGGCGGCTCCCAGCAGACCCGCCGTACCGTGTCCGGCGTGATCAGGTTCTCCTGCGGAAGGTTCAGCTCCTCGGCGAGTGCCGAGACCGCCGCACGGGCCGCCGACAGGCGGGCCGCCGCGACCGGGTCCTTGTCCGCCCAGGCGCGCGGCGGGGGAGGCCCCGCCACCTGCTGGCCGGGCTGCGGCAGCTCGTTCTCCGGCAGGGCCCTGGCCCGGTCCACCGCCGCCTGCCACTGCTCCAGCTGACGGCGGCCCATCCGGTGGCCGAAACCGGGCAGCGCCGTGAGCGCGGCCAGGTTCACCGGCACCGCGAGCGCCGCCTCCACGATCGCCGCGTCGCTCAGCACCTTGCCGGGGGAGACGTCCCGCCGCTGGGCGACCTGGTCACGGGCCGTCCACAGCTCCCGTACGACCGCCATCTGCCGCCGGCGCCGCACCTTGTGCATGCCGGAGGTCCGGCGCCACGGGTCCTTGCGCGGCGGGGCGGGCGGGGCCGAGGCGATGGCGTCGAACTCCTGGTGCGCCCACTCCAGCTTCCCCTGGCGGTCGAGCTCCTTCTCCAGGGCGTCCCGCAGGTCGACGAGGAGTTCGACGTCGAGGGCCGCGTACCGCAGCCAGGGCTCGGGCAGCGGGCGGGTGGACCAGTCCACCGCGGAGTGGCCCTTCTCCAGGGCGTAGCCGAGGACGGACTCGACCATCGCGCCGAGGCCGACCCGCGGGAAGCCCGCGAGGCGCCCGGCCAGCTCGGTGTCGAACAGCGAGGTCGGCAGCATGCCTATGTCGCGCAGGCACGGCAGGTCCTGGGTCGCGGCGTGCAGGATCCACTCGGTCCCGGCGAGCGCCTCGCCGAGCCCCGAGAGGTCGGGGCAGCCCACCGGGTCGATGAGCGCGGTGCCCGCGCCCTCGCGGCGGAGCTGGACGAGATAGGCGCGCTGCCCGTAGCGGTAGCCGGAGGCGCGCTCGGCGTCCACGGCGACGGGGCCGCTGCCGGCGGCGAAGGCGGCGATCACCTCGGCGAGGGCGTCCTCGGTCTCGACGACGGGCGGAATCCCCTCGCGGGGCTCCAGCAACGGGATCGGAAGCCCATTCGCAGGGACATCGTCGTCCGGGGGGCCGCCCCCGGTGGTGCGCAGTGCTGTGTCTGCTGCGGTCTCTTGGGCGTCGGTCACCTGTCAAGGGTATCGGTCAACGGCAAGCGCCTGTCGACGGAACGTTCCGTCGACAGGCGCTCGCCGTTCGTCAACCCGTCTGTCAGTGGATGATCCCCGTCCGCAGGGCCACCGCGACCATGCCGGCGCGGTCGCCGGTGCCCAGCTTGCGGGCGATGCGGGCGAGGTGGCTCTTCACGGTGAGGGCGGACAGGCCCATGGAGACGCCGATCGCCTTGTTCGACTGGCCCTCCGCGACGAGCCGGAGCACCTCGACCTCCCGGCCTGAGAGCTCGCGGTAGCCGCCCGGGTGGCTCGGGGCACCCGGGGGGCGGCGGTGGCCGAGACGGGAGGCCGCGGCGCCGATGGGGGCGGCGCCGGGGCGGGTGGGGTGACCGATGTTGTTCCGGGTCCCGGTGACGACGTAGCCCTTCACGCCGCCCGCCAGGGCGTTGCGCACGGCGCCGATGTCATCGGCGGCCGAGAGGGCGAGGCCGTTGGGCCAGCCCGCGGCGCGGGTCTCGGACAGCAGGGTCAGACCGCTGCCGTCGGGCAGATGGACGTCGGCCACGCAGATGTCGCGCGGGTTGCCGACGCGGGGACGTGCCTCCGCGATGGACGAAGCCTCGATCACGTCGCGTACTCCGAGGGCCCACAGGTGGCGGGTCACGGTGGAGCGGACGCGCGGGTCGGCCACGACAACCATGGCCGTCGGCTTGTTCGGGCGGTAGGCGACCAGGCTTGCGGGCTGCTCGAGGAGAACGGACACCAGGCCTCCTGGGGGGAAGGGTGCGGGACGGAGCCGGCTCGGGGAAGAAGCCGGGGGCGAACCCGTGCTGAGAAGGGGTCACTGACTCCTTCGGCAGCTGGGCCGCCCGCCTTTAGGGAAAGATCACGATTTGGTGAGTAACAATTAGGGCAATTCGGACGCGTGATCGATCATCCTACGAGTGGCCCCCGCTCCTTCACCCCTGCGAGCGAGTGCCGGAGCCCCGTTCGGACCCCCGCGGAAGTGGCCTGATCTCGCCCCTCAGGGCTGCTGAGGCCCCCGCCGCTGAGGCAACGAGACGATCCCCGCACCGGACACCGTCCCCGTCGCTCCCGCCGTCGGCTCGGCCGGCGCGGGCGGCAGCCCCGCGATCTGGCAGAGCAGATCGCACCAGGCCGCCAGGTGCGCCCCCGTGTCCGGCACCCCGCCCAGCCCCTCACGCGGCGTCCAGGACGCCCGGATCTCGATCTGTGTCGCCGGCCTGCGGTCCGCGAGCCCGCCGAAGTAGTGCGAGCCCGCCATCGTGACGGTCCCGCTGGCCTCCCCGTACGCGAGCCCGCGCGCCTCCATCGCACCGGTCAGCCAGGACCAGCAGACCTCCGGCAGTAGCGGATCCGCCGCCATCTCCGGCTCCAGCTCCGCCCTCACCAGCGTCACGAGCCGGAACGTGCCCTTCCAGGCCTCGTGTCCTTCCGGATCGTGCAGCAGCACGAGACGGCCGTCCGCCAGGTCCTCCTCGCCGTCCACGACGGCCGCCTCCACCGCGTACGCGTACGGCGCGAGGCGCTGCGGCGGCCTCGTCGGATCGATCTCGACCTCGGGCCGCAACCGCGCCGAGCGCAACGCCTCCACCGCCCGCCGGAACGCCGGTGGCACCGGGTTCGACTCCGTACTGTCCGCCGTTTCGTCCGTCCCTCGATCGCCGTCGGAATGATCGGAAAAATGTCCCTGAGCCGCAGCCATGCGGGGAAGAGTAGGCGGAACGGGCCCTTCGCGCAGGGAGGGACACCCGGCCCGGACGAGCGGCTTCCCGCCACATGCGAAGATTCTGGGCGTGAGTGCCAACGACAGCCCGCAGGGCCAGCAGACGAAGCAGCAGTCGCGGACGTACGACTCCGCGTTCCTCAAGGCATGCAGGCGCGAGCCGGTGCCGCACACGCCCGTCTGGTTCATGCGGCAGGCCGGGCGCTCCCTCCCCGAGTACCTGAAGGTCCGCGAGGGCATCCCCATGCTCGAGTCGTGCATGCGCCCCGAGCTGGTCAAGGAGATCACGCTCCAGCCGGTACGCCGCCACAAGGTCGACGCCGCCATCTACTTCAGCGACATCGTCGTCCCCCTCAAGGCCATCGGGATCGACCTCGACATCAAGCCCGGCGTCGGCCCGGTCGTCGCCGACCCGATCCGTACCCGCGCCGACCTGGCCCGGCTGCGCGACCTGACCCCCGAGGACGTCCACTACGTCACCGAGGCCATCGGCATGCTCACCGAGGAACTCGGCGAGACCCCGCTCATCGGCTTCGCGGGCGCGCCCTTCACCCTCGCGAGCTACCTCGTCGAGGGCGGCCCCTCGCGCAGCCACGAGCACACCAAGGCGCTCATGTACGGCGACCCGCAGCTCTGGGCCGACCTGCTCGACCGCCTCGCCGAGATCACCTCGGCCTTCCTCAAGGTCCAGATCGAGGCCGGCGCCTCCGCCGTCCAGCTCTTCGACTCCTGGGTCGGCGCCCTCGCGCCCGCCGACTACCGCCGCTCGGTGATGCCGGCCTCCGTGAAGGTCTTCGACGCCGTCGCCGGCTACGGCGTCCCGCGCATCCACTTCGGCGTGGGTACGGGCGAGCTGCTCGGCCTCATGGGCGAGGCCGGCGCGGACGTCGTCGGCGTCGACTGGCGCGTCCCGCTCGACGAGGCCGCCCGCCGCGTCGGCCCCGGCAAGGCGCTCCAGGGCAATCTGGACCCCGCCGTGCTCTTCGCCTCGCGTGAGGTCGTGGAGGCCAAGACGGACGAGGTCCTGGCCGCCGCGCGCGATCTCGAGGGGCACGTCTTCAACCTGGGCCACGGCGTCATGCCGGCGATGGACCCGGACGCCCTGAGCCGCCTCGTCGAGTACGTGCACACGCGGACGGCCGTCTGACGGCCGTCCGCGTGCGGGTCGGGCGAGGTCATTACTCGCAGTTGACCGGCGCGTTGCCCGTGTTCACCTGGCAGGCGTCGAAGCCGTCGCCGCCGTTGGCGGTGCCGTTGTTGACGTTGACCCTGAGGTAGTCGTTGCCGGCGTTGCCGCGGACGGCGCCGCTCGCGGTGAGCAGGCCGTCCACGACGAGGTAGTCCGACTCCTCGTTGCCCGCGATGACGCCGCTGACCACGACGTTCGAGCGCGACGTGATGTAGTCGCGGCCCAGGCCGCCGGTGACGGTGCCGGCGGTCGGGCCGGTCAGGGCGATGTAGTCGTTGCCGCCGAGACCGTTGACCTGGTGGCCGGGGTCGACCGACGAACACACGATGTAGTCGCTGCCCGGTGTGCCGTTCACGACCGGTCCCGACCGCGGGATCCCGTTGACGCTGCAGGCGGTCACCGCGTGCGCGGGGGCCGCGGACAGGGCGAGCGGGGCGATGACGAGGGAGGCGGCGCAGAGCGCACGCGCGGTGTGTCTGATCATGCGACCAGACACTCACGGTGACGAGGAGCGCGCAATCCGTCACCGCCCGTCACGCCGCCGCTCGGGTCATCCCGCCGCCCGAACAGCCGCCGTCGCCTTCCGGGCCGCGACCAGGACCGGGTCCCACACCGGCGAGAACGGCGGCGCGTACCCCAGGTCCAGGGCCGTCATCGCCTCCACCGTCATCCCCGCCGTCAGCGCCACCGCCGCGATGTCCACCCGCTTCGCCGCGCCCTCACGGCCCACGATCTGCACACCCAGCAGCCGTCCCGTACGCCGCTCGGCCAGCATCTTCACCGTCATCGGCGCGGCCCCCGGGTAGTACCCCGCCCGGCTCGTCGACTCGATCGTCACCGTCACGTACCGCAGCCCCACCTCACGGGCGTCCTTCTCCCGCAGGCCCGTCCGCGCGATCTCCAGGTCGCACACCTTCGACACCGCCGTCCCCACCACCCCGGGGAACGTCGCGTAGTCACCGCCCACGTTCGCGCCGATGACCTGGCCGTGCTTGTTCGCGTGCGTCCCCAGCGGCACGTACCGCTCCCGGCCCGAGACCAGGTCCAGGACCTCCACGCAGTCGCCGCCCGCCCAGATGTTCCCCTGCCCCCTGACCCGCATCGCCAGATCCGTGAGCAGTCCGCCGTGCGCCCCGAGCGGCAGCCCCGCCGCCCCCGCGAGCGAGGTCTCCGGCACCACGCCCATGCCGAGGACCACCACGTCCGCCGGATACTCGGCGTCCTCCGTCGCCACCGCCCGGACCCGGCCGTCCTCCCCCGTCAGGACCTTCGTGACCTCCGCGGAGGCGACCGTCGTGATCCCCAGGCCGTCCATCGCCCGGTGCACCAGACGGCCCATGTCCGGGTCCAGCGTCGCCATCGGCTGCTCGCCCCGGTGCAGGACCGTCACCTCGTAGCCCCGGCCGAGCAGCGCCTCCGCCATCTCCACGCCGATGTAACCCGCGCCGACAACGACCGCCCGCCGCCCCGGAGTCCGGTCGAGCGAGTCCAGCAGCGCCTGCCCGTCGTCCAGGGTCTGCACCCCGTGCACCCCCGGCGCGTCGATCCCCGGGAGCGCCGGGCGCTTCGGCCGCGCCCCCGTCGCGATCACCAGTTTGTCGAAACCCGTCCAGTCCTCCGTACCCGCCTCCAGATCCCGCGTACGGACCCGCTGACCGGGCACGTCGATCGCCGTCACCTCCGTCCGCATCCGCAGATCGATCGCACGCTCCCGGTGCTCCCCGGGAGAACGGGCGATCAGCTCGTCGAGGGCGGAGACGTCGCCCCCGACCCAGTACGGGATGCCACAGGCCGAGTACGAGGAGAAGTGACCGCGCTCGAAGGCGACGATCTCCAACTCCTCGGGGCCCTTGAGCCTGCGCGCCTGCGACGCGGCGGACATCCCCGCCGCGTCACCACCGATCACTACCAGTCGTTCCCTCATGAGAAGAAACTACTTCTCGGGGGTCTCCGCGGGCTCGGAAGTCACGGGTGCCCCCGCGGCGTTGCGGGCGACGGCCGGGACGTCGGACGTGGCCGTCGTGCGGGTGGTGCGGGCCGCGCGGCGCGGGCGGATGAGACGGGCCCAGAGCACGTAGCCGATCAGCGCCACCGCGAGCCACGGGGCCAGGGCCGCCAGGACCACGCCGATCCAGGCCACCGCGCCGACCAGCGCGTTCCACCCGCCGCTCAGGGCGTCGCCGAAACCGGGACGGCCGTCCTCGGGCTTCTCCTCGGCGAGCGGCTTCTCCTTCTGCGTCAGTTCGAGGGTGATCGTCGCCAGGGACGTCTTGTCCTTCAGCGAGGACTGCTGGGCGAGCAGCGACTCCAGATCCGCCTGACGGCGGCTCAGCTCGCCCTCAAGGGTCACGATGTCGGCCAGCTTCTCCGCCCGCTGCATCAGCGCCCGCACCCGCGCCACGCTCGCGCGCTGGGTGGCGATCCGGCTCTCCACGTCCACCACCTGCTCGGTGACGTCCTTGGCGTCCGCCTTGCGGGCGAGCAGCTTCCCCGCCCCCGCGAGGTCGGTGAGGACGGAGTCGTACCGCTCCTGCGGCACCCGCAGCACGAGGTGGGAGGTGACGTGGCCCTCGTCGACCCGTTCCGTCGTCTCGTTCTCCACATGACCGCCCGCTGTCGCCGCCACCCGGCGGGCCGTGGCCAGGGCCTTCGTGACGTCGCCGACCTCCACGGTGAGGGACGCGGTACGGATGACGTGCTGCTGCTGTGCGGGGGCCTTCGGCTGCGCCGTGGCCTGCTCGCTCCCCGAGGAACCGTCGGCGGCGCCCTGGCCCGGGGCCTCCGCCATGCCGCCCTTGTCCGCTTCGGCGGGCCTCGCCGCGCTCGGACCCGACTTCCCCGAGCCCGCGTCCGCGCCTCCGGCGCCGCAGCCGGTCAGGACCAGTGCGGCCGTCAGCAGTGCCGCGGCCGCCGCGGCCCGCGTTCTCGCCGGCGTTCGTGCGTTTCGCATCGCGTCCCCCCAGGGGTGGTGGTGAGTGTCGCCCCTTCGACGTACGGGGCCCCCGGGCGGGTTGCCCTCCGGCGGTAGCGATGCGGTCACGGTCAGGCCTCGAAACGGGAGGCGCGGGCGATTTGAGAGAGTGGTCCCATGAACGCGGACACCACGGGACCCCATGTCGTCGTCGCCGGAGGCGGGATCGCCGGGCTCGCGGCCGCCCACCGGCTCGCGCTCGCCGGCCACCGGGTGACCCTCCTCGAAGCGGGGCCCCGGCTCGGCGGCAAGCTCCTCGCAGGGGAGATCGCGGGCGCACCCGTCGACCTCGGCGCCGAGTCGCTGCTCGCCCGCCGCCCCGAGGCGGTCGCCCTCGCCAGGGCCGTCGGCCTCGGCGACCGGCTCCAGGCGCCCGTCACCACCACCGCGTCCGTCTGGTCCAGGGGCGCACTCGTCCCCATGCCCAAGGGGCACGTCATGGGCGTCCCCGGCGACGCCCACGCGGTCGACGGGCTCCTCTCCGAGGAGGGCGTGCGCCGCATCGGCCGCGACGGCGAACTGCCCCCGACCGACATCGGAGAGGACATCGCCATCGGCGCGTACGTCGCCGACCGCATGGGCCACGAGGTCGTCGACCGGCTCGTGGAGCCGCTCCTCGGCGGGGTGTACGCCGGTGACGCCTACCGCATCTCGATGCGGGCCGCCGTCCCCGCCCTCTTCGAGGCCGCCCGCCGCCACCCCACGCTCACCGCCGCCGTCCGCGCCGTCCAGCAGGCCGGGGCGACCGTCCCCGCCGACGCGGCGGGCGCCGCCACCGGCCTCGGCGGCTCCGTCTTCCTCGGCATCGAAGGCGGTGTCGGCACCCTGCCCGGCGCGGTCGCCGACGCGATCCGCGCCGCCGGCGGCACGATCCTCACCGACGCCCCCGTGACGGAGCTGCGCCGCACCGGCCCCACCGGCTGGCAGGTGGTGAGCGGCGACCGGGTCCTCACCGCCGACGCCGTCGTCCTCGCCACCCCCGCGGGACCCGCGGCGGCGCTCCTCGCCCCGCACGCGCCCGCCGCCTCCGCGGAGCTCGACGCCGTCGCCTACGCCTCCATGGCCCTGGTCACCCTCGCCTTCCGCCGCTCCGACATGCCCGCCCTGGCCGGCTCGGGCTTCCTCGTGCCGCCCGTCGACGGGCACACGATCAAGGCCTCCACCTTCTCCTCGCGGAAGTGGGGCTGGGTCGCCGACGGCGCCCCCGACCTGTTCGTGCTGCGCACCTCCGTCGGCCGCCACGGCGAGGAGGAGCAGGTCCACCGCGAGGACGCCGACCTCGTCGCCGCCTCCCTGAAGGACCTCGCCGCCGCCACCGGGCTCGCCGCCCGCCCCGTCGCCACCACGGTCACCCGCTGGGCGGGCGGCCTTCCCCAGTACCCCGTCGGCCATCCCGCCCGGGTCGCCCGGGTCCGCGAGGCCGTCGCCGGCCTCCCCGGACTGCGGGTCGCGGGCGCCGCGTACGACGGTGTCGGCATCCCCGCGTGCATCGCCTCCGCCCATCGGGCGGCCGACGAGATCGCCGACGAGATCATCGCCACGTCGAAAAGGACCGACCCCGGTGCGGGGCACTCCCGGTGACGGGCGAGAATAGGCGTATGAGTGCGCCCGAAAAGATCCCGAACGCCGGTAAGAAGGCGAAGGACCTCAACGAGGTCATCCGCTACACCCTGTGGTCCGTGTTCAAGCTGCGCGATGTTCTTCCCGAGGACCGGAGCGGCTACGCCGACGAGGTCCAGGAGCTGTTCGACCAGCTCGCGGCCAAGGACATCACCGTCCGCGGCACGTACGACCTGTCCGGTCTGCGCGCCGACGCCGACGTCATGATCTGGTGGCACGCCGAGACGAGCGACGAGCTCCAGGAGGCGTACAACCTCTTCCGCCGTACCCGCCTGGGCCGCGCCCTCGTGCCGGTCTGGTCGAACATGGCGCTGCACCGCCCCGCCGAGTTCAACAAGTCGCACATCCCGGCCTTCCTGGCCGACGAGAACCCCCGCGACTACGTCTCGGTCTACCCCTTCGTGCGCTCCTACGACTGGTACCTGCTGCCGGACGAGGACCGTCGCCGGATGCTCGCCGACCACGGCAAGATGGCCCGCGGCTACCCGGACGTGCGCGCCAACACGGTCGCGTCCTTCTCGCTCGGCGACTACGAGTGGCTCCTCGCCTTCGAGGCCGACGAGCTGCACCGCATCGTGGACCTCATGCGTCACCTGCGTGCCTCCGAGGCGCGGATGCACGTCCGCGAGGAGGTCCCGTTCTACACCGGTCGCCGCAGGAGCGTCGCCGAGCTCGTGGCGGGCCTGGCCTGACGGCCGTACGAAAACCTGGTGGCGGCCCGGCTCGGGCCGGGCACGCCACCCTCGACCCGGAAGATCAGACGGCAGGCGGGAACACCGCCTGCCGCTCCAGCGACACCGGGTCCGGCTCCGGGTGCGGCGCGCGTGATGCGCGCCGCACCGGCGTCATTTCCGGGCCGTTCGAGCCCCTAGGGCCGCCCGCAGCTCAGGTTCCAGGACCACCGGCCCTCGCGTCGCCAGGGCCGTCAGCGGGTCGGTGGGCGAGAGCCCCGCGAGCAGCCGCTGCCCGGCGGGGGACGCCCAGCGGGTGTACGGGTAGACCTCGATCCGCCCGATCAGCAGGCAGAGCCCCGACGCGAGCAGCGGCAGCGTGAACGCGGCGACGACCGGGGCCCGTTCGGCGGCGGGCACGAGAAGCGCAGCCACCGTGCCGAGCGCGAGGCTCAGCAGCAGTCCGGCCCGTACCGCCCGCAGCCCCGCGTCGATCTCCCGGCGGTGCGACTCCGGCACGGCGAGCCCCCGCTCGACGAGCCGCTCCGCGAGGAGGCGTACGCAGTCCGCCGCGGCGACCACCGGACGTACGGCGGGAATCGGCGACTGGCCGCCCCGCCCGATGGCGCCGATCACGGCCCGCTCCACCTCGTCCCCGTCCCCGTCCGCCGGGTTCGCGAAGTCCACGACCGTGGCCCAGCCGGTGTGGGCGAGCAGCAGCCGGCGCTCCCGGTGCATCGACACGAGGGTCAGATCGGTGACCCGCAGCGGACCGCCGGCGAGGTAGGCCGCCTCGCCGACGGTGAGTTCCGGCGTGATTCCGGCCGGCAGGCCGCCGTGGCCGGGCCGCGCGGCGGCCAGTGTGGCCCGGCAGAGCCGGGCACAGCCGACCCCGGCCACGACACACGCCACGAGCAGCAGGGGGACCCAGATCATCCCCGAGTTGTACGGGAGGCGGGGCTCGCCCGCCACTCGAATCCGTCAGCCGCAGCCCGGTCAGCTGCTGGAGCTGGAACACGAACTGCCGCTGGAACTGGAGCTGGAACACGAGCTGCCGCTGGAGCTGGAGCACGAGCTGCCGCCGGAGCCGGATCCGGAGCACGAGCTGCCTCCCCAGCCCCCGCCTCCGCCTCCGCCGCCCCCGCAGGCGGACCCTCCGCCGGAGCAGGACCCGGAGGAACAGGATCCACCGGGACCACCGGATCCGCCGGAGCCGCCCGACCCGCCTCCGCCGTAGGAGGGGCTGTCCCACGCGCACCACACGGTCGCCGCTCCGAGGGCCGCCCCCGAGGAGGAGTGCGTGGACACGTGCGGCGAAGGACGTCTGCCGCGTCCGGGCGCCGGCCGGTAGACCCGGGCGGCGGCGAGGAGTTGCTCCCGCAGCACCGGATCCGGCAGGGCCCGCAGCCCGTACAGGGCCACGAGATGGCCGGCGTCCGCGAGATGGCCGTACGCCCGCCCGTACGCGGCGACCGCGCTCCGGCCGGCGCCGGTGAGCTGCGCGGAGGCGATCGACCCGCAGACGGCACCGGTGATCCCGGCGGCGAACAGCACCGGCAGCACCGTGATGACGAACGGGAGCGAGAACTCCGGATCCGCGGCGAGGTCGATCACCGTGAGGAGCACCGAGACGGGGAGGAGCAGCAGGGCCGTGAGGCCGAGGGCGGCGCACCAGCGGACCGTGGTCCGCCGCGTCGCCGGGTCGACGACGAGACCGCGCGCCGCGAGACCGTCACCGATCTCCTGCACCGCCGGGTGCTGCATCACGGAGAGCCGCAGGTGGTGCAGGGCCCCGTGCGGGGCGGCCGCGAACTCCTGGAGCACGGCGCGCTCCACCGGGTCGTTCGCGGTGGGGCGGACGACGGCCACGATCCCGGGGCCGCCGATCGCGAGCCTGCCGTCCGCCTGGAGGGCGGCGAGGGCGGTGTCGACGACCCTGGCGGGCCCGCCGTTGAGGAAGGCGGCCTCGTACCGGTCGTGGACGGGCCCGCCGGGACCGCCGCGGGTCCGGACGACCCGGGTGATGACCAGGGCGATGGCCGCGGCGCCCGCGAGGTAGTAGACGACGGTCAGAAAGGTCATGGTCATCTCCTCACCAGGGCGTGACGGGCGGCTCGCGCGAGCCGGGTGGCGCGGTTCGGCGGGCGGCTGCCGGAACGGTCCTGCCACCACTCCGTGAGCCCGCGCCGTGCCACCGGATCCTCCGGCCGTCCGGCCAGCAGCAGGTGCTCGGTGAAGTCGAGGGCGTCCCGGCGGTAACCGCCGCTCATGGGGCGGGTCCTCGCGTAGGCGAGGAACGCGGGCCGGAAGCCCGTACCGAGGATCTCCGGCAGCTCGGGCGCGACCTTCGCGACCACTCCGGCCCGCTTGGCCGCGAGGGCCCGGCTCTGCACCCCGAGCCGCCGGGTGTCGAACCCCTCGGGGGCGGGCGTCCCGGCGACGAGCGCGGAGAGGAGCGAGGCCTGCGCGAGGCCGAGGCGCTGACGGGCGCCGTCGCAGGATTCCTGCTCGGGTACGGCGACCGGGACGGGGACGGGGGCGGGGCCGGGAACGGGGCCGCTGGGCATCGGCCCTCCCGAGACGCGGGCCCCGGCACCGATCAGCAACGGCTGCGCCGGGTCGGCGACGGCCCGGCGCAGTGCGGGGCCGAGCGAACGGGCACCGTGCTGGTGAGCCGTAGCCACCTGATCCGTACCGGAGGAACGTCCGCCCGCGGCCGTGGCCGCCACCGTCGAACGGATCACGTCCAGCTCGACGGCCAGCTCCTCCTCCGGAGGGAAGTCGTCGTCCCGCTCAAGCAGCACGCCCGGCGGCGACACCCGCGACGCCAGATCCGCGAGAACGTCGAGGACCGCCCGCGGCACGGGATGCGCGTGCGTGTCGTGCCAGACCCCGTCCCGCTCGACACCCCCCGCCACGTGCACGTACGCGATGGCCTCGACCGGCAGTTCGGACAGCGCCCGTGCCGGGTCCTCGCCCCGGTTGACGTGGTTGGTGTGCAGGTTGGCGACGTCGATGAGGAGCCGTACCCCCGTACGCTCCACCAGCTCCGCCAGGAACCGCCCTTCCGACATCTCCTCGCCCGGCCAGGCGACGAGCGCCGCGATGTTCTCCAGGGCGAGCGGCACGGGCAGCGCGTCCTGGGCGATCCGCACGTTCTCGCAGAGCACGTCGAGGGCGTCCCTGGTACGGGGCACCGGAAGCAGATGGCCCGCTTCCAGCAGCGGGGACGCCGTGAGCGGCCCCCCGGCCCGTACGAACGCGATGTGCTCCGTGACCAGTGGCGCCCCGAGCGCCACCGCCTTCTCGCCGAGCGCCGCGAGCCGCGCCGGGTCGGGCCGGTCCGCGCCCCCGAGCCCGAGCGAGACGCCGTGCGGGACGACCGTGACGCCGCGCTCGCGCAGCCTGGTCAGTGAGTCGGGCAGATGGTCCGCGCAGATGTTCTCCGCGACGACCTCCACCCAGTCGACGCCGGAGAGTCCCTCCACCGCCTCAGCGATCTCGGGGCGCCAGCCGATGCCGATGCCGAGTTCCGTCATGTCCCCCTCCTTCGGTCCTCAGTTGCCCACGTGATGACCCGGAAGGAAACGTTCGAACCGTGAGAGGGGAACGTTCAGAGCTTCATTTGAGGTTCGGGAACGCCGACACCACCGTGCACGAGCCCGGTGCGATCTCCGTGAACCCCGCGTCCCGCACCACCGGAAGCCCGCTCTCCGTCAGGGCGGCCCAGTCGCCCGGCGGCGCCGTCCGTACCGCGAGCGGAAAACCGGCCTCGCGCCAGGCCTCGCGCTCGTCCTCCGCCATCGCCCACCACAGCAGCTGCGCCCCGTGTCCGGCCTGCGCCATCGCCTTGCCCGCCGACATGTCGAGCACGGGACTGAGCCACAGCACCGCCACGCCCTCGGGGACGGGTTCCGGCGCGGCCGGGTCGTCGAGGTCGGTGCCGGAGACCTGGAGCTTGGCCAGCTCCTTGGGCCAGCCGTCGAGCGGGACCGGTGGGAAGACCCGTACCTCCGCCTCCTTGCCGGTCACCGTGATCCCCGGGAGGGCCTCCGCCCGCCGCCACTCCCCGCCGCGCGCCCGCCGCACCACCTTGCGGATCCTGGCGTCCTGCCAGTCGGTCATGACCCGCGCCCACTCGCCCTCGCCGAGGGAGCGGTCGTCGGTCAGGATCTCCAGGACGGCGCGGGCGGCGGTCTCCAGGGCGTCGGTACGGGCGGGCGGGGCGTCACGCTCGATGCGGACGACCAGGGGGAGGACGAACTGGGGCTTCTCGTCGCGGAGATCGGGGGCGCGGGGATCGGTCACGTTGCTGCTCACCCGGCAAGTCTGCCACTGCCCTGACGAGCCGTTCTTGTGGGAATCGTCCCTTCCGGGCCAGGATGCCCCCTATGAAGAGCGATCTTTTCGCCGGCGAGCACCTCGCGGAGGCCGCCGGCTTCCCGGGCATGACGCTGCAGAACTCCAAGTCGGTCAAGTACACGGTCAACGGCGAGATGCACGCCCGGCAGGGCTCGATGATCGCCTTCCGCGGGGACCTGCAGTTCGAGCGCAAGGGCCAGGGCATCGGCGGCCTGCTCAAGCGGGCCGTGACCGGCGAGGGCCTGGCGCTGATGGCCGTGCGCGGCCAGGGCGAGGCGTGGTTCGCGCACGAGGCGCAGAACTGCTTCATCGTCGAGATCGAGCAGGGCGACGCGTTCTCGGTCAACGGCCGCAACGTGCTCTGCTTCGACGCCACCCTCCACTACGAGATCAAGACGGTGAAGGGCGCCGGCATGACCGGCGGAGGCCTCTTCAACTCCGTCTTCTCCGGCTACGGGAACGTGGCGCTGATCTGCGAGGGCAGCCCGATCGTCATCCCCGTCACCCCGCAGGCCCCGGTCTTCGTCGACACGGACGCCGTCGTCGGCTGGAGCGAGCAGCTGCACACCTCGCTGCACCGCTCGCAGTCGATGGGCTCCATGATCCGCGGCGGTTCGGGCGAGGCGGTGCAGCTGAAGCTGGAGGGCCAGGGCTTCGTCGTCGTCCGCCCGAGCGAGCTCACCCCGCAGAAGAACACGTCCAGTTGAGGCTGGAGCACGTCGGGCGGCGGCACGGTCTCCGGGGGCCGTGGGTCCTGCGTGAGGTCGGCCTCGACCTGCCCGCCGGGACCCTCGTGCGGGTCCTCGGCACCAACGGCACCGGCAAGTCCACCCTGCTCCGGCTCGTCGCGGGCGTCGACGCGCCCACCGAGGGCCGTGTCACGGGCCGCCCGGCCCGCACCGCGTACGTCCCCGAACGCTTCCCGGTCGCCCTGCCGTTCACGGCCGGCGACTACCTGGTCCACCTGGGACGGATCCAGGGCCTCGGCCGGGCCGCCGCGCGGGCCGGGGCGGGGGAGTGGCTGGAGCGCTTCGGGGCCGGCGAGCACGCCCGTACGGACATGGCGGAACTCTCCAAGGGCACCAGCCAGAAGGTCGCCGTGGCCCAGGCGCTCCTCGCCGAACCGGACCTGCTCGTCCTCGACGAGGCCTGGACCGGCCTCGACACGGGGGCGCGCGCGGAGCTGGACGCGGCGGTCCGCGAACGCCGTGCCGCGGGCGCGACCGTCGTCTTCGTCGACCACGACCCGCGGCGGCTCGCGGGCGAGGCGGACGCGGTGTACGAGGTGGCGTCGGGGCGGGTACGGGAGAAGACGCCGCCGGAAAGGGCGCGTACGGGGGCGCCGACGGGGGCGCACGACGAGGCCACGCCCGGCCCCCGTGTCCGGATCGCCGTCTCCGGGGGCCGCGGGCCCCTGCCCGGCCGGCTGCCCGGCGCCCCCGTCGTCACCGCGCCGGAACCAGGCGACACCACGACCCTCCTCACCGTGGACGCCGCCCACTCCGACGCCCTCCTGGCGGCGCTGCTCGCCGCCTCCTGGCACATCGACCACCTCACCACCGAAGGCGTACGGGTATGACGGCGCTGCTGCGCTACCAGACGGGCCTGCTGCTCCGCTCACAGCGCTGGCTGGCACCGCTGCTCCTGTACGCGGCCGTGCTCGGCGTCGGCGTCACCATGGGGGAGCCGGTGCTCGGCGCCCTCGGCGTCACCGCCGCCGCCCTCCTCCCGGTGACCGCCTGGTCCGTACGGATCTGTCTCACGCACGAGCCGCCCGCCGCCCGGAGCGTGGTCGCGGCGGCCGCCGGCCGGAGCCGCGCGCATCTGGCGGCGCTGCTGACCGGAACCGGCCTGTCCGCGCTCGTCGGCGTGGTCGCCGTCCTCGTGGTGACGGCGCTGTCCAACCGGCGCGGTGTCACGGCGCTCGCCGCCTCGACCACCGGTCTCCTCGCGGCGCTGGCCTGCGCGCTGACGGGCGCCGTCGTCGGCGCGCTGGCCTCCCGGCCGTTCGTCCCGGCCCCCGGCTGGTCGCTCGCGGCCCTCGTCCTCGGCTCGCTGCTGGCCCTGGTGACCACCGGCTCCCCGGCGAAGCACGCCGTGACGGCCCTGATCACCGGGGCCCGCACGATGACGGCGACCCCGCCGTGGCTGGCCTGTGAGGCCGCCGTGCTCCTGGCGGCGGCGGTGGCGTTCTGCGCCTGCCGGGCCTCGGCGCGCCTGGAGTGAGTACGCTCGAAGACATGAGCGAGTCCACGTTCTCCTGTGTCCCCGAGCCCGCCCCGAGGCCCGAACCCGCGACCGAGGGACCGTTCGCCGCGTGCGTGCTGTGCCAGGAGCCGACCGAGTACCCGGAGTCGGCGAAGGGCATCACCCTGTGTCCGGTCTGCGAGTGGCGGGAGGCCGAGCGGACGGCCTGCTCCGGCTGAGAGGCGCCGGCCGCCGACGCCCGGCCGCCGCTCGTCAGCCGCTCATCAGCTCCGAGACCTTCACGAAGCGGTAGCCGCGGGCCCGCAGCTCCGGGACGATGCGGCGGATCGCCTGCTCGGTGACCGGGGCGGCGCTGCGTGTGCAGTGCATGACGACGAGGGAGCCGGGCTTCACCCCGTCGAGGACCTGCTCGGCGACCGCGTCCGCGTCCTTCGCGAAGGCGTCCCCGCTGACCACGTCCCACTGGACCGCCGTCACCCCGGCCGGGCCGAGAGCGCGGAGGGCGGCGTCGTCGTAGCAGCCGCCGGGGAAGCGGAAGTACGGGACGACGTTGACGGCCCCGGCGTCGCGGAAGGCGTCGAAGGCGCGCTGCACGTCGGCCGTCATGTCGGGGCCGGGGACGGTCGGCAGGCCGTAGCAGGGTGACGCGAAGGCGTAGTGGCTGTAGGAGTGGTTCGCGATCTCGAAGCGCGGATCGCCTCCGATGGACCTGGCCTGGTCGGGGTACTCCTCCGCCCAGCGGCCCGTCATGAACACGGTCGCGTCCACGTCGAGCCGGCGCAGGGTGGCGATGAGCTGCGGGTTGTCGAAGCGTTCGCCCCGCGCGGCCCGGGGGCCCTGGTCGGCCGTCATGTCTGCGTCGAAGGTGAGGGCGACGACCTTCTCGGCGCTCTTCGGCGAGTCCGCGGCCCGGCGCGTGTACACGGGGGTGAGCCCGCCGGGACCGGCCGCCATGGTGGGCGGCGCGGCGGGGACGCCCGCGGGTTTCGGACCGGCCGCCGCCGCGCTCGGCCGGGCCGACGGGCTCGCGGCGGCGGCGGGCTCCTTCGAAGGCGCGGTCTCCCCGGCGTGTCCGCCGCAACCGACGAGGACGGCGCCCAGAAGACCGAGCGCCGCCATCTTTCGTACAGAAGTGTTCACGATCGGAAGTTAACCGATCAAAGTGGCTAACGCTCGCGACTCGACAGCAGCAGCACCCGAGTCCACGCACTGAGCTGACGCACCATCGCCTGGGCATGCGCGGCACGCTCCCGGCGGCAGGGCAGTCCGCGACTGGCGTCGATCACGTCGTCAGTAGCCGCCGCCTGCACTCGGCCACGTCGAAGTCCGCAGGGGGGTACCGCGGGTCCAGCTCCTCCAGGTGTTCGAGCAGCAGCTTGCTGATCGCCCAGTTCCGGTACCACTTGCGGTCCGCCGGGACCAGGTGCCACGGGGCCTCGTCCGTCGCGCAGCGGTCGAGGGCGATCTCGTACGCCTCCCGGTACGCCGGCCACGCCGCCCGCTCCTCGATGTCGTCCGGGCTGAACTTCCAGTGCTTCTCGGGGTTGTCCAGGCGTTCGAGGAGCCGGTTGCGCTGTTCCTCGTACGAGAGGTGGAGGAAGACCTTGACGATCGTCACGCCGTCCTCGGCGAGGGACTTCTCGAAGCGGTTGATCTCGTCGTAGCGGCGGTCGAGCCCCTCGCGCGGAACGAGGCCGTGGACGCGTGCGATGAGGACGTCCTCGTAGTGCGAGCGGTCGAAGATGCCGATCTCGCCCGGCTTGGGGAGCGCCTTCTCGATCCTCCAGAGGAAGGGGTGGGCCCGTTCCTCCGGTGTCGGGGCCTTGAAGGCGCGCACCCGGCAGCCGGAGGGGTTGAGGAAGCCGATGACGTGCTTGACCGTGCCGCCCTTGCCGCTGGTGTCCATGCCCTGGAGGACCAGGAGCAGCCGTCGCCGGTCGCCCGCCGTGCTCGACGCGTACAGGCGTTCCTGGAGGGACGCGAGGCGTGGCCCGAGGGCCACGGTGGCGGCCAGACCGGCCGCCTTGTCGGCGGGGCCGGCCGGGATCGCGGAGGCGTCGTACGCCGTGAGGTCGGGTCGCCGGCCCCCGGGGACGCGCAGTACGTCACGCAGGGGTGCGTCCCGCCGGCTCCGCTGCTGCTTCGTCCGGTCGTCGTCCCGCTTCTTCGTCACCGCGTGGTCCTCCCGCCGTGCTCCCCGTCTTCCCGGTGTTCCCAGTGTTCCCGGTGCTCGCCGTGTTCCCCCGATCCTGCGACGGAACCGGGCCGCCCGCGAGCGCGCGCCGCCCCGGCGTGTGGTGGAAGAGGAGGTTCAGCAGGAAGGCGGCGAGGGCCGCGCTCGTGATGCCGCTGCCCAGGATGATGCGGGACCAGGCGGGGAAGCCGTCGTAGATCCCCTCCGCGACCTCCGGCAGCAGTCCGACGCCCAGCGCGACCGCCGCGATCGTCAGGTGGTGCCCCTGGTCGAGGTCGACCCGGCGCAGCGTGTTCACGCCGACCATGGTGACCGTCGCGAAGAGCACGAGGCCGGCCGCGCCGACGACCGGGCCGGGGAGCGCGGCGACGACCGCCCCGAGGCGGGGGACGAGGCCGAGGACGACGAGGATGCCGCCGGCGACGGCGGTCACGTACCGGCTGGCGACCTTGGTGATGCCGATCAGGCCGACGTTCTGGGAGAAGACGGTGTCCATGAAGGAGTTCATGGCGCCGCCGAGGACACCGGAGACGCCATCCGCCGCCAGTCCGCGCGCCAGGTCCTTGTCGGTGACCGGTCGGCCGGTCGCCTCGCCGACCGCGAGCATGGCGGCGGTCGACTCCGTGAAGATCACCAGCATCACCACGCACATCGCGATGACGGCGGTCGGCGGGAACTGCGGCGCCCCGAAGTGGAAGGGCGCGGCGAGGCCGATCCAGTCGGTGCCGGAGACCCGGGAGAAGTCCGTGAGGCCCATGGGTACGGCGGCGAGCGTGCCGAGCACCAGGGCGATCAGGATGCCGATCTGGCCGAGGAACCCCCGGGCGAACCGGGTGAAGAGGACGATGAAGAGGAGGACGCCGGCGGCCAGGGCCAGCCGCTCGCCGGAGGCGTAGTCGGCGGCCCCGGGGTCGTTGCCGGTGATGAGCCCGGCCCCGACGCCGATCAGGGACAGTCCGACGACGGTGATGACCGTGCCGCTCACGAGCGGCGGGAAGAAGCGCGCGAGGCGGGCGAAGGGCACCGCCACGAGCAGACCGAACAGTCCGGCCGCCAGCATCGAGCCGTACACGGCCGGCATGCCGTACTCCTGCTCGATCAGGATCATCGGGGTCACGCCCGCGAACGTCGCGCCCGTGACGATCGGCAGCCGGATGCCGAGGACCTTCCCGACGCCGAGGCTCTGGATCAGGGTGACGAGCCCCGCGATCAGCAGGTCGGCGTTGATGAGGAGGGCGATGGCCGCCGGATCGAGGCCGGCGGCCGCGCCGAAGACGAGGGGGACGGTGACGCACCCGGTGTACATGATGAGCACGTGCTGCGCGCCGAGCGCGGCGAGCCGCCCGAACGGCGGTCTCCGATCCACAGGATGAAGGGTCACGAGCGCATTCACGCAAGCGTTCGTTTTCGGTGCGGGGCGGTCGCGCTACGAGCGCGTTACGCGCGCGACGCGCGTAGCGCGACCACCCGTCACCCGACCGGCTCGGCCCGGATCGGCTCGACTCGGCTCAGCACCAGGGGCCCGTCACCGCGAACGTCGTGCCCGGGGTGTAGCAGTTCACGTACATCGTCCGCAGGTCGGGGGAGAAGGTGACGCCCGCGAACTCGCCCCACTCCGGTGCCTCCGGGGTGCCGATGTTCCGCGCGCCCCGGGCGACCGCGTACACCTCGCCCTTCCTGTTCACGCCGTAGACGTGCTGCGCCCCGTCGCCGTCCTCGCAGACCATGAGGCCCCCGGTCGGCGCCAGACAGATGTTGTCCGGTGACTCGCCCGGCAGCTGGATGTCGGTGCTCGGGCCGAAGACGACGACGAGGGTGAGGCGGCGCCGGTGCGGCTCGTACTTCCAGACCTGTCCGAAGTGGGTGGCGCCCGAGCCGTCCTTGACGCGCGCGAAGGAGGACACGAAGTACACGGCGTTCCCGCCCCAGTAGCAGCCCTCCAGCTTCTGCGCGTGGGTGATGCCCTTCGGTCCGAAGTCCTGGAGTCTGATGGGGGTCTCCACCGCCTGCGGATCCGGTACGGGGACCCATTCGACGCCCTCGAAACGGGCGCCGGTCTCCTGGATCACCGAGAGGTCGGGCACGCCCGGCACCCGCATGGCCTCCAGGGCGCCGCCCGCGCGCAGCGAGCCGGTGCCGCCGAGCGGCCGCTCGGGGAGGAAGCGGTAGAAGAGGCCGAAGGGCTGCTGGAAGGCGTCCTCCGTCTCGTACACGATGCCGTTCGCCGGGTCGATCGCGATGGCCTCGTGCTGGAAGCGGCCCATCGCGGTGAGCGGGACGGCTCCGGTGCGGTGCGGGTCGGCGCCGTCGACCTCGAAGACGAAGCCGTGGTCCTTGGCGTAGCCGTTGGTGCCGGCCTTGTCCTCGGTCTCCTCGCAGGTGAGCCAGGTGCCCCAGGGGGTCGGGCCGCCCGCGCAGTTGACGGCCGTGCCGGCGATGCCGACGCGCTCGTCGAGGACGTTGTTCCGTCCGTCGAGCGTGAGCACCGTGCAACCGCCCTTGGCGGCCGGGTCGTACGTCAGACCGGGGACGGTCGGGACGCCGATCTTCCCGGTGACCCGGTTCTCGTGGTTGCGGACGAGGTGCGTCCGGCCGCGGCGGCCGGCGAAGGCGGCCATGCCGTCGGGATTGCTGGGGACGAGGCCCTCGCCGGAGCGGAGCGGCTCGCCCTGCCGGGAGAGGACCGTGTAGCGGAAACCGGCCGGGAGGTCGAGGAGTCCGGCCGGGTCGGGGACGAGGGGGCCGTAGCCGCCCCGGCTCCCGGCGGCGGCGGCGCTGCCGGCGAAGAGTTCGGAGAGTGCGCCCGTGAAGGCGATCCCGGCGGCGGCGGCGCCGGTGCGGGAGAGGATCTGACGTCGTGTCGCGGACATGAGGCAACCCACTTTTCCTGTTGGCGGACAGGTGTGTGCTGTGCTGTGACGTGTGACCCGCATGTGTGTATCACGCACTGTGGTGACACGTGAACCATGCGGGCCACAACGGCCTCATGTGGCGCGTGTTCTGACCTGAGGTCAGATTTTGACCAGTTCGGCGGTGAGGGTGATCGTCGTGCCCGTGAGCGCCTGGCTGACCGGGCAGTTCTTCTTCGCGTCCTCCGCGAGCGACTGGAACTGGTCCGCGTCCAGGCCCGGCACCTCGCCGCGCGTCGTCAGGTGGACGCCCGTGATGCCCTGGCCCGGCTGGAAGGTGACGTCGGCCTTGGTCTCCAGGCGGGTCGGCGGGTTGCCGGCCTTGGCCAGGATGTTGGAGAAGGCCATCGAGAAGCAGGAGGAGTGCGCGGCGGCGATGAGCTCCTCGGGGCTGGTCTTCCCGTTGGGCTCCTCCGTACGGGCCGGCCAGGAGACGTCGTACGAGCCGAGACCGGAGGAGTCGAGGGTGACGACCCCGGAACCCTTGAGGAGGTCGCCCTGCCAGACGGTGTGTGCGTGGCGCACGGTGGCCATGAGAATCCCTTTCGATAGATCGGGTACGGCCCCCAAGTTACTGCGCCACAAGGCCCTTCGCGTCGCGGGCGAGCGCGGTGAGCCGGGAGATCGCCCGGAAGTACTTCTTGCGGTAGCCGCCGTTCAGCATCTCGTCGCTGAACAGCCGGTCGAAGGGGAGGCCGGAGGCGAGGACGGGTATCTCGCGGTCGTAGAGCCGGTCGGCGAGGACGACGAGGCGCAGCGCCGTCGACTGGTCGGGGACGGGCCGCACGTCGGTGAGGCAGACGGCGCTGAGGTCGTCGGTCAGCGCGCCGTACCGGCTCGGGTGGACCCTGGCCAGGTGTTCGAGCAGGTGCGGGAAGTCGTCGAGGGAGGCGCCCGGCGTCGCGTACGCGGTCTCCGTGACGGTCTGGTCGGAGTACGGGGCGGGGGCCTCGGGCAGGCCGCGGTGGCGGTAGTCCTCGCCGTCGATCCGCAGCGGCATGAAGTGGGCCGAGAGGCCCTGGATCTCACGGAGGAAGTCGGCGGCGGCGAAGCGGCCCTCGCCGAGCTTGCCGGGGAGGGTGTTGGAGGTGGCGGCGAGCGCCACGCCCGATTCGACGAGCTTGCCGAGCAGGCTGGAGACGAGGACGGTGTCGCCCGGGTCGTCGAGCTCGAACTCGTCGATGCAGAGGAGACGGTGCTCGCCGAGCGTCTTCACCGTCTGCTGGAAGCCGAGCGCGCCGACCAGGTTGGTCAGCTCGACGAAGGTGCCGAACGCCTTGAGCGCGGGCTCGGCAGGGGTCGCGTGCCAGAGCGAGGCCAGCAGGTGGGTCTTGCCGACGCCGTAGCCGCCGTCCAGGTAGACCCCGCGCGGCCCGGTCGGGGCGGCCGGCTTCCTGGCGAACCAGCGGCGCTTCCCCGCCCCGGAGGCGTGCGCTCCGCCCAGGCCCTCGGCGAACTGGCTCAGCGCCTTGACGGCGTCCGTCTGGCTGGGCTGGTTCGGGTCGGGGAGGTACGTGTCGAACCGTACGGAGTCGAAGCGCGGCGGCGGCACCATCTCCGCGACGAGGCGGTCGGCGGGGACGTGGGGCTCTCGGGAGCACAGCGAGAGCGGGGCCGCTGAGGCGGAAGCGGCTTCGGTGAGGGCACGGGTCGACACAGTTCCCCACTGTAAGCGCCATGTCAGACTGCCAGGATGCGACGCCTGCTCCCTGTGACGGACATGACAGCCCACGAGACCGAGGCAGGGGGCGAGGACTGGTCCCTCGATCAGCTCGCCGACGCCTACGCCTATCCCGAGCTGCCCGCCGGGGCCACGTGGCTGCGGGCCAACATGGTCTCGTCCCTCGACGGGGCCGGTCAGCACGACGGCCGCTCCCAGCCGCTCTCCTCCGACGCGGACATGCGGATCTTCGGCACCCTGCGGGGTCTGGCCGATGTCGTCGTGGTCGGTGCGGAAACGGTACGCCTGGAGGGTTACCGCCCGGCACGCGCGCGTGAGGCCTTCTCGGCCCGCCGCGCCGCCGCGGGGCAGGGCCCGGCGCCGGTCATCGCCGTGGTGAGCGCCTCGCTCGACCTGGACTTCTCGCTGCCGCTCTTCACCGGGCCCCTGGTGCCGACCGTGATCCTCACGGGGGCCGCCGCGCCCGCCGAGCGGGTACGGGCGGCCAGGGACGCGGGCGCCGAGGTGCTGGTCGCGGGCGACGGGGCCGGGGTGGAGCCGGCCCGGGCGAAGGCGGTGCTCGCGGAGCGCGGGCTGCGGCGGCAGCTGACCGAGGGCGGCCCCAGGCTGCTCGGCCAGTTCGTGGCCGCCGGAGTCCTCGACGAGCTGTGTCTGACGCTCTCGCCGACGATGACGGCGGGTGACGCCCAGCGGATCGCCGGGGGCCCTTCGACGGCCGTCCCGACACGCTTCCAGGTGGCTTCTCTGCTGGAGCAGGACGGCTTCCTCTTCACCCGCTACCGTCGGATCTGACAATCGGCGGAATTTGTCGTTCCGCTTACCGTCCGCTGGGCACACTTACTGTCGCAGACCCCGTGCGGGCACGGGGAAGGATGGTTTCCGCAGAAGGGCTCCTGAGGTGTTCACAAGCGTTCTGATGATCGAGAAGCCCCTGACGTCCGTCGACGTGGAGTTCGTCACCACGCTGCACGGCGACGAGGGCGTGTCCTTCATCGTTCTGATGCAGCCGCGTGGTGACCAGGCCGATGTACTGCTGCGTGCCATCGACGACGTGGCCATGGGCGAACTGAAGGAAGCCGCCCGCGAGGGAGAGGAACCGGAGGGCAAGGAGGCCCGGCTCCCCGCCGAGCAGGCCCTGGAGCACTCGCTCCAGGCCCTGAGAGACGCCGGCTGCGAAGCGGTCGGCCAGGTCGTCGAGGACCACCCGCTCAACAAGATGAAGGTGGTGGTCGACGAATCGGAGGCGGACGAGGTGATCGTGCTCACCGCCCCGCACTACGTGGAGGAGTTCTTCCACCGGGACTGGGCCTCCCGGGCCCGCCACAAGGTCGGCGTCCCCGTCCTGAAGCTCTTCGCCCACAGCGAGTAACGGGCGGGCCGGGTCCGCGCCCCGTGCAGGGGGCGCGGACCCGGCGGACCCGATGTGCCCCGGGCCGCACCACGGCAGCCACTAGGCTGGGGGCTTCCACGCACGAAACGCACCCGGGGAGAGATCCGCATGGCACCCGCCATCCCTACCGCCATGGAACGGCCGCACTTCATCGGCATCGGCGGTGCCGGAATGTCGGGCATCGCGAAGATCCTCGCCCAGCGCGGCGCCAAGGTCGCCGGCAGCGACGCCAAGGAGTCCGCGACCGCCGAGTCGCTGCGCGCCCTCGGCGCCACGGTGCACATCGGCCACGCCGCCGAGCACCTCGCCGACGACGCCTCGGCCGTCGTCGTCTCCAGCGCCATCCGCGCCGACAACCCCGAGCTGGCGCGCGCCGCCGAACTCGGCATCCCCGTCGTCCACCGCTCGGACGCGCTCGCCTCCCTCATGGACGGCCTGCGCGCCATCGCCGTCGCCGGCACGCACGGCAAGACCACGACGACCTCCATGCTGGCCGTCGCCCTCACCGAACTGGGCCTCGACCCCTCGTACGCCATCGGCGGCGACCTCGCCGGCCCCGGCACCAACGCCCAGCACGGCGCGGGCGAGGTCTTCGTCGCCGAGGCCGACGAGAGCGACCGCAGCTTCCAGAAGTACGACCCCGAGGTCGCGATCGTCCTCAACGTCGAGCTGGACCACCACGCGAACTACGCCTCCATGGACGAGATCTACGAGTCCTTCGAGGCCTTCACCGCCAAGATCCGCCCCGGCGGCACCCTGGTCGTCGGCGAGCACGCCGGCGCCCGCGAACTGGCCCGCCGGGTCGCGGACCGCGAGGGCCTGGAGATCGTCACGGTCGGCGAGACCGAGGACTCCGACGCCCGCATCCTCAAGATCGTCCCCAACGGGATGAAGAGCGAGGTGACGGTCGCCCTCGACGGCGTCGAGCACACCTTCGTCGTCTCCGTCCCCGGCCGCCACTACGCCCACAACGCCGCCGCGGCCCTCGCCGCGGGCGCCCGCGTCGGCATCGACCCGGCCGAGCTGGCCCAGGCCCTCACCGCCTACACCGGCGTCGGCCGCCGCCTCCAGCTCAAGGGCGAGGCCAAGGGCGTCCAGGTCATCGACTCGTACGCGCACCACCCCACCGAGATGACCGCCGACCTGGAGGCCATGCGGGGCGCCGCCGGAGCCTCCCGGCTCCTCGTCGTCTTCCAGCCGCACCTCTTCTCCCGCACCCAGGAGCTGGGCAAGGAGATGGGCGACGCGCTGGCCCTCGCCGACGCGTCCGTCGTCCTCGACATCTACCCGGCCCGCGAGGACCCGATCCCCGGCATCACCAGCGAGCTGATCATCGCCGCCGCGCGGACGGCCGGCGCCGACGTGACGGCCGTGTCCGACGCGGCCACGGTGCCGCGGGTCGTGGCGGGAATGGCCGGCCCCGGCGATCTCGTTCTCACGATGGGCGCGGGAGACGTCACGGACCTCGGTCCGAAGATCCTCGCCCACATCGAGGCGAACTGAGGAGCGAACGATGTCGTACGAGGTCGAGAAGCCGGACGAGCAGTGGCGCGCCGAGCTGACCCCGGCGGAGTACCAGGTCCTGCGCCAGGCCGGCACCGAGCCCGCCTTCCGCGGTGAGTACACCGATACGAAGACCAAGGGCGTGTACTCCTGCCGGGCCTGCGGCTCGGAGCTGTTCACGTCGAACGAGAAGTTCGAGTCCCACTGCGGCTGGCCGTCGTTCTTCGACCCGAAGGACAGCTCCGCCGTCGAACTGATCGAGGACCGCTCCCACGGCATGCTCCGCACCGAGGTCCGCTGCTCCCGCTGCGGCTCGCACCTCGGCCACGTCTTCGAGGGCGAGGGCTACCCCACCCCGACGGACCAGCGGTACTGCATCAACTCGATCTCGCTGCGGCTGGAGCCGCAGGAGGGCTGAGGCCGACCGGGCGGGAGCCCGGCCGACCGGGCGGGGAGCCTACGCTTCCCCGCCCGTGCCCCCGCCGACTGCCACGACCTCGGGTCGGACCCGGGGGAGCCCCCAGGGCCGAAGGGCGCCGGAGACCAGGTCCGCCGTGAACTGGACCGCTCCGGCGTCGTAGTGCCACCAGTCCCCGCTGTGGGAGCCGACCGTGACCTTCCACGCCTCGGGCCCGGTGCCCGTGGTGGTCCACATGAAGGTGTCGCCCTGGTTCGAGCCGCCCCAGACCAGCAGGCCGCCGGGTTCCGGGTACACGGCCAGGACGCCGCCGAGGTCCTCGATGTCGAGGAGGTCCGCCACGTCCTCCCGCTCCTCGATGGTGGCCTTCACCCACGCCTCCTCGGCACCGGGCGCCGGAGTCCGGAAGGACAGGTAGTCGCCGAAGAGCAGAGGCGGATACGACTCGGCGAGCAGCTTGAAGTCCCCCGGCAACGCCGTCCCGAGCCCCCGCTCGACCACGGCCCAGTCGACACGACCCGCCGTACGCCCACGCAGCGCCCGCAGCCCGGGCACGGCCCCCTCAAGAGCCGCGAGCGCCTCATACGGATCACCCGACCGGACCACGGGCGCCTGCACACCTATCTCGTCACCGTTCACGGTTGCAGCATCACACGACGGTGCCTCACGTCAGGTGGCGGGCGAAGAAGCGGGCGCCGTCCTCCAGTTCGGAGCGTGGGACGCCGGTGTGGCCGCCGAGGTTGGCGTGGAGGGACTTCTCCTCGGAGCCGAAGGCGTCGAAGAGGGCGAGGGCCGCCTCCCGGTCGTTGCCCTCGTCGTCCCACTGGAGCAGGACCCGCATCGGCAGGGTGACCTGTCGGGCCTCCTCGACGATGGCGGCGGGGACGAAGCTTCCGGCGAAGAAGCCCGCGACCGCGATGCGCGGCTCGACCACCGCCAGTCGGATGCCGATGGAGATCACTCCCCCCTCGAAGCCGACCGGGCCGCCGATCTCCGGCAGCGTCAGGAGCGCGTCCAGGGCCGTCTGCCATTCCGGGACCGCCTTCTCGACCAGCGGGAGGACGAGGGCGTCGACGATCTCGGCGCTCACCGGTTCGCCGGCCTCCATCGCCCGGCGCAGGTCGGCACGGGCCTGTTCGGCGGCGGGCCACCGAGGCCGGTCGCCGCTCCCGGGGAGCTCGATGGTGGCCGCGGCCCAGCCGTACTCCGCCGCGTAGTACCGGGCCCGCCCCGCAAGGCGGGGGTACATCCTGCGCAGTCCGAGGGGCGGGTGGCCGATCAGGATCAGCGGCGTCGGCGCGGCCGCGGACGCGGGCGTCCACAGGATGCCGGGGATGTCGCCGAGGGTGAATGCGCGTTCGAGGACGCCGTCGTCGAGGTGCTGTTCGGAGGTGAACCGCATGGTCGTGCCTTTCGGGAGTGCTCTGTACGGCGCTCCCGGACGACCTATCGCCCGACCGTGGTCCCCGAGGGGAGCGCCCATGTCGATACCGCGTTCACGGGTCACACCTCCTCGTCCTCCGGCGCCCCTCGGCGCGACAGTCAGCGGCGACAAGGGCAGGATTCGAACCTACGTCCACCCGGAGATCGAGCCGGGCGCTCCTCCACAGAGCTTCCTTGTCGCCGTCGCGATTCTCCGACGGCCGTGTCGTTCCAGGCAATCGATTTATCCGACGTGCCTGCCCCTCACAGCCATTCGGCCGCCGCCGCCCGCTGCCCCTTCCCCGAGAACACCCCGGCGGACCTGAGCGCGCTCGCCATCAGCGGGTCGGCCACCGCCACGCCGTGCACCAGTTCCGGTGTACGGCGGAACCCGACGGCCTCAGCCGTCGGCCGCGGCGCCGTCCAGCCGCCCGCGACCGGGTCCACGCCGTACCGCTTGCAGACCGACGCGACCAGCGAGCGCGGGCACTCCGCCTCCCCGCGCAGGACCTCCCACGGCCGGGGCAGGTCCGACCACACGTACGTGTCGGGGTGCAGGCCCCCGCCGCTCCTGCGGTGCCAGTACGCCACGTCCGCCGCCATCAGCCGCGGCACCTTGCCCGGACACACCCGGTCGAGGACCTCCTGCTGCCCCAGCTCGGTCATCAGGGCGAACCAGTGGGCCCGGGCGGTGCTCCAGGCCTGCGCCGCCTGGTTCCAGGTCGACGAGTCGTCGCCGCGCCGCACGATCATGCTCGCGGCCTCGATGGAGGAGCGGTTCCAGGCGTCTTCGAGCAGCTCGGCGACCTCGCGGAGGAACCGGTTCCAGCGGACGAGGAGCCGGACCAGCTCGTCGTCCGAGAGGTGCCCGAGGACCTCGGCCGTGGGATGCACGTGCGCCACCGCGTACCAGTTCGTCCGGCCCTCCGCCGCGCGCAGCCGCTGGAAGAGCGCGTCCGCGACCTCGTCGTACGGCCTGCGCTGTCTGCCGTTCGTGAAGATGCTCCGCATGTGCGCGCGGGCGGTGAGGTACGCGACGAAGGCCGCCGTGTCGGGGTCCTCGGCGAACAGCTCGTACGGCAGGGCGTGCGCGAGCGCCCCCTTTCCGGTGACGACGACCTCGTACCGGCGCTGCTCGTGGAGGAGCCGGGCCAGCTTGGCCTCCATCCGCCGCAGCAGCCGGAACCGCTTGTTGTACTGGCGCTTGGAGAGGTCGCCGATACCGGCCTCGGCCCGCTCCTCCCGGTTCAGCCGGTCGAGCCCGAAGTCGTTCTCGCCGTACTGCCGCCGGATCTCCTCCCCGGCCCGCCGGATCACCGCCTCGATCTCGGCGGGGTCCTCGCCCGCCGCCTCGGGGAGGTCCGGCACGGTGGCGAAGAGGCTCGCGGCCCGCCCGAGCTGGCGCTGCGCGCCGACGGGCCGCGCGAAGTCCTCCAGCATCGAGGTGTACCCGTGCCACGTCCGGCTCAGCGAGTGAGCGGCGGCCTTCTCGAGCGCGGCCGCGGTCGCCGCGTCGGGTGTGATCCCCCGGGCGGTGTACATGTCCTGGATCAGCTGGGCGATGTCCTCGGGGCGCTTGCGGAGCCGGAGCGAGGCGTGCAACTGGCGCAGTGGTTCCTCCATGGGGTGCGGCGGCATGCGCCTCACCCTGGCAGCACGCCCGCGGCGGCTCCACCGATTATCCCGAAACCCGTGGACGGGCCCGCGGAAGATCACCTACTGTGTGGCCCCACGCCCTGAGACGGACGGAAGGAGGCGAGTGCCGTGCGGTTCACACCTTTCCTGCGCTCCCCTTTCCGCTGTCCCGGCGTGGTTCGCGAGTTCTGACCGGGAGCGCTTCCAGCAGCCTGTATCCCGGAGGAATCCATGACCGATCCGGTCATCCGCGCGCTCTCCGCGAGCGACGCCCATCTCTTCGACGCACTTCCCGACCCCCTGGGCGCCGGCGAAGGCCATCGGCTCACCCGGTTCCGCCCCGACTGGAAGCGCGTCGCTCTGCGCGACGGCGAGGTCGTCGCACGCGGCGCCTGGTGGGGCGGCCCCGACGACCCGGAGCCCGTCAACATCAACTGGTTCGACGTGGCCGAGGGCGAGGAGGAGGCCGGGGCCGCGCTCCTGCGCTCCGCTCCCCGGCAGGTCGAACTCGAGATCAACCTGCCCGGCGGCTGGCGGGAGAAGGCCGACCTGCGCGCCGCCGCCGAGACGCGCTTCGCCGCCGCGCGAGCCGCGGGGTACGAGCTCCTGGTGGAACGCTTCCTGTACCGCTGGACCCCGGATTGCGGCCTGCCCGAGCGGCCCGGTCGCCTACGCTTCGGCGCCGAGGCCGACGACGGCGTGTTCTTCGACGCGCTGCGCCGCATCCACTCCGTCACCCTGGACGCCCACGCGCTGAGGGCCATGGAGGAGGGCGGCCCCGACAAGGCCGCGCAGGAGGAGCTCGACTTCTTCCACTGGTGCCCGTCCCCGCGGGAGTGGTGGCAGACGGCGCACACACCGGAGGGCGACCTCGTCGGCATCCACATCCCGGCCCACAACCCCTCGGGCCCGACCATCGGCTTCATCGGGGTCGTACCGGAACAGCGCGGTCGCGGTTACGCCTACGACCTCCTCGCGGAGTGCACCCACCGCCTGGTCGAGGAGGGCGCGGAGTTCGTCACCGCGGCGACGGACCAGGGGAACTTCCCCATGGCCGCGAACTTCGCCAGGGCCGGCTTCCCCGTCGTCCGTGAACGCCTCAACTTCCACCCGACGGCTGGAGCGGCCCGAAGCGCAGTGCTCTGACCGATCCGTGATCGCCCGTCCCGTACGGCAGCAGGGCCCGGGCCGCGTGTCGCGGTCCGGGCCCTGCTGCCGTACGGTGCCGCCGCCCTGCGGCGGCGGTGCGTCAGCTCTGTGCGGTGTCGTCGTCCGCCTGCCCGGCGCCCCCGGCAGCGGCCGCCTTCTCGCGCATCTTGCGCACCAGCTCCGCCTTCCGGTCGGCGGCGTTCTGGCGGTCGAGGTTGCGGTGCGGACCGTTGTTCTGCCGCTCGGCGCGGGACAGCTTCTTGCGCTGTCCGCCGCCCTGGCCCACGGGGTTGTTGATGTTCTTGCTGTCGGTCACGCCAAAGACGTTACCTGGTCCCGGCGGCCCCGCACGCCAGTACCATCCCAGCCCCGGGCGGCGGCGGGATCTTCGGCGAGCGCCCGGGGAGCGGGCCGCCCGTCGTCAGGACTGGAACGAGTCGCGGTTGAAGACGATGAAACCGTCTTCGGCCAGGCAGGGCGCGTTCATCTCGACGCCGTCCGTCCTCTTGTCGCCGGCCTCCCAGTAGCTGCCCGCCGCGACGATGCTGTCGCCTTCCGAGATGGTCCCGAAGCCCGGCACCTTCACTCCGCGCCTTCCGTCGGACAGGGTCGGCTCGGCACCCCTGGGCCAGAGGGGAGAGGCCGTGAACTGCTCGCCCGCGCGTTCGCCCGTGACGACCAGGCACGAGCCGTCCCGCAGGGAGGCCAGACGCCCCTTCAGCGTCATGCCGGGAGCCACCGACAGGTCGTGGACGATGATCTTCGGGTCGGTTCCGGTGGTGGAGATCTCCTCCGTGCCGCCGGAAGCGCCTCCGCAGGCGGACAGCGTCAGAATGCCTGACGCCGCGATCAGAGCCGCGAGCTTCGTCGACTTCATGGAGCAACCTCCTGGAAACGATGCGGTGTCAGTGCGCTCACGTATTCTTCCCGCCACCGCACACCGACTGTGAGGAACAAGAGAATTGACCGGCCTGTCTGCCTTCCCGCTGCCGTTTCGCGCCACCCGTTCCATAGCGCTCGCGACACCCCGGACACTGCGCGAACTCGAGATGATCCAGTGCAGTTCTGTCATCCGGGCCAAGCCCGGATGGTTCGACAAGATGAACGACGCGGGCATCGTCGCCAGGTGGACCCAGGAGGCGGTCGCCCAGGGCCTCACCGAGGCGCAGGTCCGCTACGTGCTCGACGAGCTCGCGCACTACGCCGGACGGCGGGACGCGCGGACCGGCATCGAGGTGTCGGCCGTCGACGGGGTGTGGCAGTCGGACTCGCTGGTCGACGACAAGCTCAGGTCCCGGCTGCGCGAGGCCGTGCGGGTACTGGAAGACGTTCCCGAGGCGGAGCGGGACTGGCATCCCGGATCCGGCGGTCAGGTGCTGGATCTGGTGCATCCCTCACTGTTCTGCCTGGTGAAGGGCGTGAGCGGGGTGCCCGACGAGGCGTGGAAGAACCCGACGGACCGCTACTCGGCGTACGAGTTCTCGGAGAAGTTCCAGTGGCTGCCCACGGACGTCGACGTCAGTGACGACGGCGACGTCGCCTTCCGTTCGTACGTCAACAACGTCCACCCCGAGGATCACCACGAACTGGCCGCCGTCCTCCCGGACTTGTTCGCGAGCATGCTCCCGCTGCTGGAGAACGTGCTGACCGATCTGCGCCATCCCCGGCCCGTGCGGATCGAGGCCGATCCCTACGGCTGGTACGACTCGGAGCCGGAGGAGCCGGACGAGGACTCCTTCAGCGACCCCGAGGCCTACGACAAAGCCGTCAGCGCCTATGAAGACGCCATGGACGCGTGGTGGGAGGACCGCGTTCCGGTCATCCCGGACGCCCCGGACTTCACCGCGCCCGAGCCGCCCGACGCATCCGCCCGCGTCGACCTGCGCGGCCGCCGACTCCAGGTCATCGTCAAGCTCGCCACCATCCACCTCACCCCCGAGGACCCCGAGTACGCGGGTGGTTCCTGGCACGTCGAGGGCATGGTGAACGAGCGGATCGTCTCGACCGGCCTCTACTACTACGACAGCGAGAACATCACCGAGAGCCTGCTGAGTTTCCGGACGGCGGTCGACGACCCGCGCTACGAGCAGAACGACGACAACGGCATGCGTGAGGTCTACGGACTGGAGGACGAGGACGCGCTGAACCAGGTGCTGGGATCGGCATCGACCCCGGAGGGCCGCTGCCTGGCCTTCCCGAACGTCCTGCAGCACCGCGTCGGCTCGTTCCGCCTCGCGGACCCCACCCGCCCGGGACACCGCAAGATCCTCGCGTTCTTCCTGGTCGACCCGTCGGAGACCATCGTCTCGACCTCCGACGTGCCGCCGCAGCAGCCCTGGTCCGACACCTCGACCATGACGCTGGAGCAGGCCAAGGAGTACCGCGAGCAGCTCATGCAGGAGCGCAAGTTCTTCGTCGACGAACACAACGAGCAGATCTACGAACGAGAGTTCTCCCTCTGCGAGCACTGAGCCGGACGGCTACCGCTCCGGACGGGCTACTGCTCCAGACGGAGCGCGAGGCCATCGGCCACATCGCCGCCCAGGGGGAACGGCATGTGGCCGATCAAGGGCCCGGCCACGACCACGGCCCCGGTGACCGGCTCGAAGCCGTACCCGGCCATGAGACGGCTCGCGACCGGATCGGGTGCTCCGGCGCCGACGACATGCCACAGGGTCAGGTCCGTGCCGAGCTTCGTCATCGTGACGTTCTCGGACCGGAGCAGACGGCTGATCTCCTGGAGCAGCTCCAGCCCGCGGAGCTCCGTCGGTACGCGGGTGACGCGGCCGTTCTTCACGAGCAGCAGTCGGTCGTCCGTGGCGAGGCCTCCCTCCGGAGGCCTCGCCCTGACCGTCAGCCCTCCGACCAGCGCGGCGACCAGCAGGGACGCGGCCGCCAGCCCGAATCTGTACCCGGCCGCTCCGACGAGCAGTGCGAAACCGAGCTCGGCGCCCAGGTGCTGGTTCACCATGACGAGACCGGCCCGTCCACCGGAGTCCTGCGCGGCGATGCCGTCCATGACGGTCGAGTAGAGCACCGTGCCGGCCGTGCCGAGACCGAGGCCGAGGCAGATCACGGTGGGGTAGGTGGCGGGAAGGGAGTCACCCATGGCCAGCTGGATGAGCGGCCCGACCGCCGCGACGAGCAGACCCGACACCAGCAGGGCGCGCGGCCCGATCCGGGGCAGCAGCCCGGCGGCGACCGGCAGGGCGCCGACGAGGAACGAGGCGGTCAGCAGTACGAAGACCGCGACCGTGGGCACCGGTCCGACGTTGGCGTACAGGAGACCGATGAGGGGCGCGATCACCGTCGACAGGGCGAGCCCGATCAGCAACAAGGTGAGCGACGCGCCGAAACCGTCGCGGGTCCTGGCCGGATAGGTCGGCAGGATCCCGCTCCGGGCCTTCGACTGCCACCGGGCGAAGGCCGCCATCAGGAGGATGCCGCACGCGAGGGACGCGGACGGGATGGGAGCCCCCCATCCGGCTGCCGCGGACTCCGCGAAGCCGAAGACGAGGGCAGCGACGCCGAACGCGCTCAACAGCGCGCCCAGCCCGTCGAAGCGGGTGGGAGTGCGGCGGCCGGACCGGTCACGGACCAGGGTGGCAGTGCCGATGAGGGCGATGAGAGCCAGCAGGACGGTGACGTACATGGACACGCGCCAGGAGGACGACGCATAGGTGAGCGGCACGGTCAGCACGGAACCGCCGAGGCCGATCATGGAGTAGAGCCCGAAGGCCCTCCTGCGTCCCCTCGGCTCGGTGAACTGGGCGGCGACGAGGCCGAGGGAGGCTGGGGTGATCAGGGCGGCGAAGATGCCCTTGAGGACCTGGCTCCCGAGCAGTGCAGCGGGCCCGGGGGCCAACGCGCCGATCGCTGTGCTCACCGCGAAACCGGCCAGGCCGATGAGCAGTGCCGGCTTGCGGCCGATGAGGTCGGAGACGTGCCCGCCGACGAACAGCAGCGCACCGAAGGCCAGGGCGTAGCCGACGAACATCCACTGCTCGGAGAAGTGGTCCATGCCCACGTCGGCGCTGATCTCGTGCAGCAGATGGGGCAGCGTCGACGTCGACACGTCGAACAGCACGATCAGTTGCGCGAACACCGCCATCGCAAGGCCCCACCGGCGCCTGGCAGGAGGGCTCCCGTCGATGTCCGCCGGACCGAAGGAATCGGGCGCGGTCCGCGGGCCGGGCAGCGGGGCCGCCGGTGGTCCGAATCCCGCCGCGGGAATGGAGTCCGCCGGGGTGGCCGTCGGATCGTGCGGGTTCGGGGCGTACGGAGCCGGAGAAGAAGCCGGCGGCAGGGGGTACGAGGTCGGCTGGGGCTGAGCGGCCGAGGAGGCGACCCGGTCCGCCCGCGGGTCCGGCTGCGTGCCCCGCGTCTGCGGGGTGAAGTCCAGCAGCTCCGCCGCGCGGCGCCCCAGATGGGCCAGTACCGCCCCGGGCAGCCACTCCTCGTCCCGGTCCGGTGCCGTGCGCTCGATCACCTGCGCGGGCGTGGGCCGCTTCGCCGGGTCCTTCTCCAGACACGCGCGGACGAGAGCGACGAGTGAGTCGGGTACGCCGGTGAGGTCCGCCTCCTCTTCGGCGATCCGGAACAGGTGCGCGTTCAGTCCGGTGTCCGTGGCGCCGAAGAGAAGGCGTCCGGTGGCGGCGTAGACGAGGACCGCGCCCAGGCAGAAGACGTCGTTGGCCGGCGTGAGTTCGTGGCCCCGGACCTGCTCCGGAGACATGAAACCGGGGGAGCCGATCAGCATGCCGGTGCGGGTGAGCAGACTGTCCCCGCCGATGCTGTCGAGTGCCCGGGCGATCCCGAAGTCGATGACCCGGGGGCCGTCGACGGTCACCAGCACGTTCGAGGGCTTCAGGTCGCGGTGGATCAGGCCCGCCTCGTGCACCGCCCGCAGGGCGAGGGCGAGACGGTTGGCGAGGGTGTGGACCGAGTGCTCGGGCAGCGGACCGAAGGTCTTGCCGACCACGGTGGTCAGGTCGGGGCCGGGGATGTACTGGGTCGCCACCCAGGGCACGGCCGCCTCGGTGTCCGCGTCCAGGACGGCAGCCGTCCAGTCGCCGCCCACCCGTCTGGCCGCGGCGACCTCGCGAGCGAACCGCCTGCGGAACTCGGGATGCTGGGCGTGCTCGGCCTGTACGACCTTCACCGCGACCGTACGGCCGAGCTCGGACCGGCCCAGGTAGACCAGGCCCATTCCGCCCTCGCCGAGGCGGGCGATCAGACGGTAGGGGCCGATGTGGGTGGGGTCCTGCTCCGTCAGCTGCTCCACGGTGAAGAGGTCAGCCCTTCGCGTGGGGGCTCAGCCGGCGGCCGAACCCTGTGGTCGGTGCGGTCCCGATCTCGTCCTCGGTCATGCGGCGGATCCCCCCGTCGATCGGCTGAGGAGATCCAAAGTAGAGCAACCACCCGTGCCGCTGCCCCGGGTTGGCGGAAAGGCCGTGCGGCTCTCAGTGGACGGAGAGGCCGCCGTCCACGAAGAGGGACTGGCCCGTGACGTACGCGGACGAGGTGCTCGCCAGGAAGACGGCCGCGCCCGCGAAGTCATCGGCGAGGCCGTTGCGGCCGACCATCGTGCGGGCGGCCAGGGCGGCCACCTTGTCCGGATCGGAGGACAGGCGCTGGTTGAGCGGGGTCATCACGAAACCCGGGACCAGGGTGTTGGCGGTCACGCCGTACGGCGACCAGGCCTCGGCCTGCGAACGGGCCAGGGACTCCAGGGCGCCCTTGGACACCCCGTACGCACCGCTCTGCACGAACGCGCGGTGCGCCTGCTGCGAGGTGACGTGGATGATCCGGCCGAAGCCGCGCTCGGCCATCCCGGGGCCGAAACGCTGACCGAGGAGGAACGGAGCCTCCAGGTTCACGGTCATCGTCGTGTCCCAGACCTCCTCGTCGAGCTCGCCCAGCGGCGGGCGGAGGTTGACGCCGGCGGAGTTCACCAGGATGTCGGGCTCCCCGAAGACGGCCGCCGCCTCCTCCGCCCCCGCCCTGATCCCCGCGCGCGTACTCAGGTCCGCGCTGACCCACGCCGCCCGGCACCCGTCGCCCGTCAGCTCGTCCACGGTCGCGACCAGCTCCGCTTCCTTGCGGGCCAGCACCACCACCCTCGCCCCGGAGCGGGCCAGGGCCCCGGCGATGGCACGCCCGATGCCGGAGCTGCCGCCGGTGACGAGGGCGGTGCGCCCTTCGAGGGAGAACAGGCCGGAGAGGTAGTCGCCGGGGGTCGTGCTCATGCGTGTGTCGCTCCTCGGGTCGTCGTACGGCACCGGCCCCCTTCGTGCGGAAAGGAGGGCCGGTACACGCATCCTGACAGAGGGCCTCCGTGCAGCGGCCACCCGCCGACCCGACCTTCTACGTCACCCGGCCTTGAACACGTACTTCTCGACCTCGCTGCGGTCGCGGTTCCAGAACGTGACCGACGGGTTGGGGCCGACGGTCACGAAATCGACCTCACCGGACAGGGACACGTCGACCGGAGAACCGTCGTTGTTGCTGTTCGGGTCGTGGTAGCCGAGGCCGAACGAGGTGTACGTCGTCGTCTTCTCGCCCCCGAGGAACAGCTTCATGCCTGCGTACGCCTTCTCCTTCGGCCCGATCGTGGCGACCGCCGTCGGCTTGGACTCCATCGGCCCGAGAGGGTTGTCGTTGTCCTGGCCGAAGTAGACGAACGGGTAGTGGTAGAGCGTGCAGGGCTTGTCGGTGACGTTGGTGGCCGTGATGAGCATGTGCTGACCGTTGTCCTTCGGCCAGTACGACGTGGCGATCGACAGGTCCGGGTCGGCGCAGGCCTTCGCGGTGCCGTCGCTGACGCTGCCGGATTCGGTGGCGGCCGGGGTGCCGGTACCGGGCTTCGCCGAGCCGGTCGCGCTCGGCGTACCCGGCTTCGCGGAGTCCGTCGCGCTCGGCGTACCCGAGGGCTTCGGGTCCACCGGCACGTCGATCGTGCTGCCGCCCGGCTGGCAGGCCGTGGACGAGAGGAGCGCGGCGACGGCCGCCGCTCCCAGGGCATAGGTCTTCCAACTCTGCCGGGCAGCGCGCATGGTGATCCCCCGTGTACTTCACATTGCTTGAACGGTGTGGATGGCGACCCGATTCTGCCCAGGCGTCGCCGCCCTGTGCCGTTCCACTCCCGCTCGTTACGAACCGGGGACATGGAAGTGATGCTTCCTCTTCGCCGTGTCAGCGCAGCTGGTCGAGGAACTCCGTCCAGGCGACGGACGCCACGGCGAAGTTGGGGCCGTCAGGGATCTTGGAGTCGCGGACGTGAACGGTGGAGGGGCAGGCGGCGACCTCGACGCAGTCGCCGTCACCACTGCTGCTGTAGCTGGACTTGTGCCATTCCAGGGCGACTTCGACGCAGTCGCCGCTGCCGCTGCTGCTGTAGCTGCTCTTGAACCAGGCAAGGTCGGTGGTGCTCATGTTGCTCCTCGCATCTCCCGCAACAGGCTCACGGACTCCTCTGCGGAAAGAGCCTGTGCCCGCATCCTGGCATATCGCTTCTGGAGGATGCTGATCTCTTGCGGGTCGGCGATGAGGTGGGCGGCGCGCTGTCCCTCGCAGTACGCGTACCACTTGTTCTCCGGGGTCTCCAGGAGTTGCAGGGGCCCGCCCAGGCCCGCGTGATGCCCCCGCGACTGCGGCATGACCTGGATGTCGATGTTGCGCCGCGCGCAGAGGTCGAGAATGTGGCCGACCTGCTCCCGCATGACCTCCGGGCCGCCCGTCAGGCGGCGCAACACGTGCTCCTCGATGATGAAGCTGTAGATCGTGTGGGGGTGCTCCGTGAGCAGCTTCGTTCGTTCGACGCGGGCCGTGAGCAGGGGCTCGATCTCGTCGTCTCCCAGCGCCGGGATCTGCTCGTCGAACAGCGTCTTCGCGTACGCCGGCGTCTGGAGCAAGCCTGGCACCAGTCGGTTCTCGTACGTGTACAGCGTCACCGCCTGGAGCTCCAGCCTCGCCCACTGACGGAACCAGCTCGCGAGCCCCGGCTTCCGTGCCAGGTGCTTCGCCGCCGCCCGGATCACCCCGAACGCGTCGAGCACCTCCTCCGCCCGCTCCACGAAATCGGCGGAAGGTAAACGTCGGCCCTGTTCGATCGAGGCGATCGTCGGCACCGAGTAGCCGACCAGCGGCGCGAACTGTTCCTGCGTAAGGCCGGCCCTTTTCCGGAAGGTCTTGACCACCTCCCCGAACGCCCTCAGGCTGTCCGACGCCTCCGGTTCGTTTCCTCCCGGACCCTCGCCCGGCACCTCGTCCGTCACTCCGGCCACCTCCCGCACCCGTGCGCTCGTGTTGAACCGCACCCATGCTCACGGGTAGTGACCGGTACCGTCCAGAGTGTGAACCCGTACGCTGTCGCAGCGTACGAGTTCCTGACCTGGTAACTGCGCCCGAGCGGCACCACATTGGCCCCATGACCTTCCCCGTGACCCGCGAATCCGCCGTCACCGTACGTGTGTTCACCCAGCGCTTCAGCTCGACCCCGCGCGGCGCGCGCCTCGCCCGCCGCCTCGCTCTCCACCAACTCGACCGTTGGGGAGTTCCGTACGGCTCCGAGACCGCCGACACCGTCGGGCAGCTCGTCGCCGAACTCGCCGCCAATGCCGTCACCCACGGCCGGGTGCCCGGACGCGACTTCGAGCTGACGCTCTCGTACGACTCCGGGGCGCGGCTCCGGGTCGACGTCTCCGACACCCGGGGCGAGCGGCGGCCGACCGCGCCGACGGCGCCCCGCCCCCTCGACGAGGGCGGGCGCGGCCTGCTGCTCGTCGAGGCCCTGGCCTCACGGTGGGCGGTGCTCGACCGCGTCCCGGTCGGGAAGACCGTACGGGCCGAGCTCGACCTCACCGACCCCGATGCCGGCCAGGATGCCGCCCCCGATCGGGGCTGTGGAAAACCGGCGGCGTCCTGAGATCGTCGCGCGTTATGGTGGCGCGATGTCGTCCGTAAAGCAGTTCCAAGTCACCTTCGACTGTGCGAATCCCGAGCGTGTCGCTCGTTTCTGGTGCGAGGTCCTCGGCTACGTCGTACCGCCGCCGCCGGAGGGGTTCGCCACGTGGGGCGAGTACGACCTCTCGCTGCCGCCCGAGAGCCGGGGTGCGTGGTTCGTGGCCCAGGACCCCACGGGTGTGGGACCGCGCATGTACTTCCAGCGCGTGCCCGAAGGGAAGGTCGCCAAGAACCGGCTGCACCTCGACGTGCGGGTCGGTACCGGGCTCGTGGGCGAGGAGCGCCTCGCCACGCTGCAGGCGGAGTGCGACCGCCTGGTCGCCCTCGGCGCGGTGTGCACGAAGGTGCTGCTCGCCGACGAGGAGAACGAGTCGTGCATCAACATGCAGGACGTCGAGGGCAACGAGTTCTGCATCGACTGAGCGGGCGGCGCCGCGCACGCGTCAGACGCGGCGCGGCGCCTCCCGACTTCCCGTACGGGCTCCGTCTCCGTCAGCGCCGCGGCAGCCTGAGCGCGGCCACCACGCCCGCGTGGTCCGAGGGCCACAGGCCCGACGGAGTGCGGTCGTCCGGCTCCTCGCCCACGCGCTCGGCCCGTACGGCCTCGAAGCCGTTGCGGAACAGCACGTAGTCGATGCGCTGGCTGAGGGCCGACGGGAGATCGCGCAGGGCGGGGTCCTGGCAGCAGGTGAAGCCGGGATCCCTGCGACGGGTTTCCGTCCACACGTCGCGGAACCCGGCGGCCAGGAAGTTGCCGTAGGTCGGCGTGTCGCTCATGCCCGGGACCGCCCCGACGCCACCGGCGGCCGAGTTGAGGTCGCCCAGGAGCACGGTGGGCAGGTCGGTGTCGAGCGGGCCGGCGAGCAGCTCGGCGCCCTGCCGCACCTGGACGGAGGGGCTGGCGGCTTCGAGGTGGGTGTTGACCACGCGCATGGTGCGGCCGCCCAGGGTGGCGTCGACGGAGGTCCAGCCCTGCATGAAGGGGATGCTCCCGAGCACCGGGTGGGGGATCGTCAGGCGAGCCGCGAAGGCACCCTGTCGCGGGTTGGCGACGGAGAACCTCCTCGTGGGCAGGTCGGTGCGGGCCAGGATCACGTCCCGGTCGGTGAGGCGGACGTCCTGGTAGCCGGTGGGCGTGGACCGGGGGACCTCGCGGTCACTGTTGGTGATGGTCGCCACGGCGGCGTAGTGCTTGCCGCGCTCGGCGAGCTCGTCGAGCAGGGTCCGCAGGAAGTCGTACTCGACGACGGTGGCGTTGGGTGTGGAGCTGAAGTCGGCCGGGGTCTGGCTCCGCCACAGACTAACCTCCTGCAGGCCCACCACGTGGGGGTCGTCGTCGGCGATCTCGTCGGCCATGGCCTCGGCGCGCGCGGGGAAGTTCGTGGCTTCGACCTGTGCGTACACCCGGGTGACGGCCGCGATGAGCGAAGCGGTGTCGGTGGCTCCGAGGACGGGCCGGAGGTCGGCGCCCAGGTACATGTTCTGGGTCATGACTCTCAGCTGGACCGGGGGCTCGTGGGCCGTGGCCGCCGCGAAGGACCCGGGGAGTACGAGCAGGAACGTGCACAGGGCGGTGAAGAGCGCGGAGCGGGTCCGGCGGCGGCGGATGCGGCCGGCCGACGGCGGCGCGCCGGTCAGGGCGTTTTCGGGCACGACAGTGCGACCTTTCGGCGGGGAGGGGAGCGGATCTCGGGAGGCCGGAGCCAGGGGATCCCGCGGCTGCGTGCCTCTGCGCCACAGCCTCCCTCGGTCCCCCGCGAGCGTAGAAGGAAGCCGAACGGACAGCTTCAGGCCCGCCGGGCCGACCGCCCCCGACAACCCGATCGGCTGCCGGATCGGCCAGGTCAGGCATGCCTGTGGGCCTGAAGCCACCGGGCGTCCGGCCGCACCACTGGTGCGGCGGACCGGACGCCCGGCGTTCAGATGGCCCTACGGCGCCGGGGCGTACCCCGCCGGGCGGGTCGTGAACGTGCCACGGCCCTGCGTACGTCCCCGCAGGCGGGACGCGTAGCCGAAGAGTTCGGCCAGCGGGACCGTCGCCGCCACCACCGCCGTACCCGAGCGGGTCGTCGAGTCCGTGACCCGGCCGCGGCGGGCCGCGAGGTCGCCGAGCACCGAGCCGACGGACTCCGCGGGGACGGTGACCGTCACGTCGGCCACCGGCTCCAGGAGCGTCATCGCGCTCGCGCGGAGCGCCTCGCGGAGCGCGAAGCGGCCCGCCGCGCGGAACGCCATCTCCGAGGAGTCCTTCGGATGCGTCGCGCCGTCCGTGAGCGTGACCCGGACACCCGTCACCGGGTGGCCGCCGAGCGGACCCTCGACGAGGGCGTCACGGCAGCCGGCCTCGACCGCGCGGACGTACTCCTGCGGCACCCGGCCGCCCGTGACCGTGGACACGAACACGAACTCCTCGCCTTCCGCGGCCGGTTCGATGTCGACGACGACATGGGCGAACTGGCCTGCGCCGCCGTCCTGCTTCACGTGGCGGTAGAGCAGGCCGGTGACGCCCTTCGCTACCGTCTCCCGGTACGCCACCTGTGGACGCCCGACCGTCACCTCAAGGCCCCGGTCGCGCCGGAGCTTCTCCACCGCGACCTCCAGGTGCAGTTCGCCGAGCCCGGACAGTACGGTCTGGCCCGTCTCGGGGTCGGACCGCACGACGAGCGACGGGTCCTCCTCGCTCATGCGCGCGAGAGCCGTCGCCAGGCGGCCCGTGTCCGTGCCGCGGCGGGCCTCCACCGCGACCGAGACCACCGGGTCGGCGGTCGTCGGCGGTTCGAGGACGACCGGCGCGGACGGATCGCACAGCGTCGACCCGGCGCGGGCGGCCTTCGGCCCGACGACGGCGACGATGTCGCCCGCGCGCGCCTCGTCGACCTCGGTCGCCCGGTCGGCCTGGACCCGCAGGATGCGGGCGATCCGCTCGGTGCGGCCGGTGACGGCGTCCAGCACGGTGTCCCCCTTTCCGATCGTGCCCGCGTAGACGCGGACGTAGGTCATGCGGCCGGTGGCGGTCGCGCTCACCTTGAAGGCGAGCGCGGTGAACGGCGCCTCCGTGTCCGCCGCGACCCCGCCGCGCACCGGCGGCATGTCGGACGGAGCCGGGAGGTACGCGACGACGGCGTCGAGCAGCGGCTCGACGCCCCGGTCGCGGTACGCCGAGCCACACAGGACGACCACGGCCTCGCCGGAGAGGGTGAGGTCGCGGAGCGCGTCCGTCAGCGTCCCCGCGGAGAGCGCGCCGTCGGCGCAGAACTCCTCCAGGGCGCCGGGATGCAGCTCCGCCACCGTCTCCTCCAGGTGTCGCCTGCGATGCCGGGCCTCGTCCCGCAGCTCGTCGGGGACGGGCCGCTCGGTGTACGTGCCGGCGCCTTCGGGCCACACGTACGCCCGCATCCGGACCAGGTCCACGACGCCGGTGAAGCCGTCCTCGCGCCCGATGGGGAGCTGGACGGGGAGCGGGACGGCGCCGAGGCGGGTACGGATCGACTCGACGGCCGCGTCGAGCTCGGCGCCCGCGCGGTCCATCTTGTTGACGAACGCCAGGCGCGGAACGCCGTGCCGGTCCGCCTGCCGCCACACCGTCTCGCTCTGCGGTTCGACGCCCGCGACGGCGTCGAAGACGGCGACGGCGCCGTCGAGGACGCGCAGCGAACGCTCGACCTCGTCGGAGAAGTCGACGTGTCCGGGCGTGTCGATCAGGTTGATCCGGTGCCCGGCCCAGTCGCAGCTGACGGCCGCGGCGAAGATCGTGATGCCCCGGTCCCGCTCCTGCGGGTCGAAGTCGGTGACGGTGGTGCCGTCGTGGACCTCGCCGCGCTTGTGGGTGGCGCCGGTGAGGAAGAGGAACCGCTCGGTGACGGTGGTCTTGCCCGCGTCGACGTGGGCCAGGATGCCGAGGTTGCGGACGCGGGAGGTGAGGTGGGTACGCACGGTGTCGTGCCTTTCGCTGCTGCGTGGAGAACAGGGCAGCGCGATTCCCGTACGACGGTCGGGTCAGGGAGCCGACGTCGTCACGGGCGGCGATGGCGGGCGCGCAGCCGCCACCGCTCGGCGGAGGAGGCGAGGATCACGTCGTACCGGGCACGGGAGGAGGCCACGGCGGCGGCGGAACGGCTGCTGCGCATGGTCTTCTCCCCTCGGACGGTCACTCGGAACGTACGGACGCACGAACGTACGACGTACGGCTCGGCGGCGCACCCATCGGTGCGCCGAGACGCGAGTGTAGGGAGCCGAAGCCGCCGAGCGACAGCGATTATCGTCCCCGGGGCCCGCCAACCGCCTTGTTAGCCTCGCGGTTTGACCGAGAGGCGGAGACGAGACATGACGACACCGACCACGTTTCGCATCGGCGGGGAGCTGGACGTCCGGAGGCTCGGATTCGGAGCCATGCGCCTGCCGGCCGGACCGGGCGCCGCACGCGAGACCTCCCTCCAGGTGGCCCGGCGGGCCGTCGAGCTGGGCGTCACCCTGATCGACACCGCGCACATGTACGGCTGGGGGGCCAACGAGGAACTCCTCGCCGAGGCCCTCCACCCCTACGCCGACGGGCTGCTCATCGCCACCAAGGTCGGCATCGCCCGGTCGTCGGGGCCGGACGGGTGGAGGCACGACGCGCGGCCGGACTCCCTGCGCCGTCAGGTCGAGGACGCGCTCCGCCGGCTCCGCGTCGAGCGGATCGAACTGCTCCAGCTGCACCGCATCGATCCGGGGACGCCCCTCGCGGACCAGCTCGGGGCGCTGCGGAGGCTCCAGGAGGAGGGCAAGGTCGGGCGGATCGGTCTTTCCGAGGTCACCGTCGACGAACTCGACCGGGCCAGGGAGATCGTCGACGTCGTCAGCGTGCAGAACCGGTACAGCCTGCTCGACCGCGAGCACGAGCCGGTGCTCGCGGCCTGCGAGGCGGCGGGCATCGCGTTCCTGCCGTGGCGGCCCGTCGCCGGAGGCGCGCCGGGCGCGTCGGCCGGACTCGCCGCTGCTGCCACCGTCGCCTCCGTCGCTTCCGAACTGGACGCCACCCCCGCGCAGGTCTCCCTCGCGTGGCTCCTCGACCGCTCGCCGGTCGTCCTCCCGATCCCGGGCACGGCCCGGACGGCCCACCTGGAGGAGAACGTCGCCGCGGCGGGCCTCCGCCTGACACCGGGCCAGCGTGAGCGGCTCGACGGGCTCACAGGGCAGGCGTAGGCGACCCCCGGCGGGGCCCGACGGGGGCCTACGCGGAGGCTTCGGCGTCCGCCGGCTGGAGGAGGTCCCAGCGGTTGCCGTACAGGTCCTCGAAGACGGCGACCGAACCGTAGGGCTCGTGGCGCGGTTCCTCCAGGAACTTCACACCGGCCGCCGACATCCGGGCGTGGTCGCGGGCGAAGTCCTCGGTGTGGAGGAAGAACCCGACACGGCCGCCGGTCTGGTTGCCGACGGCGGCCTCCTCCTCCTCGTTCTTGGCGCGGGCCAGGAGCAGCCCGGCGTTGCCCAGGCCGCCGACGCCCGCGGCGCCGTGCGGACGGACCACGACCCAGCGGGTGCCGTTGCCCCGATCGGTGTCCTCGACGAGCGCGAACCCGAGGGCGTCGGTGTAGAAGGCGATGGCTTCGTCGTAATCACGGACGACGAGGGTGACGAGTGCGATGGACGGCATTACTACAACGTAATACGCGGAAGCGGCAGGAATCTATCCGCGTCGACCCGCGTCGACCCCGCGGATACCCTCGCCGTACCGAGGGTACGAACGAGGGACGGGGGAGGGTCCGGGCAAGGGTTCCGGGGGAGGGGTGCGTGGTTCTGGGGTCGGAACCAAGGCCGTGGCCGCGGGCAGCCCGGTCCTGTCTCCGCCCCGGTGCGCGACAATGCCCCTCATGGACGATCACGAGTTCGACCGGCTCGCCGCCCGTGCGCGGCGGCTCGCCGTGCCGGGGCGCCGTCGCGTCCTCGGGCTCGCCGGTGCGCCGGGCGCCGGGAAGTCCACGCTCGCCGCGCGGCTCGTCGCCCGCCTCGACGGGCTCGCCGTCCTCGTCCCGATGGACGGGTTCCATCTGGCCCAGGCCGAACTGGAACGCCTCGGCCGGGCCGGCCGCAAGGGCGCGCCCGACACCTTCGACGCCGCCGGGTACACCGCGCTCCTCGCCCGGCTGCGCTCCCCCGAGCCCGGCACCACCGTCTTCGCGCCCGCCTTCGACCGCTCCCTGGAGGAGCCGGTCGCAGGGGCGGTACCCGTCGGGCCCGAGGTCCCGCTCGTCGTCACCGAGGGGAACTACCTCCTGCACGACGAGGGCGCCTGGGCCGGGGTCCTGCCCCTCCTCGACGAGGCCTGGTACCTGGAGCTCGACGACGCGCGACGCGTCCCCCGGCTCGTGGAGCGGCACGTCCGCTTCGGCAAGGACCGGGACCGTGCCGAGCGCTGGGTCCTCGAATCCGACGAGCTCAACGCCCGTCTGGTCGCCAGGGGCCGGGACCGTGCCCATCTCGTGGTGAACATGGCGTAGGGCTATCGGGCCCCCCGGCCCGCGTGTTCCGTCGCCGCCGTCGCCAGTGCCCGGACCAGGGGGTGCGGGCGGGTGCCGTCGCCCGACAGCTCGGGCTGGAAGAGGGTCGCGAGGAAGAACGGGTGCGAGGGCAGTTCGGCGATCCGCACCCCGCCCTCCTCGTCCGCGCCCGTGAAACGCAGGCCGTGCGCCCGCAGGGTGTCCAGGTGGCGGCTGTCCGGCCCGTAGTCGCACTGGTACCGCTCCGTCGTGCGCTCCGCGCCCAAGGCCTTCTCGGCCAGTGAACCAGGGGTGACCCGTACGGGACCCTCGTGGCCCACCAGCGAGCAGGCGAGCGGCGCGATCAGCAGGTCGCCCGGATCCGCCGCCGGGTCGTTCTCGGCGTGCGCCGCCCGCTCCAGACCGCAGACGTCCCTCGCGAACTCGACCAGGGCGTGCTGGAAGCCGGCGCAGGTGCCGAGGAAGGGGATGCCCTCCTCGCGGGCGGTCCGGATCGCCGCGAGCGCCCCCGCCTCGCTCGCGTACGGGCTCCCCGGCAGCACCCACACCGCGTCGAAGCCCCGCACCGCGCCCGGCGCCTCCGCGTCCCCGGTGGGGATCCAGTACGCGTCGAGGACGAGACCGTCCCGCTCGGCGAGCGCGTCGAGGAGGACGGGGACGCGGACGTGCGAGCGGACGTGCGGCGAGCGGTCGCCGACCAGGGCGATACGGGGCGTGCGGGAGGTGCGGGGAAGGCCGGTGCTGTTCATGCCGCCATCCTTCGCGGCACTCCCCGTTCACGTCCAACGATGATTCCCGAACGATCCATCACGAACGCTTATGCGCCGACGGATACGCTGAACCGCATGACGAACGACCATGACTGGGAGCGCCGCGTCACCGCCCTCTGGGAGCGGATCGACACCCACGAACCCGCCGACTTCCGCGCCCGCGTCGCCGAACTCGCCGCCGAGCGGCCCGCCGACGACCCCGCCGCCCTCTTCGAGCAGGGCGCCGCCCACGACTCCACAGGACAGCCCGAGGAGGCCGTCCGGCTCTACCGGCGCGCCCTCGACCAGGGCCTCACCGGACTGCGCCGCCGCCGGGCCGTCATCCAGCTCGCCAGCAGCCTGCGCAACCTCGGCCGGCCCGACCGCGCCGTCGAACTCCTCACCGCCGAGCGGGACATGCCGGCCGACCGGCTCGACGCCGACGAGCAGGCCCTCGGCACGGCCGTCGACGCCTTCCTCGCCCTCGCCCTCGCCGACACCGGGCGCGACCGCGAGGCCGCCGCCCTCGCCCTCGGCGCCCTCGCGCCCCTGCTGCCCCGCTACAACCGCTCCCTCGCCCACTACGCCCGCGCCCTCCTCACCGCCCCCGACGGGTCCTGAGCCGACGACTCCATGGACCCGCACCTCCTCCGGACGTACGTCACCGTCGCCCGGCTCGCCTCCTTCTCCGAGGCCGCGCGCGTACTCGGCTACACCCAGTCCGCCGTCTCCCAGCACATCGCCGCCCTGGAGACCGACCTCGGCCTCCCGCTGCTCACCCGGCGGCCCGTCGCCCCCACCCCGGCCGGGCAGCGGCTCCTCGAACACGCCGGGCCGCTGCTGCTGCGCCTCGACGCGGCCCGCGCCGACCTCGACCGGTTCGCCGCCGCGCCCCGCGCCACCCTGCGCGTCGCCGCCTCCCCGCTCGCCCTGCACGCCCGCACCCTCGCGGCGCTCCCCGCCACCGGCGTCACCCTGCGCGGTCTGCCCCTGGAGGGGGTGCCCGTCGCCGTCGCCACCGGAGAGGCCGACGCCGGCCTCGTCGACGGCATCGCCGCCCCCAGCGACCCGCTCCCGCCGCCCGACGTCGCCCCGCTCGCCGCGACCGGCGTCGCCGAGGAGCCGCTCGCCGTCCTCCTGCCCGCGGGCCATCCACTCGCAGGGCGGTCCGGGCTCCGCCTCGACGACCTCGCCGACGCCCGCTGGCTGGACGCGCCCGCCGCGGGCATCCCGCTCGACCGGCTGCGGGCCGTGCACGGCGGGCCCGCGGGCGGGGGCTTCCGTACCGCCCTGCGCTACGACGGCGCCGACACCCGTACCCTCCTCGCCCTGGCCGCCGCGGGCCACGGCCTGACCCTGCTGCCCTCGTCCCTCGCGGCATCCGTGCCCGGCGCCTTCGCCGTCCCCCTGGTGGCGCCCCGGCTCGTCCACCGCACCGAACTCCTCCTGCCGCCCGGCGCGTCCGCCGAACCGAGCGGCCCGGTCGCCGAGTTCACCCGTCGGCTCCGGGGCTGACACGCGCAGTCGCTACGCTGGGCGCAACGGCGACGGAAGGCGGGCGGGCGTGGGGTGGCTGCGACGAGGACCCAGGCGGGACGGCGACGACGCACCGAGGGACCCCGAGTTCGCGTACTTCTCCGAACGCGAGGCAGCGCTCTTCCGCGGCCGGGTCCGCGCCACCTTCGCCGAACTCGGCCTTGAGGTCACGGTCTACGCCGACCACGTCATCGACGACAAGGGACGCCGCTTCGGCCTCGGCAACCTCGCCGCCGTCTGCCACCAGGACCCCCGCGGCCCCCGCGTCTGGCCCGGCACGATCCACCGGCACATCGATCTCGTGGTCCGCGCCATGGACGGCCCCTCCGCCCTCGACACGCTGCCGCCCGAGCAGATCCGCTCCCAGCTCTACCCGCGGGTCGTCAGCGGCGACGGCATCGACGCCGCCGCCTTCGGCTACGCCAGGACCGTCGCCCCCGGCCTCTACGAGATCCTCGCCCTCGACCTGCCCGAGAGCGTCATGATGCTCACCGACGAGGCCCTCGAACGGCTCGGGGACCACACCCAGCTGCGCGACCGGGCCCTGCGCAACCTGCGCGGGCTGCCCGTCGAGGAGCACGAGACCGTCCGGGACGCCGACGGCATGTGCTTCGAGATCATCCTCGGCGACTCCTTCTACACCGCGAGCCGCGTCCTCGACCTGGACGGCGTGGTCCAGCGGGTCACCGGCCGGCCGATCGGCGAACACGGCGCCCTGGTCGCGCTGCCCTTCCGGCACCAGCTCGCCTTCCACCCCATCCGCGACACCTCGATCATCCCGGCCCTCGGCGCGATGGCCTCGTTCGCCGCCTCCGGGTACGAGGACGTGCCGGGCGCCATCAGCCCGTACGTCTTCTGGTGGCAGGGCGGCACGCTCACCCAGCTCAGCGAGCACGACGAGGAGCGGGGGGAGCTGCGGATCGTCGTCGGCGACGACTTCCAGGAGCTTCTGGAACGGCTCATCGCCCAGGGCCCCGACCGCCGCTGACCGCCGCCGACCGGTCGCGGGTGGGGGCGCCGCCCGGCAGGATGCTGTACGTCGAGGAAGCCGAGAAGGAGCCCGCCATGCCGAGCACGGAAGCCCCCGAAGAGGTCGTTCCCTTCACCGCGGACGACTACCGGGCCCGGATGGCCCGCGCCGCCGAGTCCGCCGCCGACGCCGGGCTCGCGGGCGTCATCGTCGCCCCAGGACCCGACCTCGTCTACCTCACCGGCTACCGGCCCACCGCGATCACCGAGCGCCTCACCGTCCTCGTCCTCGCCGCAGGACAGGAACCCGTCCTCGTCGTCCCCACCCTGGAGGCCCCCGACGCCGAGAAGGCCGCGGGGGCCGCCGCGCTCACCCTGCGCGACTGGACCGACGGCAAGGACCCGTACGCCGTCACCGCGCCCCTGCTCGACGTCGACGGACGGTTCGGCGTCAGCGACAACGCCTGGGCCATGCACCTGCTCGGCCTCCAGCAGGCGCTGCCCGGCACCTCGTACGTCTCCCTCACCGAGGCCCTGCCGATGCTCCGGGGCGTCAAGGACGCGCACGAGCTGGCCAGGATCGCCGCCGCCGGGGCCGCCGCCGACCGGGCGTACGGCGAGATCCTGAAGGTCAGGTTCGCGGGCCGCAAGGAGACCGACGTCGCCGCCGACCTCGCCGCCCTCCTCATGCGCTTCGGCCACTCCCAGGTCGACTTCACGGTCGTCGGCTCCGGCCCCAACGGCGCCAACCCGCACCACGAGGCCGGCGACCGGGTCATCGAGCGCGGCGACATGGTCGTCCTCGACTTCGGCGGCCTCAAGCACGGTTACGGCTCCGACACCACCCGTACCGTCCACGTCGGCGAACCGACCGACGAGGAGCGGCGGATCCACGACCTCGTACGGGAGGCCCAGCAGGCCGGCTTCGAGGCGGTACGCCCCGGGGTGGCCTGCCAGGACGTCGACCGGGCGGCCCGCAAGGTCATCACGGACGCCGGCTACGGCGCGTACTTCATCCACCGCACCGGCCACGGCATCGGCGTCACCACGCACGAGCCGCCGTACATGATCGAGGGCGAGGAGCTGCCGATCGTCCCCGGCATGTGCTTCTCGATCGAGCCGGGCGTCTACCTCCCGGGCCGCTTCGGCGTCCGCATCGAGGACATCGTCACGGCGACCGAGGACGGTGGCGGGCGCCGCTTCAACAACACCCCGCACGAGATGGCGATCGTCGAGTAGACACCGGCAGCGGAGCCTCAGCCGTCCGTGAGGACGACCGCCGACTCGCCGGGGAGTCGCAGGGCCCCGTCCGCCGCCGGGGCCTCGACCGGCTCCCAGGCCGCCAGGACCCGGTCGCGGCCGTTGGTGCCGAGCGGGATCACCGCCGGCTCCTTGCCCAGGTTGACGGCCACCCGCAGGACCCCGCGCCGGAAGACCAGCCAGCGGGCCTCCTCGTCGAAGGCCGCCTTCACGCCCGCGAGGTCCGGGTCCGTCAGGTCCGGCAGGGTGCGGCGCAGCGCGATCAGCTCGCGGTGCCAGGCGAGCAGCCGCTTGTGCGGGTCCCGTTCGCGTTCCGCGCGGTCGAGGACCGAACGGTCGCGGGTGGCGGCCTCCTGGGGGTCGGGAACCTCGTTCTCGGACCAGCCGTGCGCCGCGAACTCCTTCCGCCTGCCCCGCCGTACGGCCTCCGCGAGCTCGGGATCGGTGTGGTCGGTGAAGTACTGCCAGGGCGTCCCCGCCCCCCACTCCTCGCCCATGAAGAGCATCGGCACCGAAGGCCCGGTGAGGACCAGCGTCGCCGCACAGGCGAGCAGACCGGGGGAGAGGGAGGCCGAAAGGCGGTCGCCGAGGGCCCTGTTGCCGATCTGGTCGTGGGTCTGGGCGTAGCCGAGGAAGCGGTGGGCGGGGGTGCGTTCCCGGTCCACCGGGCGCCCGTGGTGCCGGCCCCGGAAGGCGGAGTACGTCCCGTCGTGGAAGAAGACACGGGTGAGCGTCTTGGCGAGCGCCGCCATCGGGGCCCGCGCGAAGTCGCCGTAGTAGCCCTGGGACTCGCCGGTCAGGGCGGTGTGCAGGGCGTGGTGGAAGTCGTCGTTCCACTGGGCGTGGACGCCGAGGCCGCCGAGGCTCCGCGGGGTGGTCATGCGCGGGTCGGCGAGGTCGGACTCGGCGATCAGGAAGTGCGTACGGCCCTGCTCCTTCGCCAGCTCGTCGACGGCCGCCGACAGCTCCTCCAGGAAGGTCAGCGCCCGGGTGTCGGCCAGCGCGTGCACGGCGTCGAGCCGCAGCCCGTCGATCCGGTAGTCCCGCAGCCAGGCGAGCGCGCTGCCCTGGAAGTACGCCCGGACCTCGTCCGAGCCCGGCGCGTCCAGGTTCACCGCCGCGCCCCACGGGGTGTGGTGGGTGTCCGTGAAGTACGGGCCGAAGGACGGGAGATGGTTGCCGGACGGGCCCAGGTGGTTGTGGACCACGTCGAGGACCACGCCCATGCCGAGCCCGTGGGCCGTGTCCACGAACCGCTTCAGCGCCTCGGGGCCGCCGTACGGCTCGTGCACCGCCCACGGCGCCACCCCGTCGTACCCCCAGCCCCGCACCCCGGGGAACGGACACAGCGGCATCAGCTCCACATGGGTGATGCCGAGGCCCGCGAGCTCCCCGAGGCGCGCCGCGGCCGCGTCGAGCGTCCCCTCCGGGGTGAAGGTGCCGATGTGCAGCTCGTACAGGACGGCACCGCGCAGCCGCAGGCGCGGGGACTCGTGGCGCCAGGTGTACGCCGAGTGGTCGACGACCGCGCTCAGGCCGTCGGGCCCGTCGGGCAGCCGGCGAGAGCGCGGGTCGGGCAGCACGGGCCGGTGGTCGAGCGCGAAGCCGTAGCGGTCGCCGTCCTCGGCGGGTACGACACCGGTCCACCAGCCGTCCCGTTCGGCGTCCCTTTCCAGGGGGTGGTCGATGCCGTTCAGCGACAGCATCACCCGGTCACGGGCGCTCGGCGCCCACACCTCGAAGAGCACGGGAATCCCCTCGTCGACGGACCAGCCACTCGGCGGACACTCAGTGGATCAACGCGTGACCACCGCGACCATCCTGGCAGTCAGGACCCCGACGCGCCCGGCACGTCCCACACGTAGTTGATCGCGCGCTCGAACGTGTCGTAGCCCGTACGGGCGAAGGACGCCGCCATCGGCACGTTCCCCAGGTCCGTCGCGGCCCGGATGCGGGGCACGTCGACGGCGGCCAGGATCCGTGTCCCCTCCGCCAGGATGTCGTCGATGTACCCGTGCCCCCGATGGGCGGGGAGCACACCGATGTACGCGATCGTGTGGTTGTAGTTGTTGCGCGCGGGGACGACGAAGCCGACCGGCTCGCCGCTCTCCGGCAGCTGGGCCACCCGCCACCACTCGCGCGGGGAGGCGTAGTGCGCGAACTCCTCGTCGAAGTGCTGCTCCGCCGCCTGGCGCGCGGTGAGCCCGGAGGCCAGCTCGGCCTGGCCGTGCGCGTCGAGGGTGCCCTCCAGGACCGGCGTCATCAGGGTGACCAGGTCCTCCCGGTCCCGCACGGGACGGAACTCCAGACGGCCCTTCGGCTCCGGTACGGGGGTGCCGGGCCGCCACTCCAGACGGAGCCGCTCGACCAGCGGACGCGCCCCCGCGCGCTCCAGGACGGAGAAGACGGACTCCAGGAGGGAGCGGGTCTCCGGCACCTCGCGCCAGTCCGCCGGCATGAACCGCCCGAACTCGGGGCGCTGCGTGCCGGCCGGGACGACGGCGGCCGTCGCGGTCTCCAGGAGCTCCAGACCGATCTCCTCGCGCGCCTCGGCGGGCAGCTCGGGGGAGAGGTCGAAGAAGTCGAGGGCCTGCGGTTCGCCGCCGGTCTTGTTCGTCCACCAGGCGATCCGGCCGACGAGCCGGTCGCCGTCGAGCGCCACCCACATCCACTCCGGGACCCGGCGGCCCGTGGCGAGGTCGTCGGCGAGTTCGTGGTCGAGCGAGTAAGTAAGGCCGAGGAACAGGTCGAGTTCCTCCGGCCCGGCGAGCGGACGTATGACGAGGCCGTGCGTGGTCGGGACAGACGCGGTCACGTGGTGTTTCCCCCTGGGGGTCTCGGGCGTGGAGACCGCAGACCGTAGCAGCGATCTTGAGGAGCCGGTACGGAGTTACCGGGCCGGCCCGGTAACTCCGTACCGGCCCATTGGCGGCCCCGGACGCCGTCGGCGGGGGGCCTAGACGGCGTCGGCGGGGGCCCTTCTGGACACTTCGGGCCCGACGGGCCGACAATCACGGGTGTGACGACCCCTTTCGAGCTTCCGGCGAACTCACCTCGGCCGACCGACGCCGAGCGGGACCGCGCGCTGGGGCTGCTCCGTGAGGGCGCCGCTCAGGGCCGCCTCTCGCACGACACGTTCCTCTTCCGGATGGAGCGCGCGCTCCAGGCGCGGCGGCCGGACGAACTCGACCTGCTCACCGCCGACCTGAGGACCGAGGGCACCTGGACCCGGCGGGTGGTGGGCGCGGTCGAGCGGATGTCCGCGTTCACGGCGAAGCTGGGGCGCGCGTGGCACGCGGAGCGGCTGCCGAAGCTGCTGCTTCCGCTGCCCGGCCCGCATCCGCTGCGGATAGGGCGCGACCCGGTGAACGGACTGCGGCTCAGCCACGAGACCGCCTCCCGGCTGCACGCCGAACTCTCGCTGCAGAGCGGGATGTGGGTGCTGCGCGACCTCGGTTCGACGAACGGCACGACGGTCAACGGGCGGCGGGTCACGGGCGCGGTGGTCGTGCGTCCCGGGGACGTCGTCGGCTTCGGACAGATGACGTTCCGGCTGTCCCACGGCTGAGGCGGGTCCCCGGGGGCCACGGGGTGGCCGGGGACCCGCGCACGGCGGCGTTCACCCGTTCATGCGTTCACCCGTTCGGCGGTATGGGGCGGGCGGTGCGGCGCGCGCGGTGGTGGGCTGTGGGGACGCGCGCCACGATCTCCGGCCGCGGCACCCACCGCCGATCGACAGGGGGCGCCATGAGCGACGAGCCGAAGCACGGCATAGGGAGCGACCGGCCGCAGCCGCCCGAGGGCGGTGACCCCTGGACACGCCTGCCGGCCATGGCTCCCGCGGCCCCCGGGCGGCGGGTCGGTCCCGTTCCGGTGCCGGGGAGCGTGCGGACCGTGGCCGATCCGACCGCCACGGGGCCCGAGGGGCCGGCGGGAGCCATCCCGCCGGGCTCCAGGACCGTCGCGCCGAGCCCGCTCGATCCGGGGGCGTCACGTGATCCGCACGGCATCCACCGCACCCTGCGCGAGGAGTTCCCGCTCACCTACGACCCGCTGCTGCGGGCCTGGGTGCTCTCCCGGTACGCGGACGTGGCGACCGCCCTCACCGACAGCCGCTTCACCCACGGGCACCGGCCGGGCGACCCGCCGTGCGCGCGGGCCCACGTCGACGTCGACGTCGAGGCCCTGCGGTCGTTCGCCGAACGCACCGCGTACGTCCTGGCCCGCCGGCTCGCGGAGCGGCCCCAGGTCGACCTGGTCGCCGACTTCTGCCACTGGCTGCCCGCCGGAACCGTCGCCGCCGCCGTCGGCGTGCCGTACCGCGACATGATGCGGCTCGTACGCGGCCGGGCGGCGGGGGCGCTCGGCGGGGAGTGCGGCGGGCAGATCGCCGTACGGGAGAAGGCGCTCGCGTCCTTCCTCGGCAACGTCCTGGCCGATCCCGACCAGGTCGCCGCCCTCCGCGACGCCCCCGCCGGGCTCGTGGGCCGGGCCTGGACCGAGTCGCTGCGCCGGGATCCGCCGGTGCAGATCGCCGTGCGCCGTACCAGTGCCGAGATCCCGGTCAGCGGCGGCGTCATCCCGGCGGGGGCGTCCGTAGCCCTGCTCGTCGGTTCGGCGGGCCGGGACCCGGAGCGCTTCCGGGAGCCCGACCGCTTCGACCCGCTGCGCGACGACCCGGGTCAGCTCACGTACGGCTCCGGCTTCTGCCCGGCCGTCGTCCTCGCCGGCCTCGAAGCCGAGTACGCCCTGCGCGCCCTGTTCGCGGCCATGCCCCGGCTACGGCTCGCCGACGGCTTCCGGCCCACCGCGACGGGACTGATCACCCGGGCGCCGCGCAGTCTGATCGTCCGTCCGGGGGGCTGATCGGGGGTGTCGGCGAGCTGTCCCCGACCGCTGCTAGGGTGACGTGCGCTCGTCAAGGAGCCCTTTTTAGTGCCACTTTCAACGGGGATTGAAACATGAAGATGCGTCATGTCCGCGGAATCGCCGTCGCCGCCGTCGCGGTCGTCGCCCTGACCGGTGCCCGCGGTTCCGGCGGAGGCGGCTGCGACAACAACAGCAGCAGCGGCAGCTCCGGCAGCTCCAGCGGCAGCAACCACAGCGACAACGACAGCACCTCCGGCGGTACGTCCGGCGGCTCCCTGCCCGGCGGCTCCAGCAGCGCCGACAAGGCGGCCCGCGACGTGACCATCGACGAGTGCAAGTACGACCCGGCCACCAAGAACCTCGTCGCCCGTGTCACCGTGAAGAACGACAGCACGATGGACTACGACTACAACGTCACCATGAAGTTCACGGGTCCCGCGGGCGGCGACGTCGTCCCGCGGACCGCCTTCGAGGCCGGTATCGCGGTCACGGCGGGCGCCTCCCAGAGCGCCGAGGTCACCACCCCGTACATCGGCACCGGCGACGGCTCCGAGTACACCAAGTGCGAGGTCTCCCGCGCCTCCCGCTTCTGACGGCCCGAAGGCCCCGCGGAACGCGGGGCCTCAGGGACGATGACGGTTGTGGATGTCCTTGTAGCTGATCGGGGCGTCGTGCACGGCCAGGGGGTGATAGGTCACCCGGTCCTCGGCGGCCTGCTCCCTGGCCCGCTGCTCGATGAGCAGCCCCTCGGCCCCCTCGGTCCTGCTGTACCCGCGACTGCGCCGCGCGTGCACCAGGACCAGCAGCCCGACGAGGCCCCAGAGGACCCCGAACAACACCCACACTGAGCTCATCGCCCTGACCTCTCCCCGTACGACCGCCCGTCCGGCGGCACGGTCCGGCAGCGCGTGCCTCGCCCGTGGATCCGGGCGAGGAGGGCCACCGGCCGCTCCGCGAAGAGCTCCGCCGCCTTCGTCTCGGAGGCGGGCCCTCCCGTGAACTCCCTTACCCCGTCGAGAAGATCCTCCCACCTGCCCTCAGGCAGGACCAGCTCCGTGTCCTGCCAGCCACCGGCCCGCGCGAGCCGCAGCGGCAGCCGGGTCACCGCCGTCACCACCTCGCCCGAGCGTGCGAAGGCCAGGCAGTGGGCGGCCGCCGGGCCCTCGGCCGTCAGCGGCGTGTACGAGCCCCCCGCGCCGAAGGCCTCCGGGCGCTCGCGGCGCAGCCGGAGGGCCGCGCGCACCAGAGCCGTACGGTCGTCGTCCGCCCCGACCGCGAACGGGGCCCGGTTGTCCGGGTCGACGAGGGCCCGGTACTCCCGCTCCGTGTTCTGGTACAGCTCCGGCACCCCCGGCATCGTCAGCTGTGCCAGGAGCACCCCGAGCGCGTGCGCCCGGATGTGTGGTTCCAGGGCGAAGGCCGCCTCCGACGCCGCCCGCAGCGGGATGCGGCCGGGGCCGGCCGCCGCGAACTCGGCCACCGCGCGTTCGTACTCGGCATCGGGTTCGGTCCAGCTGGTCCGCAGCCCCGCCTCCCGTACCGACTTGAGGATCGCGGGGGCCAGCCGGTCCGCGTCCGGGGCCCCGAAGCCGAAGGCGGTCTGCCAGGCCGTCCACGCCACGTGCGCGTCGGGCGCGGGCACCCCCGCGACCTCCCCGAGCAGCTCCGCCCACACCTCAGGGCACTGCGAGAGCACCGCGATCGCCGCCCGGACGTCGGAGCTGCGCTTGGTGTCGTGCGTGGACAGCACGGTGCCGGTGCCCGGCCAGTCCCGGGCGATCCGCAGGCAGTACGCGTGGAACTCCTCCACCGGCACGGCCGGGCGGCCCGCGTCGCCGCCCACCTCGTTCGCCGAGAGCAGCGGCGTGTACCGGTAGAAGGCCCTGTCCTCCACCGCCTTGGCCCGCAGGGCGGAGGAGGTCTGCGCGAACCGGGCCCGGAACGCCCGGTGTTCGGGCCCGTCACCGCGCGCGCCGAGCGCCAGTTCCCGTACGACGTCGACCACCGCGGCTTCCTCCGGCACCGCGAACGCGGCCTTCGCGCCCCGCGCGGCCTCCGGGGTCAGCACCTCCTCGCCGCCGGTCCGGTAGGGGCGGTACACCGGCACCCGAACGAGGAGTTCACGGATCGCGGTGCGCAGCGCCCAGGGGGCGTGGTCGCGCAGCGCGGGGTCCGCGGCGCAGATCCGCTCAGCGATCCGGGTGAGCGCGGCCGTCTCGGCGGCCAGGTCGTGGCCGACCACCTCGTACGCGGCGCGCCGCTCGGTCGCCTCCCAGTGCCCGCCCCTGTCTGCCGCTTTCCCGACGAACTCGCGGTACAGGTCAGCCAGTTCGGCAGAGCCCTCCGGGTCGGTGAACACCCCGTCGAGGTGCCGCAGGGCGTCGTACCCCGTGGTGCCGGCGACCGGCCAGGCGGCCGGCAGCGTCTCGGGACCCGTGAGGATCTTCTCGACCACCGTCCAGCAGCGCCCGCCGGTCGCCGCCGCCAGGTCCTCCAGATAGCCCTGCGGGTCGGCGAGGCCGTCCGGGTGGTCGATGCGCAGCCCCTCGATCACCCCGTCCCCGACCAGCTCGACGATCTTGGCGTGGCTCGCCGCGAACACCTCGGGGTCCTCCACCCGCACCCCGATCAGGTCCGAGACGGTGAAGAACCGGCGGTAGCCCAGCTCGGTCCTGGCCAGACGCCACCAGCCGAGCCGGTACCACTGGGCGTCGAGCAGTTCGTCGAGCGGCAGCCCCTCTGTGCCGGGGCGCAGCGGGAACTCCTGCCCGTCCAGGTGCAGCGCCCCGCCGGAGACCCGCAGCCGGTCCCGCACCTCGGGGAGCCGCGCGGGCAGCACCGGGAGCAGCAGACGGCCGTCACCCGCCCGCCAGTCGATGTCGAACCAGCGGGCGTACGGGGAGTCGGGGCCGTCGCGGAGGACGGCGCGCAGCGCGTGGTTGTGCCGGGGGGAGGCCGCCATGTGGTTGGGCACCAGGTCGACGACGAGCCCGAGCCCGTGCGCCCGCGCCGTCGCCGCGAGGGACCGCAGCCCGTCCTCGCCGCCGAGTTCGGCCCGTACGGAACGGTGGTCGGTGACGTCGTACCCGTGGTTCGAGCCGGGGACGGCCTCCAGGACGGGGGAGAGGTGGAGGTGCGAGACCCCGAGGCCGGCGAGGTGGGGCACGGCCCGCTCGGCGGCGGCGAACGGGAACTCCGGCTGGAGCTGGAGGCGGTAGGTGGCGGTGGGGGCGGCGAAGGAGGAGGTCATGCGAACGTACGTACCCGGCCGGAGGGCTTCTGTGTCATCGCCCCATGCACCCGTTCGTGTGCGTCGCGTTAGCTTCGCGTGATGCTCCGGATGTATCGCGACACGCTGTCGCTGCTCGGCACGGCCCTGCCTGCCGTCTCCTTCCTCGGCCGGCTGCCCACCGCGATGTGCCAGCTCGGCAGCCTGCTCCTGGTCGCCGAGACCAGCGGCTCCCTCGCCACGGCCGGTCTCACCGGCGGGGCGCTCGCGGCGGGTCAGACCGTCGCGGGGCCGGTCATCGGCCGGCTCGCCGACCGGCACGGCCAGCGCGGCGTCGTCCTCACGGCCTCCCTCGCCAACGCCGTCGCCGTCACCGCCCTGGTCCTCGCCGCCCTGGGGGACGTCCCCACCATCCCGCTGATGGTCCTCGGCGGGCTCGCCGGAGCCACCGTCCCGCAGGTGGGGCCGCTGGCGAGGACCCGCTCGGTGGCCCTCGCCCGCCGCTCGGGCGCGGACGACAGGACCGTCGGCGCGGTGCTCTCCTTCGAGGGCACCCTCGACGAGGTGTCCTTCGTCCTCGGCCCGGCGTTCGTCGGCCTCGCCGCCGCCCTCGCCCACCCGGCCGCCGCGCTCCTCCTCGCGGCGGTCCTCCTCGCCGTCTGCGGGACGGCCTTCGCCCTCCACCCGACGGCGCGGGCCACCGCACCGGAACCCTCCGGGTCCACCCGATCGGGTGCCGCCGAACGGACGCGCCTGCCCGGATCGGCGTACGCCCTGCGCGGCGCGATGGTCCTCCAGGGCGCCATGTTCGGCGCCTCGCAGGCCGGGATCACCGCGCTCACCGAGCGGCTCGGCGCGCCCGCGCAGGCCGGGCTCGTCTACGCGGCGATGGGGGTGATGAGCGCCGCCGTCGGACTCTCGATGGCGGCCGTGCCCGCCCGGATCGGGCTCATGACCCGCTGGCGGGCCGCGACCGCCGCGCTCGTCGTCCTCTCCGTACCGCTGCTGTTCGTCGGTTCCCTCGGCGCCCTGTACGCGGTCGTGATCGTCCTCGGAGCCGCGTACGCCCCGCATCTGATCACCGTCTTCGGCCTCACCGAGCGGACCGTCCCCGCCGTCCGGCTCGCCGAGTCCATGGCCTTCCTGACCAGCGGGATCGTCGGCGGCCAGGCCCTCGCCCTGGCCGTCTCCGGACGGCTCGCCGAACACCACGGCGCCCCCGCCGCCTTCGCGGTGGCGGTGGGGGCGGCCGTGGCCTGCGCGCTGCTGTCCTGGTCGGTACGGGTGAGCACTCCCGTACGGGAGATCAGGCCGGCCGGCGCAGCACGGTCAGGCTGAGCGGCGCGAGGGTCACCCGCTCCCCGCCCGCCAGCTGCGGGCCCTCGTGCGGCGGCATGCCCTCCGGGTCGGAGGTGTCCACCACCGTGCGCCAGCAGGCCCCGTGGCTGTCCGGCACCGAGAACTCCAGCTCCTTCGCCGAGGCGTTGAACATCAGCAGGAAGGAGTCGTCGGCGATCCGTTCGCCCTGGGTGCCCGGCTCCGAGATGGCGTTGCCGTTGAGGAAGACGGTGAGCGCCTGGGCGTGCGCCGCCTGCCAGTCGCGGGCCTTCATCTCCTCGCCCTCGGGCGTGAACCACGCGATGTCCGTCAGCTCGTCGTGGGTGCCCTCCACAGGGCGTCCGTGGAAGAACCGGCGGCGCCGGAAGACCGGATGGTCCCGGCGCAGCCGCACCATCGCCCGGGTGAACCGGAGCAGCGTGGTCTCGGCCTCGCTGTCCGGCTTCGGCCAGCGCACCCAGGACACCTCGTTGTCCTGGCAGTAGGCGTTGTTGTTGCCGCCCTGTGTCCGGCCGAACTCGTCGCCGTGGCTGAGCATCGGCACGCCCTGCGACAGCATCAGGGTGGCGAGGAAGTTGCGCGTCTGGCGGGCGCGCAGCTCGGCGATGCCGACGTCCTCGGTGTCGCCCTCGGCGCCGCAGTTCCAGGACCGGTTGTGGCTCTCGCCGTCCCGGTTGCCCTCGCCGTTGGCCTCGTTGTGCTTGTCGTTGTACGAGACGAGGTCGCGCAGGGTGAAGCCGTCGTGGCAGGTCACGAAGTTGACCGAGGCGAGCGGCCGGCGCCCGTCGTCCTGGTAGAGGTCGGAGGAGCCGGTCAGCCGCGAGGCGAACTCGGCCAGGGTGCGCGGCTCGCCCCGCCACAGGTCCCGCACGCAGTCCCGGTACTTGCCGTTCCACTCCGTCCACAGTGGCGGGAAGTTGCCCACCTGGTAGCCGCCCTCGCCGACGTCCCACGGCTCGGCGATCAGCTTGACCTGGCTCACCACCGGGTCCTGCTGCACCAGGTCGAAGAACGAGGACAGCCGGTCCACCTCGTGGAACTGGCGGGCCAGGGTGGCCGCCAGGTCGAAGCGGAAGCCGTCCACGTGCATCTCGGTGACCCAGTACCGCAGGCTGTCCATGATCATCTGGAGCACGTGCGGGGACCGCATCAGCAGCGAGTTTCCGGTGCCGGTGGTGTCGTAGTAGTAGCGGGGGTCGTCGCCGAGCCGATAGTACGAGGGGTTGTCCAGGCCCCGGAAGGACAGCGTCGGGCCCATGTGGTTGCCCTCGGCGGTGTGGTTGTAGACCACGTCGAGGATGACCTCGATGCCCGCCTGGTGCAGGGCGCGGACCGCCGACTTGAACTCCAGGACCTGCTGGCCCCGGTCGCCCCAGGACGCGTAGGCGTTGTGCGGGGCGAAGAAGCCGATCGTGTTGTAGCCCCAGTAGTTCGAGAGCCCCGCGTCCACGAGGCGGTGGTCGTTCACGAACTGGTGCACGGGCATCAGTTCGAGCGCGGTCACGCCCAGTTCCTTCAGGTGCCCGATCACCGACGGGTGCGCGAGCCCCGCGTACGTCCCGCGCAGCTCCTCCGGAAGGTCCGGATGGAGCATCGTCAGACCCTTCACATGGGCCTCGTAGATCACCGTGTGGTGGTACTCGGTGCGCGGACGCCGGTCGTCGCCCCAGTCGAAGTACGGGTTCACCACGACCGAGGTCATGGTGTGCGGGCCCGAGTCGAGGTCGTTGCGCGCGTCCGGCCGCCCGAAGGGATAGCCGTACACCGCCTCCCCCCACTGGACCTGCCCCGACACCGCGCGCGCGTACGGGTCGAGCAGCAGTTTCGCCGCGTTGCAGCGCAGCCCGCGCTCCGGCGCGTACGGGCCGTGCACGCGGAACCCGTACCGCTGGCCGGGCATCACGCCCGGCAGATAGGCGTGCCGCACGAAGGCGTCTGTCTCGCGCAGTTCCACCGCCGTCTCCGAGCCGTCGTCATGAAGCAGACACAGCTCGATCCTGTGGGCGGCCTCCGAGAAGACCGCGAAGTTGGTTCCCGCTCCGTCATAGGTGGCGCCCAGGGGGTACGCCTGTCCCGGCCAGACCTGCATGGATACGACTCTTCCTCTTCTGTCCGGGTTTTGTAGGTGTTCTTCGGCCAGATCCTGCCCGAAAGAGGGGCAACCTCCTAGGACTTCGCCCCGTCCTACCGGGTGACCGCAGACCAAGAGGGGGAAAGAGGGGGAAGTGTGTACGAAATAGCGCGTCGCCACCTGGGGAAGGTGGTGGCCGGAGCGGCCATGGCGGTGACGGGGACCGCCGTGGCCGTCGCGATCAGCCTGCCGGGCCCGGCGGGAGCGAACGGGGCGGCCGGATCGGCCGGAACCGCCGGAACCGCGGGGGCGGCCGGAGCCACGGGGGCCGCCGGTACGTCGGCAGGGGGCGCGTCGGCCGGCGCGACCGGCCAGGGGGAGGCCGGGGCCGCGGCCACCGGCGCCGCACCGCCGCCGGCGACCGTGGTCCCCGCGGCGGCCGAGGGGGAGAGGGGAGTGGGCAGCGACCCGCTCACCGACGACGAGCTCGCACGGGCCGGGACGCTGGCGCTGACCCCGCCCGCCGCCACCGCCCAGCAGGACGTCGAGGGCGGCCGGGGGCCGCAGCACCTGGGCACCGACCTCGCGGACCCGGTGGAAGGCGACCCGACACGCCGTGCCGAGGTCCGCCTCTACGACTACGCGCGGGACGAACTGATCGTCCGGACCGTCAACCTCGACACGGGGAAGGTCGAGAAGTCGGGCTCGCAGCGCGGCGTCCAGCCCTCCGCCCACCCCGAGGAGCTGCGCGAGGCCCTGGAACTGATCCTCGCGAGCCCGCTCGGCAAGGGCGTCAAGGAGGACTACCAGGACGCCACCGGCAAGAAGCTCACCTCCACCGCGCAGCTGTGGTTCAACGGCGACGTCTACCGCACCTACCGCGAGAAGAACGTGCCCGCGCAGCTGGCCCGCTGCGGCGAGCACCGCTGCGTCCGGCTCGTCACCAAGGTCCTCAACGGGGCCTGGATCGACACCCGGAACCTGATCGTCGACCTCTCCGCGAGGACCGTCACCCGCGTCGGCTGACCACCGCCGCGCCCGGTCCTCTCCTGCCACACTCCGTACGAGGGAGTACGTACACATGCCCATCCAGCTGCACCGGCGCGCCCGCAGGCGGGGCGCCGTCCTGACCGCGGCCGCCCTCCTCGGCACCGCCACGGCCGCCGCCGGCCCCGCGACCGGGGCGACCGCCGCGCCCTCCGTGCCCCGCCCGCCGGCTCCGACACGACCGGTGGCCCCGCCGACACCGGACTGTTCGGCCGCCCACCGCATCACCCAGAAGCTCGACGGCGGCACGACCTGGCGCATGTGCTGGCGCTACGACACCGACGCCGGGCTCACGCTCGACAAGGTCACCTTCCAGCCGCCCGGTGCCGCGGCCCCCATCAAGGTCCTCGCCAGCGCCCGGCTCGCCCAGATCCACGTCCCCTACGACGACGGCGCCGCGGAGTACGACGACCTCACCGGCGCGGGATTCGGCTGGGGCCTGCAGAACCTCAAGCCCGCCGAGTGCCCCGGCGGCGCCCTCACCACCGTCAAGGTGCCCGAGGTCGGCCAGATCAAGGGCCTGTGCACCACCACGCGGGCGCGTGGCCACGCCTACCGCATGGCCAGCGACAACGGCACCAAGGTCTGGCAGGCCCAGGGCAAGGACCTGCTCGTCTACACCGTCAACAAGGTCGGCTGGTACGAGTACATCTCCGAGTGGCGGTTCTCCGCCGACGGCACCATAGGCGCCAACGTCGGAGCCACCGGAAGCCTCTCGCCCGTCGACTACAACGCCACCGACGGCCGCGGCTGGCCCATCGGCAAGGGCGCCCGCGCCTACGCCACCAGTCACGCCCACAACGTCTTCTGGAAGCTCGACTTCGGCCTCGACGGCTCCACCAAGGACCGGATCGAGCAGTTCGACTCCACCGTCACCGCGCCGCCCGCCAACGGCGGCGGGCCGACCGTGAAGACCAAGCGCACCGTCGTCACCAAGGAACTCGCCGGAGACGCGAAGAACATGCGCTGGTGGCGGGTGGTCAGCGGCACCGGCAAGAACGCCGACGGCCACGCCCGCTCGTACGAGATCGCCCCCGGCCACACCGACACCCACGCCGGGCGCGGCTTCACCAAGCACGACGTGTACTTCACCCAGGCCCGCGCCTGCGAGAAGTTCGCCAGCAACAACATCGGCGCCTGCGCACCCAACGCCGGTGACAGCGTGGACAAGTGGGTCAACGGCGAGACCCTGACCAGGCCGACGGTGTGGGTCAACATCGGGTTCCACCACATCGCCCGGGACGAGGACCAGCAGCCCATGCCGGTCCACTGGCAAGGCTTCCAGCTCGCGCCCAGGGACGTAACCGCTATGAATCCGCTCACTCCGCCCGATCTCGCCTCCCAGAACGGGCAGCCCGATCTCGGGAGTTGAGCAAGCAGCCTGACGATCCTGCTGCACCGCCTCCCGCTCGCGGAGTACCCTTCCTTGATCGTTGTCGGACCGGTCGACACGGGCGTCCAGGAGCAGAAGGCGGTGCGCGGGTGAGCTCGGGAGGTCTGGAGCTGCCCCCAGGGGATGCGGGCCGTGAGGGGGGCCCGGCGGACTCAGCCGAGGCGCCGCCCGGCGCGGTCGCCCCGCCGGGCGCCGTGCCGCCTGGCACGGTCACCGTCGCCCGCCCTGTGGAGATCGGGGCCGAGCTCGACTGGGGCGCCGAGGCCTGGAGCGAGGTCCGCACCCGCGCCCAGCGTGCCGGGCGGGCCTACATCTGGCTGAATCTCGTCGAACAGCGGCTCCGCGCCGTGGTCGCCGCCGTCCTGCGGCCCGTGTACGAACCGGTGCACGGCGAGGAGTGGGTGGTGGCCGCGGCCGGCCCGGCGGGCCAGGAGTGGGTGCAGCGCGCCGTCGCCGTGCGCGAGGTGTCGCGCCGCAAGGGCTACCTCCTCGACCCGGCCGACGACAACGTCCTCAGCTTCCTCACGCTGCCGCAGCTGCGCGAACTGATGGTCCAGCACTGGCCTTGCTTCGAGCCCTACTTCGACGACCGGCGCGAGGTCGAGCTCGCCCTCGACGAGCTGGAGGTCACGCGGAACGTGGTCTCCCGCAACCGTGCCCTCTCGCTGACCGTGCTCGCCCAGTCCGAGCGGGCCTCCGCCCGCATCCTGGAGATCCTCGGCAGCGGCGCCGGGGTGCCGTCCGCCGACCGGCTGCCCGTGGACGCGGTCGAGGACCTCGTCGGCGACCGGTACGCGGACGTGGTCTCCGTCCACCCCGACCGGGTGCGACTCCAGCGGCAGCTGCCCGCGGAGGACCTCTTCGGCGGCGCGCGCCGCCTCGACGCCACGGGCATAGGTCTCAATCTGCTCGTGCAGAACTTCTCCGGCCGGCGCATGGTCCGGCTCGCCGAGTCCGGTTGCAGGACCCGGCTCCTGTTCCTCAACCCGGCGAGCAGCGCGGTCAAACGCCGCGAGCGCGAACTCGGCCTCAGGAAGGGCGAGCTGAGCCGCTCCGTCGAGATGAACATCCTGCACATGCGGCGGGTCCGCTCCAAGCTCCGCGACCCGGGCGCCTTCCAGATCCACGTCTTCGACGAGACACCCCGCTTCACCGCCTACCTGGTGGACGGCGACGGGCCGGACGGGGTCGGCGTCGTCCAGTCCTACCTGCGCCGGGCCCGGGGCATGGAGGCCCCCGTCCTCGTACTGCGCGGCGGCGGGCGGAACGTGGTGCGGCACGGACAGGGCAGCCACGACGGCGACCACGGACTTTTCGAGACATACCGGGAGGAGTTCGAATCCGTCTGGCTCGACTCCCGACCGGTCTCCTGAACCCGTTGTCAGTGGCCCGTGCGAGGGTGGTCAGCACCACGGGGGAGATCACGTAAGGAGGACCCGATGGCTTGGCATGGGGAGACACTGGTCGGCTTCGACCTGGAGACCACCGGCACCGATCCGCTGGAGGCCCGGATCGTGACGGCCTCGATCGTCGCCGTCCACGAGGGACGGGTCGTCCGGCAGCGTGACTGGCTCGCCGACCCCGGCATCCGCATCCCCGAACAGGCTTCCGCCATCCACGGCATCAGCAGCGAGCGGGCCGCCGCCGAGGGCCGCCCGGTCCGGGAGGTCGCCGACGAGATCGCGGAGACCCTGACCGGGTACTGGAAGCAGGGCGTGCCGGTCGTGGCGTACAACGCCACCTTCGACCTGACGCTCCTCTCCGCCGAGCTGCGCCGCCACGGACTGCGCTCGCTGGGCGAGCGGCTCGGCGGCGCGGGCATCGGACCCGTCGTCGACCCGTACACCATCGACCGGGCCGTCGACCGCTACCGGCGCGGCAAGCGGAACCTCGAAGCGGTCTGCGGGGAGTACGGGGTGGTCCTCGAAGCCGCCCACCAGGCCGCCGCCGACGCGCTCGCCGCCGTCCGGGTCGCCGTCGCGATAGCCGAGCGGCACCCCGAGGTCGCCGCGATGCACCCGGCCGAACTCCACGAGCGGCAGATCGTCTGGTACCGCGCCTGGGCCGAGAACTTCCAGGCCTTCCTGCGCCGCAAGGGCGACACGGAGGCGGTCATCGACCCGGTCTGGCCCCTGCGCGACGCCGTACCCGTCCTTTCCTGACCGTTCTCCTCGAGGAACGAGGCGGCAGCTCGTTCACCCTCTCGGGCTGATCCAGCGGGAACCCGGCCGCGATGTCGCCCACCGACATGAGCGTCGCGCTCGCCACCCGGTCCGGCACGAACTGCGCGAGTCCCTGCGCCACTCACGAGCCCCAGTCGTGCCCGACCACCTCTCCTCCAGAAGAGGGAGCAGCCAAGAGGTCAGAACGGGTACCAGCGCACCTCGGGATCGCCGTCCCGCAGTGAGGCCACCCGCCGCTCGAATTCGGCCAGTGCCTTCGGGTTCGCCGGCGCGTGCTGCGCCACCCACGCGCAGCTCGCCGTCTCCCGCGCCCCCCGCAGCACCGCACACCCCTCCCACTCCCGGACGTCCCAGCCGTACGCCTCCGTGAACGCCTCGTACGCCGCCGGATCGAGGCCGTACCGGTCACGCGAGAGCGCGAGGACCACGAGGTCGTGCTCGCGCAGGTCCGAGGAGAAGGTCTCCAGGTCCACCAGGACCGGCCCCTCGGGACCGACGTGGACGTTCCGGGGGAGGGCGTCGCCGTGGATCGGGCCCGGCGGCAGATGCGGGGTCAGGGCCGCCGCCGCCGGGGCGAAGGAGTCGCGCCGCTCCCGCAGGAACGCCGCGTCCGCCGGGTCGATCGCGTCCCCCGCCAGCCGCAGCCACCGCTCCACCCCGCCGAGCAGCTCACGGCGGGGCAGCGTGAACCCCACCGGCTCCGGCAGGGCGTGCACGGCCCGCAGCAGCGGGGCGAGATCCCGGGGCTCCGTGGGCCGCACCGCCTCGGGCAGCCGGTGCCAGAAGGTCACCGGATGCCCCTCGACCAGACGCGGCTTCCCCTCGGCGGCCCGCACCGCCGGGACCCCGGCCTCGGCGAGCCAGCCGGCGAGCGCCAGCTCCCGCTCGGCCCGCTCGAACAGCTCAGCGTCCCGGCCGACCTTCACCACGAGATCGCCGACGGCGAGGACCGCGTTCTCCCCGAGCGACAGCAGCCGCGCCTCCCCGACCGGCGGCCCCGCCGCCGCCAGGATCTCCCGCGCCCGCGCCTCGTCCATCGACCTCTCCCTCACCTGTGCGTTTGAGCCAAAGTCTCGCATCCACGCAGCTCACCCCGCAGGCCGCCTTGACGGCCCGACGACCCGTCAGGACCATGACGGGGTTCCCACGGCGGCGGAGGCAGCGGACGGGGGTCGGATCGATGAGCTCGGCGACCGCGACGAAGCGGCCGGACGGGACGCGGACACCGCGCACCGTCCGCGCGGCACGCCCCCGAGGCCCCGACTTCGGCGCCTGGTTCCTGGTGCTCCCCGCGCTCCTGCCCATCCTGGTCCTCAGCGTCGGCCCGCTGCTCTACGGCATCGCGCTCGCCTTCACCGACGCCCAGTCGGGCCGCACCCAGGCCACCCGGTGGACGGGCACCCTCAACTTCCAGGACCTGCTGCACGACACCCTCTTCTGGGACTCGTTCCGCGTCGGCGTGGTCTGGGCCGTCGGGGTGACCGTCCCGCAGTTCCTCCTCGCCCTCGGCCTGGCCCTCCTGCTCAACCAGAAGCTCCGCTTCCGCTGGCTGGCACGGGCCCTCGCGATCATCCCCTGGGCGATGCCCGAGGTCGTCGTCGGCATCATGTGGCGGCTGGTCTACAACCCCGACGCCGGCATCCTCAACGAGACCCTCCGGAACCTCGGCCTCGGTGAGGGCCACGACTGGCTGTCCGGGCTCGCCACCGCACTCCCCGCCGTCATCGTCGTCGGCGTCTGGGCCGGCATGCCGCAGACCACCGTCGCCCTGCTCGCCGGCCTCCAGAACACCCCGCGCGAACTCCACGAGGCCGCCGCTCTCGACGGCGCCGGAGCCTGGCGCCGCTTCCGCACCGTCACCTGGCCCGCACTCCGACCGGTCGCCCTCGCCATCACCGCCCTCAACCTCATCTGGAACTTCAACTCCTTCGCCCTGGTCTACGTGCTCACCAGCGGCGGACCCGGCGGCCGCACCCGGCTCCCCATGCTCTTCGCCTACGAAGAGGCCTTCCGCTACGGACAGTTCGGCTACGCCGCCGCGATGGGCTGCGTGATGATCGCCGCCGTCTCGGTGCTCATCGCCCTCTCCCTCGTACGCCGGCTGAAAGGGGACCAGGACCGGTGAGCGCCCTCCGGACGAGCGGACCCGCGCGGATCGGCCAGTACCTCGCCCTCCTCGCGTACCTGGTCTTCCTCGCCTTCCCCTTCCTCTGGCTCGTCTCCACCGCCTTCAAGCCCGCGCCCGAGCTGGCCTCGCTCCACCCCACCTGGATCCCCGAGGACCCCACGCTCGGCAACTTCCGGCAGGCCTTCGACGAACAGCCCCTGCTCAGGGCCGCCGTGAACAGCCTGATCGCCGCCGTCTCCGCCGCCCTCATCGCGGTCGCCGTCGCCACCCCGCTCGCCTACGTCACGGCCCGCCACCGGGGCAGGCTCGCCTCGGCCGCCACCGGCTGGGTCGTGATCAGCCAGGCGTTCCCCTTCGTCCTGGTGATCATCCCGCTCTTCCTGATCCTCAAGAACCTCCACCTCGTCAACAGCGTCCTCGGCCTCGTCCTGGTCTACGTGGTCTGGTCGCTGCCCTTCGCCCTCTGGATGCTCATGGGATACGTCAGGGCCGTCCCCGCCGAGCTCGAAGAGGCCGCCGCCGTCGACGGCGCGGGGCGGCTGCGCACCCTCGTCTCCGTCACCGCACCGCTGCTCGCCCCCGGCATCGTCGCCACCGCCCTCTTCGCCTTCGTCACCGCGTGGAACGAGTTCTTCTTCGCGCTCGTCCTGCTCAAGACCCCGGAGAAGCAGACCCTGCCGGTCGTCCTCACCCACTTCCTCGGAGCCGAGGGCGTCGCCGACCTCGGCCCGCTCGCCGCGGCGGCGTTCCTCGCGACGCTGCCCTCCCTCGTCGTCTTCGCCCTCCTCCAGCGACGGATCACCGGCGGGATGATGGCCGGGGCGGTGAAGTCATGAGGAGGATCCTCACCGCCGCCGCCGCGCTCGCCCTGCTCCTCACCGGATGCACGGCCGGCGACAAGGGCCCCGACGACGGAGTCGTACGGCTCCGCTTCCAGTCCCTCGCCTGGCAGAAGGAGTCCGTCGACGCCAACCGGCAGCTCGTGGACGAATGGAACGCCACCCACCCCCGCGTCCAGATCGACTACGTCCAGGGCAGCTGGGACTCCGTCCACGACCAGCTCCTCACCTCCTTCGAGGGCGGCGAGGCCCCCGACCTCATCCACGACGCCTCCGACGACCTGGCCGACTTCGCCTACGGCGGCCACCTCGCCGACCTGCGCCCACTGCTGTCCGAGCGGCTGCGCGCCGACATCCCCGCCCGCAGTTGGGAGACCACCACCTTCGGCCCCGACAAGGGCGTCTACGGCGTGCCGTTCCTCCAGGAACCGCGCGTGATCATCGCCAACCGGAAGATCCTGCAATCCTCCGGCGTCCGCGTCCCCACGCCGGAGAAGCCCTGGAGCTGGCCCGAGTTCCGGCAGATCGCCCAGGACCTCACCCGCACCATGGGCCCCGGCGGGTACGCCGTCGCCTGGCCCCTCAAGGAACCGGTCTCCGTCAGCCTCAACCTCGGGCTCTCCGCGGGCGGCCGGCTCTTCCACCGCGAAGCCGACGGACGGGTCACCATCCGCTTCACGGAGTCCGACGCCGTCGTCCCCGGCACCATCCACGACCTGGTCGTCACCGACCGCACCGCCCCGCGCACCACCCTCGGCAGCGGCGGCTCCGACACCCTGCCCGGCTTCTTCGCCGGCAAGTACGCCATGGTCCCGCTCGGCTTCGCCTACCGGCAGCAGATCGCCCAACAGGCCCCGAAGGGCTTCGAGTGGACCGTGCTGCCCGCCCCCGCCGGGGACGCCGGGCTCGCCCAGGGCGTCTCCCCGCAGACCCTGTCGATCGCCGAGGACAGCCCGTACAAGAAGGAGGCGGCGGAGTTCCTCGACTTCTTCCTCCGGCCGGAGAACATGGTGCGGCTCGCCCGCGGCGACTGGATGCTGCCCACCGGTACGAAGGCCCTCGCCGACCCCTCGCTGCACACCGCGGAGGACGGCTGGGCGACCGGCGCGGCGGTGGCGCAGCGGCTGCGGCCCGCGCCCGCGCAGTCGGTACGGGGCTATCCGGAGTGGAAGGACAAGGTCGCGACCCCGGCCTTCCAGGAGTACTACAGCGGGGCCATCGACGTGGGGGAGCTGCGCAGAAGGCTGGTGGAGGACGGCAACCGGGTGCTCGCCCGCTATCAGCGCAAATGATGGATTCGCGATTACGAAACCTTGTTGAATAAGTCACAGATGAGTGAAGGGTCTTCTCCCCGATCCCCTCCATCGGCCAGTGTTCGAACCGGCCACCGTGCCGCCCCCCACGAGGCGCGGTGGCCCACTTAGAGTGAGGCCATGACGCAGACATACGCGCTCCTGCTCCGCGGAATCAACGTCAGCGGGCACCGCAAGGTCCCCATGCCGGAGCTGCGGGCCGTCCTCGAAGAACTCGGGCACCGGAACGCGCGCACGCATCTGCAGAGCGGGAACGCCGTCTTCACCACCGACTCCACCGCCGGCGAGGACGCGCTCACCACCCAGATCGAGGACGCGATCGAGAGCCGCTTCGGCTTCCGCGTCGACTGCCTCGTCCGGGACGGCGACTACCTCGCGGCCGTGGCGGCCGCCTGCCCCTTCCCCGCCGCCGAGCTCGAGGGCAAACAGCTCCACGCCTTCTACCTCTCCGGGCCCGCGGACCCGGAGCGCTTCGCCGGGATCGACCGCGCCGCCTACCTCCCCGAGGACTTCGCCCTCGGCGACCGGGTCCTCTACCTCCACGTCCCCGAAGGCCTGGGCAGGTCGAAGCTGGCCGACGTCCTCACCCGGCCGTCCGTCGTCAAGGGCCTGGTGGTCACCGCCCGCAACTGGAACACCGTGGTCAAGCTGGTGGAGATGACCCGGGAGGCCTGACGGCCCGAGCGGCTCGAGTGGGCCGAGCGGCCCGAATGGCCCAGCCCGGGGGCTGTCGATTGGCCCAGGGCGACGGGCCATTCGCTGGCTAGATTCGGTCGTATGACGACCACCACCGAGACCGCGACCCGTCCCACCGTCGACTTCTTCTTCGACCCGGCCTGCCCCTTCGCCTGGATCACCTCCCGCTGGATCCTGGAGGTTGAACGGCACCGGGACATCGACCTCCGCTTCAGGGTCATGAGCCTGTACCTGCACAACGAGGGCAACACCCTGCCCGACTGGTACCGCGCCCTGGTCGACGCCTCGATCGGACCCGTCCGGGTCGCCGCGGCCGCCGCCGCACAGCACGGCGAGGAGATCCTCCGCCCGCTCTACACCGCGTACGGCACCCGCATCCACGAGCAGAAGCGCGACGACCTCGACGCCGTCGTCGACGAGTCCCTCGCCGAACTGGGCCTCCCCGCGGCGCTCGCGAAGGCCGCCCACGACCCCGCGTACGACGAGGAAGTCCGCCGCCACCACGACGCCGGCAGGGAACCCGACACCGGGGCGTACGTCGGCACCCCGACGATCCACGTCGACGGCACCGTCTGGTTCGGCCCGGTCCTGCGCGCGATCCCGCGCGGCGAGCAGGCCGCCGAACTCTTCGACGGCTTCCGCGTCCTGGCCGCCCACCCCGACTTCTTCGAACTCAAGCGGACCCGCACCGGAAGCCTCGACCCGGCCTGATCCGAAGGGCAGGACCTAACCGGCCGCCGCGGTCACGCACTCCGAGGCACGAAGTGCGCCGTCGTACCGCTCCACGAGCAGCGCTGCCAGTTCGGGGGAGGGGCCGAGGACGTCCGCCAGGACGTCGGCCTCCGCCGCGCCCGCCGCGATGCGGTCGGGGAGACGGCCCGGGGCGATCACGTACGGGGCGACCGCCACCCGGCGCACCCCGTCGGCGCGCAGGGCCAGGACCGCGTCCTCGGTCCTGGGAAGGGATGCGGAGGCGAACGCGGGCCGCACGGAGCACCAACCGGTGCGCCGCAGCTCCCGCGCCGTTTCTGCGATCACCGCGATCGCCTCCGGGTCGGTGGAGCCCGCCGAGGCAAGGACGACCCCGGTCGTGCTCTTGTCGCCGGGCGTGAGCCCGGCCTCGTACAGCCGTCGTTCCACCGCCGCGACCAGCAGCGGCGAGGGCCCCAGGACCTCCGCCTGCCGGATCCGCAGCGAGGGCGGGGCCTGCCGCAGGACGGCGGGGACGTCGGCCTTCGCGTGGAAGGCGCGGGTCAACAGCAGCGGCAGCGCCACCACGTCCCGTACCCCCTCGGCGGCGAGCCGGTCGAGGACCCCCGTCACCGACGGCAGGTTGAAGTCCAGGAACGCCGTCTCCACGCGCAGCCCCGGCCGCAGCGCACCGGCCCGGCGCACCAGCGCCTGGACGGTCGCCGCGTGCCGCGGATCGCGGCTGCCGTGGGCGACGACGAGGAGGACAGGCCTGTTCACGCCGGACTCAGCCCTTCGCGAGCAGACCGCGGCGGCGCAGCACCGCGCGCTCCAGCGGGCTGAAGATCAGCAGGTCGATGGCGATGCCGACGAACAGGATCAGGATGATCGCCAGGAAGATGCCCGCCATGTCGATGTTGTTGCGGCCGTTCTCCAGGAGCTGGCCGAGGCCTAGGCCCAGGTCCGGAGAGGACGCGATGATCTCCGCGGCCATCAGCGAACGCCACGAGAAGGCCCAGCCCTGCTTCAGGCCCGCCAGATAGCCCGGCAGCGCGGCCGGCATGACGATGAACCAGGCGCCCTTGAGCCCGGTCGCGCCGAGCGTCTGGCCGGCCCGCAGGTAGAGCGGCGGGACCTGGTCGACACCGGCGACGAGGCCGTTGGCGATCGACGGGACGGCGCCGAGCAGGATCACCGCGTACATCATGCTGTCGTTGAGGCCGAGCCAGAGGACGGCGGGCGCCACCCAGGCCACGGACGGCAGCGACTGGAGTCCGGCGAGGATCGGGCCGATCGCCGCGCGCACGAACTTCACCCGGGAGACCAGGAGTCCGAGCGGGGTGCCGATGGCCAGGGCCAGGAGGAAGCCGAACAGGGCGCGGGAGACGCTGGTCCACAGGACTTCGAGGAGCGTGCCCTCCAGCCACATCGTGGTCAGGCTATCCCACACCGCGGACGGAGCGGGCAGCTTGTACGCGTCCGTGACCTCAAGGGTGACGAGCAGCTGCCACACCACCAGGACGAGCAGTGCGGCGACGACCGGCGGCAGCACCTTCTTGAGCAGCACCTCGCGGACCGGGGTCCGCCGGACCTGCACGCTGTCCAGGGCGTCGAGACCGGCCTCCAGGCCGGCCAGGTCATCGGCCTTGTGCGCCTTCGGGCTGGTTTCAGTGCTGGCCATGACGGCGGATCTCCCCACGCAGGTGCTCGGTGATCTCAAGGGAGAGCTCCGCGACGTCGGAGTCCTCGATACGGCGCGGCTGGGGGATGTCGATGGTCCACTCGTGCGCGATCCGGCCCGGCCGCGACGAGAGGAGGACGACGCGCTCGGCCAGCCGCACGGCCTCGCGCACGTTGTGGGTGACGAAGAGCACCGAGAGCCGGGTCTCCCGCCAGATCCGGGTCAGTTCGTCGTGCAGCACGTCCCGGGTGATGGCGTCGAGCGCCGCGAACGGCTCGTCCATCAGGAGGAGGTCGCTGTCCTGGGCGAGCGCGCGGGCCAGCGCGACGCGCTGGCGCATGCCGCCGGACAGTTCGTGGACCCGCTTGCCGTACGAGCCGCCGAGCCGGACCAGTTCGAGCAGCCGCTCGGCCTCGGTCCGCCGCTCGGCCTTGGGCACCCCGCGCAGCCGCAGGGCCAGTTCGATGTTCTTGCCCGCGGTGAGCCACGGGAAGAGGGCGTGCTCCTGGAACATCAGGGCCGGCCGGCCGCCGGGGGTCTCGATGGACCCCGCGGACGGCCGGTCGATCCCGGCGACCAGGTTGAGCAGCGTGGACTTGCCGCAGCCCGAGGCGCCCAGGAGGGTGACGAACTCGCCCGGGGCGACATCGAGCGAGATGTCGTCGAGGACGAGCTGCCCGCCGGCGGGTCCGCCGAAGGACTTGGAGACATGCTCGATGCGGGCGGCATGGGTCACCGCCGCACGGTCCTCGGCCTTGGCGAGCGTCGCGGTCGTGGCCATGGTCGTCACCTCCTGGGAATCAGCTGCGGACTGTTACTTCACGCCGAGACCGGCGTCGGAGACCTCGGGCCTGCCCGCGGCCTTCAGGACCTTGTTGAGCGGCTTCAGGTCGTAGATGCCGGACAGCTCCGGCTTCTCCAGGAGACCGGCCTTCACCGCGTGGTCCGCCTGCGCCTGGAGCGTGGCCGCCAGCGGGTCGTCGGTGAACTGGATGGACGGCCACGCGGCGTCGATCACCTTGGCGCCCAGCGCCTTGCCGGACAGGTCCTTCAGCTTGGCGTTGGCCGAGGCCTTCGCCTTGTCCTGGTTGGCGTTGATCCACTCGTTGGTCTTCACCGTGCCCCGCAGGAACGCCTCGACGACGTCGGGGTGCTCCGTGAGGAACTTCTGCGACACGATGATGTTCGTGATCACGAACTTCTTGTCCGGCCACAGGTCGGACTCGTCGAGCAGCACCTTCGCGCCGTCGCTGACCAGCTTCGACGCGGTCGGCTCGGGCACCCAGGCGCCGTCGATGGCGCCGGAGGCGTAGGCGTTCGGGGTGACCTTGTTGTCCGTACGGACCACGGAGACGTCGCCCTTGCCGCTCTCGGCGTCGACCTTCCAGCCCTTCTCGGAGATCCAGTTGAGGAAGGCCACGTCCTGCGTGTTGCCGTGCTGCGGGGTGGCGATCTTCTTGCCCTTGAGGTCGTCCAGGGTCTTGATCTTCGCGGGGTTCACGACGAGCTTCACACCGCCGGAGGCGGCGCCGCCGATGATCCGCAGGTTCGCGCCCTTGGTCTTGACGTAGCCGTTGATCGACGGCGAGGGGCCGATGAAGCCGATGTCGATCGAGCCGGCGTTGAGCGCCTCGATCTCGGAAGGACCGGCGTTGAAGGTGGTGGGCACCAGCCTGGTGCCGCCCAGCTCCTTCTGGAGGATGCCCTCCTGGTCGCCCACGAGCGCGGTGGCGTGGGTGAGGTTGGGGAAGTACCCGAGCCGTACGGTGTCGGCGGAGAGCTTCGCGCCCTCGGCGGCCACCTTCTTCTCGTCGTTCTTGGCCTGGGAGCCGTAACCGCAGGAGGCGAGTGCGCCGATCAGCAGCGGCAGAGCGGCGGCGGCGGCGAGGCCGCGGCGCAGGGTGGTACGGGTGGTGGCAGGCACGGGAGGTTTTCCCCTCGATTCAGCGTTTTCGAAGTCTGCGTCTATGTCGTTCGGCGTGGAGCGGGTGGAGCGGGGTCGCGCCGCACATGCGGCGCGTCGAGGTCAGCACGCACATCGCGCGACACCTCCGCGGCCCGCGCCGAGGGCGCCGGAGCCCACCCGGCCGCCCTCCTTCGCGAAGGAGGCGTACATGTCCTGACTGGCCATCAGAAGTCCCACCCTTCCTCGTCCTCGACGACCGTGACGGTCTTCGTCGTGGCGAACGACTCGCCCGCCATGCCCGCCGCGAGCGTGGTGCCGTCCGCCGGGTCGATCAGCAGGAACGAACCGGTACGGCGCGAGTCGGCGTACGCGTCGAGCGCGAGCGGCTCGGCCGTGCGCACCACGACTCGGCCGATGTCGTTGGCGACCAGCTGACCCGGGTTCGGGTGCTGCGAGAGGTCGTCGAGGGTCAGCCGCGAGGGGATCTCCTTGACGATCGCCTTGACCGTGCGGGTGGTGTGCTTGAGCAGCACCCGCTGGCCGACGGCGAGCGCCTGGTCCGCCACGTGGCAGACGGTCGCCTCGATGTCCTGCGTGGTCGCCGGGGCGTCACCGCTCGGGGCGAGCAGGTCGCCGCGCGAGATGTCGATGTCGTCGGCGAGCCGGATCGTGACCGACTGCGGCGCCCAGGCGATGTCCACGGACTCACCGAGCGCGTCGATTCCGGTGATCGTGGAGGTCTTCCCCGACGGCAGGACGGTGATCTCCTCGCCGACCCGGAAGGCACCGGCCGCGATCTGGCCGGCGTAGCCCCGGTAGTCGGGGTGCTCGGCGGTCTGCGGGCGGATCACGTACTGCACGGGGAAGCGCGCGTGGCAGCTCGTCAGGTCGTGGCTGACCGGCACGGTCTCCAGGTGTTCGAGGACCGTGGGGCCGCCGTACCAGTCCATGTTGGCGGACGGCTCCACGACGTTGTCGCCGGCGAGCGCCGAGATCGGGATCGCGGTGATCTCCGGGACGCCCAGCTCGGAGGCGTACGTCGTGAACTCCTCTGCGATGGCGGCGAAGACGGGCTCGGCGTACTCGACGAGGTCCATCTTGTTCACGGCCAGGACCACGTGCGGGACGCGGAGCAGCGCGGCGACGGCGGCGTGCCGGCGGGTCTGCTCGACGACGCCGTTGCGGGCGTCGACCAGGACCACGGCCAGCTCGGCGGTGGAGGCACCGGTGACCATGTTCCGCGTGTACTGCACGTGCCCCGGGGTGTCGGCGAGGATGAACCGGCGGCGGGGCGTCGCGAAGTAGCGGTACGCCACGTCGATGGTGATGCCCTGCTCACGCTCGGCGCGCAGGCCGTCGGTGAGGAGCGCCAGGTCGGGCGCCTCCTGGCCACGGGAACGCGAGGCGTGCTCGACGGCCTCCAGCTGGTCCGCGAGGACCGACTTGGAGTCGTGGAGCAGGCGGCCCACCAGGGTGGACTTGCCGTCGTCGACGGAGCCGGCGGTGGCGAAGCGCAGCAAGGTGGTGGCCGCCAGCTGCTCGGTCAGCTGCTCGGTGGACGTGCTCATTAGAAGTACCCTTCGCGCTTGCGGTCTTCCATCGCGGCCTCGGACATCTTGTCGTCGGCGCGGGTCGCGCCCCGCTCGGTCAGCCGGGAGGCGGCGATCTCGGCGATGACGGCGTCGAGCGTGGTGGCGTCGGAGTCGACGGCGCCGGTGCAGGACATGTCGCCGACGGTGCGGTAGCGGATGAGCCGCGTCTCGACCGTCTCGGTGTCCTTCGGGCCGCCCCACTCGCCCGCGGTCAGCCACATGCCGCTGCGGGCGAACACCTCGCGCTCGTGGGCGAAGTAGATGTCGGGGAGCTCGATCTTCTCGCGCTGGATGTACTGCCAGACGTCGAGCTCGGTCCAGTTCGACAGCGGGAAGACGCGGACGTGCTCGCCGGGGGCGTGCCGGCCGTTGTAGAGCTGCCACAGCTCGGGGCGCTGGCGGCGCGGGTCCCACTGCGAGAACTCGTCGCGGAGGCTGAACACCCGCTCCTTGGCGCGGGCCTTCTCCTCGTCGCGGCGGCCGCCGCCGAAGACGGCGTCGAAGCGGTGCTGCTGGATCGCCTCGGTCAGCGGGACGGTCTGCAGCGGGTTGCGGGTGCCGTCGGGGCGCTCGCGGAGCTTGCCCGCGTCGATGTAGTCCTGCACGGAGGCGACGTGCAGCCGCAGTCCGTGCCGGGCGACGACGCGGTCGCGGTACTCGAGGACCTCGGGGAAGTTGTGCCCGGTGTCGACGTGCAGCAGCGTGAAGGGGACCGGCGCGGGGGCGAAGGCCTTCAGCGCCAGGTGCAGCATGACGATCGAGTCCTTGCCGCCGGAGAAGAGGATCACCGGCCGCTCGAACTCGCCCGCCACCTCACGGAAGATGTGGACGGCCTCGGACTCCAGGGAGTCCAGGTGCGACAGCGCGAACGGGCTGTCGGTGGCGTCGTGGAGATGAGCGACGGTGGTCACAGCAGACCCCTCTCGGTGAGCAGCGCGTGGAGCTGCGCCGCGGACTCCTGCACGGTCTGGTTCTGGGACTCGATCCGCAGGTCGGGCGTCTCGGGTGCCTCGTACGGGTCGTCGACCCCGGTGAGGCCGCTGATCTCGCCCGCGGCCTGCTTGGCGTAGAGGCCCTTCACGTCGCGGACGGAGCAGACCTCGACGGGGGTGGCGACGTGCACCTCGACGAAGGCGGTGCCCTCGGCCTGGTGGCGCTTGCGGACGGCCTCGCGGCTGTCGGCGTACGGGGCGATGACCGGGACCAGGACCTGCACGCCCTGCGAGGCGAGGAGTTCGGCGACGAAGCCGATGCGCTGCACGTTGGTGTGCCGGTCCTCGCGGCTGAAGCCGAGACCCGCCGACAGGAACTCGCGGATCTCGTCGCCGTCGAGGACCTCGACGCGGTGGCCCTCGCCGCGCAGCCGGCCGGCCAGCTCGTACGCGATGGTGGTCTTGCCGGCGCTCGGCAGGCCGGTGAGCCAGATGGTGGCACCGGTCACGTGGGTCTCCTGGGAGGTGTGGGAGGTCTCGGGGGAGGTCTGAGGGGTGGTGGTCATCAGCCGTGCAGCCCGCATTCGGTCTTGGCACGGCCCGCCCAGCGTCCGGCGCGGGCGTCCTCGCCCTCCAGGACGCGGCGGGTGCAGGGGGCGCAGCCGACGGAGGCGTACCCGTCCATGAGGAGCGGGTTGGTGAGGACACCGTGCTCGGTGACGTACGCGTCGACGTCGTCCTGCGTCCAGCGGGCGATGGGGGAGACCTTGACCTTGCGCCGCTTCTCGTCCCAGCCGACGACCGGGGTGTTCGCCCGGGTCGGGGACTCGTCGCGGCGCAGCCCCGTCGCCCACGCGCTGTACCGGGTCAGGCCCTCCTCGAGCGGCTTGACCTTGCGCAGCGCGCAGCACCGGTCGGGGTCGCGGTCGTGCAGCTCGGGGCCGTACTCGGCGTCCTGCTCGGCCACCGTCTGACGCGGGGTCAGGGTGATGACGTTGACGTCCATGACGGCGTCCACGGCGTCACGGGTGCCGATGGTCTCCTCGAAGTGGTAGCCGGTGTCGAGGAAGACGACGTCCACGCCGGGTCGGACCCGGGAGGCGAGGTGGGCGACGACCGCGTCCTCCATGGAGGACGTGACGCAGAAGGCGTCGCCGAAGGTGTCGGCCGCCCACCGGAGGATCTCCAGGGGGGAGGCGTCCTCCAGCTCGCGGCCGGCCTGTTCGGCGAGTGCCTTGAGGTCGGCCGCTGTCGCGTCCTCGTTCACCTGAGTGACCGTCATATCTCTTTCCCTCCAGCGTTGTTGCTTGAAGTGCCCGGGGCGAGCAGCCCCAGGAACTTCAACTGGAAGGCTCGGCTGCACGCGGCGCATTCCCAGGCGCCGTGACCCTGCTCGTTCGGACGCAGGTCCTCGTCGCCGCAGTAGGGGCAGTGGAACGGTGCGGCGCGCTCGCTCATGAGAGGGCCTCCTCGGAGGCGCGCGACGCCCAGGTGGCGAAGCGCTCGCCGGTCTCGCGCTCCGCCTGGAAGCGCTTGAGGACCCGCTCGACGTAGTCGGGGAGCTCGGTCGCGGTGACCTTGAGGCCCCGGACCTTGCGGCCGAAGCCGGCCTCCAGGCCGAGGGCGCCGCCCAGGTGCACTTGGTAGCCCTCGACGCGGTTGCCGTCGTCGTCCAGGACCAGCTGGCCCTTGAGGCCGATGTCCGCGACCTGGATGCGGGCGCAGGCGTTCGGGCAGCCGTTGATGTTGATCGTCAGCGGCTCGTCGAACTCCGGGATACGGCGCTCCAGTTCGTCGATGAGCGAGGCGCCCCGCGCCTTGGTCTCGACGATCGCGAGCTTGCAGAACTCGATGCCGGTGCAGGCCATCGTGCCGCGCCGGAACGGGGTCGGGTTCACCCGCAGGTCGAGGGCCTCCAGGGCGGCGACCGCCGACTCGACCTGTGCCTCCTCGACGTCGAGCAGGATCAGCTTCTGGTCCGCGGTGGTGCGCAGCCGGCCGGAGCCGTGCTGCTCGGCCAGGCCCGCGATCTTGGTGAGGGTGGCGCCGTCGACCCGGCCCACGCGCGGGGCGAAGCCGATGTAGAAGCGGCCGTCCTTCTGGCGGTGCACGCCCATGTGGTCGCGCCACTGTCCGGCGGGCTGCTCGGGGGCGGGGCCGTCGGTCAGTTCGCGCTTGAGGTACTCGTCCTGCAGGACCTGGCGGAACTTCTCCGGGCCCCAGTCGGCGACGAGGAACTTCAGCCGGGCGCGGTTGCGCAGGCGGCGGTATCCGTAGTCGCGGAAGATCGAGATGACGCCCTCGTAGACGTCCGGGACCTCGTCGAGCGAGACCCAGGTGCCGAGGCGGACGCCGAGCTTGGGGTTGGTGGAGAGGCCGCCGCCGACCCAGACGTCGAAGCCGGGGCCGTGCTCCGGGTGGTGCACGCCGACGAAGGCGATGTCGTTGATCTCGTGCGCCACGTCGAGCTGCGGCGAGCCGGAGACCGCGGACTTGAACTTGCGGGGCAGGTTGGAGAAGTCCTTGTTGCCGACGATCCTCCGGTAGATCTCGTCGATGGCGGGCGTGCCGTCGATGATCTCGTCCTCGGCGATGCCGGCGACGGGGGAGCCGAGGATGACGCGCGGGGTGTCGCCGCAGGCCTCCGTGGTGGACAGGCCGACCGCCTCCAGGCGGTTCCAGATCTCGGGGACGTCCTCGATGCGGATCCAGTGGTACTGGACGTTCTGCCGGTCGGTGATGTCCGCCGTGCCGCGGGCGAACTCCTCCGAGATCTCGCCGATGACCCTGAGCTGCTCGGTGGTCAGCCGGCCGCCGTCGATGCGGACGCGGAGCATGAAGTACTCGTCGTCCAGCTCCTCCGGCTCCAGGACGCCCGTCTTGGTGCCGTCCAGGCCCTGCTTGCGCTGGGTGTAGAGGCCCCACCAGCGCATGCGGCCGCGCAGGTCGTTGGGGTCGATGGAGTCGAAGCCACGCTTCGAGTAGACCGTCTCAATACGTGTCCGTACGTTGAGACCGTCGTCGTCCTTCTTGAACTGCTCATTGCCGTTCAGGGGGGTGAAGTGCCCCACGGCCCACTGACCCTCGCCACGGTGGCGCCCGGCCTTGCGGCGGGCGGCGGCGGGAGTGGGGTTTTCCGGGGTGGCGGCCATGGCGTCTTGTCCTTCGGGACTGCGAGAGGGCGGCTCTGACCTGCACACTGGCGCTCAGGTCAGAGGGTGGCGCGTCAGTGCGCAGCAGGGTGGGGCAGAGTCGGGCTGTGAGGAGATCGCGGCGGTGCTGGTTCTCTCAGCGCGCCGGACAGATGGCGCTGGACATGCGGCCGAGGTCGACGTGCCGCCGACTCACCAAGGCAATTCCAGTTCCAGACATGACGGAAGCGTGTCACGGGACTTTGGACCCAGTCCAGCATCGTCCAGAATGCGGACATAGTCGTCTCGCTTGTCGAGATGGTGTGGTGTGGGTCACGTGAAAGGGGCCCTGATCAGGGCCCCTTCAGGTCGGGATGCCGGAAGCGACCGGCCCTAGGGCCTGTCGTTCGGCCCTAGGCGTGGGCGCCGGGCCACGGGCCGGGCGTCTCGCTCTCCTCGACCTCCTCGACCTTGGTGTCGAACAGCCGGAAGCCGCGCCGCTCGTAGTTGGCCATCGCGTGCGGTCCGTCGAGGGAGCAGGTGTGCAGCCAGACGCGCTTCGTCGTCTCCCGCCCGGGCCACCGCTCGGCCAGGTCCCAGGCCCGCGCCGCTCCGTACGAGAGGAGGTGGCCGCCGATCCGGCGCCCCCGGAAGGCCGGGATCAGGCCGAAGTAGACGATCTCCACCGCGCCGTCGTCCTGCGGGTCCAGCTCCACGTACCCGGCCGGCGTCCCCTTGTCGTACGCCACCCAGATCTCGGCCCCCGGCTTCTCGACGATCTCCTGCCACTGCTTGTACGTCAGCGACAGGCGGTCGTTCCAGCGGATGTCGCCTCCGACGGCCGTATAGAGGAAGCGGCTGAACTCCGCCGAGGGCACCTCGGCGCGCCGGACGACCACGTCGTCGCCCTGCGGCGGGGTGGCGGGGCGCAGGTCGGACGGCGAGGTCTGTTCGAGGGACCAGGTGGTGAGAGTGATGCTCATAAGGTCATCGCATCATGCGGAGCGGCTGATTCCCACCCTGTTCGGTATCGGCGGACAACCGGTCCGTCATGCGGACACCCGGCGATCCGCTCACGTACGCGCCTCTGCCCGCACCGCCGGGGCCAGGGAGTGCGGCAGCAGGTCCGCCGCGCGCTCCGGCCGCAGGACCTCCACCGCGACCTCCTCCCGGAAGCGGTACGGGCGGTGCGCCAGGACCCCGGCCAGATTGCGCCGCACCCGGGACATCTCCGCCCGTACGGTCACGGTCCTCGTCCGGTCGCCGAACACGTCCTCCGCGAGGTCCGCCGCGCTCCGCCCGTCCCGGTGCAGCGCGAGGACGTACAGCAGCTCGGCGTGGCGCGGGCTCAGCTCCAGCTGCCAGCTGCCCTCCGCGCCCGACACCGCCACCGTCGCCCGGCGCGGCCTGCTCAGGTCGAGCACCACCCGGGCCGCCGCCGTCGCGCCCGGGCCCCCCTCGCCCGGCGTCTCCTCCTCCACCCGGAGCAGCCAGCCACCCGGCAGCGGCTCCACCGCGCACAGGCCGAGCGAGGGCATCCACATCCGGCCGGACCTGAAGGACTTCGGGAGCGGGATCCGGTCCACCGGCGCGAGCCCGGTCACCGCCGCCGTCCAGCCGTGGGTGTCCACCGCGACGGCCCGGCCGCCCACCCGGCACAGGATCGGCGCGGCCACCGCCCGCAGCCGCTCGATCGAGCTGCGGTGCCGCTCCCGCATCTCGGCCTCGGCGAGCTGGGCCACCGAGTCCACCAGGGCCAGCATCGCCGGATGGAAGGTGGACGCGGGACCGCTCACGTCCAGGATGCCGAGCAGTCGCCGGTCGCGCGGGTCGTGCACGGGCGCGGCGGCGCAGGTCCAGTTGTGGAGCGTGTGCACGTAGTGCTCGGCCGAGTGCACCTGCACGGCCCGGTCCATGGCGAGGGCCGTGCCGACGGCGTTGGTTCCGGTGGTGTGCTCGGACCAGGCCGCGCCCTCCTCCAGACAGATGCCGTTCGCCTGCCGCAGCACCGCCGCGTTCCCCTGCCGCCACAGCACGCGGCCGTGCTCGTCGGTGACCACCATGATCTGGAGCGAGGTGTCGGCGATGCCGGCGAGCCCGCTGCTCAGCGTCTGCATGACCTCGGAGAGGAGCGTGCTCCTGCGCCGCTCCTCCAGCTCGTCCCGCTGGAGCAGCACACTGCTCGTGCCCTGGTCGGGGTCGAGCCCGAGCCGGGCCATCCGCTGCCAGGAGGCGTCGATCACCGGGCGGGGCGCGATCGGGGGCGTACGGCCCGCCAGGGTCTCCTCGCGCACCCGGTGGAGCAGCCGGCTGGCCTGGACGGAGTCCATGGCGGCGAGGCGCTTCATGTCGAGCTGCGTGTTCTTCATCGGTCTCTCCCAGCCACCCGGGGTGCTGTATCGGTTCTGCACGGGGCAGATGTCCGGAGTGTCGGTGCCCATCGTGCCGTTCGCCGCCGTCCGGCGAGGCCCGGTTCGGGTAATCCTGCAACCCTTTGCAACTCTGGTCGTCCACCGGCTCCCTGGGCGAAGGTGGTGCGAGCGGTGGGTGGTGCCGTGTCGGCGCAGCACCACCCCCGCTTTTCCGCGCGTGCCGACCCCCTGCGGTCCACCCCTGGTACGCGCGGCACGACTTCGGGCCGGCGCCCGTCAGACCTCCACCGGCGCCCGTCAGACCTCCACCCGCGCCCGCTCCACCACCGCCCGCAGGTCCAGGGTGTGCGGCAGCGTCCCGAACGCGGCGCCCCCGTCCCCGCCGAGCCGCGCCGCGCAGAACGCGTCCGCGACCTCCGGCGGCGCCCACCGCACGAGCAGCGAGCCCTGGAGGACCAGCGCGAGCCGCTCCGTGAGCCGCCGCGCCCTCGCCTCGATCCCGTCCATGTCCGCGAGTTCGACCAGGACGCCCCGGATCGCCCGGTCCAGACGGTGGTCCGCGCCCCGCGCCTCCCCGACCTCCCGCAGGAACGCGTCGAGGGCGGCGGGCTCGGTCCGCAGCACCCGCACCACGTCGAGCGCCTGTACGTTCCCGGAGCCCTCCCAGACGGAGTTCAACGGCGACTCCCGCAGCAGTCGCGGCATCCCCGACTCCTCCACGTACCCGTTGCCGCCCAGACACTCCAGGGCCTCCGCCACCATCGGCGTGCAGCGCTTCGTCACCCAGTACTTCGCCGCCGGCACGGCGATACGGAGGAAGGCGCGCTCCCGTTCGGCCTCGCTGCCGCCGTCTGTGTCGCCGGGGGTGCCACTGCCGGCCGCGTCGTAGGCCGCCGCAAGGCGCATGCCCAGGACCGTCGCCGCCTCCGACTCCAGGGCCAGGTCGGCCAGGACGTTCCGCATCAGCGGCTTGTCGATCAGCAGCCCGCCGAAGGCGCTGCGGTACGCGCAGTGGTGCACGGCCTGCGCCACCGCCTGCCGCATCAGGGCCGCCGAGCCGAGCACGCAGTCCAGCCGGGTCGCCGCGACCATGCCCATGATCGAGCGAAGGCCGCGCCCCTCCTCGCCGACGCGGCGCGCCCACGTCGTCCCGTCGAACTCCACCTCCGCGGAGGCGTTCGAACGGTTGCCCAGCTTGTCCTTGAGCCGCTGGAGCGCGAAGGCGTTCCGCGAGCCGTCCGGGAGCACCCGCGGCACCAGGAAACAGGTGAGCCCCGCCGGGGCCTGCGCCAGGACGAGGAACGCGTCCGACATCGGCGCCGAACAGAACCACTTGTGCCCCGTCAGGACGTACTCCCCGGCGGCCGCCAGCGGGCGGGCCTCCGTCGTGTTCGTCCGGACGTCGCTGCCGCCCTGCTTCTCCGTCATGCCCATCCCGAGCAGGACGCCGGCCTTCTCCGCGACCGGACGGAGCCCCCACTCGTACACGTGCGAGGTGGCCGCCGGCTCCCAGACCTCCGCGACCTCCGGCTCGGTGCGCAGCGCGGGCACCGCGGCGTGCGTCATCGACAGCGGGCAGCCGTGCCCCGCCTCCACCTGCGACACCACGAAGAATCCGGCGGCGCGTCGCACATGACCACCCGGACGGCCCCACGCGTCGGTGAGACCGGCCCCCACCGACTTGCCGAGGAGCCGGTGCCAGGCCGGATCGAACTCGACCTCGTCGATCCGGTGGCCGTACCGGTCGTGGGTGAGCAGCCGCGGCGGGTACGCGTTCGCACGCTCGCCCCACTTCGCCATCTGCCCCGAACCGGCCGCCTTGCCGAGCACGCCGAGGTCACCGCGGGCCTCGTCGAGGAGTTCCGGCGCGAGGTGTCGCTCGACCGCCTCGGCCAGCACTCGATCGCTGCCGAAGACGTCATGTCCGACCAGGGGCGGAGCCTGGTTGGTCACGGTGTGGGTGGTCGCTGTCATGCCGATACGGTAAGCAGGTGCAGGCAGCAAGCGAAACACCCGAACGGCCCGAGCGGCGGCCCTGGAGCAGGCTCCACCGCGCGCGCGTCCTCTACCGCAACGTCTCGAAGCGGAAGATGGTCTGGCTGCTCCTCAAGGACACCGTCAACTCGTGCATCGAGTACCGGATCCTCGGCCTCGCCGCCGAGGCCGCGTTCTTCACCCTGCTGTCCCTGCCGCCGCTGCTCCTCGGTCTGATCGCCCTCCTCGGCTACGCCGACGACTGGACCAACACGGACACCGTCGCGAGCATCCAGGAGAACATCCTCCGCGCCGCCGGAACGGTCCTCTCCGACCGGGGTGTCGACGACATCGCCAAACCGATCCTGGACGACGTGACCCAGGGCAAACGGCCCGACCTGATCTCCCTCGGCTTCGCCATCGCCCTCTGGTCCGGCTCGCGCGCGGTGAACGTCTTCATCGACACCATCACCGTCATGTACGGGCTCGACGGCCACCGCGGCATCGTGAAGACGAGGCTCCTGGCCTTCCTGCTCTACCTCGTCGCCCTCCTCATCGGAGCCGTCGTGCTGCCCCTCGCGGTCGTCGGCCCCGACCGGGTCGTCGAACTCGTCCCCTTCGGCACGGAGGTCGTCGCCGTCCTCTACTGGCCGGCCGTCATCCTGCTCTCCATCGCCTTCCTCACCACGCTCTACCACGTGTCCGTGCCCGTCAGATCGCCGTGGATCGAGGACATCCCCGGCGCCCTGATGGCCCTGGGCATGTGGGTTCTGGGCAGCTTCCTGCTCCGCATCTACCTCACGAGCCAGGTCGAGGGCCCGACGATCTACGGCTCGCTCGCCGCCCCCATCGCCGTCCTCCTCTGGATCGGCATCTCGGCCTTCGCCGTCCTCGTCGGCGCCGCGGTGAACGCCGCCATCGACCGCGTCTGGCCCTCCGTCGCCACCGCGGCGGCCCGCGAGGCCAACGAACGCGCCCGCGCCGTCCAGGCGGCGGAACTCGTCGCCCGCGTACGCGCCGAGGCGGACGACGTCGACGAGGACGACCCGGACATGCCCTCGGAGTTCCCCGAACGCTGGTCCCGCTTCCTCCCCCCGGACGACGTCAAGTCCCGCCTCCACTCGGGCTGGGAGAAGGACTGACCCCGGGTGTACGTGGAGCGCCCCGCCCTGCTCGACGGAGCCGTCCTGTGGACCCGGACCGCCGCCGCGTCGCCGGAGAGCGCGCGCCCGGTCCTCCCCGACGGCTGCATGGACCTGATCTGGGCCGACGGACACCTCCTCGTCGCCGGACCCGACACGCGCGCGTACGTACCGCGGGAGACCGCCGCACGGTACGCGGGAATCCGCTTCGCGCCCGGCGACGCGCCCGCCTTCTTCGGCGTCCCGGCTCGTGAACTCCGCGACCGGCGGGTCGACCTCGGCGCCCTCTGGGGCGAGGCCGGGGCACGCCGCCTCGCCGGACAGATCACCGAGGCCCCCGACCCCGCCGCCGCCCTGGACGAGCTCGTACGGCGCAGGGCGGCCGACGCGCCCGCGCCCGATCCGCTGATCCGGGCCGTCGCCGAGCGGCTCGCGGCCGGCCGGACCGTCGCCGAGACGGCCGACGCGGTCGGGCTCGGCGCCCGGCAGCTGCACCGGCGGTCCCTGGACGCCTTCGGCTACGGCCCGAAGACCCTCGCCCGTGTCCTGCGCCTCCAGCGCGCCCTCGCCCTGGTCCGCGCCGGAGTGCCGTACGCCGAGGCCGCCCTGCGCGCCGGCTGCGCCGACCAGGCCCATCTCGCGCGCGAGACGCGGGCCCTGGCGGGAACGACGCTCGGCTCCTACGCGCTCTCGGTGGCGGCGTCGGCGAACAGGGAGACCCCGCAGCCGTCCGGATCGAGGACCACCGCGTAACGCTGGCCCCAGACGGCGTCCCAGGGCTTCAGATGCCCCCGGTACCCGGCACCGACCAGCTCCTCGTACACCGCGTCCACGTCCGCCGGCGTACCGCACCGGAAGGCGAGCTCGATCCGGTTCCCGCCCTCGGGCCGCTGCCGGCCGGGGTCGAAGGAGCGCACGACGTCCTCGGTGTCCCAGGCGATCCGCAGCCCGCCGGGCAGCGCGACCTCCACATGCGGGGCGGACTCGGCCCCCTCGGGAACGTCCAGGCCGAGACGGCGGTAGAAGGCGAGCGAGGCGGCCATGTCCGAGACGACGAGGCCGACGAGGTCGAGACGGGGAGTGACCCGGGGTGCGATGTCCATGCCTCCCATGCTGGCCGCCGCACCCACCGAGGTCTTGTACGAATCGGACCCGGTCACGACTTCCTGTTCTTGCGGCGCAACGCGTCAGGCTTGTGGACCGCGGAGCGGCCGGACTTCTCGCTCTCCACCTCGTACTGCGGTTCCTCCTTCGAGGCGTCGACGGTGCGACCGGCGGCTTCGGTGCGCTTGGTGATCTTGCGCTTGACCTTGCCGGTGACCGTCTGACCGTGGCTCCTCCATGTGACCTCGTCTCCTTTTCCGATCTTCCTGTCCTTGGACATCGCTCTCTCCTTCCGGGTGCCCTTCTCCCGGCAGGCAACCACCGGATCGGTTCCTCCGCACGCCGGGCGGGACGCGACGGCCCGGGATAATCTCGACCCCTCCGCCGAGGCGTGGACTCGAGAGGCAGCCGACGGAAGGGAGACGCCGTGCGCGGGTCTGTACTGGAGGGCCGGATCGCCGTCGTCACAGGCGCGGCGCGTGGTGTGGGCGCCGCTCTGGCGCGGGAGCTCTCGGCCCACGGCATGCGGGTGGCGCTGCTGGGCAGGGAGAGCGCGACCCTGCGCTCGGTGGCCCGCACGTTGCCGGGGGACGCGCGCTGCTACGAGGTGGACGTCACCGACCGCGCGGGCATGACGCGGACGGCCGCCGAGGTGGCGGGCGACATGGGTCAGGCCTCCGTGGTCGTCGCCAACGCGGGCATCGCCGCCACCGGTCCCTTCGAGTCCGCCGACCCGGAGCTGTGGGAACGCGTGGTGGGCGTCAACCTGCTCGGCAGCGCGACCACCGCCCGCGTGTTCCTTCCCCAGCTCGTCCGGACGCGGGGGTACTTCCTCCAGATCGCCAGCACCGCCGCTTTCGGCTCCGCTCCGATGATGAGCGCTTACTGTGCCTCGAAAGCGGGCGCGGAGTCGTTCGCCCTCTCGCTCCGGGCCGAGATGGCGCCGGCAGGGGTCGGCGTGGGCATCGCCTACCTGCACTGGACCGGTACGGCCATGACGCAGGGCATCGACGAACATCCCGTGCTGCGCGCGCTCCGGTCCTCCCAGCCGCGCTTCGCCGGACGCGTGCACGAGGCGGAACAGGTCGCCCGCTGGCTGCGCCACGGTGTCGAGCGGCGCGCGGCCGGCGTCTACTGCCCGCCCTGGCTCAGACTCATGCAACCCCTGCGGCCGCTCTTCCCCTTCGTCGTCGCCCGTGTCGCCCGCCGCGGCCTGGCGCGCCTCGACACCGCCGCCGTCGAAGAGGCGGCGGGCATCCTGGGTGCGGGAGGCCTCGCCGACTGGCAGGCACCCCGGCCGCACGACGCGTCACCTCCGTGACCGCCGTCGTGCGGCGAGGCCCCCGTTTAATCGGTGGCGCGCCGCCGTCCGCGGGGCTAAGGTTCTGCTCATCCGGTCCCCGTGGGGCCGGAGTTGGCTCGTTGAGAAGAAGCAGGAGGTGAGGACATTGATGACTGTCACGGTGACGGGCTCTGCCCGCATTCAGGAGTTCATCGTTCCCACCCCTGTGGCCTCCGGCTGACACCCACTCGAATTCCGCGCGCAGAGCGCGCCGCCGGGGCCGCCCTTCGAAGGGTTTCCCTTGTCTTTCCCGCTTTCCTCCGTCATCTCCGACTCCTCGCTGCTCGACGCCCACGGCTGGGACTCCGGCTGGGCCTCCCTCTTCGCGCCCTACGCCGCCCAGGGACTCGTCCCCGGACGGGTCGTCCGGGTCGACCGCGGGCAGTGTGACGTCGCCACCGCCGAGGGAATCGTGCGCGCCGACACCGCGTTCGTGACCCCGCACGACCCGCTCCGGGTCGTCTGCACCGGCGACTGGGCGGCCGTCGACCCGGCCGACGCCGGCGACCCCCGCTACGTACGGGCGTGCCTGCCGCGCCGTACGGCATTCGCGCGCTCCACCTCCTCCAAGCGGTCCGAGGGGCAGATCCTCGCCGCCAACGTCGACCACGCCGTCATCACTGTCTCGCTCGCCGTCGAGCTCGACCTCGGCCGGATCGAACGCTTCCTCGCGCTGGCCTGGGAGTCCGGCGCCCAGCCGACCGTGGTCCTCAGCAAGGCGGACCTCGTTCCCGACCCCGTCGGTCTCTCCTACCTCGTCGAGGACGTGGAGACGGTCGCCCCCGGCGTCCAGGTGGTGCCCCTCAGCTCCACCACCGGCGAGGGCATCGACGTGCTCTCCGCCGTGGTCGCGGGCGGCACGACCGTGCTGCTCGGGGTCTCCGGCGCCGGCAAGTCGACCCTCGCCAACGCCCTCGTCGGCGAGGACGTCATGACCGTCCAGGCCGCCCGCGACATCGACGGCAAGGGCCGGCACACCACGACCACCCGCAACCTCTTCGTGCTGCCGGGCGGGGGCGTCCTCATCGACACCCCCGGTCTGCGCGGCGTCGGCCTCTGGGACGCCGAGACGGGCGTCGGCCAGGTCTTCTCGGAGATCGAGGAGCTGGCAGCCGACTGCCGCTTCCACGACTGCGCCCACGAGGCGGAGCCGGGCTGTGCGGTGGCGGCGGCGATCGAGGACGGCTCGCTGCCCGTGCGCCGCTTGGAGAGCTACCGCAAGCTGCTCCGCGAGAACCAGCGGATCGTGGCCAAGACCGACGCCCGGCTGCGCACCGAGATGCTCAAGGACTGGAAGCGCAGGGGCGCCGAGGGCCGCCGGGCCATGGAGCTGAAGCGCGGCCACGCACGCTAGAGCGTGCCCGACCGTCGTGTCCGAAAACCGCGAGCCCGCCGCCCGGCGGGCCCGCACACTGGGAGGCATGGAGGACGACGACACCCGCCACGACGACACCCGCTACGAGGCGGTGAGCAGCAGGGACGCGAGGTTCGACGGGGAGTTCTTCTTCGCCGTACGGACCACCGGCATCTACTGCCGTCCCAGCTGCCCCGCCGTCACCCCGAAGCGGCGGAACGTCGCGTTCTTCCCGACGGCCGCCGCCGCCCAGGGCCACGGCTTCCGGGCCTGCCGCCGCTGCCGCCCCGACGCCGTGCCCGGTTCCGCCGCCTGGGACGTACGGGCCGACGTCGTGGGCCGCGCCATGCGGATGATCGGCGACGGCGTCGTCGACCGCGAAGGCGTGCCAGGGCTCGCCGGACGCCTCGGCTACAGCACCCGTCAGGTGCAGCGCCAGCTGACCGCCGAGCTCGGCGCCGGGCCCGTCGCGCTCGCCCGCGCCCAGCGGGCGCACACCGCGCGGCTGCTGCTCCAGACCACCGGCCTTCCGGTGACCGAGATCGCCTTCGCGGCCGGTTTCGCGAGCGTCCGCCAGTTCAACGAGACGATCCGCGCCGTCTACGCCCGTACCCCCACCGCCCTGCGCGCGGAGGCGGGCAGCGGGGCGGGAGCCCGTACCGCGCTCGCCGCCGGCGTCCCGCTGCGGCTCGCCCACCGGGGGCCGTACGCGGCCGGGGAGGTCTTCGACCTGCTCGCGGCCGAGGCCGTGCCCCGCGTGGAGGAGGTCGTCGGCGCCCCCGCCGCCCGCACCTACCGGCGGACGCTGCGCCTCCCGTACGGCACCGGGGTCGTCTCCGTCGACGAGCGCTCGGCCGGCCGCTGGCTGGACGCCCGGATCCATCTCACCGAGCTGCGCGACCTGACCACCGCCGTGCACCGGCTGCGCCGCCTCTTCGACCTGGACGCCGACCCGTACGCGGTCGCCGAACGCCTCGGGGCGGCACCCGGCCTGGCCGCCGAGGTGGCGGCCCGGCCCGGGGTGCGGTCCCCCGGCTCGGCCGATCCGGAGGAGTTCGCCCTGCGGACGGTCCTCGGCGCGGAGGAGTCGGCCCGGGTCGTCGAGCGGTACGGGACCGCCCTGGCCACGGCCTGCGGCACCCTCACCCACGTCTTCCCGGAACCCGCCGCTCTGACGGGCCACCCCGTCGCGGGACCGCTGGCCCGCGCCCTCGCCGGCGGAGCCGTACGCCTCGATCCCGGCGCCGACCGCGACGAGGCCGAGCGCGCCCTGCTCGCCGTCACCGGCGTGACCGCCGAGTCCGCCGCCCTCATCCGGATGCGGGCCCTCGGAGACCCCGACGTGCCCCCGGCGGGCTGCCGGGACACCGAGGACTGGCGGCCCTGGCGTTCGTACGCGGCCCGCTATCTCGCGTCGGCCCCGGTCTCCTGAACGACCCGTCTCATCCCCACAGCACGGCCCCCGCCCACGCCCCCACGATCAGGAGACAGGCGAACAGCTCGACGAGCACGCTCGTGCCGGCCGCCCGCATCACCGTCCGGGTCGCCGCCCTGGCCTGGCCGTGCCCGCCGAGCCGGAGCCGCTCCGAGAGGTAGATCCCGCCGACGAAGCCGGGGATCGCGCCGACCACCGGGACGATCACGAAGCCCAGGAGCGCGCCGAGACCGGCGTACGTCACCATCCGCCGGGTGATGCCCACGCCCCTCATACGGCGGGGCGGCAGCTGCCAGACGACGACCTGGGTGAGCAGCAGCAGACCGGTGGTGGAGGCCAGCAGGAGCCAGGCCAGGTCCGTCCGCTCGTGCAGCGACCACCAGAGCATCGCCGCCCACACCAGCCACGTGCCCGGCACACCGGGGGCCAGCACCCCGAACAGACCGAGCAGCATGACGGTCGCGACCATGAGGAGTTGCCAGACACCCACCTGCCCAGGGTGCAGGACAGCGCGGGTTCTCGCAGGTCGCGGAGGGCGGACGGGGTACGCGCGGCCGAGGGCCCGGTGCCGTCAGGCCGCCACGGGGAGCGCGGCGGCAACCAGATCGCGGTCCTTGCGGCCCAGCAGCGGGAAGACGATCTTCAAGCCGTTCCCGCCCTCGGCGGGGGAGACGACGAAGGAGGAGTTGACGAACCGCTCCTTGATCTCCGAACGGACGAGCCCCGCGCGCGCGATCGTCAGGGTGTGCTCCACCGGCTTGGCGAAGACCGGGTCCGCGCGGTGGACGAGGATCCGGCGGTCGGTCATCGTCAGGTACATCGGCGTCGGCACCGGTATCACCGCCATCGCGCCGGCGGACGCGATCGCGGAGGCCACCGCGAACGCCGCCGTCCGCCGCACGGAGACACTGCTCAGGTTCACGACGGTCGTCACCTCGACGCGCTCCCCGGGTGCGAGGAGGGGGTGGACGGTGGCGAGCAGGGCGCGACGCCGCCTTCCGTTCATGGGGGTACTCCTGGGAGCCGATGGGGAACGAGCTGCTCACCTTCCCACACGCGCAGGCGTCAGCCGCGGGCCACCCAGCCCTTCTCGTACGCGTGCCAGCCGAGCTGCAGGCGGGTCGTCACCCCGGTCAGCTCCATCAGGCCCTTCACCCGTCTCTGCACCGTCCGGAGCCCCAGGTCCAGCTGCTTGGCCACGCTCGCGTCCGTCATCCCGGCGAGCAGCAGCGACAGGATCTCCAGGTCCATGGCGTCAGGGCCGGGGGCCTCGTCCTCGGTGATCTGGGCGCCCGCCCCGAGGCGCAGCGGCAGCGCCTCCCGCCACACCGACTCGAACAGGCCGAGCAGCGATTCGAGGAGCCCGCTCGCGTGCACGACGATCGCCGCGGGCTCCACACCGCGCCCGGTCAGCGGGACCATGGCGAGGGACCGGTCGGCCACCACCAGCTTGGTGGGCACCCGGTCGGCGACCCGGATCCGCTCCTCGCGGCCGAGCGCCGCGGAGAGTTCCAGGAGCCCGGAGGGGAGCGTGAGCACCTCGCGCTCGATCACCACCCGGTAGCGCACCCCCCGCTCGGCGGCCTGCTCCTCCGCGTCGTTCTCCAGGCCTGTGACCGCGATCGGCTTGCCCGTCACCAGGGCGCAGACCTCCTCCTGCGCGCCCAGCTGGAGCTGGAGGAAACGGTGGGTGACGGCGCTCGCGCCGGTCACCACCTCCACCAGGTCGTGCACGGCCGCCTCCGCCGCCTCCGCCCGGTACTCCTCGGCGAGCAGCGCCGCCGCCAGCTCCGCCTGCTCCAGCTCGTGCCGCTGCTGCGTGAGAAGGGCGCCGAGCGCCACCCCGGGGGGCGCCGCCACCCACCGTCCGGTCCTGGCCGAGGACTGGGCGGCGAGCCCCTGCGACTCGAGGCGGCGCAGCGCGCGCTCGGTGTCCCGCTCGGGCAGTGCGAGCCGGTGCGCGAGATCGGCCACCTCGGCCGCGCCCAGCGCGACCAGCGCCCGGTACGCGGACTCCTGGCGCTCGTCGAGTCCTATCGCTCCCAGCATGGTTGCCCCACCCCTCGCCGTACCCGCGGCGGACGTCCCGGATCTTCCCGGGACGTTCACCGGAGGCATTCGTTCCGTTGGTGACCTGGCGGGAAACGGCCACGGCGTATTCCCGCCTTCCCCATCATCCCTGTACCGCCCTCACCTCTGCCAATGTGGCGCCACCGCAGCACCGACAGCCTCCGAAGACGGGTGTTTTGTGCCCGATTTCCGGCATTAGATGGGGAGAGCGATGCGCCCGATTTCGCGTACGGCCCTGGGGGCGGCGACCGCCGCCGTCCTGGCCGTCACCGCGGTCGCGCCGTCCACGGCGAGCGAGCCGCAGGACGACACGGCCGGCAAGCGACCGCTGGTGGGCAGCGAGGCCGCCGCCCGCGCCGGGGACCGGCCCGTCACCGTGACCCTGGTCACCGGCGACCGCGTCCTGGTGAGCCGCGACGCCGACGGCAACCCCGCCGCCACGGCCCTGCCCCGCGAGGACGGCACCGTCCCCCTGGTCCAGACCCGCCGCTCCGGCCAGGACCTGTACGTCTACCCCGAGGCCGCCACCGCCGCCCTCGCCGCCGGTCGCGTCGACCAGGAGCTCTTCAACGTCACCGGACTCGTCCGGCAGGGCTACGACGACACCTCCACCACCACGCTCCCCCTCATCGCGGTCTACGGCGCCGACCTCGCCCGCTCCGTCCCCGCCGCCCCGCGCGGCGCCCGGCGCGGCCAGGTCCTGAAGACCGTCGACGGCGTCGCACTCGCCGCGGACAAGAAGCAGGCCGCGACCTTCTGGGCCGACGTGAACGCCCCCGCGGCCCGCTCCGCCTCCGGCATCACGAAACTCTGGCTCGACCGCAAGGTCCAGGCCACCCTGGAGCGCTCGACGCGGCAGGTCCACGCCCCCGAGGCCTGGGCCGCCGGCTACGACGGCACCGGCACCGAGGTCGCCGTCCTCGACACCGGCGCCGACGCCGAGCACCCCGACCTCAAGGGCCGCATCACCGCCGCCGAGAACTTCACCGACTCCGACACCACCGACGACCGCCAGGGCCACGGCACCCACACCCTCTCCACCGTCGGCGGCTCCGGCGCCGCGAGCGACGGCAGGAAGAAGGGCGTCGCACCCGGCGCCGGCCTCCTCAACGGCAAGGTCCTCAACGACTCCGGCTCCGGCGCCGCCTCCTGGATCATCGCGGGCATGGAGTGGGCCGTCGCCCAGGGCGCCGACGTCGTCTCGATGAGCCTCGGCAGCCCCGTACCCACCGACTGCACCGACCCGATGAGCGTCGCGGCCGAACAACTCGCCCAGAACGAGGGCACGTTGTTCGTCATCGCCGCCGGCAACTCCGGCCCCACCCTCAACACGGTCTCCTCGCCCGGCTGCGCGCCCAGCGTGCTCACCGTCGGCGCCACCGACCGCGACGACTCCACCGCGTACTTCTCCAGTCGCGGCCCGACCATCGTCAACCACACCCTCAAGCCCGAGATCGCCGCGCCCGGTGTCGGCATCTCCGCCGCCGCGGCCGGCGGCCGGGGCGTGTACGCCTACCAGTCCATGTCCGGTACGTCGATGGCCACCCCGCACGTCGCGGGCGCCGCCGCCATCGTCAAGCAGCGACACCCCGACTGGACGGCCCAGCAGGTCAAGGCCGCGCTCGTCGCCTCCGCCGAGAGCTCCGTCCCCGGCGACGTCCGCGAGGTCGGCGGCGGCCGGCTCGACGTCAAGGCCGCCGTCGACCAGACGGTCCTCGGCGCGCCGGCCGTCCACGGCGGCACGTTCGACTGGCCGCAGGACCGGACCGACCGCACCACCGTCTCCGTCCCGTACACCAACACCTCCGACGCCCCCGTCACCCTGGACCTGGCCGTCGAGAAGGTCACCGGCAACGACGGCACCCCCGTCCGGAGTTCGGTCGCCCGCCTCGGCGACCGCACCGTCACCGTCCCGGCCGGAGCCACCGTCCACGTCCCCCTGAGCATCGACCCCACGGCCCGCCTCGACCGCGCGCAGTACGGCGACGTCACCGGACGGATCGTCGCCACCGGCGCCGCCACCGGCACCGGGAGCACGCACGTCTCCACCCCGTTCTCGCTATACGTCGAGCCCGAGACGGTCACCCTCCGCGTCAAGCTGATCGACCGCCAGGGCAAGCCCGCCGCCGGCGCCTCCTCCCTGGACGTCATCGGCACCGACGACGCCAGCGGCGAACGCCGCTTCAACGACGGCGCCGCCGACCAGGTCTACCGCCTGCGTCCCGGCAGCTACTTCCTCTCCTCCTTCGTCACCACCCCCGACGCGGGGGAGGGCGCGACGCTGAACGACTCGCTCAGCTACCTCGGCCGCCCGCAGCTGGAGCTGAAGAAGGACACCACCGTCGTCCTCGACGCACGCAAGGCCCACAAGCTGTCGGTGCGGACCGACAAGGCCACCGAACTCCGCGGCGCCACCCTCGCGTTCTCCCGCTCCTGGGACGACACCTGGCTGCACGCCGGCACCGCAGCGGGACCGCGCACCATCCGCGGCTACTACGCCTCCGTCGAAGGCGCCGCAGACGAGGGCGACTTCGAGTTCGGCAGCTACTGGCGCGCCGCCGCCCCGAAGATCACCTCGCTGCGCACCACCGACGGCCTGACCCTGCACCCGGTCACCGGCTCCCTCGGCTCCGACAACCTCGACGGCACCGGCTCCGCCCGCCTCGTCGACGCCGGAACCGGCACCCCGGACGAGCTCAAGGCCGCCGGCGTCCAGGGCCGCATCGCCCTCGTCCGACTGCCCGACGACTCCACCAACGCGGGCACCGTCACCCGTAACGCCAAGGCCGCGGGCGCCGTCGCCGTCCTGCTGCACCGCTCGACCGCCCACCGCTGGTACCCCGGCGGCTCCTTCACCGGCCTGGGCCTGGCCGCCCTCGCCGTCCCCGCCGACGAGGCGGCCCAGCTCCTCGCCGAGCTGGCGGCGGGCGAGGTCACCCTCGCCTGGCAGGCCACCGCCAAGAGCCCGTATGTCTACAGCCTCGCCTTCCCCGAGACCCGGTCGATCCGGGACGAGAAGAACTACCGGGTCCACGACGGCTCCCTCGGCCGTACGGACGCCACGTACGGCTCGGCGGGCATCGCGGCGGACTTCATCGAGAGCCCGGCCGCCGTCCGGCCCGACGGCACCAGCGTCCACTTCAGCTGGATCGAGCCGCTCCCGGCCCCCGGAACCCGCGCCGAGTACTACACCCCCGGTGACACGCGCTGGGAGCAGATGGTCAGCAGCAGCTTCCCGTTCGGCGAGTTCATGCGGGGCACGCCCCGCGCCTACACGGCGGGCGAGCGGCGCACCGAGGCCTGGTACGACGGAGTCCTCGCCCCCACGGCCCCCCGTGACACGACCGGGAAGCCGGTCCTCGTCTCCGAACGCCAGGGCAACCTGATCGGCTTCGCCGACGCCATGTGGGGCGACGGCACCCACCACGCCGACGCCGGCTCCTTCGGAGACATCGGCAACCTCAGCCTCAGCCGCGACGGCGAGGTCATCGGCAGCACCGGATGGCCGTTCGGGGTGTTCGACGTACCGTCCGACGCCGGGACGTACACGCTCGAGCAGAACACCATGAAGATAGGCAGCAAGGTGTGGGCCCGCTCCACATCCGTCAACTCGGTGTGGAAATTCACCTCCAAGCTTGACGAGAGCGTCTATTCTCAGGGCATCCCGATTCTCTTCCCCCGGTACGACCTTCCGGAGGACGGACTCAAGACCCTCGCCGCGACCGACGGCCAGCACATCGGCCTCACCGCGACGGGACACGCGGGCTACACCCCCGCAGCGCTCACCTCGGCCAAGCTCTCGTACTCCTACGACGGTGGTACGACCTGGACCGAAGCGCGGGTCTCCCAGCAGGGCGGTTCCTGGACCGCGACCGTGAACCACGCGGGCGCGACCGGCAAGCCCGTCACCCTGAAGACCCAACTGACGGACGCCAACGGCAACTCCGTCACCCAGACCGTGGTCCGCGCCTACGACGTGCGCTGATCACGACGGTCCGCCGGGCGTCCTTCCCGTGGGGGGTGGGGCCGCCCGGCGGACCACCCATTCGCAGCAACGGTTTTCCTGATGTCCCGTTTTCGGGCGCCGTGCGCGGTGGACAATAAGGGCATGACTCAGCAGGGGGACAGCAACTGGTGGGACAAGCTCTACGACGAGTCGGCGCCGGACACGGCCCCGGCGGTCTCGGGTGACACGCTCGACGACCACTTCGCCACGGCGACCAGGGCCACGACGGGCCCGCTCTCGCCGCGCCCGCCGGACATGACGACGGAGCGGGCCCGGACACCGGCGCACGCGGACGACAAGGCGCCCTGGGAGTCCCCGGCGGGCGGACCCCGGACCTTCCCTTCACCTCCGCCGCCGCCCCCACCGCCGCCTCCCGAGCCGCCGGTCGTCGAGACGCCCACCGTCCAGGGGCCGGTGCCGCCCCCCGGCCCGGTCCCGAGCGAGCCCGGCAGCGACACCGGCCCGGGCGCCGACACGGACGCGGCCGACCGCCACCTCACCGTCGAGGTCTCCGTGCCCCGGCCCCGCGCCGGGTTCGTCGGCAGCAGACCGCCCACCTACGAGGCCGAGCCGACCGCCCTGCCCGTCGCCCGTCCCGGCGAACTCGGCGAGCTCGTCCCCGACACCGTCCTCGACGGCGCCCGCTACGGCACCTGCACCGTGCGGGCCGCCTCCGTACGGGGCGACTCCGCCCGCTACCGGGGCGAGCCCCGCCGCGACGCCCTGCTCACAGCCCGCTTCGGCCACGACGAGACCGCCCTCGTCCTCATCGCCGTCGCCGCCGGATCCCGCGCCGCCGAAGACGCCCACCTCGCCGCCTCCGACGCCTGCCGGTGGATCGCCGAGGCCGTCTGCCGCAGCCACGCCCGGCTCTCCGAGGACATCAGGACCGGCCGCCGCGGCGACCTCAAGTCCGGGCTGCACCGGCTCACCGACCGCACCTACGGCAAGCTCAGGGCCCGCGCCGCCGAACGCGGCCTGGCCCCAGACGAGTACACCGCGACCCTCCGCTGCCTCCTCGTGCCCGCCGACCCCGCCTGCCGCACCAGGGTCTTCTTCGGCATCGGCGGCGGCGGTCTCTTCCGGCTCCGCGACGGCGCCTGGCAGGACATCGAACCGCTCCTGCCCGAACCGGCCGCCGTCACCGGCGCCCCCGTCGTCGGCTTCGGCTCCCCGCCGCCGGAGGCGGTCGCCTCCACGAGCGAGGAGACCGAGGAGGGCGACCGGCTCACCATGGACCTCGGCATCACCACCGCTCCCTCGCCGCTCGTCGAGGCTCCCGTACCACCGCCCGCCGAACCCTTCCGCTTCCGCGCCTCCGTCGCCCGTCCCGGTGACACCCTGCTCCTCGCCTCTCCCGGCCTCGCCGAGCCGATGCGCGGAGAACCCGCCCTCGCCCGAGAACTGGCCGCCCGCTGGGCCGGCGCCGAGCCGCCCGGCCTGGCCGCCTTCCTCGCCGACAGCCAGCTCAGGGTGACCGGCTACGCCGACGACCGTACGGGGGTGGGCGTCTGGGAGGCCTAACCTGCCGGGCGTAACCCACCGGGTGTAACCCGCCGGGCGCATCCTGTCGGGCGCATCCCGTGGGGCCATGGGTTGATGGAGCCATGGCCAAACAGAACGTGGCGGAACAGTTCGTCGACATCCTCGTGAGCGCGGGCGTCCGGCGCCTGTACGGCGTGGTCGGTGACAGCCTGAACCCGGTCGTCGACGCCATCCGCCGTACCCCGGCGCTCGACTGGATCCAGGTGCGGCACGAGGAGGTCGCGGCCTTCGCCGCCGGCGCCGAGGCCCAGATCACCGGCGGCCTCGCCGCCTGCGCCGGCTCCTGCGGGCCGGGGAACCTGCACCTCATCAACGGCCTGTACGACGCACACCGCTCCATGGCCCCGGTGCTCGCCCTCGCCTCGCACATCCCGTCCGCGGAGATCGGCCTCGGCTACTTCCAGGAGACCCACCCCGACCAGCTGTTCCGCGAGTGCAGCCACTACAGCGAACTCATCTCCAACCCGAAGCAGATGCCCAGGCTGCTGCGGACGGCGATCCAGCACGCCATCGGCCGCGGCGGGGTCAGCGTGGTCTCGCTGCCCGGCGACATCGCCTCCCAGGAGGCCCCGGCGAAGGGCGCCGACACCTCTCTCGTCACCTCCCGGCCGACCGTCCGCCCCGGGGACGCCGAGATCGAGGCACTGGTACGGATGATCGACGCGGCCGACCGGGTGACGCTCTTCTGCGGCAGCGGCACCGCCGGGGCGCACGCCGAGGTGATGCAGTTCGCCGAACGGATCAAGTCACCCGTCGGCCACGCCCTGCGCGGCAAGGAGTGGATCCAGTACGACAACCCGTACGACGTCGGCATGAGCGGGCTCCTCGGGTACGGCGCCGCCTACGAGGCCACCCACGAGTGCGACCTGCTCATCCTGCTCGGCACCGACTTCCCGTACAACGCGTTCCTGCCCGACGACGTCAAGATCGTGCAGGTGGACGTCCGGCCCGAGCACCTCGGCCGGCGCTCCCGGCTCGACCTCGCCGTCTGGGGCGACGTCCGCGAGACCCTGCGCTGTGTGATCCCGCAGGTCCGCGCCAAGACCGACCGCCGCTTCCTCGACAAGATGCTGAAGAAGCACGCCGACGCCCTCGAAGGCGTCGTCAAGGCGTACACCCGCAAGGTGGAGAAGCACGTCCCGATCCACCCCGAGTACGTCGCCTCCGTGATCGACGACCTCGCCGACGGCGACGCCGTGTTCACCGTCGACACCGGCATGTGCAACGTCTGGGCTGCGCGCTACCTCAGCCCCAACGGGCGGCGCAGGATCATCGGTTCGTTCAGCCACGGCTCGATGGCGAACGCCCTGCCCCAGGCCATCGGCGCGCAGTTCACCGACCGGAACCGCCAGGTCGTGTCGCTCTCCGGGGACGGCGGCTTCTCCATGCTGATGGGCGACTTCCTCACCCTCGTGCAGTACGACCTGCCGGTGAAGGTGATCGTCTTCAACAACTCCTCGCTCGGCATGGTGGAGCTGGAGATGCTGGTCTCCGGACTGCCCTCGTTCGGAACGACGAACAAGAACCCCGACTTCGCGGCCATCGCCCGCGCCGCGGGTGCCTACGGCGTCCGGGTCGAGAAGCCCAAGCAGCTCACGAACGCACTCAAGGACGCCTTCAAGCACAAGGGCCCGGCCCTGGTGGACGTCGTCACCGACCCCAACGCGCTGTCCATCCCCCCGAAGATCAGCGCCGACATGGTGACCGGCTTCGCCCTCTCCGCCAGCAAGATCGTCCTGGACGGCGGAGTCGGCCGGATGCTCCAGATGGCCCGCTCGAACCTCCGGAACGTGCCCCGGCCCTGAGGGAATGCGGACGAACTGGCGGGGCATGCATCCCGTGAGCCTGTTCGACGCGATCTGTGGGTGGGGGTTATGGCAGGGGAGGCACGAGAGCCGACTCAACTGCTCAGAAAGGTGGGATGCGAGGATCTCACCGCGGTGCCGGAGGTGCGGCATGCCTTGCGTGAACTGCTGGGGAAGTGGGGCGGACCGGGCGCCTCCGACGTGGCGGAACTGCTCACCAGCGAACTGGTGACCAACGCCCTGGTCCACACCGAGCACGGGGCCGTCGTGACCGCGACGGTCGTGCCCGAGCAACTGCGGGTCGAGGTGCGGGACTTCGTACCCGGCCTCGCGCCGTCGCTCGTACCGCCGCTCGTACCGCCCGCCGACGACGGTACGCACGGCAGGGGGCTCATCCTCGTCGAGGCCCTGGCCGACTCCTGGGGGGTCGAGGACCACGGGGCGGGCAAGGTGGTGTGGTTCGAACTGGACGGCGGGGCCGCCTGAGAGGCGGCCCCGCCGGTGTGCGGTGCGGAGGATGCGCGGTGCGGGTGTGTGACGCTCAGCCGAACTGCTGCTCCAGGTCCTTGAGCTTGCGCTCCAGGGAGTCGAGACGGGGCAGCGTCTGGGTGTCGTCCTCCGCGGTGAGGTCCACCGTCCGGGAGTCACTCGTCCGTGAGTCACTTCCCCTGACGGCTTGGAGGGAGGGCCGGTGTCGAAGCGGCAGTTGTCCCGGGTCCGCTATGGCGGGTTCCGCGACGGCGGCCTGGACGGACGCCGTGGCGGAACCGGAACCCGGACCGCCGCCGGACCCCGCACCCGGGCCCGTACCGGCCCCGGGTGCGGCGTTGAGCGCGGCCATCTCGACCTGGCGTCCGCCGCCCCTGCCGAGCCCGAAGGACCGGTGCTGGCGGTTGATCGCCTTGAGCCGTGCCCGGTCGAGCTTGACCTGATCGCGCCGGCGGATGCGGTTCTGCTCCTTCTCCTTCCGGTCCTCGCGGACCTCGTCGACGGCCTCGTCCAGGGTCCGTACGCCCTCCAGGAGCATCAGCGACCAGGCGGCGAAGGTCTCCCGGGGCGCCCTCAGCCAGCGGACGATCCGGATCTGCGGCAGCGGGCGGGGCACGAGGCCCTGCTCGCGGAGCGCGGCCCTGCGGGTCTGCTTGAGGGCCCGGTCGAAGAGGACCGCCGCCGAGAGTGACATGCCCGCGAAGAACTGCGGGGCACCGTCGTGGCCCAGGCCGCGCGGGGCGTGCACCCAGTTGAACCAGGCCGCCGCGCCCGCGAACAGCCAGACCAGGAGGCGCGAGCCGAGGGCCGCGTCGCCGTGGCTGGCCTCGCGGACCGCGAGCACCGAGCAGAACATGGCGGCGCCGTCGAGGCCGAAGGGGACGAGGTACTCCCAGCCCCCGGCGAGGTTGAGGTTCTGCCGGCCGAAGCCGACGAGTCCGTGGAAGGACAGCGCCGCGGCGACCGCGGCACAGCAGAAGAGGAGGACGTAGGAAGCGGTGCCGTAGACCGCCTCCTTGCGTCTGCGGCGCTCCTCACTGCGTTCCCAGGAGTCCTCGGCCGCGGCCTGGTCACCGGCGCGCTTCCCGCGCGCGAGCACCGCCACCGCCGTCAGGACTCCGGCCACCATCACGCCGCCCGGAAGCAGCCAGTCCAGCGATATGTCGGTCAGTCTCATGCGGTGTCCCTTGCATCGCAGTAGGGCGTTTGGCGGCCCATACTGGCCGACCCCGTGGGGTGCTCAAGGGGTTTCCGGGCAAGAGCACGCCATCGGGGCGCCAGGACATACGAATAGGTGCGATCTGGTCGAACACCCATGCAGGGAACGAGAATTGAGTTCGATTTACGCCACCCTTCCGGGTGGCGTAATCACTCGGGTGCCTCAGGCGGTCGCGGCCAGCCGGCGGACGCGGTCCGCGTCGCAGGTGCGCGGGCAGGTGAGACAGGTGTCGTCGGGTCGCAGGGTGTAGAAGAAACAGCAGGTCGCGCGGTCGCGCGTGGCGCGCGGCTCTCCGTCGGGCCCCTCGGAGCCGGTCAGCTCGCGGAAGGCCGCCGAGCCCGCGTACGGCTTGTACGGCTTGGCGGTGCCCGGCATCAGGAGTTCGAGCTCGTCCATCGCCCGCCGCTCCTCGCCGAGCAGCGCCCCGACGTACCAGAGGCCCTCGACGATCTCGTCCGTCGCCATTCCCCACAGGGCCCGGCGGCCGCGCCGCATCCGGGGTCCGAAACCGTCGAGGACCGCCTCGAAGTGCTCCGCGAGCGAAGCCCGCAGCTCGGCCCGGAGCGCGTCCTCGTCGGCGACGACCCGGGCGCCGGGCAGCGCGGCGGCGGGATCGCCCGGCAGGCAGGCGAACTCCTCGATCCGGACCGCCAGACGGCCGAGCGCACGCTGGAAGGACACGTTCCGGACGGGCAGCCGGGGGACCCTGCGGTCCAGGAACCAGGGGACGGTGACCAGGAGGCAGGCGGGCCACGCGTACCGGTGCAGTCCGAAGCTGGCGACGACGTCGGGGCGGGCCTGGGTGCCGTAGTCGCGCAGCACCTGTGCGTTGTCCCAGGCGAGGAAGGCGTCCAGGTCGGGGCCGCCGGCCGCGAGGTCCTCCGCGCCGACCCAGCCCGCGCCGTGCGGAAGTCGCTCACCGTCGGCGATCTCGTCTATCCGCAGATGGGGGAAGACCTCGGCGAGGCGCGCGTAGGCGGCCGCGACGGGCGAGGTCAGGGGGGCGGGCAACAGGGCGGGGACGGTCATGTGGACCACCGAATCGCGAGCGTTGGCAGGTTAGCCTTACCTTACCCGATTCGAGGTCGCCTCTCACCACCGGTCCACCGCTCTCACCAGCGAGGTATGTTCCACGCGTCCGTGATGTCGGTCCCGTCGCCTATGGTGCACAGAGGACCCGGGCGACGCGAGCCGGGCCCGGCACGAGGCCGCAGGAGGACCCGGGTGGAGCAGGGCGCAGCGCGCGAGCGGGCGACGGAGAGGCCGTCCCCGCCCTTCGGCGACGCCGCACGCGTGCCGGAACAGGCCCGCGGCGCGGACCGGTCCCACGAGGCGGAATCGACTCACGGCGCGGAAGCGGTTCGCGGTGCCGGACGGCCTCGTGGCGCCGGGCGGCCTCCGGGTGGCGCGGCGCGGCGCGCCGAGTACGCCCGGGGTGAGCACCCCCACGACGAACCGGCGCCCTCCCCGCCCGGCGGCGCCCCCGCCCCCCGTGTCGTGCGCCACTCCGTCCGCGGTCAGATCCTCGACGCCCTCCGTACCGCCCTCGTCGGCGGCGAGCTCGTCCCCGGCGAGGTCTACTCCGCCCCCGCCCTGGGCGAGCGTTTCGGCGTCTCGGCCACCCCCGTCCGCGAGGCCATGCAGCGCCTGGCCGTCGAAGGCGCGGTCGAGGTCGTGCCGAACCGCGGGTTCCGCGTCATCGAGCGCACCCCGCGTGAACTCGCGGAGCTCGCCGAGGTCCGCGCGCTCATCGAGGTCCCCGTGATGCTGCGGCTCGCCCGCACGGTCCCGGCCGCCCGCTGGGCCGCGCTCCGGCCGCTCGCCGAGGCGACGTCGGCCGCCGCCGCCCGGGGCGACCGCGCCCATTACGCGGAGGCGGACCGGGCCTTCCACCGGGCCGTCCTCTCCCTCGCGGGGAACGAGCAGCTGCTCGCCGTCGCCGACGACCTCCACCGCCGCTCCCAGTGGCCCCTGATCAGCGCCCCCACCCTCCGGCACGGCGTACTCGTCGCCGACGCCGCCGAGCACACGGCCCTCCTGGACGCCCTGATCGTCCAGGACCTGACGGTCGTGCAGACCCTGGTACGGGAGCACTTCACCGGATCGGACTGCTAGGGGGTGTCTTGCCGAACAGGCCGGGTTCCCCGATCCGGGCTGATCGACAACACAACCGCCGGGCGCCCCGGACCACTAAGGTCGTTGACGTCAGCCGCCCGCACCGCGTCGCCCGTGAGGTGTCCCATGCCGTCCGCGACCCCGTCCCCGGCATGGGACGGACGCCGACCCGTCACCGGCACGGAAGCCGAGGCCGCGGCCCTGGTCGGCTGGCTCACCGATCCCGAGGCGCCCCGGCTCTGCCTCGTGACCGGTGCCCCCGGCAGCGGCAAGACGGCGCTGCTCGGCTGGCTCGCGACCTACGGCCCGCGCGCCGGACGGCCCCGCCGCCGCGCCGCCCGGGCCCTCGTGCCGCTCGCGGGCCAGAGCGCACTCGGCGTGACCTGGACGATCGCCGACCGACTCGGCGTCGTGGCCAGGTCGCCGGGGGACCTCGTGCACGCCCTCGCCACCAGCGAGGCCCGGCCCGCCGGACGCACCGTCCTCCTCCTGACCGATCTGCACGCCGCCGCCGAACCCGCCGCGCTCGCCGAGCTGATCGCCGAACTCGCCGGCGTGGGGAGGATCCGTCTCGCCGTCGAGGCCCGCAGCGGCACCCCGGCCCTCGCCGCGCTGCGCGCCGACCGCCGGGTGACCGTCGTGGACCTCGACGGCGAGACGGAACCCGCCGACGGGAACCGGTCGGAACCGCCCCGGCCGCAGCCCGACCTCTCCGACCCGGTGGCCGTCTGCGTCGCCGACCCGCTCCTCGTCACCACGGCGTACGTCACCGGATCCGCCGCCGCCGGTCTGCCCGGCACGCTCGACGGTCCCGAACCGTCCGCCCTCCCCGGCGAGAACGCCGCGGGGGACCACGGCGGACTGCGCGCCGCCTGGATGCGGGCCGGACAGTCGCTCTGTCGCGAACAGGCACCGGGAGAAAGGGCGTTGGTCCTGCTCTCCGCGCTCGGTGACGGTGCCGACCCCCGACTGCGGCCCACGCTCGCCGAGTTGGCGGCGGGCGCGCCCTGGCGGCTCCGCTGGGCCCGTCACCGCGGCGACCTGACCCCGCCCTGGCCGGGCCCGGTCACCGTACTCGGCGCGGCCGGCGGCCCCCTGGAGGGGACCCTCCTCGTCGGCGACCGCACCGGAACCGTACGCCTGCTGCACGAGGCCGACGCGAGCCCCGCCGGACGCCTCGCCCACACCGTGCCGGGCCGGATCACCGCGCTCGCGCCCGCGCCCGACGGCACGGTGCTCCTCCTGGACGACCGGGGCCGGCTGCACACCGTACGGGGGGCGGCGCCCCGTGCCCCGTACCTGGAGCGCCTCACGGAGGCCGTCTCGGCGACGCTGGCCCGTCATCCGGGCACGGCGCTCGCGGCGATCGCGGGTTCGGTGGTGGTGGGGGACCGGCTCGGCTCCGTGCACGCCTTCGGCCTGCGGGGGCTGCACCAGGCGGCCTCGCACAGCGGCCGGGTCACGGCGGTCTCGGCGGTCGAGTCCGAGACCCCCTTCGTCTGCTCCGGCGGCGTCGACGGGACGGTACGGCTCTGGACCCCGGGCCGCGACCCGCGCCCCGAACCCCTCGCCGAACGCCCCTCGCCGGTGGTCTCCCTGCACGCGACGGACACCCCGCACGGTCCGCTGGTCGCCGTGGCCTGGGCCGACGGACTCGTCGGACTCCACCACCCGGAGGGAGGCCGGACGCTGTCGTTCCGTCCCGGCCCCCCGGTCCGCGCGGTCGCCGTCACCGGCGCCGGTTCCCTCCTCGTCGGCACCGACGAGAGCCTGGTGTGCCTGGCGCCCAGAAGTTGACCCCGCGTTCCTGAGGGGCCGTCACCGGTCCCTCAGGACGCAGGGGTTCAGGCCGCCGTCTGCGGTGTCAGCTGGCTCGCGAGCCAGGTCGGCACGCCGCCGAGGAGGCGGAAGAGACGGCGGGCCTCCGCGCGGAGACGGCCCGCCTCCGGCTCCGTCTCCGTGGTGGCGAGGGCGGTGAGCGCCGGGGCCGTACCGACCAGGTACCCCAGCTCCTCCCTGATGCGGAGCGACTCCGCGAAACCGTGCCGCGCCTCCGCCAACTCCCCCTCCCGCAGCGCCAGTCCTGCGAGGTGCCGCCAGGTGGAGGAGAGCAGCAGCGAGTCGCCCTGCGCGGCGGCCCCCGCGTGGGCCCTGCGGTACGCGGCGAGGGCGGCCTGCGGGGAGTCGCCGAGGTTCTGGGCGATCAGCCCGCGCCGCAGGTCGAGCAGCGGCCGGCCCTCGCCGGAGGGGGAGATGAGGGCGGCGGCCCGGCCCAGGGCCATCCGCGCCTCGTCGGCCCGGTCACGTACCCCGAGGAGCGTGGACGCGTAGGCGAGATAGCCGCGTTCGCAGGCGGCGGCACCCCGTTCCTCGTCGGTGCGGGCCACGGCCTCGGCCGCCCGGAGCGCCTCCTCGGCCTCGGCCCAGCCCTGTTCGGTGTAGAGGCAGCGCTCGATCAGCAGCGCGGCCCTTTCGAGTGCGGCGGCCGGTTCGGCCGCGTGCGGTGCGAGCAGTGCTGCCGCGTCCGTCCAGCATCCCCGGGAGCGGAGCCGCCATATGGCGGTCTCTACGGGACTCTCCTTGCCATAGGCGAGGGACGGATCTTCGCCGCCCCTTGATTCGGAACCAGACATGGCGGTATCCGCCACATTGCCCTCCCCGAGCGCGCCATTGAGCTGTTGAGTGAGAACCGCATCAGAGCACGAACGGGAGTACCTGGCCAAGGGGTCAGGTGAAAGATTTCACAAGAGGGCGGTGGATCGGGGTACGGGTCCCCGGTGGGCGGCCGAGAGTCCGTCAGATCGCCCTGGAGCCCGGGATCAGGCCCCGGGGCGGCCCCTCGGCCACCCGGGCCCGGGGGCCGCCACCGGCCCGGACGTCACTCGGGCGGACTCGCCCGAAGGGGTGAATCCCGAAGGTGACTTCCGGGCCCTTCTGGAGGCTCGGGCCCCCGGCAGGGGCCCTTCCCGTCCGCTCGCTCAGCTCATCCGCAGCGCGAGGAAGAAGTCGAGCTTGTCCTCCAGACGCGACAGATCGCGTCCGGTGAGCTGCTCGATCCGGCCCACCCGGTAGCGCAGCGTGTTCACGTGCAGGTGCAGCCGGGTCGCGCAGCGCGTCCAGGAGCCGTCGCAGTCCAGGAACGCCTCCAGGGTCGGGATCAGCTCCGCGCGGTGCCGGCGGTCGTAGTCGCGCAGCGGGTCGAGCAGCCGGGCCGTGAAGGCGCGGCGGACGTCGTCCGGCACGAACGGCAGCAGCAGGACGTGCGAGGCCAGCTCGTGGTGCCCGGCGGCGCAGACCCGGCCCGGGCGTGCGGCGGCGACCCGGCGGGCGTGCCTGGCCTCCTCCAGGGCCCCGCGCAGCCCCTCCGCCGAGTGCACGGCGGCGGACACGCCGAGGGTGAGCCGCCCGTCGTCAGCGAGGCCCGCGGAGAGCGGGGCCCGTACGGCGGCGAGCAGCGCGTCCGCGTGCAGGCCCAGGGCGGGGGCCGGGTTCTCGTCCTCGCTGTCCGGCAGCGGCCCGGCGGCCAGCGGAACGAGCGCGATGGCCTCGTCGCCGCTGTGCGCGACGGCGATCCGGTCGGCGGACTCGGCGCCCACGGTCGCCGGGTCGACGAGGATCTCCTCCAGGAGCGCCTGGGCGACCGGGCCGCCGTCCACGGTGGTGCTCTGACCGGTCTCCTGCTCCCACTCGACCCGGGCGACGACCACCTGCCACTGCGGGGCGGTGCCGAGGCCGGGCAGCAGGACCGGGGCGGCGACCCGCAGCCTGGCCGCGATCTCGGCGGGCGCCGCGCCCGTCTGCACCAGCTCCAGGACCTCCTGGGCCAGCCGGCGGCGCACCGTACGGGCCGCGTCGCGCCGGTCCCGCTCGACGGCGATCAGCTGGGTGACGCCCTGGAGCAGGTCGAGCCGGGCGGCCGGCCATTCCCCGGCGTCGGCCTCGACCGCGAGCAGCCAGTCGGACAGGACCGTCTCGCGCACGTCCCGGGAGGCGGGGGCGGCGCCCCGGCCCGTGTTGCGGATCGGGAAGAGCGAGTACGCCGTCCCGCCGGTGCTCAGCCGGTGCGGGCCGCGCCGGCCCGTCCGGGTGGCGGCCAGGTGCTCACCGGCCAGGGTGGCGGCGAGAGGGGCCGGGAGGGGCTCGCCCGCGCCCGCGATCTGGCGGCCGGTGGGGGAGAGGACCCAGGCGCGCAGATCCAGGTCGGAGCCGAGCAGGTCGAGGACCACCTCGGGGCCGCCGCCGGCCGGTCCCGAGGTCATGAGGCGCCTGTGCCGGTCGACGACGGCCGCCAGGTCACCGGCCCGCTCGCCGGACACCTGTCGAACAACGTGCTCGGTGATCGTCGCGAACGCAACGGACTCGTTCACCGCGAACAGCGGCAGCCGATGGCGTGAACACGCCTCTACGAGATCGTCGGGGATGTCGCCGAGCTCCGCCTCGCCCGCCGCGAGACCGGCCACCCCGGCGGAGGCCAGGATCCGGACGAAGGGCTCGGACTCGTCGGGCTCGGCCCGCCAGGCGAGGCCGGTGAGGACCAGCTCGCCGCCGGAAAGGTACCGGCTGGGGTCCTTGAGGTCCGTCGTCATCACGCCGCGGACGGTGCGGTCCAGCTCGTCCTCGCCGCCGAGCAGGCGCAGCCCGAGCGCGTCGTTCTCCAGCAGTGCGCGCAGCCGCATCGTGTCGCCGCCGTTCCTTCGTCTGGGAGTGGGGTGTGTCGCGTTGTCGACGGTGGGGTGGTGCCACCGTTTCCAGGGGAAAACAGCGAGGTTTCTGTTCCCCGCCGTTCGTTCGAATCTACAAGACGACAACGGGACCCGGCCAACTCCTTCATGTTTTCGGTGACTGCACCCGGGCGATCGTGGCCTTGTGTACTAGGCCACACACCGCGTGAACAGCACATGAACACGATGTCGAGGGCCGGCCGTCCCCCCGGGCCCACAGTTCGACCCCCGATCCAGAATTACTAGAAGAGAGCCACCATGGACTTCCTTCGCCCCGCCAGCTGGGAGGAGGCGCTCGCCGCCAAGGCCGAGCACCCCACGGCCGTGCCCATCGCAGGTGGTACCGACGTCATGGTCGAGATCAACTTCGATCACCGGCGCCCCGAGTACCTCCTCGACCTGAACCGTATCGAGCTGCTGCGCGAGTGGGAGGTCGGCGAGGAGAACGTCCGCCTCGGCGCCTCCGTCCCGTACACCGAGATCATGGAGAGCCTGCGGGCCGAGCTCCCCGGTCTCGCGCTCGCCTCGCACACGGTCGCCTCCCCGCAGATCCGCAACCGCGGCGGCGTCGGTGGCAACCTCGGCACCGCCTCGCCCGCCGGCGACGCCCACCCGGCCCTGCTCGCCGCGGGCGCCGAGGTCGAGGTCGAGTCGGTGCGCGGCAGCCGCTTCATCCCGATCGACGAGTTCTACACCGGCGTGAAGCGCAACGCGCTCCAGCCCGACGAACTCATCAAGACCGTCCACATCAAGAAGGCGGACGGCCCCCAGCAGTACTCCAAGGTCGGCACCCGCAACGCGATGGTCATCGCCGTCTGCGCCTTCGGCCTGGCGCTCCACCCGGAGACCCGGACCGTCCGCACCGGCATCGGCTCCGCCGCGCCGACCCCCATCCGCGCCAAGGAGGCCGAGGCCTTCCTGAACGCGGCTCTGGAGGAGGGCGGATTCTGGGACAACGGCAAGATCATCACCCCTTCGATCGCTAAGCAGTTCGCCGACCTCTGCTCCGGCGCCGCCAACCCGATCGACGACGTCCGGGGCACCGCGAAGTACCGCCGCCACGCCGTCGGCATCATGGCCCGCCGCCAGCTCGGCTGGACCTGGGAGCAGTACCGCGGCGCAGGCCGCACGCTTGAGGGAGCTGCATAACCATGCGCGTCAATTTCACGGTCAACGGTCGTCCGCAGGAAGCCGACGACGTCTGGGAGGGCGAGTCCCTCCTCTACGTTCTGCGTGAGCGCCTGGGTCTGCCCGGCTCCAAGAACGCCTGCGAGCAGGGCGAGTGCGGTTCCTGCACGGTCCGCCTCGACGGGGTGCCCGTCTGTTCCTGCCTCGTCGCCGCCGGCCAGGTCGAGGGCCGCGAGGTCGTCACGGTCGAGGGCCTCGCCGAGTACGCGAATGAGCGCGGGCAAGCCCGTGGGGAAGGAGGTGCTTGCGCCTCCGGCGCCTGCGGCACCTCGCTCGACGCGGCCAAGAAGTGGGAGGCCAAGCCGGGTCAGGACTCGCAGACGGGCGAGGGCGTCGAACTGAGCCCCATCCAGCAGGCGTTCATCGACGCCGGCGCCGTCCAGTGCGGCTTCTGCACCCCCGGTCTGCTCGTCGCGGCCGACGAGATGCTGGAGCGCAACCCGTCCCCGACGGACGCGGACATCCGCGAGGCGCTCTCCGGCAACCTCTGCCGCTGCACGGGTTACGAGAAGATCCTCGACGCGGTCCGCCTCGCGGCCGCTCGCCAGGAGCGTCAGGAAGAGGCGGTCTGACGATGGCTCAGCACACACGCACGGTCCCGGCGGGAACCCCCACCGAGGTCACCCAGAACCACGTCAAGGGCGGGGTCGGCGAGTCCACCCTCCGCCCGGACGGCACCCTCAAGGTCACCGGCGAGTTCGCGTACTCCTCGGACATGTGGCACGAGGACATGCTGTGGGGCCAGATCCTGCGCTCCACGGTCGCGCACGCCGAGATCCTGTCCATCGACACCTCCGAGGCCCTCACGATGGACGGCGTCTACGCCGTCCTGACCCACGAGGACCTGCCCGCCGCGAAGAACTACGGCATGGAGTTCCAGGACACCCCGGTCCTCGCGTACGGCAAGGTCCGTCACCACGGTGAGCCGGTCGCCCTCGTGGCCGCCGACCACCCGGAGACCGCCCGCCGCGCCGCCGCGAAGATCAGGATCGAGTACCGGGAACTGCCCCTCATCACCGATGAGGCCTCGGCCACCGCGCCCGACGCGATCCTCGTCCACGAGAACCGCGACGACCACCACTCCGGCCACGTCCCGCACCCCAACATCGTGCACCGCCAGCCGATCATCCGCGGCGACGCCGACGAGGCCGCCAAGCGGGCCGACGTCATCGTCAAGGGCGAGTACACCTTCGGCATGCAGGACCAGGCCTTCCTCGGCCCCGAGTCCGGCCTCGCCGTACCGGCGGAGGACGGCGGCGTCGACCTGTACGTGGCCACCCAGTGGCTGCACTCGGACCTCAAGCAGATCGCCCCCTGCCTCGGCCTGCCCGAGGAGAAGATCCGCATGACGATGGCGGGCGTCGGCGGCGCGTTCGGCGGTCGCGAGGACATCTCGATGCAGATCCTCGCCTCCATCCTCGCGCTGCGCACCGGCAAGCCGGTCAAGATGGTCTACAACCGCTACGAGTCCTTCTTCGGGCACGTCCACCGGCACCCCGCCAAGCTGTACTACGAGCACGGCGCCACCAAGGACGGCAAGCTCACGCACCTCAAGTGCAAGATCGTGCTCGACGGCGGCGCCTACGCGTCGTCCACGGCCTCGGTCGTCGGCAACGCCGCCTCCCTCTCCGTCGGTCCCTACGTCGTCGACGACGTGGAGATCGAGGCGATCGGCCTCTACAGCAACAACCCGCCCTGCGGCGCCATGCGCGGCTTCGGCGCGGTCCAGGCCTGCTTCGCCTACGAGGCGCAGATGGACAAGGTGGCGGCGAAGCTGGGCATGGACCCGGTGGAGTTCCGCCAGCTCAACGCCATGGAGCAGGGCACCATCATGCCGACCGGGCAGCCGGTCGACTCGCCCGCCCCGGTCGCCGAGCTGCTCCGCCTGGTCAAGGCACGCCCGATGCCGCCGGAGCGCCAGTGGGAGACCGCCGGCGAGAGCGCGGACGTCCGCGCGCTGCCGGGCGGCCTGTCCAACACCTCCCACGGCGAAGGTGTCGTGCGGGGCGTCGGCTACGCCGTCGGCATCAAGAACGTCGGCTTCTCCGAGGGCTTCGACGACTACTCGACCGCCAGGATCCGCATGGAGGTCATCAACGGCGAGCCCGTCGCCACGGTCCACACCGCCGCGGCGGAGGTCGGCCAGGGCGGTGTCACCATCCACGCGCAGATCGCCCGCACCGAGCTCGGCGTCCAGCAGGTCACCATCCAGCCCGCCGACACCCAGGTCGGCTCGGCCGGTTCGACCTCCGCGGGCCGCCAGACGTACATGACCGGCGGCGCCATCAAGAACTCCTGCGAACTCGTCCGCGAGAAGGTCCTGGAGATCGGCCGGCGCAAGTTCGGCTCGTACCACCCCGCCTGGGCCAACGCCGAACTCCTCCTGGAGGGCGGCAAGGTCGTCACCGACGGCGGCGAGGCCCTCGCCACCATCGCGGACGTCCTGGAGGACCAGGCCGTGGAGGTCGAGGAGGAGTGGCGGCACCGCCCCACCCAGGCCTTCGACCTCGTCACCGGCCAGGGCAACGGCCACGTCCAGTACGCCTTCGCCGCGCACCGCGCGGTGGTGGAGGTCGACACCGAACTCGGCCTGGTCAAGGTCATCGAACTGGCCTGCGCCCAGGACGTCGGCAAGGCGGTCAACCCGCTCTCCGTGATCGGCCAGATCCAGGGTGGCACCACCCAGGGCCTGGGCGTCGCGGTGATGGAGGAGATCATCGTCGACCCGAAGACCGCGAAGGTGCGCAACCCCTCCTTCACGGACTACCTGATCCCCACGATCCTCGACACGCCGACCATCCCGGTCGACTACCTCGAGCTGGCCGACCCCAACGCGCCGTACGGCGTGCGGGGCATCGGCGAGGCCCCGACCCTGTCGTCGACCCCGGCCGTCCTCGCGGCGATCCGGAACGCGACGGGCCTGGAGCTGAACAAGACGCCGGTCCGCCCCGAGGCGCTCACCGGCACCCTCTAGGAACTCTCCGGGCGGTACGTGCCTCCCCAGGAACGTCACACTTCCCCCCAGCCCGCACCGCCCGGAGTACCGCCGGCACACCCGGCACACGAGCAGTACCCGCAGTACCCAGCACCGCAGTACCCGCAGTACCGATTCACTTCGTTCGTCTCGGGCCGTCCCCCGGGTCGTGCAGCCCACGCAGCATCCCAAATCCCGCAACTTCAACCAGATCAGAGTCCTTCGAAGTCTGATGCGGGTGCCCCTTTGAACCTTGGGAGTAGGCCCCATGACCCAGTCGTCTGTGGAGCCCAAGACCGCTTCGGAGGACGCGGGCTCCGGCTCCAACGTCCCCGCCGGGCGCTCTTGGCTCGACCGGTACTTTCACATCTCGGAGAGAGGATCCACCGTCGCGACGGAGATCCGCGGCGGCGTCACCACCTTCATGGCGATGGCGTACATTCTCCTGCTCAACCCCCTGATCCTCGGCGGCAAGGATGTGGCCGGCAACGTCCTCAGCCAGCCCGCCCTGATCACCGCGACCGCGCTCGCCGCCGCGGTGACCACTCTCCTGATGGGCTTCTGGGGCAAGGTCCCCCTCGCCCTCGCGGCGGGACTCAGCGTCTCCGGCGTGCTCTCCTCGCAGGTCATCGCCGTCATGACCTGGCCTCAGGCGATGGCCATGTGCGTGGCCTACGGCGTCATCATCTGTCTCCTGGTGGTCACCGGCCTCCGCGAGATGATCATGAACGCGATCCCGCTGGCGATCAAGCACGCGATCACCATCGGCATCGGCCTCTTCATCGCGATCATCGGCTTCGTCAAGGCCGGCTTCGTGCACGAGAACCCCGCCCCGGGCGGCGGCCCCGTCTCCCTCGGCCCGGCCGGTGAGCTCATGGGCTGGCCCGTCCTGATCTTCGCCGTCACCCTGCTGCTCATCTTCGCGCTCCAGGCCCGGAACATCCCCGGCGCCATCCTGATCGGCATCGTCGCCGGCACGGTCATCGCCATGATCGTCAACGCGGTCGCCGACATTCCGGCCAAGGGCGCCGGCGCCTGGTTCTCCGGCCCGCCGGAGCTCAACGGGAGCGCCGTCTCCGCACCGGACTTCTCGCTCATCGGCGAGGTGTCCTTCAGCGGCTGGGGCGACGTCGGCTACATCACGATCACCATGATCGTCTTCACCCTGGTCCTCGCAGGCTTCTTCGACGCCATGGCCACCATCATCGGCGTCGGCTCCGAGGCCAACCTCGCCGACGACAAGGGACGCATGCCGGGCCTGTCCAAGGCCCTGTTCATCGACGGCGCCGGCGGTGTCATCGGCGGCGTGGGCGGCGGCTCCGGCCAGACCGTCTTCGTCGAGTCGGCCACCGGCGTGGGCGAGGGCGCCCGCACGGGCCTCTCCTCCGTCGTCACCGGCGCCTTCTTCGCGGCCTGCCTCTTCTTCACCCCGCTCACCGCGATCGTGCCGGCCGAGGTCGCCTCCGCCGCCCTGGTCGTCATCGGCGCGATGATGATGCAGAACGCCAAGCACGTCGACTGGAGCGACCGCTCCGTGGCGATCCCGGTGTTCCTCACCGTGGTCCTGATGCCGTTCACGTACACCATCACCACGGGTGTCGCGGCCGGTGTCATCTCCTACGCCGTCATCAAGGTGGCGCAGGGCAAGGCCCGCGAGGTGGGAGCCTTCATGTGGGGCCTCACCGCGATCTTCGTCGTGTACTTCGCGATCCACCCGCTCGAGAGCTGGCTCGGCGTCGGCTGACGCCGCCACCGCAGCCCTCCCCACACCTTCCAGAGGAGAACCGAGATGCTGGACATCGCCGAAGAGCTGAACCGGTGGGTCGAGCAGGGACGCGTCTTCGCCGTCGCCACCGTGGTGGCCGTCGGCGGCAGCGCGCCCCGGCAGCCGGGAGCCGCACTCGCCGTCGACAGCGAGGGCACGGCCGTCGGCTCGGTCTCCGGAGGGTGTGTGGAGGGGGCGGTGTACGACCTGTGCGTGCAGGCCCTCGAAGACGGCAGGACCGTCGTCGAGCGCTTCGGCTACAGCGACGAGGACGCCTTCGCGGTCGGTCTGACCTGCGGCGGCGTCATCGACATCCTCGTCACCCCGGTCCGCGGCGGGGTCTTCCCCGCCGCGGTCGCGGCCGCCGCCACAGGGGAGGCCGCGGCCCTGGCCAGGATCACCGCCGGCCCCGCGGAACTCATGGGCCGGGCCCTCCTGGTCCGCCCCGACGGCTCGTACGAAGGGGCGCTCGGCGGCCACCCCGAGCTGGACCGCACCGCCGCGGGCGAGGCCCGCGCGATGCTCGACGCGGGCCGCACCGGCACCGTGGAGATCGGCGAGGACGGCAGCCGCTGCGGGCAGCCGCTGACCCTCCTGGTCGAGTCCTCGGTCCCCGCCCCCCGCATGATCGTCTTCGGCGCCATCGACTTCGCCGCCGCCCTCGTCCGGGTCGGCAAGTTCCTCGGCTACCACGTCACCGTCTGCGACGCGCGGCCCGTCTTCGCGACGCCCGCCCGCTTCCCCGAGGCCGACGAGATCGTCGTCGAATGGCCCCACCGCTACCTGGAGTCGACGGAGGTCGACGGCCGTACCGTCCTCTGCGTCCTCACGCACGACGCCAAGTTCGACGTGCCCCTCCTCCAGGCCGCCCTGAAGCTTCCCGTCGCCTACGTCGGCGCGATGGGCTCCCGCCGTACCCACGAGGACCGCAACGAGCGCCTGCGCGGGGTCGGCGTCACCGAACTCGAACTCGCCAGGCTCCGTTCCCCGATCGGCCTCGACCTCGGCGCCCGTACGCCCGAGGAGACCGCCCTGTCGATCGGCGCGGAGATCGTCGCCAACCGCCGCGGCGGCAGCGGAGCCTCCCTCACCGGCGCCCACACCCCGATCCACCACGACGGACCCCGCGAACCGGACGGCCGCATAGGCTCCGTGGCGTAGCGAGACCAGGGCGTAGCGAGACCAGGGCGTAGAGAAGCGGCAGGCCGAAGCGAGCTCAGTGCGCCGTCCTGTCCCGTAGCGTCGACGCCCAGGCCGGCTGCTCCCCGGGGGGCTCGGTCTCCGCGCGGCGGCCGCCGCGGGCGAAGAAGTCCGCGAGGGGCAGGATCGCCGCGCCGACCGTGACCGCGTCGGGGCCGAGCGTGCCCATGTCGATGCCGACCCGTGCCGCCGGGTACGCGAGCGCGTACTCCTTCGCGTGGCCCTTCACCGTCTCCAGGAACCGCGCGCCGAGCTGCAGGCCCGCCCAGCCGCCGACGAGGATGCGCTCGGGCTGGAAGAGGTTGATCAGGTCGGCGAAGCCGGCCCCCAGGTACTCGGCCGTCTCCTCCAGGACGGCCAGTGCCGTCGCGTCGGGGTCCGTTCCCGGGGCCGCCGGGTACGCGGCGGCCAGCATCGCCGTCAGGGCCGTCTCCTCGTCCGCGCCCGCCGGGGGACGCCCGCCCGCCTCCCGCCACCGTTCGAGGAGCGCCTCCGCGCCCGCGTACGCCTCCAGGCAGCCCTGGGCTCCGCAGCGGCAGCGGCGGCCCCGGACCCGTACCGTCAGATGCCCCCACTCGATCGCCCGGCCGGGACCCAGCGGGTCCGTGACCACACAGGCGCCGACGCCGGAGCCGAAGAGCACGATCACGGCGCTGCGCGCGCCCCGGCCGGAGCCGAACCACATCTCGGCCTGCCCGAGGGTCTTGGCGCCGTTGTCGATCCGGAACGGCACGGCGGCCGGCAGCTCCACGCTCTCGCGCAGCAGCCGTTCGAGGGGGACGCCGTCCCAGCCGATGGTCTGGCCGTGGACGACCGCGCCGTCCTCGGCGGTGCGGGCCACGATGCCGGGCACGCCGACGCCGACGCCGAGGAGCCGCTCGGCGGACACGCCGGCGGTCCGCAGCACCTCCGCGATGCCCTCCCGTACGTGGCCGACGACGACGCCGACCTCGTACCGGTCGTGCGCATGGGGGCTGTCGACCGCCAAAGGGCGCTCCGTGCGGGCGAGTTCGGTGAGGGTGAGGTCGAAGAGCTCGATCCTGACCCTGGTCTCGCCGACGTCGACGCCGATCATGCAGCCGCTGCCCGGGGTGATCCGGAGCAGGGTGCGGGGGCGCCCGCCGGCCGAGTCGACGCTGCCCGCCTCCTCGACGAGGCCCTCCGCGACGAGTTCCGCGACCACGTTGCTGACGGATCCGGAGCTGAGGCCGGTGGCGGGACCGAGCGAGAAGCGGCTCAGCGGCCCGTCGAAGTAGAGGCGCTGGAGGACGGCGGTGCGGTTCTCGCGTCGCAGGTCACGCACGGTGCGGCCGTTCCGCATGCTCACTGGGCCCCCAGGTGAAGTAGTCCTGACCGCAACATACCGCTGTCCTGACTCTTGGCCGCCCTTCTCTCGGGGCTTAACCCACACCCTGAATTGCGTCGCCGCACCTACCGAGCCCTACACGCCCAGGAGCGTCCTGAGGTGGGCGCAGGCGCCCGCCTCGGTGCCGTGCGCGGCGACCGGCTCGTACCCGCCCCGCTCGTACACCCCGGTCTCCCAGCCGGACCCGCCCGGCCGCGTCCGCAGATAGACGAAGTCGGGCGGGGTGGGCGCCGGTTCGTGGACGCCCTCGATCCAGTAGTACGCCTCGGGCACTCCGGCCTCCCGGAGTGCCCGTTCCAGCGCGCGGCGGTCCGTCACGCGGGGACGCGCACCAGGTAGCCGTTGTCGAGCAGCCACTTGACGCTGAGCCGCTGGCCCTCGCCCGGGTTCAGGAAGGCCGGGTCCAGCTTGATCTGGCGGCCGCCGCCCGGCTGCTCGAACCAGGGGGCGATGGAGCCCTCCCACACCACGAACGACCGCGTCACCTCGTACAGGTGGTAGTCGCAGGGGAAGTCCGCGTCCCGGGTGTTGAGGTTCTGCGGGGGCAGCGCGCGCTTGGCGTAGGCGTCACCGGCCGGGGCCAGGTAGGAGCCGTACTCGGAGCCGAAGCGGTCCAGGCGCTCGCCCTCCGCCAGCAGCTCGGGCGCCTTGTCGACGGTGCCGTTGACCTCGCCGAAGCCGTCGTTCGGCGGGTACTTCCAGCTGCCCGTGTCGGCGGGGCCCTCCCAGTACTTCTTGAGGAAGTCGGCGGAGGAGAGCTTTCCGGTCCGGTGGTAGCGGTTGAGCAGCGGACCGACCGGCTCCTGCCACTTCTTCGGCAGGAACTTCGGGCCGAGCCGCTTGTCGCCCTCGAACTCCCCGGTGCAGGGAGCCGGGGGAGCGGAGACGGGCTTCCCGGCCGGCTCGGCGGGGGCGGCCTGCGCCGCGGGGGCCGCGGCGAGGGCGGCGGTGACGCCCATGGCGGCGAGGACGGCACGGATCCTGAGGGTGGTACTGCTGCGCTCCACGCGGAGGTCTCCCTGGGTGGGGGTGGTCAGTGGCGCCGCACACAGTAGTGGATCACCTGCGCAGAGTGATCGAAGGTGGTCGGGAACCGGCCATACGGAGGCCGACGGCACCCCGCCGCCCGTCGCGGCCTCAGGCCTTGCGGAGCCCGCTCAGCAGTAGCTCGGCCAGCTGGTCGTACGCCTCCGCGTCGGCGAGGCCGGTCGCCGCGGCCACCTGGCGCCGCTGGATGCGGACCATCACCGAGGAGATGACGTCGGCCGCGAAGGTCACGTGCACCTCGCGGAAGACGCCGGCCCGCACGCCCTCCTCGATGAGCTGCTGGACCCGGCCGGCCGCCGCGCGCGTGTTGCGCTCGTACACCTCCGCCGCCGGCTCGAAGGCGGCCACGTCGTCGAAGAACTGCGGCGACACCGGCGCCAGCTCGGCCGAAACCGCCCGCAGATAGGCGGCGAGCCGCTCGGCGGGGCCGGTCGCGGCGGCGAGGACCGCCTCGACGCGGGCCGTGGCGCGCCGGAAGAAGTGCACGACCGCCGCCCTGACGAGCTGCTCCTTGCTTCCGGCCAGGCCGTACAGGGTGCGCTTCGAGCAGTGGAGGCGGGCGGCGAGGTCGTCGAGCGTGAACCGGGCGAAGCCCTCGCCGACGAGGAGGGCGACGAGTTCCTCGAAGAGGGCGGAGCGGCGCGCCGCTCCGCGGCCGGTCAGCTTCGGGGCGTCGGCGGCTGAGGTCTCGATCACGCCGCCAGTATTCCAGGCCGCCCTTCCCGGGGGTTACGGCGGCACCCTTCTGCGCTACGCTAACCGGTACTGCAGTACCCGCCCCAGTACCACTTTGAGCGCTGGAGTCGCCATGGATGTCGACCGCCTGCTTCCCACCCCCGAGGCAGCGGACCTCATCGCCCTCACCCGGGAGATCGCCGACAAGGAGCTCTCTCCCCTGGTGGACGAGTACGAGGCCGCCGAGACCTATCCCGAAGGGCTCTTCGCCACCCTCGGCGAGGCCGGGCTCCTCGGCCTGCCGTACCCCGAGGAGTACGGCGGCGGAGGCCAGCCGTACGAGGTCTACCTCCAGGTGCTCGAAGAGCTGGCCGCGCGCTGGGCCGCCGTCGCCGTCGCCACCAGCGTCCACACCCTGGCCTGCCACCCGCTGCACACCTACGGCACCGCCGAGCAGAAGGAACGCTGGCTGCCCGCGATGCTGGAGGGCCGGACCATCGGCGGCTACAGCCTCTCCGAGCCGCAGGCCGGCTCCGACGCCGCCGCCCTCAGCTGCAAGGCTGAGCGCCAGGAGGACGGCAGCGGCTACCGCGTCACCGGCACCAAGGCGTGGATCACCCACGGTGGCAAGGCCGACTTCTACGCACTGTTCGCCCGTACCGCGCCCGGCAGCCACGGCATCTCCTGCTTCCTCGCCCCGGGCGCCACCGAGGGGCTCGGCTTCGGCCTCCCCGAGCGCAAGATGGGCCTCCAGGCCGTCCCCACCACCTCCGCCTACTGGGACGGCGCCCTCCTGGAGGCCGACCGGCTCGTCGGCAGCGAGGGCCAGGGCCTCCAGATAGCGTTCAGCGCCCTCGACAGCGGCCGTCTCGGCATCGCCGCCTGCGCCACCGGCCTCGCGCAGGCCGCCCTCGACGCCGCCGTCGTGTACGCCAACGAGCGCACCACCTTCGGCCGCCGGATCGTCGACCACCAGGGCCTCGGCTTCCTCCTCGCCGACATGGCGGCCGCCGTCGACGCGGCCCGGGCCACCTACCTGGACGCGGCCCGCCGCCGCGACCTCGGCCGCCCCTTCAGCCGCCAGGCCAGCGCGGCCAAGCTCATCGCCACCGACACGGCCATGAAGGTCACCACGGACGCCGTCCAGGTCCTCGGCGGCTACGGCTACACCCGCGACTTCCCGGTCGAGCGCTACATGCGCGAGGCCAAGATCACCCAGATCTTCGAGGGCACCAACCAGATCCAGCGGCTGGTCATCAGCCGGGGTCTCGCGCAGGCGCGGGTTTAGGGCCTGTCCGGCGGATCATGGCCGGGTCCGCGGCGTCTGGCGCGGCACCTCGCCGCGTTGTGCGTTCGGGTCCGCGCCCGCCGCGAGGAGCAACCGCGCGGCCGGGACGTGGTCGACCAGCGTACGGGCGCGTGCGCCGGACTACTTGCCGAGGGCGGCGACTCCGGCCTGGGCGAACTTCTCGTCGAGGTCGCCGGAGGGGGCGCCGGCGACGCCGATGGCGGCGATGGGGGCACCCTTGGCGGCGACGGGGGCGCCGCCGGCGAGGAAGAGGGTGCCGGGGATGTCCTTGAGGGTGGGCGCGTTGGTGAGGCGCTTGACCAGCTCGGAGGTGGGGGCGTTCCAGGAGACGGCGGTGAAGGCCTTCTTCACGGCGGACTCGTAGGACTGCGGGCCGGCGCCGTCGCCGCGGAGGGTGACGAGGGTGTTGCCGTTGCGGTCGACGACGGCGACGGAGACGCGCTGGTTCTCCTTCTCGGCGGCGTCCAGAGTGGCCTGCGCGGCCCTCGTGGCGGCCTCGATCGTCAGGTGCGTCGACCCCGTGGTGTTCTTGTTCCCGACGTCCGCCTTGGCGACGGCGGCGGCCGGGGCGGCGGCCGTGCTCTCGCCGGTGGCGCTGGCCGAATAGGCCCCGAAGCCGCCGAGCGCGAGCGCCGCGACGATCGCGCCACCGGTCACGGCACGGGTGCGCGAGGAGGTCTTCTTCACGTGCTTCATGGGGTCTGCTCCAGGGAACTCGGGGAACCGCGGGGGCCGTCGGGGATCCGTGGCCCGCTTCCCCTCCATCCTGGGGTCGTCCACCCCTGCCGCCCGTCGTCGTCCCGGCTGCACCCGCGGCCCGCAACGGAGGACCCCGGGGTCCTCCGATCGGTTGACCTCTCAGGACGCTGGGTGCGGTCTGCGGTTCCATGGTGGACGGCTCTATGGTGGGCGGCGCAGACCGCGCGGACCGCGCGGTCCTCCGCGGGCCAGCGCCCGGTCCGGCGGCCATCCCGGCGGCAGGGTCGCACCCGCACGACACGAACGAGGAGTTCCATGGACATCGCCGGCTCCGCCGCTCTCGTCACCGGTGCCGCCTCCGGTCTCGGCGCCGCCACCGCGGCGGCCCTCGCCGCCCGGGGCGCCACCGTCTACGGCCTCGACCTGGACAAGGCCGTGGCCGCCGCGGGAGCGCTGCCCGAGGGCGTCCGGCTGCTCGCCGCCGACGTCACCGACGAGGACCAGGTCCGCGAGGCCCTCGCGGCGATCGACGCCGACGGCGCCGAACTCCGGCTCGCGGTCAACTGCGCCGGGATCGCGCCCTCCGCGCGCATCCTGGGCCGCAAGGGACCGCACGACCTGGACCTGTTCCGCACCGTGCTCGACGTCAACCTGCTCGGGACGTTCAACGTGATGCGGCTCGCCGCCGAGGCCATCGCCCGGCACGAGCCCGACGAGCACGGGCAGCGCGGTCTCGTCGTCAACACCGCCTCGATCGCGGCCTTCGAGGGGCAGGTCGGCCAGATCGCCTATGCCGCCTCCAAGGCCGGTGTCGCGGGCATGACCGTCACCGCCGCCCGCGACCTGGCCCAGTTCGGCATCCGGGTCGTCACCATCGCCCCCGGCATCGTCGACACCCCGATGATGGCCGGGTTCGGGGAGGAGGTCAGGGCCGGGCTCGCCGCGAGCGTGACCTTCCCGCAGCGCCTGGCCCGCCCGGAGGAGTACGCCCGGCTCGTGACGATGGTCGCCGAGCACGACTACCTCAACGGCGAGACCATCCGCATGGACGGCGCGCTCCGGATGGCGCCGCGCTGAACCTCCGTACCCTCGTGACAGCACTGGGTGCCGGATTGATCCGGCACCCAGTGCCGCGCAAAGGTCTTTCGGGTGTTAGGTTCGGGCCATGGGAACAGCGTCGACGAACTCCACGAAGCCCCCGATGCGGGACTCCCTCATCGCTGCGGCCTTCCAGCTCTTCCTGGAGCGGGGCTACGAGCAGACCACGGTCGACGACATCGTGACCCTCGCGGGCGTCGGCCGCAGGTCCTTCTTCCGGTACTTCCCGTCGAAGGAGGACGTGGTCTTCCCCGACCACGAGCAGTGCCTCGCCGACATGACCCGCTTCCTCGCCGCGAGCGCCGACTCCGACGACCCCATGGTCCGGGTCTGCGGCGCCGCCCGGCTCGTCATGCGGATGTACGCCGAGAACCCCACCTTCTCCGTCCAGCGCTACCGGCTCACCCGCGAGGTGACCGGACTGCGCACCTACGAGCTCTCGGTCGTCTGGCGGTACGAGAAGACCCTCGGCGACTATCTGCGTACCCGCTGGGCCGACCGCAAGGACGGCACCCTGCGCGCCAACGTGGCCGCCGCCGCCGTGGTCGCCGCCCACAACCACGCCCTGCGGCACTGGCTGCGCTCGGGCGGGGAGGGCGACCCGCTGGCGGAGGTCGACCGGGCCCTGGAGTTCGTCCGCGCCACCTGGAGTCCCGACGCCGTGGTGGACGCGCCGGCCGAGGAGACCGAGGACGTCGTGGTGGTGATCACCAAGCGGTCCACCCCGATGTGGCGCGTGGTCCGCGAGGTCGAGGCGAGCCTCGGCGACGACTGAGGGACGGCGAAACGGCTGCCGGGGTTCCCGGTATCTCCAATTGAGGGAACTCAGGTCTTTATTTGATGGCACTCAGTGCCATATCTTTGCTCCATGCACGGTTGAGCCGCCGAGTGCAAGGAGAACCCATCGTGTTCCACACCGGACCGAGGAGCGGGACCGCCGTCAAGGCCGCCGAGGCATCGGCACCCGACGCCGAGCTCTACTTCCAGCGCTGCCGCTGGTGCCACACCACGACGTTCCAGCGACTGCTCTGCCCGACCTGCGGGTCGACCGACCTCAACCCCGAACTCAGCGAGGGCGAAGGCGTGATCTCCGTACGCCGCGGGGTCGCCGCGGCCGACGCCGACCTCTGGCCGGTCTACATGTCGGAGGGCTTCACCGTCCGCTGCCGCGTCGACGGGCCGCTGCACGCGGTGCGCCCCGGCGTCCGGGTCAAGGTCTCCTCGGGGGTCGGCGTGACCGGTCGCAGGCCGGTCGTCCGGCTCTGCGAGGAGGTCCCGCTCGACGGCTGGATCTGACGTCCGCAGCAACGGGAAAGGGCGGGTGAGTGGCACAGAGTGCCACTCACCCGCCCTCTTCCGTCGGACGACGGTCAGCGAGCGCCGATCTCGTCCGTCAGCTGCGGCAGCACCTCGAAGAGGTCACCGACCACGCCGTAGTCCACCAGGTCGAAGATCGGGGCCTCCGCGTCCTTGTTGACCGCGACGATCGTCTTCGACGTCTGCATGCCGGCCCGGTGCTGGATCGCACCCGAGATGCCCGCGGCGACGTACAGCTGCGGAGAGACCTGCTTGCCGGTCTGGCCGACCTGGTTGGCGTGCGGGTACCAGCCCGCGTCCACGGCGGCGCGGGAGGCGCCGACGGCCGCGCCGAGCGAGTCGGCCAGCTTCTCGACGACCGCGAAGCCCTCGGCCGCGCCGACGCCACGGCCGCCGGAGACCACGATCGCGGACTCGGTCAGCTCGGGGCGGCCGGTGGAGACGCGCGGGGTGCGCGAGACGACCTTCGCCGCGTTGCCGGTGAAGGCGACGGTGACGTTCTCGACCGTACCGGCGGCCGGGGCGGCTTCCGGGGCGGCGGAGTTCGGCTTGACGGTGATGACCGGCACGCCGTGCGAGACCCGCGACTTCACCTGGTACGAGGCGGCGAAGACGGACTGGGTGGCGACCGGGCCATCCTCGCCGGCCTCCAGCTCCACGGCGTCGGTGATCAGACCGGAGCCGAGGCGGAGCGCGACGCGGGCCGCGATCTCCTTGCCCTCGCCGGAGGAGGTCACCAGGACGGCGGCCACCTCCTTGTCCTTGGCGAGCTGGGTGAGCGCGTCGACCTTCGGCACGACCAGCTGCTCGGTGAACTCGGCGCCGTCCGCGACGTACACGGTCGCCGCGCCGTACTCGCCGGCGGTGGCGGCGATCGAGGCCGCGGCCTCGCCGGCGCCGAGCACGACGGCCGTGGGCTCGCCGATGCGGCGGGCCAGGGTCAGCAGTTCGAGGGCCGGCTTGCGGACCGCACCGTCGGCGTGGTCCACGAGAACCAGGATCTCAGCCATGATTCGTTGCTCCTGTGTGGTGTCTGGCTGACGGTTGGTCAGATGAACTTCTGGGTGGCGAGGAACGCGGCGAGCTGCTTGCCGCCGTCGCCCTCGTCGGTGACGATCGTGCCCTGCGTACGGGCCGGCCGCGCGGCCACGGCGTCGACCAGGGTCCAGGCCCCGGCGAGGCCGACCTCGTCGGCGTCGATGTCCAGGTCGTCCAGGTCCAGTTCCTCGACCGGCTTCTTCTTGGCGGCCATGATCCCCTTGAAGGAGGGGTAACGGGCTTCGCCGGACTGGTCGGTGACCGAGACGACGGCCGGCAGCGGGGCCTCCAGGAGCTCGGTGGCGGCGTCGCCGTCACGGCGGCCCTTCACGAGGCCGTCCTCGACGGACAGCTCGGAGAGCAGCGTCACCTGGGGGAGGGACAGGCGCTCGGCGAGCAGCGCGGGCAGCACGCCCATGGTGCCGTCGGTCGAGGCCATGCCGCAGACGACCAGGTCGAAGCCGGTCCTCTCCAGGGCCTTGGCGAGGATCGCGGAGGTGGCGATGACGTCGGAGCCGTGGATGTCCTCGTCGTTGACGTGGACGGCCTTGTCGGCACCCATCGACAGCGCCTTGCGCAGCGCGTCCTTGGCGTCGTCCGGGCCCACCGTGACCACGGTGACCTCGGCGTCGTCGGCCTCTTCCGAGATGCGAAGAGCCTGCTCGACGGCGTACTCGTCGAGCTCCGAGAGCAGGCCGTCGACGGCCTCGCGGTCGGTCGTCAGGTCATCGGCGAAACCGCGGTCGCCGGTCGCGTCGGGGACGTACTTCACACAGACAGCGATCTTCAGGGTCACGGCCTGTCTCCTTTCAACGGGCAGGTGTGGCAGGTGTGGCGGGGGTGTTACGGGAGGTTGCGGGCCATGACGATGCGCTGGACCTGGTTGGTGCCCTCGTAGATCTGGGTGATCTTGGCGTCGCGCATCATGCGCTCGACGGGGTAGTCGCGGGTGTAGCCGTAGCCGCCGAGGAGTTGGACGGCGTCGGTGGTGACCTCCATGGCGACGTCGGAGGCGAAGCACTTGGCCGCGGCGCCGAAGAACGTCAGAGCCTCCTTTTCACCTCCGGC